>CAKUZL010000001.1 GCA_934718085.1 uncultured Candidatus Melainabacteria bacterium
CCCCGGTATTTCCCCACTCATTTACAAAAGAATTCATCAGAATTCAAAAGAAAATTGCACGGAAATGACAAATAAATAATCAAAATCGGGAAGTAGCGCACAAGGTGAGCGAGAGCGAACCGTTGTAAATTAAAACAAGCCGAAAAAAAGAGCGAAAAGACAGGATTTTGAGCTTTGTAGCGCACCGTGTTCGGGTCGTGGGGGTCGCAGGTTCAAAGTCCCGGCATCCCGATTTTTTAATGCGGCGTGAAGCTTTGTTTTTATTGATTATGCGGGTGACGGTATTTTTCTGATTTTGACGTGTTTTTTGCTTGATTACAAAACTTTCCCGGTATTTACCTGCTCGTTTTGGTTTCCGATGAGGTGTTTTGTTCTTTTCGGCAGGTTTTGAGTAGTCTTCCTTGTTTTTTATGTTGCTTCAAAACAGGGGTTGAAGCCGTATGATTTTGTAAAAATTTGAAATTATCGCCGGTCGGGGTTTTTGAAGGTTTGCATTCTTGCGTTTTCACGGGAGACGGCGGCAAAAAGATGTTGACAATTCGGTTTTTTGCCGGTATATTCGGGCGAGCGGACGAGTGGCGGAACGGTAGACGCACCGGTCTTAGGAACCGGCGCCCAGTGCGTGAGAGTTCGAGTCTCTCCTCGTCCAAATTTCGACGGTTTTGGCTGCGAATTGTTACAATTTTTTACAAACTTTTAAAAAATCGGTATCGGGAAATTTGTTTGTTGTACAATTTTTTTGAAGAAATCTCGATGGCATGGGTATGAATTGAAGTCGAAACGAAATGTTTTTGAGTCGCGGGCGGTGTTTTTGCTCGTAGCGGGTGCCCGAAAGTCGGCATTTTTCGGTAACTTTCGGCAATCGGTTCGACGACCGAATTTTTAACCCCGGATATGTGAACAAGAAAAGGAGCGATATGAATATATTTTTTGGAAGCGGTATCTCGATAAACCGCAATTTCGGATCTCAAAGCAAGGCGGCGGTTGCGACAAACCCGATAAACAGGAAACAATTGCCCTCAAAGACAATCGATTTGAATAAAATGCCGAATTATCGGTATCAACTTTCGTTTGGTGCGACGAATATTGAAACTTTCGCAAAAATGCGAGCTTTGACCAATCAAAAAAATTACAAATTTCAAGATTTGTTGAAGTTGTTTAAAGAACTTTCGTTGACGGCGCAAAAAAATGTGAAAGGTGTGGTCGAAAGGCTTAAAAAAGACGGAGTAACTCTTGAAAAATACCTGCCGGCATGTGCCGAACAAGAAAAATTATTTTATCAAAAGCCTGAAACTGTCGAAGAGAGGGTAAACGGTTTCGTTGAAAAGTTTGCGACAGGAGATGTAAAGCGAAAAAATATAGTGGGAGCATGTCTTAGTGCACCTTCGTTGCTCACTTGCGATCCCGAAACAGTCGAGGTGAATGTAAACGGATTGGTAGAAAAGTTTGCGACAGGAGATGTAAAGCGAAAAGATATTGTGGCTGCATGTCTTAATTCACCTTCGTTATTCTATCAAAATCCTGAAACTGTTGATGCGAGGGTGAACAGTTTTGTTGAAAGGTTTGCAGGAGACGGAGTAACCCGTGAAGCGATGGTGAAAGCATGCTTTAAGGCACCCGTGTTATTTTGTCGAGATCCGGAATCAATTGAATCTAACATAAACGGGCTTGTTAAGCGGTTTGAAGAAGACGGGGTAACTCGTGAATCTGTGATGAAAGCATGTTTTAAAACACCTGCGTTATTCTGTCGAGATCCCGAAACAGTTGAAAATAACGTAAACGGGTTGGTTGAAGAATTTGCCGGTATGGGATTAACCCGAGGAAAAACGTTGGAAACTTATTTAAAAATGCCTGCGTTATTGGGTTTAAGCCCTGCTACCGCTACGGAACATATAAAAGTATATATGTATGCAGATAACAATTTGACGTTGGAAGGGGCTTTGAAAAAAAACTTTACCTATTCAACTTCTTTAATATATTTAAAACAAATAATTTTGCCGAAACTAAGAATTCAGTGTCCTGAGGTTAAATGGAAACAAGACGGGCTTAAAGGTCAAATCAAAAAGTATTTTAAAGCTCATCCCGACAAGCAGGTTGTCGTGACCGCAAAAGAGGGCGAGATGAAAGAGAATTTCATCAAAACGATTCGCGAATATTGCAAAAAAGATATCGGACGCGAAGACGCAATCTTAATTATCGACAAATCCGCAAAATAAAAGGTATTATTATTATCAATCCGAAGAGCCCTCTCCGGCTCTTCGGCGTACCCCCTTTGAGGAGTTTTGTCAACAAAAGTTTACATCTTTCGGCAAAAATCGAAAAAATTTTGTGTTTGCGGTATAATTTTCGGGTAAAAAATTTTTTTAAATAAAGGCGGAAAATAATGGAAGTATTGACAGGAAATCAAATAAGACAGGCGTTTTTGGACTTTTTTAAAGATAAACACAACCATACGGTGGTAAAAAGTTCGTCGTTGATTCCCGACAATCCGACCGTGTTGCTCACCACGGCGGGCATGCTTCAATTTATTCCGTACTATTTGGGGCTGGAAAAACCTCCGTTTGAGCCCGCAAGAGCCACGAGTTGCCAAAAATGCGCGCGTGCGGGCGGAAAGGACTCCGATATCGAAAATGTCGGAAGAACTCCCCGCCACCATACGTTTTTCGAAATGCTCGGTAATTTTGCGTTCGGCGATTATTACAAAAAAGAAGTTATTCCCTGGAGTTGGGATTTTGTAACAAATTATTTACATTTAGACCCCGAAAGACTCTGGATTACCATTTACGAAACCGACGAAGAAGCTTTTAAAATCTGGACTGAAGACGTCGGAATTCCGCCCGAAAGAGTTATCAGAAAAGGGAAAAAAGACAATTTCTGGGGACCTCCGGGAGCGACCGGTTCGTGCGGACCTTGCACCGAAATTCACTATGACTTGGGCGAAGACCTTAAATGCTCCGACGATTGCGGAATTGCAACCTGTGAATGCGACAGATGGGTCGAAATTTGGAACCTCGTGTTTACCGAGCTTTTTCAGGACGAAGAAGGCAATCGCTCGCCGCTCGACAAGAAAAACGTCGATACCGGAATGGGGCTCGAAAGAATCGCAATGGTCGTTCAAGGCAAGCGGTCGACGTTCGATACCGATCTGCTGCAACCGATTGTTAAGAAAGTTTGCGAAATTACCGGCGCGGAATACAATAAAAACGAAAAAACGGATATTTCCATCAGAATTATTACCGACCACGCGCGTTGCGTAACGTTTATGATAAGCGACGGCGTCGTTCCAGGCAACGAAGGCAGAAATTACGTTCTCAGAATGATTTTGAGAAGAGCTTTGCGTCACGGGAAAATTCTCGGCACGGATTTACCGTTCCTTTACAAAATCGTCGATACCGTTATTGAAAATTACAAGGGCGCGTATCCCGAATTGGCGGAAAATGCCGAAAAAATCAAGTCTGTTGTCAAAAAAGAGGAAGAACGCTTTAAGTTGACTCTGGACAGAGGATACAAGCTGCTTGAAGATTTGACCGCAAAAGGAGATATTTCGGGCGATGACGCGTTTAAACTTTACGATACTTTCGGGTTCCCGCTCGAACTGACGGTCGAAATTGCGGGCGAAAAAGGCTTGAAGGTTGATACGGAAGGTTTTGCTCGTGCGATGAAAGAGCAAAAAGAACGTGCGAAAGCGGCAACGCAAAAAATCAGTCTGACCGACGATCTTGTGTACGTAAATATCGAAAACGAAAAGGGAAGCACCGTTTTCACGGGTTACGACGAGTATAAAACCGATGCGAAAATCGTTGCAACCGTCGATGCCGGCGAATTTGTCGACGTAATTCTCGATAAAACGCCTTTTTACGCGGAATGCGGCGGTCAGGTCGGCGATACCGGCGTTATCGAAAACGATACGTTAAAACTTGAAGTTTTGAATACTTTCAAAGTCAATAAATTGTACGTTCACAGATGTAATTTGGTGAACGGCGAAATCGCCGTCGGGGCGGATGTTCGCGCCGAAATTGACGAAAAACGACGCAAAAATATCGCAATTCACCACTCGAACGCTCACCTTTTGCAGGCTGCGTTGGTCGAGGTTTTGGGCGACGAAGTCAAACAAGCCGGGTCTTGGGTTGACGAAAACGGCACGAGATTTGACTTTTCGTTCTCTCGCGCTTTGACGAAAGACGAAATCAAAAAAGTTCAAAAAATAATGAACGAAAAAATTGCCGAAGATTTGAAGCAATCAACTTTGGTTACTGATGTCGAAACCGCTGTAAAATCGGGTGCGACGGCGCTGTTCGGCGAAAAATACGAAGACGAAGTCAGAATGGTTTGTCTGGGCGATTTTTCGAAAGAGCTTTGCGGCGGAACGCACGTGAAATCGACGGGAGAAATCAGACTTTCCGTTATAGTTTCGGAAAGCGCGATTTCGGCGGGAACCCGCAGAATATTTGCGGTTTGTGCCGATTCGGCGATTAATTTGTTGACCGAAAAATCGGATGCGCTCGATGCATTGGCTCACAAATTTAAGGTTCCCGTCAACCAAATCGACGAAAAAATCGAAAAGTTGACCGAAGACAACAAAGTTTTGAATGCCGAGCTCAAAAAATTGAAGGAAGAAAGCGTCAAACAAAAAATTCTTTCGAATTTGTCCGCGGCAAAAGCCGTAAATGACGGTAAAATCTTGGTTTGCAAGGTCGACGGTGTCGGCGCGGATATGATAAAAACCGCGGTCGAAACTTTGGCGGACAAACTCGGAAAGTCCGCGGTTGTCGTTATTTCGACAATCAGTCCCGAAAAATCCGCAATATGCGTTCGCGTTGACGACGTGTTCGTCAAAAAAGGCGTGAATGCGGGAAAAATCGTTTCCGAAGCGGCGAAAGCTCTCGGCGGAAAAGGCGGCGGAAGACCCGATTTCGCTCAGGGTGCGGGCAAAACTTCCGAAAACGTCGACGAAGTTTTGTCAAAAATCGAAAAAGATTTAATCGAAACGGCGGAGAAGTAGCATGCTTATTGTAATGGAGCCTTCCGCAACCGAGGAAAACCTTGCTCGGGTTGTCGAATTTATCGAAAGCAAAGGATTTAAGGCGCATGTTTCGCGGGGCGAAATACAAACCGTAATCGGTGCGGTCGGAGGAAACGTAATCGACAGGCGCGATATCGAGCTTTTGCCCGGTGTTCGCGAAGTCATTAAAATTACATCCGGGTATAAGCTTGCGAGCAGGACGTTCAAGCCCGAGGACACAGTGATTGAGGTCAAAGGGTGTCGGTTCGGCGGAAAATATACCGGAATAATCGCGGGACCTTGCGCGATAGAAACCGAAGAACAGGTCGAAAAAACCGCGGAAAGACTTGCCGAAGCAGGTGTGAAAGTCTTGCGCGGAGGGGCGTTTAAGCCTCGAACTTCACCGTATTCGTTCAGCGGACTCGGCGAAAACGGGCTTAAAATAATTCGAAAAGTTGCAGATAAGTACGAAATGGCGGTGGCTTCGGAGGTTACGGAAATTTCGCAAATTCCGATGATGTGCGAATATGTCGATATTTTGCAGGTCGGTGCGCGAAATATGCAAAATTTCAACCTTTTGAGGGCTCTCGGAAAAGTCGACAAACCGGTTTTGATAAAACGCGGAATGTCAGCGACCATCGAAGAATGGCTTATGGCGGGCGAATACGTGCTTTCGGGCGGAAACAGACAGGTCATGCTTTGCGAGCGCGGGATAAGGACATTCGAAACGATAACGCGGAACACGCTTGATATTTGCGCAATTCCCGTGGTTAAAAAATTGTCGCATTTGCCGGTGTTGATTGATCCTTCGCACGGAACGGGACTTCGGGACAAGGTCGCTCCGATGTCGAAAGCCGCTGTTGCCGCAGGTTGCGACGGATTGATAACCGAGGTTCATTGCAATCCCGAGAAGGCTTTGTGTGACGGCGCTCAGTCGTTGTACCCGGACGAGTTCGTCAAACTGCTCGGCGAGGTTCGAAAAATTGCGGACGTGGTCGGAAAAATCGTTTGTTGAACTTTTTGTAACAAACGGGATTTTGAAAAGTTTTTCGTGTAAAATATAAGAAAAAGGTGTATAAAGGGATAGATATGACAGCAACGGAAGAAAAAAAAGAGTCATCAAAAAAAGCTTCGGCGAAAACTCTCGTGAAGCCCGAAAATTCGGAGCAAAAAGAGAAGGCGCTTAAGCTTGCGATAGAAAAAATCGAGAAAGATTTCGGAAAGGGTTCGATAATGAAGCTCGGCGACAGACCCGCCGTTGCGACGGAATCCATTCCCACCGGCGCACTTTCTCTTGATATTGCGCTCGGAATAGGCGGTGTTCCTCGCGGAAGAATTATCGAAATTTACGGCCCCGAAAGTTCCGGGAAAACGACGTTGGCTCAGCACATTGTTGCGGAATGCCAGAAAAAAGGCGGGATTGCGGCGTTCGTGGATGCCGAACACGCTCTTGACCCCGAGTACGCGCGCAATTTGGGCGTAAACATTGACGAGTTGCTGATTTCTCAACCCGACACCGGTGAGCAGGCGCTTGAAATTACCGAGGAATTGGTTCGTTCGTCCGCGGTTGACGTGATAATCGTCGACTCCGTCGCGGCGTTGGTTCCGAAAGACGAAATCGAAGGTGCGATGGAAGACAAACAAATGGGGCTTCAGGCTCGTTTGATGTCGAAGGCTTTGCGTAAATTGACGGGGATTGTCGGAAAAACAAATACGACGGTAATTTTCATCAATCAGTTGCGTCAAAAAATCGGCGTGATGTACGGAAGCCCCGAGACCACGACGGGCGGAAATGCTTTGAAATACTACTCAAGCGTTCGTTTGGATATCAGAAGAATCGAAACTTTGAAAAAAGACGACAAGGAAATCGGAAACAGAGTTAAAGTCAAAGTCGTCAAAAATAAGGTTGCTCCGCCGTTCAGAATTGCCGAATTCGATATAATTTTCGGAAAAGGGATTTCGAAAACCGGCTGTATTCTTGATATGGCGGTCAATTTCGACATTATCAAAAAAGCGGGTTCGTGGTTCAGCTACGGCGAAGACAAAATCGGACAGGGTCGCGATAAGGCGAAGGATTACCTCGAAGCTCATCCCGAAGTTCTTGCGGAAGTCGAAGAAAAGGTCAGAGCGGCTTTAGCCGAAAAGGACTAATTTCCCGATGAACGAAGTGCTTTTTTTCGTAACACTTTTGACAAATTTTGTTACGGTTGTTGCGGCGTACAAATTTTTCGGAAAGTACGGCGTGTACGCGTGGATTGCGATAGCAACCGTAATCGCGAATATCGAGGTTTTGAAGTGCGTCGATATATTTTCGATGCCTCAAACTCTCGGGAACGTGACGTACGGGACGATTTTTCTGGCGACGGACATTTTGAGCGAGAAGTACGGGGCAAAATCCGCGCAAAAAGGCGTTTTTATCGGGTTTTTCGCGTTGTTGGTTTTCACGGTAATGACTCAAATCGATTTGTTGTATGTGCCCAATTCATCGGATTTTGCGGGTAAATCGATGAAAGTTTTGTTCACGATAACTCCTCGAATATGTTTTGCGAGCATGTTTGCGTATTTTGTGTCGAACACCGTTGATATCAAGCTTTTTGAGCTGATAAAACAAAAGTTGCCGAGCGACAAATTTTTGTGGCTCCGAAATAACGGCGCAACGATGACCGCTCAGACCATCGATACTTTTTTGTTTACTTATATCGGTTTTTCGGGCGTTTTCGGGGCGGAAACGTTGTTTAAGCTTTTTATTTCGACGTATTTGCTGAAATTTGTGATTGCGATTTTCGATACTCCGTTTTTGTATGCCGCAAAAAAAATAAAACCGGGGCTTTAGCCTAAAAGCTCGGGAAGGTTGTAAATCTTGACGTTGTCGAGGTATCGCTTGTCGAAATGCAGCGTGTCGACCGACGTAATTATCGTCTGGTGCTTTTCTTCTATGCAGTTGAGCAAAAAAGTTTGTCGAACGTTGTCGAGTTCGGCGAGAACGTCGTCGAGCAAAATAATCGCGTTATACCCCGATTTTGCCGAAATAATTTCGGTTTCGGCAAGTTTGAGTGCCAAAACGACAGTTCTTTGCTGCCCCTGAGACGCAAATTTTTTTGCGTCGCTTCCGTTGACGAAAAAAGAAATATCGTCGGTGTGAGGTCCTACAATGCAACGACCGCGGGCGATTTCCTCTTCTTTGTGTTTGTGCAGGGTTTCGCGGAAATTTTTTAAAATTGTCTCGGGCGAAATGTCGTCCGAGGTCAAAATTCCGGGGGTGGTTTCGTATTTAAGAGTGAGCTTTTCCGAAGGAGAAATTTTCGAGTGCATAAGCGCCGAAAATTTCTCCGCCTCTTTCAGGTACAACAATCTGAGGCGGATGACGTTTGTTCCGCACACGGCGAGTTGTTCGTTCCAAACGTCGAGCATTTGTCTGTTCGGCGGAAACTCTTTCAGGCAATTGTTTTTTTGGAGCCTGACCCGATTGTATTTTGCGAGTCGGTCGCGATACGCCGGGTAAATTCCTCCGATAGCCGAATTTAGCCAATTTCTGCGGTCCTCGGGCGAACCCCTGAGCAAAAGGAGGTCGGGCGTCGTGAAACTTACCGAATACATCCCGGTCAGGTAATCTGCGGTTTTTGCCTGTTTTACTTCGTTGATTTTTAAAATCTTTCGCTTCGGCGGGTTTATCACGACCTCCGCCGAAAAATTTCCGCCGTCGCGCGAAAATTCACCTTTTATTCTCGCAAAATCGCAGCCCTGTTTTATCATTTCGCAATCCTGCTTCGCTTTTACCGATGTCAAATCCGTCAAATATTTGACCGATTCGAGCAAATTCGTTTTGCCGCAGGCGTTTTTGCCGACAATCAGCGACTTGTCGCAGTCGAAATTTATGCCGAATTTTTCGTAGTTCCTGAAATTATAAAGCTCGAGTTTCGAAATAAACATAAGTGCCCTTCGCCTTCTTATTATATCGTAAAAACCTTCGCGCGGGCAATTTTGCAAAATAAAAAACCGGCGGTGCCGGTTCGGTAAGATTTACGATATGTGCTATCGTAGGGATATGTAAGGAATTAATGGAGTTCTTTTTTAGCCCTTGAATATCGAGAATGTGTTGTCGACGTTTTTCTTGATGACGCTCTTAACCGCTTCCATTTCGTTTTCGAGCGCGTTTCGTTCGGTGTCGAGCTGTTTCAGTCTCAGTTCGAGTGTTTTGTCCTGTTGTTGGATAACCTCGGTTTTTGCGTTGATGTTCGCCATCGTCTTTTCGTATTCCGCGTATTCGAGGTTGTATTCGTTCATCGAAGCGTTGTACGCAACTTCGTCGCAAACTTTTTCCGCCGAAACCGCAAGCGGTTCTTCGTTTCCCGTCAACCCTTTGAGCTTAATGCTAGTGTAGTTGCCGTTTTTATCGGTCGTCCAGTCCGCGGGGGTAAGTCCGTCGAACGAAACGGTTTTTGTGTAGCTGCTTGACGAAAACGCATACTGCATAACGGTTTCCAAGTTTCCGTCGTCGAAGTTTTGCAGTTCTTCCGCCTGAATATAGTGCGTCATTTTTTTGTCGTCGGTGTACGTGTAGAACGAATTTGCGGTTTGGTCGTTAGCGGTGCCGATGTTTTGCATATATTCGAGCAACGTACCGTTCATAACCTGCTTCAATTCGTAGCAGTTGCCGTCTTTCCAAAGGTTCCCGCCGTTTTTGTCCGCGTTCCATTCGATTTTGTCGATGTCGCGTTTGGTAAGTTCGGAGTCGGTGTGCGGAGAGTCAAGAACATCGGTGTAACTGAAGTTCGCCGTGTAGGTTCCGTCATCGTTTTGAACCATGTCCGTCAGGGTGTAGGTTCTGCCCGCGTAAGAGACGGTGTATTCACTGTTGTAGAAGTTCGTGATATCGGGCGGAGTCGGTACGGAAAGCGCCAAAAGCTGATTGTAAAGGCTTGCCGATTGGTTCGACAATGCGGTACGCTGTTGGTTTACCTGTTGCCCTTCATATTCAACGTTTGATTTTCTTGCCGTCAAGCCCAGAAATCTGGCTTGCGATGCTGCCATGCCCATGTCTGTCAACTCCTTTTTGCTTTATGAGTCTTACCGACTATCATGTCGGCAAAAAACAAAAAAACTTTAACAATACTTTTTTGAATATTACAAAATCTTTACAATGTTTCGACCGATTAAAATTCCGAAGAAGAGGGTTATCCTCCCGTAATGCTGTTGATTGCTTCTTTGTTGCCGTCCATTTCGCTCTTGAGCATTTTTTTGACGACATCGTTTTGCGCGTCGAGCATTTTTACGACGGTTTCAATGTTTTTGACCTTGTTTTCGAGAATAACGTCGGCGTTCGACTGAATTTTCGAAGCAACGTTGCTGTAAGCCGCAAGAGCCGCGCTTCCCGTGCCCTGCATAAGATTGCCGACGATGTTTCCGGCGATGCCGTAAATTCCGCAGTAGGGTGAAATAGCCTGTAAAATTCCTCCCAAGCCCGAGATGATACCCGCGGTCGGGATAACAAGGCTGTTTGCGTATCCGTACCCCGAAGCGACTCCGCTTGTGTACGCGGCGGCGTTGATGCCTGCCATGCCCGCGATGTCGGCAGCCGTAGTCAGACCCGCCGCCGCACCCGTGAGGTAGCTTGAAGACGAACCGCCGAATCCGCTCAAAATCGAGGCGGCGCCGCTCGGGAACCCGACGTAGCTTCCGAGTTCGCCGATACCGAAAGCGGAGTTGCCTCCGTCAACGGCGGATGTTCCGCCCGAAATGGGGCTCCAGTAGGAGGTTCCGGGGATGTTGAACGTTGTGTTTCCGCCCATGACCGACATAAACGAGCTCGGTGCGATAAATCTTGCGATGTTCCAGAGCCAGTTGCCCGCGGTTCCGAATCCCGCTCCGTCGACCGACGAGCCGCTTGTCGTGATGTCGCGCAATTTGTCGTACGTTTCGAACAATACCGCCTTTGCCGCTCCCGAAGCGGAGCTGTACTTGTTTGATATTACCAGATAACTGTCGTTTTTATAACTCATAGACCGCTCCTTTCGTTAAGCAAAGACCTTGAAAATATTGTCCACGTTCTTTTTGATAACTTCTTTTATTGAATCCATTTCCGTTTGAACGGCTTCGCGTTCGGTATCAAGCTGCTTTAACCGAAGTTCCAGCGACCTGTCCTGTTGCTGAATTTTTTCGGTCTCGGCGTTGATTTCCGCGATTTCCTTGTCGTAGTCGTCGTGTTGCTTTTGATAGTCTTTCATCGCCTGGTTGTAGGCTTCTTCGTCCTTTACCGAGTTCGTCGTGACCGAAAGAGCGGTTCCTCCCTGGTCGGGAATGGTTGCGTCTTTTATGTTTCCGTTTTCGTCGAAATTTAACGTTACGTTGTCGTATTTTTTTGTTACGTTGACGGTTTGTCCCGCGTAATAATAATCGTCGACTTCACCGGCGTAAGGCAGCTGTTGCGTGTATTCTTTGTATTTCGCCTCGGAAATGTAGTAAGAAGTATTGTTTTGCGAATTTGTGTAAACGTAAAATTGATCGCTGTCGAGCCCGTATTTTTCCTTGATATCGGGCTTAGAGACAGCTTCTTTCGATATTTCCGCAATCGAGTTCCCCGTCGAAATATAAAGCTTGTTTCCGTTTTGATAAATCGAAGAATTTTGGTGTGCCGTCGCAAAAGGAACGTACGTCGTTTCGGTCGAATTGACCTCGATTTCGTATGTGCCCGGGTTGGTCTCCGAAGGCTTGAACGAACCTATCGTGTAGACGTTTCCGCCGTACGAATAGGTATATTCGTTTTTGTAAAAATCCGTAACACTCGGAGGCGTCGGGACGGTCAAAGTATACAAACGATTGTAGGCGTTTGCGCTTTCGTTTGCGAGTGCCGTACGTTGTTGGTTGACCTGTTGTCCTTCGTATTCGATGTTGGTTTTTCGCGCCGTGAGCCCGAGAAACCTGGCTTGCGATGCTGCTATTCCCATATTTTACGCATTCCTCTCTTTTTTCGGAAGAAGACGAGTCTTCCCCTCTGATATTTATATAATGTTTTCATAAAATAAATCAATACTGAAAAAAGTGGATTTTTTTCTTTAACATGTTAAAATCGGAGAAAAACTTGTAAGTCGGTGAATTATGTCAAAAATAAGCGTATGTATCAATTCTTTCAATTCCGAAAAAACAATCGAAGATACCCTGAAATCAGTTGCAGGGCTCTACGAAACGATAGTTTGCGATATGTACTCCGATGACAAAACCGTCGAAATTGCCCGTCGGTACGGCGCAAAGGTCATTTTTCACGAACGCGCGAACTACGCCGAAGCCGCCCGAAACTTTTGTATTTCGCACGCAACGGGCGATTGGATTTTGGTTGTCGATACGGACGAAATCGTTCCCGAAAAATTGTTGCGCGAGCTCGAAAAATTTACCGAAAACACCGACGGTTACACGACTTTGGCGTTCCCTGTTCAGGATTACGTATTGGGAAGACCTCTGAACTGCATGTACCGAACGAGGGTGAAACGCTTCTGGAAAAAGGGGTGCGCGACTTACGCGACATGTATTCACGGCATGGTCTCGACCGTCGAAGGCAAAGACTTCGCAATAAGCCCGAAACGTAAAGATTTGGCGCTGAAACACATGCATATCCCTTCGTTTTCGGCTTATATCGAGAAAATCAACCGTTATACCGACCTCGAACAGCCCAGATTTAAAGAGCGCGGCAAAAAATTTAAATTATCGACGCTGATTTTCAGACCATGCCTCGAATTTCTGAAAATCTACATAGGCAAAAAAGGGTATAAAGACGGCGTTTTGGGCTTCATTATGGCGGGCATGCACACATTTTACCAGTTTTCCAGATACGCAAAACTTTTTGAAGAAGATTTAAACATAACAGTAAAACAGCAAAGCGATGATTAAATCGGTGAAAAGCAGCAAAACTGTTGCTTTTATCGCTGCTTCGGTTGTCGAAATTCCGACGTTTTTTGCGCCGCCTTCGGTCGAATAACCTTGCGTAGCGCAGATGTCCGCTATCAATGCACCGAAAATTACCCCTTTAAGCAGACTTATGAAAAGGTCTTTGAGGCTCAGCCAGAGCCAAACGGAGTGAATGTATCGAAGCGGGTGAAGCCCGATAACCAGGTACGATACAACCATGCCGCCGATAATTCCGATGAGCTCGGCGAGCAAAATTATCGACGGCACAGTGATTGCCGCGCCCAAAATCCGCGGTGCAAAATAATATCCGACGGGGTTGACCTTTAAAACTTTGATTGCGTCGATTTGCGAGGTAACTTTCATGTTTGCGACTTCCGCACTTACCGCCGTTCCCGCGCGAGCCGAAATTGCAAGCGCCGCAAAGCCGGGAGCCAATTCTCTGATAAGTGCGATTGCCAAAAATCCGCCTACGTAATTTTCCGCGCCCGAGAGCAAAAATTGTTTTGAAACCTGCAACGAGATTACGACAGCAGCGATACAAACGATTGTAAGTGCCATCGGCATTGAGTCACAGCCGATTTGTGCCGCGCTGCTCAAAACGGATTTGAACCTGACTCGCCCGTCAAATGTGTATTTGAGAGCTTCTATCAAATTTATAATACATTCGCCGATAAATTTTATCATAAACGCGGTAGCCTCGTCGGAGTTTCATTATAGACCGTATTTTATCACAAATTTTAATTTTCGTAAAAATTTTCGGTTGACAAATTTTTACAAAATTGAAAAATTTCGAAAATGAAGTATTATTTATTTATGATGAAGTTTTTAAAATTTGTTTTAATATTTTTATTTATGCTTGCATTGCCCGTATATGCCGAAAATTTGGGGATAAAGGACATTGCGTTCGATAAATCGGACAATTTGATTTTTATGGCGACCGACAACTATACGACCGTTCCGACGGTCAAAAAGGGCGTTTTGTCCAATCCCGACAGAGTTTATTGGGATATCGAAAACGCCGTTCTGAAACGCGGTCAGGCTACTTATAACTTTGAAAACGGAAAGTTGTCGAAATTTAAAATTTCTCAATTTTCGACAAATCCCGCAAAAGTCAGAATTGTTTTGACGTTTGCTCAAAAGCCCGATGCTTCGGCGGTTAAGATGATATCGCCTGGCGGAGGAAGCCTGATAATCGAGCTCGGCAAGCCCGTTTCGAAGCAAAATTTTTTGGTTCCGATTTATCGCGAAACCAAAATAAGCTCGTACGATTACCTTGAAAAAGTGCGGGTTTACGAGGAAATTCCTTTGCCGAAAACGACGTTCAAGGACGATGTTTTGTCCGATATCGGAAAAATTTACGGGCAGAGCGTTCCTCAAGACGAGCCCGTCAGATTGCGCCCGCCGATAAAGGAATCCAAGCTTATTTCGAGGTATTTTGCACAAAATATCGCCGTGAAATCGGGGAACGTTTTGTTGATAGGTTCGGGGGTCATAAACATTGAAAAACCGATATATTTGACTAATCCCTCGCGAGTCGCGTTTGACATCCCGAATGCGGTCGTTGCTCAAAATATTAAAAATAAGACTTTGAAAATTTCGGAGACCGAAACGGTTAAAATCGCGCAGTTTGAGCCCACAAAGGCAAGAATCGTCGTAACTTCGCCGACTCCCGAAAAATGGCAGCCCGTTTATTCCGGAGATTTGCAAAACATACTTTTGGCGCACGACGAGCGGGTAAACAATGTGAAGCTTTACAATTCGAACGCTTCGGTGTTGTCGTTCAAAACCGAGTATGCGAGTGAGTATTCGGCGAATGTGAGAAGATATTCGTTTAAGTTTTCAAATCCGGTCGTGATTTCGGTGAAAAGAAACGCCTCAACGTTTGACATAACAATGCATAACGGGGTTTCGGGCAATATTGCGGGGCTGAACTCGCAAGGTTCGGCAACCGGGGCGAAATTTGTCCAAACGGGCGCGGGAATAAGATTTTCGGTGCCTTTAACGGCTGGAACGACCGTGGAATGTCTCGAAACACTTAATGCAAAAGAAGTTGTCGTGAACGTAAAAATTCCGAAAGCGACTCAGCCGAAGTCCGAAACGCCGAAAGAACAGCCTTTGCACCCCAACGTAACGCCTGTTCAAAAGGAAACGAAAAAACCGACGACAACGATTAAAAAGTCCGACAAAATTTTGGCGGGCAAGGTCATTGTGCTCGACCCGGGGCACGGAGGCAGCGACCCCGGCGCGATAAGTCAGTCGAAGGTTCAGGAAAAATCGTTGACGATTTCGATAGGACTTTTGCTGGAAAAACTTTTGAAAGACAACGGCGCGACGGTTTATATGACGCGTTCCGACGACACGTACGTCTCGCTTTCGGACAGAACGACGTTTTCGAACGCAAAATCGCCGGATATTTTCGTCAGCTTGCACATAAATGCGGCGGAAAACTCGTCTATACACGGGATAGAAACCCATTATTGGAAAGACGACAGCCTCGAGCTTGCAAAAAGTATTCAAAAATCGATGATAAGCAAAACGGGTGCGACGAACCGCGGAGTAATAAAATCGAGGTTCTACGTGGTCAGAAACACCGTTGCTCCGTCGGTTTTGATTGAGTTCGGGTTCATTACCAATCCCTCCGAACTTCAACGGATGAGCGCGAAAGCGACGAAAGAAAAATCGGTCGAAGCGGCGTTCGAAGGAATCGTCAACTATCTGAAAGGAGCCGAAAAATGACGGATAATCGCCCGATAGGCGTGTGTGACTCGGGAATAGGCGGGCTCAGCGTTTTTTCGAAGGTCGAAAGACTCTTGCCCGACGAAAAGTTCGTGTATTTCGGCGATACGGCGAATATTCCCTACGGAACGAAGTCCGCGGAAGAGCTTCACGAAATTACGAAACGAACGATGAATTTTTTCAGGGCAAAGAACGTGAAGGCGGTAATCCTTGCGTGTAATACCATTTCGGCGGTTTTGTACGACAAACTGAAGGAAGAAAACGATTTTACGATTTATCCGGTGTTGCAAACTTCGATAAAAATGCTTGCAAAAACCGAAAAACTGCATTCCGTCGGAGTTTTGGCGACCGAAACGACTGTTTCTTCGCATGCTTACGCGAACGAACTTAAAAAAAATATTCCGGGCGTGAAGGTCTTTGAGCACGGATGCCCCGGAAGTTGGGTGAAAACTGTCGAGGGAAATTTGCCTCAAACGCCCGAAAATCTTGAGCTTATAAGGGTTCACCTCGATGAGGTTTTGAAATATTCGCCTGACAAAATAATTTTGGGATGTACTCATTATCCTTATTTAATGCGGTTTTTAGCGCATTTTGCGGAGGACGGAATTTTTATCAACCCCGCTCTTTATTGCGCAAAATTTGTCGAAGAAGACTTGCGGACAAGAGGAATGCTGGCAAGCGAAAAACCTTCAAAGACGGAGTTTTACACCTCGTCCGAACCCGAAAAATTCAGAACGTCGGCGGAAGTTTTCTATCCGCTTTTAAAAACCCCCACGCAAATAAATACGGAGGATTATTGATGAAAAAGCTTTTTTGTTTGTTTTTGACGGTTAATTTGGTCGCGGGCGCGGCTTTTGCAAAATCCGTCGTCGGGCAGGCGGAAACGTCGTTTTCGACCGCCGCGCCCAAAAAAGAGTTTTCGGTAAAATTGACGGAAAGCCTTTTGACGAACGACGAAAGGGAGTTTAAGGAAGGGACTGTTATTCGCGGAACCGTGATTAAGATTAATAACCCGACGAGGGGCAAAAGGAACGCCACGTTTGAGTTTGTGCCTTGTTATTACACTTATGACGGCGTGACGAATGAAATTTCGAACAAGGATTTTTCGATGAAGGTTAAGCCTTATACAAAACCCGACACGAAACAGACGGCAAAGCAGGTCGCCGAAACGGGCGCGGGCGTTGTCGCAAACCATTTTGTGCCGTTTTTGTCGCAGGGACTTTCGTTTGCAAAAGGGATAAGAACAAAAGCAAATGACGATAATCGCTTTAAAAGCGGGGTTATCCAGGTTTATAAAGATTCTCCCGTTTCTTACGTGGAAAAAGGTTCTCATATCAAAATTCGCGCAAACGATTATGTTAAGCTGATTTTGGACGAAGAATAGTTCCTTCGGGGGCGGCTTTTCGCATGTTTGTTGAATTATTTTCGGGCAAGAACGGTTTTGTTCGGTTTTGTTCGGGGTGATACTTGTTTCTTTATCGGTCGAAGCTCCCTCCGTCGGCGAGTTTTGCTATCCCGAAATTATGTAAATCAAAAATGCGAGATAAAAAAGTCCGGGCAGCAAAAATGTTTTGAACGAAAGTTCGCATGTATTTTTGCGCGTCGAGAAAATGAGCCAAGCGACCGAAAATAATACGCAAACGACGTTTAAAACCGATGCTTCGGAGGAAAGTCCGTCGGTCAAAAGCAGCGCAGCGGACATCGGAAAGCAGCTTTGAAATATCAGCGAACCCGTGATATTGCCGACGGCAAGGGTGTCTTTACCTTTTTTTATCCATAAAAGCGCGTTCAGGGTCTCGGGAAGTTCGGTTGCGAACGGCGCGACAAAAAGTGTTATAATCATCGGCGGAACGCCCGTTGCGATCGAAAGAGGCTTGACCGTTTCGACAAAAAAGTGCGAAGCCGCGATTATTCCCGCAAGCGAAACCGAAAATTGGGCAAAACCTGCGATTTCTCCGTTGAAATGAAAGATTTTTTCGAAATGTAACGCCGAAGTACCCGAATTTTCGGGCTCGCAGTCGCCTTCGTATTTTATGGTTCTAAGCGCGTAAAAAACATAAAAAATCGGGAGAAAAATGCCGCAAACAATGTTTATTGCACGGTTCCCGATGAAAAGCGCGCTGATTCCGAGTCCGTATGCAAGCAGGAAGAATGTCAGGCTGCGCTTGAAAAATTCGATGTCGATTTTTATTTTGTCCGAGCGCTTGTTTGTTTTCGACAAAACGAAAACGGCGAACGCCATGACGAAAAATTCCGCGGTGGAAAGAAAGAACGGAGAGCCCAAAACCGCGCCTTTGCAGATGTCCGTGCCGACTTTGATGTCCGTCCCGGAAATATATGCGCCCGCGACCGCGATTACGGGCAAAGCCGTCTCGGGAAGTGCCGTTCCGACCGCCGCGAGAATGCTTCCGAGCACGCCGTCGTTGATTTTGAAATATTTTCCGATGAATTCGACGGCATTTGTAAACATTTCGCAAAATATAATTAAAAGCACCGTTATTATTGCGATTTGGGCAGTCAAAAAAAGTATTTGAGCCATAATTTCTCCGAAAAAATTTTTTTGTAAAAATGTTTGTGATAAAATGATTTTTATATTTTATAACAAACAGGAAAAATAACGAATGAACAGCGCAAATGAAGTAAAAAACGCCGTTTCGGCGGGAAAGACGATTTTTTTGGTTCCTCATATAAATCCCGACGGAGATTCGGTTGCTTCGGTTTTTGCGTTGAAAAAAATTATAGACTTGAACTTTGAAGGCAAGACGGTTATCCCCGTTTTGCGATACAAAGGGAAGAATCCTCTGCCTTTTTTGAACGGTATCGAGGCGGGTAAAGATTTTGACGAAGTCGCCCAAATCAAGCCCGATACGGTTATTGCGGTCGACGTTGCGGCAAAAGACAGGTTGTCCGATATGCTTTCCGTTTTCGAAAACACCGAAAACACAATAAATATAGACCATCACAAGACAAATCCGCTTTTCGGAAAATACAATTACGTAAAGCCCGAACTTTGCTCGGCGGGCGCGGTTTTGTACGATTTTTGCAAAGAGGCGGGGCTGAAAATCAACGACGACATCGCCGCCGACCTGTATGTGTCGATTTTGTCCGATACAGGCGGATTTCGGCACGACAACACGACGGCCGAAACTTTTTCAACCGCCGCGGAGCTTGCAAAATTCGATATAAATCCGACTTTGCTCTATCGCAAAACCCTCGAACAGGGCTCGAAAGAAAGCGTTTTGTTTTCGGCGTACGCGATTTCCCGTGCGGAATTTGCGTTTAAAGACAAAGTCGCATACAGCGTCATTACGATTGACGACATGAAAAAATTCAACGCCCTGAACGAACACACCGACTCCGTTGCCGAAACTTTGCGCAAAATAAAAAGCGTGGATGTCGCATTTACCGTCAAAGAGCTCGAAAACGGCTTTTCGAAGGTCAGCCTGCGGAGTAAAACCGTCGATGTCAGCAAAATTGCCGAAATTTTCGACGGCGGAGGTCACGAAAGAGCCGCCGGCTGCGTCATTAAAAAACCTTACATCACAGCTTGTAACAAACTTTTGGAATATCTTGAAAATGCAGTTACCGAATAAAATCGAAAAACTTCGTCAAACATCGCAAATAAAATTCATCGAAAAAATCGTCAACAAAATGATTGACGCGGATTATTGCGGCATGGCGTCGGAAATGGCGTATACCTTTCTTCTCGGGGTAATTCCGTTTATGTTGTTTTTAATGTCGGTGTTCAGCAGCCTCGGCAAAAAAACGCTTTTTCACTCTATTTTGGGCTTTGTCGGCAGAGTTGCTCCTCACGACGTCTCGAACCTCATCAGCGGAACTCTGAAAGAAATAATTGTTTTCAAACAGGGCGGAATTATGGCGATAATGAGCTTTTTCGTCACGGTTGTGCTTGCTTCCAATGCCATCGCCGCGTTGATGAAAGGTCTCAACAGAACTTTTTCCACGGACGAAACGCGTCCGTTTTGGTATACCAGGCTTTTATCGGTCATAATGGTGTTTTTGACGACCTCGGTACTGTTTATTTCTGTTAATATGATAGTTTTCGGGAAAATAATCGTCCATTTCTTTATGATGTACACGCACATGTCCGATTTCGCGTGCAAAATCATAATGATAATGCGCTGGCCGGTTTCGTTTTGCGTACTTTATCTGACGGCTTATCTTTGTTATTTTATTTTGCCCGACATTAAGGCGACCGGAAAAACGAAGCATAAAATTACCGCACCGGGAACGCTGTTTTTCTGTATCTTTTGGTTGGCGGGATCGTGGGGATTTTCGTTGTATCTTAACAATCTTAACACTTACAACAAGGTTTTCGGAACGGTCGGCGCGTTTGCGATAATGATGGTGTGGTTGTACTATACGTCAATGATAATACTGTTCGGCGGGGAAATTAACTCGTTGGTTTTTGAAAAACTTAAGGAGAAAGGCGAGATTGACGACGGAGATTAAAAATCGTAACATTGTTGATTTTTAAGTAAAAAGGTATCATAATTTTTAAGAGAAGTTATATTTTTACGAAAGGCAAGGGATAAACGTGAATATACAAAAGGTTTTGTTGACGGTGGGACTCGCGGTAATGATGCAAACCGTGCCGATGTACGCAAAAACGGCGCCGACGGAAGCTCAAATATATTATAACGAAGCCTGCACCGCGGCGGCGAACGGAGATTACGCTCAGGCGGTCGTAAAAATAAAACAGGCAACGACGCTGCAAAGCGACAATGCGTTGTATTTTGCCAAAGCGGCGGGAATTTTTGCGGAAACGGGAGACTGGGAAAACGCGCTTGCGGCTTATAAAAAGGCTGCAAAGCTTAATCCGACGGATGCTTTTTTGTATATCAGCATGGGAAATATTTTGGAGCAACTCGGTGAATACGACAATGCTTACGAAGCTTACGCCTATGCGACGAAAATTTATCCCGAATATAAATACAACTATTTCAACATCGCAAACGTCCAATTTTTGAGAAAAAATTACGTGTCTGCGGTGGAAAATTATAACCTGTTGTTGGCGGATTATCCCGATAACGCCGATGCAAGGCTGAATTTGGCGGCATCTTATCTTGAACTCAATGACCTGAAAAGTGCCGCGGAACAATACGAATACGCAAGTACAAACCTTGCAGACAGATTTACCGATTACGCAAACTACGGCTTGACTTTACTCAAACTCAACGAGTTCGACAAAGCAAAGGTAACTTTGTTGAAGGCGGTCGAAAGAAATCCCGATGATTACGCTTCGGCGGCAAATTATGCGATTGCGTCGCTCAAAACCGGCGATAAAACGACAGCGAAAAAATATTTCGAAAAAGCACTCGCTCTTGCTCCCGAATCCAACGCCGTAAGGCTCGAATACGCGCAAATGTTGTTCGAAACGGGCGAGGACAAGTCTTCGACCGAAGAATACCTGAAATATCTCGAACAAGGCGGAAACAGCCCGAAAGCCTTCTATAATTTGGCTATGTTGTACGAAACGGACAAAAATTATTCCGAAGCGATAAGCATGCTGCAAAAAGGGTTAGCGATTTATCCCGAAAACGAGCAAATCAAAACCGAGCTTGCAAAGGCTTATCACACCGACAAAAATTACCCCGAAGCCTTGAAATTGTACGACGAATTGTTGGTGAAAAATCCCGGCAACAGAAATTTGAAGTTTAACAAAGCACTTGTTTGTCACGCGAAAAATAATTACGACGACGCAATCACGCTCTACAACGACCTTTACAAAGAACGTCCCGACGACAAGGTCAAAACGTACATGACTCGCGCGTATATTTCCTCAATGGAGGAAAAAGCGGGTACGGGCGATTATTCAAAGGCGATAAGCGTTTTTGAAAATTCCGCGAAATATGGGCTTGAAGATGCGGACTTGTACGTTGCGGCTGCTAAAATTTATAACGCGAACGGCGCAAAGACAAAAGCCGTAGAATGTTGCGAAAAGGCGCTTGCGCTTAATTCTTCGGATAAATCGGTTTTGACGGCTTATGCAAAAATTTTGATGAGTCAAGGTAAAAACGAAGAAGCTCAACGGATTTTGTCGAATGTCGCAAATGCGCAGGACGCAACGGTTGAGGACAAATATTCCACGTTCATAACGCTCGGTGAGCAGTATTACGACAAAAAAGAGTTCGAAAAGGCAAAGACTGAGTTTGAAAAGGCTTTGGTTCTTCATCCCGACAACGATGCGCTGCTCGTGAAAACCGGAAATTGCGAAAAACAACTTTCGAAGGTTCAAAAGGCTTACGAGTATTATAAAAAGGCGATTTCGATAAACCCGAAAAATCCCGACGCAACCTTCAATTGCGGACTTTGTGCGGCCGAAATGAATAAACCCGCGGAAGCCAAGGAAATGTTCAATAAAACGGTCGAGTTAAAGCCCAATTACGCTTACGGTTACTACGCTTTGGCGTTGGCGTTCGAGAAAGAATCGAATTATCAAAAGGCGCTCGAAAATTACGAATTGTTTGTCAAAAATTCGGACGAAAAATCGGTTCCTTCGTCAATTAAGACAAGGATAAACGAGCTGAAAAAATCGCTTTCGGCAGGTAAAAAGCAATAATGAAAAAGCTTTTGCCGCTTTTGGCGATGTCGATATTTTTGCTGACGGGGTGTTCCGCCCCGTTTATTTTGATGAAGTCGGTGCCGTTTACTGCCGAGAACGCAAATGTTTACGAGCAGAATTTCGAAACGGGGAGCAGAATTTATTATGCGATTGTCGTGCCGGAAAAGTTTCGTGACGATACTTTGCGGGTTCAGGTACTGAAACAGGATGATAAGGTGCCGTTTTTAGGGTATTCGATGGAGCGCGCGGAAACCGTTGTGGTCGACCGCTCTAAAAATTATTATACAGACTATTTTGTCATAAATGCCGACGGTTATTACATTATGCAGGTTTTTTACATCGGAAATACAGTCTCTCCGATTGCGCGGTACGATTTTCGGGTGAAATGATGTTTGATGAGCTTAAATTCCTTGTTTCGAGACTGTTTTCGGCAAAATATGTTTTGAAAGGCAAGTGCAACGCCTGCGGAAAATGTTGCACGGAATTGGTCTTTAAAATCGGAAACGACGCAATTTCGACCGAAGAACAGTTCGAGCGCGTAAAAAAATTTGACAAACGTTACAACAAATTCTTTCCGAGCGGAAAATTCGGCGAAAACGGCGAAATGCTTTTTACATGCAAGTTTTTGCGCGAAAACGGAAAATGTGGTGTTCATCCGTTCAGGTCGCTTGTTTGCAGACTTTATCCCAAAATTGACGCCGGATTTTTTTCAAACGGCGGAAAGCTTTTGGAGGGTTGCGGCTACAGGGTTGAAATCAACCGAAAATTCTCCGATTTTCTCGAACCGGGCGAAGAATTCTCCGAAAATTCGGGTTACGAGAAGAAATGACCGCGCTTTGAGTTGATGGTGATTTTGTTGAACGAATACAGTCTGGCAGGGCGCTTTGAGGACGATTTCGTGAATTCGCCGGTTTCTTTCAGAATGTCGCCCGCGAGAACTTTTTTTCTGAAATTCCTTTTGTCGAGAACTTTGTCCCAAATGAGTTCATAGGACTTTTGGAGTTCCGTGAGGGTGAATTTTTCGGGCAGGAGCTGGAAAGCGATGGGGCAAAATTCCAGACGTTCGCGTGCGCGTTTGAGCGAGTATTCGATAATGTTTTTGTGGTCGAACGCCATTGACGGAAGGTTGTAGACTTCGTGCCAGGTGACGTTTTCGTCGAAATCGACTTCGATGTCTTCGGCTCTGATGAAGGCGAAGTAAGCACACGTGATGACCCGCGCGTTGGGGTAACGGAGCGGATCACCGAATGTGTAAAGTTGTTCGAGGTAAATATTTTCGACGGCGGTTTTTTCTTTGAGAATTCTCAAAGCGGCTCTGTCGAGGTCTTCGGACAGGCGGATGAAGCCGCCGGGGATAGCCCAACGTCCTTTGAAAGGTTCGTGCTCACGTTTAACGAGAAGGACTTTGAGCTTGTCTTCTTTGATGGTGAAGACGACAACGTCGATGGTTAATTCGTGAGTTTTGGTTTCGTTGAACATCGGGAAATTATACCTCCAAATATCAAATAGCCTGTTTAATCATGAACATTGTAAGGACTTCGTGTCTTTCGCGAGCGAAGCGGACTTTTTTATCTTCTTTCGCGGTGATGAGATACTGTTGAACGGTATCGTCGGGGGTGTGCTTGTAAGCGTGGTAATGTTTCATGATTTTTGCAACGTAATTGCGGGTTTCTCTGTAGGGGGGAACTCCGCCGTAGCGTTTTACGCACCCGGGGCCGGCGTTGTACGCGGCGAGAGCGAGTTCTTTCGTTTTAAACATTTTTTGCATTTGTTTGTAGTAAACAATGCCGCCTTTGATGTTTTCTTTGTAGTTATAGGGGTTGTAGCCTATTCTTCTTGCGGTTGCGGGCATAAGTTGGAATACGCCCACGGCACCCTGATGACTGCGTTTGCTTTGAGAGAAGCCGGATTCGGCTTTAGCTATGCTCAGAGCGATTTCGGGCTCGACGCCTTGTTCGGTCGCAGTTTTCACAATATACGCTTTAATCTCTGCTTGAGAAGCGGTATTTGCAATTGAGGGCATAACGCCGCAGTAAAACAGTGAAAAAATAACAATCACTGCGGTTAATACAGTTTTCTTCATTTGTTTCCTCTCTTTTTAAATACTCTTTGGAAGTCGCAGAAAATCAACTTCTTTTTGCAAGTGTATTTCGTATACTTATTAATATTTTAACGTAAAAATATTAAAAATCAAATTCAGGGGATAAACATCGCCCGGGTCGGCGGGATAAAGTGCGTCGTTGAGGGAGCATGCGGAAATGTAAATTTTTGTATTTTTATCGAAAAAAATATATAATTGAGAGGTAAAAACGAAAAATCGGAGGGGAGAGGCATGCCCGAAAACAACGAAAATTTTGATATATTTTGTGAACTTGCGAGAATACCTTCGCCGTCGAGGGGTGAAGACGGTGTGACGAACGAGATTTTGACCATTTTGAAGTCTTTGGGAATAGACGGATATAAGGATGAAATCGGGAACGTTATCGGGCGGATACCGGCTACGGACGAGACGAAGCAGTCGTTGCTTCTGAGTGCGCATACCGATGTAGTCGGGAATGCCAACCCCGTGAATATCGAGGTTCGGGGCGGTTTTGTCATGACCGACGGAACACGGACTTTGGGTGCCGATGATAAGGCGGGTGTTACGGCGGCAATTGCTTGCGCGAAAAGGGTTTCGGAGGACAAAAATCTGAAACACGGCGGACTCGAGCTTGTTTTTACGATTGACGAAGAGCAAAATATGACGGGGATAAAGAACCTTGATTTTTCGCGTTTGAACTCGAAATACGTGATAGTTGCGGACAGTGACAAGCTCGGCGATATGATGATTTCGGGCGCGGGGTACAAAAAGCTTACCTTGACCGTGACTTCGGCTAAAAGCGGGCATTCGGGGGTTGATATAGGTGACGAAACAAAAGTCAACGCGGCGTATTTGTTGTTCAAAATCGGCGCGCAAATTCCTCAGGGCGTTTTTAAGGCGGACGAGACGGGAACTTTGACTTCGATAAACCTCGGAGTGGCTGCGGGCGGCGGACTGGAACGCGCGTTTGACGGAATTTCCGCGGGCGAAGTCGAAAACGGAAAATATTTCGAGTACGTTGCCGAAAATGCCGTGACAAACGTTATAAACAAGAATGCGACGGCGGTTTATTCGTTGAGAAGTTCCGATTCGAAAAGCGAAGCGGAGTTGATAGGGCTTATCAAAGGGCTTGTCGACAAATATAACGAAGAGTATAAAAACCGCGCGAAATTTGAGTTGAAAATCGAGGAGCACATGCCCGCGTTCCAAAAATCGACGGACACGAGAATTCCCGATGCGGCACGAGAAGCTGCAAAGGCTTTGAATATACCGTTTTCGGCGGCGTCGTTCCATGCGGGGGCTGAAACCCATATTTACGCGAATAACACAAACTCCGTCGGGGAGCGGTTTTTGCCTTATTTGGCGGGGGTAGCGGATATTTACAACATGCATTCTCCCGACGAAAAGATGGATATAGCCTCGTTTTTGAACGGTTGTGAATTTTTGTACAAAATATTTCTGAATTTTAACAAATAATTCAAGTTTTTTTCGTTTGTGCCGATAAACGGTTTGAAGCCCTAAAATAAGAGGAAACGGCATGACGAATTTAAACATGAACAATAAAATAAATTTTTTACAGGCAAATTCGACAACGACGGCGAATGCCAACGCGCCTCCCCGGACGGAAGGCGGCGAGCTGCCGAAAATTATCGGCGACGGCGGGTTTTCGGCAAAATTCGGGAATTTGACGTCGGGAAGCCCGAGGAAGGAGTTTTCGCCCGAAACGGAGGCGTTGTATAACGAGTTGCTTGCGAAAGTTTCGCAGAAAGGTTTTAACAAAAATGTCGAAGACGCGGTGAACGAAGCGTTGAAAGCGGATATCGACAGCGGATGAAGATTATGGACGTAAACAATATTCAAAATGTGAATAAAGCTTATTTGCAGCAGGCGGGATTGTTGCAGCAGGACGGCTCGATTTCGTCGAGCGGAGCGATGTTTCAACTTGCGAACATGCCGTTGCCTTCGTTGCCGTCAAATCCGTTTGCGAACCCGGTTTATAACGGTAAATCCGGCGGCGGTTCGGGCGGCAAGGACGTTTATACGGCTATGGTCGAAGACGCAATCAAAGACGGGCTTGCGATGGCGGGACTAACGTCTCCCGACTCGACAAAAACTTCGTCGACGAAAGAATCTTCTTCGGCGGAGCAAGGTCAAAAGACCGAGAATAAAACGGTTGCTCGTGCTTCGAAGTCCGCAATCGAGTACTTGCGCGATAAAGCGCAGGGCGACACGGAAAGCGTGAAATTCGCCGCGGCGCGTGCGGGCAGCAGGTCGGGCGGACAGTGTTATTTGTACGTTGCGGACGCCATAGAAGCGGCGTTGGGGCAAAAGTTCCTGAGCGGAATAAGTGCATACGAAGCAGCACCTCAGCTTGCAAAGAACAAGAATTTTCAGGAAATTACCGATTTAAAAGCCTCGGATTTGCCGAAACTTCCCGCGGGATACGTGGTTGTGTGGTCTCCCGTCGAGGGTCATCCGCACGGACATATCTCGATTTCAGACGGTAACGGCAACGAAATCAGCGATTTCAAGGCTCCTCAGTCCACGACTTACGGAAAAAAATTCCGTGTGTTCAGAATGTTGCCGAAAAGCGAGCGGGCATGACGTTTGCCCGCCCGAACGGCGTAAATAAAAGCGGAAAGGTTGGTTCGAATGGAGAATTTCGACAATTTCGGAATAAATATCCGAAAAACTTCGAAATCCGGCGAGTTCGGCGGAAAGAAAACCTCGGGTTGCGAAATTAATCCCGATGCGGGGTCGATTTTCGGAGGATTTCGCGGGATGGATGAGCTTGAAGGGTTAGAAAAATCCGAGCCCGAGAATTCGGCGGAAAATCGTGATTTGGTTGCGTTTAACCGAAATGTCGTTTTGAACGCGACAAATTTCGTGAACGAAGCGTTGAATTCGTCCGAAAATACGGAGGTTTTGATGGACGATATCGCGACTCCCGCCGAGGAAAAGGGGTTTGCAAAGCAGGCGATAAACTGGGGAACCGCGGGTGCGGACGGAAAGCCCTCCGATATTCGACCTAAACTGGACGTAATTCAACGGCTTTTTACGAACGGCAGAGTGGATGCTTCGGGAACGCGAATTCCGGGGAAAACGATAAAGGCTGCGTTTGCGGACAAATCGGCGGTTCAAAAAGGTTATGCGACGGGCGAACAGGTCGAACTTTACGAAAAATACATGAAAAACGGCGCCTATGCCGCGATTTTGAAGGACGAGAGTTCCGTATCCGCAGTGAAAACCGACAAAAACGGGAATTTTATAATCAAAGACAAAAAAGATTTGAAAAATCTCCCGCAAGCAAATTTAAAAATCGTCGATTACGCAAACAGGCACAATGTCGGACCGAATTCGACCTCACGTTGTTACGAGTTTGCCGCGAACGCGATAGAGTGCAAAGAAGCCGGAATCGGACGTTTTTTGAGCGGGAACAGCGCATATATGGCGGCAAATCAGCTTGCGGCAAACAAAAATTTCAAAGAAATAAAAGGTTTGACGAAAAACGATTTACCGAACCTTCCTGCGGGATGCGTCGTCGTTTGGGCGGCGGGAAACGGTCATCCCGACGGTCACATTTCTATTTCCGACGGAAAAGGAAACGAGATTTCCGATTTCAAAAATCGTCAAATGACGGATTACGGAACGTCTTTCAGAGTTTTTTGGTCGCAACCGAAAACCGCACGGGCTTAAAATTAAAGTTTTTCGTTTTTGTGTCGATAAAAATCCCGGAGGTACAAAAATTTTTCGGTCGTAATATAATTAAACCAAGGAGTAAAAATGAACGGCAATCAATTTTCAAATGCGGATTTCAACGGAATTCAATCCTCAAGACCCGTAACGCGGGGCGATTTACCCGAAGCCAAGCCTGCGGGCGGAACAAATAATCCCGAAATCCCGCTCGGCGGAACGACTTCGGAGGAAAACGGTCTGGAGTTTAAGTCTTCGCTCGAGTCGTCGCTTGATTTGTCGGGATTGCAGGGCGTGCAGCTTCAAAACCCCGCGGAAAGTGCGTTGAGGGCAAAACGGCAACAGTACGCCGCGGAACACGGAATGCAGCCCGAAGATTTGTCGATTGACGAAGAATTTAAAATAGCGGGGTTTCCCGACTTGTCTGAAAGTGCGCTCGGAATTTTGAACGGAGATTTTTTGGCAAAATGTGATAACGCGGTAAACGCGATTGCGTCCATGCCCGCTCCCGTACGAGGTCGTTTCATGGCGTTGTCGGACGCGGAATTCTTGAAAATGGTTGAAGGACAACCTTCTCAACCGACGGCTTAACAAAAGTTTGAAACTGCGCCCCGGTACTTTTCCGGATTTTTCCCCGACATGTTTGTTGCGCGGGAACGAGTTTTCATGCGCCTTTAAAAACCGTAAAAATCATTGAAAAACGGTGTTTTGCGGCTTTTGTACCGTTGTGTCGTCGCGGCGCGGTAGACGCGGTGCTTTAAAATCGGGTTATGTTAAGTCTTTAAACTCAAACTTTTTTTCGCCCGACGCAAATTCCGTCACGGTATCTCCGCTCCCGAAAAGCTTGTATTTCCATATTGTCAGCCCCTCGAGCCCTACCGGACCGCGGGCATGGGTTTTGCTTGTCGAAATGCCGACCTCCGCCCCGAATCCGTAGCGGTAACCGTCCGCAAACCGCGTCGACGCGTTCATATAAACCCCAGCCGAGTCGACGTTGTTCATAAAATATTCGCCTGCGGAAAAATCCTCCGTGACAATGCAGTCCGTGTGCCCCGAACCGTACGTATTTACGTGATTAACGGCTTCTTCGACGGAATTTACCGATTTTAACGATAAAATTTTGTCTCCGTACTCGAAATGCCAGTTTTCGACGGTTCCGAAGCCTTCAAGTCTGCAAATTTCGTCCGAATTTATTTTTATTCCGGCTTTTTCGGCGGTTTTTTTCAGCAACGGAACAAATTCGCGCCTGATTTTTTCGTTTACCAGAACCGTTTCGACCGCGTTGCACGCCGAAGGATAGTTGCATTTTGCGTCCTCTATGATTTTCAACGCCTTGTCAAAATCGGCTTTTTCGTCGACATAAATATGGCAAATTCCGTCGGCATGCCCGAGAACCGGGATTTTTGTATTATTTTTGACGAACGAAACCAGTTTGTTCGAGCCCCGCGGAATTATCAAGTCTATAAAGTCGTTCTGTTTAAGCATTTCGGACACATCGTCGTGTGAAAATATCAAATTGATTGCGTTTTCGACAAACCCTTCCGTCTTTTCAAGCGCGCGCGTGACGGCGTCAAAAAGTGCGCGATTGGTATTGACTGCTTCCTTTCCGCCCTTTAAAATCACGGCATTGCCCGATTTTACGGCAAGCGAGCCGATTTGAACGATAACGTCGGGGCGTGCCTCAAAAATTATTCCGAGAACGCCGATGGGGCAGGAAATTTTCTCCAAAACCAGTCCCGGCGCAAGTTCCCGCTTTAAAAGAGTTCTGTTTATCGGATCGGGAAGCCCGATGACGTCGTTTATTCCCGCAAGAATGTCGTCAAATTTGCTTTCGGACAGCTTCAGCCTGTTGTAAACGGCTTTTGAAATTTTACCTTCTTCGATGAGCTTTTCGGCATTTTTCAGGTCTTTTTCATTCGCCGCGATAATTTCGTCAAAAGACGATTTTAATTCTTTCGAAATATTTTTCAGCGCGGTGTTTTTGACTTCCGTGCTCAGGCTTTGCATTTTTTCCGAGGCATCTTTTGCGAGTTTTGCGATTTGTGCAATATCGGACATTTCGGCTCCTTTTAAAGAATAACAATATTATCGCGGGTTACGACCGCATCGTAGTTTTTGTGTCCGAGGATTTCGAAAATTCTGTCGGAGTGAAGCCCTTTTATTTGGCGGCAATCCTCGCTGTCGTAGTTCGAAAGCCCCTTTGCAAACTCTTTTCCCGAAGAATCCGTAATCAAAACGGCGTCGCCGCGTTTGAATTTTCCCGCAACGTCAATAATTCCGATGGGAAGCAGGCTTGATTCCTTTTCTGCCAACGCTTTTTTCGCGCCGTCGTTGACTCTGATTTGTCCCGTAATATTTGTCGCGTAGCCTATCCATCGTTTTTTGCCCGACAATTGTTCGACAGGCAAAAACAACGTTCCGATGTCGTCGCAACTGAAAATTTTCTTTATGATTTCGGGAGTTTTGCCGTTCGCAATAATCACAGAACCTCCCGATTTCGTAACAATTTTCGCCCCCTCAAGTTTAGTTTTCATTCCGCCTCTGCCGCCTTGTGAAGCATTATGCGCGTACTGCTCGATTTCGGGCGTTACCCCTTCGACAAGCGAAATTTTTTCCGCGTTCGGATTTTCCTTCGGGTTGTCGTTGTAAAGTGCGTCGATGTCCGACAAAATTACCAACAAGTCCGCGTCAATCTTGCTTGCTACGAGCGCCGAAAGTTTGTCGTTATCTTCAAAACAAACTTCGAAAATATTTTCGTCTTTGTCTCGATCAAGCGTCGAAACCGTGTCATTCTGGTTAATTACGGGAATTACCCTTAACCTCAACAATTCGTTCAGAACATTGTTCAGGCTCAAATACCTTTTCCGAACCGCAAAATCGTCCTCGGTCAAAAGTATTTGCGCGCACAAAATTCCGTATTTTTCAAATCCGTTTTCGTAAATCGACATAAGCCCTGTCTGCCCGATAGCCGCGCATGCCTGCTTGACGACGATATCGTCCGTGTCGTCGATATGCGCCTTCGACGCTCCGAGCCCCACCGCGCCGGAAGTCACGATGATTATCTCTTTTCCCTGCCTGTGAAGCTTCGATATATCCTCGATAAACGAGTACATTCGCGACAAAGAAACCTCTTTATCGTCGTTTCTCAAAACGTTCGTTCCGAACTTGAAAATAATCCGCTTTACGTCTTTAAATCTGTCCATAACGTCTATTATAAACGTTAATTCCCTTTTTGCAAGCCGGAAATTTGCATATACGCCGGCGCCGGTGAGGTTAAATCCGAAAATATTTCCGTCAACGAGACTTTTGCCCTCGACGGTCGGTAAAAATCCTTTATAAAAAGCCACTTATCGCTTATTTTTTCGCTTTTTGCGTTTCTTAATATTTCTTCAAAAAACTCCGATGACGTCATATATTTTTTGTGGTTTACAAACAAATCCGCATTTATGTTTTTTTCTTTTATAATCCCGGAAATTGCCGAAATTACGGACTTATACATATACTCGTACGGCGAATTCAAAATAACCCTCGCAACTGTCGCCTTTTCGTTGTACTTTATCTCGAAATATCCGTAAATATTGCCGTTTTCGGACTTCAAAACATATCTGTCTCTCGTCGTTCCCGTGAATATCGTGTCGCAAAATTCATCCTTAGTCTTTTGCAACGGCGCTCTGAAATACACCGAAAGTCCCTCGTTATAAAGTTCGCAAACCTCTTTCGCATCCCGCGCCCGAAATCTTTCGAACTCGCACGGCGGCGTTTTTTCGAACTCCTCCCCGCGGATTTTGTATATCGCGTACCCCGAACAAAATCTGAAGCCGCACTTTTTCGAAAACAAAATCCGCCGCATGTCGTCTTCCGCGTGAACGTACACCGCGAAATTGTTTACACCTTTTTTCGCGTAATATTTTATTATAAACTGTACGAGAAACACGCCCGCTTCGTCGTCCGAATATATCGTTTCGTCTATAAAAAGCCGCTTTTTGTTCCCGATTTGATGATGTGTTTTTAATATTCCCGAAAGTGTCCGATTTTGCCCGAAAACTCCCCAAAGATTGCCGTTTCCGAATATTCCCGTCTTCAAAAACTCCGTCTTTGTTTTGTTGGTAACGTTTTCGGCAAGAAATTCCTTCAGCAAAAAAATATCAAAAATGTTGAGCTTTCTGACTTTCATATAATAACTTATACACCAATTTAAAAATTTTTGTACCGTGTTTATTGCGTATTTTTTGTTTTTTGTCGAAATTTCGGACTGTGTTTCGAAAAGGACTTTTGTCGGCTTTTTCGGTTTTGCCACGATTTTTCGGGTTGTTGTGCAAAGAAAATTCTGTCGGGTTCGGCAATTTGTCTGCTGCCGGTTTCAAGGTTGTTGGCGGGATGGCGAGTGTTTTTACTTACAAAACAAAACCGCCCTCAAAAAGGACGGCTTTGTGAAAATGTTCAAAACTGAAACCGGTTCAATTTGTCTGCTGCCGGCTTCAAGGTTTCGGGCGAGATGTCGAGTATTTTTATTTCCAAAACAAAACCGCCCTCAGAAAGGACGGCTTTGCAAAAATGTTCAAAACTGAAACCGGTTCAATTTGTCTGCTACCGGTTTCAAGGTTGTTGGCGGGATGGCGAGTGTTTTTATTTGCAAAACAAAATCGCCCTCAAAAAGGACGGCTTTGTGAAAATGTTCAAAATTGAAACCGGTTCAATTTGTCTGCTGCCGGTTTCAAGGTTGTTGGCGGGATGGCGAGTGTTTTTATTTGCAAAACAAAACCGCCCTCAGAAAGGACGGCTTTGCAAAAATGTTCAAAACTGAAACCGGTTCAATTTGTCTGCTGCCGGTTTCAAGGTTGTTGGCGGGATGGCGAGTGTTTTTATTTGCAAAACAAAACCGCCCTCAAAAAGGACGGCTTTGCAAAAATGTTCAAAACTGAAACTAGTTCAATTTGTCTGCTACCATTTTCAAGGTTTCTGCCAATCTGGTCGAATATCCCATTTCGTTGTCGTACCAAGAAATAACTTTAACCATGTTGTCGCCCATTACTCTGGTCAACAATGCATCAACGGTCGAAGATTGCGAAGAACCTACGTAGTCCGAAGAAACAAGGGGTTCTTCCGTGTAGCACAATACGTGTCCGTCAGCTGCCGCTTTCAAAGCTGCGTTGACTTCTTCAACGGTGACTTTCTTTTCGGTTTCGAAAACAACGTCAACCAAAGAAACGTCCGGAGTAGGAACACGCATAGCGAAACCGTCCAATTTGCCTTTCAATTCGGGCAATACCAATGCTACCGCTTTAGCTGCACCGGTCTTCGTGGGAACGATGTTCAAAGCGCCTGCTCTTGCTCTTCTGGGGTCTTTGTGACCTGCGTCCAAAATTCTTTGGTCACCCGTGTAAGAGTGAACGGTCGTCATCAAACCTTTAACGATTCCGAAGTTTTCTTTGATAGCCTTAGCTACGGGAGCGAGGCAGTTGGTCGTGCAGGAAGCCATCGAAATTACGTTGTGTTTTGCGTTGTCGTACATATTTTCGTTTACGCCGAGAACGATGGTGATGTCTTCGTTTTTAGCGGGAGCCGAAATAATAACTTTTTTAGCACCTGCAGCGATGTGAGCTTTTGCTTTTTCGCCGTCGGTGAAGAATCCGGTCGATTCAACAACAACTTCGACGCCGAGTTTAGCCCAGGGAAGTTGAGCGGGATCTTTTTCCGCGAAGAAAAGGATTTTGTGGCCGTTTACGACAATTCCGTCTTCTGCCGCTTCAACGGTTCCGTCAAATCTGCCCATAACCGAGTCATATTTGAAAATACGAGCCGCATCCGCCGGGGTAAGTCCGGGGTCGTTGATTGCAACGTAGTCGAGTTGCGTGAAGATGCCTTCTCTGACTGCTGCTCTTAAGGTGTTACGTCCGATTCTTCCAAAACCGTTTATTGCTACTTTTACCATGTTTTTTCTCCTTTTTTACATGACAATCATAACTTTTATAAATTAAACAAAATTCATAATCAAGTTGTATTTTGAATTTTTTCCGGGCAAGCTTGTATTTCGGGCTTTCCGGGGTGTTTTCAAAACTTAACAAAAGTAGAATTTGCGGGATTTCGGCTTTGCGCGGGTTCGGAATTTTTACGGCGACCGTTCGGGGAAGGGCGTGTTCGTCGCGCGCGGCTGTATTTGCGGCAGTGTCTGCAACAACGCGAATTTTCGGGAATTATGCCCGATTTCGAAGGTGCTGCTCCGAAGCGGAAAACGGCATTGTTTTTTCGGATTTTGCGGGCGGTTTTTGTTCTTTGAAACATTCTACATTTTGTCTAAAAACTTTGAACCCGTAGCAGACAAATTGAACCGTTTTCGGTTTCAATCATTTTTACCGAGCTGTCTTTTTTGCCGGCGATTTTTGCTTTTTAACGGAATTTTCGGCTCCGGCCGTGCTTCGAAATAAAAAAAGAACCTTTTCCGATTAGAGAAAAAGTTCTTTTTTTATTTTTGTAAATTTTTGTAAAACTTTTATTCTTCAAAAGCTTTTTTTATCGACTCTTCGTACGGAGGTCTCAAAATGCCTTTTTCCGTGATAATTCCCGCTATCAGCTCGTTAGGAGTAACGTCGAAGCCCGGATTGATTACGTTTACGCCTTCCGCACATATCCAATCGCCGTTTACGTGCGTAACTTCTTCGTGAGAGCGTTCTTCGATGGGAATTTCGGCGCCCGATTTTATCGAAACGTCAATTGTCGAAAGCGGTGCCGCGATGTAAAACGGTACTTTGTGGTAATTTGCGACGATTGCAAGGTTGTAAGTTCCGATTTTGTTTGCGCTGTCGCCGTTGAGCGCAATTCTGTCCGCGCCCGTAATTACGACGTCAATCATCCCTTTGTTCATAAAATATCCGCTCATGCCGTCGGTTATCAGCGTCGTGTCTATTCCGTCGCGCAAAAGCTCCCAGGTCGTGAGTTTTGCGCCTTGTCCGCGAGGTCTTGTTTCGTCGGCAAAAACTCTCACCGAATTGTCCTTTTCGTGCGCCGAACGAACCACTCCGAGTGCGGTTCCGTATCCGACCGTCGCGAGCGCGCCCGCGTTGCAGTGTGTCAAGACTGTTCCGCCCTTCGGAACTACGACCGCGCCGTTGTCGCCGATTTTTTTGTTGATTTCGATATCTTCGTTTTCAAGCTTTATTCCGTTTTCGGTAAGCATTTTCAGGGCTTCTTCGACCGTTTGCGCCGATTTTGCCGTTTCGTACTGAATGTCGACCGCCCACGCGAGGTTTACCGCCGTAGGTCTCGAACTTTTCAGGTATTCGGCTCTTTCGCCGAGGAGTTTGTCGAATTCCGCTTTGTCGGAGACGTTTTCGGCAATTTCCTTTGCCGCGAGCGTAACGCCGTGAGCCCCTGCAATTCCTATCGCAGGCGCGCCTCTGACAATCATGTCCTTTATCGCGAAATACATTTCTTCGCTCGTTTTCACGTCGACATTTTTATATTCTTTGGGCAAGAGTGTCTGGTCAATCATTGTAACGTGATTTCCCGCCCATTCTATACTTTTTGCGATTGTTTGAGTTTTCATCGAAATTTCCTTTCTTACTTCCTTTTTTTCAGCGACTCAACCAAGCCCATGCCGGCGAGTCCCGAAAATGCGTTCATCATTGCGCTGAGTACCGCTACGGCAAATATTATCATAAACATAAGAGAAAATCCGTTTTTTACGATAAAACTTATTCCCGTAAAATACGATTGCTTGAAAATCAGTGACAAAACGAACGAAATCGGCAAAAACGAGCACGCAAACCCGATTATGCTTAAAAATCCCGAAATCGCACCGTAACCGAGCCCTTTCGACTCGTTTATCGTCAAATCCGTGCCCCTGTAAATCATTATAAAAAACACCGCAATCGACGTACAAAACAAAATCGCCAAAAATACGATTATTCCGACCGCGGGAAGTATCGAAACGACGCCCGCCGCAAGCCCGAACACGAACGAATATATCGAAAGTTTTTTGATTTCCTTCATTTTCGCCTCTTTAAACCGAAATGTACGACCGTATGTGACAGACCGCGAGCGCGACGGCATCCGCGGTATCGTCGAGTTTCGGGAATTTTTCGCAATCCACCAGTTTTTGAGTCATGTTTGCGACTTCGTCTTTCGTTGACTTCCCGTACCCCGTAACCGACAATTTCACCTGCATCGGCGTGTATTCGTATATCGGAATTTTGTACTTTTCGAGCACCGCAAGAATAATCCCTCTCGCCTGTGCAACAGGAATTATCGTCTTTTGATTTCTGCAGAAAAACAGCTTCTCCACGCTTGCCTTATCGGGCGAAAACCGTTCCATTATTTGACAAAGGTCGTTGTAAAGTTCCAAAAGTCTCGAAGCGTCCGAATCTTTTTTGTCCGTCACGACCGAACCGAAATGCAACAATTTCGGCGTCTTCGGAGATTGTTCCACTATCGCGTATCCCGTAATCGCGCTCCCCGGGTCTATTCCGATGATTTTCATATCGTCCTTCTTGCCTCAAGTGCCCGTGCCAACGTGATTTCGTCCGTATATTCGATATCTGTTCCTATCGGGATTCCGAATGCTATTGCTGAAACCTTTATGTTAAAAGGCTTTAAGAGCTTCGCTATATAAAGCGCGGTCGCTTCGCCTTCCACGGAGGGGCTTAACGCCAAAATAACCTCTTTTACGTCGTTTTTGCTGACCCTTTGTAAAAGTTCCCTTATCCTGATGTCGTTTGCGCCTATGCCGTCCATAGGCGAAATCACGCCCTGCAGAACGTGATAAAGTCCTTTGTATTCGTTTGTTTTTTCGACGGCTATCAAATCTTTTGTCGCCGCAACGACACAAATTACCGACCTGTCTCGCCTTTCGTCCGAGCAGATTTCACAAGGGTCGGACGCCGACATATTAAAGCACACGCTGCAATATTTTATCGTGCGTTTTGCCTCGACCATCGCCGCGGCAAATTTTTCCACATCGGAAAGAGGCATGTTCAATAGCTGAAATGCCATCTTTTGTGCCGATTTTGGTCCGACTCCCCGAAATCTTCTGAAATAGTCTATAAGCTCAGCAAGCGGTTTTGAAAATTGCATTAAAACAATCCCGGAATTTTAATTCCGCCCGTTACGGCTTTCATTTTGGTTTCGTTTTGAGCGTTTGCCTGTTCGGTCGCCTTGTTTATCGCTTGAAGAATAAGGTCTTCCAGCATTTCTACGGAATCCGCATCCACCGAGTCGGGGTTTTCCGAATTTACCGCTTTAGGCTCTATTTTCAACGATTTTACTCTTCCTTGTCCCGAAACGACAACCGTTACCGCTCCGTCGCCCGAAGATGCCGAAAGCTCCATATTTGCAAGCTCTTCTTGTGCTTCCTGAAGTTTCTTTTGCATTTTTTGTGCTTGTTGCATCATGTTTGCGATATTCATCATTTTCTCCCTTTTCTTTAGTAAATTTCGCCGTTTAATTATAACCGCACGTTTCGAATTCGGTCAAAATCGTTAAGTTTTTTTACGAAATTAAAAGTTGAACCTTTCGTGATTTAGAATTTACAATTCTTAATGTTGTTTCGTTTTTTCGGATTTGCCGAAATTGTTCCGTGGCGGTGTTTTTTGTCGTGTCCACCGGTAAATTTTATATAATCCGTCAATATTGAAATGCGTTCAAGACCTTTGTATAATCCGAGCAACGGAGAACTCGAATGTCGGATGCGACTTTAAAACCAAATTCACGATCTTTTAAGGGGATATACGAAACTACGGCGTATGTTCAGCAGCATACTCTCTTAAATCGCGGAATTACGACGCTCGGGGGAAGTACGATTCCGCAGTGCACGATGTCCAACAACAAGTACGAAGCCGCGGAACGAGCGATTATGGGCGGTGTTTATTTTGTCGCGTCGTACCTGACACCGATTTTGTTTATTCCGTTTTTCAACAAACGTTTTTTGCAAAACGAGGGCGTTATAAATTCGCTGAAAGACGCGCAAAAAAACATTATTTTGATGTCGAAAAAATATTTGACTCCGCATGCCGATATCAAAAAAGGTCTTGAAGAAACGGCGAAGAAGCTTGACAAAAAATTCGGAAACTCCGAAAATTCAAAGGCTTTTAAGGAAATTTTCGAACGTTACAAAGATGACCCCGAAAAACTTAAAAAGGCTCTGCTTGCCGTTCACGAGAAGGTTTTGACGTTTGATTTTATTTCGACCGCCGCAATGTGGTCGATAATTCCCTGGATTGCGACCGAAACGACCGAGGCTCTGACCAAAAGAACCGATTTTTCGGCAGGTTTCGACCTCAAAGAACAAACGCCCGTTTCGAAAGAGGAGTTGAAAAAATCGAAGGCAAAAAAAGCATTTTGGAATGTTGTTTGTTGCGTCGTGCCGGGGATATTGTTCCCGAAAGCGGTCACCGCGGGGCTCGGCAAGGATTTTTCGAAACCCGAAAAAGCGGGATTTTTGCAAAAGGCTATAAATCCGATTTTGAAAAAAATCTCGGAAAAGCCCGAAAACTTTAATTATACCTCGGGAACGAATATGTCGAAGACCATTTTTGCGGCAATTTGGCTGCTTGCAAGTTTTCCCGCAAAAATAATTTCCTCCCGCGACGAAAACGAAATGCGCGACAGAGCTTTGCGTGACGCCGGGCTGTTTACGCTGTTTTTCGGCGGCGATTTTCTTATAAACAACATAACGGGAAGGCTTGCGGACAAATTTCTCGGTACAAAAATTATGGACACGAGCATTTTTAACGGAAAAGAGCCGGGATTTTTCGAAAAATTCAAAATGCAAATGAGAAATTTCAACGATATTCCCGAAATGAAAGGCGTTTCGCCCGAAGTCATCAAAAAAACAAAAACCGCGGGTGCAGCTTTGTATTGGGTCTCTTTGCTCACAAATACGGCGCTTATCGGGTTTGCGCTTCCGAAACTTCTGAACGGAATTTTGCGAAAAAACATTCAAAAACAGTCTGCCGAAACTTGCGATGTCAAAAAATAAATCGTTGAACCAAAAATTTATTTGTACTAAAATTAAGGCATGTTTAAGTATGACGTAATAGTTACGGGATTAGGTCACGCGGGTTGCGAAGCGGCAATCGCGGCGGCGCGTTCGGGCGCGAAGGTTTTGGCGGTTTCGTTGAACCTCGACAATATCGCGCTTATGCCCTGCAATCCCGCGGTCGGAGGACCCGCCAAGTCCTGTCTGGTGCGTGAAATCGACGCTCTCGGCGGAATTATGGGTATTGCCGCCGATGCGACTTATATGCAGCTTAAAATGCTTAATTCCTCGAAAGGTCCCGCCGTTCGGGCTTTACGCGCTCAATCGGACAAAAAGGAGTATTCGGCGTTTGTTCGTCATTTAATCGAAAGCGAACCGAATATTTCGCTTAAACAGTGCGTCGTGTCGGAATTAATTGTAGAAAACGGCGAAATAAAAGGCATGAAAGATGAATTCGGGCTCGAATATTTTGCGCCCGTAATCATTCTGACAACCGGAACTTCTCTCGACGCAAAAATTTGGGTCGGGTTAAAGTCTTTGCCTTTCGGTAGACTCGGAGAGTCAAACGCCGTGGGACTTTCGGACTCGCTTCGCAAACACGGAATTTATTGCGGTCGTCTGAAAACCGGCACTCCCGCAAGAGTTGACTCCCGCACGATTGATTTTTCGAAAACGACAATTCAACCCGGCGACGAAAATCCCCGCTATTTCTCGTTTTTGCCTAACAGACCCGTCAGAGAACAATATCCGTGCTACTTAACGCGTACGACCGCTCTGACAAAAGAGATTATTACGAACAATCTCGACAAATCGCCGATGTACACCGGACTTATTCACGGAAAAGGCCCTCGTTACTGCCCGTCCATCGAGGATAAAATAAAAAGGTTTGCAAATAACCCTTCGCATCATATATTTCTCGAACCCGAAGGCAAAAGTACCTATGAATACTACGTTCAGGGCTTTTCGACCTCTCTGCCCGCGGAAGTTCAAATTCAAATGCTTCATTCGTTGCCCGGGCTCGAAAACGTTCACGTAATCAAACCCGCCTATGCGGTCGAATATGACTACGTTCCCGCCGTTCAGACCACTCATTCGCTGATGAGCAAAAAAATCAAAGGTCTGTTTTGCGCCGGGCAAATCAACGGCACGAGCGGATACGAAGAAGCCGCCGCACAAGGCTTAATTGCCGGCATAAACGCGGTTTGTTACCTTCAAAACAAAGAGCCGCTCACGCTTTCGCGCGAATCGTCCTATATCGGCACTTTAATTGACGATTTGGTCACAAAAGACATTGACGAGCCTTACAGAATGCTTACTTCGCGTTCCGAATATCGGCTTTTGCTCCGTCAGGACAATGCTGACGAGCGATTGACCCCGCTCGGGCACAAATTCGGACTCATCTCGGGCGAACGTTTCGAAAATTTTAAATCAAAATATTCTTCAATCGAAAACGAAATCGAACGGTTGAAATCTTTAAAAATTACGGCTTCCGACAAAACAAACGAAATTTTGAAACCGTGCGGAGAGCTTTTGAACGAGTCCGTGAAGGCGGCGGAATTGCTCAAACGCCCCAATGTTTCTTACGAAACGCTTAAAAAAATCGACCCCGAAACCGCGGACTTGAATTATTCGCCGGAAATTTTCGAACAGGTCGAAACAAAAATAAAATACGACGGCTACATCAAACGTCAAATTATGCAGGTCGAAGCGGCTTCAAAAACCGAAAAAGTCAAAATCCCGGACGACATCGACTACACTCGAATTAACCACATTTCGACCGAAACCCGCGAAAAATTGAACAAAATTCGCCCCAAAACTTTGGGACAGGCATCAAGAATAGGAGGCGTAAAACCCGCCGATATCGCGATTTTGTCGGTTATGATAGAAGGGAAACGCTACAAACGCGACCTGATTACCGATTAGGTATTGTTTTAAGCGGTGTGTTCCGAAGTTTGATTGAATTTGCGAGTAGCGCGGCGGGGCGGTTGTTTGGCGCGAACAATGCGTCATGACAGTCTGTTCGATAAACTCCGGATATTTTGAGTGAGGACTCGCAGAATGTTTTGATTGCGTGCTGTTTGTTCAAAATAATGCGCCAAGCCGTCGGCTTAACGTCGGGATTTTATGTGCGGAGCGTTTCATCGACATCGATTAAACGACGAGCTATTGCGTGAGTAACGTTCCGGCCGATTTTGAGTGAACAGTGGTCACGACGGTCGAACGATAAAACGCTCGATATTTTGTGTGCGCCCCGAAAACCTGATAAACGCCGTACATTTGTGCAAGTCTCCGGTCTTCAACACGCCGGGGTTTTGTCAAAATAATATGTTTCGCCGATTATTGCAGACGTATTTTTATCCGCGTCGAAACTCCCGAACCGATTAACCCGCGGTTTTGACTTTTTTGTGCTTTTTGTTGAAATTTATTCCCAATTCTTTTTTAGCGTTGTCCAAAGATACTTTGGCAAGCGGCTTTCCGTTCTTTCTGTCGAAAAAGACCAGCCAATGTTGCCGTCTCGGGTCGTCAACCGCAAAATACATTTTTCCTTTGACGCGCGTCCCCGATTTTATTTTCGCGAGCGGCATTGCGTCCTTGAAAAACAACGACTGATAATATTTTTTTCTCAAATCGCTTACAACCGCGATATCAAACGACGAAAAGTCTTTGTCCGAAATGTTTCCGATATCGAGTGTCAATTCAAACGTATTGCGGTTTCCGAACGGATCTTTCACAAGCCAAATGTCGTCGACTTTGACGTCAAGCCCCTCATATCGCTGCTCTTCCTGTTTGAACGCTTCCTTCGTAAAAACGGGTAATTCGACGTTTGAATTTATCGTAACTTTTATTTCGTCGCCTCTCGAAATCAGGACGTCCTTTCCCTTCCTCAAAAGGCTCAAACCGAGTCCCATTGCGGCTCCCGCGGCTGCGCCTCCCGCCAAAGTGTACCCCTGGCTCACGATTGCGCCTTCTATCCCGAACAAATTCAGCATAAACATTCCGCCCATAAGGCTTCCGGTAACCGTATAACCGGCGTCGATTACCGCCGTTTTGGCAAGCGAAACCGCCGCCGAGTTTTTCGTCGTCATCGATGCGTTTATCGGAATTTCGTTTCCGTCGGGAGTTATCAGCGAATCGAATTTCACTTCAATCCAGCCGTCGCGCCCGCCCCTCCTGGGGTCGGTTATCTTCCGAACGGTTCCGTGTGCAAGCGTTCCCATCGGCAGAACCACGCCGCTTCCGCCTTCAACGTCGTCTGTAACCTCCGCAAAAAATTCGTCGCCTTCCTGTGTTATTCCGCCCGTCAAAACCTGCGAAACAACCATCTTTACGACTTCTTTCGATTTTACGGTTTCCTTCTCTCCTGTATAAATCTTCTCGTTCTTTGATGCCCTTTCGTCCGTCACCTCGGCATGCCCGCGCCAAACCGCAGCACTCGCGGGAACAAAGCACGCTTGCGCCGTCATACAAAAAATCGTAAAATAAATTATCAACTTTTTCATATTTCCGTCCCTGCCTGAGCGCACTTTCTTCGTAGTTTCGGGCGAAAGGTGCGTTTTATTTCTTCTTTTCTTCGAGGTATTTTTCCAAAAATCCCGTATCGAAATCGCCTTTCAAAAATACCGGATTTTCAATCAAATCCATATAAAACGGCAACGTTGTTTTGACGCCCGTTATGACATATTCCTTCAATGCTCTGTACGTCCGACGAATTGCCTGATGTCTTGTCGGCGCCCAGCATATCAGCTTGCTTATCAGCGAATCGTAGTACGGAGGAATTTGATAATCGGGATAAACATGCGAATCTATCCGCACGCCGAAACCGCCCGGTGCCGCGTATCCCGTGATTTTTCCGGGGCAAGGCAAAAAGTGGTTGTCGGGATCTTCCGCGTTGATTCTGCATTCGATAACGTGTCCGTTAAGCTTGATGTCCTTTTGTTCCATCGACAAAGGCTCTCCCGCCGCTATCAAAATTTGTTCGCGAACGATGTCGATTCCCGACAGCATTTCCGAAACACCATGTTCCACCTGCAATCTGACGTTCATTTCCATAAAATAAAAGTTGTTGTCGGAGTCAAGCAAAAACTCTACCGTTCCCGCGCTTTCGTATTTTACGGCTTTAACCGCCTTTCTTGCGGCGTGCATAAGCTTTTCGCGAGTTTTTTCGCTGACCGCGGGTGAAGGCGATTCTTCGACCAATTTTTGGTGACGTCTTTGAATCGAACAGTCTCTTTCTCCGAGACAAACAACGTTTCCGAATTTGTCAGCCAAAACTTGAACCTCGATGTGTCGCGGGTTCGTCAGGTATTTTTCCATATAAACCGAAGGGTCGGAGAAAAATTTCTTAGCCTCGGTTTTACACAAAATGAGGTTTTCTTCGAGTTCGCCCATATTATTGACGACGCGCATGCCTTTTCCGCCGCCGCCCGCGCTGGCTTTGATGATAACCGGAAATCCGACTTTTTTGCAAAACTTTTTCGCGGTTTCGAGGTTATTGATAATTCCCGTTCCCGGCGTTATGGGGATGTTTTTGGAAGCCATTGCTTCTCTTGCTTTCGACTTGTCGCCGACTTTGAGCATGGACTCCGAAGACGGTCCGATGAACGTTATTCCGTGTTGTTTGCAAACTTCCGCAAAATCGACGCTTTCGGACATAAACCCGTATCCCGGGTGGATTGCATCCGCGCCCGATATCAGCGCCGCCGAAATTATCGAATGTACGTTCAAATAGCTCTTTGCGCTTTCCGCGGGTCCGATGCAGTACGCTTCGGTCGCAAGGCTTACGTGCAAAGAATTTTCGTCCGCTTTTGAGTACACCGCAACGGTCGGAATTCCCAATTCGCGGCATGCTCTTATTATTCTTACGGCGACTTCGCCTCTGTTTGCAATCAATATTTTCTTAAACATAGTTCTCTCGGTCTTTAATATTTTGGCATTTTTATTTTACGAAATCAAATTATTTTACGTACATCAGCGGTTGTCCGTATTCCACGGATTTTCCGTTTTCGACGCATATTTCGGTTATTGTTCCCGCAAATTCGCTTTCGATTTTGTTCATAAGTTTCATCGCTTCGATAATGCAGACGACCTGCCCTTTCGAAATGCTTTGTCCGACTTTTACAAAAGGAGCTTCGTCCGCGCCGGGTGCCGCGTAGAACGTTCCGACCATAGGCGAAAGTATTGCCTGTCCTTTATCTTCGGCTTTTTCCGCCGCGGGTTCCGAAGAGGGAGCCCCGGTGTCCGCTTGCGTTTGAACGGCTTGCACCGGTTGTGCCGCGGGAATTTGCATTACCGCGGGTGCTGCAGCGACGACATTTCTTTCTCGTTTTAAAACAAGCGCCTCTTCGCCGCTTTCAAGCGTTATTTCCGACAAATCTCCGTCCGAAAGGATTTTTGCCAATTTTTTTATATATTCGGGTTCGAAATTCATTATTATTGCCTCCGCAATGTGTTGCTTAACAAGATAAACTTTCAACCCGACTTTCGCCGTTTTGAAAGTTTATCGAAATTTTATTACTATACTCTGTCGAGATACTCGTTGGTTCTGGTGTCGACTCTGATTACGTCGCCGTTCACGACAAAGAACGGTACGTTTACGACCGCGCCGGTTTCGAGTTTCGCGGGCTTCGTTCCGCCTTGCGAAGTATTTCCCTTTTCGGCGGGGGGAGTGTCGACGACTTCGAGTTCTACGTGGTTGGGCACGTCAACGCCTATTATTCTCGAATCGTGCATCAAAATCGTAACGTTCATATTTTCTTTCAAATATTTAACGCCGTCGCCGATTGCGGCTTCCGAGATATTCATTTGTTCATACGTTTCCAAATCCATCATTACAAAGTCGTTTCCTTCTTTGTACAAATATTGCATGTCTCTTTTGTCCAAAGATGCTTTCGCGACTTTTTCGCCCGCTCTGAACGTTTTTTCTATTACGTTTCCGGTTTCGGGACTTTTAAGTTTTGTTCTGACGAACGCTGCGCCTTTTCCGGGTTTTACGTGCAAAAATTCGACAACCGACCAAAGCGCGCCGTCTATTTCCAATGTCAATCCCGTTTTCAAATCGTTTACCGAAATCATATTTTAGTTCCTATCTTATCTGTTACCGATTACCGGGATGATAACACAAACATTTTCTTCACGCAATTATGTAAAATTTCTCTTATCCAATTTATCGAAAATTATTTGGAAAGCGTTCAGTATCGGGTCGATTGCGGGTGAGTACGGCGGGGCGTACGGCAGGTCAAGATTTGTAAACTCGTCGATGTTTTGACCCGAAGTTATTGCCGTCGTTATCGAAGAAATCCGTTTTTCGGCGTCTCCGTAGCCTGTCGCCTGTGCTCCCAAAATCCGTCTGGAATTTGCGTCCACCGTCACTTTCAGGGTAATTTCCGCCGCACCGGGCATGTACCCCACTCGGTCGGGCTTTGTAACCGTCGCGCTTATCGGTCTGAAACCCGCTTTCGACGCGTCTTTTTCGCTTATTCCCGTCATGCTTGCCGTGAAATCGAAATATTTTCCGACCATTGCGCCCGTCACTCCGTCGAAATCGCATTGTTCGTTTGCAATGTTCATGGCCGCGCATCGCCCTTCCTTATTGGCTGTAGACCCCAACGGAAGCCAACAGTAATCGTGCGTCACGATATTTAATTTTTCGCAACAGTCGCCCGCAGCGTATATCGTCGGATACGACGTTTTGAAGTGGTTATTGACTTTTATGCTGCCCCCGACACCGAGCTTTAACCCGGCTTGTCTTGCAAGTTCGCTGTTCGGAACGACGCCCGCGCATATCACGGCAAAATCCGTTTCGATTTCCTTTCCGTTGTACGTCAAAACTCTCTTGACGTTGCCGTTTTCGCTTATCATTCTCGAAATAGTGTCGTTCGTATGAATTTTCACGTTCCCGTGTTCTTCGATGACGGATTTCAACCTCTCCGAAAATTCGTCGTCAAAAGTGCTCAAAATATGTTCTTCCCGCTCAACGACGTTAACTTCGAGTCCGTTTTTTACAAAGGCTTCCGTAAGTTCGAGCCCCAAAAATCCGCACCCCGCAAGCGTTACGCGCTTCGCTTTGCGCATGGCGTTCTTTATGTTAATTCCGTCCGCAAGTTTTCTCAAAGTAAAAACGTTTCCGGTGTCGACGTTCTTTATCGGCGGAATATATGGTCTTGCGCCGGTTGCGATTACCAAAATATCATAAAACTCTTCAAACTCCTCGTTCGTTTCGAGATTCACGATATTTACCGACCGATTTTCCTTGTTGATTTTTACGCATTTTTGCTTCAAATGTATATTAATTCCGTGTTTTGCAAATTCCGACGGCGAACGGACGAGCAACTCCGAAATATCGGGGATTATCCCTTCTATATAGTACGGAAGTCCGCACGAAGAGTACGATACGACGTTTTCTTCCGTATATAAATCAATTATATATTCGCTGTTAGTTCTGCGAAGTTTTGCGGCGGTTTTCGGTCCCGCCGCGCCTCCGCCGATAATTATTATTCTCGTCATTTTTCAGTCCGTTTTAAATATCATTCTCTGTGTTTCGGTTTCGGGAATTTCGAGAATTTGCGCTTCTATTTCGACGGCTTTTTCGTCGTCGTTTATCGAAAGCAGTATAAGCCCGAAATCACTGCATTTACCGAAATAATGCAGCCCTATTCTCGTATCGATGAAACATCCGTGTTTCGTCAATATCTTCTGAAGTCGCACCGCGCAATCCTCGCGGTTACGCGACTTTATGCCCAATATAACGCTCATTCTTTTATCTCTATCTTTTTGCCGGATACTTTTTCCGCGTCTTTTTTCGGAAGTTCGATTTTCAAAATCCCGTGTTTAAGCTCGGCGTCACAGTGTTCGGAGTCGATGTCGACCGGGAAATATAATGTCCGCGAATAATTTCCGTACCGAAATTCGCTTTTGTGGTATTTTTTCTTTTTGTCGTTTTCGCAAATTTCTTCGTTTTTCGAAGCTTCGATTTTCACGGTATTCTTGTTGATATCAAGATTTATGTTTTCCTTTTTAACTCCCGGAATTTCGACGCGAAGTTCATATTTGTCTTCAAATTCTTTAACGTCCACCGGCATCGCCATGCCTTTCATTTCGCGTTCGAACACGTACTCCGGAAACAAATTGTCGAAACTTCTGTGCAGCACCGAAGTTATGTCGTCGTTAAGCATGCTCAAAAAAGTGTCGGGTTTTTTAATCAAATATTTCATCTCTTTTTTCCTTTCCGTCAAAATGACTGCGTACTCGGAAATTTTCGACAAAAATAACGCCGCCGACATCAGTCGACAGCGCTATAAAAGAGTATATTTTGTCAGGCTTACCTCTGCTCTTCGTCTTCGAGCTTATCAAGGTAATCGAGCTGCTTCTTCTTTATCCTGTGAACAACCGCGTCCGTAAGCATGTCAACGGTTTTTTGACTCACCGTTTCGCCGTCGAATTCCGCGTTAATCATCTCTCTCACCATCTTCTCCAGATATTTGTGCGAAAGTTTGCCCGACTCTTCGGTTATGTTGTCGATATAGCCGCTCCGGATTTTGTACTCCGCGGCTTGCGACGTTAAAAACCTGTTCAGCATGCCTTTCAAGTCTTTTTTCTCGTTTTGTCGGTCGTTTTTCTTAAAGTCGAACATTTCCTTCACCTTTCAGCTTTCACTTGCGGTTGTTTCTTTATCTTACCACACATCATCGTATATTTTTTCTTTCCACATATTGTTTAATGCAAATGAATTACAAAAATTTCCCGTTTTTTGTGATTTTGTTACAAATGTTTACATTGCTTCGCCGTGTCGCCCGATTTTGTTGACTTTCGCAAAAAACGAATTATAAAAAACCTATGATGATAAGAGAATTTTTTAAATCTTTACAAGGGTGCAGACATCCGAAAATCCCCGTCACCGTGAAACGCTCGTATTGCCCCGATTGCGGTAAACTCGTGGTCGTAAAATGGTATATCGTCCGCTGTGCGTGCTGCAACGTCAAACGTGCCGCCGTCGTCGACTTTTGCGATAACGTGAAGCCCGAAAACGCTTTTTGTCCCAACTGCGGTGCCAAAGAATTTCACGTCGAAGAACTCGAAAATATTAATTTCGTCGACATAAGGTTCGCCGTCCACAAAAAAGAAGAGGTCGAACAAGATGATTTACACCGCAATTCCGCTCAATTCTGGCAAGACAAATCGCCCTGCAAAAACCTCCTCCTCGGGCATGCCCGCTGACCGACAAAACAACGCTTGTGCCTGCGTTGTGCGTCGGCGGGCGTGATCCCCCGCCCGATTGACCGCCTTGCGAACAATATGCGGGATAAGAAGAGAATTTATTTCCTTATTTTGTGATTTGTTGCGGTGCCTGTCTGTCCCAGATAAAGTTTCCGTTGCTGAATGAATATCGAACGGTGAAATATTCTCCGTCAATTCTCTTGTATTTGAGAATTCGAGCGATGTTTGAGCAGCCGTATCCGGATGTCGCAGTGTCTGCTTTTACTTCAAAGCCTTCATATTTGTAGTTCGGTCCGATATCGGGGGCAACGAACTTATCCGCTTTTATCGGTTTTTCTAAATTTGACAGATTAAATGTTGCCGTATCTCTGATAAACTTGGTTGTGTTGTTCGTTTTGTCCGGCACAACCTTAAAGTACAATCCGTTTTCCGTGTTTTTATACGTTACGACTTTTTTATCTTGTCCGTCAATTTTTTGGATATATTCTATCTTGTCCCAGCCTTCACCCGGTTCGTAATTCGGGTCGTAGCCCGAAGGAAGGGCGTTGTAAGTTATTTGCAGGTCTCCGACCTTTTCGGTTGTTCGGGAACTATCGGGATTTGCGGGGTTATTGTTTTTTGGTGCGTACGTTTCCAAAAATTTGAAATCCGTGCCTGTTTCGGTTTTTACCAGTTCAAAAACTCTGCCGATTAGATTGTTGTTATTGTCGAATTCCAAGTGTTTCCAAACGTTGTTTTCTAATTGTATCCATTCTTTTTCCGACCCCGGAGTCCAATTTTCTTCAAGTGAAGAGGGAAGCGGGTTAATTGCTACCGAATATTTATTTCCGCGTGCTTTATATGTGATTTCCGTGAGTGTTTGTTGGTTTTGCGCGCTTTCTTGTTTCTTTTTCGAGTCTGCATCGGGTGCGGCGTTATTTACGGGTGTTTCTGATTCCGCACCGTTTTCGGGTGCTCCCGCCGTGGAATTTGCCGTTTCGGCTTTTTTGATTTCGTTTATGTCTTTTTCGACTTCCGAAACTTCTCCGCTCGGTGCGGCTTGATACGTGACACGGTATATTTTGCCGGTTGCTTTATCTTTGAAACTTTGTTGCAAATATTGATTACCGTCTTTACCGGCGTAGTATTCGATATCTCCTGTCGGTTCAACGTTTTTGCCGTCGATTTTTGCCGATTTAAGGCGGGTTTTTCCGTTTTCCGAAACCGCGAGAGTGTTGTCGAGCAGACATTTTTCGAATTCTTTTGCCTTTGTGTTCGACGACTTGTCGACGGAGGCGGTTTCTATCGTTTCGGATTCGCCCATGCCTTTGAGTTCCTGTATCAATTTCGAGTACGGATTGCCTTCGGGCGTGCCGTTTACGCTCATGTACGTGCTGCAGGTTTCTTTGTCTTTATGAATTACGGTTTTGATTTTTCTTTCTTCGCCCGAAACTACGTTTTTAACGGTGCTTTCGAATATTTTTTCGCCGTCTTTTTGCGTGACGCTTGTATCCTTGCCTCTTTTCCATTCGACGCCGAGAATTTTTTCCCATGAAAGCTTGTCTTTGACGGACACATCCTCTTCCATTGTCAGTTCGGTCGAGTTCGAGCTTTTTTTGTCGCTCGATTTGTCGTCTTTCAGTTCGACAAAGTCTATCGGCTTGGTTGCGTCGTTAAACTGAAACAACTCCATGTAGTTCGGAATTTTTTGATATCCGAACGGATTTTGAACGTTTTTGCTGCCCGAAACAGACTTTGTCTTTTCGAACGGATTTGCAAATAAATCGCTGTTGTTAAAAATCGCCATAATTCTCCCTCTCTTGCGGCATGCTTTTTTATGCCTTGTGTATATATAAACGATATAACGGGTCAAAAATTGCCTTTTGAAAGAAAATTTGTCGTATTTGTCGTTACAAAACTTAATATTTGCGTTTCTTAAAAAATAGCTTCCCGAAAATTGTCGACGTTTTCTTGAAAAAAACTCCCGCGCGAGCGCGCGAAAAAAAGTTTTTTTAATTTTAAAAATTTTTTACAAGGGGGCAGACACTTGAAAATTCTCGTTATTGCGGTACGCTCGAAAAATCGGGCATGGAAATTTTTTGTTCAAAATCCTGTTTTGCTTGATATTAAAGCTTTTTCGGTACCTTGAAATTCCCGAAAACAAAATTCCCCGAAAAACCGTCATTAAAACTTAAACATTCGATATGTCAATCAACTTTCCGGATGATAAAAAAAAGTTTATTTAAGTATAATATTAAAACCTCGAAAGAGATAACCGAAGCATTAATAACACTTTATAACATTAATAACAACAAAGGAATTTTATGAGAAGACTATTTGTAGGGGCACTGAGCCTGACATTATTATTGTGCGAAGTGAGTTCGACGGTGGGCATTGCAAACACGGTGTTTGAACCCTCTCCCGAAGATTTTTTGTCGGTGTCGGAACCGTCGCAGCTTTCGTTTGCAAAAATGCCGCAACGCGAGTTTGTGACCGTAAAAGACGAGGTTTCGGAGTCCGAAAAACCGGGCGCAAGTGCGAATGATAATTCCGCGCAGCCCGTTGTTTCCGGTGATTTTGTCGGTAAAAATACTTCAATCCAACCCGTTTCCGAAGAAAAAATAAGCTTTTTCAACCGTTCCGAACCCGAAACGGACTCGGACAAAAAATATTACGCCCGTAACGAAAACGGCGAATTGGTTCCGATAACGGTGCTTTCGCCCGAATATACAATCGAAGAAGTCAAAGATCGCGACTACGAAATAGAAGCGACCAAACTTGCAAAGGGCTCGGAATTTTGGGTTAAATCCGACCGACAAATAAGTTCTTCGGGCTATAACGACGGCGAAATCGAGTTTGACACGATGTACAGGGTTTTCCCGGGCAAAGACCCCGAAAAGGTTACTTTCAGAGGACGAATAGTCAAAAATTCCGCCGCAAAATCCGCAAGTGCAGGCAAAATCAAAATTAAAGTCGAAAAAATTGTCGTAAACAAAATCGTTTATCCCGTAGAAGCCGAAATTATCAAGGTTGACGGAAAAAACGTGAAATTCGGAGTCATCGCGGGCGGCATGCTTTATCCTCAAAACACCCGCAATGCCGCGCAAAAAGGCAACGATTACGTCAGAAACGTTTATCATGACCCTTGCGACAAGTACTGCAACGACGATCATCCCCTGATGTCGCCTCTGTACCTTGCGGGAGGCGCGTTGATGCAAACATCCGCAATCATCGCGGCGCCCGTAGTCGGTTTGTTCGGCAAGCGCGATGACGTCACAATCAAAGAACAAAGCAGTTTCCTTATAAAAATCGAAAAAGATTTGTACATCGTAGACATTTAAATTTTTCGCCCGTTTGTTATTCGCTTTGCGGTTTCGCGGAGTTCCTTCTTGAGGTGCGGGTATTTGACGTTCGGGCGGCTTCGCGCATTAATGCTCCGAGCGGCATGCGGGCTCGTCGGGCGATTTTCGCGCAGCACTCCGAAAAGATGTTACGAACGTCAATTTGTGCGATTTTGCGCTATTCCCGACGAAGTCGTTGCTTCGGTGCGGTTATTTCGTTTTATCGCGAGTTTTTCCTGTTCGGAAAGAGCTTTTATCCGTGCCGACGGGCATGATTCGAGCTTCGTCCGATAAATCTCGTTGCGGGGTGCGGGCTCGGCATCGGGACGGTTTTATTTGTTTTCCGGCATGCTGCCTGCGGGTTGCGTTTTTGAGGCGAGTTGCGCGCGGTGTCAGCATTCCGGGGGCTTCGATCGCAGTTTTGCGACTATCGTTCCGACGAATTCCGCAAATTTTGCCCGCTGTTCGCCCGAATTGATTACCTCGCAACTGCCTTCGTATTTCAAAAGTCTTTTGTAAAGTTCTATGTCGTCTTCGCCCGTGTTCAGTACGGCAAGGTAGTCTTCGGTCAGGTCGAGGATTTTTTCGGTTTTTCGGAGTCGATAATTGTTTTTGAGTTCGCCGGTAAGGCAAAATGCCGTCGACGCAAGCATCATCGGACCTTTCGCTTTGTACGGAAGCAGTTCGACATCGTTGATGAGGTTTGCGCTCAGCGTCGCGAAGCGTCTTTTGTCGATATTGAAAATTTCTACGTAGGTTTTTGACGATTTTTTGTAAATTTCGAGAATTTCGCAACGAATATGCCTGCCGCAATAGGTGATAATCATCTGATAGCCCGAGTTTTCGTAGTCTCTGATGTTTATCCGTTTTTGTCTTGCGGCAAAATTGCGAATATTGTCGCGTTCGATGTAATAGTTGAGCAAACGCCTTGCGGAACGCGTCAAAACGGGCGTAAGTCTTTCGAAAAACGATTTCACCGATTTCGGGTCTTCGATGTCGCAAAATTTGCCGAAACCGTTGCTGATTTTGGTCAGAAGCCGAATTTCGTCTTTGTTGAAAAATACTTTTTGGATAAAATCCGTCAGCCGAAAGCGTTCGTTTACGGTTATCAAGCTTATGTTTGCGAGTTCGAGTGCGTTGATGAATTTTTCCGTTATCGAAGGTTTGTATTCGATTCCGTTTTTACCTGTTTTGTTTAGAAAATCGGTGATTTCGGACATCGTGAAGTCGCCCGAACACAGCAGTTGCAATATGTCGAGTCCTTCAAAATCGTTTGTTGTGTCCGTAAATGTCGTCAATTCCGCGCTTCTCCCTTACGGCGTTTTGCCGTCAATATAAGTTGCGTTGCCGCGAAAACGGCAAGTTCGATTATGTTTAAGAGCATGTTCAAATTTTTTTGCTTTTCGCGTCTGACTACGTTGTCGTTGTAGTTTTTGAAAGCATGCCTTAAGAGGAAAATATATTCCGAATATTTTGCTTTTTCAAGTGCTTTTTTGATGTTTCGGGTTTTTTTCGTAAGTTTGTTAAGAAATGCGACGAGAAGCAAAACCGCCGCCGTTCCCGCCAAAATAAGTATGATAAAGAAAAACGTGTTCATTTTTTCCCCTTTACGTTTTGTTGCCGGTATTATTATATATATAATCCAAATTTTTCGGAAATGTTATCATGAAAAAAATAAAATTATTAACGGCGTTCGCTGCGGGGCTCGTGGTGCTGAAACTCTTGGAATTAAAAGGTTCGGGCGGAACTTCCGCACCCGGAAAAGTCGCTTTGAAAATTTGTCCGGAATTTATAAAATTCGCGACGGCGGGCAAAACGAGCGAGATTTTTACAGTAACCGGAACCAACGGAAAGACCACGACCGCGGGGCTTCTGGCTCATATTGCGGAATCCTGCGGAAAAAAAATAATCCACAACGTAAAAGGCGCGAACATGCTCTCCGGAATTGCCTCCGTGATTGTCGCTTCGGCAGGTAAAAAGACCGATTTTGCCGTTTTTGAAAGCGACGAGGCTTACTTGACAAAACTTTACGATTACCTCAACGCAAATTATCTGATTGTCACAAACCTCTTCAGAGACCAGCTCGACAGGTACGGCGAGCTTGATACGACTTACAAAAAAATTAAATCCGCCGTCGAAAAAAACAAAAATCTTAAAGTTCTCGTGAATGCCGACGACCCTACGCTTGAAGGTATTTCCGGGCAAAACGAAACCGTCTTTTTCGGGTTTAAAAACATAAAATTTTTATACGATGCCCCCGAGTCGGGTGCGCCTTCCGAGAATACGGCATGCCCGAAATGCGGAGAGAATTTGGTCTACAACGAGCGTTTTTACGCGCATTTGGGCAAATATGAATGCCCGAAATGCGGATACAAAATGCCGGAGTTGAAATACGGTGCGTCGGTAAAAGTATGTAAAGACCGCAGTTTTATTACTTTGAACGGTTTCGAATACGTCGTCGGATTGCCCGGGCTGTATAACGCTTTTAACGCGTTGGCGGCGATTTCAGGGGCTCTCGAGGCGGGAATTCCGGCGGAATCGATTGCGGAAGCCCTGCCTACGTACAAATCGGTTTTCGGAAGGTCTGAAACCCGTACGTTGTGCGGTAAAAAAGCTTTTATTCAATTGATAAAAAATCCCGTCGGAGCAAGCGAAGTTTTGCGCGAAACAAGTGCCGACAAAAATTCCGTTTTGTTGGTGGCTCTAAACGACAATTATGCCGACGGACGCGACGTTTCCTGGATTTGGGATGCCGATTTCGAACTTTTGAAAAACCACGAAGGTAAGATTTTTATAACGGGAACACGCGCCGAAGACGCGGCTTTGCGTCTTAAATACGCGGGTGTCGATACAAAGTTGTTCACAATCGAAAAAGATCTCGAAAAATGCGTAAAGGCTGCAACTGAGGCTGTTCCGGCGGACAAAACGCTTTATGTCATGCCCACGTATACCGCGTTGTTGAAAATCTCGGATTTTAAGTAACCGGTGCGGTTCGACGATTTCTGCCACAAAAATTGTCGTCGGTAATACAAAAATTCTGCTCCCGACCATGCCTTCAAAGCATGCCGCGCAAAATGATATTCGGCAACGTTCCCGGCGGATTAAAATTGCCCGTACAGCCTCATGTTTTGCATTGTCGTTTCGCACGCAAAAAGTGCATCCCGAGAGCGAAAACTCCGTATCGACAAAGCATGCCGCGTAAAATTTTGAAGTTGCTTTATTCGGGCGAAATTTCCTCGTACAAAGACGACGCTTCCTGAACGGGAACGGCGGTTTCGGGAATTTTCAGTACCCTTACGCTTTTTGTGGAATTTGCAAAACAAAAAGTCAAAATATCGCCTTCTTTAAGCTGTTTTGCAGGTTTTGCGACTTGTCCGTTCACGGAAATCTTTCCTTTGTCGGCGATTTCGCCCGCGACGGTTCTGCGTTTGATAAGTCTTGAAACTTTTAAAAATTTATCGAGCCTCATAATAAAAGATTATACAACCAAATTTCCGGGTGTCGATTGTAAAAAAATGTAACAATTTCGTAAAAAACGGGGGTTGTACAGGCAAAAAAATTTTTTTTGAAGCGTTGTTTAATATGTGAAAGGGAAAAAGAGCATGTGTCCGATTTCAAATAAATTTCTACATCCCCCGACGATAAGTTTCGGGAACGGCGTGCAAAAGCCGATAAAACAAAGCTCCGAGAGTGCAAAACAAAACGAAGGAGAGGGTCATAAAGAAGGCGACGTGTTGTTGGTCGGAGAAAACGGTTCCACGCCGTTGTCGACCAAAATCAAGGCGGATTTGGACAAAACGGCAAACGCGTTTACCGTTTACCCCGCAAAAGGCTTGAGAGGCAGCAGAAACGCCAATTTTTACGAATTTTTGTCCATGGGAACGGTTCCCTATATAATCGGAAGTTTGACGTTGATGGGCGTGTTTGCGGGTGTTGCTCCGTTTTTTGCGGAAGCAAAAGACAAACTTGTCGCAAAACGCTTGGGGGCAAGCTTTGCGCTCGGCGTCCTGCTTTACGGCGTCGGAAAAAGTCTTGCGCCGAATTTGTTGAAGCTTCCTTTTAAAATGAAATACGGCGTTGATCCCGACCTGACTTACCGAAAAGAAATCAACGAATTGCCCGAAGGTTCCAATACAGACGGACTTAAAAAGTATGAATATCATAAAGCCTTTGAAAGCGTGGATTTCCCGCGTTGGGATTTGTTGTACGACAATAAAAAATTCGGAGACAATTACGCTTCGTGGTACGATAAAACCGCGAAAAAGATGGGTTACGGGGACAATTTACCTGCGTCGGATCAGGCGGTGAAACCGGCATTGAAGGAAAAACTTGTAAAATTGAAAACTTATTCGACCATAATCTCGTATTTGTGGGCAATAACGGGCGTCGCGTACGCGGCGCAATCGTCGTGGGGTAACGTTCAACTCCCTCGAATAGGCGATTTAAAAGAGTCGTCAAAACAGTTTTTAACTACTTTCAAAGATGCGGTCGTAGACGCGGCAAAGAATTTGGTTCACGGGAAAGACAACAAACTTGCGGGATACGGGGGAAAAGCTTTGCTCGGATTGACCCTTGCCGCAACGATTTGGGGCAACATTGCGGTTTTGAACGACGGAAAAATAACAGCTGCCAAGAAAGCGGCACAAAAAGTAAATCTTAACGACTCCGACAGTAAGGCGGTATGCTGATGGAAAATAATGTAACGACAAAAATAACGACACCGGCATCGGGTTCTTCTTTTGAAGGACGTGCCGTAAAAACGGTTCTTCCTCCGAAGGGTCATCTTGTAAGAACCGGAATTTTGGGGTTCGAATCTCCGAAAGAGTGGGCGAAGGACTTAAAAGAAGATGTAGTGAATCTGAAAGCGGGGCTGACGGGTAAAGCAAACGACTATCAACTCGGTAAAAACAACGACACGGCAATGAAAGCGGGTTCGTTGGGGTTGGGGCTTCTTTTGATGTTGAAAAACCCCATGAAAATCAAAAAGTCGATGGAATTGATAGGTGCGGGTTCGTTTTTCGCGTCAATGGCTTTGTGGCCGAAGCTTTTCATTCAACAACCTTTGAAATGGCAAACCGGCGTCGATATTCACCAAAAGTACGTTGACAGTTACGGACGGAAAAAGATGATGTATCAGGATCCTCAGTACATTCCGTTCGATTTGATGAGCAAGGAAGAATTAAACGCGATAGGCGACAAGGCCGGAATTCCGAAGGATATTCCGAACAGGGAAGAGCTTATCAAGGTTCATGCCCAAAAGGTCGCAACGCAGGGAAATACTTTGTGGATGTTGACCGCAGGGTTTGCGACGCCGATAATGAGTGCGTTGATGTGTAATCAGGCGGAAAAATATCTCGGAAAATATTTTGAACAATCCGATTTGAAAAAGACGGAAGCGGCTTTGAATGCGATGAAAAACGCGACCGAAGTTTCAAATCCCGAAATGACCGAAAATCTTGCGAAGTTCTTCGGCGAACACGGTAAAGAGTTGCTTGAAAGCACGCAACGAGACGAGTTGGCGTCGATTCTCGGGGCGGGCGAAACTCGATTGAGAACGGAAATTGCTGAATTTCTCGGCGAAACGGCGGGTAAAAATAACGTTTTAAGCGAAAACCAAATCAGACGATTGTTTGAAAAAATCGAATCACAACTCGGCGATAAATTTGACGAAGCGACGTTAATAAAGGCCGTCGGCGGCAAAAATCTTAACTCCGACGAAGTTCTCGAGAAAATTCTTGCCGATATCAAAACAATATCCGAAAAAAATGCACAGCCTTTGGATGAATCGGTTCTTAACTCCATAAAAGCGAAGTTCAGCGATTTCAGAAAAGACGGGTTCGGCGGAACCGCGGGAATGAAGGTTTCCGAGGTCAAAGCAGACGCGGAAAAATTGTCGGAAGTAACGGGCAAATTGACCGCAAAATTGAAAGCGGTAAACGATTTTATCGGACAACGGGTCGGAGACTTCGGAGAATCGAGTATTGCGCGCGATTACAGCGAGTTTGCGGAAGCTTACGTTTACGACGGACTCGGAATGCGCGTGCCGGAACCTTCTTCGCCCGATTTCCAAAAATATCTTACGGAACAAATCGAAAAATTCGTAACCGAAGATTCCCGTTACGACAAAACCCTGAAGAGAATGGGCGAAATCACGGAAAGGTTTGAAAAGAAAATTTCCGATGAAGCAATGATTAAGCCTGCCCGGGAATTTGCTCAAGCTGCCTGCGAAGAAGCGATAAAAGAGCTTCAAGGCACGAAATTCGAGAACGTTGCCCGTGCTTTGGTCGGTTACGACGTCGAAGCCGGTCTGAAAGAACCGGCGCAAGGTTCTTTGCTTCATAACTTGGTCGAAAACGCGAAAATGAGAATCCTCGGCGCGACTTCGTCGATGAACAGACAAATTCAAATGCTCGACCTGATGAGAAGAATTTCGAAAGACGGACTCGAAACGCAGTTGAATTTCCTTCTCGGCGGAACGAAAGACCTTGACAAAAACTTGTCGGATAAGTTGAACGATTTGATGTACGGCGCTGCCGACCTGACCGAAGACGAAGCGAAAAAAGCAAAAACGGTTTTGAGCGAATTTGCGGGTAAAGAAGTAAAAATTGCCAAAAACTCCGAAGGCAAATTTGTCATCGAAACGGCGGACGAACTTGCAAAAAATGCTTGGAAAATGTTCGCGGAAGCAAGGTGGGAAGTCGAGCCCCTCAACGATGTTTCCCGAAAAGGCGTTCGCAGCGAAATATTGACAAAATTGAAAGATGTTCTCGTCAACCACAACGCAAACGATTTTCTCGCGAAAAACGGACTTTCGAGAGCGGAATACAAAGTCTTGTTCTCGTTGACGTACGGGCTTGATATAAGCGAAGATACGGCAAAAAATCTTTCCGAACCCGTTAAAAAATCGATAAGAAATTACAAAAACACCGTTATCGAAAAGGTCATCAGATGGTGCAACTGGCAAAAGCCCGAACACCGCCTGACCGGATGGAGCGGTGACATCAATAACCTGTTAAGGCACTTGTGCACGGGCGATGCACCGAAAGACATGATTTCCGAAGCAACGTCGAGAATGTCGAATTCCTCGAAATGGATGAAGGTTTTCGGCGGCGGATTTTTGGGACTTGTCGGCGCAACCCTGCTTGCGGAAAGGTTCTTCGGCAGATACCACGGAGGTGAAAATAAATGATAAATTCCGTAAATCGAGTAATGTTCAAAGCGGCGGCTGCTCCCGTAAGCAAGCCCGAAATAAAGCCTTCCGAGGAAAAGGACAAAAACGTCGGCTCAAAGCACGACGATTGGAATAAGTTTGTCAATCAAACCGGAATAAGCGCATTTGTCGGTGTTTCGAAGCCCAAAGCGGTTTATCCGAAAAATAATTTGAAAACCATGTTCCACGACAACAAAGCCGTAATGATGGGCGTCGTGATGAGGTCTTTCGGGGCTCAGGACATTGAAGGCGACATGCTTTTGCGCGGAAACGACCAAAAAGGTAATTTTACGAACGCCGTAAACCGTCTCGATGAGGTGAAAAAACTCGGCGTAAATACTCTTCACATTTTGCCGATACACCCCGCGGGTGCGAAAAACGCGATGGGAACGGCGGGTTCGATGTACGCACCGGCAGATTTCCTGAAAATCGATCCTGCGCTTGCCGATCCGAACAAACCCGGCACTCCCGAAGAACAGTTCAAGAACTTTATCGAAGAATGCCACAAACGCGGAATCCGAGTCATGCTTGACCTGCCGAGTTGCTCTTCGTACGATTTGTTCCTCAGAAGACCCGATATGATGGCGTTTGAGGCAGGAACGAGAATTCCGAAAACTCCGGGCGGATGGAAAGACATCAGAATGTTCAATCCCTTTGAGAACAAGGATGATCGGACTTTGAACGACAGAGTTTACGATTTGCACAAAAAATACGTCGATATGTGCATCGACTTGGGCGTCGACGGTATCAGAGCCGACGTTGCTCGGGCGAAACCTCCCGAATTTTGGGATAAACTGATAAAATATTCGCACTCGAAAGATCCCGAATTCGCGTGGTTGGCTGAAACTTACACCTACGAAGACGCTTCGCCTCAACAAAACATGGACTACGACAGACCCGAAGAATGTCTGAATGCAGGGTTCGACAGCTATTACGGACAATATCACATTTTTCACGAATGGACAAAAGCTTCCGAATTGATTGATTACGTTATCGAAAACCTCGAAATGACGAAGAAATTGCCCGGAAAATCGCTGATAGGTTCGTTCGGAACGCACGATGACAAGTCGTTGATGTTCCGCGGCGGCGTGAACTTCTTAAATCTTGTATCGGCAATGCAGGCAACACTTCCGATGACAAACCCGTACTTTATGGACGGCTACCAAACCGGCGACGACTATATGTACGACTTTGAAGGCAAACACGATGCGGAAACTTTGACTTCGACGACGGAATGTACGGTTCACAAAGGTCAACCCGATATTTTCAACTTCTCGAGACCGTTGGTCGGAAAACATCCCGAAATCGCCAAATTTCTCTCGAACGCAATGAAAATGCGCGCGGAATACAGCGATGTCTTGACGAACGGGTCGTTTATTCCGTTGCCCGTAAAGAATAATCCCGAAGACCAAATTATCGCTTTTGCAAGACACAACAAGGGGAAAACGCTTTTGGTCGTTGCAAACAGAAACCTTAATGCCCGCGAAAAAGGCGAAATAACGATACCCGGGCTCAAATCGGATGAAAAATTTGCGAACCTTCTCGATTCTTACGGCGAATCGAGCGAATTCGGCGCAAGCCCGAACAAATTGAAAGTCGATCTCGGTGCGGCAAGATGTCAGGTTTTTGAAATCGACACGCCGAATATCGAAAATTCGGGACTGAAAGTCTACCGTCAAACAAAATAACGCCGGACGGTGCTGTCAAAAATCGTTCATCTGTCAAAGGTGACGAATTTTTATCGGACTTCAGAAACGACAAAAATAATTAAAATACATAAAGACGAAGCTTTTCGGGGCTTCGTCTTTTTCTCGGGGATAATTGAAAGAGGAATTTTTGTTTAATTTGTGTGTACAGCGGGCGTCAACGCCGGCGGAGGAAGCTGCACGACCGCATTGTTGTCCGGCGGAACGAGCCCCGCGTTTTGTGCGGCTTCTTTTTCCCATTGCTTGTGAATATTTTTACTTACGACCGCGTTTACGTAAGTTCCGTACAAGGTTGTCGGAATTCCGATAAGTGCCGCACCGGTACCGATTTCGCCCGAATGCTCTTTGAACCAGCTTTTGCTCACTTCTTTTACCGCTTCGGCGGCTTTTTCGGTTGTCCCTCCGGTTGCAGCGGCTGCCGTTGCCGTGGCGGTTTGTGCCGCCTGTTTTTCCGCTGCCGTCGCGGCTTTTGAAAGATCCGCCACATCGCTGCCGAACAGCTTTTTTGCGCAATCCCACATACCGTTGACACATGTTTTCAGTCTTGCCAGAAATCCGGGTTTTGTACCCGCCTCCGAAGCTTTTGAAACGAATTTTGAAGCTTTTAGTGCGCCGTTTCCTACTGTTTTTGCAATATTTGCCACATTTGCCGCCATAACGAAATAACCTCCGTTAACCTTGAATACATGATAATAAAAAAATTTTTTTCCCAAAAATTGCGTTTTTTTGAGTAAATATGAAGAATTGTGAAGGATTGTGTGAGTACGCCCGAATTTTTTGATACTCGGATTTTATCAGATATATGGAATTGTGAAATTCGGCATGTCTTGTGTAAACGAAGCCGTGCGTTACGGTAAAAATCTTAATCAATGTAGGACAGGCATTGCCTGACCTGTGGTGGTTTAGAAAAATTGGTTTACATCTTGAAAAATCCTGCTTAGTAACACTTGACATTTGAACGAGCGTGAGGTTGTTTAGCCGTTTGACGTTACCGGAAGCGAAGTTCGAATGGTTAGTGTTACTGATGTTAACGGGAGTTTTTCTTTTTTGGTTCGTTTTTTCTTTTTGCCTCCGAACAAAAAGAAAAAATGAACAAGAAGATTTTTCTCACGTCCGCCTCTCAAAATAAGCAGAGAAAGAAATATATTTGTTTTTTAATTTTGCACGTGCCATGCTGCAATGAACGGAATGTTGGGGTAGAAACCCCAACCTACAGGGATTTTTAATTTTCGCAAAAACGAAAGGCTTCGTTTGTACGCGCCATGCCCGACCGCGAGTGATAAAGGCACCCGAACCATGCTCGACCCGCAAGAAACGTTGGGGTAGAAACCCCAACCTACGGTGATTTTAGATTTTTACCCCAACGAAAGGCGTTGATTAGAATTTATTTATCGAAACGAAAGGTTTTAAATTCTCAAAACATACTTTGTCGCACGATTCGTCAGGCAATGCCTGACCGTAAAGCCGTTCAAAACAATGTGAAAATCTATCAATCCCGAAAAAGCCCGAAGGGCTTTGAGTTGCGTAAATATTAAAGGATTAACGAAAGATTTTACTTTTTCCGAAAAAAACGTTGGGGTGGAAACCCCGGTACCTACAGTGGTTTTTGCTTGAGAGGAACCCTTTACCGCAATGTTTAATTCGACCCGTAATAATCAAGCAGTTCGCCCGTCTAATCCTTTGTTTGTGCGGAAGAAGAGGGTTTCCCCGAAAGGATTTATTATAGTATTTGTAAAGTTTTGTAAAAATAGTATATCAAAAATAGCAATTTTTTATATCGATTTTACTTTATATATGTGTGAATGATGAAGAGAGAGGATAAAGATATGACGGATGCAATGACTACAAACTTTTTCGAAGGCGTTGAAATCACCGGAACCGACCCCAGAATGAGATTCAGAAACTCGCAAGATCCCGTATTCGTTGCGTTTGACTATATCGACAAGCAACCCCTCGAAAAACTCGCGAAATCTTATCTTAAAGATAAATATAAAGAAATCGTTAAATTCATCTCCGAATTCGGAAAAGACGAATAATCGAGGCTTCGGGAAGAATTTGATTTATCGGAAAATGTTATTAAATTTGACTCATAAAGGGAAAATGTTTTAGGGCGCCGCTTCGTAAGCGGCATTTATTTTGCCGATTTTTATCAAAATTTGTGAAAATCGGCGTTTTGCAAACGATTACATCGAATGTGGGTAATGTTTTGCGTATTTTGCACCCGTCAAATCGAACAAAAAGTCCTATTCCGTTGTGTCGAAAATCAAACTCGCCCGGTGTTGTCGCTAAACGCTTATTTTTATTTATCCTTCGCTGAAGCCGTACTTTTCTTTTGTAAACAAAATTGTCCTCTTCCATTGTCGCAAACTAACTCCTTTTATTGCGGGTTGCCGCAAACCGACCCGTTGTGTCTCAAAACGAAACCGCCCCCGGGGTTTTGTAAATCTTTTTATTGTAAAAAGAAAAACGTTCTCCTTCACTGTTGCTACCCAATTCCTTTTATCGCAAAACAAAACCGCCCGAGGTCGGACGGTTTATTGTTAAAGGATTTTGGAGTTTGAGGGTATTTTTTCGTTTGTCGAATTAAATTTCGACGTATTCTTTAAGTCGTTTGCTTCTGTTGGGGTGTCTCAATTTGCGCAACGCTTTTGCTTCGATTTGTCTGATACGCTCGCGGGTTACTCCGAAAAGCTGTCCGACTTCTTCCAGAGTTCTTTGGCGACCGTCGTCCATGCCGAATCTCAAACGGAGCACGTCGCGTTCACGGGGTGACAGACCCGAAAGTACTTCCGCGAGGTCTTCTCTCAAAAGTTCTTGAGCGACCGTTTTTGCGGGTGCGTCCGCGTCTTTGTCTTCGATGAAGTCACCGAGGCGGGAGTCTTCTTCTTTTCCGATCGGGGCTTCAAACGAAATGGGTTCTTGAGCCACTTTTATGATTTCGCGCAATTTCGAAACGGAAATTCCCATTTCCGACGCCAATTCGTCCTCGGTCGGTTTGCGGGAGAGTTCTTGCGCCAATTTTCTCGTAACTTTTTTCAATTTGTTGATGGTTTCGACCATGTGCACGGGGATTCTGATGGTTCTTGCCTGATCTGCGATAGCACGGGTTATGGCTTGTCTGATCCACCAGGTTGCGTATGTCGAAAATTTGTAACCGCGTTCGTGGTCGAATTTTTCCGCGGCTCTGATTAAGCCGAGGTTACCTTCCTGAATGAGGTCGAGGAAGAGCATTCCTCTGCCGACGTATTTTTTTGCGATGCTGACGACGAGTCTGAGGTTTGCCTGAACGAGTTTTCTTTTTGCAACCGCGCCGGCATTGCCGCCTGCGGTAATCTTTTTGGCAAGTTCGATTTCCTGTTCGGCGGTCAGAAGTTTAATTCGTCCGATTTCGCGAAGGTACATTCTGACAGGGTCATCGACGGCGATACCTTTATTTATAACGACTTCGTCGACGGTGTTGTCGTCGGTCAGGTCACCCATAAACAAATCTTGGCGTTCCATTCTTTCCAGGATTTTGGAATGTTCGTCTTCTACGGGTTCCGTCATATCGTGCGATCTCATCGAGGGTTCGCTCATCAACATATCTTCCGACGATTCTTCCGTAAAATCATCATTTCCCGATATTATTTCCGATATTCTTTTTCTTGTCATTATGCTTAATTCTCCGCTTTGCGTTTTATTTGTTCTCTGAGCATTATCTGATAGTGCTCGGCTTCGGTTTCGTTGTCGTTCACGGCCTTTGACCGACGTTTAAACTCGCGATATTCTCTGTGTTTCCTTATTCGTTTTAATTTTTCCGCATAGGATGAAACAACTTCGTCAAAATTTTCTTCGGTTACGTCTTTCAGTTCCGTTTCCGCCACATATATCAAATCCGTTATCAACTTTCCCGTTTCGGAATTATTTTCGAATATTTCAAATATATCACGACTTTCTTCACCATGCACTTTTTCGATTATTGCGTCCAGCGACTCTTTCAGAAGGTTCAGTTGCTCGTTTTCGATGTCTTGGGCTCTTATGACTTCCGCAAGTTTCGCATGCTTTTGAACACTTACATCTTTAAAAAACAAGCTGAATAATTTTTTTTGTGTTTTTTCGAGCAAATTTGAAGAAATTGTTACATTTGAATTAAGATTTCCCGAATTTACAGGGGTTTCGAGCTTAACATTTCGAAGTTCGTTTGTTAAAATTTCTTCTTTTACATCAAGTTTATCACAAATTTTTTTTACATACTCATTTTGTATTAAAGGATTATCGATTTCCTCAATTAAAGGAAGGATTTTTTTGACGAGTTTCATTTTTCCGACGGGGGACATATCGGGGTCTTTGAGGTATTTCGAAAGTCTGTAATCCAGCAGAAGAGGGGCTTTTGAGAGGTGTTCGCGATAAGCGGCGGCGCCTTTTTCGCGGATAAACTCGTCGGGGTCTTTGCCTTCGGGAGGGGCAACAACCCTTATTTCGCAAGCGTATCCGTCATCTCCGGGGGAGACGTAGCATTCGTCGAATTGTTTTATCAGACCGAGTCCTCCGAAGGCTTCTTTTATAAGCTCCGCGCTTCTTTCGGTGGCTTTTGTTCCTGCGGCGTCGGTGTCGAAGGCGAGGAAAATTTTTCTTGAGGGCGTGTAGCGTGCGAGAAGCTTGACGTGGTCTTCGGTCAGAGCCGTTCCGCAGGACGCCACGGCGTTTTCGACCCCCGCGGACTGCAGAGAGATTACGTCAAAATAGCCTTCACAGATAAGAGCGGCGTCTTCCCGTCTTATTGCGTCTTTTGCGGTATTTATGCCGTAAAGAATTTTACTTTTGTTGTATAAAATCGTGTCGGGTGAATTCAGGTATTTCGGGTTTTGTCCGTCTTTCAGGGCTCTTGCGCCGAACGCTACGACTTTTCCCGTTTCGTTGATTACGGGAATCATCAGCCGTCCGCGAAATCGGTCGTAATATCCGAGGTCGTTTTTACGTCTGACGATAAGCCCCGCGGCTTCGAGAGCTTCTGTGCTTTTGTCGTGCAAATGACGTTTGAGTCCTTCGTAATCGCTCAAAGAACAGCCGAGACGATATTTTTCGATAATTTCGGCGGTTATTCCCCTGTTTTTCAAATAATCCCGCGCGGGCAGCGCTTCCGAGGCATTCAGAAGATTTTCGTGATAATAATTTGCGGCAAGCTCCAAAACTTCGAGAGCTGCTTCCCTTTTTTGCGCAAACCCTTCGTCCGAGCGACCTTCCGCGATTTCAATCCCCAAATTGTACGCTTCCTGTTTTATGACTTCCGCGTATGACATATTGTTGATTTTCATCAGGAAAGACACGGCATTTCCGCCTTCTCCGCAACCGAAACACTTGAATATCCCGAGTGACGGCGTTACGTGAAACGACGGCGTCTTCTCTTTGTGAAACGGGCAGCATCCGACCCACCCCGAACCGCTTTTTTTCAGTATAACATGCCTCTTGACAACTTCCGTTATGTCAAGAGAATTTTTTACTTCAAGTGCGGCTTCGTGAAATGAAAGGGTTCTCAACTTCTCTCCGTTTGCGTTTCAGCGTTTTTTTATTTCACGCTTGATTATTTTGTTTCTTTATTCTATTATTTTACCACGGATATAAAAAATTACGAAAGGATGATAATCATGTCTGTTCAATGCGATATATGCGGTAAAAAATCTTTGAAATCGGCAAAAAGATCGTTCTCCAACAAACAGAACGTTCACAGACAACTGCCCAACCTCCAAACGGTTAAAACTGTTGTAAACGGCACCGTTAAAAGAGTTAAAGTTTGCACTTCCTGCCTCAGAGCCGGAAAAGTTCAAAGAGCGGTTTAGTCGTTTTTGATTTTTCAAAATTTTGTCAAAAGAGCTCCCTCGGGGCTCTTTTTGCTTTTAAGACCGACTTCCCCGAAACCTTTTCTTCTTTGAACTTTTGTAAAAATTGTTTTGTAAATCTTTGTAAAAACGAATTTTATCAATTAAACTCCCGGGCATGCCCGATTGTAAAAATTTTTTAATAATATTTCGCTTGTAAAACATGCTTTTATCCGGTTACAATAGAATCAAGTTAAGAATAAAACAGGAAGCAATCGAGGTGATGGTGAAGTCCGGAGAAAAAGTCCCGGCACAAATTTCAGACTTTACGACGAGCCGAAAAAGATGTAAAATTTATAAACGGCATACAAAATATAAAGGAGCTTTAAAAATGAAACGAGTAACCGTTATCGTAATAGATTCCATGGGATGCGGTGCTGCCTCCGACGCAGCCGAGTTCGGTGATTTGCCTTCGTGCAACACTCTCGGAAACGTTGCAAGAGCTGCGGGCGGGCTTCATATTCCGAACCTTCAAAAAATGGGCTTGGGTAACATTATCGATGTTCAGGGAGCTCCGGCAATTCCCGATTTTACGGCAAAATACGGGATTATGAACGAAATTTCGAAAGGGAAATGCACAACGACCGGTCACTGGGAAATGTCGGGGCTTATTCTCGAAAAACCTTTCCAAACCTTCCCGAACGGCTTCCCCGAAGAAATTATAAAAGAATTTATCGAAAAAACTTCGTGCGGCGGTGTTTTGGGCAATAAACCCGCATCGGGTACCGCCATTTTGGACGAATTACACGAAGAACACGAAAAAACGGGTTTCCCGATTGTTTATACAAGTGCCGACAGCGTTTTTCAAATTGCGGTCAACACCGATTTTACGCCGCTCGAAAAACTTTACGAATATTGCAGAACGGCGCGTAAAATTTTGGACGAAAAACTAAGCGTATCAAGAGTTATCGCCCGTCCGTACAAGCTTGTCGACGGCAAACCGAAAAGAATTTCGAAAGACAGAAGAGACTACTCGGTTCCGCCTTTTTCGAAAACCGTTTGCAACGAAATTGCCGAAAATAACGGTGTCGTCTACGGAATCGGTAAAATCGAAGATATTTTCGTAAAATCAGGCATAACTCACGCGGTTCACACGGGTTCGAACAAAGAAGGGCTCGAATTGACCCTTCAAGCACTTCAAAACCCGCTTCCTCCCGCTCAATACAAAATTGCGGATTGCTCGGAAAATCCCGACAAATATTTCATTTTTACGAACCTCGTCGATACGGATATGCTCTTCGGGCACAGAAACGATGCTCTCGGCTACGCAAAAGCCATTGAAGAAATCGATACTTATATCGACAAATTTCAACAAGCCATGACCGATGACGATTTACTTATCATAACCGCCGATCACGGCTGCGATCCGACGGTTCCGGGCACCGACCATACTCGCGAAAACGTTCCGATTTTGGTTTGGAGCAAAAATATCGTTCCCGAAAACCTCGGAACGATAAAAGGTTTCAATTACGTCGCAAAATTAGTCCGTGACATGTTGTTTAATAAAAATTAGTTTGTTATAATATGAGGGCGAAGAATTTCGCGAATGAATACATAAAGGAGAAAATTATGAAAGTTAAAGTTGAAGACGGTTGCATAGCATGCGGCGCATGCGAATCTATATGTGATGCGGTATTTTCGGTTGCGGATGTTGCATCGGTAAACGAATCGGCAGTTGCGGCAAACGAAGATTCCGTTAAGGAAGCTGCAGACGCTTGCCCCGTAGGCGCTATCGTCGTTGAATAGTTTTTTCGCGTAATGCGAAAATATTTCGAAAAGTCCCGCCCGCGGGGCTTTTTGTTTTGTGAATTTGTTTTTGCCGGAATGTTTTTGTTTTTTGGATTTGCCTGTACCATGCCCGCCATGTTCGGAGCAGTTGCGTACCCGACAAAAGCATGCCAAACCCCGTCCGAAACATTGCGAAAGGTTAAGAGATGTGAAGAAATATTTCAAAAATCTCTCTAAAACAACAAATTGTAACAAAATGTAAAATTGATTTGACAACGGCGGAAAACCAAGCATAATCCTCGATATGATATGATATGATATGATATGAGGAAACGTATACCCTTCCCGGCAAAAAACTTTCGGTTTTTGTTTTTATATTAATACGAACGGGCATGCCCGCGCGATGTATGTATTTCGGGAACAAGGAGCCGGAAATGATAAATTCGACTGTTTCGACACAAAATTCGGATATGCTTAAAAACTTGCAAAAACAAAGTGACTCGGGCAAAGAGGCGCTTCCCGCGAGCGACGGTCAAAAATCCGCGCAGGCTACGGGGCGGGCGGCTTTCGGTGCCGGCGAGGCGTACGTTGCAAATTCTCCGTACAATACCGTTCCTCAAATGCATTCTCAACCGACCGAGGACACCGTAACGATTGGCGGGACGGAGATGAAGCGTTCCACGGTAAAAAATGTGTTATTGACGAGTGCCGTAATTGGAGCGGTCGTCGGTATCCCCTTGGGCATATATGGCGCAGCCGCAATTTTGAAGGGTAAACCCGTGAAATTGCCCGATAAAATCGAACTCGAAAACTTTTCGACTCTCGAAGAAGGGTTGAAATTCGCGAAATCTTTGGGTATCGACTGCTCGGGGTTTGAGGATGTCAAAACGTTCCGAACCTTTATGGAACGAATAATTTCGGTTCGAAACAAAACCGGCGCCCCTCTGCCGACTTCCGTGAAATACGTATCATCAGGTAAGGATTCTCAACCTGTTGCTGCGTATTATCGTAAGGGGTCTTTTTTTGAAAATCCCGTTTTCAAAATGGAAATAAACAAAGATTATAATGTTGATGATTTTTTAAATGATGAAGTTAATTCTCTGGTACATGATGGTAAATATCTTTTACTCACGGGTAATGATTTAAAAAATTGTGGAAGTGCCGATCTCAAAACTTTATATAAAGAAATGGCAAAATATGCAAAAGATCCCGGTTCTTTGACTCATGATCAAAAAATAAAATTAGCGGAACAGTTGTCGATTTATTACGATAAATGTTGTTTAAATCCTACATTTATATATGACACAATGGTTAAGCAGGGGATTAAAAAAGTCGAAGGCACCGATATTTCCTATACGTTAAAAGATGTTGAAAAGCTTATGAACGATGCTTTTTCGTCCGAACGAAGTGGTAAAATAAATAAAATGCTCAAGGCTTTGTTTGAAAATGTCAAAGAACCGCTTGAAATCGGCGATGACGCTTTTGAATATTTTATGCAAAGTTTTAAATCGTATATGTAGCCTGACTTTTATGAAACTTTCGCGGTGTATTATGCAAGCTTTTCCCCTCCCGCCGAAAATGTCGGATTTTTTTCTGCAATTTTTCAACTCGACATTCGGTATGCCGGTACAGGGGGGGCGGCTCCCGGCGTTCTGTTTGCCTTGTTATTGTCAAATGAAGTCGTTCGTCTCGGTAAAAACCTTGAAAACCGCAGAGTTGTAGGTACCGGGGTTTTTACCCCGACAGTTCTTTAAAACTCGGCATTTTGAGGGCATATTCCTTGCTCCTCGCGGGTCGGGCATGACACGGACAGTCAAAGCCGTTCATTTTTGCGAAAATCAAAAATCACCGTAGGTTGGGGTTTCCACCCCAACGAATTTTTCGTCTTCATCGAAAAAACTAACCTACGCTTGAAAAAAATCCGTATTTTTTGGAAAGGATTTAATCTCCGAATACATGCCGAGTTTCACCGCCCGTCAGGCTGTGCCTGCCCTACAGCATTTGAAAACATTCGTTAAACGGAACGGGCTCAAAAATTTGCGGCATACCCGATGAAAAAATCCGCCTCGGTAGAGTCCTCGGTAGTCGTAAGGATTTTTATTTGCTCAAAAATATAAAGCTTCAAAAGCTCGACGGCTTTGTATTTCGGCAGTTGTTGCAATACACGTTTTGTCGACGCTCCGGTTTTGCATGCCCGAAGCATGCCGTCCGTTTCCTGTGATTAAAACTGCTGAGCGTCGGCGGATTTTTTGAGTTCCGCTTCTTTTATTTCCGCCGTGATGAGTTTTACTGCGGCGACGGGGTCGTCGTGCGAGGTTACGGGGCGTCCGATAATCATGTAATCGACGCCGGCGTTAATGGCGTCGGTGGGTGTTACGACTCTTATTTGGTCGTTTACGACCGACCACGAAGGTCGAACCGCGGGGCAAATTATAATAAAATCGTCGCCGAATGTTTTTCTGATTTTGACGGCTTCCGAGGCGGACGCCAAAACTCCGTCGAGACCCGAATCTTTAGCGATTTTGGTCAGGTGTTCGACGTATTCGGCAAGGTTTTCCGAGACGCCGAGTTCTTGAGACAACGTTCTTTGTCCGAAGCTCGAAAGCAGCGTTGCAGCAATAATTGTCGGTTTTTCGAGGTTATTTTTCTTTGCGGTTTCTGTGCATAATTTTACGGTAGTGCTCATCATTTTTGAACCGCCGATTGAGTGGATGTCGAAAAAATCGACTCCGTTTTTGATGAGTTTTGCGGAGGCTTTTGCGACGACGTTCGGGATGTCATTGAATTTGCAGTCGAAGAACACTTTGCCGCCGTGTTTTTTGACGATTTCGACCGCTTTGAACCCGCAGGACACGAACAACGGTAATCCGATTTTGAAATAACCGACGTAATCTTTGAGCATAATTACGTATTTTTCGGCTTCTTCGAGCGAGTCGAAGTCGAGCGCCAAAATAATTCTGTCTTTAGCGAATATCGGTTTTGCCGGCATCATTCATCGTTCCTTTTTTAGAAAACTCTTTTTCAAACTCTTTTGTTAAAAAGCAAGCTTCTTCGTAGGCATTTTTTTTGTTTTTCTTTTGCAGCTCTTCGAAGACGGAGTTAAAGAAAGCTTCGCAATTTTGCAGCATTTTTTCGTTGCCGGGTTTGCAGATTTTGAGGTCGGCATTGAGGTTGTCGGGCTTCGATACCTGAGACTTGCCGAGCATGCCGCTTTTTTTGAGTGCTTCTTCGTTTTTGAGCGTTTGTTCTTTGTCTTCTTTTGCGGCTTTTAACGTTTCTTCCGACGATTTGTGCATGCTTTCCATGCCTGTCGGTTGCGGAACGTTATTAATATTTCTAAGCGGGTTAAACTCGTTCATTGTAAACTCTTTCTCTAATAAACATCCGTTTTTATATTATATCCTCATTTATCTTAAAACGCCTAATAAATTTTTTTTGCCGGTAAAACATAAACTTTTTTCGCCAAATGCGCGCAAAATCAACCTCTGCACGAAAAATTTATGTTTACAAAACTTTACACAAGCCTCCGATTTTTAAAGTTTTCCGGTTTTTTTACGAAAATACATTTATGAAAGGAGAAATTTGATGGCAATTGATTGGGCGGGACTTCGCAGACTTTGTGCGGAGGAGATGCAAAAAGCTTGGAATTTGGTTTTCGGCTCCGCGCAGAAGCCGAACGACGCTGCGGCGAAAAATACGTCTGTTTTTGCCGGGGCGTCGACCGAAGAAAATAAGGCGGAAGATACATTGGATATCACCAAAAAATCGACTTCCGCGGGTTCGAACGCTTCAAAATCCGAAAATGCGGAGTTGTTGCTCAAAAAGCCTGTCATTTCGATAACAAAGTTGACCGGCATTCTTAAAGATTCTGTAAACGAGGCGGAAAAACTTACGACGGGAGGTTCGGAAAAAGTTACGAAAGGTACAGGACAGACCGCCGCAGACGAGCCTATTTTAAAATATGAACCAGATGTGGAACCGTTTTTGGACACGATAAAAAAGAAAGCGGCGAAATACGGCGTCGACTGGAGGCTGATTGTTGCTATCGTCAAGCAGGAATCGAACTTTGACCCGAAGGCGGGGTCGGAAGCGGGTGCTCGTGGGCTTATGCAGCTTATGCCCGAAACCGCGGAGGCGTTGGGTTGTAAGGACCCGACGGACCCCAAATCAAACCTTGAAGCGGGGATTAAGTACTTTGCACAGCAGTTGAAAAAATTCAGGGACATAAAACTTGCTTTGGCGGCGTATAACGCGGGACCCGGAAATGTCGATTATTACGGCGGAATCCCTCCGTTTGAGGAAACTCAAAATTACGTGAGAAAGATTTTCCAACGCTTTACGGATTTATCCTGGAAAGTACCGAAATAGGCTTTGTTGCCTTGGCGACGGCTTTCGGGGCGGGGTTTCAATACGGATGAAAGTCGCGGATTGTTTCGAAGAGCGCACCGACACGTATGAAGCGTATTTTGTCGGATTTTCGGCGTGTTTGAAAATTGCCGGATATTTTTTGCCAAACGGCGTACGCCGAACCGGCGGACTTTTTGTGTTTGAAAATAGGAGGGCATTTTCCGCCCGCCAAATGTTTATGAGCCGTCAAGCTTTTGCCGTAAGCTGTTTTGCCCGTTTCCAAAGAGCGTCCCATTCGTCGAATGTTAACTCTTCCAAAGGCTTTTCGGCAAGTTTTTCCATTTTTTGAAACCGTTTTACAAATTTTGTATTCGCTTTTATCAAAGCCTGTTCGGCGTCGATTTTGTTGCGTCTTGCCAGATTTACCGTTGCAAAAAGAATGTCTCCGAACTCTTCTTCTTTTTCTTCTTTCGTTTTTGCCTCTTTGAACTCTCGAAATTCGGATAAAATACACTCGTCGAGTTGGTCGTCGGTTTCCCACTCAAAACCGACTTTTACGGCTTTTTTCGAAATTTTTTGCGCGGACATCAGTGCCGACTGAGATTTTGTAATACCGCTCAAAACCGAAGTCCTTTCGGGCTTTTCGATTTTTTTGATTTTGTCCCAATTTGTCAAAATGTCGTCGGTTCCGTTGACCTTAACCGTTCCGAAAACGTGAGGATGGCGTCGTATCAGCTTTTCGTCGAGTTCTTTTGCAACATCTTCGATGTTGAAATCTCCCTCTTCGGCTGCGATTTGCGAATGGAGCAGAACCTGTAAAAGTACGTCGCCGAGCTCTTCCCGAAGGTGGGCGGGATTGTTTTCGTTTATTGCATCAATCGCTTCGTACGCTTCTTCAATCATATTCGGGCGTAAAGACGCGTGAGTCTGCTCTCTGTCCCACGCACAGCCGTTTTCGCTCCTGAGTGTCGCTATTGTCGCTATCAAATGCTCGAGGTTCGGAAATTTATTCATTGTCCGCTCCTTTCTTGACGTCCGCATTTGTTATAATCGTGAAATCGCTTGAAGGACAGTAGTTTTTGGATAAATCGTAAACAAATCTGTATTCTTTCAGGTCGGGGACAGCGTTTTTTAAATCTTTGACGAAATCGCGTGTTATGAGCGACGATTGACCCAAAATTTGAGGATGCGCCGACGGCATCGTGCTTGTGCAATTTATCTCAAATCCCGCATCGGTCAAGGCTTTTTTCAGGTTCGAAACGTCAACGCCGCGAACGCTTATAATTCCGGCTTTCGGCGTCCTGCCTTCGTCTGCGGGATCAACTCTGTTGAAAACCATTCTGTTTATTACGTTTTCGGTTTTTTCGGGATCCAAAATCCAGTAACTTATGTATCCGCGCTTGTTTGGTTCGCCCGGCAAAACCGCGGTTTCGATGTCCGCAACATTCATCGAAGTCGCAAACGCTGCGTATTTCGATAAATCGTAAAGACTCAGGTCGGTTTTTATGTTTTTGTCCGCAATTTTAATCAATTCGGGGATTTTTGTTATCGTTTCGGGAGATTTCAATTTTTTTGCCAAAGCGGTCAAAAACCACTGTTGACGCGAGGTTCTTCCGATATCACCCAAAGCGTCTTTGCGGTATCTCAAAAATCCTTCGGCTTCTTTTCCCGAAAGTACGTGCTCGCCCTTTGTCAGGTTGATATCAAGTTTGCCCGACGAATCGCGGTAGCGCATGTTTTTTTCGACATAGACGGGTACCCCGCCGAGAGCATCGACCAAATCGACCACACCCTGCGTATTTATTGCGATATAGCCGTTTATCGGAATTCCGAAAGTTTGTTCGATGGTTTTTTTCGTCAATTTTACTCCGCCCAAGGCATGCGCCGCGTTGATTTTTTGAACCCCGTGACCGTCGGGAATTCTGACTTTGCAGTCTCGGGGAATTGAAAGCAGGTTCACCGAGTGTTTTTGCGGGAAAATGCTCAAAATAATTATCGTATCGGAGCGGGTTCCCGAAAAGTCGTCATCACCCTCTTTGTTGCGATCCACGCCCAAAACAAGAATATTTTGTTGTCGTTTGAGCAAATTGTCCGCGGACGAGCCCGGTGAAAGCCTGAAAAATGCCGAAATTCCCGCTTCTTTCTCGTCGTCGAAGAAATTGGCTTTCAAAACCGCGACGACACCCGCCGTGAAAACTACCAGCAGGATGAAGGTGAAAAACAGCATTGTTAAAGCTTTTTGAGCTTTTTTTCTTTTTATTTCTTTCTGAATCATTTTGTCTATGAGTTTCGGATTTTTTCCGAAAAAATTATTCTTTGAATTCGGCATAATAAGCTCCGTAAGAGTTTTGTTTCGAGTTTTGTTGTAAGATAAAATTTTTGTGATTAAATCTTACATGTTATGAAGAATACTACAAAAGAAATTATAAAAAAAGCGGAAGAAAAAATAAAAAGTTGTTTCGAAACGGTCGACGAGGTCAAAGAAGTCAACCAGCGTAAGGTTTTGGACGCTTTTATAAAAAATAAAATCGGTGCGGAACATTTTTACACCGTGACGGGGTACGGGCACGACGATATCGGTCGAGAAGCTCTGGACAGAGTGTTTGCGGATGTTTTTCATACGGAAAAAGCGATAGTCAGACCGCATTTCGTTTCGGGAACCCACACTCTTTCGTGTTGTCTTTTCGGGTGTTTGCGCCCCGGAGACAAGCTTGTGAGCGTTGCGGGGGCTCCGTACGACACGATGGAAGAAGTCATCGGCAAACGCGGAAACAAAAAGGCTTCTCTTGCGGGACACGGCGTTGCGTACGAGGAAATTCCGCTGACCGAAACCGGCGAGATAAATTTCGAGCTTCTCGAAAAATCAATCGACGAAACGGTTACAATGGTTTTAATTCAGCGTTCTCGCGGGTATTCTCAAAGAAAATCTCTTGATATCGCAACGATAGAGCGGATTATCAAGGTTGTAAAGGCTCAAAACCACGAATGTATTTGCTTTGTTGACAATTGTTACGGCGAATTTACCCAAACTCTCGAACCTACCGATGTCGGTGCCGATTTGATTGCGGGTTCGCTTATCAAAAATCCCGGCGGAGGAATCGTCGAAGCGGGCGGCTACGTTGCGGGAAAAGAAGATTTAATCGAACTTGTCGCGTCCGCGCTTACTGCGCCGGGAATTGCCTGCGAAGGCGGTGCGATGTTCAATACGACACGAATTATTCTTCAAGGATTTTTTATGGCTCCTTCGATTGTGTCGGAAGCCCTGAAAGGCGCAATTTTGGCGTCCGCGGTGTTTGAAGACATCGGTTTCGTCTCGACTCCCAAACCTTTCGATTTGAGAACGGATTTAATTCAAACGGTTGCTTTCGGTGCAAAAGAGCCGCTTTTGGAGTTTTGCAAGACCGTACAAAACTTTTCGCCTGTCGAAAGTTATCTGACCCCGATTCCCGACGACGTTCCGGGGTACGAAAACAAGCTCATAATGGCGGGCGGCACGTTTATAGAAGGTTCTACGCTCGAACTTTCCGCCGACGGACCTTTGAGACCTCCGTTTGCCGTATATATGCAGGGCGGGCTGAATTACGCCCATGTCAAAATCGTTCTCGAAGAAATTGTCGACAGGTTGGTATAAGTTGTAAACGCTACATTTTTCGATTTTTTAAGGTCAAAAACAAAAGAATTGTAAAATTTTGTAAAAAAGTTTTTTCTTTTGCGCAATTTTTGAAATTCAGAGGTTTTATAGCTTCGTGAAGGAAAGGACTTTGTTGTGGCAATCGAAACGTTGAAAACCTCTGCAAATACGCCCGCATCCGTGACGTTTGGGGCTTCCGAGAAGGTTAAAAAGCCCTCGCTTTTGCCTTACGCGGCAGCAGGAGGTCTTGTTTTCGGCACCAAGAACGCGTTTTGCCTGATAAAGGACTGTTTTACTTCCGAAAAAGATTTGCTTAAACGTGCGACCGACCTTTGCAATAATCGCAAGGCCTTATCGCTGTTTTCGCCCGACGACCTCAAAAATTTTTCTAAAATGAAGTTTCTCGGCAAATCCGCCCAAAATCTTGCTTTTGCCGTTCTGGGCGGAGCCGTGCTGACCTGGGGCATCCTGAAAACTTTCGGCACTATGTTCGGCGGAGAAGAATAAATTTTGTAAAAATTTTTAAAATTTGACTTTTTTATGTTAAAATCCGATTGTTACAATGCGAAAATTCGCTAACGGAAGGATTTTTCAATGGATAAAAAAGCTAAAAAAGTTATAAAAGAAGCCTTGGAAGTTTTGGGCAAAAAAAATGTGTCGTTTATCGCGCATGCCGGAAGTTTTCCCTCCAAAGAAGGCAAAAACACGGGGTTCGGCACGTTTAACTCTCAAGCCGGACACGAACTCATCGAGTATCTCAGCGGGTTGTTTACCGCGGTTCAGCTCGGACCCGGCGGAAAAACAAAATCCGTGGACGCGTCTCCGTATGCCGGTACGATATTTTCCGCAAATCCCCTGTTTATAGACCTCGAAAGCCTCACGACCGACGATTTCGAAAACATTCTTTCGATTTCGACTTACCGTAAAATATGCGACGAAAATCCTTCGAAAAACGTCAACAGAACGGCTTATTCGTACATTTACGAAAAACAAAATGTGGCTCTCAAAGAAGCTTTCGACAATTTCAAAGAAAAGAAACCTTCGAAATTTGTTAAAAAATTTAACAAATTCAAAAAAGATAACGCGTACTGGCTTGAAAACGACGCTTTATACGAGGCTTTGTCGATTGAACACGGAAACGATTATTTCCCCGCGTGGGACAACGAAATTGACAAAAATCTGTTGAATCCTTCGAATGACGAAGAAAAAAAACGGTTTGCCGCTCGTCGCAAGGAAATCGAAGAAAAACACGCCGACGATATCGAATTCTATTCGTTTGTACAATTTTTGGCGGCTTATCAAAGCGAACAAACCAAAAAATTTGCGCTTAAGAAAAAAATAAAATTGACCGCGGACAGACAGGTCGCGTTCTCCGACAGAGACGTATGGGCTTATAAATCGCTGTTTTTGGACGGTTACATGCTCGGATGCCCGCCCGATTATTTCTCGAAAGACGGTCAAGCGTGGGGATTTCCGGTTATAAATCCCGAAAAAATGTTCAACAAAGACGGTTCGCTCGGCGAAGCCGGAAAGTTGCTCAAAGCGCTTTACAAAAAAATGTTTAACGAAAACCCGGGTGGTGTCCGTATTGACCACATCGTAGGGCTTATCGATCCTTGGGTTTACAAATCCGGTCACAAACCCAAACCCGAAGAAGGCGCGGGAAGGCTCTATTCTTCACCGGAGCACGAATTCCTTTCGCGTTTTGCGATTGCGACGTTGAATGATCTGAACGAAGAAGTGACTTCCGACAAAGAAGCCCGAATTAAAAGCCTTACGGACAAACAAATCGACGAATACGGCGCTTTGCTCGAAAAAATCGTCATCAAGGCTGCCGAAGAAGAAGGCGCGGACAAAGATTCCATTGTTTGCGAAGACCTCGGAACTTTGACTTACCCCGTGGCCTCTGTTATGAAAAAGCTTGATTTGCAGGGGATGTGCCTGACTCAGTTTGTCGTTCCCGATGAGCCCGACCATGCTTACCGATGCAAAAATATTAAGCCGAGAAGCTGGGTAATGGCGGGAACTCACGATAACGAGCCGATTGCCGTGTGGGCGGATAAAACAGTGAACACTCACGAAGGCTGGTTGCACGGGCAAAATCTCGCGGAAGACCTTTACCCCGACGCTTCGGACGAAGAAAGAAACGAAATTGCGGTAAGACTTTCCAAAGACGCAAATTTCCTGACGTTCCTCAAGTTCGTCGAACTTTTTGCGTCGAAGGCAGAAAACGTGCAAATTTTCTTCACCGACTACTTCGGAATAAAAGAAACTTACAATCGCCCGGGAACCTCGGGTGACGAGAATTGGTCGCTGGAGATTCCTTCGGATTATCCCGAGCTTTACGCAAAAACTCCACAATCGTTCGATTTTGCGGCGGTATTGAAGGCTGCGATTATCGCGCGCGGAAAAGAGTTTGCGAACGAACATCAAAAATTAATCAAAAAACTCGACGAAATCAAGGTGTTCGGATAATGTTCGAAATCACCGTAGAAGACTCGTTTTCGGCAGCTCACCGTTTGCTGAACTATCACGGAAAATGCGAAAATCCGCACGGACACAACTGGATTGTTAAGGTGTCGCTTTCGGGCGATACCCTTGACGATGCGGGCATGTTGGTAGATTTTAAAGTCGTGAAAAAGTTTTTGAAAGAAACTTTGGAAATGCTTGATCACAAGGATTTGAACGAAGTTTTTCAAACGAGTCCGTCGAGTGAACATATCGCAAAATTTATTTACGAAGACATGAAAAAAAAACTTCAAAACGTCGACAGGGTAAGCGTTTTTGAGACGCCGACCTCGTGCGCGACGTATTTTGAAAAATAAAGGACAAAGGATTTAAAATGGATATTTTACATACGGTCTTATCGGGCTTTGTGCAAGGCTTAACGGAATTTTTACCGGTTTCGAGCTCGGGGCATTTGGTGTTGTTTTCGAGTCTGTATAAGGTTTTGACGGGTGCGGAGTACGTAAATGTAGGGCAGGAGGAAATTTTCACCGATATTATTCTTCATGTCGGAACTCTTGTCGCGGTGCTGTATTATTTTCGAAAAGATATTGTAAATATTTGTAAATCTTTTTTAGATGCGCTGAAAACGCGTAAATTCGATACTTTTGAGTCGAAATTGCCCGGATATCTCGTGCTCGGAACGATTTTTACCGTGTTTATCGCATTTCCGTTGAACGAATTATGTGAAAAATTTGTTGCATCTCCCGTGATTACGGGGATTTTCCTTGTTATAACGGGGTGCGTTCTGATGTCGTCGGAAAGATTTTCGCAAAATCGGGAAAAATCCGACAAAATAACTTTGAAACAAGCCGTTCTTATCGGTGTTGCGCAAGGTATCGCGGCGATTCCGGGGCTTTCGAGGTCGGGGATGACAATCGCGACGGGACTTTTTTCGGGTTTGGACAGGCTTACGGCGGCCAGGTATTCGTTTTTGCTCAGTATTTTCATAATTTTGGGCGCCTCGGTTTGCTACCCCGTTTTGAAGTTTGAGCCGGGACAATTTGCGGTTTTAAGTTGGAATTCAATAATTGCAGGCTTTTTGACCTCCATGATTACCGGATATTTTTGTATAAAATATTTTTTGAAATTTTTGGCAAAATATTCGATGAAAATTTTCGCTTATTATTGTTGGATAATCGGAATTTGTGCTATAATCGGGTTCGGTGTGATAATGTAGGAGAAAATCTATGCAAAAAACCGTTGATTACCTGAATAAGCAGACAAAAGGTTTTAAACCCGTAACCGGAATTGTTTTGGGGTCGGGGCTCGGAGATTTTGCCGATAATTTTGACGGAATAAAAATTCCTTACGAAAAAATTCCCGGGTTTGAAAAATCGGGAGTTTCCGGGCATAAGGGGTGCTTGGTTTTTGCAAAAATTTACGGTCACAATGTGATGATGATGCAGGGAAGATACCATTATTACGAGGGTTGGTCGGTGCAGACGGTTACATATCCGATAAAAGTTATGAAGAAACTCGGGGCGGAAAACCTTATTTTGACTAATGCTGCCGGGCTTTTACACAAGGATTTCGAGCCCGGCGACCTGATGTTGATAAAAGACCACCTGAATTTGACGGGTACAAATCCTTTAATCGGCAAAAACGACGATACGATGGGGCCTCGTTTTCCCGATCAGACGGAGGTTTATTCGAAAGAATTGCGCGAGCTTGCAAAGACGGTGGCGAAAAACCACAATATCGACTTAAAAGAAGGCGTTTATTGCGGTTTGACGGGGCCGACGTACGAAACTCCCGCGGAAGTCAAGATGTACAGGGCTTTGGGCGCGGACGCGGTCGGAATGTCGACTGTTTCGGAGGCAATCGTTGCGAACTGGTGCGGGCTGAAAACGCTCGGAATCAGTTGCTTGACAAACTTTGCGGCGGGCATTTCCGAACAGGCTTTAAATCATGCCGAAGTCATCGAAACCGCTGACAAAGTCAAAGAAAATTTCGAAAAATTATTGTTTGAGTTTATAAAAGCGAAGAAGTAATTTTTTGAAGCTTTCGCGAAAGTGCGGCTTTGTAATCCCCGAAAGGTTTTTCGACACTTTTTTGAGCAGCGAAACCAGTTGTGTATCCGTAAAATCGAAATGCGTTTTGAGTTCGCCCAAAAATTTCATGAGATATTTTTCGGCATCGTTGATTTTTTCGGTGTTGTTTTGAAAAGTTTCGTTCATGAAAAATTCCGCCTATATCCATAATACCGGGGCTTTCGGGATAAACATTGTCCGAAAGAGTAAAAAATCGAAAACTCGTACGACAATTATTTTTCGGTTGTGGTATGATAGAGAAAAATCGCAAACGAGGTGTTTTATGAAAAAGATTTTTATCGAAGACATAAAAAATTACGAAGACAAAGAAGTTACGTTGCAGGCGTGGCTTTACAACAAGCGCTCGTCGGGGAAATTGCACTTTTTGCAGCTTCGTGACGGAACGGGCGAAATTCAGGCGGTGGTTTTCAAAGGAAACGTTCCCGAGGATGTTTTCAAGCTTGCCGACGGAATTTCTCAGGAAAGTTCGGTTGAAGTGACTGGTACCGTCAAAAAAACGGACAGAGCAAAAATCGGTTTCGAGATTGACGCTACGGACGTTAAAGTCATTTGCGCTTCGCATGACTACCCGATAACGCCGAAAGAACACGGAACCCACTTTTTGATGGAACACAGACACCTTTGGTTGCGTTCGTTGAAGCAAAAAGCGATTTTGAGAATAAGACACAGAATTATCAAGTCGGTTCGCGATTTCTTCGACAATAAAGGCTTTACGCTCGTCGATGCACCGATTTTTACGCCGAACGCTTGCGAAGGAACTACAAACCTTTTCGAAACCGATTACTTCGATACCAAGGCTTACTTGACTCAAAGCGGTCAGTTGTATATGGAAGCTGCCTGCGCGGCGGTAGGAAAGGCTTATTGCTTTGGACCGACGTTTAGAGCCGAAAAGTCAAAGACAAGAAGGCATTTGACCGAATTTTGGATGGTCGAACCCGAAGTCGCTTTTATGGATATCTATGAAGACATGGATTTGGCGGAAGAATTTGTCGAATACATTGTCGGACAAGTCGTCGAACATTGTCCGGACGAGCTCGAAACTTTGGGCAGAGACGTTGAAAAACTCAAAAAAATCAAACGTCCGTTCCCGAGAATTTCGTATGACGAAGCTATCGAAATTTTGCACAAAAAAGGCAACGAAACCCCTTGGGGCGAAGATTTCGGCGGTGACGAAGAAACTTTAATCGGCGAAGAGTTCGAAAAACCCGTAATGATTCACCATTACCCGATGTCCGTCAAAGCGTTTTACTTTAAACAAGACGGAAAAACGGCGGCATGCGTTGATATGATTGCGCCCGAAGGTTACGGCGAAATTATCGGCGGCGGTCAAAGAGAAGAAGATATCGAAAAACTGAAAAATCGCATTCACGAAGAAGGTTTGTCCGAAGAGGTTTTCGACTGGTATCTCGATTTGAGAAAGTACGGTTCGGTTCCGCACGCAGGGTTCGGACTCGGCATAGAACGCACCGTGGCTTGGATTTGCGGGCTCCCTCACGTTCGCGAAACCATCCCGTTCCCGCGCTTGATGGACAGACTTAAACCGTAGGTTCGGCGATGTTCATAAAACCGGATTATAATGTAGAAAAACTTGAAGATATTGATTTTGCGGCGTTGAAAACGGCGGGGAAAAGTGTTTTGCTGTTTGACCTTGACTCGACTTTGATGCCGTCAAAATCCGCGACTTATCTTCCCCGGACAAAAGAGCTGTTGGACAACCTGCAAAAGGATTTTACCGTTGCCGTGATTACCAATAACAACAAGCCCGCGTATATTTCAAAGGTTCGTGAAATTTCGGATTTCGAAATAATCGACGACGCGAAAAAACCCTCGGCGGCAAAGATTTTCGAATATCTCGCAAAAATCGGCAAAACTCCGAGAGATGCCGTAATGATAGGCGACAGACCTCTGACCGACATTTTGGCGGGAATTTTGGCGGGAACGACGACCGTGCTCGTCGATTCGATAACAAGGGATTCGGAAGGCTTTGAGGTCAGGTTTGTTCGGTGGTTGGAACGACTTTCGGTAAAAAAATAAGCCGAGCCCGGTGTTGCGTTTGATTGTACCAAACCGGTTAAAATATTATTTCGCAAAATAAAAATCGTCTTATTTGTTTAAGGCGATTTTTTGTAAGTTTTTTCGCGACTTTGTTGTTGTGTCGACATTGAGTCGATGTCGGGTCTATGTTGCCTTTTCGGCGGGAACGCTGCTCCGTTTTTCGCGGTGTTTTTGTCGATTTGCCTCAACGGTGCGAAAAAAAATCCCCTTGCGGGGATTTTCTAATCTTCTATCATTTCGACCCGTTTTGTGTGTCTGCCGCCTTCAAATTCGGTTTCCAACCAGACTTTGCAGATTTCTTCCGCCATCAGCGAGCCGACGATTCTTTCGCCGAAACACAAGACGTTGGCGTTATTGTGAAGTCTCGAATATTTTGCGCTGACGGGTTCGGAGCAAACGACGGCTCTTATGCCTTTGACTTTGTTTGCGCAGATGGAAACACCCACGCCCGAGCCGCAAACGATGATTCCTCTGTCGACTTCGCCCGACGCAACCGCGTTCGCGACGAGTTTTGCGTAAACGGGGTAGTCGACGGATTTAGACGAGTACGTTCCGTAGTCGACGACTTCGGAGTAATCTTTTTTCAGATATTCCAAAATTTTATTTTTCAGGGCATAACCGCCGTGATCGCAGCCAATGCCTATTTTTAAATTTTTGTTCACAATGAACCTTCCTTTCAAGAATATTTTAGCACAGGGGAAATTGTTGTTTACAAAAATTTACAAAAAACGGAAATTTTCGCAATATTTTAAACCTGTTTGTTTTTATTTGAATAAGGAGGAATGTCGGCATGGACAAAATATACAATCAAACTATCCCGGCAGTGCGCCCCGTCGGAAAATATAACCCGCCGCAGCGCAATGTTTCCGTGCCTTCACAAGCTCCGGTTTACAATATTACGATAAACAATTCGGGTAATGCGAGATGTTATCCGTCGTTTTACTATACAACAAGCCCGGGAGCGTTTACGAATCCTGCAAGTTCGCTCCCTTCGACGGGTTCGGGCGTTTCGGAAATGAGTGTCGGAGACGTCGGCGCGGGCATGCCTTCAAAGAAACCGCATCCGTTGTTCAATGCGGACGGTTCTCCGGTGTTAAACCCCGACGGAACGCAGGCGTACGGCATTCAAGAGACGGACGAAGAAGGTAATCCTCTTTACAATGCGGACGGATCGCCGATTTTAGAGAAAAGCGAAAACGGTACAAATCCTTCCGTAGAGAGCAGTTTTGAGAACGGAGAAGCCGAAATTGACGACGTGAAGCCTCAGCCGTTGTTTAACGCGGACGGTTCGCCCGTGTTAAATCCCGACGGAACGCAGGCGTACGGCGTTCAGGCGACGGACGAAGAAGGAAATCCGTTGTTCAGCGAAGACGGATCTCCCGTTTTGAAAGACGATGTTGCGGGGGGCGTACCGACGGCGGGAGCGGGAATGAAGAAGTCTCAACCGTTGTTTAACGCGGACGGTTCTCCGGTGTTAAACCCCGACGGAACGCAGGCATGCGGAATTCAGGCAACCGACGAAAACGGCAACCCTCTTTATAATGCCGACGGTTCGCCCGTGTTGATAAGCGGTGCGGACGCGGGTTCACCGATTACGGACAGTGTGAAAAATCCGAACGATACGGTAAAGCAGCCTCAACCTTTGTTCAACGCCGACGGAACGCCTGTGTTAAATCCCGACGGAACTCAGGCGTACGGAGTTCAGGCAACCGATAAAGACGGCAATCCGCTTTACAACGCCGACGGTTCACCCGTTTTGGAAAATTCCGCGGGAAATTATCATCCCGAAACAGGCTTCGGCGGCGGGTATGCGGCTCCCTCGCAGGGCGGAATTTCGGACGCACAGGTGGACAAAATCGTTGAGGCCATAAAATCGATTAATAAATCCGACAACAAAAAAGATGACAAAAATGACGAAAAAGACGATAATATAACAATGTTGACTTCGGAATACGTTCAATCTCTCGAAAATTACATGAGAAATCCGAACAAAGAAATTCGGGAAATGGGCGCAAAAGAAGTTATAGCACGTTTTGAAGAGGACGACGGTCGAAAGGGCAATCCTTCGTTGACGGCGCTTCTCAATCTGATGTTGCAGGATCCGAAAAGCAGTATCAGAATGCTTGCTCTGAGTGCGATTGCCGGCGGACAGGCTCGCGGTGACGATTTGACCATGCAGTTGCTGTCAAACCTCGAACATTCAAAGCGCATGCAGGGGCAAGAGGCAATGCTGGCGGCGGAAGCAAAGCTCAGGGCTGTTTCGGAAACGGCAAAAGATCGCAAAAATATGGCGGATGCCGCGGAAATCTCGCTTTCGGGAAACTCGGACGAAAATCTTCAACCCCCTCAAAACCCTCAAATGCAAAACTTCGGATATTTGCCGAACGGAGACAAGTACTACAAGTACATCCCCGGCAATACCGAAAATCTTCAATAAGGAACCAAATCAACAACCATGAATGTAAGTGTAACGGGAATTTTATCGAAAGTCGCGGGAACCGTAACTGTAGGTTCTCTGCTTTACGATGCCTCGATTTGCGCAAAAGCCCAACAAAAAACTTCGAAAGAAGACAGGCTGGGCGAAAGAATGTTGACTCAAATTCGAAATTCCTCGTCTTTGGAAGCCCCAAGCAGTACTCATAACGCGATTAAAAAAGAAATTCTGTTGCACCAAATCGATACCGATTGGCGCGAAAATATTGCCTCGTGCTTCGGTATTGCAAAAGGTTTTTTCAGATACCTCGCGTCGCAGTGGATACCTTTCACGGCGGGGGTTGTGGCTATATTCAGCGGAAAACTTCCCGGCAAACTTTGCGGGCTCGGGCTCGGAATTGCGGGCGCGTGGACGCTGTTGCGAGATTATTTCGACCTCGGCAAACAAAACGAACTTAACAATAAACTCAAAGATATTTAAGTTTTGTAAATTTTTACGTCGAATACCGGTGAGAATTCCGGTAGAAAACGAAATCTTTCGTTTTGGAAAAACAGAAATCTTTATAGGTATCCGGGGTTTCCATCTCGGTGTTTTTTGCGGGTCGGGCATGATGTCGGCAGACGAAGCCGTTCGATATTTCGAAAACCTTAACATCGCAGGTCGGGTGCCGCCTGATAAACCTTGTGGCGCGGAATTGTTCGTTCGAATTTCCTTGCCCATTGCGGGAGCGGATTTGTGTAGGAATGCAGGTACCGGGGTTATCGCCCCGACATCCCTTAAAACTTTTCCGGCAAACAACACAATAAACAACAAAAAACCTCCGCCGAGGCAGAGGTTTTTATTATTTTTTAAACGGTTTTTTACGAACCTGCGAATCCCGAAACGGCATCCCAAATGCTCAAACCGCCTCTGACCTTGTAGTTGTCTATTTTCTTGGCGATTTTGGTTTTTTGGGCTTTAACGAGTTTTTCGTTTGCTTTTTTGAGTTTGGGAGAAGCATTTCTTGCTTTAACGATTTTGTTCGCGTAGGTAAGGAAGTTGCGGTATTCGTTGCAACCGTAGCCTGCTTTGACTTTAGCGGGGTAAACGTAGCTTACGTAGTTGTAAGTGTTCATTGCTCTGTCGGCGTTAGAGGGTTTGCCTTGAACCGAATCCCAGTAGGTGCCGGTTTGTTTGGTCAAAACGACGATTAACGCGAGAGGGTTGTAGTTTGCGTTGACCATAAGGTTAGTCGCGATTAAATCCGCTTCTTTTTCATTTTTGGACGAGCGGAAAGTTACGACGGCTGCAGAGGCCAAATCTGCAATATCTTGATCCTTTTTGGCGATTGCATTCGAAACTTTGTTTTGAGTGCCGCCCGCGAAATGGTCTATAATCCGACCTTTAGCGGCATGCCCCGCAATGATGTGTCCGAGTTCGTTTCCGACAACAGCCGCTACCTCGTTATCGTTGCCCGCGTACTTGAGTTTAGCCTGCGAGACGTAAACGATTCCGTCCGACAGGAAGTTCGAGTTGTCCGTAGCGCCTTTTACCACGGTGAATTTGACGTTTGAAGCGGAAAAACCGTTCTTCGTCAAAAGTTGTGCTCCGACGGTCGGAACTCTGCCCGAAGCGCTGTAAGTAGCCGCGCATACGGGAGTTACGGCAGCCAGAACAAGAATAAATGCTGCAAATATTTTTTTCATAAATCCTCCTTTTATGACAAAGTATTTTATCACATCGAAAAAAAATCGTCGAAAAATTTTTACAAAGTTTATGAATTTTTGTTAAAATAAATAAAACGGTGCACGAAACCCGAAAAATACATTTTTTGACACATTGCAAATTTTTGTAAAAAAAGTGTATAATGTTGCAGGCAAATATTTAAGATTTCGAAGGAATTGTCGATAAACAAAACGAGGTTAGGAAAATATGGGCGACGATCTTCTTGCAAAGAGCTTGGATACGTTTATAAAAGCGGACATGGACAATGCCTGCCGTACGATTTTGCTTGTCGATGACGAAGAAAACAACATCAAGTTGTTAAAGCGGACTTTTCGAGGAAATTACAATATTTTGACGGCTTCGAACGGTGAAGAGGCGCTTGATCTCGTGAACAGAGAGGGCGATAACATTTCGCTTATCGTGAGCGACCAAAAAATGCCCCGGATGGAGGGTACGGAGTTTTTGAAACGGGTGAACGAGACTCATCCCGGAATAATAAAAATTCTCCTGACGGCGCACCAGGACAGCGATATCATTGTTTCTGCGATAAACGATTGCAGGTTGTATCAGTACGTGTTGAAACCGTTTGATCCCGAGGAACTTAAGGTTTCGGTCGATAACGGGCTGAAAACCTATATGTTGACTTCCCGGAAAAATTTAATAACGAACGACCTGAAAGAACTTTTTTATAAGACAATAAAGGCGATTTCGTCCGCGCTTGATGCCAAAGACCCTTATACTCACGGGCATTCGCTTCGCGTTACGATTTATTCGCTGATTTTGGCGAAACACGCGGGGCTCAACGACCATGCTCTCGAGGAACTCGAAACGGCGGGGCTTTTACACGACATCGGGAAAATAGGTATTCCCCAAAATATTTTATGCAAGACGTCAAGGCTTACGGAAGAAGAATTTGCGGTGATGAAAAGCCATGCCGAAAACGGCGAAAAAATGATTAAAAACGTAAAAAAACTCGAATCGGTCGCAAAATGGCTGAAATGTCATCACGAACGTTGGGACGGGCGCGGATATCCTTCGGGGCTGAAAGGGCTCGAAATTCCTTTGTATGCCCGAATAATCGCGATTGCGGACACTTACGACGCGATGACGTCAAATCGTTCTTACAGAAAGGCACTTCCGCACGAGGTCGCGATTAAAGAGATAAAAAATTTTGCGGGAATTCAGTTTGACCCCGAGCTTGCAAAGTTGTTTGTTGAAAATGAGGCGGAAGTAAAGGCTGCTCACGATAATCCCGAAGAATATTACGAAAAATTGAGCTTTTTGAGAAAACGCGTCAACAGTTTTGACGAATGCGCAAAAAAATAACGGATAGCCGGCAAAGTCGGAGTTTATGGGGCTTTAGTCGGTGCTCAATCGCAGGGCTTACCGGTTTTTTTGTGCGGTGAGGTGTCTTTTTTCGACATGTTGCGCACGAGAACCGTTTATCCGAATATTTGACATGATGCTGTCTTTATTTTCGGGCTTTCGGGGCGATATTTTTTTTGATGTTGTGAATGATTAAGTTTTTACATTTTTGTCGAATTGTAAACTTTTGTAAAAACACATCAAAAAACATGCAAATTTTGACCCTCCGATGTTTTTTTATATACGGAAGGGTTTAAAAAAAGGCAAAATATGGAAAATCTCTCGACAATCGGCAATAATCGAATACAGACGGCGAATTTAAAGCCGGGAACGGCGACCGCGCAGACGGCAAACCCCGCGAAGATGCCTTCGTTTAAAGGCGCTCCGACGGAAGGTGCGTCAAAAGCGGTCACTTATTACGCTCCGAACGTTTGGGGCAAGGTCGGAAAATTCATCGAACAGAATTTTTCCAAAAAGTTGACCGACTTGACAAACGCGGCGGTAACTGCTGTCGGAACGTCAATTGTTGCGCCGATTTTCATCGTTTGTAACCCTCTGTCCAAGGCTTCGAAAGAAGATAGGGAATATTCGGCATGGCGTCAACCGCTTTCCGCGATTATCGCGTTCGGAGGGCAATTCCTTGCAACAAAGCCGTTTATGGCTTTTGCGGACAGAGCTTCGACAACGTATCTTCAGCCTGCGGAAAAGGGTGCTCCGTTGCAGTTGCAATTGAGCCTTGATGCCGCAAAATCGTTCCTCGAAACAGAACCGAAATATAAAGAACTTTCGGCAAAAATTTCGTGGATTGATAAGTTAAAGGCGAAAATCAGTCCGAGTTGGGCTTCCAAAGAATGGCAGGATTATAACAATGCGTTGACTGCAGACGCGAAACAGCAGCTTGAGGAACAAAAGCAGGGCATGGTTGAAAAGTTTATTCACCAATCTCGCGAAGAAATCGAAAAAATGTCGGACGGAGACCTTGCAAAGTTCAAAAAAGGCGAAGCTGCCGAGTTGCTTGAAGTCAGAGGTCGTACGGCGGAACTTAAAAAAGAATGTAAAGTCGGCTGGTGGGACGAACTTGTAGAAGCCGTTTGCGGGAACAATTACGAAACATCGGCAATGAAAGAATTTAAACAAAAATACGGCACGGAACTTACTTCCGAAAGTTCGTCGCTTGCACAAAAAGAAGTGGCGAAAATCAAGAGCGAAGCCGCAAAAGCGGGACAATGCGTCAAAGAGGCTCTCTTTAACTTTAAAGCGAATAAGATCTGCGAAGGTAAGTTTAATGACTTGAAGGCGGCATTCGGCAGAAGAAGGAACATTTTGAGTATCTGCTTGAACCTGTTGACTTTGCCGGTAACGTGTACAATTTTGAACTGGGCTTATCCTAAATTCGCAAACTGGGTAATGGGCGTGAAAAAGGACGACGCGAAGGGAGAAGCTCCGAAAGAAGCTGCCGTAAAGCCCGATACGTCGGTGAAAACGGCGAATAAGAAAGCAACCGAAGGGGGTGCGGCATAATGAGTATCAATAACGTAGGAAACAGTCTTGCAAATAACGCGGTGTCGAATTCTCTCGGCAAAATGCTAAAGGCCGCGACTTCCAAGGAAAATTGTGTCGGACGGTTTGTCCACGATACATTTATCAAAAATGACGGTCGTTTGGCGACGGGTGCCGCGGCAACGATATTTTCGGTTATCGCAAAAGACATTGTCGGGTGCGTGTTCTATGTTTATCAGTCGTTGACAAACAAAGAAATTCCCGAAGACAAAAGAGGTTTCGTTGCGGCTCTCGACTTTGCAAACGGCGCGATGAACCTTGTCGGACAATTGGCATTGGTTCCGGTTCTGGACTTTGTCGGAGGAAAGATTTTTGACGGCGTTTTATCGGGCAATATGCTTGCGGATGCCAAAAACACGGCTTCCGATGCGCTTAAAACCAGACAGGGCTTGAAGGCGGGCTGGAAATTGTTATTCTCGCTTGCAATGTGTCAAATCTTTGCAAAACGTGTAATTACTCCGTTGTTTGCAACTCCGATGGCGGGCAAAATCAAAGACCATTACAAGATAAAAGATATCGAAAAACAACTTGCGGAAGGCAAGGAGCTTCAATCGAAAGACGTGCTGTTCTACGGAAATGTTTTGGACGAAAAAGTAAAAGCGGGCAAGAAGCTTACCGCGGCGCAACAGGCGTTTTTGGACAAAAACCCCGCCGAAACGAGAGTTGCCGTCGCAAAGGCGGAAGGTTCGGAAAAATCCGAAAAAACGGAAAAGGCGGAGTCTGCTCCCGAAACTAAAAAGGCTGAACAACCCGAAAAGTCGGAAAAAGTCGACTCGAAAGCCGACGAAAAAGTCGAAACCAAACCTGCGGAAAATTTTGCGGCAAAATTGCCGAAGGAACCGGAGTTCGAGAAAAACGCGGACAAAAATATCAATAATATCAAAAACGAACAGGACGAAATTTTAAAGAACTTAAAAGTATAAAATTTTTATCCCTATTTATTACAAACTTTTCAACTTGATTACCCCCGCCGAAAACGCGGGGGTTTTTATTTTTCGACTTACAGCTTTGAGCCTTTCGAAAAAAAGCTCTCCGAAAATGTGAGGAGTTTGTAATTAATCGGGTTAATAAAATTTTACAATCTCGTTTATCCTTGATTTTACGGTCTCTTAAGGTTTTTTTGAAGTCTTGCGGGAGTTCGGGCGCGCAATTTTTTGAAGGCAAATGTTTTTATATAAATGAATCATATTTATTATCCCTATTAAAAAATCTTGACATCCCCGCCGGAGACGACGGGGTTTTATTTTTGCCCGGAATTGCTTGCAATAACTTTTCCGACGGAGGTTTTTCGAACTCCGGGATTTTCGGGTCGACCGGCTTAATATAAATTTACAATTCTTGCGACGGCGCTTTTAACGGTTTTTCGAAGGTTTTTTGACCCCCGTTCGACGTTCGGGCATGCAATTTTTAACGGCACGATGTTTTTATATAAATACGATATATTTTTTAAAGAAAAAACAAGAAGGGAGAAAACATGGGAGAGAATATCGGAAATACGGATATGAAGTTATTTTTCGCGATAAAGGCGAACCTTGCGGGGATTACGGGAAAAAGCGAAAGTGTCGAAAAAACGCAAACAATGACGGAGTCGATATTTCGGTCGACGTTGCCTGGTTCGGTCGTAGATGCGGGAGCAACGGTCAAAGAGGCGGACAAAAATTTTGACGGTAAGCTGGACGCCGATGAAAGAAAAGATTTGACTAAAAAGCTTACACAACTTGCTTATACGGCGATTTTGACGGCAGCGGTAAACGAACCCGCGATAAAAACGGAGGATGAAACCGTTTTGAAGAATGTCGGAAAAAGCGAAACCGTGTACGAAAATGCCTTCGAAGGCGAAAAAGTCGTAAACGAAGGCGCGCCGAGATTTGAGACAAAACTTCAACCGGACTCTAATGACATTACAACGACGGGGCAAATGGTTGTAAACCTCAATAAAGGTACGCGTTTGCCGAGAATTTCTCCGACGATGACTCCTCCCGATACAATAGAGCCGTCAAAAACTTTTACCGAATTTACGAACAAAATCAAAAACGGAGATTTTTCGGAGTTTAATTATTGGTACAAGCAGTGCGGCGGAGCGTTTTACGACAGAGGTCAAAGTACAGGTAAAGTCGGTTCGACCGCGGAAGAATTTTTCGAAAAACTTTTGTCTTCGAAAGGGGCAATAAAAAACAATATATGCGTTAATTCGGCGGATTTCGGGGCTCAGGTGTTCAAAGCCGCGGGATACGATGCCGGTGTCGTAATGGGCGGCAATTCGAAAGGGAAGCCGCATTCCTATCTTATCGCCGATCTTAAAAACGGGCAATATATGATAAACGACTACGGAAAAGCGTACATTATCGATGCCAAAAACGCGGATGCCGCACTGAATAAGTTTTTTGAACAAACGGGATACGCCGCTTCGGGTACGATTGCAGGCGCAACGTTTAATAACGGGGGTTCGGTGAATTCGACGGGGTTGCCGTACGCTCCGACTGCGCCTGTGGGCAGTGATGTTTCGGTATCGACGCCGACGGGAACTGTTTATTCAAAATTCGAAACCGACCCCGAAGGCAGGACGACGGGTGCCGAATATCGTGAAAAATCGGGTGTCGACGGCGAAAGACATACCTCGTTGGGCATCCAAAATCTTAAAAACGGAAGAGGCAGCAAGATTTATTTGAACGCAAAAGATACACCGAATACGAATGTTCTCGATGTAGATGTAACGGGATTTCAAAAAATCGCGGGCGGCGGCAATTTTGCAGTGTCTTCGTACGAAAAACTTAACGCAAAAGTTTCGGATTCAATTCCTTCGGGAACGGTCGAACTCGGTGCTGCGGGGGCGTTGAACGTCAGCGAAAAAATCGACGATTCGGGCACCGTTTCGGAACGCTTGACCGTATACGGCGGCGCGGGTGTTCGTTTGGAGGACAATCCGAACAATAAAAGCGGAAATGTCGGCGAGCTCGGCGCAGGCAACACCGTACATTTTGAAAGAACCTTGCACGCGGGCGTTTTGAGTACAAAGTCCGACCAAAACGGAAACGAACAAACTTTGGGCGCAGAAGTTTTTAAATCGGGTGATAACCACACCGAAATCAACCTTACCGCGTCGAAATCAAAGGTAAAAATCAACGATAACAACGAAGTCGAAAAGGACGGAGTATTTTTCGGTGCAACCGCGCGTTCGGCGCAGGCAAAAACGGGTATAAAACGCAATTCTCAAGCTGCCGAGGCAGGTTACTCGAAAGAAATTCGTCACTCTGACGGAACGGGACAATTTTATTCCGTAACGGCAAGTGTCGATAACGTTTCGGGGTTCGGACTCGGCGCATCGGCAACGTTCGGAAACGTTTCGTCGATTCCCGATGCTCAAAAAGCCCGTTCGGATGCGAAAGATGCCGTGGAAGAGTTGTTTAGCAAAAAATCGAAACTTGCGGATACAAAATTTACCCGCGGCGGCGAAGAGCTTTAAACCCTATTTGAAACGATTTTTCGATGTTCTTCGGGTGTGTGACCTCCCGTCGTGTCGGGGTGTTCGACCTATCTGTTCGTTGGGGAGTGAGACTGCCGAAACAGAGAAAAGTACACAAACCCGAAACGGCAGGGTGTTGTCGGGCTCGGCATCAATCCGAAAATATGATTTTTCGCCGTCGAAGACTACGCGTAGACAAACGGCGGGCCGTTTTTGATTTCGGCAAGAACCGATTCCAAAGTTTCGTTGAAAGCCTTTTTGTCGTTTGATTTTGCGGTTTTTTCAAGTGTTCTCAAAAGCGGCGCGACAACGCTTTGTTTTTTTGAGTAAAAATTCTTTAATTCCGTTTCCACAAGGCGTTTTTGAAGGTTTAAATCCGTTTCGGCGTTTGCTTTTTTGACTTCGACGTCCTTGATTGCTTCGGCGCAGGCGTTTCCGACGTAGCCGAGCCCCGAAACCGCCGTGATTACCGCCGAAAGCATTCCGAGCGGCTTTGAGTCGAGGTTCATCATCCAGTTGTAAAAATGACCCTTTGCGTCGTCGTTATACGAGTAATATTGCAGTTTCCCGACAGTTCCTCCGAGCGCGCCGGGTGTCTCGGTGAAAACTTCGTTTGAGCGTTCGAGCGCGCGCAGAACGTTTTCCGTCATGTCGGCGGGAGCGTTGATTTTTGCAAGGATTTTTTTTGCAAAATCGTATTTAAAATTATACATTTTTAAAACGTCGGCGATAAGATTTTTGTTTTCGGGCGAAACCGTCGTTGCGCTTGTTTTTTCGATAAGGGCGGTGATTTTGGACATAATCGACTCGTGAGTCGCCCCGATAAATTCGTTTAATTTCTTGATGTCTTTGTAAGCCGAAATTCCGCATAAAACCGAGAATGCTACCGTTCCCGCACCGATTAAAAAGTCTTTGTGCTTTTCGAAGAAAGACGGAGCTTTTTCGTTTTCAGCGGGTTGTTTTTCGGGCGTTTCCGCGGCAAACGACTGTTTTTTCATTCGTTCTGCTTTTTTGAGAGTGTCCGCCATCATTGCGCCGATAATTTCGTTTTTCCCTTGAAATGCTTGAGTTTCTACCTCAATAAGGTTGTCCCTGAAATCTTTGTTGATGTCGGCTTCGCGTTTTTTTATCCAGACGTCTTTAAACCCGTCGACAAAATTTTTGAGGATGAGTCCCGTTGCCGAAAATGCAAAAAACGCCGCGGCGGAGACGATATTTTTTATGTCGGGCGTTCGCAAAGTCATGTACGCAACGAAAAATTCTTCGGTGTTGAGGTTCATGTTTCTGCCGATGTCGGGAATTTGGTTTTGGGTATTGTTGGAAAAATTTTTATAATTATTTTTCAGAGACAAATCTTTGACCATTTTTTGAAGGTCTGAAAAGTTTTCGAGGTTGGGAACCTTGAGTTTCGATTTAGCGACGAAATTTGCGATTTTAGCCGTTCCCGCGACCGCTGCGGAGAGGGCGAGTGTAATTCCCGCAAGTAACAGAAACGGATTTTTTTTGTTTTGTTGTTCGGGTTCGGGTTTTTTGTCGAAAACCGGCATCTTGACGTCTTCTGTGTCGGCGATAAGAAATTTCTGCCGCAACCCGTCCGAATACGACATATTTATGAGCATAGCACTTTTGCTGTCGAGAATTTTCCTCTTGTCGGCGTTTGTGCGATGTTCCGTTTCCCGTCTCGTGGATGCGTCGTTATAATGACCTGCTCTTAAATTGTAATAGTTCTCATACCCCATGCTTTCATTTTAAAAAAAATACAACCCTCCGTCAACGAAAATACCCCACATTTGTAACAATTGTGAAGAACCTCCCGAAATAAAGATTATGTTAAGAAACGGGCATATTTTTGTTCGTTGTGATAAACTTTAGGGTAAGGAAGAATAAGGAGAGAAAAATGATACCTATTTTGGATTTGAAACGACAATATAAACAAACTGGCGCCGAAATCGAAGAAAAAGTTTTGGACGTTCTTCGTTCCGGGGCGTATATTTTGGGTAAATATAACAAAGAATTGGAAGAAAAATTTTCGAAATATTGCGGATGTAAGCACTCCGTAACGTTGAACTCGGGAACGGATGCGCTGCACTTGGCTTTGAGAGCTTTGGACATAGGAGCGGGCGATGAAGTCATTACAACCGCGTTTACGTTTGTCGCAACGACCGAAGCCATCGGAATTGTCGGCGCAAAGCCTGTTTTTGCCGATATTAATCCCGATACTTTCAATATTGACGCAAACAAAATCGAAGAGCTTATAACCCCGAAAACAAAGGCGATTATACCCGTTCATCTTTACGGACAACCCTGCGAGATGGATAAGATTATGGAAATCGCGAAAAAACATAACCTTCGCGTCATCGAAGACTGCTGTCAGGCAATCGGCGCGACTTATAAAGGTCAAAAAGTCGGAACGTTCGGCGATATCGGATGTTACAGCTTCTTTCCGACCAAAAACCTCGGTGCGATGGGCGACGGAGGCATGTTGATTACGAACAGCGACGAAATTAAGAAAAGAGTTATCGGTCTTCGCAATCACGGCGGTCAGGTCAGATATTATCACGACGAAATCGGCGTAAATTCGCGTTTGGACGAAGTTCAGGCTGCTGTTTTGACCGTTAAAATGCAATATATCGACGAATGGAACGAAAAAAGACGCAAAAACGCTTACAATTACAACAAATTGTTCGCAAATCATCCGGAAGTTCAAACTCCGAAGGAAATCGAAAATTCCTACTGCGTATATCACCAATACACCGTGAAAGTTCCCGCGCGCGATGAAGTCCACAAAATGTTGCAGGAAAAGGGAATCGGTGCAATGCTTTATTACCCCGTTCCTTTGCACATGCAAAAAGTTCACGCGTATCTGAATATTCCCGAAAATTCGCTTCCTCACACGGTTGAAGACACGAAATGCGTTTTGTCGCTTCCGATGTTCCCCGAACTTACGGAAGAAGAACAACAAACGGTCGTAAATACCGTCGTAGAATGCATTAACGCGTGCAAGGCGGCATCATGCTGAAAAAAATCGTCGTAATACTTTCGGCGTTTTTGATAATGCCGTTTGCGGTCGATTTACCGTCATTTTCGGTGGAAACCCTGCCCGTGAAACTCGAAACGGTTAATTACGTCAGTGCGGGACATATTTTGGTCAAAACAAGACCCGAAGCGCTTGCTCTGAAAAAACGTATCGAAAACGGTGAAAAATTCGAAGATTTGGCAAAAACCTATTCGCTTTGTCCTTCGGGGCAACGCGGCGGCGTGTTGGGGTCTTTCGGACGCGGTCAAATGGTAAAATCTTTTGAAAACGCGGCTTTTAACCTTCCTGTCGGACAGGTCTCCGAGCCCGTAAAAACAGAATTCGGATGGCATTTGATAAAAGTTTATGACAGAAAACGTTAACAAATCTTCATATATGAAAAAAGAAATCTTTGAGCAGCCCGAGGTTGCTCAAAGGCTTTTTTGGTTGAATTTCGACTGTTTGCCGCAGGTCGAAAAAATCGTTTTTGTGGCGAGCGGCTCGTCGTATAATTGTGCGGACATCGTGAGTACTTTGCTCGACAAAATCGGCGGAATTGACAGCGAAAGCTTTTATTCGGGCGAATTTCAAATGCCTGACGATTACGAAAAAACATTGTTTGTTTTTGTCTCGCAGTCGGGGAAAACGGCTGATACCCTTGCTGCACTTAAGTTTGCGGCAAAATATACGGATAATATTCTTTCCGTTTCGAATAATGCAACGTCAGAATTCGCCGTGTATTCGAAGTTTTTCGTTCCGACGGAAGCGGGCGAGGAGAAGAGTGTTGCCGCAACAAAGACCGTATGTGCGCAATTGACGGTATTGTTGCGTTTGGCGGCTTATTACTCAAAAAACCCCGACTTGACGGAGTTCTTTGCGAAAGCTGAGCTGCCGAAATTTTTGACTGAAATTTTGACTCACTCGGATTTGATAAAGCCCGCGGTTGAGAAGTTTGCGGACGGAAAACCGGTTCAAATTCTTGCGACAAAAGAGTTTTTGCCCGTTGCGTCGGAAGCCGCGTTGAAAATATCCGAAACCTCGTATATTTTTGCGTCGGCGGTTCCCGCGGGCGAGTTTTTGCACGGTCATTGTGCGGTTTTGAACAATCCCGGGCGGGTTTTGGCGTTTGTCGACGAGAAAAATCGGCGGTTTGTTTTTCACACGCTCGAGCGGATAAAGCAAAATTTTTCGACCGAAATAATCGTATTTACCCGAAAGAGTTTTGAAAAAGAGGTTTTGCCTTTTTGTAACGAGGTCGTAACGTTCCCCGATTGCGATGAAATTTCGCAAATTTACGGATTTTTGTTGCTATCTCAACTTACGGCATTGTTTTGCGCGGAAAAATCGGGAAAAAACGTTGATAAGCCCGCGGGAATTACAAAAACCGTGAACAATTAATGTTTGTTTCGAAAATATTGCGAGTGCCGAGTTCCCGATATCCGAGCGGCATGCCGAAGTGTTTGAATTTGTAAATAATTGTTGAAAAATCTTTACAAAATGCCGAATTGTTAAGATTTGTAATGTATGGCAAGTGTTGTATATTATAAGGGTTTTCCCGTCTATTTGTCATTATTTCGACCTATATCGACGCAATTTTCGAGGGCGGTTTGTTTTTATAAAGATATGGAATAGAAAAGCGGGAACGGAATGTCTGTATCTTTTAATCAAAACAACCCGTATTTTACGAATAACGTAAAATCGGCAAATAAACCCGATGAATCGGTTGAAACTTCGTTCAAAGGGTCTGATGACCGGAACGAAAAAGCCGGTATGTCTACAACCGCAAAATGTGCGGCGTCGTCACTTGTGACGGCAGGGCTTGTGTTGGCGGGAATGGGTCTGTGGGGCAGATACGGCAATAAAGCCGCCAAAGAAAGCAAAAAGGTTATGGAAGGCGTAAGCGAACTTGCTTCCGAAAGATTTGGCGGCGTCGGAAAATTTGTCGAAACCACGCTTGAAGGGCTTAAAAATAAAGGTGTAAAATTCGAAAAAGGTCGTGCTTTGACAAAAGACGGCGCGGGATATACCGGAAAGTACGGTAAAATTCTCGGTGAAAACGGCAAATACAACATTTTTGAACTTACAAACGGAAACCGTACAAAACTTTCGAGGTTCGAAAACGCTAAACTTCGAAATACCGTCGAATACGAATACAATCAAGCGAATAAAATTTCAAAAATTATCGAGACCGATGTCGCGACGGGCAAAAAGACCGTGAAAAACTTCACTTACGACGGTAGCGGAAAACTCACGAAAGTCGTCAACGAAGACGCGCTCGGAGTTGCGCAATCGTCAAAAGAATTTTTATACGACGCGAACGGAAAACTTGCCAAAGTTTCCCGAACCGATGCCGGTCAAACACCCGAAATAAAAGAGTTTATTCGCAAAGACGATAAGCTCTCCGAAATCGTGACAAAAGCCGGCAAAAATAAAGAATCGATGTCATTCGTTCGTAACAAAGAAGGAAAAGTTTCGGAAAGTATCCGCAAAGATATTTTGAAAAACGAAGTTTTGGAGAAAAAAGAATTTTCCTATGCGGACGAAAAACTTTCCAAAATCGTCAAAAAAGACGCCGCGGATAAAATTGTCGAAACAAAAGAATTTGTTTACTCCGATAACAAATTAGCTCAAACCTTGATAAAAAACGACAAAAACGAGATTATAAAATCCGTCAAAGTCGAACGCGACGCGCACGGCGATGTTTCCAAAATCATCAAAGAAGGCTCGTCTGTCGGCGAAAATCGCGTAGTTGAGCATGATATCGCGGGAAAAACCGTAAAGGAATTCGACTCGGGCGACAAAACCACTCCGATAAGAGAAGTCAAACTTGAAGGCGAAATGTCCTCGTGCTTCGAAAAAGGGCAGCTCGTTACAAGCATCAACAGCTCGGGCGCAGTGGGCATTCATTCTCAATCAAAACTCCCTAAAGGTCTCGACTGCGAAGTCTATATTACTCGTTTCAATCAACAAGGTTTTTCTTTAAAAGACGGAAATCGAAGAATTTCGTGCGTTTTGACTTCCAACGGCGAATATTGCGTAACCGAAAACGGCACAAATACGTATTTGAAAAAAGACCAAATCGAAGGCTATTCCTCCAAGTTAAAAGAGCTTATCGATCACGTCGCAGAATTGAAAAAATCTTACGATAATCTTGTAAAAGTTTAATATGCCGGGATGGCGGAAGGTGTTCCTGTATCGGCTTTTAAGCAAGTGCCCGGGTGTTCTGTCCGAGCGTTTCTTGCGGGTCGGGATGGCTCGGGCAGTCGAAGCCGTTCGATTTTTGAGAAAATTTGAAATAACTGTAGGTACCTGGGTTTCCACCCCGACAGTTCTTGCGGGTCGGATAATAATCTTGTATAATGTAGTTTTTTCCCAAAGGACGAAAAGCCCGAAGAGCTTTGTTTTGCGTAAATATTAAAGGATTAACGAAAGATTTTCGTTTTTCCCGAAAAATTTGTTGGGGTGGAAACCCCAACCTACATACTATATCTGAACAAAGCATGTATTGCAAAACCTTGCGACCCTGGGCTTCTGTCTTGATTTTGCTCCACAAAAACAAGTCGTTCACTTCACTTCGTTGCCGTTCACTATTGTTTTTGCTACTTCGGGTCTCCGTTCGCTGCGCTCCCTGTCTTGAAATTGCTTTCGGCTCACTTCGTAGGCTGCGCTTTCGCGGGTTGCCCCCGGGGGTCACCCCGCTTCGCTCCGCACGCCGCTCGCCTTCTCGGGTTTCGCTTCGCTCACCCTACGCAATTTCGCTCCGCCCTACGCAAAATCGCTCCCTCAAGAGAGAAGGTCCGGGGAAAGCGTACGCTGCAATACCGAAACAATTGACGTACGCAAAACCTGAGAGAATTGACCCGAATGCGTATGTATCAACGGGGCTTTTTCTTTTTTGGTTCGTTTTTTCTTTTTGCCTCCGAACAAAAAGAAAAAATGAACAAGAAAAATTTTCTCACGTCTGTCTCTCAAAGTAAGCAAAGAAAGAAATATTTTATTTTTCAATTTTGCACGCCGTAATACCAAGCTGAACGGAAATTTGGGGTAGAAACCCCAACCTACGGTATTCGAGATTATTTTTCGAGACGAAAGGCTTTGTTTGCACGTATCATGCCGAGTTTCACGATTTGTCGGGGTAGAAACCCCAACCTACATGCCTCGGCATAGCGTGTGCAAACGAAGCCGTGCGTTTTAGTAAAAACCTCGAACGACCCGGATCAGGGCAGAAATTCGAACTCACGATTATTTCAGTGCGACGAGTTTTGTATTGTAGACGGAAAGGTCGGAGTTAAGAGCCGCGGCACTTGCGATGGCGGTCGACCGTCTTTTTTTAGCACCTTTGAGGAGGAACTCTACGCCCTGAGAGATGTTTCCGACCGAGTATTCAATTTTTTTAATCATAGCGCAATCCTCCTTGGTTTAGGTTTGATACAATTTATATCGAAATCTTTCGAAAAAACTTTAATAAATTGCGTAAATTTGTTACAATACTTTAAGAAAGACCGGAGGGGAGCATGAAACAGCTGAACATCAAGAATTACGCGCATTTGGGAGATGCTTTGTGGGAGCTGTTTGTGCGTGAGCGGACAATAATGATGACGGAAAATTTGAAACGGTTGCATACGTTGACCGTGGGGTACGTAAACGCGGGGTTTCAGACTAAAATGCTTGAATTTTTGGCACCATCTTTGAGTGCGGACGAACTTGCTCTTGCCAAACGTGCGGGAAATATACGGATTTCGGCGAAAAGAAAGGTTGACGCAAGCCTTCACCGAACGGCAACGGAATTCGAAGCGTTGCTCGGATATTTGTATTTGCACGAAAAACCCCGTTACGACGAGCTTTTGCAAAAAATCTCCGAGTCCGGTATTTTTTCCGCCCCCGAAATACGATAATTTTTTTTTAAGAAAAAATCTTGTGACCCGGCGCGACAGCTATGCCCATTCATCAGGTCAGCGGGGTTCGTTTCGGAGTTTTGTTATAAAGTTGTTCAATTTTTGCATTGCGATACGCAGCGTGTCGAGCGAGTAGGCGTACGAAATTCGCAAAAAGCCTTCGCCGCTTTCACCGAATGCAGATCCCGGGACGGTTGCGACTTTTTCTTCGTGCAAAAATTTTGTTGCGAATTCTTCGCTGGTCATATTGAATTCTTTTATGCACGGGAAAACGTAAAACGCGCCGAAAGGCTCGAAACAGTCGAGTTTCATTTCGCGGAAAGCGTTCATCAGGAAGCGTCTGCGGTGGTTGTAAGAGCGGCGCATTTCTTCGACGTCTTTGTCGCCGTTTTTGAGTGCTTCGACGGCAGCGTACTGGCTTGTCGTCGGGGCGCACATAATTGCGTATTGGTGGATTTTGAGCATTTGTTCCAAAATAATTTGAGGAGCGCATGCGTAGCCGAGTCGCCATCCCGTCATTGCGTAGGATTTCGAAAATCCGTTTATGAGAACCGTTCTCTCTTTCATTCCGTCGATTGAGGTTATCGAAACGTGTTTGCCGCTGTAGGTCAACTCGGCGTAAATTTCGTCGGAAATTACGTACAAATCTTTTTCGACAACGATTTTTGCGATTTCTTCAAGTTCGTCTCGCGTCATAATCGAGCCCGTAGGGTTGTTCGGGAACGGTAAAATCAGAATTTTTGTCTTGTCCGTGCAGGCGTCGGCAACTTCCTTTGCGGTCAACTTGAACTCGTTTTCGGCTTTTAACGCAATAATAACGGGTTTTGCGCCTGCCAAAAAAGCACAGGGTTCGTACGAAACGTAGCTCGGTTGAGGGATTAAAACTTCGTCACCCGGGTCGACCATAGCTCGAAGCGCGATATCAATGGCTTCCGACCCTCCGACAGTCACCATTATTTCGTGATTTACGTCGTATTCGACGTTTTGAGTTCGTTTTATGTATTTCGAAATTTCGATTTTCAGGTCTTTCAGCCCCGAATTCGAGGTGTAAAAAGTTTTTCCTTTTTCGAGTGAATAAATGCCTTCGTCACGGATGTGCCACGGTGTGTCGAAGTCGGGTTCGCCCACTCCGAGCGAAATCACGCCTTCGGTCTCGCTCACGAGGTCGAAAAATTTCCGAATCCCCGAAGGTTTTACGGTCACGATTTTTTTTGACAGCGGATTTCTCATGAAATAACCTCTCTTTGATCGACGGATTTTGCCGCCATTATAGTGCCGTGGTCTTTGTATTTTTTCAAAATGAAATGAGTTGCGGTGCTTAAAACCGAATCCATTGTCGACAATTTATCCGAAACAAACGCCGAAACTTCGCGTAAAGATTTGCCCTGTAACGTCAAAAGCAGGTCAAACCCGCCCGAAATCAGGTATACCGAGTGGACTTCCGGGTAATTGTAAAGTCTTTCCGCCACGAAATCGAATCCCTGTCCGCGTTTCGGGGTTACTCTCACCTCGATGAGCGCGGTAACTTTTTCGTCGCCGATTTTATCCCAGTCTATCAGTGTGTGATATCCGCAAATTATCCCTTCTTTTTCCATTGTCGTAATTTCGTTGAACACCGTTTCAACGTTCGTTCCGAGCATTACCGCAAGGTCTTTCAAATCAGTTTTGCTGTTTTTTTCGAGGACGGATAAAATTTCTTCGCGCATTTTGGGAAATCCTTTTTCATGTAAACAAAAACGATGATACAACAAAAACAATTCTTTGTCACCAAAACTTCAAATCGCCTGATAAAGGTTTGTAAAAGTTGCTCCGGTTGGGCGGCTAAATGTCCATGCTGCCGCTGCGGAAGTCTTCAAGGTCAAGTGTTTCGTATTTTATTCCGAGTTCTCTCGGTCTGTCAGTGATTTTTTCGCGGTTTTGCAAAAAATCGTCGGATTTTTTCGGCAGAATTTCTATTCGCGCTGTTTCTCCGTGCATTCGCAACCGATAACATTCAAAACCGAAGTCTTTATTTCGACCGTTTCCGGTTTTTTTCGTGTCGACGACTTTCGAAACGGCAATAATTGCGCCGTTTCGAAAGCTTCCTCCGTTCCGGGAATATCGCCCGTTTCGCCCGTTCCGCTCGTGCGATTTCGGGAATTCTTTTCCCTCCGAAAAGCAGGGCGATTACGACCAATATCTGTAGTATTTCGGTTATTCCCAACGACATAAAGTTTCTTCTTCTTTAAATAGTTTTTTGTTTCTTTACCGAGAAAATTTCTATTATACCGTGCCAACACATACTTTTGCATGCTCCGCAACCTATGCACTTTTGTGTGTTCAAAATCGGTGATTTGCCGTCTTGTTTTATTATCGCGCCTGTCGGGCAAATTTCGCCGTTTTTTGCACAATCGAATTTGTAAAGTTTTTTGCCTTTTTCCTAATCGACGTGTACGGCGGGAATTTCTTCGTTCGCCTTGACTAAAATTTTGTTCGGGCAGTTTTTTTGTGCAAAGTTTGCAGTCGATACACTTGTCGACGCGGGTTGATTCGTCGAGAGCCTTGTATTTGTACGCAAATATGAATTTTTTGCTTGCCTGTTCGCTTGCTTTGTATACGTTGTACAATCCGAAAATCGCGGGAATGTTGATGCCTCGGGGACAAATTTCCATATAGTATTTGCACGCCATGCAGTTGATTGCGACTTGAGACTGAATGATTTGCGCGATTTCGCGGGCGACTTTCGACTCTTTTCCCGTGAATTCGCGATATTTTACGAATATATCGACGTTTTATTTAAGTCGGGTAACGTTGCTCATTTCGCTCAAAATCGTGAAAACTCGCTCTCTGCCCGCAACTCGGCGAAGCCCGAATGATACCTGCGGGACATTATTTTTTCGGTTTTTCGATTGCTTTTTCGGGGATATTGCACAAAACTCCGCCGCACAAAGGTTTCGTTACTATTACGGGAACTCCCGCTTCGTCGGCGATTTTGTGTTGTTTTTCGTTTTTTGTGATAAAATCGCGGTATGGTTGATTTTGAAAAAGTTAAAAATATTAAAGAATTTGCGAAGTTGGCGTCCGAAATTTGGCACGAATATTGGACGGTGTTGCTTTCGCCCGAGCAAATCGATTATATGGTCGAAAAGTTTCAGTCCGAAAATGCAGTAACCCGTCAAATCGAACAGGAAAATTATACGTATTTTTACATTCTCGAAAACGGCGAAAAAGCGGGATATATCGGGCTCAGCGAAAAACCCGATTATCTGTTTCTTTCAAAGTTGTATCTCAAAAAAGATTTTCGCCATAAAGGCTTGGGAACAAAGGCTTTCGAGTTTATCAAAGACTTTGCGCGAAATTCGGGATTCGATAAAATTGTTTTGACTGTCAACAAATATAACTCAAATACGATAAAAGCCTACGAAAAATGGGGCTTTAAGTCAGTAGATGCGGTTGTTACGGACATCGGCGGAGGTTTTGTGATGGACGATTTTATTATGGAATTTTCCACGTAAAAATTTTCTGCGCGTTGAGGGTTTAAAGTCTTTTTATGAGTGTTTTTGCAGGTAAAATTTTTGGAAATCCCGTTCAAATTTTGACGGCGTTCGACAAAAAATCGTTTGTCGACGCATTCGAAAAAATCGAGATTTTGCGCCGAAAATACTTGCTTTTGGGTTATGTAAGGTACGAAGCGAAAGATATTTTTCTCGGAAAAAATGTTGAGTCGTCGTTGCCGCTTTTGTATTTTGAAGTTTACGAAAACTTTCCGCAGGCGGATTTTTCCCCGAATTCTCACGAAAACTCTTTTGTTTTGCCCGAAACGACGCTTCGTTACGAAAATTACAAAAAAGACGTCGAAGAGGTCAAAAGGCTTATTTCCGAAGGCGAAACGTATGAAGTCAATTATACCTGCGATTTTGACGTTGTATTTCCGTTTGACGGTAAAATTTTGTTCGAGTCCCTTTATTCAAGCCAAAAAACGCCATACAACGCTTACATAAAAAATGCGTATGAGGAAATTTTGTCTTTTTCGCCGGAGCTGTTTTTTGAAATCGAAGACGGGAAAATTCGTACAAAACCTATGAAAGGCACTGTCAAACGCGGACTTTCGCCTCGTGAAGACCGCGAGAACGTCGAATTCCTGAAAAACGACGTTAAAAACCGTGCGGAAAATGTCATGATTGTCGATTTGCTTCGCAATGATTTGAGTAAAATCGCAAAAACAGGCAGCGTCAGGGTTCCGAGACTTTTCGATATTGAAACTCATCCGACCGTGCACCAAATGACTTCCGAGGTCGAAGCCGTTTTGAAAGACGGGACTTCCCTCTACGAAGTATTTTCGGCGATTTTTCCCTGCGGCTCGATAACCGGCGCCCCGAAAATTTCGACGATGAAAATTATCGACAACCTCGAACATGGCGCACGAAACGTCTATTGCGGTGCGCTTGGGCTTATTTCGCCCGAAAAAATTGTTTTTTCGGTTCCCATAAGAATTTTGCAACGAAAAATCGGGGAAGAAACCTTTAAATACCGCGTCGGTGGCGCAATCGTTCAAGATTCTTCACCCGCCGAAGAGTGGGATGAAATTTTCGTAAAATCGAGCTTTTTGACTCACAACCATCAAAATCTCAAAATAATCGAAACAATGAAGGTCGAAAATCGTAAGGCATTTTTGTTCGAAAACCACATAAAACGGATGTTTGCGACCGCTTCGGAACTGAATTTCAAATTTCCTTCCGAGCTTTTTGAAATTTTGCCGGAAAAAGACGGTATTATGCGAATTCTTCTCGCGAAAGACGGGTCGTTTGAGGTCGAATACAAGCCGCTTTTGCCGATTTTGACAAATAAAGTCGTCGTTTCGCCCGTAAAGGTTTTTTCGAAATATCCGTTTTTGAAATACAAAACGACTTGCAGACCTTATTACGGCAGTATTTCGGGCGTTTTTGACGAGCTGTTTTTCAACGAGAAAAACGAGTTGACCGAAGGTTCCCGAACAAACGTTCTTGTTCAAAAAAACGGGGTTTTGTACACTCCGCCGCTCGATTGCGGGCTTTTGGACGGAACTTTGCGTCGAAATTTGCTCGAAAACGGAAAAATCTTCGAAAAAAAACTGTATTTGCAAGATTTAATAACCGCGGAAAAAATTTATTGTATAAATTCGGTGCGCGGCATAAAAGAGGTGAAATTGTGCTTATAATCGACAATTACGACTCTTTCACCTACAACATTGTCGAATACGTTCGCGAACTCGGGGTTTGTCCGATTGTCGTCAAAAACGACGAACTTTCCTTGTCCGAAATAAAAAATCTCGAATTTTCCTCGATAATTTTGTCTCCCGGTCCCGGAACACCCGAAAATGCAGGCGTTTGTCCTTCCGTGATAAAAGAGTTTATCGGTTTGAAAAAAATATTGGGCGTGTGCCTCGGTCATCAGTGCATTGCAAGCGTTTTCGGCGCGAAAATCGTAAAGTACGACAATCCGTTTCACGGGAAAACTTCTCGTTTGATTTTTGACTCGAAATCCGCGTTGTACAAGGGTTTGCCGCAAAATTTCGAAGTGACTCGCTATCACTCCCTCATTGTCGATGAAAACACGATTTCTTTTCCTCTGAAAATTAACGCCCGCTCGGACGACGGGCTTGTTATGGGACTCGAACACGTTTCGCTTCCGATTTTCGGCGTTCAATACCACCCCGAGGCAATTTTGACTCAATTCGGACATGAAATTTTTCGAAACTTTTTGGATTTGTAACTTATTTACCGATGTTTGTTTCGTTTGTGAAACACTCCGCCGCCGTTTGCTTTTGAGCGTTTCGTCACAGGTATGACTTTGCCGAAGGTATGACTTTTTCGTTTAAACATTCCGGAGCGATTTATCGCAACAAAAAACCGCCCGACAATGTCGAACGGTTTTTCGTTTTGTTTATTCTCTCTTCAAATTAATTGCAAGAGCATGCGCATTGCTTGTTTGCCGCAACTGCCGCTTGTGCCGCAGCCAATCTTGCTTGAGGAACTCTGTAAGGTGAGCACGAAACGTAATCCAATCCGATTTTGTTACAGAATTTTACAGAATCGGGGTCGCCGCCGTGTTCGCCGCAAACACCGCCCAAAAGGTTTTTGTTTACGGCTTTTCCTTTAAACATAGCCATTTCAACTAATTGACCGACGCCTTTCGTATCAAGGGTTACGAACGGGTTAGAGGGCAAAATCTTCTGTTCTACGTAGTTTTTCAGGAATTTACCTTCCGCATCGTCACGCGAGTATCCGAACGTCATTTGCGTAAGGTCGTTTGTTCCGAACGAGAAGAATTCCGCGTATTCCGCGATTTCGTCGGCGGTAAGAGCCGCTCTCGGAATTTCTATCATCGTTCCGAATTTGTACTCGACTTTCACACCTTTTTCGTTCATAACGGTGTCCGCAACCTTAACCAAAGTTTCTTTTGCAACTTTGAGTTCGTTTACGTGTCCGATTAACGGAACCATAATATACGGTTTTACGTTGTGACCTTCTTTTTTCAAGTCGCAGCAAGCTTCAAAGATAGCTCTGACTTGCATTTCGTTGATTTCGGGGTATGTAAGTCCGAGTCTGCATCCTCTCAAGCCCATCATCGGGTTGGATTCGGACAATCCTTCGACGATTTCCAAAAGTTTTGCGTCTTCGGCGTAATCTTGTCCCAAAGCTTTTTTCGTTGCAACTTTTTCGACGAGTTCTATCTTCGAAGGCAAAAATTCGTGAAGCGGGGGATCCAAAAGTCTTACGGTCAAAGGTTTGTCGCCCAAAGCCTTGAACATTGCGTAGAAATCGGAGTATTGCATCGGAAGAAGGTGCGAAAGAGCTTCTTTTCTTGCTTCCGTCGTTCCCGCGATAATCATTTTTTGAACCCAGGGAAGTCTTTCGGGATCCATGAACATGTGTTCGGTTCTGCAAAGACCTACGCCTTCGGCACCGAATTTCAAAGCGTTTTCGATGTCTTTCGGGGTATCGGCGTTTGCTTCGACCGTCATTGTTTTGAGTTCGTTTACCCAAGAGAAGAATTTTTCGAAATCCGAGTCGATGCCGGCTTCGACCAATTCTACCGCGCCTTCCATAACGTCGCCGGTTCCGCCGTCAATCGAGATGATGTCGTTTTTGCGGAATACCGTTCCGTCGGAGCAGGTTACGGTTTCGTCTTTGAGGTTGATCGAAAGGTCTTCGCAACCCGAAACGCAGGGTTTTCCCATACCTTTTGCGACAACCGCCGCGTGAGAAGTAGCTCCGCCTCTGAGGGTCAAAACGCCTTGTGCGACAGCCATTCCGTGAATGTCGTCGGGACAGGTTTCTATTCTGACCAAAATAACTTTTTCGCCGTTTGCGCCTCTTTGAGCGGCTTCTTCAGTGTCAAACACGATTTTTCCGACTGCGGCTCCGGGAGAAGCGTTTACGCCTTTCGAAACTTTGTGTGCGTGTTTTACGGCTGCGGGGTTGAAGCAGGGCAGCAATACTTGATATACCGAGTAAGGATCGACAAGGTTGATTGCTTCTTCTTTCGTGATAATGCCTTCTTCGTGCATATCAACCGCAATTTTGATTGCCGCTTTTGCGGTTCTCTTTCCGTTTCTGGTTTGCAAAATCCAAAGTTTTCCGCGTTCAATCGTGAATTCCATATCTTGAACGTCGTGGTATCCCTTTTCGAGTTGTTTTGCGATTTCGACGTATTGTTTGTAGAGTTCGGGCATGTCGGTTTCGAGTTCCGCGATTTGTTTCGGAGTTCTGATACCCGCTACAACGTCTTCGCCTTGTGCGTTTACAAGGTATTCGCCGTAGAATTTGTTTTCGCCTGTTGCGGGGTTTCTGGTGAACGAAACGCCTGTCGCGCAGTCGTTACCCATATTTCCGAATACCATCGTTTGAACGTTTACCGCAGTTCCGAAGTTGTGGTCGATTTTGTTCATGTTTCTGTAAGCAACGGCTCTGGGGATGTTCCACGAACGGAATACCGCTTCGATTGCTTCTTCGAGTTGAACGAAGGGATCTTGCGGGAATTCTTTGCCCGTTACTTCCTTAATAACCTTTTTGTATACGGGAATAAGCGATTTCCAACCGTCTGCCGAAACTTCGGTATCCGACTTTACGCCTTCTCTTTCTTTTACTTTTTCGACTTCGGATTCAAAATATTTTTGTCTGTCCATTTCCCATGCCACCGAGCCGAACATTGTGAGAAAACGACGGTAAGAATCATAGCAAAATCTCGGATTTCCCGTCAATTTAACCATTGCCTCGACGGTTTCGTCATTCAAACCGAGGTTCAAAATCGTTTCCATCATTCCGGGCATCGAAACTCTTGCTCCCGAACGTACCGATACCAACAACGGATTTGTCGTGTCGCCGAATTTCTTTCCGGTTTGTTCCTCTATATCTTTTAAAGCATATTTTACTTCCGCCATCAAACCTTCGGGCATGGTGTTGTTGTGGTTGATATAGTCCATGCAGGTTTCCGTGGTAATTGTAAGTCCCGGGGGGACGGGCAAGCCCAAATTCGTCATTTCGGCGAGGTTTGCGCCTTTTCCTCCGAGAAGTGCACGCATGTCCGCATTCCCTTCTCTAAAGAGCCATACTCTTTTTTCCGTCATTATTTTCTCCTTTTCTTTCACATCCGTGAAAAATTATAAATAAATCACCCGGTAAATTTACCACAAATCTTCCCTTTTTTCAAAGGTTTTACGAAACAATTTTACTTTACTTTACTTTTCCGGTTAAATTGTAATGAAAAAGAGGTTTTTTTATGAAGTATAAATCGGGATTTGTTGCCGTTACCGGTCGTCCGAACGTCGGGAAAAGTACGCTTATGAACGCTCTTATCGGGCAAAAAATCGTTATCGCGACCGATAAACCCCAAACAACCAGACGCAGAATAAAAGGAATTTATTCGAGCGATAAAGGTCAAATAGTTTTTATCGACACTCCCGGAATTTACAAGCCCTGGGATAAGTTCGGCGAAGTCCTTTTCGAAGAAGCAAAACTCGCGCTTCCCGATGCCGATGTCGTACTTTTCGTCGTCGATGTCACCGAACCGCCCGGAAAAGGCGACAAGTGGATTGCAAAAAACATTCTTAACGTCGATATCCCGATTATTATCGTCTGCAACAAAGTCGAACTTCTAAAAAACGAAAAAAAGAAAAACGAAAATATCGCGGCGTATAAGGCTCTTTTTGAAAAAAATCTTCCCCTCGTAAGGGTTTCCGCTGCAACGGGCAGAAATAAGGACACGTTAATCGACAATATTTACCGTAAACTCCCTCAGGGCGCGCCGATATACAACGAAGACGATTTAACCGATGAGTCCGTTCGCTCGGTCTGCACGGAAATTATTCGCGAAAAAGCTCTGCTTTCGGTGCACGACGAGGTGCCTCACAGCATTGCCGTTCAGATAGATTCTTACAAAGAAGACGAAAACCTCGATAAAATCATTGCGACGGTGATTGTCGAGCATGACAGTCAAAAAATGATTTTAATCGGCAAAAACGGGCAAATGATTAAGAAAATCGGTACTCTCGCCCGAACCGAAATCGAAAAACTCGTCGAGAAAAAAGTTTACCTCGAACTTAACGTCAAAGTCATTAAAAATTGGCGTAAAAATTCGAAACATGCCGAAAAATTTCTGTGATTTTCGCCCGTATTGCAATATTGCCGGGTTGCAACAGCGATAACGGACGACATTTCGGCAAACCACTCAGGAGAAACAAATGAATAAACCCGAATTGCTCCTTCCCGGAGGAAGTATCGAAAAATGTGAATATGCAATAAAATACGGCGCGGACGCGGTGTATTTCGGAACGGTCGATTTCAGCCTCCGCTCCCTGCGAAAAGGTGAAATCATTACTGACGACAACATGAAACAATGCGTCGATTTGGTTCATTCGCTCGGAGCAAAAGCCTATCTGACACTGAATATCTACGCTTTCGACGACGATATTAAAAAACTTATCAAAAAAGTTGACGTCATTAAAGACGCAAACCCCGACGCCGTAATAGTTTCGGACTTCGGTATAATTCAAACCGTAAAAAAATATCTGCCGAACATCGATATTCACATAAGCACTCAAACAAACACTCTGAACTCCGAAGCCGTCCGTTTTTGGCGTGACAACGGCGCAACAAGAGTCGTTTTGGCTCGTGAACTGTCGGTTCCTCAAATTGCCGAAATCAAAAAAAACGTGCCCGACATCGAGCTTGAAGTCTTTGTTCACGGTTCGCAATGTGTTTCGTTTTCGGGAAGATGTTTGCTCAGCGATTACATGACAAACGGCGAAAGACGCGCAAACAGAGGTGAATGCGCTCAGCCTTGCCGTTGGAGCTATAAACTTCTCGAAGAAACCCGTCCGGGCGAGTATTTCGAAATCGAGCAAAACGAAAAAGGTACGCACGTTCTCAGTCCCAAAGACTTGGCCTTGATAAATTACATTCCCGAACTCATCGATGCGGGCGTCGATTCGTTCAAAATCGAGGGCAGAACCAAAAGTCTTTACTACGTTTCCGCCGCCGCAAAGGCTTACAAAGACGCAATAAACGATTGGACAAACTTCAAAAAACAAGACAAAGAAAAAAATATCCTCGAACTCGCAAAAATCGGCAACAGGGGCTACACGACGGGGTTTTACCTCGATAAACCTAACTCCGAAGGGTACAGCTATGATATTTCGAAAGGCTTGGCGGGCGCGGATTTTCTGGGATTGTTCGTCGATAAGATTTCCGAAAATAAATTTAAAATCCTTGCGAAAAATAAATTTTACAGCGGCGATACCGTCGAAATCATCACTCCCGACGAGGAATTTACCGCTCGGGTCGAGTCGATAACCGATTTTGAAACCGGCGAAGAAAAATCGGACGCAAACCCGAACGATTCGGTCGTTATAGAGTTTTCGCAGTCCCCGAAAAATTTCAGGTACGGTTTGTTTAGAACAATCGGGATTAAACGTCAAGCCTGAAATGTTTGATTTGTGCGCGATTTGAGCTTGCCTGCAAAGTTTTTGCAATAAAAAACCGGCACGTCGTGTCGGTTTTCGCATTTTGAATTTTTTAATCTACGAGCCTGAAATCCGGGTTTTTTGCGTCGTTTTCCGGCGTATAAATATTACTTTCGGGTAATGTTTTTCGGCGGCAAAACCGTTACTATTCTCATATCAGCTTCTTTTCTTCTTATTTACTCGGTTGCTCCCCTTTTTGAAGTCGTGCGTTTTTTCGATTTCAAAAAGGGCTTTTTTTATTAAATGTTAAGCAATAAATATGGGATAAAATTTAATGTTTAACGTTAAATTTTTGCTTTAAAAATACGAAAAACCGTTGATTTTTCGAGATTTATAGTATTTCAACGTTAAGAATTTTTTTGCGTGAAAAGTTAGAATTGTAACAAAAATGCCCGTTTTCGGATTTTTCGAGGGTGTTTGAGTTATCATTGAATTAATTTGAGATTTGTGTAATCGAAATTGGAGGAAAAATGAAAAAGATATTGACACTGTTGTTGTGCGTGCAGATTTTTCTCGGCTTTACGCTGCCTGCATCCGCAATACAGGAAGTGACAGGGACGCAAAAAGCCGCCGCGGCAAAAAAAGTTAATCCGAATGCTCCGAAAGTAAATATATCGTTCGTTTTTGACGGTCCGTCAAACGCGAATTCTTACTTTTTGGAAAAATTCAAAAAATCGGTAACGGCTTCGATGGAAGACGATTACGTGGCGGTTTATCCCGCAAATATGGTTTATACCGCCGATTGGACGGAGGCGGGCGCGAAAAAAACGTGTGACGCGGCGCTTCGTTCGAAAGCCGATATCGTCGTTGCTTTGGGGTATTTGAGCTCAAAGTATATGACCGGCGTAAAAAACAAGAAAAAATTCGTCGTAACAATAGACCAGTACGGGCTTCGCGACTTCGGACAAGGGTTTTTCTCTCCCGTTTCGCAGCTTGCGCAAAAGGTTGAGCAGTTCAAGAGAATTGCGGGTTTCAACAAGGTCGCGATTCTTATCAACGAAGGTTATTACAAGACCAGAAACGATTGGAACGGATTTCTTTCGAAAAAATTTGAGGGAAAGGACATCAATTTCGTGATGATTCCCGTGAACGGCAGTGTAGATGCTGCGATTGCAAAAATCCCCGCCGATGTTGATGCGGCGTTCGTTTTGCCTCAATTTACGCTTGATCTGAAGCAACTCGAAGACCTGTTTACAAAGCTTTCCGACAAAAACATCAAAACGTTCTCGCCTCTCGGTGAAAGTGACGTAAAGCTCGGATGTATGCTGGGTTCGGGGGCTCTTGATATGGACAGGAAAATTGCCGAAGCGGCATCGTTCAATATTCGCGGGGTTCTCGAGGGCAAGAAAAAAGATTTCGAAAAACTTCACTTTTACGAAGACGACATCCTCTGGGTGAATACCGATACCGCCGAAAAGGTCGGTTTTGTGCCTCATATCAGACTTTTGACCAACGCAAAAGTTGTTTCGTCGAAAAAAGTTCCTCAGTACGACCTTGAAACGGTTTTCAACAAACTCGGAACTCAAAACAAAGACATCGAACAACAGGATTACCTCATTAAAGCGGCAAGAAGTGCTGTTGTTTCGGCTTATTTGAAGTATTTGCCGACGTTTTCGGTAACGCTCGGATACCAACAGTACGATCACGACTGGGCGGAGTCCGCGGCGTTGATTTATCCCGAAAAAACGGGTGTTTTCAGAATGGGAATCGACCAGGTGATTTATTCGCCCGCGCTCGTTACGAATATTCTTTTGAAGCACCGCAAAAAAGATTTTCAATATGCCGAAAGGCTTCTTACCGAACAAAATACGGGTATTAACGCGGCTTTGTTGTACATTGACACGCTTATGCTCGAAAATTCGATAAAAATTCAGGAAGAGTACGTTCAAGAATCGCGCGAAAATCTTGCGATAGCAAGGGTTCGCGAAAAAATGGGATTTTGCGGTCGCGAAGAGGCGATGCGTTGGGCAAGTCAGCTGAAAATCAACGAACAAAACCTTATCCACCTGAATTCAGAATACAAAAACATTAAAATCATGATAAACAAGCTTCTCGCGGAGCCTCAAAACCAAGATTTTACGCTTGCCGCGTTGAAAGCCAACGATCCCGCGTTTTACACCAAGGATTTGTACATTCTCGATTACGTAAGAACTCCTCAGGCGCTCGAAAAATTCACGCAAATGCTTGTAGAGGAAGCTTACGAGGTTTCTCCCGAGCTTGCAAAGCTCAAAGCTGCGATGAGAATGAAAAATATCGAACGCGGTATGTATATTCAAAAATTCTTCCTGCCCGACGCGAAGCTGACGTTGCAGTATCAGTCGTTGATGAACAGAAAATACGGTAAAGATACGCTGGACTTGAACATCCCGATGTTGGGCGCAATAAGCACGGGGATGCCGCGTTCCGACGCAACCAACGGGTATTTGGGAATTTTCGCTCAGTGGAAGCCCATCGAGGGCGGTACGAAATTTGCCGAAATTTCCCGTATCAACAACGAGAAAAAGCAGCTTATCGCTATGAACGAGGGCGCAAAACTTAATATCGAAAGCCGTGTAAGAACGGTCGTAAATGAAGCTTTGACCTGCTATTTCAGTATCGAAAAGGAATACAAGGCAATGTACGCGGCAAAAGAAAATTATCTCGAAGTAAAAGACGCTTATCTTAAGGGAAAAGCTCCCGTCGCGCAACTTACCGACGCTCAAAACGTTTATTTGTCGTCAAAATTGAAAGCGGCAAACGCTCAGTACGAATTTTTCAAAAAGCTCGTTTGGGTGCAACGTTCAATTTGCTCGGTCAACTGGGCGAAGGCTACTCCGCGGGCGAAAGCGTGGGTTGATAAAATCAAGTCCGATTTGGAACGGATGGATGATATCACGTTATAGTTTTTTTATGATACACACACAATGCGGCGGTTTCCGCCGTTTTTTTTTGCATGTTTTGCGGGGCGGTTATCGGGCGGTCGGATAAAATATTTTTATGCAATCGGGTGTGTGCTTGCGGTTTTCGGCGCGCCGGAGCAGAATGTTCGACTCCCGGCGGATTTGCTTTGTTCGGCGACGGTTGTTTTCGTTTGCTTCGGGTCGGTTTCTGATGTGTCTTGCCCGAGTCGCGCGGTGTGTCCCGTTTGCCGCGGGAGCGCGCGGCTTTGAACCGAGTTTTCCCATCGAAAAAAATTGTAAATATTTGTTACGATTTTTGCCGTTTTAAGCAATTTTGAAAAACTTCTTTTTTTCATGAAAAAGTGAATAAGGGAATGTGTGTGTCAGGAAAGGTAAAAATGGAAATAGGTCATTTAATTAACCTCGGTAAGGTAAGCGTTAACAATGTTGTTTCAGCCCCCGTAAAAAAAGCTGTTACATCGGTTCCGATTGCGGCGGCGGGACTTGCAAGCGGCGCGGCGGCACTTGCAAATATAAATAAGGCTTTTATTTCGAGCAGAAAAGAAGACTCCGTCGAGTTATATGAGTCGAGAAAACTGATAAAATGTCTTTATCCCAATGTTTCGGACGAAACTTTTGCGTGGTTTGTGACTAAATTTGTCGACCGGAAAAGTGATAAGCCTTTGTCCTCTCAAATATGGAATGATTCCTCTGTTTTCTCTCTTTTTAACCGTAAGACTCCCGAGGAACAAAATCAATGCATAAATTCCGAGTTTGTCAATACAATGGTTGAGTTGCCTTGTTTGCCCAAACTTTCAAAATTCTTTTTTTCCGCGGGAACAAACTCCGCGTTATTGGATTTGTTTGACGGTTCGTTAAGAATGCCGTTGATGAAAAATTATATTCAAAAATTTTGTGAAGAAAAAGATTTAAAAGATGACTATTTTCTTTTGGGCAATAATTTAATAAACCTCGCGGAGTATTGCAAGATTGACAAAAACGGCTGTTTTGACGATATTTTGATGCAACGGAATATTTTCGATGTTTCGGAATTGATAAAAATCCTGTCGAAATACATTCCTAAATGCGACGATAAGCAACAACAAGAACTGAAAAAGTTGCTGTCGGAATTGCTCGAAATTAAAACGGTTGAAGGGAAATTGCTTTTCCGTTCGGTGAAGGTCGGTGAAGTAGAAAATACCTCGATGGACGGTATTGAAAATTTTATCGATGCAAAGCTTAATGACCCCGATAAATTCAATTTGTTAATGAATTTGGCGGAGTTGACAAAAACAGGGAAAATCCCTTCTTACGTTCTCGGTAATTCGGCCGGGAATGCTACCGTTTCTCCCGATTTTATTGCTCAAACGAATAAGTTGAAAAACGGAGTTTCGGGAAGTATTCCTTTTTCCGACAAAAAAAGTGCGCTTGAAAATTCAAAAGTAGGCGATACCGTAAAAATCGAAGATGAAATATTTTACAGAAATAAAAACGGGCTGCAAAAAATCGACTTGGCTCCCGATGTCTTTGAAGAATTATTCCCGGGCATCGAATCGATAGCTTTTTCTCAAGGTAATCTCCCTGATTGTTACCTTGTTTCCGCGATTTTTGACTTTATGAAAAACGACAAAGGCAGAGAAATCGTATATAAAATGTTTAAATCCGAAGGAAATGACGTGGTCGTCACAATTCCCGACGCAAAAGATTTCCCGATAAGATTTCCGAACGGAGCTTTGCCGGACAATGAAAACCGCTTGATGCTTGCCGCAAAAGGCGCGCAAATGCTTGAATATGCTTTCCTTAAATCAAGACTGTTGAAATTCGGAATTAGTGACGATATTGCCGCATATCCGGGGTGTTGGTTGTCAACGGTTTATGCTTCATTTCTCGGTACAGAAAATGTGAAAAACTTTATACTTCCCGAAAAGATTCCTATAACCGTAGACGTGGAAAAAGAGTGGTTGCCCGTCATATTCGAACGAACTGAACTAATTAGAATTTTGAAAGAATCCGATAAAGAGGAGGACAAAATCCTTTTTAAAGAGCATGCAGCTGCTCTAATGAGGGAACTTATGATGTTGGAAAGCCATGCTGTCTCAACTGTCGTTAAAGAAAACGAATTGTTTGAAAAAGCGGTTGAGTTTTTTGATCCCGAAAAGTTTTTGATATCGACAGGTACCCGAATCGGCGAAAAGGATTTTTCCGAAGACAAATGGATTTGTACCAAGCATGCGTACAATATACATCGAGTCGATAAGGATGCAAAAACAATCGACGTGATTAATCCGTATAATACTTCTCAATACGTGACTTTGACGGCGGAAGAATTTAATAAATATTTCAATTCTCTGTATGTCGGTCGCTTGCCGGATTAAAATATCTTGCCTGCGTTGATACCGGTTTGTAAACAAACAGTTTTGTATTTATGCAATATTCCGTAAAGTACGACAAAAAAGTCGGTTGTCCGAACCTGCAAAGATTTTCCTCCACGGATTCTGTCCGTTAATGTTCGGGGTTTCGTCGAATTCGGGAATTATTGTCTCAGTTCCGCGATTTTGTTGCCGGTTTTTGCGAGATATTCGTCGAGGTTGTTTTGCGCCGCCAAAATATATGCTTTTTGCAGAAGATTTGCCGCTTTTGCTTTATTACCCGCGCTTTCCATAATCTCCGCCGCCGCAATGTAGTTTTTTACGACGTTTTCGCTGTCATCCGCTTGTTTGTACGAGTACGTCGAAAGTTTCAAATATTGCAAAGCTTCTTTTTTGTTGTCAAACGTCGAATTCAACAGAGCGGTTTTTTTATATGAATACCCTTTTACTTTTTCGTTTTCGCTTGCGTCCGCCGTTTCGTTCGCAAGTTCCGCATAATCAAGCGCCGTTTCCTTTTCGAACTCCGAGGCGTATATCCCCGCGATATTGTGCAAAGCCTTTACCTGAACGGGCATGTTTCCGCTTTCGCCAGCAAACGCGACCGCCGAAAAGTAAAATTCCGCCGCGCAGTCGTCCATGCCCGCATTGTCGTAGATTTTACCGCTTTTCAGGCAGGATTTTGCAATCGTGTTGCCGTTTTCCGAAAGTTCCGCCGCAGTGACGTATCCTTTCAAAGCGCGTCCGTAAAGTCCGTTTTTGCCGTACAAATTTCCGGTTTCGTAATAAATCGTCGACTGAGCTTCTTTGTCTCCGTCCTTTACCGCACTTTCAAGCGCAGTCTTTAAGGCTTTTAATGCCTCTTTCGGCGAAGAGTTTCGAACTTCGAGTTTTGCGGTTTTTACAAGCTCCGCGGTTTGCGATTTTACGGGTTCGGACAAAGTTTCCTTTTCTTCGGGTTCTGTTTTTTCGATTTTTTCGCCGCTGACAGGGTTTACAACGTTTTCGAAATTCAGTTTCAGATTGTCGTTTATTGCTTCTTTGTCGGATTTGTAGTCGATGTTTTGCAAAAATAAAGCGTCTACCCAATTTTCGACAACTTGAGATGGCTTGTTCAATGCGTCCGTGATGTACGCGTCCAAAACCCGCGACGCGTTTTTTAAATTCGTGTTAATGATTTTTCTGTCGGGGCTTGTTTTTTCCGCCTGAATGTCAATCAAAGACAAATATCCGTTGACTTCGGTAAGTACGTTTTCGGGTGCACCGACAGCATTTGCGGTGTTTTTGAAGTCGGTTACGATTTGCGAAATGTTTATGCTTTGCCGATTTTGAGACATCGACATGCCTGCGGGCTGTTCTGCGGCAACTTTTCGGGTGTTTGCCCGATAATTCGACAGGCTGAATCCGTCGCCCGACGTCGGTCTCGATTGCGTGGCAGGCTGCTCTCCTTCGTGCCGCTCGAACCCCGACGACGATTTTTCGTCATCTTCTTTTCGTTTGACCGGCTTGGAAATTACTCCCGTATACGGCGATATATAAGAAGGATAAACCGTATTGTACATCTTTCCTCTTCTGCAATATCCCTTGTCGACACTTCGATTATCTCTTTAATTTGCTTCGTATTCAAGGGTAAATGTCTTAAATTACTGTATTTAATGTATTAATTTTTTTCCCGCAAAAGTCATGTATCCGGGCGGTTTTTCCTGCTTAACAATACTTCATAAAAGAATAAAAAAAGGCAATTTTTGCAAAGATATATACTTTATATTTACAGATGAGATATAAGAGAATGTCTGAAAGCGAGGTTTTAAGAAAATGAGCTTACGTGCCGGTGCACAGTTTAATTCCGAAAATTCGGGCGGTTTTTCGCAGAAACAACATACGTCGCAGGAAGAGGTAATCGACGAGCAAAAGTTGCTGCGCGAACGGAACGTTTTCGGATCGATGTCCGTTACTCACGAAAAGCCGGATTTGAAGTCGGCGCCGATAAATTTTATGAGTACGGGGCAGGCTGCGTCCGCGGACGGGGCGGGGTCGAAGTTTGACACGGGTTCGTCGGTAAAGATGTCCGCCGAAAAAATCGTGAACCCGAAAACGACGACGGAAAAGCCTCAAAAATCGTTTAACCCTTATTCAAACGAGAATATCGCGAATAAAATCAAGTCGGGGGCTATGCCTGTTGCGTTCGGGGTAAACGCGATTTCGGCAAACAAAATCAATACCGGCACAAAAATGCGGGCGGATTTTTCGGGAAACTACGCACGAAGCGCAAACCCGTTCAACCCGCAAAACGAGCTTGTCGAAACCAGACGCAACAAATTTAAGTTGATTGATATGGACGCTTAACCGTAAAACGCGCTTGCCCGTTCGGTAACGGTTTCCTTAAAGAGCGAGGAGTTTTTATCGGTCTTTGTATTTTTCCAAAATCTTTTCGAGTTTTTCCGCAAGTTTGATTCTCGAACTTTCGGGTGATACCAGCGTGAAATCCGTTCCGAACGACAACAGGCGTTGGAAAAAATAAAATTCGTCCGTAACGTCGACTTTGACTTTTATCATTTCGTCCGATTCTTCCAAAATCGTTTCGTTCGAGTCCGGTCTGAACGAGTATGTCGAAGTTCCCGTCAACAAATAAACGGCTGTATATGAATTTTGCGGAATTTGCGTGTCGTTGTCTTTTATCGAGTTGATTTTGACGATTTTGTCCGCATTAAACGACGCGAAACATTGTTTTTCGAAATACCATCCCAAAAGGTACAAGCGGTTGCTTCTGCAATAAACTTCCTTTACCAAAACGTTTTTCTGTGTGCGTCTGCTTGCCGAGTTTTGATAGTCGAAAAATACTTCCTTGCCCGTCAAATCGTTGTTTCTGAAAACGGACATAATATCGGGATTTACCTTTGCAAAAGGTCTCGAAATATAGTTGAACATACCTTCGACCGAATCGTCCTTTGCGCAAATCGCGTAAAGCTTGTCGTAAAGCTCATTCAAATCGACGACCGTTTTCCAGTCGTTTTCCGCAAGAAAATAATCGCGTACGTCAACCAGAAATTTGATGTTCTCATCGCTGAAAGTTACCGAAAACGGATGTCTTTCCAAAACGTATTTGTAATCGTTGTTTATCGTCGGTCTTTCAATTTTGCAACCCGCTTTTCTCAGAGCATTTACGGTCAATGTTACCGTATCGGGCGAAATTGCTCTGTCGGTGTAATAATTTTTCTTCAGCTCCTCGATAATCTCCTGCCTCGACAACGGAGAGTGCGCAAGCAACAGCAATATATAAACCGCGCGATATGTCGTCAAACTGACGTTATACCGCGCGTATTTTCTCGGATAAATGTTTTTTGCCGTAAGCATCCGCAATACCGCCCTTCCGTGGCTATTATATCACAACAGGGATTTTTGTGTCACTATTTATTACGGTTGATGACCGTAGTTTTGCGCAAAACGTTTTTGAGCTTCGACCTGTGCGCACAAGTTTTGATAATACTGTTGCTCCAGTTTGTGGTATTGTTCAAGTTCTTGTCTATTTTTTCCTTGATTCATTTCATCAATTGCGTCGTTTAAAAATTTATTTATGTTGTCTCTTGTACAAACGAAGCCTTCCGCGTCCGCTTCATTCTTCAATTTCAGGCAAATGTTGTCGACATCTCTGTATGAAAGTTGTTCGGTTTCCAGTTTTTTCGCTAATTTTTCTATTTCCTGTTTCGTCGGGCGAAGAGCTTCTTTCATTTTTGAGAATGTCGTTGTCAGAGCTTCGGTGAACATTTTTGCATCGGGCAGTCCGAACCAAAACGCTTTCCCGCCGAATCTGCTGATTATGGCACTGTCAATTGCTCCGATTTCGTTTGTAGCCGCCATTACCTGGACATTTTGTAAGCCTCCCAAGTCTACAAGAAATTGTTTCATGTAGTTTACGATTTGTTGATTTTCCTGTCCGCAGTTTGTGGATTGATCCGCAACTTTTGCAAAAATCGAGTCCGCTTCATCAATATACAACATGAACTTTTTGTTTGGATTTTCTGCAGCAGTTTGCAGGAATTTGCTGCAATATGCCTGTAACATATTGAGCGTATCACCTTTGTACTTGCTTTGCATTTGGGATATGTCAAGTTTAAGAAGCATTGCGTCAAGTGATTTAGCTATTGCTTCAATACAAGTTGATTTACCTGTTCCGGGGGGACCTGCAAGAAGTGCCATATAAAATCTTTTGTCTGCCATGAACTCTTCCCCGAGTTTTGATGAGTTTTTCCCGCTGAAACCGTTTTGGGCATATTGGAATAATTTTTTTTGATCTCCGTTCCAAGCGAAATCCGCAAAGTATCCTTTATGTGTCAAATCACTGAACGGTAATGAGTCTACGTTTACTTTTTTACCTTTCATCAATCCTGCCGCGACGCAGCCTGCCACGCCGAGGGCTGTGAGTCCCAGAATTATTTTGCCGGTGTTGTCTTTTTTCTCTTCTTTCGGCAACTCGATTTTTATCGGTTGCGAAACCTGTCGAGGCATCACCGGTTGTTGAGTTCTGTTCATTCCTACTGTTGAAAAGTCGTTACTCATTATCCCTTCCCGTATTTGTTGTTACATGTTTAATAAAAACATTTTGCGGGGAAAAATTGCCGATTTTTGTGTGTTTTGTAAAGTTGTGTAACGAAAATATCGCAAACAAAAGTCAAAACCTTCGGTTTGCGCGGTTTTTCGGGGCGGGGTCGGTTTCGGCGGGCTCTAATCCAATTTTAATTTGCTTGCTTTGTCGAGAGCGTCTTCCATATATTTTGTCATTGTTGCGTTGTCGGGCGTTTTTTTGTTTATTAAATCCGTCAAAAGCTGCCGTTTGAAAAATACTTCGACCGCGTGCCTGATACTTCTGAACGACATCCCTTTGTTTTGAGCCGTTTCTCCGAAATTGTCGAAAGTTTGTTGATCTTTGATAAATTGTTCGACGAACGGGTATTCGATTTTTCCGAGGCGTTTTTGCAAAGCTTCCGTCAGGGCGGCTTTTTCGGGCAATCCGAAAAACATGACCTCCGACATTCTGCTGCACATCGCCTTGTCGATGGCTCCTATGCTGCCGTCGGGGTTTTTCATCGAGTTTGTCGTGTACAAAAATACAACGTTTGTGTATTCTCGCATTTTGTTTTCCGTCCAGTTTTTAATCATCTCGATGACGTTGCCGTCACAGCCCGAATCCATTGTCTTTCTGCCTATCAACTGGTCGGCTTCGTCAACAAGTACCAAAAACAGCTCGTTCGGTTTTTCTTTCGCTTTTCGGCACAAATCCTCGAACAGCGCGTCGATGTTTTGTTCGCACCCCTTTTGGTACGAAGTCGCAATATTTCCTATCCCGAATTCCGCGAGATTTGCGTCAAGCTCTTTTGCAACCGACGTCCAAAACTGCGTTTTCCCCGTTCCCGGAGGTCCGTAAGACAACACCGCATTCGGAAGATTAATCTTTAATTTTTTCGCCTGTTCGGGGTTTTTCAGAATTTGGATAAAACTTTCGCGAACACTCTTTTTTTGTTCTTCGAGCCCCGAAAGGTCTTTTAAATAAGGAATATCAGGGTTTTGCGAAGGTTTGTAAAATTGAAGTTTTTTCCCTCCTATGGAAAGCTCTTCACCTGCCGCTCCGACGCCTCCCGCTTTTATCGCCCAGATAATTCCGCCGATTGCCGCCGCCAACAGCGAATATTTAAGGATATTCCCGAAAAGTTCTTTCCGCTTTTCTTTTTTCTCTTGAGCCGGCGTAAGATTTTTTAATACGTTGCTTTTTAAAGGAACGTTCGTTTGTGTTCCCGAAACACCCGTATTTACGGGCATCATCACGGACGACCTCATCGCGTACGGAGGATACGCCGGTACGGGTGCGTAAAACCCGTTATGCTGCGGGTTTGAAGGCATCACGGGCGGGTTTTGTCCCGGCATTGCGATTTGATTTTGCGGTGAGGGTTTTTGAGGAACCGTAAAATTTCCTGCGGGCATGCTTTGTTTTATCGATGGCTGAACACCATAATTCCCCCGTCCCTGCGGGTTTGAAGTCATCACGGGCGGGTTTTGTCCCGGCATTGCGATTTGATTTTGCGGTGAGGGTTTTTGAGGAACCGTAAAATTTCCTGCGGGCATGCTTTGTTTTATCGATGGCTGAACACCATAATTCCCCCGTCCCTGCGGGTTTGAAGGCATCACGGGCGAGGTTTGCCCCGGTGCTGCGGGTTGACGTCGGTATTGCATACCGTTGTCCGCACGACTCCGCCCCGCGTTTCCGTTGTCGGAATGCGCGATGATCTGCGGATTTTGCCCCTGATTAATTCCGTTAACCATTTTTGCCTTTCACCTTCTTCACCGTTTTTAAAATTCCTGAATTTTTAAAATTGCCGGAATTTTTTCGAAAGTTTACAAAAATTTACTAAACGGTTTTGTTCAAGGCAGGTTTTTCGGACGAAGGTTTTTCTGCCGCCGAAACTTCGGATTTTGCGGCATTTTTGCCTTCCAAGCCCAATAATTCCATCGCGGGATGTACCAAAAAATGGCTCAACCACGGCGCAAGTATCGTCAGCCCCGTAATCGACCCGATTATCGACGCAAATTCCACGGAACCTTTCAAAAGATGAAACTTTTCGGGTTTTTCTTCGCTTAAAAGTTTTTTGATTTCTTCGGACTTGCAAAGTTCGTAGTATTTTTTCTGCTCTGCCCTTTTTGCAAGCGGTTTTGAGGCTATGTCCAAATATTCCGAGTATGTTTTCGAGTCTTTAAAAAGTTTGAACCCCTTATCGTCCTTGAACATTTTTCCCAAAAGCTTGAATCCGCCTTCCTTAAATACCGGGATTACAAGTGCCGTGTATATCGCAAGGCATGAGACCTGGTACAAAAATTCTTTAGTCGCGGAATATTTTTTTGCTTTTTCGTCGGCATGCTTGTCCGCAAGAGTGAACATCGGTCGTCCTACCGCTTTCATCCCCGTTTCGAGTGAAACGGCAGTTTTTGTATTCTGCGATGCCGCCACTATCGCGGGATTTGAAAGAAACGAGGCTATTTTATCGAAAGGAATCATTATACTCTCATACCTCCCGAAGTTATCGTGTACGCGGCGGGTCGTTTAATTTTCGGTGTCGAAGCGACACTCGATTTTGAAACTTGCGGCTTGCCGTCGTCCGTCTTGTCTTGAGGCTTTTGAAGGTTCAAAAACTTCATTATCGGTTTCATTGAAAGGTTGCAAATCAGCGGAATCAGCAATCCCGCCGACAAACATACCCCGATGAACGAAAGCGATTTCTCGAGATTGTGAAAGTTCTTGAGCACCTCGATATGGTTGTTTGCCGCCTTTGCCACATCAGGATTGTTAATTTTCGTTTTTATCGTTTCGAGAAGTTTTTGAAAATTAAGGTTGTGCAATGCGCGATTTTCTTTCGGAAGTTTTTCCAGCGAGCTGTCCAAAATCTTCGAAATCTCCGCTCCGACGGTCTTTTTGTCGGTTTTTGACTCGCTGCAGACGTCGTAGATAAAATGCGCTTTGCATAAAGGTTTTGCGCTTGCCTTTATCCCCAGCGACGAGGCGATATAGCTTACAAACGCTATCGCTTCGGTCAATCCCTCTCTGCAGGCGGCGTATTTTCTGTCTTCTTTCGGAGTTGACTTGTCCGCCATCGTGAAAATCGGTCTGAAGACGCCCTTGAACACGGCAATCGCAAGAACCGCGTACACCGCGTCGTTGTTCTTGCCGAGTTTTATTAACATCTCCTTAAATCCTGTTTTAAAATCTCCCATAGTGTCTCTATTGTAATTCCTTTTCGGATAAAATGTATTCGATACAATTAAACATCCTGAATATTTTTTTTTGCCGGTAAATGTGAAATGTTTTTACAATTTTTTACAAAAATTCCGTAAAAAGACCGAAAACTTTTTTTCGGGGCGTTTTTGCCCTCTTATCCTTTTTACCCGTTTACAAAATCCGAAAAATATGAGATACTTTCGAGGGAAAGGGTGGTTTAGATTTATGAGTATAATTACGGACAGTTTTGTCGTCAGTACAAAGGGTTTTACCGACATTATCGACATTACGGAAAAAGTTTCCGAAATTGTCAAAAAACACAATATTACCGAGGCGAGCGCACAAATTTATTCAATCGGCTCCACCGCAAGTGTGACTACTCTCGAATACGAGCCGGGATTGCTTAAAGACTTGCCCGAGGCTCTCGAAAAAATTGCGCCCGTGAACAAAGAGTATCATCATGATATGACCTGGCAGGACGGAAACGGCTATGCCCACATACGTTCCGCGTTAACGGGAACTTTTGCTACCGTTCCCGTGATTAACGGAGAATTGTTCCTCGGAACCTGGCAGCAGCTCGTTCTTATGGATTTCGACAACAAACCCCGCACAAGAACGATTACCGTCCAGTTCCTGTTTTGATGTTATGTTTCGTATTTTTACGGAAAAACATGCTTTTTTTGCATGTTTGTCGTAAAATTTTATCACATACGGAAATGAGGATTTTATGAATAAAAGTCAATCGGTCGGTATTTTGATTGTTGCGGTGTTATTGTTGCTGTCTCTGGCATCAATGCTTTTCACCGATAACCCGACCTCTACGAAAGAATTGTCATACTCTCAATTTGTTTCCCTCGTTAAGACCGAAAAAATCAAATCGGTTGAACTTTCGGGAAATACTATTGTCGCGGAACCTTTCGACAACGAGGTCAAGGAAGTCGTAAAATCGGTCGCGAATGTTGCCGCCGATAAAAAATTGCCCGTAGCAAAACTGAGATATAAAGTGATTTTTCCCGCGAACGATACGTCGATTTACACTCTGCTCGCGGATAACAATGTCGACATGACCGTCAAAAATTACGACGAATCATCGTCGCTTACCGGTATTTTAAAGGCTGTCGCGCCCGTTTTTCTGATAATCATCGTTCTTCTTGTCATGGCAAGACTTATGCAGGCGGGAGGCTCTCAGGCGATGGGCTTCGGCAAAAGCAGAGCGAAGCTTATGCCCGAAAATAAAGTGAAAATAACGTTCAAAGACGTTGCCGGAATAGACGAGGAACGTCAGGAACTCGAAGAAATCGTCGATTTTCTCAAAAACGGCGAAAAATATATGAAACTCGGCGCAAAAATCCCGAAAGGCGTTTTGCTCGTAGGGTATCCCGGAACCGGTAAGACCCTTATGGCTAAAGCCGTTGCGGGCGAAGCCGGCGTGGCGTTTTTCTCGATAAGCGGTTCGGATTTTGTCGAAATGTTCGTCGGGGTAGGTGCTTCCAGGGTGCGCGATTTGTTCGAACAAGCCAAAAAACATCAACCCTGCATTATTTTCATTGACGAAATCGATGCGGTCGGTCGCCAGAGAGGCGCGGGCATGGGCGGCGGAAACGACGAGCGTGAACAAACCCTGAACCAACTTTTGGTCGAAATGGACGGGTTTGACGAGCACACAAACGTCATCGTTCTTGCCGCGACAAACCGTCCCGATGTTTTGGACAGCGCGCTTTTGCGTCCCGGAAGATTTGACCGTCAAATTCACGTTCAAACCCCCGATATCGGCGGAAGAGAACAAATTCTCGCCGTTCACGCCAAAGACAAAAAACTTGCTCCCGACGTAGATTTAAAAGTTTTGGCAAAAAGAACACCGGGCTTTACGGGTGCGGATTTAAACAACCTTTTGAACGAGGCTGCGTTGCTTGCGGCACGTTACAATCAGGAAAATATTACGATGCGAAACATCGACGACGCAATCGATAAAATAATTGCGGGAGCGGAGAAAAAATCGCGTATAATAACCGACGAAGAAAAGGAAATCACGGCGTATCACGAGGTCGGGCACACGTTGCTTCACTATTTGACGAAAAATTCCGATCCGTTGCATAAAGTGTCGGTGATACCGCGCGGAAACGCGCTCGGCGTGACTATGTCGCTTCCCGAGCATGATAAAAATCTTTACAAAATCGAAGATTTGACCGACCGAATAGTCACCGCGCTCGGCGGAAGAATAGCCGAAGAGTTGATTTTCGGCGAAAACCAAATAACGAGCGGTGCTTCACAGGACATAAAAGTTGCGACGGACATAGCGCGTAAAATGGTTACGGTGTACGGAATGTCTTCCAAAATGGGAACAGTGGCGTACGGAAAGTCGTCGGAAAACGTGTTTATGGGCAGAGATTTCGGTCAGACGAAGAATTATTCGGAGCAGACGGCGCGCGAAATCGACGACGAAATCAAAGCGATAATCGACAGATGTTACGAACAGGGCAAAAAAGCGTTGTCCGAAAATATCGATTTAATCCGTGCCGTGACGGGCGAGCTTCTCGAAAAGGAAACTTTGGACGAGAAGGAAGTTGCGGCGATAATCGAGCGAACAAAGGCTTTGCGGGCTTAGTTCGGCGATTGCGAAAATGTTTTGAAAAATGCGGGGAGAAATCTTCGCATTTTTTTCATATTAATAAATGATTTAAAATTTGTCTTTTTGCGTAAAATATTACGGTAAGCGCAGAAAAGTTATCACAAGTGATTATGACCGAAAATTTTCAATATTCTTACGAAAACATAAAGAGGTTGACGGACAAGGAATTGGACGAGCTTTGGGCTGTTTATCTTAAGGATAAGACGAATAAAGCGGTTCGGGACAAGTTGATAGTTCAATATTTGCATCTAACTAAGTACGTTGTTGCTCGAGTGAGTATGTTTTTGCCGCAAACCTTTGCGTCGGACGACATTTACGGATACGCGACCGAGGGTTTGATAGACGCTGTTGAAAAATTTGCGCCCGAAAAAGGAGCAAAATTTGAGACTTACGCGATTTTCAGGATACGAGGTTCCGTAATCGACAAGATAAGGGCACTCGATTGGATGCCCAGAAGCGTGAAACGCAAGGTAAAAGAGGTCAACGAGACTTCGGAGCGGCTGCGCAAAGAACTCGGAAGGGCTCCGACGTCGACGGAAATCGGGAACGAGCTCGGAATTGCAAGAGAAAAGGTCGACGCGATTTTGGCGGAAAATTCGAAAATTTGTTCGATTTACGACAAAAAAAACGTGAGCGACGAGAGTATCGAAATTATCGATACGATAGAAGACTCGAAGGCGGTAAATCCGCTTGACAGTCTCGAAGACAAGTCCGTCAAACAAAAGTTGCAAAGTGCGCTTCAAAAGCTTCCGGAGCGTGAGAGAACCATAATGGTTCTTTACTACAATAAAAACATGACGCTCAAAGAAATCGGCGAAATCATTGAAGTTTCGGAGTCTCGGGTGTGTCAGCTTCATGCTCAGGCAATTATGAAGTTGCGAAATTTTTTCAGTGAGGATAAAATAGGCTCGGGCGGATTTCTTAACCGGAGCGTAAAAAAATGAAAACAGGTCTTATAAGTTTAGGTTGTGCAAAAAATCTTATCGATTCGGAGCTTATTGCGGGCATGCTCGAAAAACACGGGCACAAGGTCACTTTGGACTGCTCGGATGCGCCGGTGGTCGTGATTAACACGTGTTCGTTTATCCACGATGCGGAAAAAGAGTCGGTGCACGAGATTATCGAGATGATAAACGCGGGCAAAAAGATAATCGTGACGGGATGTCTGGCTCAAAAGTACAAAGACGAGCTGAAAGAGCTTTTGCCTGAAGTCACGGCGTTCGTCGGAACGGCTGATTTTAAAGAAATTCCGTCGATTGTCGATCATATCGAAAAAAATATGAAAAACAAGCGAACTTCGCCTTATTGCAAGGTTTCCGAAAATCCGGCGTACGATTATCCCGAGGACGTCGAGCGTCGTCAAATAACGATGGGCGCGTCTTCGTACCTCAAAATTGCCGACGGATGCGACTGCGAGTGCGGGTATTGCGTAATTCCGAAGCTAAAAGGGAAGTACGTTTCGCGAAAAATCGAGGACATTTTGTCCGAGGCAAAAATGCTTGCGGACAGAGGCGTTTCGGAAATTATTCTTATCGCGCAGGATACGACTTCTTACGGAAAAGACTTGTACGGCGAGCTTTCGCTTGCAAAACTGCTGCGCGAGCTGGAAAAAATCCCTAATTTAATGCGTTTGCGGATAATGTACACGTATCCTTCGGGAATTACGGACGAACTTTTGCAAACGATGGCGGAGTCGAAAAAAATAATTCCGTACATCGATATTCCGTTACAACACTCTTCCCCCAATGTTTTGAAGCTTATGAGACGACCTGCGTTCGATTACGAAAAATTAATCGAAAAAATCAGGAAAACCGTTCCGGGCGTTGCATTGAGGACGACTTTCATTGTCGGATATCCCGGCGAAACCGAAGAAGATTTCGAACATTTGAAGAATTTTATTCAAAAGATGAAATTCGACAGACTCGGCGTTTTCGAGTATTCACGGGAAAAGGGTACTTATTCCGACACTTTGCCCGGGCATTTGAGTTATAAGGAAAAACGCCGCAGAAAATCCGAGTTGATGAAAATTCAGCGCGAGATTTCGAAGGAACTTAACAAAGAGCTTGTGGGCAAAAATATCGAATGCGTAGCGGAAACGGTCTTTGACGACGGAAAAATCATCGCACGTACTTATAAAGACGCTCCCGAGGTCGACTGTATCATCAAATTGCGTGCGGACGACGAGTTGCCCGCGCCCGGAGATATCGTTGTCGCAAAGGTTACTCGCGCCGGCGTTTATGACCTTTCCGGCAAAATCGTCGGGTAAAGTATTGTAAATTTTTCTTAACTTTGTCTCAAAACATGGCAATTTTTGCATTCTCGATGTTTTTTTATTCTCGGAGGTCTTTTATGAGCGTTAATTCCGTGAATAATTATCCGCAACAAGTGCAAAATTTCCCGAACGACAGGGATTTTGTGCAGGGCGGGTACGGAATGCGTATGCAGCTTCCGATGCAGGAAGATTATTTGGACTCGTCGCTTGTAGAGGCTCTGCAAAAACGGGTTTCCGAACATAAGAAGAAAAGAAACATAAGACTCGGGTGCATGTCGGCGGGGACACTTTTGGGTGCCGTGGGATGCGCTCTGCATGGTCTCGGTAACGGCAATTGGGCGTCTAAATCTTTGGCTGCTTTTATGCATCTGCTTAGCGGTTTTGTTGCGGGCAGTATGGTCGGAGAAATTGCCTCGGGTGAAGTTTCGGTCGGAGAAGGCGCCGGTGCTGCTGTGGGATTAGGCGTCAGTTTTTTTGCATTAAAAGATGAGTTTGCCGCAATTTCGAAATTGGCAGGTGGTATGAAGGCGGGTGCCTTGATTGCAACGACGTTGAATTTGTTGGCTTATTCCGCGCTGGGTAAATGGGCAGGCGGTCTTATACAAAATTTGATACAAGGTAAGGATTAGGGTGTGCGTCTATGGGATATGATGCGGTATCGGGAGTGACAGGGAATATTCCCCCTCTTCGGAGGGAGTCTCCGCCGAACCCGAATACCGAACGGGTGTCGTTCGAAGACGGCTTGAATACCGTTCAAAACGATGAGTTTACCCGAAAACCCGCCGAAAATAATAATCGAACAAAGGGGTTGCTTAAACTTGCGGGACTTTTGGCATGCACGGTCGCCGGAGCTTATGCGGGTTGGCATACGAGGCTTTTGTCTAATTGCGAAAGTTCAATAGGGAAATTTTTTACAGCCGTGGAAAAAGTCATTGAACCTTGTGCCGGCGCATTTGCAGGCTTTTCGACCGGTGCGGTTTTTATCAAAAGCACATCCGATACCGAAAATAAAAATCAGGTGCTTGCGGGAGTTGCAGGTATGGGCACGGTTGCAGGGATAATAGTGCTGCTTTCTGCACTTTGTAAAAAGGCGGGTTGGGCGGATGCAGCAGTAAGAAATGCGTACGAAAAAGCCGCAGACTATATTCTGTATGCAGGAGCAACGCTTATCGGGTATGCCGGCGGAAAAAATTGTTACGATAAGATGAAATCGAAGGTTAAGCAAAATTTGACGGCACAAAACACGCAAGTAAATAATCTCCCTTTACTCTCGGAACAAACGGCTCCTGACGTTTCAAAAAACAATCTTAATTAAATTATATCGAGTGTTTATTATGTTTTTTGCCGGTCAGTGTTATAAACTGTATTCTTAATCTCTGATTTTGCCGGTAATTTAAAAAACTTTACAAAAATTTACGTTTAATTCGACTTTTTGGAAATCGGCAACGGTCGGGGAGGCATGGCATTTTATCGTTTTGCAAATATCATATTTTTTACTGTTTCACCCGGTTTCGCCCGCCGGCTGTTTTTGTATCAAAAATGTTTGATTCCGGTTTTAATGTTAAACGTTATATTTTCAAGATTTATTTTTTGTGATACCATAAATTCGGGATATAATGTGTATTATCGGGAGGTTCGAAAATGTTGAATGTTGCTGACGGAATCGGGGTAAAAGGGAAACGCGAGTACGATTACAGGTTCGGTAACGTCGATTCCGTTTGCGAATATCTTGAACTTGCCGCAAACAAATACGCCTCTTTGCCGGCAATTACCGACGAGTACAACGGTATTTGCCAAAAATACGCCGAATTTATTTTGCAGACGAAAGATTTTGCGAGCGGACTTCAAGGGCTCGGAATCGAAAAAGGCGACATTGTTGCGCTGTTTTCGGAAAATAACGGACGCTGGCCGGTCGTTGACCAGGGAATTTTGCGTTGCGGTGCTCTCGATGCCGTCAGAGGCTCAAACGCGCCCGTCGACGAGCTCGATTACATCGTCGAAAAAAGCGGCTCAAAGGCGGTCGTTTTGCAAAATGTCCTTTTGCTCAATAAAATGAAGCCTTTTCTCAAAAAGCATAACTTGAATTTTGTGGTTTTGATGTTTTCGGACGGAAATTTCGAAACCGATGACCTCGATTTTCCCGTTTATTCGTTTGACGAAGTTGTTTCTGCGGGAAAAAGAAGGTGTTTTAATCCCGTCAAAATTTCTCCCGATGAACCCGCGACTCTGATTTACACGTCCGGTACCACGGGAAACCCGAAAGGCGTGCTTTTACGCCACGGAAGTATCGTCTATCAGCTCGAAATCGCTCACAAAGGATTTTTGTCCTCCCCCGGCGAAAAAACAATTCAAATTCTTCCGATTTGGCATGCTTACGAGCGAATAGGGTGTTATTATTATCTTTCCAGAGGTTGTCACCTCCATTATACGTTGCTTTCCAAAATCAAAGACGATTTGATGAAGTACAAGCCCGACACGATGATGTCCGTTCCCCGAATTTGGGAAGCTTTGCGAACCGGAATTTACAAAGGTCTGAACAAAAAATCACCGATTGCCGCGACGGTATTCGATTTTGCCGTAAAAATAAGTATTTCTTACATAAAACACAAAATGTACGTCGAAAAAAGAATTACCGAACAAAAATTTTACAATCCCGTAATGACCTGTGTGCATTTTGCGGCGGCAAATGTCCTGAAACCCGTCCATGAGCTGTTTTCCTCGACTTTGTACAAGAAAATCAAAGACGCCGCGGGGCTTAACGTTCGCGCAAGTATTTCGGGCGGCGGCGCGCTTTCGATGAACGACGAGCTCTTTTACGAGGCTATCGGAATAAATTTGCGAATAGGTTACGGTATGACGGAAACTTCACCGGTGTTGACTTTGCGTCATATTTGCGAAAAAAATTACCTCGGCTCCGCGGGGCGTCCCGTTGACGGTACCGAGCTGAAAATTTTGGACATAGATACGAAAAAACCGCTTCCGCCTTTCCGTAAAGGCGTTGTCTATGCACGCGGACCTCAAATTATGATAGGCTACCACAACGACCCCGACGCGACTTCCGCGATAATCGACGAGTCCGGCTGGATAAATACGGGCGATTTGGGCTATTTGACCTACGACAATAACCTGATTTTGGTCGGCAGAATGAAAGAAACCATCGTTCTTTCGGGCGGCGAAAACGTCGAACCCGTGCCGATTGAAGACGCATGCCTCGCAAGTCCTTATATCAACCAGATTATGCTTGTCGGTCAAGACAAAAATGCGGTCGGTGCGCTTGTTGTGCCTACAAAAGAAGCCCTCGACAAATGCGGAATCGATGTCGGGGTTTTGAGACTTCAAAAAGATCGCTGTATCAAAAATCCGTCGCTCAGAAAATTAATCAAAAACGAAATAAATTCTTATATCAAAAATAAATCGGGTTTGAAATCGTTCGAAAAAATTTCCAGATTTGAAATAATCAAAGACGCTTTCGGCATAGACAACGGCTTTATGACTCCTTCGGGAAAAATCAAGCGCAACGTCGTTTTTGAAGCTTTTTCGGATATTATTCAAAACATGTATAATTAATTTATGTTTTTGCGGGTAGGCATTAAGCCTGCCCGTTTTCGTTTTGAGGTTTTCTCCCGGCGAAGCGGCTTTTGCGTTCAAATAAAAATGTTTTTATAAAATAAGGTTAACAAAAACATGTAAAGATTTGTAAAAAGGAAGATAAAAAAGTAATAAGAGAGGAATTTGCGGAAAATTTGCCGTGGCGGCTATGTTCTCCGTATTTATAAAAACAATTTTATGTAAAAAGGGGTAAATTTGCGAAAACATCGAAAAAATAAAGAAAAAAAGACTTGCGTAAAAATTTTTTGCATGTACGATAGAGTAACGAAGCGAGTTCGTGCATGCTTTTGCATGGACGCGATGAAAAAAGGATAGGGCAAAATGTCGAAAGACGTACTGGAAATAGAAGGAACAATCACGGAATCTTTGCCGAACGCAATGTTCAGGGTCGAGCTTGAAAACGGGCATGAGATACTTGCGCACATATCGGGAAAGATAAGGAAGAATTTCATAAAAATATTGCCCGGCGATAAGGTAAAGGTGGAAATGACGCCTTATGACCTTACCAGAGGAAGAATTACATACAGACTTAAATAAAGGAAAATCAAAAATGAAAGTCAGAGCATCTGTAAAGAAACTTTGCGAAAAATGCAAAATCATCAGAAGAAAAGGAAGAGTAGCCGTAATTTGCGAAAATCCGAAGCACAAACAAAGACAAGGATAGTTTTTGTTTTGCAAATGTCCGAGAACAGGGCAGAAATTGAGTAACATAACAAAACAAGGAGATAAAGATGGCAAGACTTGCCGGGGTAGATTTACCTCGTAACAAAAGAATGGTAATAGCATTGACGTACATTTACGGAATAGGACCTGTTCGTGCGTCCAAGATATTATCGGCATGCAATATTTCCGAAGACTTGAGATCGGACGATTTAACGGATGACGATATTAAGAAATTGAGAAACGAGCTTGCAAATTACTCTATCGAAGGTGATTTGAGAAGAGAAGTGTCTTTGTCGATAAAGAGATTGAGCGAAATCAATTCTTACAGAGGAATGCGCCACAGACGCAAACTCCCCGTAAGAGGACAAAGAACCAAAACAAATGCAAGAACCGGCAGAGGTAAGAAAACCGGACCGGTTTCCAAGAAGAAATAGGAACTCGAAAGAAAAGTAATAAAAAGGAATTGAATAATGGCAAGACCGGTAAAAACCAAAAAGAAAGAAAAGAAGAATGTATTGCAAGGGGTCGTACATATTCAGTCGACGTTTAACAATACGATAGTAACTTCAACCGATACTCAAGGCAACACGGTAGCGTGGGCTTCTGCAGGCGGGTGCGGTTTTAAAGGTGCGAGAAAAGGAACACCTTTCGCAGCGCAATCGGCAGCTGAACAGGTAGCCAAAAAATCCGCGGATCAAGGCATGAAGAAGGTCGAAGTTTACATAAAGGGACCCGGATCGGGACGAGAAACGGCAATCAGAGCAATTCAGGCTGCAGGTTTGGAAATAACTTTGATAAAGGACGTAACGCCCATCCCTCACAACGGATGTCGTCCGCCGAAGAAAAGAAGAGTATAGTTAATTAACAAGGAGTCATAATAATGGCAAGATATACAGGACCCGGCAATAAATTATTCCGTAACTACGGAGTAACCGAAGTTTCCAACAGAAAGCTGACCTCGTCGATGAAACAAAATCGTTCCGGCCAACACGGTGCGGCAAGAAAGAAACTTTCGGATTATGCCGTTCACTTGAAAGAAAAACAAAAAATTCGTCTTACGTACCTTGTAAGCGAAAAACAATTTGCAAAATATTACGAAAATGCGGCAAGAAAGAGCGGAGTTACCGGTACCACATTGTTGCAAACTTTGGAATCCAGATTGGATAACGTAATATTCAGAGCAGGATTTGCAATTACGAGAAAACAGGCTCGTCAAATCGTAAACCACGGTCACGTGCTTGTAAACGGCAAAAGAGTAGACATTCCGTCTTATTTGGTAAAACCCGAAGACGTAATCACTATCAAATCGGGCAGTGCTCAATACCTTAAAAACACCGTCGAAATGATAGATATGGCAATTAATCCCGCTTGGATAACCATAGATAAAGAAGCGTTGAAAATAACGTTTGACAGAATCCCCGAAAGGGACGAGTTGGATCCCGACTTTAAGGAACAACTTGTAATTGAGTACTATTCGAAATAGTAATCGGGGGAGCGATAAAGATGGAAACGTTAAAAATAAAATCAACGGATTTGAAGACATTTTCGGACGGAACGCAATACGGCAAGTTTGTAATCGATCCTCTGGAAAAAGGTTTCGGTACGACACTCGGAAACGCATTGAGAAGAGTATTGCTCTCGTCGCTTGAAGGTGCGGCCGTTACTTCGGTTAGAATCGAAGGTATAACGCACGAATTTACGGCAATACCCGGCGTAACCGAAGATGTTATCGACATAATGTTGAATTTGAAGGGATTGTCGATAAAGAAAGAATCGAGAGAGCCTCAAATTCTTCGTCTCGACAGAGACATTCCGGGGCCCGTCCTTGCGGGTGATTTGGAATTGCCTGCGGGAGTAAAGGTAATTAACCCCGACAGACTTATTTGTACCGTAGCCGAAGGCGGAAGCATTCATGCGGAAATAACCGTCGAAGTCGGTAAGGGATACATCGCGAAAGATGTTTTGAAAGAGCACGGAAGCGAATTGCCGATAGATATTTTGCCTATCGACGCAAAATTCATTCCTATCAGAAGAGTAAGTTACAACGTTGAAAACACTCGTGTAGGCGACGTTGTCGACTATGATAAGTTGACTCTCGAAATTTGGTCGAACGGAAGTATCGACGTTGCAACCGCGTTGAGCAGAGCAGCCGATTTGTTGATTGAATACTTCTCTCAAATTTCGGCGATATCGGGAACGCCGGTTCAAGTAGCCGCACAACCCGTTGAAGAAGAAAAGAAAGAAGAAGATACGACTCCGGGAATTGCGATAGAAGATTTGGAATTGTCGGTAAGAGCATACAATTGTCTTAAGAGAGCAAGCATAAACTCTTTGGGCGAATTGCTCAAAAAGTCGGAACACGATCTTTTGAACATAAAGAATTTCGGAAAGAAATCTTCCGATGAAGTAATAGAGAAGCTTGAAGCCGCAGGGTTATCGTTGATGCCTAATCCTGAAGGTTTTGACGCTGATGAGATGTAATCGTAAAGGATAAAGATAATGAGACACCAATGTAAAGAACACAGACTCGGAAGAGCTCAGGATCAAAGAAAAGCTTTATTGAGAGCTTTGGCGACCGAACTGTTGATGCACGGCGAAATAAAAACCACGATTTCGAGAGCAAAAGCATTGAAGCCTTATGCGGATAATCTTATCACCCTTGCAAAGAAAGGTGATTTGAATTCGAGAAGAATAGCTTCGAAGTTTGTATACGATCGTGAAACGGGCAGATTGATGGATTCGGAAACGAAAGCGATTGTTGAAGCAAAAGCTGAAAATCAAAAAGTAATGCCCGAAACAGTGCTCAGAAAGTTGTTTTACGAAACCGCAAAACAATATGAAGGCAGAAACGGCGGATATACTCGCATATACAATCTTCCTCCGAGAAGAGGCGATGCGACGAAGATGGCATTAATACAACTCGTATAATGCAACGGTTTGTTCTTGTAATACAATACAAAGGAACGAATTTTTCGGGAAGTCAAACGCAGCAAAAGCGTAAGGATTTCGAAACAGACCTCGAAGGCGGAGTCAGAACCGTTCAGGGGGAGCTTGAAAAAGCGATACGAACATTGACAAAAGAAAGAATAAAGACGGTATTTTCGGGAAGAACGGATGCCGGGGTTCATGCAAGAGAGCAGTTTGTTCATCTTGACAGCGAATTCAATTTTGAACGCGAAGGGATAATCGGTTCGTTGAACGGGTTGTTGCCGAAGGATATAAGTGTATCTCGTATTTTTCGGGTCGGAAACGATTTTCATGTTCAAAGGAGCGCGAAGAGCAGATTTTACAGATATAAAATCGTAAATCGGTTGCAGCGTTCGGCATTCGACGAAGATTGTCTTTATGTCAGGAAACCTTTGAACATCGATTATATAAATCGGGTTATGGGGTTTTTGGCGGGGGAACACGATTTTACGTCTTTCAAGAAGACGAATACGGAAAATCCCGCAAAGATATGCCGTGTCAGTGATGTGAGATGTCATCGGGAAGGTGACGAGGTTTACATCGATATCACGGCGGACCGGTTCTTATACGGCATGGTAAGAGCGATAGTCGGAACCGTTCTGTATATGGAGCGAAAAGGGTTGCCCGAAGCGCAGATTGCGGCAATTCTCGAGGCGAAAGACAGAAGGGAAGCTGGACCGGCGGTGAGTCCTTTCGGGCTTACGTTAATGAAAGTAAACTATACACAATAAAAATAAAACGGAGAAGGAATATGAAAACTTATTCGGCTAAACCTCTTGAAGTAGAGAGAAAGTGGTACGTGATTGATGCGGAAGGTAAGACCTTGGGCAGATTGGCGACACTTGCTGCTAATATGCTCAGAGGAAAACACAAGCCTCAATTTACGCCTCACGTGGATACGGGAGATTTTATCATTGTAATTAATGCCGAAAAAATCAGCGTTACCGGCAAAAAAGAAACGGATAAAATTTATTATTCGCACTCGGGATATCCGGGAGGATTTAAGCAAATTTCGTTCAAGGCATTGATGGAAAAGAATCCTTGTGCGGCAATCGAGAAGGCGGTAAAAGGGATGCTTCCTCACAGCACGTTGGGAAGACAACAATTTACAAAGCTCAAGGTATATGCGGGAAGCGAACATCCGCATGCGGCACAAAACCCGATATTGCTTGATGACAAGGAGGTTAAATAATGGCGGAAAAGAAAGAATACATGGCAACAGGTCGCAGAAAGACGGCGACGGCGGTTGTTAAGTTGTCTAAGGGAAAAGGCAGAGTATTCATTAACGGAAGAACTCTTGCATCTTATATCGGCGGAAGACCGGCGTTGGAAATGATGATTTTCAAACCCTTGGTATTGACGGAAAATCAAACGAATTTCGATGTCAGAGTTAAGGTGACGGGCGGCGGAATTTCTTCGCAATCGGGAGCCATCAAACACGGAATTTCGAGAGCATTGCTCAAGTACAACGAAGAATTGAAACCCGTATTGAAATCGGAAGGTTTGTTAACCAGAGACGCTCGCGAAAAAGAACGTAAAAAATACGGACGTAAGAGAGCAAGAAAAAGATTCCAATTCTCAAAACGTTAATATACAAAAAGAGCCCTTTCGAGGGTTCTTTTTTTTTGCTAAATTTTTTATAATAAAGTGGTGACAATTTATTTTTATTCGGGTACAATGGAGAAGGGTTTTTGTATCCCTGTTTTGAGAGAAGGAAAAGATTTTGTTTCAAAAATTTACCGAAAGAGCGATTCAGGCAGTAAAAAATGCTTACGGGGCGGCGCAGGAGTGGAACCACGGCACGGTTACTCCGGAGCATTTGTTTTGGGCGTTGAGCAAGGATAAATCCGAGCTCGGTTCAAAGTTGTTGAAGGTTTACAAGATATCGCCCGAAAAAATCGAGGAGGTTTTGCGCGCGCGCGTGAATTCCGTTGCCGGTGATGCGAAAGTTGTTTTCGGAGATGAGATAAAGTCCGTTTTTAAGTCGGCGACGGAGACGGCGTTGTTGAAGGGCAACGGTTTTGTCGGAACGGAGCATTTGTTTTATGCTTTGTTGGTTTCGGATTTTAAAGGTTTTGACGAATTGTTCGAACAGCTCGGATTGGATAAAGTCAAGATAAAGGGTATTATCGAGAAATTGTTTGTAAAGCCAGGAACGGATGTTTCGGCACATCCCGAAAGTGAGGATTCTTCGGGGCATGATGATTCATACGAGAGAATTTTTTCGGCGGTGAACGATCCCGAGTCGGAGTCGGTTTTTAACAGAGCTGTTTCAAAGTTGACTGCGTCGGGGTACGAGATTTTGGGGACGGAGCAGATAATGCAGTCGGTATTGGAAGACAGTGAAAACGAAGCGGTTTCGGTGCTTAACGGGTTCGGAATTAATTCTTCGGATTTTGCAAAAATGCTTGAGAAAGTTACGTCGAGGAATGCGGAATACGAAGACAGGCAAATTATTTTTACTCCGAACGCAATGCACGCGATGTTGTTGGCGTCCGAAGCGGCGAAGGAACAGGGGTGTACGACGATAAAACCCGAACATATCGTGTTGGGCATTTTACAGTCGAGAAAAGGTATCGCGTATAATATAATGTGTGAATTGTGCGGTGATACGACGGAATTGATTCAAAAAATTTCGAAGCCCGCGGTAGGGCAACTTGGAGAAACCGGATTGATTTTGAAGTTTGCAAAGCAGGAAGCGGTAAGGACGGAAAGAAGTTATGTCGGAACGGAGTCTGTTTTGGTCGGAATTATGACCGAAAGCACGGGTATCGGATACAGGGTTTTGAAGGAACTCGGCGTGACGGTCAAGGACTTGCGCGAAGAAATAGCAAAGACTTTGGGTGAAGGTGACGACTACGGGGAAAAGGAAATTACTTTTACACCGCGTGCAAAATTGATTCTCGAGAAGGCATGGGAATTTGCGAAAAAAGAGAAGAAAACAAAAATATATTCTCAGCATTTACTTGAAGCGATATGCGACTGTCCCGACTGCATTGCGTCAAAAGTATTGTCTTCGTTGGGAGTAGACGCTTTGGAGATAAAACAGGGGATACGAAATCGCACGGAAAATTATTAAGAATAAAAAAGAAAAGTTTTGTAAAAAACACTTTTCTTTTTTTTATGTTTGTAATACTATCTTCTTAAAGGGGTTGTCATGGAGCCCCTTTAAGAATACTCGAAAATACAAAAGGTGAAATTATGGGCATAAAAGGAAGAGTAGACAGAATGGTAGTTCTTGCTTGCGAAGATTGCAAAAGAAGAAATTACACAACTGTAAAGAATAAAAAGAACGATAAAGAAAGAATGGAATTGAATAAATATTGTCCGTTCTGCAAGAAACACACGGTTCATAAAGAAACAAAATAAGTAAATAAAAAGCGTCCTTAGTTCAGTTGGTAGAACGTCGGTCTCCAAAACCGGATGTCGAGGGTTCGAGTCCTTCAGGGCGCGTTTTAGAAAAAAGAGGAAAAATGAACAGTTCCGAGGATAAAACCAATCAAAAAATTTCTCAAGACGCCGTTGTAAAATACTTTAAGGGTGTAAAAACGGAGTGGGGAAAAATAACGTGGCCGAGTAAGCCTCAGGTGATAGCGGAAACGGTGTATGTAATCGTGATAACGACGGTATTTACGTTAATGATATACTTGCTGGATTTGCTGTTCCAATGGATGTTGCATTTTTTGCCGGGCGCCGCGCATATGTAATCAGGTATTTTAAATCAGGTATCGATAAATGACGAAAAATAACGAACAAGAAGAAAATATTCAAAATAAGGATTTGGTTATAAAAGAAACGACCGCATCCTCGGAATCGAATGTTCCCAAGAAAAGATGGTATGTCGTTCATACGTATTCGGGTCACGAAAATAAAGTTAAAGTGAATCTCGAAAAACGAATAGAATTCATGAATATGTCCGAAAAAATATTCAGAGTCGAGGTTCCTCAAAAAACCGTAACCAAAATGAAAGACGGAAAAAGAACCGAACGCGAAGAAAAAATATTTCCCGGGTATGTGTTGGTGGAAATGATTTTGGACGAAGACAGCTGGTACGTCGTAAGACATACCGCGGGCGTGACAAAATTTGTCGGCTCGAGCAAGCGTCCCATCCCTGCAAAAGACAGCGAAATCAAGAGAATTTTGTATAAGTCTCAAGGTCGTTCCGTTAAGGTCGAACTCGACGTTAAAGTCGGAGACAAAGTCAGAATCGTTTCGGGGCCGTTTGCGGACTTCATCGGTGCCATAACCGAAGTCTACCCCGACAAGTCTAAATTGAGAGCAAGCGTGTCGATATTCGGCAGAGAAACGCCTGTTGAACTCGAATATAAACAAATTCAAAAAGTTTAAAAACACAGCGGAAGGATAAAAAATCCGTCAGTACCGCAAAAGGAGAATAAAATGGCAAAAAAAATTGTAGGAAAAATCAAATTGCAAATTAATGCCGGCAAAGCTAACCCTTCGCCTCCGGTAGGTCCTGCGTTGGGTCAACACGGTGTTAATATTATGGAATTTTGCAAACAATTCAACGCAAAAACCGAATCGCAAGCAGGGTACATTATTCCTGTAGTAATCGATGTTTACGAAGATCGTTCGTTTTCGTTCGTTACCAAATCACCCCCGGCTGCAGTTTTGATTAAAAAAGCGCTCAATCTGGCTTCGGGTTCGGCTACTCCGAATAAAACGAAAGTCGGACAAATCACGAGAGCTCAGCTTGAAGAAATCGCAAAAATCAAAATGGATGACCTCAACGCAACGACTATGGATGCTGCGGTCAACATGATTAAAGGTTCTTGCAGAGCAATGGGTGTTACGGTTGTTGATTAACCCGAAACCGGAGAAATTCGCTCCGGTTCCCGCGAAGCGACAAACAAAAACTTCGCATTACTGATAAAACGGGCGGGAGGGAAATTCCCGATTGTACCGCAAAAGGAGAAATAATGGCTAAATTAACAAAAAAACAACAAAAAATACAAGACTTGATGAAGGATTTTAACCAACCTTCTACGGCAGTTGACGCGATATCCATGCTTAAGAAAATTTCGGCGGAAGTTTCGAAGTTTAACGAAACTTTGGAATGCCACATGCGTCTCGGTATTGACGTAAAGCATGCCGATCAGCAAATCAGAAGCACCATCGTGCTTCCCGCGGGATTGGGTAAAGACGTCAGAGTTTGTGTTATCGCAAAAGGTGCGAAAGCTACAGAAGCAACCGATGCAGGTGCCGAATACGCAGGTGCGGAAGACATTATCGATAAAATTTCGGGCGGATGGTTCGAATTTGATACTTTGATAGCAACTCCCGATTGCATGCCGATGCTCGGTAAATTGGGACGTGTTCTCGGGCCCAAAGGCTTGATGCCGAACCCGAAAACCGGAACGGTTACACTTGACGTTGCAAAAGCGGTTAAAGACGCTAAAGCGGGTAAAGTAGAATTCAGAGCCGACAAACAGGGTATGATTCACTGCCCCGTCGGAAAACTCGATTTTTCGGAAGCCGATTTGGTTAAAAACTTTGCAACTTTGGCGGATGCGGTTTTGAGAGCAAAACCTGCGGCAGCTAAAGGAACGTACTTGAAGTCGGTTTATTTGACGACGACGATGGGACCCGGAATTAAATTGGATTCCAAAAACCTTCCGTCGGAAGTTAAAGAACAATTGGGTGCGTAATTCGTAAAGATTGTATAGCGAAGCGGTAAGACAAATGCCTTGCCGCTTTGTTTTATAAAGATAAGGGAGAAGTGACGTTGGCTAAGGAAACAAGGCGAGTTTCAGAGATTATAAAGGTAAAAACGGCATCTTTTTTTGCGCAGTTGATGTTTTTGATAAATTCGTACACATTGTCGTTCAAAACGGTTAATCAGCCTGATGTCGAGAACGAGAATTTTATTTTTGCGTTGTGGCATGCTCATCAGTGCGCGACGTATGCGATTTCAAATCGTTCGAATTTATGTTCGTTAATCAGCAGGTCGACGGACGGCGATATAATAACGGCGAGTGCGGGAAGAGTAGGTATTCGGGCTATCAGAGGTTCCTCGAAGCGCGGCGGCGCAAGTGCGGCGTTGAAATTGATTGATGAGGCGAAAAAAGGTGTTTCGCTCGTGATTGCGGTAGACGGTCCGAGAGGTCCGAAATTCAAAGCTAAGCTCGGTATTATCGAAATTGCGCGGAAGTCGGGAGTTCCGATAGTTCCTATGGCATGGTACGGAAAGTCGCCGTTTTTGGTGAAGTTCAATACTTGGGACGAGTTTATGTTTCCGTTTATTTTCGGAACGACGGTGACGTTGTTCGGCAAGCCGATTGCTGTTCCCGAAGATGCCGATGATGAGGAATGTAAACGTTATTTGGAAATTTTGGACAAGGAAATGCACGATTTGAACAGAGATTTGCGTGACAATTACGATTATTATCTCAAGAATTCCGTCAAAAATAACGAAAAATCAAAATCTTTGGTAAAATGGTTTTAACAATATTTGTAAAGTAAAAAGCCCCGAACGGCAAGTTCGAGGCTTTTTTGTCTATGTTTGTTTTAAGTTATTTTTTTGTCGGAATTCTCATTGCGTAGAACGAGCGATAAACGAACAGAAGCGCAATTGCGAGCAGGACAACGCCTGCGGCGGGCGCATAGAGTTTAAACGATTCGTTGATGGCAATTTCCATTGCGAGGAGTCCGAAAAGCGTGGTGAATTTGATAATCGGGTTCATCGCGACGGAGGATGTGTCTTTGAAGGGGTCTCCGACGGTGTCTCCGACAACGGTTGCTTCGTGCAGAGGGGTTCCCTTTTCCGCCAAATCGACTTCGACGATTTTCTTTGCGTTATCCCAGCAGCCGCCGGCGTTAGCCATAAACACGGCTTGAAACAGTCCGAAAACGGCGATTGCGATAAGGTAGCTTACAAAGAACGAAACCGGCAGATTGTTGTGAAGCGGAGCCGAGAGGCACGCCAATGCGAGAGCGAACGCAAAAAGTGCGATAAATATGTTTATCATACCTTTTTGTGCGTACTCCGTGCAGATTTTGACGACTTCTTTTGAATTTGCAACATCCGCAGATTTTTCGGAGTTTTCGTCGAGTTTGATGTGATTTTTGATATATTCGACCGCTCTGTACGCGCCGGTGGTGACGGCTTGCATCGATGCGCCCGAGAACCAGTAAATAACAGCACCTCCGGTCAACAGCCCGAGCAAGGTGTAGGGGTTAAGCAGGTTCAGAACTTCTTCGGGAGCGATGCCCAGAGTTTCTTTGATAACGAGGATTAACGAGAAAATCATCGTTGTTGCGCCGACAACGGCGGTTCCGATTAATACCGGCTTCGATGTTGCTTTAAAGGTGTTTCCCGCGCCGTCGTTTTCTTCCAGATATTTTTTCGCGACGGAAAAGTCGGGGTCAAATCCGAAGTCGCGTTTGATTTCGCCCGAAATATCGGGGATATCTTCGATTAACGAAAGTTCGTAAACCGATTGAGCGTTGTCGGTTACGGGACCGTAGCTGTCGACCGCGATGGTGACGGGACCCATTCCCAAAAATCCGAACGCAACGAGCCCGAACGCGAATACCGACGGGTAAATCATTACGTCGGGCGAGATAAACGTGCTTGCGACGTAAGCTGCCGCCATCAAAAATACGATGACCGCGCCTATCCAAAATGCCGAAAAATTACCCGAAACGATACCCGAAAGAATGGTAAGCGAAGAGCCGCCTTCGCGTGACGCGGTCACGACTTCTTCGGTGTGTTTTGCCTTCGGGCTGGTGAAGATTTTTGTGAATTCGGGAATCAGCGCGGCGCCGAGCGTTCCGCATGAGATAATTGTCGCAAGAACGAGCCAAAGGTTTTCTCCGCCGGTTTTGTTAATTCCGAGCATATAATAACTTACGCCGAAAGTCATAATTATCGACAATATCGAAGTCAGCCAAACGAGGTTTGTCAAAGGTGCTTCAAAGTCGAGTTTTTTGCCCGTATAGAGCTTTTTTGTGAGAAATTCGTTGAAATGATATGCAATCAGCGAAGTTATAATCATCAAAAATCTCATGACGAAAATCCAGGTCAGAAGGGCGACTTGGTTGTCTTGTCCGACTCCGAGGAGAATGAACGAAACAAGCGCAACGCCCGTAACGCCGTAGGTTTCGAACCCGTCGGCGGTGGGTCCTATAGAATCGCCCGCGTTATCGCCCGTGCAGTCCGCGATTACGCCGGGGTTTCTCGGGTCGTCTTCCTTAATGTTAAAATGAATTTTCATCAAGTCGGAACCGATGTCCGCGATTTTAGTAAAAATTCCGCCCGCAACGCGAAGAGCCGACGCTCCGAGCGATTCGCCTATCGCAAAACCGATGAAGCAGGCTCCCGCAAGTTCACCCGGAACAAAAAGCAAAATCGTGAGCATCATTATCAGTTCGACGCTGACAAGCAACACTCCTATGCTCATTCCTGCTTTCAACGGTATCGAAAGTACGTTCAGAGGGTTTCCTTTCAACGACGCGAATGCCGTCCTCGCGTTTGCCAAAGTATTCATTCTTATTCCGAACCACGCGACCGCGTAAGAGCCCAAAATTCCGATAACCGACCATCCCAAAATCAGCAGAACGCCGGACAACGGAGTTTGTCTCAAAACTCCGAAATAAAACGCGATACAAAGTGCGATAAGTACTTCGAGGGCTATCAAAAATTTTCCCTGTTGAATCAAATACGTTTTACAGGTTTCGAAAATAACGTTTCCGATGGTTTTCATCGAATTATGGGCGTCAAGCTTTTTAATTCCGCAAAAAGCTCTGTAGCCCCACAAAAGCCCGAATACGCTGACAACAATCCCCGACAACAAAAGGTTGAAATACAAAGGATTACTTGCCGCAATGTTCGGAACCGCCAAGTCCGCTTCACTTGCAAATGCCGGTACCGCGGCGAAAAACGCCGAAAACACCCACACAAGTTTAGCGACATTCAAAGATTTTTTCAACATTTTAATCTCCTTATGCTAAATCCGACCTTCATTTTATAGTTTTTTTCGGCTTTTTTCAAGATGTTTTTCAAAAAATAACCGAAATAAATTACCCTTTCTCCGACTTTTTTATCGAAGAAAGGGTAATGAAATTTTTGTGTTTTCCGTGATTAATAATCTTCCGAAATATTATCGTCTTCGTCCGAAAGCGACGACAAATCTTTAGAGCACGTTGTGTCGAAATCTTCGGGAAGAGAGTCTTGACTCGGCCATACGGTAGTTTCGTCGAAACGGCATGCCGTAAGATTGTCGCAGCCGCCCAGGTCGGAGTCGGACAAATCGGCTTCTGTCAAAACGCAGCCTGCCATGTCTGCATCGCTGAAATTACAATAGTTTGCAACCGCAAAGTTGAAGTTTGTTCCGTTGAGCAACGCCCCCGAAAAGTCGCATTCGACGATGTTTGCCCGTGTAAAATCAACCGATTCGAGATTTGTGTCGGTGAAATTCACCAAAGACAGGTTAGTGTCGGCAAAAGAACTCCCCGTCAGGTCGCAACCCGTAAAGTCCACTTCCGAAAGAGTCGCGTTCGAAAAATCGCTTTCCGACAAATCTATTTCTTCCGTAACGCCGCGACGGTATTCGTTAAAGACTTCCGCGTCGTGCAATATTAAATCCGCAAGCTGTTCCTTCGTGTACATATTTTTCCCTCTCACTCATTCTTTATCCGATTATGCTCAAATCTCTATATGTTGTCAAGGAATTTCCCCAAGCCCCTCTTTTCGGAGTATAATTTTCGGGCGCGCTTTATGTCGGTGGCGGAATTTTCCGTATTTCCGAACCTTCTGAGCTCTACGGTATATTTCAGGTAAAAATATCTGTAACTTTCTTTTGTCAAAAACGCCGCATTGTTGACGTATCTTTCGGCTTCGGTGATATCGCTCGCGTCGTACGCCTTTTGAGCCAGATCAAGCCACGTTTCCGCAAACAAAGGGTTTAACCCCGCCGTTTTTTTCAGGTATCCGACGGCTTCCCGTTCGTTTTTCGCAAACACCGAATTTATGTATGTCGTTTTGTAAAACTCGGGTGCCTCTTTTAACGCTTTTTGCGCGAATTTTTCCGCTTCTTTCGGGTTATTGCGGTTTTTGTTCAGCGCGGCAAGCCCGACCAAAATTTGAGGGTCTTTCGAGTCGTATTTGTAAGCCTGTTCGTAATATTTCAGAGCAAGCCCGTAATTCCGCTCGATTGCGGCGATGTTTCCGAGTCCGACGTATGCCGAAGCCGAGTTTTTCTTTTTTGATATTTGTTTTTCGTAAACTTTTTTTGCGGATTCCGTTTTTCCCGTCAACGTGTAAATATGCCCCAACAGCGCAGGTGCTTTTTCCGTATCTCCGCGCGAAATAAGCAATGTCAACTCGTTTATCGCTCTTGCGTAATCTTTGTTTAAATAAAAATAGTACGCCAAATCATACTTTCTTACGGGTTCTTTCTTTTCCGTGTCCGACAAAATGTAATATTTTATTTTTTCGGTTTCCTTTTTTGTTCCCGCAAGAACGACATCGTCGGTGTGAGCTTTTTTCAACGTTTTAAGCGCATCTTTGTTTTTGTAAAGATTTTTTTCCGTTTCCGCCTTGAAGTTCGTATACGTGATGTTAGAAGGGTTCAGCGAAACGGCTTTTTCTATTTCGTCGAGAGCTTTTTTGTAATCTTTTTGGGTCGAGTATGCAAGAGCCTCCAAATATGCCGCATAATCGGAATTTTTTATCTTTTTGGAACTTTCCGCAATTTTCGATCGGCATTCTTCTGTCAGGTTGTTGTAAACAATGTCTGTGTGGATTTGCGCCAGAAAAATTTCTTCCTCGGCGGTGAATTCAGTGTTGCTGACAAGATGTTTTTTCAACGAATTTATGTGATTTCCCCAAATGTTTTTGTCGTTGACTTTTGACGCCGCGATGTCGGCAAGGGAGAAAAACCCTTGATTTGCAAGTTGGTACGCCGTAATCATGTAATAAAAATCGTTCGGAGTCATTTCTCCGATAATTTTTTTGTATTCGCTGTAAGCAACCGCAACATTGCCCTGATTGTAGAGCTTTTGTACCGACATCAAAGAATTTATGAGTTCTTTTACCGCGGAATTGTATTCAAGATTTGTGTCCGTGTAGGAGTCGAATTCGTTGTAGAGCAGCAGCTCGTTGATATCCCTCGACGAAAGCTCGGTGAATCCTTGCGATCTGTCTTTCAAAAATGTCGATGCAAAAGAAGGGTCGTCGACACGGTTTTCGATGTCTTCCGCAAACGCAACCTGCGAGAGCATCGATGATATTATCATAAAAAATATAAAAATCTTTTTAGAAAAATTCATATCTTTCCCCGATTACTTTTTTTCATATTCTACCATATAATACTCTTTGTAGACAATAATTAAAAAGGCGGTTTTATGTCGAAATTATCAATAGTTATTCCGGTTTTCAACGAAAAAGATACTCTGGAAACCATTTTGGAAAAGGTTGAAAATGCCGATTTTGCGGGACTTGAAAAGGAAATTGTACTGGTGGACGATGCGTCGACCGACGGAACTTTAGAAATTTTGAAACGATTGGAAGAAAAATATAAAGTTTTGTATCACGAAAAAAACCAAGGGAAGGGTGCCGCGCTCAGAACCGGTTTTGCTGCCGTGACGGGCGATATCGTTGCAATTCAGGATGCGGATCTGGAATATTCTCCCGACGATTATTCACCGATAATAAAACTTATCGTCGACGGAAAAGCCGATGTCGTCTACGGTTCGAGGTTTATGAATGTCGGATACTCTAAAACCGCGGTTGCCGCAAATTATTTCGGCAACAAAATGTTGACTTTCTTTACAAACCTTCTTTACGGTGCAAAACTTACCGATATGGAAACCTGCTATAAAGCTTTCAAAAGAGAGGTTTTGGACGGAATTGTCATAAAATCCGACCGCTTCGATTTTGAACCCGAAATTACCGCTAAAATTTTGAAAAAAGGTATCAAAATCGTCGATGTGCCCATCAATTACAACGGAAGAAAATTCGACGAAGGCAAAAAAATTACCTGGGTCGACGGAGTTCACGCGGTTATCGCTCTTCTTAAGTTCAGATTTACCGATTAATCGTTAATTTTCTTGAATTTCTGTTCTTTTTCGTTAATAATTGTTAAAATACTTTTGAAAGAACCTCGTTTCGGGTAAAGCATGACGGAAGATTTTTTAAACACAAACTCGACAAACGTTTATACTCAGTACGACTCGGATTTCGCAAAATCGCTGAATTCCACGTTTTACTGGTATAATAAGCTGTTTTTTCAAAAAGTCTCGAAAGCTCTGTCCGAATTTTTAAGGTTCGATTTCGGGTTGAAGTTGATTTCAATCAGCGAAAAAGATAACTTCTTTTTTTCGGGAAACGAATTTTTTGTTACAAAAGTTAATTATTCGAAAGGTATTTCGGTGTTTTTCAGAATGTCGTCGGAGATGATGAAGTCGGTTTTGGAAAACGCACTGGGCAAGCGGGACGGGGATTTTTCGCCCGATCTGATAACCGAGCTCGAAGCAAAAGTTTTGACGGCGTGTAATAATTTCGTTTACAAGGATTTGACGGATTTTTTCAACGTTAAAGAGTTTGACAAAGATATGCCGCTTGCGCATTTTACTTTTTTTACAAAGGCTTTTGACGAAGAGTTCGGAAAGTACGTAATTTCGATACCTTCGTCGATACTGCCCGATGTTAATCCGAAGGCGGAAAAACAAACGTTTGCGCTTGATTCGTTCCCCGATATTTGTACGAAAGTCGATATTTATGCCGGAAAAACAAATATAATGCTGAGCGAGCTTAAAAATATCGAGGTTGAGGATATTGTAATTTTGGACGACAGCAACGTCAAGCGAATGCGGCTCGATTTTAACGGTGAAAGCGCGGAAATAAACGTTTTGCCGAATCCCGACATTATAGAAAGCGTCGATGAAGAAGAAACCAAACAAGGAGGAAAAGTGTCCGATAAAGCAAAGAATATGTGGGATGTAATTCCCGTTGATGTAAGCGCGGAATTTGCAAAGGTCAAAATGACTTTGGGCGAGATTAAAACCATTTCGGAAGGTTCCGTTATCGACCTTGCTTCGGTCTACGAAAACAAAGTTTTTCTTAAAGTCGAAACAAAACCTGTTGCCGCAGGTGAACTTATCATTATAAATGATAAGTATGCGGTTCGCGTGACGGATGTTTTTTCGGACGGGGATGTTAAATCGAACGAATCGCACGACGAAGAAGAGTCTTTCGAAGAAAATTCGTCGTTTGACGGTGAAAATATCGGTGAATACTCGGGAGATGTTGTCGAGGAGGGCGAAAACTTTGAAGAGGGTTCCGTAACGGACGATGAGTTTTCCGAAAATGTAAACGAAGACGAAGATTTTGATATCGAAGACGAAAACATATAGAATATAATTTATAAGAAGTATAAAAAGGGAGAATGTGTAAATGCACGGATATTTCGTACAGTTTTTGGTGTACACCGCGGCGATGACGGGGTTGTTTGCCGCAGGACTGTTTGTTTATAAAAAATTCTGCTTGGACGCGGGATTGTCGGACGGCGGAAAGTTTTTGAAGGTCGAGTACGCGCTTAATCTCAATCAACGCAAGCGTTTGTTGGTCGTAAAGGCGGGTAACGAAAGATTTTTGATAGCTGCCGATTTGGACAGAACAACGCTTATATCGAAGCTTCAAACGCCCGTACAGCCGACTGTTTCGGATAAACCGGGGGCGTCATCGAGCAGTGTTCCTTTCGTTTTTAATACCGAAGAAGAAAATTTGGGCGAGGACGATGACGAATTTTTGATGAACACTACCGTTATAAGCTCGGCTATGAAGCGAATTAACGAGAAAATCGAAAAAATGAAGGGAAGGGTGTAGATGGATTCTTTAATTCAAAACCTTGATCCCGTAATTCAGTTGCTTATCGTAATGAGCGTGTTTTCGTTCATTCCGTTTATGTTCAGTTGTATGACCAGTTTTTTGCGGTACGCGATAGTATTTTCGTTTTTGAAACAGGCGATGGGAACGCAGTCGATACCTCCGACGATAGTTCTTCTCGGGCTTTCGATAATTATGACTTTTTATACAATGGGACCGGTGTTTCAAAGCATGTGGGACGCGGGATACCCGAAGTACGAGAAAAACGGTTCCATCGTCGAGGCGGTAGTGGAGGGCTCCGCGCCGCTCAAAGAGTTTATGATGAAAAACACCCGAGAGGCTGATTTGGTGTTTTTTGTGGAAAAATCGGGCGCTCCTGCGCCGAAAACTCCCGATGACATTACGCTTTGGCAGGTCGCGCCGGCCTTTATATTAAGCGAACTCAAAACCGCGTTTGAAATCGGGTTTGTGATATACGTTCCGTTTATCGTGCTGGATATGGTCGTTGCAAACGTTTTGCTTGCTCTCGGGATGTTTATGTTGTCGCCGACGATTATTTCGTTGCCGTTTAAATTGCTTATTTTTATTGCGGTTGACGGATGGTCGCTTGTCGTAAGAGGTATGGCGGGCAGCTTTAATTAAGAGGAGGGCTTATGGAAATTTTGATGGAATTTATGGGCAAAGGTTTGATTATGATGCTTTCCATAGCCATGCCCTGCGTTTTGACCGCCGCCGCAATCGGGCTGATAGTCGGGATTTTGCAGGCAGTTACTCAGGTTCAGGAGCAAACTATCGCCGCCGCGCCTAAAATAACCGCCGTTTTTATTGTTATTCTCGTGCTCGGAACCGGTTACGTCAGAATGCTTACGAACCTTTTTACAGAGGCTGTTCAGCTTTCGTTTAACGTAATTCCGAAAACCGACAAATATGTGCTTGATGCGGGATATTACAAGCATATCAAGCCTTTTGACGATGAAATGAAGGTCGAACATTTCAAAAATCTGCCGAACGCCGACGACGTGATGAATAACGCCGGAAAAGCTCCGTTCTTGGGCACTTCGGAGAAACTCAAATACAATGCGGCGGGTAAAATGCCTGTTCCTCAGCCGAGTTATCTTGAAAGGAAGCAGATAAATGAGGGTAAACGTTAGATTTTCGGTCTCGATACTTGCTCTTTTTGTTGCATTGCCCGTTTTTGCGGAGCAGTCGGTATTTTTGCGTCCGAATTCTCATTGGCTCAATTTCTGCACGGAAAGCGCAAGACGCGTTTATTCCGATAATCCCGAGGTCGTGAAGGCGTCCGTCGTTCAAACCGTCGATTTTTCGAACCGTCAAATTCTGATTGAAACTTTTTCGCAGGGCGTCGGAAATGTTTTCGTCGAAACCTCGAACGGTACAAAATCGTTTAAAATCAATGTTGTCGACAATAATACTCTTCCTCCTTCCGATTTTGTCGAAATAGATTTACCCGATAGCGGAGAAATTTAAAGTGTTTATCGAAGAATTAACCTCCAAATTTGCAACGTTTTTCCCCGAAATCAACACGGCGTTGGGGGCGGGGATAATGATTTTTGCGCGAATTTTGGGTTTAATGAGGTTTGCGCCGCTGCTTAACAGAAAAGAAATTCCCGTAATGGCAAAAGTCGCTTTTTCGTTGCTTTTTACGGTTTTGATGGTGTCGGTTCTGAAGCCTTCCGCGCCTCCCGCGAATGCAAGTTTGTTTTACGGTATTATAATTAACTATATTTTCGGGGCGTTAATCGGGTATGTCGCTTATTGTGTCGTTGCGGCAGTCGAGGCGGGCGGTGACATGATTAACATGCAAATGGGGATGTCGTCCGCAATGGTGCTTGACCCCACGACTTCCGCGCAGGTTTCGATTGTCGGAAAATTTATCGGTCTGTTCGGGCTGCTTATTTTTGTCGAAATCGGTGGTGTTTATTGGGTTCTCGATGCGTTTACGAGAAGTTTCGACGTCTTTCCGATTTATGCGACGTCCATTCCTCTCGAAAAAGTCGTCAATACCGATTATGTCATGAAAATTACTTCGAATATCCTGTATGTCGGCTTGCAGTTTGCGTCTCCCGTTTTGCTTGCGACTTTGGGGCAAGATATTATTTTGGGTATAATCTCGAAAACAGCCCCGCAAATCAACGTTTTTCAGTTGAGCTTTCTGTTTAAGCCCGTTTTCGGAGCGGCTATTTTGCTTTGGATTTTACCGATTTTATACGGAATAATCACCGATTATTTTATTTCGTATTCAAATTTATTTTAAGTTTATGTTACAATTTTATCGACAGAGAGAGGTTTTAGTATGAAAATTTGTGTTATAGGTACCGGTTATGTAGGATTGGTTGCGGGCGCGTGCATCGCCGATATGGGAAACGAAGTCGTTTGTGTCGATACAGACAAGGCGAAAGTCGAGCTTTTGAGCAGAGGTGTCGTGCCGATTTACGAACCCGGACTGGACGAGCTTGTTAAGCTGAATTTGGCTGAACGCAGACTGTCTTTTTCGACAGATTTGGATTTTGCGGTAAAAACGTCGAAAGTTTGCTTTATTGCAGTCGGAACTCCTCAGTCGGAAGACGGTTCGTGCGATTTGTCGGCGGTCTTTTCTGTTGCCGAAAATATAGCAAAATCGATGAACGGGTACAAACTTATCGTCGATAAATCGACGGTTCCCGTGGGTACGGCGGAAAAAGTCGCAAAAATTATTGCCGAAAACACAAATTACGAGTTCGATGTCGTTTCCAATCCGGAATTTTTGAAACAGGGTGCCGCCGTCGACGACTTTTTGTCTCCCGACAGAGTCGTAATCGGCGCGGATTCGCAACGTGCAGCAGAAATTATGCAGGAAATTTATTCGCCTTTTCTCAGAACCGGAAACAGAATTATTCTTATGGACGTAAAATCTGCGGAAATGACGAAATACGCCGCAAATGCCTTTCTTGCGACAAAAATTTCGTTCATCAACGAAATCGCAAACCTTTGCGAAAACGTCGGCGCCGACGCGGAAATGGTCAGAATAGGTATTTCTACCGACAACAGAATCGGTTCGCAATTCCTCTTCCCCGGTTTGGGTTACGGCGGAAGCTGTTTCCCGAAAGACGTCAGCGCGCTTGTGTCCTTTGCGGACGACTACGGCTGCCCCAATGAAATTTTGAAAGCCGTAAACAAAACAAACATTCACCAACGACAAATTTTCCTTGACAAAATATATAAATATTTCGGCTCCGTGGAGGGCAAAAACTTTGCCGTATGGGGACTTGCGTTTAAACCTAAAACCAATGATATGCGTGAAGCTCCTTCGATTACGATAATCAACGCACTTCTCGAAAAAGGCGCAAAAATCAAAGCTTACGACCCCAAAGCCATCGATACCGCAAAAAATATTTTCGGCGAAAAAATTACGTATTCTCAAAACGCTTATGACGCCGTTATCGACGCCGATGCAATGCTTCTTTTGACCGAATGGAACGAATTTTGTCGCCCCGATTTTGACAAACTTAAATCGTTGATGAAAAATAAGGTCATTTTTGACGGAAGAAATCAGTACAACGAAAGGCGAATGAGAGAACAGGGCTTCGATTATTTCAAAATCGGGCATGTAACGAAAAAATAGCCGACCGTGCGGAGTGGGCAATTGTATTTCCGAATTTGTGCCGTCAGAAACACGTAGTTATTTTAAACGAAAGCAAAAAGTTCGCCGACCGCACGGAGTGTAAATGTGCCGTAATTTTTCAACATTATATTTGCTTGACAAAGTTGTTGTGCAGTTTGCGGGTGCACAAACAAAATGCGGGCAAATACGCTTTTTCTCCGCCGGTTTTTGCTTGTTTGCCCGAAGATTTTAAGTCGTGTCGAACAGTGCGATTGTAAAAATAAAATGCGGGCAACTACCCGCATTTTTATGGTTTTTCGTTTATCGGTTCGGTTTTAGCCGGATATACACGGTTTTGGTCTTCGTTTGGCGGTATTGTGCCTCGCGAAAGCCCCTTTGCTTCGCCGATTTTGCTAGACCGCCGCCGCTTTTTGTTTCTCGAGAATGTGCTCAATCCATTCGGGGTGCGAAAGATACCAGTTTATGGTCATCTTAATCCCTTCTTCGAAAGTCACCGAAGGTTCCCAACCGAGTTCCGACGTAATTTTGTCGTTCGAAATCGCGTAACGGCGGTCGTGACCGAGTCTGTCTTCGACATATTTTATCATCGAAGAATCGTTGCCCGTTGCGGCAAGAATAAGTTCGGTTATTTCGAGGTTTGTTTTTTCGTTGTGTCCGCCGATATTGTAGACTTCTCCGACTTTTCCTTTGTGTAAAACCGTATCAATCGCTTTGCAGTGGTCGTAAACGTACAGCCAGTCGCGAACGTTTTGTCCGTCGCCGTAAACGGGTACTTTTTCGCCTTTTTGCAATAACGTTATGAAATACGGAATAAGTTTTTCCGGATACTGATAGGGTCCGTAATTGTTCGAACACCGCGTTGTAAGGACGGGCATGCCGTAGGTTTCGTGATAAGCTCTGACAAGCATATCGGCTGACGCTTTTGACGCCGAGTACGGTGAGTTCGGAGCAAGCGGGGTTGTTTCGTAAAAATATCCCGTTTTGCCGAGCGAACCGTAAACTTCGTCGGTCGAAACCTGCAAATATCTTTCGATTCCGATTTCTTTGCACGCCTGAAGCAAATTAAGAGTTCCTTTTACGTTGGTGTCGATAAATATCTCGGGACCCGTAATCGACCTGTCGACGTGGCTTTCCGCCGCAAAATTTACGACGGCGTCGGATTGAGAAACCAAATCTCTCACAAGGTTTTTATCGCAAATATTTCCGTGAACGAACGTATAATTCGGGTTGTCCTTTACGTCGTCGAGGTTTTCGATATTTCCCGCATACGTTAACGCGTCAAGGTTCGTGACTTTGTATTCGGGGTAGGTGTTCAAAATATGTCTGATGAAGCAGTTCCCGATAAATCCGGCACCGCCCGTTACCAAAATATTTTTCATTATTCTTCTCCGTCGTCTTCTTCTTGCGCCATTCCCGTTATGAATGCCGAAACTTTTTCGAATTCGTCGTCGTCTTCTATTCTTTCGAAAACGTAATCGTCTCCGTCCTGTTCGAGTCTCATTACGACAAGCGCTTCTTCCTCGTCGTCCGAGTCGGTTATCGGGTACAAAAGTCCGTATTCGGTATCGTCGATTGCGATAATGTCCACAATCTCGAATTGTACCTCGTTTCCGTCTTCGTCAACCGTCGAAATAATTTTGCTTTCTTCGTTCATTTCTTCGCTCATTTTGTTTTCCTTATCTTCCCGTTCTGTCAAGGTATTGTTGTAATATTATACACGCACTTTGCGTATCTACAAGTCCTTTGTTCTTTGTATATTTTTTCCCGACAGCCGCAAGTGTCATTTCCGCCTGCCTGCTCGTCAACCTTTCGTCTTCGAAAACTATTTCGTATTCTTCTTCAAAATTCTTTACGAATTTCATGCAATCTTCCGCCTGGGCTCCGAGAGTTCCGTTCATGTTCTTGGGAAGCCCTGCCACGATTGTTTTTACACCGTACTCTCCGCAAAGCGACTTTATTTTTTCGACGGCCTTTTTTTCCGGATTTCGTTCGATTGTTCCCGTCGGAGTCGCCAAAATCCCCGTGGCGTCGCTGACGGCCGTTCCTATTCTTTTTGTTCCTATGTCAAGTGCCAAAACTCTCATTCTTCAATCCACCGATTTTCTATTTCCGCGATAATTTTGTCGACGGTTCTTGCGTCGGGTTCTTTGTCTTTTTTCGTTCGTTTGCCGAAAATATTCGTCGGCATACGAAACTCCCTGTTTATCTGTCTTAACGTCACAAAATAATCGTATATGCTTCGTTTGATGATTTCTTCTTTCATTTTTTGTTGGAATTCTTCGTCAAACAAAATCGAATAAACTTCTTCCGATTTTTTTTGAAGTCCCGTCAACTTGAACAACAACGCCGTGTTTTTCAGATTTTTTTCGAACAGTTCGCAGGTCTCGTTTTTCCAAATTACGTCGAAAAATTCTTTGCACAGATTTTCCAAACCGTCGATGTTTATTGCGTTCGACGAATTCATTTTGTCGATAAGAGCGGCAAATTCTTCGTTGTCTTTTGTCGTAAAGAACCATTTGTCGAAGCATCCGAGATCGAAAAGGTCTTTTTCCGCGGCTTTGTCGATTTTTTTCGGAACGATTGTTGCTTTTAAAATTTCGTCGGGGTCGAAATTCGGTGTTCTGACGTCCGATAAAATCATGTTCCAACAGACAAACTCGTATTTAACGGGCATTTTCAGCTCCTTGGATTTTTTCAAAGCCGTGTCCGTGTAGTATTTTACGTTTTCGGGTGCAATTGCAAAGTAACCTTCGTTTTTGCAAAATCTTTCGACTATTCGTTCAAATTCCGTTTCCGACAGCGTGAAAAATCCGAACGCGTCGACAACTCCGTAAGCCGCGTTTACGACCGCACAAAACATCATCAGACTTCCGTCGGAGCGTTTGCGCGAGAAAATCAGACCTGTGTTGTAGTGTCCGTCGGGAACGCTTGCGAAGCAAAGGTAAGGCGCGGTGTCGTACAGAGCTTTTTTGTAAAAATTTTCCGCGTCTTTTTTTGTTTTTCCCGCAAACTTTATTTGTTTAAGCTTCCTTGAACAAACGTTTTTCAGGGTTTCGTCGTCCGTTAACGCCGACAAATATTCGAACCCCGAAATTGCGACGGCGGAGTTTGTTTCCCCGAGACTTTCACAGGTTTTGAGCAAAATATCTTCGGGAAAATCGGTGTAAAGAATCGGTACCAGAATATTTGCAAGGTTGTCGCCCGAATAATCGTTCGCAAGCGAATCAATCAGCAACATCCTGTCTTCGCCTTTCAACGCGGTTAAAAAGTCCAAAAAATCGATTTGAGTTTCGGGATTGACCGTTGCGTACTCCAAAAGCTTTTGAGTATCGTACGAAATGACCGACTCCGCGTCCTCGAAGCAGTTGTAAAAATCTTCGTAGGCGGGTGCTTTGCCGATAGCCTTTAATGTGCAGACAAGCTTGTATTTCAGTCTGTCGGGCGCCTTTTCGTCATACAAAATTCTGTTTATAAATTCTTCCAGTCGCTCAAAACCGAGCAGGTCAATCATCAGCCCGCGAATTATCGCCGAAAGCCCCTCGTCTTCGGTCTTTTCGAGCTCTTTTGTCAAAATCTCGAAAACGGCGGGTTTGTCGTCGATTTTTTTTAAATCTTCCGTCAATTCCGTAAATTTTTCGACACTCAAATCGCCGGTCAATCTCAGTTGTGCAATTACCGGCAATATTTTCGCTCTGATTTGAAGTTTGTTCAGCTTTTCCATTCGTCGATTTTACACTTTGTGCCAAAAACTGTCCAAAATCGATTGCGCCTCGTGCGAAAGAATTTTGTCTTCCAAAATAAGGTATTGAACCGCAATCATCGTGCATTCCGAGCAGATATTTACCCCCGGTCCCTGAACCATTTTGATTACCTGCGTGTTCGGACGTCCGCAAAAACTGCAGTAAACGGGCTCAAAGTCCTTTTGTCCGCCGGATTTTCTTTCTTCGCGGGGTTCGCCGGATTTTTCCGATTTTGCCCGCATTTGCGCCAATGATACGATTTTTTCCTCTTCGTCGTGCATTTTTCTTCCCCGATTTTATCCTTCCGATATTGTATCTCAAATGTAAAGTTATTGCAAAAATTTTTTTTGTCGTTAAAATATTAAAAAGGAGCGTCGTACCCGAGGTCGACTCGGGACGTACAAACGCAAAGGTCTTAAGGAACCGGAGGGGCAAAGGTGAATACCCGGGGCGGCAGGGTTCCGAAGTCGAAACCGGTGCGAAAGAGCTCTCGAGTGCCGCAAAATTCGAAAAACCGAGTCTTCGGACAAAACGGTAAACGGGGAAAACGGCGAGGAGGAATTGTCTTAATGCTGAAAATGCCTAAAATATGTGTTATAACGACGGTTTTGTTTTTGATGGTTACGGCGACCGCGTGTGTCAATAATTTTGCGGTTCAGGAACTTAACAACAAAGCGAAAGTCTATTTGGAAAAAGGTGATACCGAAGCCGCGGTCTCAAGGCTCGAGGCGAGTATCGATCTTGACGGAAGTCTTTACGAAACTTATTATAACCTTTCGGTTGCCTACATAAAAGCCGAAAAATACGAAAAAGCCGTAAAAACTTTGAACAAAACATTGGAGTTGAAACCTGATTTCTACGATGCTTATTATTCTCTGGGTTCGGCTTACGAAAACAATGCGGAATTTTTGATTAAAAAATATGAGGAAGAGCTTGAATCCGAAGCTCAAAACGCCTGCGAGCCCGTTAAAACCGACGAAAAAATCGACCTTACCGACGCTCAAAAAACGGAAATTCTCGACAATTTCTCGAAAGCTCTCGACAATTACAACATGTATCTGACAAAACGCCCGGATGCTTCGGACAAAGCCAATGTCGAAAGTCTCATCGAGTATATTCAAAAAGAAATGGAAAAATACAATTCTTCTCAAGACGAGCAAAAATCGGTAAATGAATAGAATTGCTTTTGAAATAGGAAACATTCCCGTTACGAAATACGGGCTGACCCTCGGGTTTGCCGTGATGACGGGAATTTTTCTTTTGAATTTTTTCGCAAAAAAAATTTTCCCGAAAATTACTTCCGACGATGTGTGCGATTTTGCTTTTTGGTTGACGGTCGGAGGCATTGTCGGTGCAAGGCTTTGGTACGTGGTTCTTTCCGCCGATTTTTATTTGACGTATCCTTATGAAATTCTTGCGGTGCAACACGGAGGGCTTTCCATTCAGGGAGCACTTGCCGGCGGCGCTTTGGCGGCGTTTTTGTTTTCGAGAAAAAAAAATCTGCCGTTTTTGGCTTTGACGGATCTTTGTTCGCTTGTTTTGCCGATATGTCAGGCTATCGGTCGTCTCGGAAATTATTTTAACGGTGAAGCGTTCGGTCTGCCCTGCAACTTGCCGTGGAAAATCTATATCCCCTTTGAAAACCGTCCGCTGCGGTACTTGGGGTACGATTATTTTCATCCGACTTTTTTGTACGAAATGATTGCAAACATTTTTATATTTTTCGCTTTGCTATATTGCTTTAATGCCTCAAAACCTTTAAATAAAGGCTTCTTGACTTTTTTGTATCTGATTTTGTACTCGACGGTAAGAATTTTTATTGAATTCATCAGGGTCGACAGTGTTCTTAATATTTTCGGTATTCCGGTCGCCGTTTGGGTTTCCGTCGCATTCGTTTTTATCGGATTGGGCGGATTGTTTTTTGTAAATCGTGAAAAATCTTAAAAATTTTTCTTTTTTTGTCGACAGTTTCGTTTTTTCGAGCTATAATTTTGATATGAATAAGAAAAAAATATTTCTTGTCGAATGTTTTTTGTACGCGTTCATTTTTGCAATGATTGCGCTTCTTATTTTCTTTCTCTTCAAAATTTTTGAGGTTAAAAAAACTTCTTACGACATCGTTTTTCGCGATGTTGACGGACTTTCCGTCGGGTCTCCCGTCAAAATGTCAGGGCTGAAAATCGGTTACGTCGACAAAATTACAATTGTCGACGACAGCGTTCACGTTTCGTTTTCGGTCAATCAAAAAGACGTTTTTATTCCTAAAGGCGCGCATGCCGTTGTCGAATTCTACGGGCTGGGGGGCTCGAAATCGCTTGAAATAATCCCTCCCGACTCTTCGGACGAACGCTCCGCCATGATTGAATCGCTTTTACCTTACAAAGTTTCCGATTATTACAACGTCAGCGGCGAAATCAACCGCACACTCGAATCCATTTCCGTCAAAACTTCTCATAATCTTGACGGATTTATGAGCTCTTCGCTTATGAACTATCCGCTTTCAAAACGCGTCAACGATTTGAACGGATTTATTAAAAACACCGTAAACGGGGATGTCATAGATACTTTAGACTCTTTCGTTACGGATTTTAACAAAAAACATAAAAATATTTCGTCCGAACAAGCTTTTCCGATAGGCTGTTCGGATTTTCAAAATAAGGAGAATTTCGATGTCGAATAAAGTTTGCGACAACTATACAACGGTTTGCTCTCACCCTTTGTGTTTGCATAATTTGACCGTCATCAGAGACAAAAATACCACGGCCGAAGTCTTTCGCAGCGCGATAAAACGTTTGACGTATCTGCTTTTCTACACCGCTACCGCGGATTTGCAGGTCGAAGATACCAAAACTCAAACTCCGCTTTGCGAATGCACGACTCAAATTTTGAAAAAAGAAACCAAAATCATAATCGCTCCGATTTTGCGGGCGGGCTTGATTTTTTCGGACATCGCCAGCGAAATTATTCCGAACGCAAGTATCAGACATATCGGCATGTACCGCGACGAAAAAACCTTGAAACCCGTCTGGTACTATGATAAAACCCCCATCGAGTTCCAAAATCCGGAAAATACCATGATTTTCCTTCTCGACCCCATGCTTGCTACCGGAAACTCGGCTATCGACGCTATCAGACTTTTTGTAAACAAAAAAATTCCCGTCGAAAACATAAGGTTTATCAGCCTTATCTCGGCTCCCGAAGGTCTGGAAAACATCAGAAAGTATTTCCCGACGCTCAAAATAGTTACCGCTCATATCGACGAAACTCTGAGCGCGAAAGGCTACATCCTTCCGGGTCTCGGCGATGCGGGCGACAGAATTTTCAACACGCAGGGCGACAATGTTTAAATTTGACGACTTTTTCGGCAAAAAAATTTTGAAATCTTCGATTATCGATAACGCGTTTTTCACAACGCGAGATTTCGTCCTTCACCCGGGGACTCTTGAAAATCTCGACGATACTTGCGCCGAAAATCGGGCTTTTTTGAAAAAAAATCTCGGTGTATCAAATCTTTACACTGCAAAGCAGGTTCATGGCACGAACGTTGTTATCGCACACTCAAGCGAAGAAATTTACGAAAATTGCGACGGAATTGTTTTGACCGAACCTTCTTCCGCTTGTTTTTTAAATTTCGCCGATTGCATTCCTCTTATTTTGTATGACAAAAAACTTGATATCGGGGCGGTTCTCCACGCGGGGTGGCGCGGTACGGTTGCAAACATCGCTTCCGTCGGGGTTAAAAAACTTGTCTCTTTAGGCTCTTTACCGAAAAATATTTCCGCCGTAATCGGGCCCGGAATCGGAAAGTGTTGTTTTGAAACAGGTATTGACGTTGCCGAAAAAACGTTCGAAGTTCTCGCGGGCAATTCCGATTTCATCGATTTTAAAGACAAAAATGTTAAGTTTTGTATCGATTTAAAAAAAGTCAACGAAATTCTGCTCCGAAAAGAGGGCGTTACGGACATTGACGTATCGGACTATTGCACTTCTTGCAAAAACGGTGTATTTTTTTCATACAGAAGAGAAAACAAAAATACGGCAAGGCACAGTGCCGTTTTAAGGTTGAAAAGGGACTTATGAACGATAAAATTTTAAATTCGGCGGGAAAAATCATCGAAACCCTCAATGCGGTTGTCAATTATGCTGTTTCCGTTTCGGAGACGGCAAACGACTTCAAACGGTATTTTAACACCGATTTGTCTGTCGAAAGTATTAAAAAACACGGTTTGGCGTACATTTTCGCAAGAAACGTGAACGGGGTTTCCATGAGCGAATTCTTTTTGTCTCAACATCCCGAATTCCCTCACGCTGACGTTATAAATGCTCTTTCAAAATCGTTTTTTTCGGTTTTTAAAGTAAAAAAAGTTTCGTCGTTCGAAGCGGTTTTCGAAAATTTGATAAACGAAAAAACTTACAATGTTTGCTTTTTGTCAAAAGTCGCGGATTTCAGAAAATATTCCGACGGGTTTGTCTACGCAAGACTTTGCAAATATAATGACGTTTATTTTGTTTGCGAAATCAAAGGTTTTTCGGGTTCGGACAAAGAGTTTGAGGCTCTGAATTATGCAGTTTCCCGCCTTATTGCGGCACCCGAAGAACTTTATTTCGACAATCCCGCAAAACTCAAAGAAATCAAAAAAACAATCGCCTCGTTAAAACCGAAATTTCTTGAATTTTTCGGTGCGGACGAAGTCGTTACCGCGAACAACAATGCGGACATTTTAATCGGGCTTTTCAACGAATGGTGTGAAACTTCGGATCCTGATTTGAAAAAAGAAGTTTCAAAATACATCAATTTGCCCGCAAATTACGCCTTTTCGGGAACTTCGAAATTTACGTTCAACCCTCAAAATGTTGCGGGAAAAACGCTCGAAGGTTTTTCGTCCGACAGAGAAGAGTACGATGTCGCGGTAATTTTCGACGAAACCGCGGGATTATTCGCAATTCCCTACTACGGGCTCGTTTCGAAAATTCTTTCCACTGACGACGATTATACTTCGATTTCGGGTTACAAAGATTGCGTGCTTAATTTTATGAAAAATCCGAAAATTCCCTTTGTGATTTTTAAACGAATAAAAGACAAATATCCCGATTGTATGAAGCGTTTGTCGGAAATTCTCGGCGAAAAAATGACGCTCAAGCATATCAACGAAAAATTTAAAGACAAAAAATCTCCCTTCAATTCGCTTTCGCCGGCGTCGATTTTGTACACTTCACGTTCGTTCTCGAAACTGATGACCAAACAAATTAAAAAAGACGAAATTTCTTCGGAATTGCAGGATGTGAACATTCCCGAAAAAATCGGCAGAAACGATCCTTGCCCCTGCGGAAGCGGCAAAAAATACAAAAAATGTTGCATGCTTAAACTTCAAGCATTAAAGGCTTAGTTTTATAATTAATTATGGTGAAAGGCGACGTTTAGTCGCCTTTTTCGTTTCGGGTTGTTTTTTTCTTGCTTTCGAAATGATTTGTTTTGCGGTGAAGATTTTGTGCCGGATTTCAAAAAATACGTACGCTTGTGTTTTAGTCGAAACAGGGCGTTAAACAACAAAAAAAAGACGGCTTTCCCGCCGCCTTTTTTTGTTGTTTTTCGAACCTTACGAAACAGGTTTTTCTTCTTTCTTTTCGGATTCTTCGTTTTCTCTCGTGAATTTAATTTTTTTGTCCGCATCAAGAGTAAGAACGATTTTTTGACCCGGAGTGCATTGCCCCTCGAGAATTTCTTCGGCAAGTCCGTCTTCGATTTTCTTTTGGATAAGACGTTTAAGCGGTCTTGCACCGTACGCTTCCGAGTATCCGTCTTCCGCAAGATAATCTTTGACTTCGTTTGAAACCGAAACGTGAATGTCTTGAGCTTCCAAACGTTTAAACAAATCTTTGAAAAGCAGGTCGACAATTTGTCTGATTTCTTCTTTCGAAAGGTGTGCAAATACGATGATATCGTCTATTCTGTTCAAGAACTCGGGACGGAAGACCTTTTTCATTTCTTCCATAACCGTGTCTTTCAGGTGTTCGTATTTGTCTTTTTTCTCTTCTTCTCCGCCGACGGCAAATCCGAGTTTTGAGCCCGTTGTAATCATGCTTGCGCCGACGTTACTTGTCAAAATGATAATCGTATTTTTGAAGCTTACGTAACGTCCTTTCGAGTCGGTCAAACGTCCGTCGTCAAGAATTTGAAGCATAATGTTGAATACATCGGGGTGAGCTTTTTCGATTTCGTCGAAAAGGATTACCGAATAAGGTTTTTTCCTTACGGTTTCGGTCAAGCTGCCGCCTTCGTCGTATCCGACGTATCCCGGAGGCGAGCCGATGAGTTTCGAGGTCGAATGTTTTTCCATAAATTCCGACATATCGACCCTGACGATGTTGTCTTCCGAGCCGAAAACGGCTTCCGCCAAAGCTTTTGCAAGTTCGGTTTTACCGACCCCGGTGGGTCCCGCAAAAATGAAGCTTCCTACAGGTCTGTTGGGTGCTTTAAGTCCGACTCTCGCTCTTCTTATTGATTTTGCAAGGGCAACGACCGCCTGATCCTGTCCGACAACTCTTTCGTGGAGCGTTTGTTCGAGCTTCAAAAGCCTTTCACTTTCGGTTTCGGTAATCTTTGTGGTCGGAATGCCCGTCATCAGACTTACGACTTCCGCAACGTTTTCCGCGGTGACGGTCGGCATGTTCGCTTCCGTTTCTGCGTGATGTTTTTGCGAGAATTCTCTTATTTTTTCCTTCAAATCGGCTTCATCGTCTCTTAAATCCGATGCCGTTTCAAATTCCTGATTTCTGATGGCGTCTTCTTTGTTTTTAATAATTTCTTTAAGCTCTTTTTCGAGTTCTTTACCTTCGGGCGGCAGAGTGCTTGTTTTAATTCTGACTTTCGAGCTTGCTTCGTCGATTACGTCGATTGCTTTGTCGGGCAAAAATCTGTCGGCGACGTACTTTTGCGACAATTCCGTAGCCGCGACGATTGCTTCGTCCGAAATGTGCAGTTTGTGGTGTTCTTCGTATTTGTGACGAAGTCCTTTGATGATTTCGATGGTTTCTTCAATCGACGGTTCGTCAATCATAATGGGTTGGAAACGTCTTTCGAGAGCGGGATCTTTTTCGACGTATTTTCTGTATTCGTCGTTTGTCGTCGCACCGATGACTTGAATTTCGCCTCTCGACAGAGCGGGTTTCAAGATGTTTGCCGCGTCTATTGCGCCTTCCGCTGCACCCGCGCCTATCAATGTGTGCATTTCGTCGATTACCAATATAATATTTCCCGCGAGTCGGATTTCGTCCATTATTTTCTTGAGGCGTTCTTCGAACTCACCGCGGTATTTGGTTCCCGCAACCAACAAGCCCATATCGAGCTGTATGACTTTTTTGCCTTCGAGCAAATCGGGAACTTCCGAATTTACTATTCTGCTTGCGAGACCTTCCGCAACCGCCGTTTTACCGACACCGGGTTCGCCGAGCAGTACGGGGTTGTTTTTCGTTCTTCTTGCAAGAATTTGAATTACCCGTTCGATTTCCTTTTCTCTGCCGACGACGGGGTCAAGACGTTGTTCCGCGGCAGCCAAAGTCAGGTCGGTTCCGAATTCGTCGAGCATCGGGGTTTTTGTTTTTCCTCCGGTCGAAGATGCCGAATACGACGTTGATGACGATGTTCCCGCAGTCGAAGCTTTTGTATCTCCGAGCATCTTTACGACGTTCGTGCGAACTTTATTGAGGTCGACGCCGAGGTTTTCGAGGACTCTTGCGGCAACGCCGTCGCCTTCTCTTATCAAGCCCAAAAGAAGGTGTTCCGTCCCGATATAATTATGTCCGAGCTGTCTTGCCTCGTCCCACGATAATTCGAGAACACGTTTTGCGCGCGGCGTGAACGGTATTTCCACCGCCACGAAGCCCGCTCCTCTGCCGATAATCTCTTCGACCGCGGCTCTTGCGTCCTTCAACGTTACTCCCATTGATTTTAACGTCTTTGCCGCAACTCCGCTGCCCTCGCCGATTAAACCGAGCAATACCTGCTCCGTTCCGACAAAATTGTGTCCGAGCCTTCTTGCTTCTTCCTGTGCAAGCATTATTACTTTTATTGCTTTTTCCGTGAAACGTTCAAACATTTGTATCTTTTCTCCGTAACGTCTTTTCGACATTCCTATACACTTTTATTTTACATCAAGAATATTTTTCTGCCAACACTTTATTTTTTCGTCCAATACTTTTGCAGGATAATAATTTTTGTCGATGCTTAAAATTCTTTCGACACAGGCTTTTGCACCTTTTGCGTCGCCCGCTTTGAGTCTGATTTCGCCTTCCAAAAAATGAAGTTCGCTGTCTTTGTATATTAAATCCTTGCTTTTTTCGACAAACAAAAGCGCTTCGTCGGTCAACCCTCGGTTGCTCAGCACCCGTGCCGTAAATTTGTACACTTCGGGGCATATCCCCGCCAAATATTCCGTAGTATTTATAAGTTTTTCCGCGTAATCGAAAAGCCCGACTTCCGTCAATACGTCAAGGTCGCACTCGTAAAAATTTCGAATACCCAAGTACGTCGGAATTCTGTTGCTTTCGCCTTTCATTATCGCGTCCGCCGAAAATTTTGCCCACAAACAACATGAAGACTCGGGGGCTTTTTTCCACAAAGCCGCGGCTTTTTTGACATTCCCCGAAAAAAGTTCGCAATAACCTTCTTCCAAAAAGCTCTTCGTCCGCCGAAATATTTCTTTCGCCGATTTAAAATCCCTCTCGTAAAAATAAGACTTTGCCGTCAAAATTTTTGCGTACGAAGAATTTTCATGCCTGCACAATTCTCTCGACGCGGCATAATTTTTGTCGACATAAAACAATTTTAAAAGTTTTGTCTTATTTTGCATCAGATTTAAAATCCGAACATGTTGCTTCCGTCGTTACCGAGACCGAGTCCGCCGCTCATTTGGTTCATCATCATTATTTGCGCCATTTCGGGCGTTATTTTCGTTTTGCCTTCGCCCTGCTGCATCAACATCATGTAATTCATCATGTTCATTCCGTTGTTTTGATTCGAACCGTTCATCATCGCCATATCGGGCATCATCATTTGCTGTCTGTACATTTCGACAACGCGCTTCATCGTTTCCGCTTGTGCTTTTCGCGCTTCGGATTCGCTTTCTTCCTTCACCGGCGCCTGAAGCGTATAACCCGCTTCCGACAACGTTTCCAACGCTTGAACTATTTCCTTTTCGCTCGGTTTTGCGCTCGCGATTTTAACGGTTTTGTCCTCGTTTTCGGATTTGTTTACGTTTTCCTGTTCACGCAAAAGTCGTTCTTCCTCGATAACCCGCAAAGCGTCGGGATGCACATTTGACGGGTATCTGCCCTTTATCAGTTCTTCTATGTCCGAAGATTCCTGTTGAACTTCGGGCAATTTTTCGCCGCTTTTGAGCTTTTCGTAAAAAGCTGTCGGATTTTGCTTCAACTCGTTTATTTGAGAACTTGTAAGGGTCATATATTTACAGCTCGAAGCTTTTGACGAAATGCAGTAATTTGCCTGCAATGCCAAAGACGTCAACTGAGGAACCGAGTTGATATCTATAACCCGCTCGAACGCCTTTTGTGCTTCGGTTTTCATCCCTATTTTCAAATACGAAGTTCCGATATAATAATGAGCGACCGCGTTCGACGGATCTTTTTTCGCGATTGTCTGCATGTCTTGCAGGCATCCCGTGTAATTACCCGCTTTGTACTTTCTTATCGCGCCCGACACCGAAAGTCCCGTTGCCGCAAGCACCGAACCTGCAGTCAAACTTATCGCCAATGCCGCTGCTATTATTTTCTTTTTCGTATCCATGTTTCAGAGTCCCTTTTTATTTTCTTTTTAACGAAAATTTTTCGTTTTTCAACGTGTTCCTATTATATCCTCGATTTTTCTTTTTTTAACTACTGTATTTGAATTATTTTTGGCGATACGACGATTTTCTCAATATTTTTCTTCTTCCTTAAGTTCTCTCGACATCAGCTTATTCAAAATTTCTTCCGGCGTAATGTCCGTATAAACCGCGTCGTAGACCGCCTGAGACAAGGGCGTCTCAATTCCGAGCTTTTTCGCAAGTTCGCATACCGCTTTCGATGTTTTTACTCCTTCCGCGACCGAGCCGAGTTCGTTCAAAATATCGTTGATTTTTTTGCCTTTGCCGAGCATCGCTCCGACCGTGAAATTCCTGCTTGTCGGGCTCGAGCACGTTGCAATCAAATCTCCCGTTCCCGAAAGTCCGTACAACGTCGAAGCTTTTGCCCCCAACGCCGTGCTTATTCTCACGATTTCCGCCATTCCTCTCGTCAACAACGCTCCTCTGCAGTTGTATCCCAGCTTTACCGACGTTGCAAATCCCGAAGCTATTGCTATGACGTTCTTTAAGCTGCCTCCGAGCTCGACTCCGATGACGTCCGAATTTGTGTAAAGCCTGAATTTGTTTTTCACCGTCAAAGCTTTTTGGACTTTTTTTGCAAGTTCGATGTCTTCGCACGCAACCGACGCCGCGGTCGGAAGTCCCGCCAAAACTTCGTTTGCAAGTGTCGGACCCGACAAAACGACAGGCGTAATTCCCGGAATTTCTTCTTTTATAACTTCGGACATCCTCATCAATGAAGGCAATTCCAGACCTTTTGAGGTATTTACCAAAATTTGATTTTCTTTCAATCCGACTTTCGCAAGCTGTTTCGAAACCGCTCTCATTCCCGAAGTCGCAATGACCGCAAGAATTATGTCCGCCCCTTCGACGGCTTCTTTCAAATCCGACGTAATTTGAGTTCTTTGTTCGAGTTCCACCGTAACGGGCTTGCTTGTGCGCTTTTGAGTCCGTAATTCTTCCGAAATGTCCTGTTCTCTGCCCCATACGCATATTTCTTCGAAATTCGGGCTCATAAGTTTTGCCAACGTCAATCCCCAACATCCGGGGCCGAGTACCGTTAATTTCATCCCTTTTACTCCTCAAATGTCTTTCTTACTTCTTCTCTGTCGTCGAATTTTATCGTCTTGTCTTTTAAAATTTGGTAATCTTCGTGTCCTTTTCCCGCAACAACAACGATATCGTCGGGTTTTGCGATTTTTTTGAGCATTCCGATTGCCTTGCCTCTGTCAGGCTCAACCGCGACGTTATCGGGGTTTACGGTTTTGAATCCCGCCATAATATCCGAAATTATCAACCCCGGATCTTCGCTTCTCGGGTTGTCCGACGTCACGACAACCATATCCGCAAGTTCTTCGGCTATTCTGCCCATTTTCGGACGTTTTGTCGCGTCTCTGTCTCCGCCGCATCCGAACAGACAAATAAGCTTCGAATTCGCTTTTTTCAACGCTTTTGCGGTCTTTAACACGTTTTGAAGTCCGTCCGGCGTGTGGGCGTAATCGACTATCACAAGCGGCTTGTGGACTATCGTTTCAAATCTTCCTGCAACCCCGCGTGTAGCTTCCAACGTCGCAACAATCGTTTCTTCGTCTATTCCGTTTGCCTTTGCCGTCGCAATTGCCGCCAAAGTATTGTAAACACTGAACAATCCGTTTAAATGAAGTTTTATCCTTCGCCCGTGCAACGTATAAGAAATGCCTGTTTCGTCAAATTTTATGTCTTCCGCCTTGAAGTCCGAAGTATTGTTTATCGAGTAAGTATAAATCTTTACTCCGTCGGGAACCGCGTCGATAAATCTTTGCGCGTATTCGTCGTCGGCATTGACGACAGCGTTTCCGCCGGGCTTCAGACCTTTAAACAACAAAGCTTTCGCTTCGAAATAATTATTCATCGTTATGTGATAATCGAGGTGATCTTGCGTCAAATTAGTCAAAACCGCCGTTTTAAACTCGCATCCGCCGACTCTGTTCTGAGCAAGCGCGTGAGAACTGACTTCCGTAACCGCCGTCTTTATTCCCCTGTCGACGGTTTCTTTCAAAACTTTTTGCAAATCGGGTGCCTGCGGGGTTGTGTGGTGCAAATTTATATACTCGTCTCCGCTCGAAAATTTACAACCCAAAGTCCCTATCAATGCACATTTTTCGCCTGCCGCCTCAAATATTTTTTGTAACAAATGCGTAACCGTCGTTTTCCCGTTCGTTCCCGTAACTCCGATTAAATTAAGCTTTTTCGAAGGGTTTTCGTAAAACGCCGCCGACAAATCCGCGATTTTCGCGTTTGTCGATTTTACGATAATCTGCGGAACGTCAACATCAAGAACCTTTTCGCACATCAGCGCCGCCGCGCCGTTTTCGACCGCGGATTTTGCAAAACCGTGTCCGTCCGAATTTTCGCCTTTCAAACATACAAATATATCTCCGGGACGTGTCGTCTTCGAATTGTATGAAATCCCCGTAATTTCCGGGTTTTCAGTCCCTTTGTATTCCGCGTCTCCCGTTTTGCGCGCAAGTTCTTCCGCTAACATTGATTACTCCTTATTTTTATTTCTTTTTGTTACTCTTTTTTATTCCGAATAAATCCGCGATAATCTCGAAAAAGCTTTTATTCTCCATCTTTTGAGAAACTTTTTCGACGAGACCCGGTTCTTTTTCGGGTTCCGGCAAAGGTCTTGTCGGTTGAACCGTTCCCGGTCCTTTATCCGGTTTGATGTGCATTATTCTTGCAACCTGTTTTGCGACTTCCGCGAAAACCGGCGCCGCTACGGTTGAGCCCCAAACGGCTCCGCCCTGAGCCGAGTCGACGACTACATAAATCAACACCTCGGGGTTCGTAGCCGGGAAATATCCGACAACAGACGTAAACAGCTGATTTGTATATCCTTTTGACCCTTCCATCGTTTTTCTCGATGTCCCTGTTTTCGCCGCAACGTGGTAATCCTTCAAATTGACCGGGGTCGGCGATTGACCGTTGCTGAGGTATAAAAAGTCCGTGACCAGTCTTGCCTGCATCGGTTCCATGACTTTTGTCCGCTTAACGTGCTTGGGCAGTTCTTTTTCGGAATATTTTATAACGTGCGGCGTAATCCTTATTCCGTCGTTTGCAATCGCCGCAACTGCCGACACCATCTGAATTGCGGTGACCGAAGCACCGTATCCGTAGCCCATCGACGCATGCCGCGAAATATCCCAAGTTCTCGGGTCGGGCAGCAGCCCGGAAGATTCTCCCGGAAGGTCTATTCCCGTTTTCGACCCGATTCCGAATTTTTCAAGTGATGTATAAAATTCCCTCGGAGTCATTAAATACGCGACTTTCACGCTTCCGATGTTGCTCGAATGCCTGAAAAGATAAATCATATCGATATCTCCGGGGTACGGGAATTTGTCGTAGTCGTAATTTTTTATAGTCCAGCCGCCGATTTCGGCTTTCCCCGTGTCCAAAACGGTCGTATTTCTTTCGATTTTACCGTTCTGAACGGCAGAAGCGACCGTCAGCACCTTAAACGTTGACCCCGGCGGGTAAACGTCCGTCAAAGTCCAGTTCTTTATTTGATTGAACGAGGCTTCCTCGATTTTGTTCGGGTCATAGTCGGGATATACGGCATACCCCAAAATCTCCCCGTTATTGGGGTTCATGACGATAACCGTTCCGCGGAGAGCTTTTTTCTCCGTTATCATCTTCATCAGTTCCGTTTCGCAAACGTGCTGAATTGCCGCATCTATAGTCAAAACTACCGTTTGCCCCACCGTCGGTGCGGTTATCTTTGCAGGGTCGGTTCCGAAATCGTATATGACGTCACCCTTTCCCGTCCGTTCCAAAAATACGTCCTCCGTCGGCGCGGCGAGCTTGTCTTTCATTGTTTGCTCAATTCCCGACGCAACATCGGCGTTCGAATTATAATACCCCAAAATGTGTGCGGCAAGCTTCTCTTGAGGATAAACCCTGTTGTTCTTTTTGTCCAAACTGACTTCGCGCAAACGCAAATGCAAAATTTGATCGGCTGTGTATCTGTCTACGCCCTTCTTAACCAATATCAATGAACTTTGACTCTTCATCGAATTTATTATGCTTTGCTCGCTGACTCCGACCACCGGCGCAAGCTTTTTCGCAAGTTCTTCCGGCGTATGGTCCAGATATTGTCTGTGAATATAGACATTGTACGATAAGCTGTCTGACGCCAGTTTTACGCCGTTCCGGTCGAGTATCACCCCGCGCATGACAAATTTTTTCGAACTTCTTTGAGATTTTGCTTTGTCTCTGTAATGACGAATGTCGAAAATTTGCACTGTAGCAAGATATACCGCCAATGATACGCATACTCCGACGAAAAGTATTTTAAATACTTTCATTCTGTTATTAAATGTTTTTTGTCTTTCCGTGTTTATATTTCTTAACATCGCGTGCGCTCGCTGTTCCCAATAAAAGAATATCACGCGAAAACTCTTTATGCGAAATTTTAACTATTCTTAACTTATTTTAAAATCCGAGCGGAAATCTGTAATAAATTCTTTTTGTCGTTTTGTGTCTGTGAATTCTGTGTTCGTCCGTCGACGGCGATTCTTTCAACTCTATCACGTTTTGCGCCGTGTCCAAAAGACCTTCTTCTTTCACGGTTTGTTCGACGTTGTGGTAAGACATCAAATTGTCGAGTTTGTTTTGCAATTCGACGTTGTCGTTGTTCAAAATCATTGTGTCGGTGCTGATTTTCGACAATTTATACTCAGAAAGCGTCAAAAGTGCGTAGTTTAAAAACATAACAACCATGACCGCGGGTATGAGCAGGCACAAAATCGTGTTTATCGAAGCTCCGTTCTTTTTTTCGGGTTCCCGTTTTTTTGCGTGTTCCCGTTTTTTTGCGTGTTTATTTTGCTTTTCTTGCATATCGAAGTTTTGCACTCCTTGACGGCGGATTTTGCCTGATTTCTTCTTCCGACGCGCTTATCGGCTTTTTTGTCAAAACCTCGAGCTCGCCGCTTCCGAATTTTATGCTCTTGTCTCTGAAAAAATTCTTGACGATTCGGTCTTCCGCCGAATGAAACGTCACTGCAGAAATTATCCCACCTTTTTCCAAAAACGGCAAGATATTTTCGAGGGTATTTTTGATATTTTCGAGCTCGGCGTTGACTTCGATTCGAACCGCCTGAAATACTCTCGTTGCGGGGTGAATTTTCGATTTTATCCTCGGAGTCGAGTTTATTATCAAATCCGCAAGTTCTTTTGTTGTCCGGATTGCAGACGTCTTTCTTGTCGTGACTATCGCTTCGGCTATCCTTTTCGAAAATCGTTCTTCTCCGTATTCGCTGAATATTCGAACCAAATCGTCTTTAGAATATCCGTTGATTACGTCGTACGCCGAAAAATCCGCATCCTTGTTAAATCTCATATCCAAAGGGGCTTCCGCCTTAAAAGAAAATCCGCGCTCGGGATCCGTCAGCTGGTGAAACGACGCTCCGAAATCGTAAACAATCCCGCCGCTCAAAGATTTCAGACCTTCTTCCGCCAAAACTTTTGCAGCTTCCGTATGTGAACTTTTGTGAATTTTGAAATTTTTAAAAATTTTCAATTTATCATGTGCCGCAGCGATTGCTTCGTCGTCGATATCAAAAGCATGCAAAAATCCTTTGCCCGAAAGTCTTTCGAGAATAAGTTTCGAGTATCCTCCACCACCCAAAGTCGCGTCGACATAAGTCTTCCCGGGCTCGACTTCCAACGCGTCGACAGCCTCGTTCAACATTACGGGGAAATGGACAAACTCGCTCATTCGTCAATCTCTGCAAGCTTTTCGAGCTTCAATTGTTGGTCGTGCGCAACGAGCATGTTTATAAGATCATCCATGTCGCCGTCGATAACCGTCCAAACATTGAGGTTCTGCCCGATTCTGTGGTCGGTCAGCCTTCCCTGAGGGAAGTTATACGTTCTGATTCGTTCGCTTCTGTCGCCGGTTCCGACTTGAGAACGTCTCAAATCTGTTATTTCCTGCATTTGCTTTTGACGTTCCATGTCGTACAGTTTCGCTTTCAAAATCTGCATTGCGCGCTCTTTGTTTTGCAGCTGCGAACGCTCTTCCGTACAGAAAATCATAATCCCGGTCGGTTTGTGATAAAGTCTTGCCGCGGTTTCGACCTTGTTGACGTTTTGTCCGCCCGCTCCGCCCGACCGTGCCGTCGACATTTCGATATCCGCGGGATTTATTTCGATTTCGACGTCGTCGACCTCGGGCATGACCGCAACGGTTGCCGTCGAGGTGTGAACACGCCCCTGTGACTCGGTTTCGGGTACTCTCTGAACTCTGTGTACGCCCGATTCGTATTTTAGTCTGCTGTAAACGCTGTCGCCTTTTACGGAAATTATGACTTCGGATACGCCGCCCGCTTCGGATTCCGTTTTACTTAATATTTCGGTCTTCCAGCCGCATTTGTCGGCGTATTTCATATACATTCTCATCAAATCGCCCGCGAAAATATTAGCTTCGTCCCCGCCCGCGGAGCCTCTGATTTCAAGCATGATGTCCTTGTCGTCCATCGGATCGCGAGGTAACAACAATATTTTCATGTCTTCCGAATATTTTGCGATTTTTGCTTCGTTTTCGTCGATTTCGGACTGCAGATATTCACGCATTGTCGCGTCCTGCTCACCCCTGATAAGCTCTTTTGCTTCCTTTAAAGCCGCGTCGGCTTCTTTCCACTCCCGATAAAGTTCGACGGTTTCTTCCATCGCTTTTCTCTGCTTCGACAAATCTCTGAATTTTTTGTAATCCTGAATAACTTCGGGATCGCTTAATATTTGCCCGAGTTCGATATATTTTTCTTCTATTTTGAGAATTTTGTCAAGCATTTCTTCCATTTGTCGTAAATTCCTTTATTCTTTCGATTGACGGCATTCTTCCGCAGGTTTTGTCTTCGTCGCAAAATCCGAATTTTTCGCATTTCGGAACAAGGTATTCTTTAAGCCAGGGTTCTTCTTTTACGAGCTCGGAGCACATTTTTTCGATTAAAATTCTTATTTCGCTTTGAGCGCGCGTGCAGAGTCTGATGTTTGCAACGTGTATAAGTTCCCTTAAGTTAAGGCTTACCACCATCGAGGTAGTTGTCGCGTTCGGGAGAATAAACCTTGCATCTTCCGCAGCGACGCCCGCTTCCGTCATTTCTTGATACAAAAGCGCCGTTTGGTGCATAAAATCTTCGTATTTTTTAAGAAGTTCCGGGTTTTTGCTTACCGAAGGCGGCGTAACGTAGTCGAAATCGCCTTTTTCCTTAACATATCGTTGTGATTTTTGCGAAAACGACATGTGTCTGTGTCTGACGAGTTGGTGTGAGCATGCCCTCGAAAATCCCGATATCGCGAAGGATACCTGGATATGTTCGATAGTACTGAAATGTCCCGAGCCGATGACTTTTCGTATAAGTTTCAAAGCTTCGTCTTTGTCGGTTGCTTTTTCGCTTTCGAAAATTTCGTCGGGCGGCAGAGCGCTGTAGCAGGTTCGGCATGCCGTATATATTGTTTGTAACATGTTGTCCGGTTTCGCGATGAGCCGGGCTTTTATTTTTTCGAACATCCGTTTGCATCCTTCTTACATAAATACCCGCACAATAAGCGGGTATTTTTTGTTGCATATCTTTTTTGCTCTTATTTTTGAGCGTAACGTTTTTTGAATCTTTCGACTCTTCCTTCCGTATCCACGATTTTTTGGTTTCCGGTGTAGAACGGGTGGCATTTGTTACAAATTTCAACCGTGATATTGTCAACTACCGAACCGGTTTCGATTTCGTTTCCGCATACGCATTTGATAACGGTTTTTTTATAGTCCGGATGAATATTGCTTTTCATTTTCTCAATCCTTTTCTGTTTTTTTTACCTTCACGTCCGATTATATATTAAGCATTTTTTATTATCAAGTCAAAATTTCATAAATTTTCAAATCTTAAAATTCTTGCCGTATTTTTTTGTTACCGGTACAATATTTCCATATCAGAGGGATTTAAAAGTGAGTCAAAAAAATTTATTCGAAGACGGTAAAATCGTTCCCGTCAATATTACAAACGAAATGAAGCGTTCCTACATCGACTACGCCATGTCCGTTATTGTCGGTCGTGCGCTTCCCGATGTCAGAGACGGCTTGAAGCCCGTTCACAGACGTATTTTGTTCGCAATGAACGAACTCGGCATGGCTCCCGACAAACCGTTCAGAAAATGTGCGAGAATCGTCGGGGAAGTTCTCGGTAAATATCACCCTCACGGTGATACCGCCGTTTACGAATCTCTTGTCCGTATGGCGCAGGACTTTTCGACAAGATATCTGACTGTCGACGGTCACGGAAACTTCGGTTCGGTCGACGGCGACGGTGCCGCCGCAATGAGGTACACCGAGGCGCGTATGCACAAAATTACTCAGTCCATGCTCGCCGATATCGATTGCGAAACGGTCGATTTTACTCCGAACTTCGACGGCTCCCTTCAAGAGCCCGCGGTGCTTCCCGTAAGACTTCCGATGTTGCTTCTCAACGGTGTCAGCGGAATTGCGGTCGGCATGGCGACAAACATTCCTCCCCACAACCTTTGCGAGGTCGTTGACGGAACAATCGCTCTTATCGATAACCCCGAACTCACGACTTCCGAAATAATGCAGTATATCAAAGGTCCCGATTTCCCCACGGCGGCTAATATTATCGGGCTTGCCGATATTAAAAAAGCTTACGAAACGGGTCGCGGTTCAATCAAAATGTCCGCGGTTTCGACCATCGAAGAAATCCCGGGAGGCGCGGGAAGACAGGCTCGTACCGCCATTGTCGTTACGGAAATTCCTTATCAGGTGAACAAGGCGGCGTTAATCGAAAAAATCGCGGAACTTGTCAAAGATAAGCATATCGACGGTATTTCCGACCTGCGCGACGAATCCGACCGCGAAGGCATGCGCATTGTCATCGAGCTTAAACGTGACGCCAAGCCCGATGTCGTCAGAAACAATCTTTACAAACATACTCAACTTGCAACCGCTTTCGGCGTGAATATGCTCGCTTTGACCGGTAATCAACCCCGCTTGATGAATTTAATCGACGTTCTTAACGAATTCATCGAACACCGTGTCGAAATCGTTACCCGCAGAACGTTGTTCTTCCTGAAAAAAGCCAAGATGCGGGCTCATATTTTGGCGGGCTTGCTTATTGCTTTGGGAAGTCTCGACGAAGTCATTCAACTCATCAGAAACTCCAAAACGACAGACGAAGCGCGTGTCGGACTTATGACGAAGTTCGGGCTCGATGTCGACCAGTCCAACGCGATTTTGGAAATGCAACTTCGCCGTTTGACAGGCTTGGAAAGAGACAAAATCAAAGCGGAATACGACGATTTGGAACTCAAAATCGCGGAATACGAAGCTATTCTTGCGGACAGACAAAAAGTTTTGAACATAATCAAGGCGGAATTGCTTGAAGACAAAGAAAAATACGGCGATGACAGAAGAACTCAAATCATCCCCGAAGTCAACGAAATGACTATCGAAGACCTGACTCCGAACGTTCCGATGGCGGTTTTCATCACGCGTCAGGGCTACATTAAACGGATTTCGCTCGATACGTTCGAACGTCAAAACCGTGCAACGCGCGGCAAAGGCGGCATTAAAACCAAAGAGGATGACGATGTCGAACACTTCTTCACCGCAATGATGCACGATAAAGTCCTGTTCTTCTCGAACAAAGGAACCGTTTACTCGCTGAACGTTTACGATTTCCCCGAAGGTTCTCGTCAGGCGAAAGGTTTGCCGATTATAAACATTCTTCCCATCGAGCAAAACGAGCAAATTACCGCCGTTGTGCCCGTAAAAGAATTTTCTCACGATACAAACCTGATTATGTTGACCCAAAACGGTTTCATAAAACGAATTGAACTTGATAATTTCTCGAACATCAGGAAAAACGGTATTATTGCCATCGGACTCGAAGACGGTGATGTGCTCAACTGGGTTAAAGTCGCGAAAAATACGGATGAAGTTCTTATCGGTACAAGTTGCGGCATGGCTATCAGATTTGCGGTCGAAGACCTTCGTCCCTTGGGCAGAACCGCTCGCGGCGTAAATTCGATGAAACTTCGAGTCGGCGATAAAATCATCGGGTGCGACGTCGTTCCCGCAGATTTTGACGCGGATTTGCTCGTCGTAACGTCCGACGGATTCGGAAAACGTTCGAAATTGTCGGAATTCAGAGCTCAAAACCGCGGCGGAATAGGGCTTATCGCTACGAAATTCAAATCTTCGTCATCCAGATTGGTTGCTTTGACCATTGTTCGCGAAACCGACGAAATTCTTGTTGTTTCGCAAAACGGCGTTGTTTCGAGAATCAAAGCCGGCGATATTTCTCGTCAGGGCAGACCCGCAACGGGCGTAAAAATCCAAAACCTCAGCGACAACGATTCCGTAATCGCGGTCAACAAAATAGTTTCGGTCTCCGACCCCGTTGACGCGGCTATCGAAAAAGCAGTCGAAGATGCCGCAGAAGAAACGGCTTCTCAACAAAAATTGACGGACTTTTAACTTTTAAAATGTCTCGAGAGCAAATTTGAAACACGAAAAGAGGGCGAAACCCCTCTTTTTGTTTGACGTATTTTTTTTCGCCGGGCGCAACGACTCCGACCGTTTTTTCGACGGTCAAAAATGTTGGGTCGTGAAGCCCGCCTGATATTTTTCAATCGTCGCGGCGTTCGAATTTTCGGCGTAAACCTACGCGGGAACCTGTTCTTCCTGAATTCCGACTCCGCAAATCTGGTTGCTCATAAAAGAAATTCTTTTTATCGGCCCTATAGTTTCTTTTTCGATAATTTTCGGTATCGCGTTTTGGGTTTTTAACAGTTCCTGAAGTTTTCTGTATTCTTCCATGGGGTTGTTAAAGTATAATACAAGCGGCATTGCGGCGTTTTTTAAAAATACGAGAATTGCATGTCTTGTCTTAAAATTTTGTGAAAATCCCTGAGCCATATATTTTTCCTTTCAGATAGTCTTTACAAAAATTTTACGGATTTTTATTCAAAAATCAACATTCAAAAAAATGATAAATTGAGTTATAATGATAAAAAAAGGAATATTTCATGAACGGAATAACTTATCTCGGGCACAGTGCCTTTCATATAAAGAACGATTTGGCGTCGGTTTTGGTCGATCCTTGGTTTTTGCACAAAAAAAATCTCGATTTCGATTTTCAAAAAAAAGGAATTTCCGACATCTTTTTGACGCATGCTCACGGCGATCATTTCGGTGATACTTTGCCGATTGCGCAACGTTCGGGTGCCCTTGTTTCCGCGGTTGTCGAGCTTGCAAACGCATGCTCCGGAATGCATGTCAAAACAAAGGGCGTGAATTTCGGTGCAAACATCGAATATCCGTGGGGAACGGCTCAATTTTTTCCTGCCGCGCACACGAGTTCGTTGTCAAACGGTGCTTATGCCGGCGTCGCGGCAGGCATTTTATTCGATTTTGACGGGATAAAAGTCTATCACGCGGGCGATACGGGGCTTTGCCCTCAGCTCGAGCTTATCGGAAAGTTGTACGAGCCTTATTACGCAATGCTTCCCATCGGAGGTTTTTACACGATGGGTGTTAAAGAAGCCGCGCTGGCTGCAAAAATGCTCGGTGCAAAAGAAGTGATTCCGATGCATTACAACACTTTCGCCAACATCAAGGCGGATCCGTTCGAGTTCAAAAACCTTGTCGAAAATTCGGGAATAACCTGTCACGTTATGAATGAAGGAGATTTTCTGCCGTTTTGATGAATACCGAAAAAAAATATTCCATATTTGTCGTTCCGACGGGAACGGGTGCGTCAATCGGCGGATACGCGGGAGACGCGGGACGTTACGCCGCAAAAATCGCACGAGAATTTCCCTTAATCGTAAACCCGAACGTCGTAAACGCGGCATGCTTTTCTTCGATTAACGAAAACATGCTTTACGTGGAAGGTTTTGTTATGACGGAATTTTTAAAAGGAAATTTGTCTTTGAAACTTTCTTCGGGCAACAAAATCGGCGTCGTTTTCGACAGTTCGATTTCGAACGACTCTCTGAATGTTCACATTAACACGATAAACGCCGTAAAAACGGTCTACGGCTTTGACATAATCGGATACGAACTGACCGATTCTCCCGTCGGAGTCGAGTTTTATACGACGGACTCCGGTATTTCTTCGGGCTCGGTAAAAAATCCCGAAACTCTGTTGTCGGCGGGCAAAAGACTCCTCGAAAAAGGCGCGGACGTTCTTGCGATAGTTTGCAAATTCGACGAACCCGACGAAGAAGACGGATACAGCGAAGGTAATGCGGTTGATGTTGTCGGCGGCGTAGAGGCGATAATTTCGCATTTTGTTGCCGAAAAACTCGGCGTTCCCGCCGTTCATGCCCCCGCATTCGACGATTTTTCGATTTCGCCGAAACTCGTGCACCCGAAAGCTTCCGCGGAGTACATCACTCCTACGTTTTTACCGTGTTTGTTTTTCGGACTGAACAATGCTCCTCTTATCGTAAAAGGCTTCGATAAAAAATATATTACGAAATGTAACGTAAAATCGCTGATTATGCCGTATAATTCTTTGGGGTGCTCTTTGGTCTCAAATGCAATAAAATCGGGCGTTCCCGTTATCGCCGTAAAAGAAAACGAAACCGTTTGCAATGCCGACCCCGATATTCTCGGGTTAAAAACGGGCATAATATTTGCAGATACCTATGAAAATGTTCCCGAAATTTTAAGGAGGTCGGATTGAAGTTTAAGCGCGGATTTTCGTTGACGGAAGTTTTTCTTGTGATGGCTGTAATTTCGCTGATGTTGGCAATGAGTCTCAACATTATGGCGAAACAAAAAAGCAGCCTCGATTTGATTGCTTATCAGGTTTACGAATCTTTATCGGCTTTTGCAAAATACGCAGGCTCGCACAGTGCAAACGCCTCGTTGGAATCTTACACATGCATGAATGCCAAAACGGAAACCGCCTACAAAGCTTGCATGACTGCGGGCTCAAAATCCTCGTCTCACAGCGATTTGGTCGATTTTACCGACGATACCGATTTTTGTGAATTTATGGCCGACGCGTATTCTTCAAACGGTGTCGATTGTTCTTCTCTCAACAATGCCTCGCTTTCGAAGCCTTACGGCTCGATAACTTCGGGCATAAAACCGAACTTTTCGCTTCCGAGCGGCGTGGACGTTTACGTGTCGGCTCGTATAAAAGAAAGTGATTTTACGGGTTACAGAATAATTACCGTCGATTTGAACGGTTCCGACAAGCCCGACAAATTGGGCTTAGACAGAATTTCTTTCGTAATTTTCGATTATTCTTCGGAAGTCCTGCTGCTTGGTGCTCCGTCCAAAAACACCGATCTGTTCAAAGCGGCGGTCCGAAAATACAAAAAAAATCCGTCTGCCGAGGATGTGAAAAACTCGGTTCTCGTTTCCAAAAACGCATCCGGTTCGCCTTTGTCGTTTAAAGAAGCGTACTGCTCCGCACGCGGTAACCACGAAATTTATACGGGCTACTGTAAAAATTACATCGTCGACAGCGATTGCCCCGACACGTCAACTTATTTTTGCGAATTTTACGTTCCGCGTCCGTCGAAAAATATCTTGTTTATGCCGTCCGTCGGGCACGAGTTCCAAAAATATAAAGGCGAAGACGGCAAAAATGTTTACCTTTACAAATATTAACAAAATCTTACAGAAAGTCTTTCGGTGACATATCCGCGATAATTTTCAGGTTTTTCGCCCTGATTTTCGTAAAAAATCCCGAAATCAGAAGATGTCCTTTTTTGCCTTCGAAATTTTTTATAACGAACGAATATCGGTATTCGTTGTTGATTTTTTCGAAAAAACACGGCTGAGGCTCGTTTGCCTCGATATTCAAATTGTGTTTTTCGACAACTTCACAAAATTTTTCGCGAATTTTTAAGATGCCTGATTTTGTCTCTTCGGCATCGGCGCCGCATACCGTTATGTTTACGGCTTTTGAGAACGGAGGAAATTTGAATTCCTCGCGGAGTTTTATTTCGTTTTCGTAAAATTTTTCGTAATTTTGTTCGCACGCGGTCTTAAACGCAAAAAATTCCGGATTAAAAGTTTGAAAGATTATTCGTGCGGGTTCGTCGCCTCTGCCCGCTCTGCCGGCAAGTTGCGTCAATAGCTGAAACCCTCGTTCGTCGCAACGGTAGTCGGGAAACGAGAACGACGTGTCGGTGTTCAAAGCTCCGACCAGCGTGACGTTGGGGTTGTCGAGCCCTTTTGCGCTCATTTGAGTACCTATCAAAATGTCTATTTGTCCGGACAAAAATTCGTCCAAAATCTTTATATAGTCGTTTTTTCCCGTCAGAGCCTGCGTATCCATCCTTGCAATTTTCGCGTCCGGAAAAATTTTTGCGGTAATTTCTTCGATTCTTTCGCTTCCCGTTCCGGTGAATTTCAATGCGGGTTCGCCGCAATGCGGGCAAATTTCGGGTGCTTGCGTTTCGTAGTCGCAATGCGAGCATTTTAATTTTTTTTGTGATTTGTGAAAAGTCAGCGGTAAATCGCAATTCGGGCATTTCAAAATTTCTCCGCACGCTCCGCACCTGACCGTCGTCGAAAAACCGAGTCTGTTCATCAATAACAAAACCTGTTTCCCTCCCCGAAGAGTTTCGTCGACGGCGGTTATCAGATATTTTGAAAAAATTCGTTGACCTTTTGTCGAAATTTCTTCTCTCATATCAACAATTTCAACGGTTTCGGCGGTTTTCCCGTTATATTTTTTTGTCATCGAAGCAAGTGTTCCTCGGGTTTTTGCCTCGTAATAACTGCAAATATCGGGTGTCGCGCTGCCTTTTAAAAATGCCGCACCACGGATGTGCGCAATCATTCTTGCAACCTCGTTTGCGTTGTAATAAGGGCTTTTTGCCGTTTGCTTGTAAGAATCGTCGTGTTCTTCGTCCGAAATTATCAGTCCGATGTTTTGCAACGGCGCAAATACCGCAGAGCGCGCTCCGATAAGTATTCTGACCTTCCCGTCGTTTATTCGCTCGCGAATATCGCGTTTTTCACTGTCCGAAACGTTGCTGTGCCAAACCGCCGTAGTCTCCGTTCCGAAGCGTTCTGCGGTCTTTTTTGTCAACATTGAGGCAAGTGCTATTTCCGGAGCCAGAAACAACACGTTTTTTCCGCTTTCCAAAACTTTCTTCATCAGCGCAAAATAAACTTCTGTTTTCCCTGATGCCGTAACTCCGTGCAGCAAAATAGGATACGGGGTTTTCTCCTCGATTTTTTTTAAGATGAAATTGTACGCAGACTGTTGTTCTTCCGTAAGCTTCGGAAATTCGGTTCTTTTCAGGTTCTTGTAAATATTCAGCGGATTTCTGTAAACTTCGCGGTCTTCGATTTTTAAATTTCCCGCGGTTTCAAGTTTTTTTATCGTCGCGGGTGTTGTATGCGCGATTTTTAAAAACTCCGAAAGCTTCATTTCTTTTACGTTTTCAAGACTTTCCAAAACCGACGCTGCGCGCTTTGAAGTCGTCTGCGCGTTTTGAAAAATAACGTATTTTTCCGTTTTGGCGTTGATTTTTCCGCTTGTAACGTTTTTCGAGACTAAAACACCTTTTTCTTTTAAATCGTTAAAAGCCTTTCTGTATGGGGAATACGACAGCTTCGATTTTTGCTTCAACGTTTTTGCGTTTATCGGTTTTTTCTCGCTTGTCAAAGCCAGCAAAATTTGTTCGTTTTTTGTCGGGTTTTCATAGTTTTTTTCCGTTCTTTCGATGACCGTAGTATATTTTCCGAACAATTTTCCCGGGAAAACGTTTGAAATAACGGTATTCAGGTCGCAAGCGTAATATTTTGACATCCAAATAAAAAGCTGCATAAACTCGGGCGAGAACGAAAATTTCTCGTCCTTGATTTCGGCAATTTCCTTTATTTTAATGCCCGGTTCAGGCGAATTTTCGAACCCGATTACAAAACCGTCCGCGATGCCCTGCTTCCCGAACGGCACCGCAACCGGCGTTCCGATTTTGATTTTGTCCTCGTCTTCATCCGGTACAAAATAAGTAAAAGGCCTTGAGTTAAGACCTTTTAAATCAATTATTACGTTGACGTATTTTCCCAATTTTCACCCGTTACGCGTCGGCTTCCGTGTCCATAAGCAGTTCTTCGGCAGCTTTTTCGACCGCGTCTTTAAGCGTCAAAATTGCGTCGGGAGCTACGGTTACGCCTTTTTTGGTCGGCAACCAGTTTTGACCGTCGTCCGTAGTGTAGAAAATTCTTAAATCAAGATAGCTTTTGCCTTTGTACGTTTTTACCGCAATTTGCAATTGTTCCGTTGCGCTTCTTGCTATCGTCGCAAGCATTTTAGGTTCGTCTGACATTTTTTCTCCTTTATAATTTTATTGTTTTTGTGTAGTCGGGAATTTCGAAAAGTCCGTTATCGGCGTCTTTCAGGGTGAATTCCTCGTAAATTTTGTTTGCCGAATCTTTTGCGTTTTTGTATAAATCTTCGGTTATGTACTTTTTCCAGGTTTCGGTCGGCGTGCCGGGGTAGTTTCCGAGTGTTTTTGCAAATTCCGCGATGTCCGATTTGTCTCGTCCCGCGCCGTAAGCCTTTGTTTTTGCATCCGTGCCCGAGGGTCTGATTTCGATAAATTTGTCGTTAAACAATAAGTATGTGCCGTCTCCGACGAACATTACGTCTTCGAGTCCCGAAAAATCAAGCTGAGGGAATGTTTCGCCGAATATTTCGCGCGCGTTTTCGACCGTTATTTTGCCCTGTTGCTTTGCTACCGCCACGGACAGGAAAAACAGGTCATTTTCGGTTCTTTTTTGTTCGCCTTCTTTTTTCGCAGCATTGAGTTTGTTTATGTCGGGCTCGGATTCGTTGTAATACGAAATGTCTTCGCGGATGTCAAACCTTGATATGATTGAGTTTTCGTCAAACATTTCCGTCAACGCGTCCGCAAGAGATTTGTTTTGTGCGTTTAACTCCGATGCCAACGCCGACGCGGTAATTATTGCTTCCGTTGCGCTCTTTTCTCGCATTGCGATTGCTTTTCTGCCCGCTTTGGACAAAATCGGTTCTTCCGCTCCGATTATCATTCCTCCCGATTCTTCGCCTCCGAATATCAAACGCGGAGATTTTCCGAGGTTATGCTCTTTGCCGAAAATGTCCGTTATAACTACGTTTTCACGCCCTTCGTTCAGCTGCTTTTCGACTTTTTTCATTATCGATGCAATTTCCTTAAATCCTACGGGAACGTTTATAACCTCGATATTGTTGTGTTTTGCCCATTCGTCCCACGATTTTGCAGATGCCGTCGTTTTTATCATAAATCTTTCGTGGTTGTCGAATTTTCCCGAGTTTCGAAGTTGTTTTGCCCAAAAATCGGTTATCAGCAAAAATGCTTGGTTTGCCGTCAACACCGTTAAAATTCTGTCTTCGCTCAAATCCGTAAAATCCGCGCCGGCTTTTTCCAGCTTGTCTTTTTCGGATGCGCTTTCAATCCTGCAAACCGTTAATCTGTCGTGATCGGGGTCGGTTATAAGAACAAACGTGTTCAGCGGATAATCCTTGAGTTTTTCGTCGTATTTCATGCTCTTTATTACGGGGAAATAAGGCTTTCCGTCTTTGTCTTTCGCAATAACGGTCGCGTCGACGGAATAATCGTAAAAAGTTTTGTTGCCTTTGGGGTCGACGTCATATTTGCCTATCGAGTGGAAAAACGGGTCCTCTTCCGTGTTCAGCCAGTCGAAATGTTCCGAAATGCCCAATTTATCAAGTAATTTGCTTAAAGTTTCGTGAGCCGAACCTCCGACGTTTTCGATTACGATTTTGTCTTTCAATTTTTTTATCGAATTCAGGTTTTCTTCGTTTGCAACGCCGTTTTTCAAATATTCAGCGTACAAATCGATTCCGTCGTTTATTCGTTTCATAAATTCTTTGTTTATCAAAGAATCCGTTTCATCCGCGATTTTTATGTCGTAAAAACCTTTTTCTTCGACTTCTTTGAAAATCGCTTTGATTTCGTCGACAAACTCTTTCGATTCTTCGGGCAGGTACTGACTTCCCTGTGAATTCAAGTCTTTTGTCGCATTTTTGACGCTTATTCCGTGACTGGACGTAATGTATTCCGCGCCCGCCAAATCGAGCTTGAACGCCAAAAACGATGCCATCCAAATCGGCATGGTTTGTCCTTTTGACGTAACGAGCGTTTCTATACCCGAAGCTGCCTGAACTCTTGCGATTAAGTCCAAAAACAGTTGCGAATTGTATCTGACTTCTCTTCCCGCAAGTTTCAAAAGTTTTTTGCCCGGGTATTTTTTCAAAGCGTTCAAAGTTTTCGCTTTGGTCGCCAAAATTATCCCGATTACGTTTATCGGAAACCTTGTGTCGTGCGGATAAAGAATGTTTTGAGGACCTCTTATTCCAGCGGTCGACACGGCTGCTTCCTTCGCGTAATTCTCGAGCCATCGGTTTAAATTCAGCCCTTCGGGGTTTTTACGTTCGTCAAAAGGCAACAAATGCTCCCTTTTCAACCGAAACGTAAATTCTTTCGGGTTGTGAAAATCGGGAAGAAGAGGTTTCTTCACGTATTCCGGGGTGTTGGCTTCCACGGATTTAAAAAGTTCTTTTTCCAAAATATTTTGCATTTTTTTATCCTTTTACGGCTTCTACACAGTCGGGGCATATCGTTTCGAACCCGGGTTCTGTCGACATTTCCGAGTATTTCCAACAACGTTCGCATTTTACGCCTTTTGCTCTGCCGACGTAAACTTTGTATCCGTTTTCGTTCAATTCGCCCAAAATTTCTTCGGGTTTGTCGTCGGATACGCTTGCCTGAGACGTAATAAATATGCTCTTCAGGTCGTTTTCGTATTTTTTTGCCGTGTCCGAATTTTCGCCCGAAACGACCACTCCGACTTCAAGCGAACTTCCGATGGTTTTTGCTGCCCTTAACGGCTCTATCGCTTTGGTTACGACTTCCCGAAGTTTCAAAATTTCAGTGAAATCTTTTTCGATTTCGGCGTTCGAAAATTCGTCGTTTATTGTTATCCAATCGAGCAGAACTGCGCTTTCCGGCATTGTCGCCCTGATTGCTTCCGGAGTGTTTCTCAAAATGTCTTCCGCCTGGAACGGCATTACCGGCACCATAATTCTTATTAACGCCGAATATACTTCATACAATACCGTTTGGCATGCCCGTCTCGACAACGATTTTTTGCCCGCCGTGTAAAGTCTGTCCTTCACGATGTCAAGGTAAAACGCGCTCAGGTCTCTTGCCGCAAAGTTTTGAAGCTGTTGGAAATATTTATAAAATTCGTACGCTTCAAACGCTTCGTCTACAGCTTTTTCGAATTCCGTGAGTTTATGCAGCGCAAACTTGTCGAGAGCCTGTAATTCTTCGTATTTGACGTAATCGGATTTCGGATCGAAGTCAAAAAGGTTTCCGAGCAGAAATCTCATGGTGTTTCGGGTTTTTTTGAAAATTTCCGAAAGCTGTTTGATTATGTTGTCGCCGATTTTCGTATCGTTTCTGTAATCGACGGAAGCCGCCCACAGTCTTAAAATGTCGGCACCGTAGTTTTTGATTATGTCGTCCGGTCTGATGTAATTTCCGAGCGATTTCGACATTTTTCTTCCGTCTTCTCCGAACACGAATCCGTGCGTTAAAACGCTCTTGTAAGGTGCGGTTCCCTTAGTTGCAACCGATGTCAGCAACGATGATTGGAACCAGCCGCGGTGTTGGTCGGAACCTTCGAGGTAAAGGTCGACGGGTGTGCCGCAAAGTTCGTCTTTGCGGGCGTCTACGACAGCCCGGTGCGTAATTCCCGAGTCGAACCAAACATCCATGATGTCGGATTCTTTCGAAAAGTGAGTTCCTCCGCAAACAGGGCATTTGAAGCCTTCGGGCAACAAATCTTTCGCTTCGCGTTTTACCCACGCGTCCGAACTTTCCGTTTCGAATATTTTTGCGACCGAATTTATCGTATCTTTTGTAACAATCGTGCTTTTGCACTCGTCGCAATAGAATACGGGTATCGGAACGCCCCATGCCCGTTGTCTTGAAATGCACCAGTCGCTTCGGTTTTCGACCATGTTTGAAATTCGGGCTTCGCCGGATGCGGGAATCCATTTTACTTTTTTGATTTCTTCGAGGGCTTTATCCCTGAATTTGTCGACTTTTACGAACCATTGTTCGGTCGCTCTGTAGATTACGGGGTGTTTGCAGCGCCAACAGTGCGGGTAAGAGTGCGAAATTTCGCTGCGTCCCGTCAAAGCTCCGCATTTTTCGAGCTTTTCGATTACTATGTCGTTACCTTTGTAATAAGGATTTCCGACCAAATCTTCGTCGTCGAAGTCTTCCGATTTTTCCCAAACACCCTTCGAGTTTAACGGCGAAAGGGTTTTTATGTCGTATTTTCGGCAGACTTCCCAGTCTTCGAGACCATGCCCGGGCGCCGTGTGAACGCAGCCCGTTCCTGCTTCCGCGGTGACGTGATCGCCCGTAATTATTACGCTTCGACGATTATAGAGCGGGTGTTTCGTGTTCAAAAGTTCCAAATCTTTTCCGAGAACCGTTCCCAAAACCTTTATTTCCGAGCGTTCGCGGTTTATTCCCGCAAGATAAGCTCCGAGAAGTTCCGTTCCGACTACGTAATTTTCTCCGTCGAGTTCGAAAATCGTGTATTCAAATCTTGCATTGACCGAAATTGCAAGGTTTGAGGGGATTGTCCAGGGAGTCGTCGTCCAAATTACGGCGTATAAATTTTTGTCCGAAGAAATACCCGCCTTATTGTAAACTTTTGTTGCATCTTCGTTTTCAAACAAAAATCTTACGTAAATGCTTGTCGAGGTGACGTCGGCGTATTCGACTTCCGCTTCTGCGAGGGCTGTTTCGCATGATGCGCACCAGTAAACGGGTTTCAGCCCTTTTTCGATATATCCTTTTTCGTACATTTCTCCGAAAACTCTGACCTGTTCGGCTTCAAATTCGGGATTAATCGTAAGATACGGGTGTTCCCAGTTTCCGAGGACACCGAGTCTTCTGAATTCTTTTTCCTGACCCTGTAGATTTTTTGCGGCGAATTCGCGGCATTTTTGTCTGAGTTCCGCAGGAGTGAGCGCGGCCCGTCCGCCTTTGATTTTCTTGACGACCGCGTTTTCGATGGGCAGTCCGTGTCCGTCGTATCCGGGCACGTACGGCGCATAAAATCCCTTTTGAGATTTATATTTAATCAAAATGTCTTTCAAAATCTTGTTTAATGCCGTTCCGACGTGGATTTTCTCCGAACTCAGGTACGGAGGTCCGTCGTGAAGAACAAAGGAATTGCTTTTATCTTTGCCTTCGAGGCTCTTTTTGTAAATCTCGTTTTCTTCCCAAAATTTTTGGGTCAAAGGTTCTTTATTTATGGCGTCCGCACGCATTGAAAGCGTTGTTTGCGGCAAATTTAACGTGCTTTTGTAGTCTTTTTTCGTTTCCTGCATAATTTAACTCTTTTATTTTTTACTTTTTTCGGATAAAATCATTTTATAACAAAAATAATTATATAGCAAAGAGGTTTAAAATGATAAAGGTTGCTGTAGCGGGAGTGCTCGGGAAAATGGGTTCCGAGGTCGTAAAAGCGGTCAATGACGACAAAAATGCCGTTCTGACAGGTGCCGTCGATATTAAGGAAATCGGCAAAGATTCCGGAATTTTGGTTTTGAACGCCGAAAATAACGTCAAAATTGTCGACGATATTTCGAAATTCTCCGAAAACCCCGACGTCATCGTCGATTTTACTCAACCGTCGGCAATCTTCGAAAATGCCGTAAAATATATTAAAAACGGGATTAAACCCGTTATCGGAACGACCGGCATGTCGTCCGAACAAATCAACGAACTTAAATCGCTTTCCGAAAAATATAACGTCGGATGCTTTATTGCTCCGAACTTCACGACCGGTGCGGTTTTGATGATGATGTTCGCTCAAACCGCGGCAAAATATTTCGACAATGCCGAAATTATCGAATATCACCACAATCAAAAGAAAGACGCACCTTCGGGAACGGCACTCAAAACAGCCGAACTCATGGCTGCGGTTACCTCGAACGCCGCAACGGGAAATTGCCCCGAAACCGAACTTCTGAAAGGTTCCCGCGGCGGAATCGCTCCGTCGGATATTCACGTTCACTCGGTCAGAATGCCCGGCTATATGGCGTCTCAAGAGGTGCTTTTCGGCTCGAAAGGTCAAATTCTTTCAATCAGGCACGATTCCGTCGACCGAGCATGCTACATGCCCGGCGTTTTGATGGCGATAAAATACGTTGTAGACACAAATAAGTTCGTTTACGGACTCGATAACATTTTGTAACATTAAGAAGGATTTTTATTATGAGAAAACCGAATATTGCAGTTTTGGGTGCGACAGGCGTCGTCGGAAGCGAAATTTTAAAAGTTCTCGTCGAAGACAACGTTCCTTACGAGTCGATAAAATTTCTCGCAAGCTCGAAAAGCGCGGGAAAAACAATCTCTTTTAAAGGCGAAAATCACACCGTTATCGAAGCGACGCCCGATGCGTTCGAAGGCGTAAATATCGTCCTCGCTTCGGCGGGAGGTTCGACAAGCCTTGCTCTCGCAAAAGAAGCCGTAAAACGCGGTGCCGTTTACATCGACAATTCAAGCGCGTTCAGAATGGAAAAGGACGTTCCCCTCGTCATTGCGGGCGTAAACCACGAAGATTTGCGTAATCACAAAGGTATCGTCGCAAACCCGAATTGTTCGACTTCTCAATTAATGCTCGTTTTGAAACCTCTTCACGATTTCGCGGGCATTAAAAGGCTTATCGTAAGTACTTATCAGGCTGTCAGCGGCGCGGGACTCAAGGCGATAAACGAACTTACCGACTCGACCAAAGCTGCTCTCAACGGCGAAAATTTCGAACCGAAAGCGTTCAAAAAAGATATCGCGTTTAACATCATTCCTCAAATCGATGTGTTCTGCGAAAACGGTTACACCAAAGAAGAAATGAAGGTTACAAACGAAACAAAAAAAATTCTTCACTTGCCCGAAAACACTCCGATTTCCTGCACCGCGGCTCGAGTTCCCGTTTATAACGGTCATTCCGAAGCCGTAACCGTCGAGTTCGAAAATCCGATTTCCGCGGAAAAAGCACGCGAACTTCTCGAAAATGCTTGGGGTGTCGAGGTTGCAGACGATACCGAAAATTACGTCTACCCCGTTCCCAAAGACGCTGCGGGCAAAAATCCCGTTTATGTCGGTCGTATCCGCAAAAATATCGCGTTCGAAAACGCAATCGATTTATGGTGTGTTGCGGATAACCTCAGAATCGGCGCGGCTTTGAACACCGTTCGCATCGCCGAAAAAATTATCGAAATGCAGTTGTTTTAAAAAGGAGCTTGAAATGGATTTAAGATATAGTGCGGGAGAAGTTGTTACGGCTATGATTACGCCGTTTGACGAAAATTTGAAAATTGATTATCATGCTCTCGAAAAACTCGTCAATCACCTTATCGAAACAGGCTCGGATGCCGTTTTGATTGCGGGTACGACCGGAGAGTCTCCGACTTTGTCGTTCGAAGAAGAGCTCGAGCTTTTTAAATTCGTGAAAAAAGTCGCCGCGGGCAGAGTTAAACTCATCGCGGGCGCAGGTTCCAACTCAACGGAAACCGCCGTGAAAACCGCCCGCAATATGGAAGCTCTCGGCGCGGACGCGATTTTATCGGTCGTGCCTTATTACAACAAACCCTCTCAAGCGGGCATGATTGCTCATTTTTCGACTATCGCGGAGGCGGTAAATCTTCCGATTATTTTGTATAACATAAAAGGCAGAACCGGCGTGAACATGGAACCCGAAACGGTCGCTTTTTTGGCGAAAAAATACGAAAATATCGTAGCGATAAAACAAAGTAACCCCGATTTGGATTTGGTTACCGAAATGAAAAAACTTTGTCCCGAAGATTTTGCGATTTATTGCGGAGACGACTCTTTGACTCTTCCCATGCTCTCAATCGGTGCATTCGGCGTAATCAGCGTAGCTTCGCACGTTATCGGAAACGAAATCAAAAAAATGATTACGGAGTTTAAATCCGGAAACGTCGGGCAGGCCCTTGAAATTCATCTTAAATATGCGGACGTTTTTAAGACATTGTTTATGTGTCCGAACCCCGTTCCTGTAAAAGAAGCCCTCTTTAAGCTCGGGATTTCGGGCAAAAAGGTAAGATTGCCTTTGGTAGAAATGAATGAAGATGAAAGAAGTGTTTTTTACAAAAAAATGAGTTCTTTTATCGGGTAGAGGCGGATTTTTGTAAAGAATTGTAAAAATTATTGTAAAATTTTGTAAAGATTTTGTCGTAAAAGCATGGCGAAATCTTTTTTTATCTCGTTTTTGTATATATAAAAAAAATACTCCGTATGGGGGAAATACCTCACAAATATTTACTTTTTGAGGTTTTTCGGTGCGCTGTTTACAAAAAGCTTTAAAATAAGAAGCTTTGTTTTATTTCACTTTTTTTTTATTTGTAATAAAATTACAGGTAAGTGAATTAAGAAATAATATACGGAGCAGTAGAATATGAAACATAATAAGACTTTACTTTTAGCCGCAATATGTGCATCTTCCGTGATGTTACCTTCGGATGCGGAACCCGTTACCGTTGATACGAGCGTAAACGCGGGATCTTCGTATACCGTTGATTCGGTCGATGCATGGACCGCGGGTCTTGATAACAGGGGCGGTACCGTCCTTTTAAACGGTCAAAAACATACGACCGATGCGAGTGCGACATATAATCAAAATACTTCGTCTTCGGGGGCAAACAACCTGATTATTTACTCGGACGGAAGCCTTACGCTTACTTCGCCCGACAGTAAAGTAACTCAGGGTACCGTAACCTTGGGAAATCCCGACGGTTCGTCGTCGAAAGGTTCCGTATACTTCCATAACGGAACGTCAAATTCCGCAAACGTTTATACCGCCGATCAAAATTCCAACGTTTTTGAAATCGGTGACGGAACGACTGCTACGCAATTCACTTTTAAAGGCGGTTCCGTAAACTCGAGTACTTCTCTCAGAGTTCAAGATAATTCGACGCTGAACATCGACGCAACCGACAATACTTCGAGCGTATCGATGGCTTTGGGCGATTCTTCGACCGATCAATGGTCGGGTGACATAAATCTTTCGGGCGGAACATTTAACCTGACTTCGGCCGTATTGAGTACTACGGCGTCCAAAACGACCCGCGCGTCGAGCGAATTCGTTCAAACCGGCGGAAATTTGACTTTGAACAACGTAGATTTGAGATTGACGAACGTAACGGGCGACGGCAGTAAGATTACATTGTCTGACGCGGCTTCGTCTTTAAAAATTGCTTCCGGAAGTTTGACTTTGAACGAAGCTTCGACGATAAAAGAAGAAGCTTCGGTATCTTTGGACTCGTTGGCATCGACTTTGAATGTCGGCAAAGGTTCGGTTTCGCTTGATTCTTCCGATACTTGGCACGGAACGATAAACAACACCGAGTCTGAAGGAACTCTCTTTATTAACGGTGCGATGAACAGAACGAGCGACGGAAACGTTGTCGGAAGTTTGAATCAGACAAACGGAACGACCACCGTTGCGGGCTCGACGACGTTTGCTTTGGATAACGTAAAAGACAAGGTAACCGGCGGTAATTTCAATGTCGGAGCGACTTCTCAAACGGGTACCGTAAACGTATCCGCGGGTGTAATCGAAGATACCGCAAACGTTAATGTAAGAGCGGGCTCCACCTTGATTGTAAGCGGATCCTCGACAATTGACGGTAACGTCACTTTGAATTCCGGCGACTCCTGGAACGGAAATGTTTCCGTCGGAGGGGGCACCGATCACGGAAGTTTGACGATTAAAGACATGACGGGGTCTTCGTCTTTAACGACCGATGCTTCAAAAACATTTAACATGACCGGCGGAAATACCGTTTTGGATAACTCGAACGTCACCTTGAATACGGCTTCGAGCAAATTGTACGGCGGAACGTTGACTTTGTCGAACGGTTCAACCATGACCGTTGCAAACGGTGTTGCAAACAAATCTCAATTGTCGATGTCCGAAGGCAATACTTTTAACGTTATCGGAAAATCTTCGAATACGACGACTTACGAAGACGTATCTCTTTACGTTCCGGGCGGGAATTTGAATATCGGAGACGGAACGAATAAGGCTCAACTTAACGCAAGCGGCGGCAGAATTTCCTCTAACGCGAACGTAGATATCGCTAAAAACGGAACTTTGTCGGTAAACGGCGCAACAGTGGTTTTGGACGGAACTGACACCTGGGACGGAAACGTTTCGATGGGTTCCGGAACTTTGAACGTAAGTTCGATGAATGTAGCAACCGACGCAAACAGGACATATTCTCAAACGGGCGGAATGCTTTCTCTGAGCAATTCTTCGGTGGCTCTTAATACTCCTTCGAGCACCGTTTCTGGCGATTCGATAATTAAAATTACTGACGGTTCTTCGTTGGATATTAACAACGGTTCTTCCAATTCGGCAAACGTAGGCATGACCGGCGGAGAACTTAACGTCGGCGGCAGTGGAACTTACATGACGATTAAGGATGTCGGAGAAACCACGTCGAACATTTCGGGCGGAACGTTAAGCGTTTCGGATACCGCGGTAGTAAAAACCGTCGATAATACAGTAATTTCGGGCGGAACATTGACCGCGTCGGATTCTTCGCGTTTGAATTTTGACGGAAATACCAAATTTACCGGCGGAACGGTTATAATGTCGGATAGTTCTAACCTTATTTCGGAAGGTAATGCAACGTTGTCAGGCGGGAAGATTAATCTAAATAAAAATTCGACAATGAATGCCAACGAAAAAACCTTGTTGTCGGGCTCGACGATAAACATAAACGAAAATGCGTCAATGGTGTCATCCGGAGCGACAATAACGGGCGGTTCGATAAACGTGTCTTCGTCAGCGACTAATGCATTGAATTTGAAGAATACGACAATGACCGCGGGAACAATAACCGTAACCGGTTCAAATGTTTCAGTGGCTAACGATTCCTCTTTGTCCGGCGGTTCATTGATATTGGAAAATACCGAAACTTCAAATACGACATTGAATAATTCGGGTATGATTTCATACGGAACAACCGTTAAGTTGGGTACGGGAACAACAACAAACGTGAATAACGGCGGCACATTGAGAATGAACAGTGCTCAAGGAGAGCTTGCGGGTGATGTTTGGAACGGAACAGTGAACGTAAAGAATGGCGGAACTTTTGAAACTACGTTTTCGTCGACTTATACGGGTAAGACAGGGACCTTAAATCAAACCGAAGCAGGAGCTTCAACGATAGTAAGTTCGGGTAATCTTGCGTTAAATAACGAGAACGATAAAATTACGGCAGGAACTTTAAAAATAGGTAAGGACGGAGCTTCCGGCTCTTTGGACATTTCAAAAGGGATTGTGGGTGCAACGGCGACCGTAGATATGAGTGAAAGTGCAAAGAGTGCAATAAATATGACGGGTTCCGAAGCAAAGCTGACACTTGACGGCGGTGATAAATGGGAAAAAGGTCATTTAATTGTTGCCGCAGGAACCGTTAATTTATCGGGCGGATTCAGCAAGGCGACGGATACTTCGTCCGTATATCAACAGGGAACAGGTTCAACATTGAATTTGGCGGGTAATTCGAGTTTAATGATAACTTCGGATGTGAATACCGAAACCGGGTACAAATCTTTCATTTCCGGAGGTACCGTTAATGTATCGGATAAATCGTCTTTAACTGTGAAAAACGGTTCATCCAATACTTCGGAGTTAAATATTTCAAATGGTTCGTTCACATTGGGTGACGGAATTAATTCGACTACGTATGCTGTGTCGAAAGGTAATTTGTCTACAGATTCGACAGTAAGCGTAAAGACCGGATCCGATTTGATTTTGGCGGGTGAAAACACGTCGATGTCGGTAAATTCAGGTGATGATTGGAGTGGAACGATTTCTGTCATAAACGGAGCAACTCTCAATGTCGACGAAATCTCTTCAAACGGTGAAATTTATGCAACCAAAGGTACGATAAACATCGGCGAAACTTCTTCCGCAACGTTGAAGACAGGTTCATCGGGGTACATTGCGGGAACCGATGTCACCGTAAATCTTGCAAAAGGTTCCACAATCGATATCGACGGTTCGAGACAAATAGGCGAAACCAATTACGGTTTGGTTCTCGACTCAGGCGATACCTGGAACGGAACGATTTTGAACAACAACGCAAACGGTAACTTCTCGTTGGTAAACACGGAAGACACCGAATTTACGGTTGTTGCGGGTAACGACAGAAAATACGTTCAAACGGCGGGCAGCCTGCTTCTGAACGGAAAAACGTCTTTGGAACTTGAAGAAGGTTCCGACAGCTACATCGATACTTCGGTGGGCGGCGGAGACATAACCCTTGCGGGTTCTTCAAATCTGAAATTGAATTCGTCGTCGAAAATATCCGAGACCGGTGATGTCGATATTGCGGCAGGTGCGACGCTCGACGTGAACGGTGCAGATGTTGCGCTTGATTCTTCCGACGTTTGGAGCGGTTCGATTTCGAACAACGCTGCGGGCGGAACTCTTTCGTTGGACGGTGTTCAAAAAACCGACTTGGGAAGCATGTCCTCGTACAAACAAACGGCCGGCGATTTGGTTATGAGAAATTCGTCTCTTGATTTGAGTACGAGTAACTCGAGCAGAATTTTGACGAGTTCGACGGCATCGGGCGATATTACGTTGATTAATTCGACGTTGACTTTGAACGCATCTTCCGGATTGGCTAAAGAAAGCGAATTAAATATAGATGCTTCTTCGACCTTGAATATAGGTGATTGTGACGACGTTAACATCAATTCTAACGATGTTTGGAACGGAACCGTTACCAACACTTCGAGTTCGGGTGTTTTGACCGTATCCGGAATGACCGTGACGACCGATTCTTCGAGAAAATATCAACAAACTGACGGTTCTTTGATTCTTGACGGTTCGAAAATGACAATTTCGAATTCTTCGAGTTCGGTAACGGGCGGACAAATCTCGTTGGTCGGAGGTTCGTCGTTCATTGACGGATCGGGTTCGAAGCTTGAATCCGCGGAAGTAATAACCGATTCTTCACCGAATGCGTTCGGGGTATCGAACGGTACAACGTTTACTTTGACAGGTTCTTCGGAAATTAAGTCGTCAACCAGACTCAACGTCGGGTCGAATTCGTCGTTGGTATTGAACGGAAATTCATCTTCTCAATTGACGGTCGGCGATGATGATACCTGGACAGGCGATGTCAGCGTTGTTTCCGGTAAATTTAACGTGATCGGAACCGCAGGAAAAGCGGAATCCGCAACGTTGAAACAAACAGGTTCGAATGCAGAAACGACGGTATCGGGCGAATTGGATTTGAATAATTCTGCGGACGTTATTTCGGCAGGTACTTTGAATGTCGGAGACGGTACGTCGAACGGAAAATTGATTGTTTCCGAAGGTACGATTGAAAAAGATGCAAGCGTTGACATTAATACCGGAAGTTCGATTGCGATATCCGGCAGCGGTAATGTAACCTTGAACGGTAGCGGAACCGGTATCGACAAGTGGGCCGGCGACGTATCGTTGGCCGGCGACGGCGAGTTGACTCTCGACGGATTTACCAAAACAACTACGAGCGATTCAACCTATAACCAATCGGGCGGATCTTTGAGTCTCGACAATTCTTCTTCTTTGACTTTGAGCGAAGGCAGTAATTTAACTGGCGGATCCGTAAGTCTCGAAAATTCGTCGTCGTTGGCGCTTGAAAACGGACAGCGGGATATATCTGTTTCGATAAAATCGAACGACGGAACTTCGAATTCGTTGGCGGTCGGAAATTCAACCGGAACGGTATCTTCGTCGTTGACTCTGACCGGATCTTCATCGATAGACAAAGAAACTTCTGTAACCGTAAACAAAAATTCTTCGATAACTTTGGCAGGATCTTCGTCGTTGACCTTGAACGAAAACGATAACTGGAAGGGTACCATGAACGTTGCCGGCGGCGATTTGGTTTTGAACGGAGTCGATTCGTCGGAAGGGAAACTCGTTCAGTCGGCGGGAAGCACGACTTTGGCGGGTGATTATTCGTTGTCCGAAGGAACGGAAGTAACGGGCGGTGCAGTAAATATCGGTATTTCCGATTATCCCGGTCCCGGAGTGGACGGTTCGTTGACCGTAAAAGTCGGTGAAATAACCAAGGCTCCGAACGTTAATATTACGGACAGAGGAACTTTGACGGTAGACGGAGGGGCCGTAACTCTCGATAACGACTTGATTGCCGGAACTCAGGATTCTTGGGACGGAGCTCTTAATTTGGTTTCGGGAACTTTGAACCTGACCAACGGAATGAGCAATTCGTCTTCGTCGTCGAAGTTTACGCAAACGGGCGGAATGTTGAATATGGATTCCGCATCGTTGGAATTGACGGGTACTAAAGGAACCATTACCGACGGTACCGTAAACATCGCGAACAATTCGAAATTAACTTTGGCAAACGGTTCGACGAGTTCGGGTGTCTTTAAAACCGCCGATAAAAAAGCAAACGAAATTACGATTACCCGAAATTCGACAATGCATTTAAAAGAAGGTTCGGATCTGAGTTCGTATTCCGAAATTACGATTGATCAAGGATCGAAACTTGATATCTCGGCGGGTACCGTAGGTTTGGATTCGACCGACGGCAGTGCCGATACCTGGAACGGCGATGTTTCACTTTCCGGAAACGGTTCTTTGACCATAAAAGATCTTTCGAAATCTACGACATCGTCTTCGACGTTTGTACAGGAAAATGGCGGATCTCTTTCGTTGGCAGGTTCGTCGAACCTTGATTTGTCGGCTGATTCGAACAGTTACATAAGAACTTCGTCTTCGAACGCTTCGAATATATCGTTGGAAGGTTCTTCTGCGTTGACATTGAATGATGTTTCAACCATTGACGAATCCACCGACCTGTCGATAGGCGTGTCCGCAACGTTGGATGTTAACGGTGCCGATGTAACCTTGAATAATGTCGGAGCGGTTGTCGGTGATTCGTGGAACGGAAAAATTACAAACAACAAAGCCGGCGGTTCCTTGACTTTGAAAGATTCGCAAGTTGACGATACGAGCGCGGCTTCATACAATCAAAGCGCGGGCGATTTGTTGATGGATAATTCTTCGTTGGATTTGTCTCATAAGTCGAGCAGCAGAATTTCAACATCGGCTACGGCGCCGGGAAACATAACTTTGGCAAACGGTTCGCACCTTTCGTTGAACGGAAACTCCACGATTGACGCGGCAAGCGACGTAACGATAGATTCTTCGTCGAGACTCAGCCTTGCGGGTGCCGACGTAACTCTCAATAATGTCGGTGAAGCGGACGGCGACTTGTGGTACGGTGCAATCGATAACAAGGTTGCTTCGGACGGCGACGGATTTACCTTGGTAAATTCGACAAAGTCGACTTCGAGAACGAATTCGTACGAACAAACCGCAGGTAACCTCGTTTTGGATAATTCGACTCTCGATTTGAGTGCGGATACGGCAAGCAGCATCAAAACTTCTGCCGAAGAAAGCGGAAACATTACGTTGAAAAACGGTTCGAACCTTAAGTTGAACTCCGAATCGACTGTTGCACGCGAAAGTGTCGTAAAAATCGACAAAGATTCGACTCTTACGGTAAACGACTCGACCGTCGTTATAAACGGCGATTCGACGGGTGAAACCAATGATACTTGGGACGGAAACATTATTGTCGATACATCTTCGTCTCATCTCAACATTCAAGGTTCTATGAACAGAACGGGTTCGTTGACACAAACCGCGGGAACGACGACTGTATCTTCGACCGGTGACGATACGTTCTACTTTAACAACGAATCCGATTCGATAACCGGCGGAACGTTGAACATCGGAACCGCGGATAACGAAAACAGCGCAAATGTGGAAATTTCGGCAGGAATGACCATCGACAAAGCTCCGAACGTTAACATTTTCGAAGGAAGTCTCGTTAAGTTGAACAACGGGGATGCGTCGTTGACGTTGGATAACGATACTCTTGCGGGAACGGAAGATATCTGGAGCGGCAGCATTCTTCTCGAAAACGGAACGCTGAATATGACTTCGGGCATATCGAAAACAACGACCGATGATTCAACGTACAATCAAACAGGCGGAACTCTGAATATGGACAAAGCGTCGTTGGATTTGGCAACTTCGAAAAGTACCGTAACCGGCGGAAATATCAATCTTGCAAACTTGTCGTCGTTGTCGTTTAACAACGGAGTTCAAAACACCGGAACGATTAAAACGGTCGACAAAAAATTTAACAGTCTCAATCTCGGAAACAATTCGACCTTGACTTTGGCAGAAGGGTCGGACTTAAGTTCTTATGCGACGATAACAATCGAAAAAGGTTCGAAACTTGATGTTCCGACAGGAAACGTCGTGTTGGATTCTTCGGAAGGCAGTGCGGATACCTGGCGCGGTGATATATCACTTTCGGGTAACGGAAATCTGACTCTTAAAGATTTCTCCAAAACAACGCACGACGAATCAAGATTTACTCAGGAAAACGGCGGTTCGTTAACGTTGGCAGGCAGCTCGAAGTTGGATTTGAGCAATACAAACAGCTACATAAAAACTTCGTCTTCGAATGCTTCGAGCATTATGTTGGAAGGTTCATCATCGTTGACTTTGAACAATGTTTCCACCGTTGACGCTTCAACGAATTTGTCGATAGGAGTTTCTTCGACGTTGGATATAAACGGTGCAAACGTTGAAGTAAACAAAGTCGGTCAAACGGACGGTGATGTTTGGAACGGAAGAATCGTCAATAACATCGCGGGCGGAAGATTTATTCTTTCCGATTCGACGGTAAACGAATCGACAAACGCTTCTTACGTTCAAAGTGCGGGCGACCTCGTGATGAACAATTCCATGCTTGATTTGAGCAACAAGTCGAGCAGCAGAATTTCGACGTCGGAAACCGATGCGGGCAACATCACGTTGGCAAACGGTTCAACTCTCTATCTTAACGCAAACTCGACAATCGATGCGGCAAGCACGGTTTCGATAGATTCTTCTTCGAAGTTGGGTATTCAAGGTGCGGAAGTAACGTTGAACAATATCGGTCAAACAGGCGGAGATACCTGGCTCGGAGCTATCGAGAATACTGCGGCTTCGGAAGACGGACACTTGACGTTGGTATCTTCGAACAAATCGACAATCGGAAACAATTCGTATAAGCAAACCGCGGGTAACCTGATTCTTGACGATTCGACCCTCGATTTGAGTGCGGATACGAACAGCTCGATTATTACGAGTGCCGAAGAAAACGGTAATATCACGTTGAGAAACAACTCGACGTTGGTTCTCAACGGTGTTTCTAACGTTGCGAGAGAAAGCGTCGTCAATATCGAAGATAATTCGGTATTCAGAGTCGGCGGAGCTAACGTAACGTTGAACGGAATCGGCAGAGAAGGCGACAGCGCAACCGATACCTGGAACGGTAAAGTTGTTCTCGATAACGGATCTTTGGTTCTCGACAATGTTGAAACCGGGCTCGGCGGAGAAGGTCAACCGATGTACGAACAAACCGGCGGTACTTTGAATCTGATGAACGACTCGATTTTGAAAATCGCAAACGGCGGAATGATAAACGGCGGTTCGTTGTTAATTGACGACAGATCTTCAATGAGTGTAATGACCGGAAATATCAATTTATCGGGCAACTTCAGTTCTTCGGGTACGTTCAACTCAATGAACGGAACATTTGAAGACCATACAATCGGTGGAGATATGGTTGTTCGCAACGACGAAGGATACAGAGGTCTTGCAGACTTCTGGCTCGACTTCGGTGCAACCGGTCATGATAAGTTCACCATTGGCGGTGCAAACGGCGTAACCATTTCCGATTTGGCGAAAAACGGTACGATTACCATCGGTGACTTCAACATTGTCGGCGATTTGACTGCCGATAAGTATGAATATCTTGTATTTGATGCCGGTAAGTATGATGAAAACGTAATCTTTACGGCAGCAGATAAGCAGGTTAAATCTCAAAACGGATCGACCTACAAATTGACTTCGGAAGGAAACGGTAAGTATACGTTGATAAGAGTCGGAGGAGGCGGCGGACGCGGCGGATTCGACTTCAACAACCCCGAATTGTATCGCGGTCAGGTTGCAACGGTTGCAAGTTACGCAAACCAATTGCTGATTGACAACATCTTGTTCGATCACGTCGATTTGATTAACCAAGGTGATTTGGCATTGTCGACAAAAGGCGGCGCAAACACTTCCGCTTCGATTGCTCCTCAGTACGCACCTTACCTCCATACCAAAGAACAAGGCGGTATCTGGTACAAATCTTACGGTAACTTCGAAACATTGCACATGACGAACGGACTTGACGTAAGAAACAACGGATACGGTGCGTTAATCGGGGTCGACATGCCTATCAACGATTTGGGCCGCGGATGGAAGTTATTGCCGACGTTGTACACGGCTTATAACGGCGGTCACCAAACTTACAACGGTGTCGGACTTTACCAAAACGGCGGACAAGGCGGTATCATGGGAACCTTTATGAAAGGTAACTTCATGGGTTCGATCCTCGGTTACGGCGGAGGTTACGGCAACCATATGTCCGTAAAAGGCGGTTCGGAAGATACCGGAAACTGGTTTGCGGGTACTGCGGCAAAAACCGTTTACAATATCAATCTCCCCTGGGATTTGGTATTGCAACCGACAGGTATGATTGCTTACAACATCTTCGGAACTCAAAATTGGGAAACCAGCATCGGCAACCTGAACATGAACTCCGGATACCTGAACGGTATAAACCTTGCCCCCGGTGTAAACTTGATTTGGAACAAGAAGTCGTTCTCGATTTACGGAACTTCCCAAGTTGTATTCAACATCAACTCAAGTTCCTCGGGTACCGCAAACGGTCAACCGATAAAAGACGTCAAGATGAAATCCACTTACGTCGAATTCGGACTCGGGTTCAAGAAATCTTTCAAAGAAAGATTTTCGGCATACCTCCAAGGAACATGCAGAGCGGGCGCAAGACTCGGTACCGCATTCCAAGGTGGTTTGGAATATCGTTTCTGATAAAAACGCAAAAATTGAAGGAGTCGCAAAAATGCGGCTCCTTTTTTATTTATCTTTCGTTTGAGGATGGCGGGTTCCGGTTTGAAAAAATTTTGAACACCTTTGAATATTTTTCGACGATGAAAATAATCTAAAGCCAACGGTTTTGCATAATCGGTGCATCAGGCGCAAACAAGTTCTTTATTGCAAAACTTCGAACTCGGATACCGGGGGATTTTTTTGAAAGCACGTTTAGGCTCTATCCGTTCGCCGTAAATTTAGATTGCGAAACAATAAAGATTAAGCTTTTCCCGCCAGCAACATGAGGGCAAAAGTTGTGGACTCTTCGTCGCGGGCGTTTGCCAGTTTGACGGCGAGAGTTTGTTTAATCGACAAATCTTTAATCTCTTTCGAGTTCGGGCGTTTAAAAAACTTTTTAAACAGTCTTTGCGATTCGTAGTCGTACCCGGGCAGTCCCAGCTTCCATCCGCACATTTTGTGGACGTGAAGTGCCAAAAGAAAAACGTCCGGGCGTTTGCTTGTCAGAAAAAACATCGGTTTTGTCGAAAACGAAATATTTGGCAGTTCGCCCGCAAAAATCGTCAACATTATGTTCAGATACAGTGCTCGAAGTCCGTGAACTTCGCTGATAAAGCCTTCACACTCGTTGATTTTGTCCAAAATTGTTTCTGCTTTTATGCTTCGATAAACTTTTATTCCCGATTTTTCGATTGCCGCCAAAATTTTTTCGGGGTCTTTATCGTTTTGAATAATGAAGTCCATTGCATTTTTGTCGACCTGTTTCAAGGTTTTTGTTTTTACGTTTGAGAATTTAGCCGTTTCCGAGCTGTTTAAAAACTGTTTTTTTATATCTTTTTCGAGTTGACTTTTTTTTTGCGTAAGTTTTGCGCGTTTGAGTTTATAAATAAAATTCCGGAAATTTTTAGGTAAAAACATAAATGCACCCTCCGTTATTGATTTTACCGGATTTTAAAAAATTTTTCATCGAGAAATTCAACTTTTGTATTATAATTTTCTTATGTTGAACGAAAAAATTGTTGTAAAGTGCGAAAAACTTTTGTCGGGCGGAAACTCGCTTTGCAGAGTAAACGGATTCCCGCTTTTTGTAGAAGGCGGCTGTCCGGGCGATTTGCTTGAAATTGTCGTAACAAAAGTTAATAAAAACTACGGGTTTGCGAAAATCGAAAAAATCGTTGAGCCCTCAAACTCGAGAACGATTCCGTTTTGCAAGTATTTCGGACTGTGCGGCGGATGTTCGCTTCAGCATGTTTCTTATGATGAGCAGCTTGTTCAAAAGCGATTGATTGTAGAAGAAACTTTGAAAAAGACGACGGGCGAAAATATTCCCGTAAATCCGGTTATTGCTTCACCCCGTACCGAAAATTTTCGGCACAAAGTTCAATATCCGGTGGCTTTTCGAGACGGAAAAATTATCGCGGGGTATTTTAAAAAAGGTTCGCACGAGGTTGTCGATATCGATGAGTGTCCCGTGCAGGTGAAAACGGCGGACAATCTGATGTCGGAAATAAAGCTGCTTTGCGAGGATTTAAAAATTTCCGCGTACGATGAGCATACGGGGGGCGGGCTTTTAAGGCACGTTATTTTCAGGGTTTCGAAAAAAACGAAGGAAGTTTTGGTTATTTTTGTGATAAACGAAACGTCGGTTCCCGAAAAAATCAAAAAACTTGCCGCTTTAATTTTTGAAAAGCCTTATGTTGTCGGCGTTTGCGTGAATTTCAACAACAAAAAAACAAACGTTATCGAAGGCGAAATTACGAAAACCCTTTGCGGACAAGGTTTCTACACGGACGAACTTAACGGTGTCGAGTATAAAGTCAGCCCCGGAAGTTTTTTCCAGGTAAATCCGTATTCCGCGCAAATAATTTTCGAAACGGCACGGCGAATGATTTCGGACAAGTTGAATAATCCTTCGGTTTTGGACGCATACTCGGGCGTTTCGGCGTTTGGGCTCCAAATGAAAGACATTGCTCGCGAAATTGTTTGTGTCGAAGAATGTAAAAGTGCTTCGCTTGATGCCGCCGAAAACGTGAAGCTTTCCGGGGCGAAAAACGTTAAAATTATTAATTCTGACGCATTTACAACTTTCGAAGATTTTGCGAAAAATAATATAACTTTCGATGTCGTTTTGTTGGATCCTCCGCGCAAAGGCTGCGGAATTGCGGCTTTGGAGCATGTCGTGAAGCTTGCTGAAAAACTTATCGTGTACGTAAGTTGCAATCCCGCGACTCTTGCCGCCGATATTAATTTTTTACATTCGAAAGGGTTTAAAACCCGTTACGTTCAGCCCGTCGATATGTTTTGCCACACTCCGCACGTCGAGTGTGTTGCTCTGATTGAACGAATTTAAACTTTTTTGAACACGCACAGCGAATACGCGGGCAGCGAGATTTTTCTGATACCGCCGGATTTTTTTTCGGGGTTGGTAAAACTTCCGTCGTTGCCGAATTTTCGTTCATTTGTGTTGAATATTTCGATCCATTCGCCTTCCGGAAATTCGATTTTGTAGTTGTCGAAATAAAAATCGGACGAAAAGTTCGCAGTCGAGAAAATTTCGTTGTCGTCGAGTTTTACGTGAACCGCAATAACTCTCGATATCGGGTGTGTTACCGTGCCGACGACCCGCCCGGTTTGAAGGGCAGGATTTTGTTCGTTCAGAGTGTTTAGAACTTTCATCATTCGTTTCGTGTTACCCAAATCTTTGTGATATTTCGGCGAATAATGAATCGTTCCGGGCTTCGAGTCCAAAAATGCGCTTAAACCCGGTTTATAGCCTTTTTCTTCCAGAGCTTTTTCGTAGCCGCAGGAGAGTTCTCTGAAAAATTTGAAATACCCGATATCGCCTTTTTCGTCGCCTTGAAAAATCATTTTCGGGCCCGGCAAAAAAAACGTGAATGCAGTTGCCAGACGCATTTTTGCAAGAGCCGCTTTATATGCGCCTTTCAATGATGTAATCGTTGCAGATTCCGACAAAAAGTTGTTTTTTTTGAACCGATTAAGCTCGGTGTTCGTGAAATTTTCCAATTCGCCCGTCATCAGGGTTTTTAAAATATTTTGAGCAGCGTGCGCAAATTTTTGTTCGCGTCTGTTTTTGTAGTCGAGAGGCACGTTTTTGTAAATATTTATTTCTTTTGCGAAAATTTTTGTGATAAGCCTTGTTCCGTCGACGTTTCCGATTTCGTCGTGACTCATCGGATATTTTACCCGCATTCCCGAATTTTTTACGACATAGTCAAGCGCGTCGATATTTGCGGGATATCCGCCCCAATATTCGAGCACCTGTGCCGCGATTTGTTTGTGGTATTGAAAATCCCATTCCGAGTTGTATCCCAAATTTTCCAGCGATATCGAATTTTTGGCTATTTTTGAGATAAAACGTTCGTGGTTGTTCGTGTTTTCGAAAATTTCTTCTTCCGTAAAAGGTTTTGTTACTCGAACATCGTTTTCGCGAGCGTCTTCGGCAATCAAAAAAGCGTTCGGCACGTGGTTTTTTATTTCCGCGGCAAGTTGTTTCATCGTGAAGTCCGAGTTCATATATTTTGTCAGGTCAAGTCTCAATCCGTCGCAATGATAGTTTATAAGCCAGTTCAGCGCCGCACCCGCGATAAAATTTCTTACAATAAGGTTGTCTTTTTTTTCGAAATTGAATTTTTTGCCGAACTCGTTGCATCCGTCGGTGTACGGTCCCGCGTTGTCGATGTCGCACATGTCAAACCCGATGTGGTTCGGAACCATATCCATTATCACATTGAGTTTCAGTTTATGCGCGTAGTCAATTAAAGCTTTCAGGTCGTCGGGCGTGCCGTAAGTGTTGTTCGGCGCGAACTTGTCTACTCCGTCGTATCCCCAATTGTATCCGTAGCAGTTTTCGACCGGCATGATTTCGATTGCGTTAAATCCAATGTCTTTCGCCTCTTTCAGTTTTTTGCTCGCGGCTTTGTACGACCCTTTTTCGGTCAAAGACGGAATATTCAGTTCGAAAATCCGTAACGCTCCGACGGGTGTCAGCTTGTTTTCCTCGTCCGCAATCGCACTTACTCTTTCCTTTTTTTCGCAAAGTTGCCACGCGCGGTCTTTCCATTTGTACTTATTGTGGTTGTATATAATCGACCAAACCGGAAAATCGTCCTGCAACATCGAATACGGATCTCGCACGCGCTTTACGGGCTTCCCTTCCCTGTATATGATAAAACGGTATCTGTCCCTGTGTTTTGCGACTTTTCCGTTTACAGTCAATTCAAAAACTCCGTCGGCGGTTTTTTCCATCGGTAAAATCTTGAAAATTCTTTTATCGAAAGGCTTTATTTCGACGCAAACTTTTTCGACATCTTTGAACGTGAAAAATTTGAAATGCACGTTTTTGTCCGAATCCGTGTAAACTCCGCCCTTCAAGCGTCCCGGCGCGCAAAACGAATTTTCGTCGTGTTCGTTTTCGTGCCCCGAATCAGGCGTGATTGCTTTTATCAGGTTGTATTTTTGTCGTAAAAGTCTTTTGTTCGTCATTGGTTTTGCCTTCCGTTAACCGAATTATAAATTCTTTTTGCTTTTTTTTGAATAGTTCGTTTGAACTTTTTTTTATATGTTTTATAATGTTTTTGTACTTGATTGTAATGTGACGGAAAATGAAAGTTTTTGACGGTTTTTGTAATATCCCTAATTTATCACTCGCTCTCGGTTTTTTCGACGGCGTTCACAAAGGACACGAAGTCGTTTTAAAAAATGCCGTGCAATTTGCGGTTCAAAATAATTCGAAGTCCGGCGTAATTCTTTTTGATAAACATCCGTCGGAAATTCTTTTTAACAAACATTTTGAGCATTTAATTCCGCTCGGAGACAAACTGGACATGCTCTCGGCTCTGAACTTCGACTACGCTTTTGTCATAAAATTTACCCCCGAATTTTCTCAAATTTCCCCTCACGATTATGTCGAAAACATTCTCGTAAAATATTTTTCGCCGTGTGCGATTACAACGGGGTTCAGTCACACTTTCGGTAAAAACGCCGAAGGGACGCCCGTTTTGCTCGAAAATTTGTCTTCGTCTTTCGGATACAAATATTTTCAAATTCCGCCGGTGACGTTCAAAAATCACTCGGTTTGCAGTTCCGCAATTCGCCGAGCCGTCAAAAATTCCGATTTCGATCTTGCAAAAGATTTACTCGGCTACGATTTTTACGTGAAATCATTTGTCGTCCACGGTAACGAAATTGCCCGCACTTTCGGCTTTCCGACGGCAAATATCGTTTATCCCGAAGATATTGTCAAAATCGACACGGGTGTTTTTCTGACGAGGGTAACTCTGCACGGTAAATCGTATTTCGGGCTGCTGAATTACGGTTTTCGCCCGACTTTGGGTAAAGATGAAGCTCCCGTTTGCGAAGTTTTTATTGACGGAGTCGACGAAAATCTTTACGGACGTTCGTTAAAAATCGAGTTTCTTTCGAAAATTCGTGACGAACAAAAATTCGCATCGTTTTCCGATTTGAAAAAACAAATTCAAAAAGACCTGAAATTTTTACAAAATTATCCGGGTTGAATTCGGCGCTTGTTTTTTGTGTCCGAAATGCGGTTGTCTCGGGGCGTGCGAAGAGGTGTCGTTTTTCGGCTCGCAGCTCGAGCATGCTTTTTCGTGAAAAAGTATGTGTAATTTGTTTTTACCTTTTTGAGCAAAAAAAAGAGGAAAACGGTCTGCTTTCCTCTTCGTCGTGTTATTCTCTACTCTCTCTTCTTACGCTTTTTTGTCCATTACGAAAATATTCCCCTTTGCTTCAATCGGCGAGCCGTTTTTGTCTGCTCCCGCAGTGAAAGCGTTGAAGTCTTCTCTTGCCTTACTCGACAAATAAACGACTCCGCTCTTTTCGTCGTAATTTCCCGCGAAATCTTCCATAACTTTCGGGTTTACTCCGTAATATTTTCCGTTTTTACCGGTTCTGCCGGCTTTGTATTCCGTCGCAACGTCCTTGATTACGTCAAGGTATGCTTTTGCGGTTCCGATATCGTCCCAAACCGCGGTGTTGCCCGAAGGATTTTTCAACGATGTCGTATAAGCTTTCATTGCTTTTCCGTCGGCACCCTTTATTTTGCCTTCGTTTATCGCTTTGATAAGTTCGGGCATGATGTTCTTGCCCAACAACGTTTTTGATTTTTCGTCGGGATTAGCCTCTCTTGCTGCTTCATCTTTTTTGAACAGTTCTTTCACGAACGGCAACGCTTCTTTACTTATAAAGTACATTCCCGGGTTTGCGGCGTATTTGCCGTCAACTCCGCAGTGTTCCTTGATTTCGTCCGTAATGACCTGCGGTTTTTCCGTAAATCCTTTGATTTGCAATTCTCTGTTTTTGCCTTCTCCGACTTTGTCAAACGAAATAAGTCCGAATGATTTCGCTCTGGTTTCGTTTACGGGGTAAAAAGGTATTACCAGCGCGGCTTTTTTGTCTTTCATAAGTTTGTAAGCGTTCGACAAATCCGCGTTAGTGAAGATGTCGGCGTTTACGATGACAAGGTCTTTGTTCGAAGGAATTTTTCCCTTGACCAAAGCTTCCAAAATCGCTCCGCCGTCGGAGTTCAGGTCGGAACCTTTAACTATATTAAGTCTTTCGCCCGCCGGTTGAACCAACGGATCTTTTTGGTTTTCGTGAATGTACAAAGGTTTCGTTTTACCGTTGATAAATCCCGACGCTTCGGCAATATTCAGCGCGTTTGCGACTATTCTGTAATTTCCGTCGGTCGGCATGTACAACGAAGGTTTGTTGTTTCCGTTTACGCTCGTCAGGTTCGCAAGTCTCGTACCGAATCCGCCCGCGGGAATGACCAAAGTCGGTTCGTTTTTTATAACCGTCGATTTTGCGCTTCCGTCTATCGTGTGACCCGTTAAATTGTTGATGTACGCCTGAACGGCTTTTGTCGTTTCGTTTCCGTTATTGTTTGTGGTTACCGCAAACTTCGATGCACCGAACGACAATTTCTTCTTGCTTTCGGGGAACATTTCTATCGAAAGTTTTCCGTCTTTGCTTTTCAACGAACTTCCCGCAAACATTTTTACGGTTGTGTCGCCGAGTTTAGGGTGGGTAATGTTCAGTTCCGGTGCGAATTTTGCTTCGTCCGCCGTTACCTTTAACCCTTTGTATTCCGGCGAAATTTTTATCTTTGCAATCATTTCGCCTTCCGCGTTCGCGATAATCTGTTCGTTTCCTTTCTTAAACGTGTGAAGTTTTTCTCCCTTTGCTTCTACATTTTCTCTCGAAACTTTTTTGCCCGAAAAACTTATGTTTTTCGCGGGTGCAAAAATTCTCGGTTGTACCGAGCTTACTCCTGTTACAGACATGTTTTCCTATCCTCTTTTTTAAGTACATACCGATTAAACCGTCTCAAGATTTTTTTTTGACACTTTTTACCGGTCTTTTTACAATTCTTAATGTTTTCTTTTTTATACTTTCCTCCGATGTTCTTTTTCAAAAATTTTATTAAATAATTATCGGAGGTATCGTTATGAAAAAGAAATCAAAACGTGCAATGAAAAAATTGCGAAAACGGCTCGAAGAAAATTTCGCCAAGCCTATAGAAGAGTCTCTGAATTGCGGCTGTCTCGGCTTCGACAATTTTATCGAACCGCGGAATATGTGTTCGTGTAACGAATGTGTGTGCGTGTCTTCGTTAAATTTTTTCGACTGACAAAAAAGCACCCCGAAAGGGTGCTTCTTTTTGTTTGTAAAATTTTTGATTACTCGTGATGCGCCGCTTCTTTTTGCATTTTGATGACGGTGTCGATTGCCTGCATTTCTTCAAGTGAAGAATATACGGCATGGCATCCGCAATCCACGTGAATAACTTCGCCGGTTACGCCGCTAGAAAGGTCGGACAACAGGTAAACCGCGGTATTTCCGATTTCCGTCGTCGTGACGTTTCTGTTTAACGGAGCTTTGAGCACACCTGCTTTCAACATTTTGTCAAAGCCGGAAATTCCTTTTGCGGCAAGGGTTTTGACTGCACCTGCAGAAATGCAGTTTACGCGAATATTGTCCTTGCCCAAGTTGTCCGCAAGATATCTCGAACTTGCTTCCAACGTTGCTTTCGCGACGCCCATTACGTTGTAATTCGCAACGACTTTTTCCGAGCCGAGATAAGTCAACGATATTATCGATCCGCCGTTTTTCATATATTTACGGGCTTCTCTTGCCATTGTAACCAACGAGTAAGCGCTGACTCCGAGAGCCGTGTCCCAGCCCGCTTTCGACGTGTTTACGAATTCGCCCGTCAAATCTTCTTTATTCGCAAAAGCTACGGCATGTATCACAAAGTCAAGATTTCCGTAGATTTCGTTATATTTTTCGAAAACTTCTTTAACTCGGTTTTCATCCGTAACGTCGCATTCTACGGTCAATTTAGAGTTCATCGCTTCCGCAATCGGTCTTACGCGCTTTTCCATCGCAGGGTTTGCGTACGTAAAAGCAAGCTCTCCGCCTTCCGCGATGATTCTTTCGGCTATCCCGTAAGCTATTCCGCTCGTGTTGCTGACGCCGAATATTATCCCTTTTTTTCCTTCTAAAATATTCATAACAAAAATCTCCTGTTTCTCAAATTTTACAAAAAACGGGGAATTTTTTCAAGTAATCCCCCATCCCCGCGAAAATCGGTCATCCCCGCGGCTTGAATTTAATCTTTAAACCCAAAATGTATACGACTTTGCGTTTGTTTTTCGGGTTATTTGACCTTGTAAAGAATCATTGCGTTGTAATCTTCGGGTTTAATAACGATTTTGCCTTTTTTGTTTTTCAAAACGTATCTGTCTCCGTTTCTTACGACAACGTATTCGTTTTTATCGTCTTCGCGAACGTTTTTGAATGTCGTTCCTTCCTTAACTCCGCCCGGAAGTCCTTGTCTCAGGTCTTTATACGTCGTCAATGCTATCGAACCGAGTTCGACGCTTTCTCTTTTCGGCATCATCCGATTTTGACGCTCTCCGAGGAAGTTTTGATTATCGGGTTCTCGTTCGTATCCTGCCGTGGTGTACAACGTTATGGTCATCGAACCCTTATCGTTGTATCTGAGCAAAGGATATACATCTTGGTCTTTCGTGCCGACTCTGCCCTTTTCGGGAGGCAGCGAAACGGGAACGCCGTCGTTAAGTGCCGAAAGTTCGCGTCGATTTCTGAGTTCGCCGATTTTCTTCATCTTTTCGTTGAATTCCTTTACAAACGCGTAACGACCGTCCTCAAGCCATTCTCTGTGTATCGGGTTTCTGTTTTGTTGGTAAAGGTTGTTTGCTTTCGACTCAAATCCGCTTGCAGCAAGTGTGTCACCCGCAAAATCCGTCACGTCGCCCGGCAATGTCGTCAACGTTTTGAATATAGTATAATATCTTTCAAACGCTGGTGCGGTTACTTCCTTCAAAACTCCGGCTTCGAGTCTTTCTCTTTCCGATTTGTTCAACGAAAGTTTTTCCGTCGAAACGGCTTCGTCCAATACGTCCGTAATCGCCTTCTCAAAAGGTCTTACACCGAACGCTTCCGCATTTATCGGTTTTCCTTTAAACTGTCCCGAGGCTATATTTCCGATAGCCTTGTTGATTTTTTCCAGATTTTTGTCGGTTTTGCCCAAAACCTTGCCGAAGCCTTGTTTCATAAGCAATCCCATTGCTATCGCTTTCGGGCTTATCAAGTCAAAACGGATATCCTTTTCGTCTTTTCCGAGAACGTATGCCGCGGTTTTCTTGGCTTGCGGAGATTTCATATCGCTGTAGAACAGTTGCATATCTGTTGCCAAAGAGTGCAAAACTCTCGGTTTATCGTGGTTTCCGATAAACGTGTACGAGTGAATTATTCCGTCGAGCGGTGCGCTGTACAAAAATCCGGGGTTTCCGTTCCATCCGCTTCCGATGCCGTCGATTTTTTGTTGCAACGATTTGACGTTTCCGAAATCGCCCGATTGATGTCCGTATTCCACGTTTCTTCCGTACATTTCGGGTATAAGCGAATAGAAATACGAGTAGTTTGCGGGGGTCGTAATTCCCGTTTCCCGAATAAATTTCGATTCCGCGTCGACCTGATCCACGTATCTGCCGGTTTTTTTCGGTATCAACGTTGCAAGGTCGGTAATTTCCGCCGTCGTGTACGCGTGAGGGTTTATATCGGTTACGGTTTTGGTGAACATTTTCCAAAAATCCGTTGCCTGTTGCCATGCTTTGTCTGCGCTCAAAACACCTGCCCTGACGTCGTCTATCGGAGCTACGTCTTTTGCCGCGTCAAGTCTCCAGCCCAACCCCGACTCGGTTCTTTCCACCAACGCTTCGGACATTTTGTATACGTTAAGGCTTTTCCCGCTCATTCTTGCTTCAATTATCTTTTTGAACAATTCGATGGTATTTTCCTTGTACGGATACGTGAATGATTTGTTTTCCATTTTTGAAAGTATCATTTCCGCCGAAGCCTTAGGAGTGGTTGAAGTTTTTCCGTATCCGCCCGGGTTGTTTGCAGCGTCCTTTTCGGCTTCCGTAAAGTCGATGTCGCCTGTTTTCGTATCGATTTTTACTTTCGGATTTGTTTCCAAAAGGTTCAACAAATAAACTTTGTACAAGTCGGGAATAACGTCTCTGTAAACGTATTTGCCCAACGGAGTCATTTTTCCGTCTTTTGTCGCCAGTTCGACTCCGGTTTCCGATTGTATTCTCTGCGCGACGCTTTCCATCAGGTAGAAAAATCTGTCGTTTACGCCGTCCATTCGCTTGTTCGTCGCGCGATATTCCGCGGGAATGTTTTTGTATTCGCTTTTCATGTGGTCGTAACGGGTCGTGCCGATGTCTTCTTTTCTGAAGGCTTTCGGCGATATATACGGGCTGCCGAGAACTTCGATTATGTTGTCCTGAATGGGCAACGTTTCGAGCGGAACATCCGCTGCGACTCTCAAAACAAAGTCCTGTTGATTTCTCGGACCTTGCGTTCCTTTTAGTTCGTATTTTCCGTCCAACACGTTTTGAATAATTTCGGGCGTCATTTTTGTTGCCGCCGATTTGGGCAGAAGTCCTTTGCCGATATTATATTTTATCGCTTTTTCGAAATCGCCGTCTTTAGTGCCTCTCAGCGCGTCGGAGGTCGCTCTCGTCAGGATATCGTTTATATTTTTAGTCCAATATCTGCCCGAGGCTATCGAGTAATCCCACACCTGATTTACTCCGGCAACAAGTTTTTGTCTTTCCGAAAGCTTTTGGTCTTTGAATCCGACATTTTTCAATTTTTGTTCGTCGTTTTCGTTCACATAGAAGCTCAACTTCGCGATGTCGGTATTTCCGTCCCACATTTCGAAACCGCTTTTTTTGTTTACGCCGAATTCGAAATTCGAGAATTTCATCAATTTCAAAAAGTCGGTCATGTTGTTTTTGATGTATTGCTTTTTGGAAAGATTTTTAAATCTTTCGGCAAGTTCTTTCGCGTTGATTTCAAAACGATAGGGGTGCACGACCTGATCGTTTGTCGTGTACGTATAAGAATTCTTTTCTTCGGGTGTTCTTTTGTCGTAAAACGTTACAAAGCTCGGGTATGCGGGCTTGTATTTTCTGTTCGGAGCAAGAGTCGGTTCTCCTACGGAGTGCTTTTGCCAATCGACGGGGCAGTTTTCGAATTTAAAACCGAAGTATTTGTTGTCTTTGGGTAACACGTTAAGCCCGAGAACGCCGGTTTTGAGCCCGGGAACCTTGAACCACGAAGCAAAGGGCGAGTCTTCGCCGTACTTCAAAACGTTCGCAAAGTGAATTCCCGTCAAACCTTCGTTTACGAGTGCCGCGTCCGAAACCCAGTTCATTCCGTTTACGAACAACGCTTTTTGGAGTTCTTCGAAATCTTTTGTCGTGCCCAACGACGACGCCGTTTTGAATGCGTTTTGCGTCCAATATTTGTGCGAAGACACGTTATCCTGCGTGAACGGCGTTCCGACGATTCTTTTGTATCCTTCTTTGCTTAATTCCGCAACCTGAGCGGTTATTCCGTTAAAATCGCCTCCGAGAAGGTTTGCATGGTTTCTTATTTCTTTTGTTTTGTCCGCGCCGCCGAGAACAAACATTTTGCTTTCTTTTCCGATTCTTTTTGCCGAAGGATTAAACAAATCGGGCATTATAAGCTGCATTTTGCCGCCGTCCGAAATCGTGCTTCGGTTTGTGTACGCAATGTTGAATTTGTTGTCCGGTCTGAAATCGGGCTTGTCGACACCGTTCGTGTCTTTCAGCGTTTCTCCTTTGCCGTTTTTTTGTAAAAGGTTCAACGTTATGCCGGGGTCAAACGCATATTTCGTTTTACCTCCTTTTTTCGGGGTAAGTCTGTACCTGTAGGCAAATTCGTTCTTTCCGAAAAATTCTTTGTCGGGGTTGAAGCTTTCGCCGAGATCCAATTCTTTTACCGGCTTTCCCGTCGGAGTTTTGTAATTTCCTTCTTTGTCCTTTTCCGCGTTGTAAAGCTCAACCTTTACCGAATATTGATTTTCGTCGTGCGGCAGAAAAAACTTTTGCTTTTTGACTCCGTTATTATCGTAGTATTGCTTGTAGCCGTTAAAAGAAATTTTGTTCACTTACGTAATCTCCCATGCTTCACGTTACTTTCTCGTACTGCTATAATTCCCCTGAATAAAAAAAATTGTTACTTCTTTGACAAAAAAACGTTTTTTTTTTACAAATCTTTACTTTTTACTAAAAAAACGCAATTTTTTAAAGGGTTTTGTTTTAATATTTCCGGTGAAGTGTATGGAACCGATATCACAAAATACAGGCAATAACGTTTTTTACGGAAGTCAGGGGCGCGTGGCGTGTCCTCCTTCCGATATCGCGATGTACTCCGCAGACAAGGACATCGACGACAGATTTGTTCGCAAAAAAGATGTCGCGACGGAATACGAAAATTCGGTTTCCTCGAAAAAAAGAGGACAAACCTTTGTAAATGTCCTGAAATATTCCGCAGGTGTCGCCCTCTTTTCGGGTTTGATTTTGCTTATTAAAAAGCTTATTTTTAAATAAAAATTTGCAGACTTCTTTGACGAACGCGGTTTTGCCGATCCCGATGTCGCCGTACAGGCAGATGAACGCGCCGTTGTTTTATTTTACGTAAAACGTCGCGTCAACCGAGGCGTAAATCTTCATTTTGCCCGGCGATACAATCGTTTCGGGTTCCGCGGAAGCCGCTTCCGCATCTGCCGAAAGAGCTTTTGCGTACATTCTGACCGGGAAGTTTCTCAATGTTGAACCTTCGACTCGGCATGAAGTGTTTATCGACTTAATTCCTTTGATTTCGCCCTTTATCGATGCCGCCGAAGAACGCGCGGTTTCGTATGCGCTTTTTGTTGCCGCGGAGAGCATATCGTTGCATTTCAGACTGTTTTTGTCGTAAGAAAATTCTATGTTTCCTATTCTTGTTACGCCTGCCTTAAGTGCAGTATCTATTATTTTCCCCGCATTTTGGATATCTTTTGTCTTTACCGTCACGGAATTTTCCACGGTATAACCCGTAGTCGAGCGTACGTTATTCCTGTTGTACGAGTAATTCGTTCTCAAAGAATACCCCGAAGTATATACTTCAAGCTTGTTTGCGTCGGTTTTAAGTTTCAAAATCTCCGCTTGAGCTTTGTTCATTATTTCTTTGTTCTTTAAAGCCGCGACGTTGCTTTGTTTGTCGGTCGTTTCCGCCGTTAATGTTATTTTTGCCGTGTCGGGCATTATCTCCTCGGATTTTTCGGCTCTTACCGAAATATATCCTTTTTCGTCGTTTCCGGGAGCCACTGCCGCCGTTGCGAACGATGTCGTCTGCAACAGTAACGTAAATGCCAATAATCCTGCCGCCAACTGCTTTCTCATTATTTGTTCTCCTTTTTGTCGTGTGTTTCGTTTTCTTTAGCGATTTCGGATTTCAATTCGTTTATAACCTGCGAATTTATTATGTCTTCGCCTTCGTCAATACACGCAAATCCTATTCCGATTTTTTTGCCCGATATCACGTAACCTATCAAAAACAGTGCCAACCACAGCATAGAACCGTGCAAAACATTCATTTGAGGCAGTTCCGCAATATAATTTCCCGCAAAATTCCAGGCATGCATTACGAAAAACCCCGGAAACAGGCAAAAGCCCGTTAAAAAACAACATACAAGGAAAAGGAATATGCAAATCCCCTTAAATCCTTTTATCTCAATCATTCCGCCGTGTTTGTTCATTGTTTCCTCAGCAGTTCGTAAAATTCTTCTTCGTTTAATATCATAATACCCAAAGCCGTCGCTTTGTCAAACTTCGAGCCGGAATTTTCTCCGCATAAAAGGTACGAAGTTTTTTTGCTTACCGACGAAGAAACCTTTCCTCCCGCCGATTTTATGAGGGTTTCGAACTCACTTCGCGGTTTGCTCAGGGTTCCCGTGATGACAAACGTTTTTCCTCTAAAAACGTCGGAAACCCTTCCCGTGTCGGCTTCTTTGATGTTTATTCCGACCGATTTCAACTTTTCGATTAATTTTATGTTATCTTCGTCTTTGAAAAATTCTTCGATGTTTTCGGCGACTTTTTCGCCGATTCCGTCGATTTTGCTCAATTCTTCCTTTGTTGCGCTCATTATTCTTTCGAGAGTCGAAAATTCGTTTGCCAAAAGTTCTGCGGTTTCTTTGCCCGTCAACTTTATCGATAAAGCCGTCAAAAACTTTGCAACGGTAGGGTTTTTGGACTTTTCTATCGAAGATAAAATGTTTTGCGCGGATTTTTCTTTTATCAAATCGATTTGCGTGAGTTTGTCTTCCGTAAGCAGATAAATATCGGCAAAGTCTTTTATAAAGCCTTTTTCGAGACATGCTTCGATTACTTTGGGTCCGAGTCCGTCAATGTCGACGCCGTTTTTTGAGCACCAAAACTCGATTTTTCCTTTTATTTGGGCGGGACAGCCTTTTTCGTTCGGGCAATACAGATTTACTTCGCCTTCGCGTTTTACGAGTTTTGTTTTGCAGCACGGGCACTCGGTCGGAACGGGAAACGTAGTTTCCGCTATACTTTCCCCGACTTTTTTTACGACTTTCGGAATGATTTCCGCGGCTTTTTTGATGATGACTTTGTCGCCTTTGTTCAAATTCAGTCTCGTAATTTCGTCAAAATTGTATAAACTTGCGCGTTTTACGACGGTTCCCGCGAGATTTACGGGCGAAAGTATTGCTACCGGTGTAATTACGCCTGTTTTTCCTATGCAGGTTTCTATATCCAGAAGTTCCGTTTCGATTTCTTCGGGCGGAAACTTAAACGCCGTAGCCCATTTTGGCGCGCGTGCCGTGTAACCGATTTCGTTTTGGATGTCGATGTCGTTGATTTTTACGACGGCTCCGTCAGTCGGGTAATCGAGTTTAAATCGCTCGAATTCCCAGTATTTGCAGTATTCTTCGACTTCCGACATGTTTTTTTGTAATTTTGCGTTTTCGTTTACGTCAAATCCCGCTTCTTTCAGTAATTTCAGGATTTCGAAGTGTGTTTTCGGCGAGTCGTTGTTCGGAAATTCCGCCGCGTATGCGAAAAATTTCAAATTTCGTTTTCCCGTAATTGTCGCGTCGAGTTGCCGCAAGGATCCTGCCGCGGCGTTTCTCGGGTTTGCGAATTCTTTTTCGCCTGCGGCGCGTTGCTCTTCGTTAAGTTTTTCGAACGAAGATTTCGGCATATAAATTTCGCCCCGAACCTCAACTGTCAGAGGCTTTTTCAACGTTTGAGGAATGTTTTTTATCCGCTTGACGTTTTCCGTAATGACTTCGCCGACAATTCCGTTTCCGCGTGTCGCCGCAACCGTCAGATTGCCGTTTTCGTACGACAAAGCCGTCGCAAGTCCGTCGAATTTCAGCTCCGTTACAAGCTCCGGCGTTCTTTGCGGATATTCTTTCAAAATTCTTTCGTACCATTTTTTCAAATCTTCGAAATCGTACGAGTTATCGAGGCTGTAAAGCCTGTATTTATGCTTGTGTTCCTTGAATTTTTCCGAAACTGCGGAGCCTGTCAGTTTTGTCGGCGAATCGCCCGTCGCAAAAATCGGATACGCCTTTTCAAGGGCCTTTAACCGCGCAAAAAGGTCATCGTATTCTTTGTCCGAAATTTCCGGGTTGTCGTTTTCGTAGTACGCCTTGTTGTGGTATAATATTTTTTCCTTTAACTCTTTTATCTCCCGTTCGGGTGAAATATTTTCGCTCATTTTACATATCCGCGTTACAATAATACAAAAGGATTATACAATATTTTATGAATTCGATAAACTTTGTAAAGAAATACTTAAAAGCGCGCAGAATATTCTTCACGACCCCGTCTCACTCGGGTTTTGCGGTTATTCCTCCGCTCAGACAAATTTTCGGCAAAAAGTTTTTCAAATACGATTTGTCCGAAACCGACGGTTTTGACGATCTTTCGGACCCTTCCGGAGTTCTTTCCGATTTTTCGAAATCCGCCGCAAAAAAACTTGATGCCGGTTTCGTATTTTTTCTCGTAAACGGTTCGACTTCGGGGATTTTGGCGGCCTTAACGGCTCTTTCGAAGCCTTCGGACAAAGTTCTGGTTGCCCGAAACTGCCATAAATCGGTATTTAACGCCTTTGCTTTAACGGGTGTTGCGCCGGTGTTTATAACTCCCGAATACGACCGAAATATCGGTGCTTTCGGCAAGATTTCTCCGGATTCCGTCGACAAAATTTTATCCGAAAACCCCGAAATAAAGGTTTTTATAATGACTTCGCCGACCTACGAAGGCTTAAACTCCGACATATCGGCAATTTCCTCGGTTTGTGCGGCAAAAAACGTAACTCTTGTCGTAGACGAGGCTCACGGTGCTCTTAAAAACTTTGCGCCCGAGTTTTTCGGGAAAAGTGCGATTTCTCGGGGTGCGGATGTTTCGATTTGTTCGCTTCACAAGACCTGCGGAGCTCCGAACCCTTGTGCGTTGCTTCTTTTGAACAAAAATTCCGTTGCGGTAAAGGACAAAATTCAATTTGCGTTAAATTTGTATAATACCTCTTCGCCTTCTTATCCCGCGGTTTTTGCCTCTTTTGAAACCGTAAATTTTTTGGTTTCTTCAAAAGGTTCAAAAAAAATCTCGACTTTGGTCGACAATTTGCAAAATTTTCGAAAAAACGTTGAAAATTTGCCGGGAATTCGCGTGTTGAGCGAAGATTGTTCCAAATTTTTAATTTCCGCCGCGGGGCTTTCGGGTGCCGAATTGTCGGAAAAATTGGATGCTTTGAACATCGAAGACGAGCTTGTGACGGACACTTGCGTGCTTTGTACATGCGGTATCGGAACTTCTTCCCGAAAATTATTCGCTCTCGAAAAAGCTCTTCGAAAAATTTCTAAGGAACTTATTTTGTCGGAATTTGTCGAATCGAAAGGCTTTTCGCTTCCCGAGCCCGTTTTCGAAATTTCTTTGCGAGACGCTGTTTTTGCGGAAAAATCGGAAGTTTCGCTTGATTGTGCACCCGGAAAAATTTGTGCAAAACCGATTTTCGACTATCCGCCTGGAATTCCGCTTGTTTTACCCGGTGAAAAATTCACGGACGAACACGTTCGTCTGTTGAAAGCGAAGAATTTCGAAACGGTTTTTGTCGTCAGTTGATGTCCGAATGCGGCGAATAATCGCTCTTCACGGCGATATAAAGTCTGTACATGAGTCGCAGTAACGTTTCGTCCTCGTCGGTCGCTTTCAGGAGGCTTTTTCGTATTGTAGAGGTCATTATGTGCGAGTGAAATATGAAAAACTCGTAAAGCGGCGTGTCGAGCACCTCCGACATCTTTATCAGCGTGTTCAGGCGCGGAGTGTATTTCCCTTTTTCGATATAGCTCACGTTCGTGAAAACAATTCCGATTTTTTCCGCAAATTCCTTTTGCGACATACCTTTTCGCTTCCGAAATTTCGCGATGTTCTTTCCTATCGATTTTTTTATTTCCGCTTCCGTTTCGCTGTTCATATTTTTACTCGAAAATTGCGTTCACAAAATTGTCCGCGTCGAAAATCTTCAAATCGGTCATTTTTTCTCCCGTTCCGACCAATTTTACCGGCAGATTGTATTTTTCCGCAATCGCAAAAATTATTCCGCCTTTCGCGCTTCCGTCGAGCTTTGTAAGCGCAACCGCCGTAACGTCCGCGGCATCCTTGAAAACTTCCGCCTGTATAAGCCCGTTTTGTCCCGTGTTTGCGTCAAGCACCAAAAAACTTTCCTTCAAATTTTCGGGAGCTTTTTTATTTATTACGGATTTTATTTTCTTTAATTCTTCCATCAAATTGAATTTGTTTTGAAGTCTTCCCGCGGTGTCTATCAGCAGTACGTCGTATTTTTCCGATTTTGCTTTTTCTATCGCGTCAAAAACCACCGAAGCTGCATCTGCGCCGTCTTTTCTGACGATATCCGCCCCTGCTCTGTCCGACCAGATATTAAGCTGCTCTTCCGCCGCAGCTCTGAACGTATCCGCTGCCGCGACCAAAACTTTTTTGCCCTCGCTTTTAAACATATACGCCGCTTTGGCAATCAAAGTCGTTTTGCCCGCGCCGTTTACGCCGGTAATCAAATATATGTTCAAATCCCCGTCGGAAAAGTTGATTTGCGGGCTCGGAGCGTTTTTTAAAATCGACCGGAATTCTTCTTTCAAAAAATTCCCGATTTCGGAAGCCTTCAGTTGTTTTTCTCTGATTTTGTCCGTAATTTCGACTGCCGTTTCGAGTCCGAGGTCGGCTTTAATGAGGTTCTCCTCGATTTCGTCGGTCAAAACTTCGCTGTATTCTTCGTTTTCGGCAAAATTCAACCCGCCCGTCAATGCGCGAGCGGTATTCGAGATGACGCTTTTTAATTTTTCAAAAGAAAGCTCATGTCCTTCGTTGTTTTGTTCATCGCAGTTTTGCGGTTTTTTTCGAAAAAAATCAAACATCGAGATTTTCCGCCGTAACTTTTGCCAAAATTCCGTTGATGAAAGACGAGCTGTCTTCCGTCGAATATCTTTTTGCGAGCTCGACCGCTTCGTCGATAATGACTTTTACGGGAGTTTCTTTGACAAAAAGCATTTCCGCTATCGCTATTCTCAAAATGTTTCTGTCCGTTTTGATAAGTCTCGAAAAATCCCAGCCTTTCGCGTATTTCTTGATTAAACCGTCGATTTCGACGTGATTTCTAAAATATGATTTGATTATTTTCGCGGTATATTTTTTTGTTTCGGAAGCTTCCTGAAGCACTGCCATTTCCGCAATTTCCAACGCCGCAAAAGCTTTTTCGCAAACGTCTTCCAAAACCGCCAGTCTGCCCGACATATCGGACGTCAACGGCATCGGGACGGGCAAATATTCCGAATTTAGCGGTTTGTCGGCGTTGTCGGGGTGTCTGAGTTCGTAATCGTCGATGTAATCCCGCATTTCGAGCACGGATGACGCAACCGTTTTCAAATCTTCGTAAGCGTTGTTTGTCAACATTCTCACGGATCTTACCGCAAGTTCCTCGAAATCTTCCGTCTTGTATTTACTTATATCTCCGTCGATTTGTGATAATATCATTACCGCCGATTCTCTTGCAGCACGTCTTGCCAACATATTTTTGTCCTTCCGAATTTTTCTCTTTGTTTATTTCATTAAAATTAAACACCAAAAAATCCTTCTTGTCATTAAAAATTTTTTAAGCTATGTACTTTCGCTTTTTTTTGTGTGATAATTCTTGTATTGATTGTCCGGAATATGAGGTATATTCATGAAACCACATAATGTTGCTGTCGTAGGTTGCGGTCTTTGGGGCAAAAACGTTGTAAGAAATTTCTATAATCTTAACGCGTTGCACACTGTTTGCGACCTCGATGAAGAAAATCTTAATAAAATTCGCTCGGAATATCCCGGGGTTCACACGACGAAAGATATTCTCGAAATCGTCAATAATCCCGTTATCGACGCGGTTGCGGTCGTTACGCCGAGTCATACCCATTTCAAAAACGTCAGCATGATGCTCAACGCGGGCAAGCATGTTTACGTCGAAAAACCGATTTCGACCGTTGCGGAAGAAGCCAAAAGACTTATGGAGCTTGCCGATTCCAAAAATTTAACGCTCCTGGTCGGTCACCTGCTTCTTTATCATCCTGCGGTCAACAGACTTAAAATGCTTGTAAATGAAGGCGCTTTGGGCAAAATAAGCTACGTTCAAAGCGACAGATTGAACATCAATTATTTTAAAAACGACAGAAGCGTAATGTGGGATTTGGCGCCGCATGACGTTTCCATGACCTCTTACATTCTCGGCAAAAAACCCTTGAAAGTCATAAGCGCGGTCGGTGCTTCGTCCGATTTTAACGACATCATGGACATTACTCATGTTACAATCGAATTCGAAGACGGTATTATCGGTCAAATTTCCGACAGCTGGATTCATCCCGTAAAACGCGTAAATCTTATGGTCAAAGGTACAAAAGCCACTGCCGTTTTCGATGATACCGCGTCCGAAGACAAGCTCAAAATTTTTGACCATACCCGCCCGGGCAACGTAAAATACGAAGCTCTCGATTTTCTCGAAATCGAACCGCTCAAGCTCGAGTGTTCACATTTTCTCAATTGTATCGAACAGGGTACAAAACCCCGCAGTGACGGCTTAAACGGATATCAAACGGTGAGTATTCTCGAAGAAGCGGAAAAAATCATGCTCGGTTCAAAACGTGCAAAACTCGACGATGTCGACTTCGCTTTGTCCAGAAGCAAACGATAAGGAGTTTTTTGATGGCTAATTTAATTTCGATTTTCAGAGTTGTTTTGGCTTTTTATTTACTTATAATGTTGAAGGTTTTGCCGACGCAGTTGTTCTTTATAACGGCAATCGGACTGACCCTTGCGGTAATTCTCCTCGATGCGTTGGACGGAATCGTTGCAAGAGCTCTCCACGAAGAATCCGATATCGGTTCGGTTTTGGACATTCTCGGTGACAGAATCGTCGAAAATGCTTATTGGATTGTTTTTGCAACCTACGGATGGATAAGCGTTGCCGTTCCTCTCATTGTCATGACACGAAGCTTTATCGCCGATACCCTCCGCGGATTGGCTTTTGCTAAAGGCTTTACGGCTTTCGGTTCGAAAAGTATGATTAAAAATAAAATCGGTGCGTTTTTTACCTCGTCGAGAATTTCCAGAGCCGTCTACGGCGGTGCGAAAATATTCGCGTTTATGACCGTAATTGCTTGTCACGTACCGGGCATGCCCGCTCCCGAGCCGCTGGTCGTTTTCCAAAACGTTTGTGTTTGGACGACGGTCGTTCTTTGCGTAATCAGGGTTATTCCCGTTATTCTCGAAAGCAAACCGTTTTTGTTTCCCGAAAAAGAGGCTTAATATGAACAATTTTAAAATCGTTCTTGTCGAGCCCGAAATTCCGCAAAATACCGGAAATATAATAAGAACCTGTGCGTGTACGGGTTCCGACCTGTATATCGTCGGGCAGCCCGGGTTCGTTTTTACCGACAAACACCTGAAGCGTTGTGGTCTTGATTATCACGACGCGGCAAATATTATTCGATATCCGGATATACAAACCCTTTTGGACGATTTTCCCGATTCGAATTTCTATTGGTTTACGACAAAATCAAAAAATTTGTACTCCTCGGTATCGTTCAAATTCGGCGATTTTTTGGTCTTCGGCCCCGAATCCCGAGGTCTTGACGAAGATTTGCTCAAAAAATATCATAAAAACGCGCTGACCCTTCCCATGAGAAAAGGTCAACGCAGTTTGAATCTTTCGAATTCCGTCGCCATCGCCGTTTACGAAGCCGTCAGACAGTGCGGACTTCCCGATTAATCAGGCGTATTCGCCGGAAATAAGCCTTTGTGATGCGCCTTTGACGAATTCGTTTACCCGTTGCTCGAAATCGGGTGCTTTTGCGAACGCAGAAACTTTTTCGTAGTTGCCGCTCGTAAAATACATTACGGAGCTGCTTTTCCCGCTCGGCGTAAACGATTCGATTTTTATCGCGAATTCGTCTTTTGTTCTTTCAAAAAAGCGCAATATTGTTTTTCCTATGTAAAGATTTGTGTCGTTGTTCGCAAAAGATATTTCGACGGGTTCTGTTTTATTAATTTTTTTTACGAATTCTGCGGTGTTTATCAATGGGTTATCCTAACTTTTGTTTTGTTTTGTACAAATTCCTGTAATCGAGTAAAGACGGAACACCTGCGGGAAGCTTCGGCATTTTTGCTTTTATTCCGCTTTCCGTTAATCTGGCATAACGGTATACGTCTTTTAAATACTGTCTGTATATGTCTTTCAGAGTTATCGGTTCGCCGACTTTGGATTTCATCCCTTTTGCCGCAATGCTTTTGCGGGATTGTTCGATTTCTTTTACGAAATGAGCATATTTTGAATTGTGAGTATAATCCGTTGCGTCGGCTTTGACTTTGGTGTACGCTTCTTCGACATTCTTCCAGCCGTCGCCGATTGCTTTGTGTTGGTTTAAATCATAAATAATATGTTCCGCTTCTGCGATTTTATTGGTTTCCGCGCCTCTCAACTGGATTTCGACCGGCATTCCGTCAGGCAAATCAACTTTTATGTGAACCGACGAATAATCGGATTTGTCCTGGTGAATATATTCCCTTGTTATTCCGGGTTGTACGTCGTCGGCGTTTTTCCATAATTCGGGGTTTGCCTTCTTTGCGGCTTTTTTCGCCGATTTTGAAAGTCGTTGACCTTGTTCCATCGGTACTCCGCTCATTTTCGCGCAAAGAGTATCTATATCCGCGGTCGTAATGTATGCCGGGGCTTCCGGGTGTTTGTAATTCCCCAAAGAGGTTATTTTGCCGCCTTTTTCTATTATTCTGTTTAAAAACGACATTATATTTTTTGCCGTCGGCTTTTCAAAGACGACTCTCATTCCGATTACGTCACCGACGATGTCGCCGGGTCTTTGCGTAATCAGCGTGTTTTGGTCATTCTTGTAAACTTTGCAAATTTTTGCCAGCGTGGATTCGGTAGACTTCAGCCTGTGCATCATACCGATATTTCCCGAAAATCTGTTGTTTTCAAGAATTTCTTTTACGAATTGCACGGACGTTTCGTAGTGTTTTTGACCTTTTCTCGTTATGGCTCTTCCGAAATCAACTATTGCATGTCCGATATTTTGTACTGCTATGCCTGCTTGAGCTACCATTTTCAACCACATCGAAATTGCCTGCTTCGCAACGGTTGACGAAGGTTCTGCGTTTTTGTTGAGTTGATTTGTTTTTTCGACAATCGAATTGTAAACTTTTTCATCCTGAGTAAGTTCGCGAACAGGCGCAGTAACGGCTTCCGAAACGTTTTTTACGACTTTGCCTGCGACTCTTTCCTCCGCCAAAACTTTAGGGGTTACCAATGAAACATTCTTTCCGATTAACGGTCTGACAGATACGGGCATGTTTTCCACCTTTTTAATACACTACACAATACACTTGTCTATAAAAACAAAAACGATAAAAAAATTGCCTGTTTTTTGATAAATGTAAAGTTTTGTTAATTTACACATCCCTAAAACGGGATTTTTATTCTATCACATTAAAATGTTTTTGTAAATATTTAATTATGGTATAATGAAAGAATGGATGCCGAAGAAAAAATTGAACAGTTGAAAGCCGTTGTAAAAGAAGACCCGACTGACTTCGAGTCCGTAAAGGAGCTTGCTTTTATGCTTTGCAATTCCGGCGAAAATGAAACTGCTTACGAATTGTATCTGTATTTGCTCAAATATTTTCCTGAAGACGCCGATATTTATTACAATATGGGGATAATAAACGAGAAAAATAAGGATTTGGATGCCGCCGTTAAAAATTACGAAAAAGCCGCTTTGATAGAGCCCGAAGAGATTGATTACAGGTTTAATGCGGCGTGTGTTTACATAAGTTTAAAAAACTATGATAAGGCGCTTTCTTTGCTCGAAAAAATCGTCGAAGACGACCCCGAAGATTCGGATGCTTTGTTTCAGCTGGGCATGGTCTATTCCCGCAAAAACATGTCGGAAAAGGCGGTTCCGTTGCTTGAAAAGGCGTGGGTTTTGAATCCGGAAGATTCAATCGCAGGGTTTTATTTGGCGTACGAATACAAGCGTTTGGGCAGAATTGACGATGCTTTGGCAGCTTACGACAAGGTCACCGAAATTTCTCCCGATTACAGTTGGGCGTATTTTAACAAAGCGGTTATCTATTGGGAAAAAAATCTCGAGTACGAGGCAATCGAAAACCTGCATATGACGCTTGAAACAAACCCTCATGACATCGAGGCATACAAGCTCTTTATCAAAATTTTGTTGAAAACCGACAATATTGACGGCGCGGAAGCCGTTGTTGCGAAAGCTCTTTCTCAAAACCCCGATAACGGCGATTTGCTTTACGCTGCGGCGATGACTTACAAGAAAAAATCGGATTACGCAAAATATTCGGACTTCATCAAAAAAGCCTATAAAAACCGAGAAACATTGAGTTTACCGGAAAAAGTGATAACAAAACTTTTCAAAGAAGTTCGATGATTTTTGCGGCATACCGGTGAATTTGCGGTTGTATCGGTTCGGGGTGGCATATCCCGAAAACGGCATGCCGTAGTTGCCGGGGATTGTTCAAAAAGGGGCATGCCCGTGAGGAAGGTATGCTCTCGAATATCGTGTTCGTAGTATTTTTTCGGTATTTTTGAAACCTGCTTTGCGAGCATGCTTTTTTATTCGATTTTTCGGTTTTACAACAGGTTTTTTCTGCGGGTGTTTTTTGTTCGGGCATGCTCCGAAGAGTGGGTGTCTTTTTTTTGTGTTTCCCGTGTTCTTTCGACGTCCCGCGTTCTTTCGTGATGATTTTGTTTCTACTCAAATTTTTCACAAAAAAAGAAGGCACCTGCTTTTAAAAAGCCGCCGGTACCTTCTTTTTTGCCGTGTCACTGTCTATCGACATTCATTCCGCAAACAAAAACAACTTCCGATTCTTTCGACATTGCCGGACACCCGCAAAAGACTTCTTAGTGCTGCTGTATTCCTACCCTGACACGGTTCGAAGGTTTGCGCCGTCCGTAACGCCGACGTCAACACCGTATGAAATTTTCACTTGCCGTTTGTTTGCCTCACAACAGGCTCTGCGCCTCGCATAGAGCGTTCGAGTCGAGGGATCCGCAACGTCCCCGCGGAACACGGCAAAACTATTATATTATAAATAACTTAAATAAACAAGGGCTTTTCGTGTCGAAAGTTTTTTGTCGGGCGTGGTGTTAAGAAATGTAAATATAAATTTGTGTCGAAATTTTTATTTTTGAAACTCGAAAAGCTTGATTTTAAACGTTTTTAAAAATCTTTACAAAACTAAATTTTATACTTCTTAACATGATATTTATTTTTTTTACGGTTTGGTTTTAAATAATCATGACTTGAGCTTGCACGCCGTTGCGGAACAGCCCGAAACTACCAAAACAAAAGGAAAGACAAAGATAAAAGATATGGAAAAGATAGCCAACGCGACAGTAAATTTATTCTCTAAAAAAACGAGATGTTGTAAAAGCCTTGTTTTTTTGATGATGACTGTTTTTCTGTATTTGTCGGTTTTGTGTTTTATTTCCGATTGCGGAATTAAACAGGACGAAAATTCCTACTCAAACCTTCAAAAGACGGAACAGTCTTTCGAACAGGCGGATGCGGATAATTTCGCAAACATGATTTCGAAATTTTAGAAAGAAGTACGGATAAAGTGTATTGTTTTTTGCTCCCTTAAATCAAGGGGGCTTTTTAACGCGATTTTTTAGGTTAAAAAACGTTAAGATTACTTGACCGAAAATTTTCAAAAGAGATAATGTATGTGTATATGTTTGAAAAAGGAGAGAACAGTGATACAAGTTTCAAAAGAAGTTGAAGAAATGTGTTGCGTCAGAAAGGGCGCAAAACATGATCCCGCGCCGATTCCTCAGGAAGGCGAATGGACGAAAGTTAAACAAATAGATCAAATTTCCGGTTTGACTCACGGTTGCGGATGCTGCGCACCTCAACAAGGTACCTGCAAATTGACCCTCAACGTTAAAAACGGAATCATAAAAGAAGCTTTGGTTGAAACCATCGGTTGCTCCGGTATGACTCACTCTGCCGCAATGGCGGGCGAAATTCTTCCCGGAAAAACCATTTTGGAAGCTTTGAACACCGACCTGGTTTGCGACGCAATCAACGTCGCAATGCGCCAATTGTTCCTGCAAATCGTTTACGGAAGAACTCAAACCGCGTTCTCCGATAACGGACTTCCCATCGGCGCAGGGCTCGAAGATTTGGGCAAAGGGCTTCGTTCTCAAGTCGGAACGATTTTCTCGACCGAAGAAAAAGGCGTAAGATATTTGGAACTTGCCGAAGGGTACATTCTCGAACTCGGTTTGGACGAAAACGACGAAGTTATCGGTTACAAGTTTATCCACTTGGGTAAATTCACGGCAGCGCTCAAAAAAGGCGTTGACTTCAAGACTGCTTTCGAAAGCAATATCAGCACTTACGGAAGATTTGCCGATGCCGTCAAGGTTATCGACCCTCGTAAACAATAACGATTTTTAAAGGAATAAAAAAGGATAAAACAAAATGATAGAATTTGAAGGACAAAACAGACGTGAAGCCACGATAAACGCAGCGTTGGCGAAGTACGGAATGACCTCCCTTGAAGAAGCTAAAACCATTTGTGATTCCCGCGGAATTGACGTTGCCGAAATCGTAAAAGGCATTCAGCCCATCGCTTTCGAAAACGCTGTCTGGGCATATACATTGGGTTGCGCGATTGCAATTAAAAAGGGAACGAAATGCGCGGCCGACGCCGCAAGCGACATCGGAGAAGGGTTGCAGGCTTTTTGCGTACCCGGTTCCGTAGGTGACCAAAGAAAAGTAGGCTTGGGTCACGGTAACCTCGCCGCAATGCTTTTGAGAGAAGAAACCGAATGCTTCTGCTTCCTCGCGGGTCACGAATCTTTCGCGGCAGCCGAAGGCGCAATCGGTATTGCAAGAAATGCGAACAAAGTTCGTAAAAGCCCTCTCAGAGTTATTCTTAACGGTTTGGGAAAAGACGCGGCTTACGTTATTTCCAGAATCAACGGATTTACTTATGTTGAAACCGCATACGACTATTCTACCGGAAAACTTAACATCGTCAGCGAAAAAGCTTTCTCGAAAGGCGAAAAGGCTGCAGTTAAAGTTTACGGTGCGGATGACGTATCGGAAGGCGTTGCAATCATGATTCACGAAGGCGTTGACGTTTCCATTACCGGAAACTCGACCAACCCGACGAGATTCCAACACCCCGTTGCAGGCACCTACAAAAAATGGGCTACCGAAAACGGTAAAAAATACTTCTCGGTTGCATCGGGCGGCGGAACGGGAAGAACCCTCCACCCCGACAACGTTGCTGCAGGTCCCGCTTCGTACGGTATGACCGATACTATGGGAAGAATGCACTCCGACGCTCAATTCGCGGGCTCCAGCTCGGTTCCCGCTCACGTTGAAATGATGGGCCTTATCGGTATGGGTAACAACCCGATGGTAGGTGCTACCGTTGCGGTTGCCGTTGCCGTCCAAAGTACCGCAAAATAGTTTGTTTTAAAACTTTGAAACAACAAATACAAGAAGAGGGAAGCTTGTCTTCTCTCTTCTTTGTTTTTTGAAAACGGTCGACATAGTTGTATTCGGGTTTACCGAAATGTTTTCGAGGTGAGTGTCGGCGGGGCGGGCATGCCCGCCCCGCCTCATGTACTCTGAGTTGTCGTCCTGTACTTTGCTCCGTCGTTCAGAACCCGGACTTGACGTCTTGTACCCTGCCATGTTTTTTGAATTTCACAATTTCGTCTTTGTCTGTTTTGCCGTTGCGTCCGTCGTTTCGGCTTTTTTGCGCCGTCCGTTGAAAAAACGGCTTTTGTTTGTCGTTTTGTTCGGTATTTTGCTTCGGAGCGGCTTTTTATGAGTCGTTTTAGCACGATGTTTTATACCGAAAATCCGATTTCGAAAATTTTTCGATATCGGATTTCGGGGTTAGAGAAATTTGTTTTCAAAAACGCAAGTTTAAACTTTTTCTCCGTAAAGGCACCAGGTTTGGGGTTTTACGATTTTTACGTTTACGAATTTGCCGGTCAAATCTTCGTTTGATTTAAAGTGAACAAGTTTATTGTTGCGCATTCTGCCGGTGACGGCGAAAACACCGTCGTCTTGTGCGCGGGAAGATTCGCAGAGAATTTCGACGGTTCTGTCTTTAAATTTCATGTTCGACTCGAGGCACATTTTTGCGTTGACCGCTTGGAGTCTGTCGTGGCGTTCCGCTTTGATTTCGTCGGGAATGAACCTGTCGGTCATTTTGCCTGCTTTTGTAAACGGACGCGGCGAATAAATTGCGGTATTCGAATAGTCGAGTTTTAATTCTTCGATTGCGGACAAGGTGTCCCGGAATTCTTCTTCGGTTTCTCCGGGAAAGCCCGCGATAAAGTCGCTTGTAATTGCGACATCGGCGAATTTGTTTCTGATTTTGCCGACGATTTCGGAGTATCGAGCCCGATTATAGCGGCGATTCATTTCTTTTAAAACCTTGTCGTTACCCGATTGCATCGGTATGTGGAAATATTCGCAAACCTTGTCGCATTCGGCGACGGCTTCGATTAAATCGTCCGTGATGTCCGTGGGGTAAGATGTTACGAACCTGATACGAAATTCGCCTTCGATTTTGTTTAATTGTCTCAAAAGGTTTGCCAGCGTGATGTTCGGGTCATCAAAGTCTTTTCCGTAGCTGTCGACGTTTTGACCGAGCAACGTAATTTCTTTTTTGCCCGAAGCCAGTGCTTTTTCGGCTTCGCTTATAATAAGTTCGGGCTTTCTCGAGCGCTCTCTGCCTCTGGTGTACGGCACGACGCAATACGTGCAAAAGTTGTTGCAGCCTTCGATTATCGGAATCCATGCTCCGACGGCGTTGTCACGAAGAACTTTGAGGTCGTCTTCGGGTTCGGGGAAGGGTTTTGTCGTGATTTCGCAAACCTGTTCGCCGTTGTTTATCCGTTCCAAAAATTCGGGGAATTTAAAAATGTTGTGTGTTCCGAAAATCAGGTCGAGATAGGGGCGGCGCTTGAAAAGGCTTTCTTTGTCGAGTTCCGCGACGCAGCCGCAAATTCCGATTTTTAAACCGGGTTTATATTTCTTTTTGCGTTTTCCCCAGACTCCGAGTTGGCTGTAAGCCTTGTCGACCGAGGTTTGCCTGATTGCGCAGGTGCAAAGCAGCAACAAATCCGCATCTTTGTCGGAGTTTGTTTGTTCGTAGCCGGCGTTTGTCAGCATTCCCGCAATTCTTTGCGCGTCGGACTTGTTCATTTGACAGCCCGTTATTTCTATATAAAATTTCTTACTCATAATAAAATAATTCTACATGAAACAAAAAATCCATGCTATACTGATTTTGAAGATATTTAACATGAGGAAAATAAGATGACCGAATCCGTAAGAGCAAGTCATATTTTGGTTAAAACGAAAGAGGAAGCCGAAAATCTGAAAAATGAAATCGAAGGCGGAAAAAGTTTTGCCGATGTTGCGGCGGAACATTCGATGTGTCCTTCCGGCGCGGCGGGCGGCGATTTGGGAACTTTCGGCAGAGGTATGATGGTCAAACCCTTTGAGGACGCTGCGTTTGAGGCTCAAGTCGGTAAAGTTACAAACCCGATTCAAACTCAATTCGGATGGCACTTGATTTTGGTTACGGAGAAAAATGACTGATTTATTGCAAAAACTTAGAGATTTTTTGGCGGAAAACGGCGCCGATGCGATTTTAATCAATTCGACGAACGAATTTTTGACGGAGTATAACGACACCGCTCAAAATTCGAGAGCCAAACTGACCGGTTTTACGGGCTCGACGGGTGATTGTCTTGTCACAAAGACGCAAGCGTTTTTGTTTGTTGATCCTCGTTATCACGAGCAGGCGGACAAAGAAGTCGATTTATCGAAATTCACGGTCGTGAAACTTGCGGGTGCTTACAGGTTGTCTGAAACAATCGTTTCGAAATTGAATAAATCCGATGTTTTGTTACTCGTTTCCACAAAAAACTCTCATAATTTTTGCGAAGCCGTCGAAAGTTTTCACAAAAACGTGAAATATATCGATTTTGACCCTCTCGACGAGTTGAACGTCGCCGAAAAAGTTCGCGCGGAGGTCGTTCCCGTCGAAATTTGCCGTTATGATGCGGAAATGAAAAAAGAAAAAATTGTCGCAAAACTTCCCGCAAATACAACCGTGGCGTTTACTTCACCCGAAGATGTTTCGTATTTTACGAACCTGAGATGTTTCAAGTATCCGTATTCTTCTTCCGTGAGGGCAAAAATTCTTTTGAATTCTCAAATTGCAAATTTTTACACGGATATGCTTGTTCCAGAGCTTCCGTATACCGTAAAACCCTTGTCGGAGTTTGCAAATGACCTTGATTCTCTGACTGAAGGTCAACTGCTTGTCGATACGGCAAATATTAATCAACATGATTTTATGCATATAAATTCCGGCATTAAGGTTAAACCGGCGGCTCTTTTCAGTGAAAAATCCGAAAAAAATCCGTCCGAAATCAGACATATAATTTCGGCTTTTGAAGCTACGGACAGAGTTATGGCAAAGGTCGACTCGTTTATCTCCGAAAACGACGACATAAGCGAACTTGATTTGTATAATGCGATAGAAAAATTTTTCCGTCTGGAAGGCGCAAAAGGTTTGTCTTTCAACTCGATTACCGCAAGCGGAAAAAACACTTCGGTCATCCATTTCACTCATCCCGACGAAAACAAAAAAATTCAGAACGGAGACCTTGTTTTGGTTGATATCGGAGGGTTTTTCGAAGGCGGTTTTGCGACCGATATAACGAGAACTTTCGTAAAAGGCATGCCCGACGAAAAACAAAAAAAAGTTTACACAAAGGTCTTAAAGGCTTTTATCGCGGCTTATACGGCGGAATACACAAAAGATACGACATGGTACGAGGTCGATAAAGTTGCAAGATTTGCGATGGAAGAGTCCGACGGATACGTATTTTCGCACGCTCTCGGGCACGGAATCGGCTTGAGCGTCCACGAAAATCCCCCGATTTGTGCTCCGAGCCCGAAATGTATTAAAAAGTTTAAGAAAAATTACGTCTTTTCGATTGAACCGGGATTGTATAAAGCGGGTGAAAACGGTGTCAGACTTGAAACTGCGGTGTATGTGAAGTCGGTTTCGCCGAAATTTGTCTTGAGTGCGCTTTCGCATTACAAATTCGAGGAAAAACTCATAAATACCGCAATGTTGACCGAAAAAGAACTTAAATTCCTTGAGGCATGGCAAAAAAATGGAAATCAGCTCCGTCGTAAACCCTAAAATCGTCGAGTTTTCAAAGCTTTCGGAGGCTAAATACCGAAATAAAACCGGGCTTTTTTCCGTCGAAGGACAAAAAGTGCTTGAGGATATTTTGGATAACGACATAAAAATCGAAAATGTTTTCTCAACCCTCGAAAAAATCCCCGGACTTCCCGAAAATATCGATGTTATAAAGGTTTCGCAACCCGTTATCAAAAAACTTTGCTCCAGTTCTTCCGCGCCGAAAATTGTCACGATTGCTCACAAACGCGAGTTTTCGCCATCGGAAATCAAAAAATACAAAAAAGTTTTGTTGCTTGATTCAATTAACGACCCCGGAAATTTGGGAACATTGATAAGAAGTTTGGTCGCGTTCGGATTCGAGGCGTTGGTGTTGTACGGAAATTGCGTCGACGAGTACAATCCGAAGGTTTTGCGTTCGTGCACGGGGAATTTTTTCAAAATACCGATATTTAAAATTTCGCGACTTGAAAAAGCCGTTTTCGGCGATTTTACCTTCCTTACGACGGATTTGCACATGCCCGCGAACGATCCTGCGGCGGTTGATTTACCCGAAAAGTTCGTTTTGGCTCTCGGCAGCGAAGCTCGAGGATTGAACGTTGATTTTTCGAAGTTTGAAACAAAAAACGTTTTGTTGAAAACCGAAAAGGTCGAATCATTGAATTTGTCGGTATCGGGTTCGATTTTGATGTATGAACTGTCGAAAAAATTCTGAGGCATGCCCGCATTCCAAAGGTTTGTCGAAAAGCGTTGAAAATTCTGCTTCACAAATTTTGTCAAAATCGAGGAGCTCGGTGTTTTTGCAAAAAAAATTCGTGAAAATGTTTTGCTGCGAAACTCTCGAAACCGCGTCAGTTTGTGTTTTCATCCGCAGTCGAGCTCCGGCATAAAAATTTTTTATATAAACTTTGCAGTTTTTGATTTTTTACACGATTTTAATTCTTCGGGTGTGCCGCAAAATATTATTTCTCCGCCGTTTTCGCCGCCTTCGGGTCCCATGTCGATTACGTAGTCGCTGTTTCGGATAACGTCCGTATCGTGTTCGATAACAATAATCGTTGCGCCGTTGTTTATCAGCGTTTCGAATACTTTCAGCAAAGTTTCGACGTCGCGGGGGTGCAGCCCGATTGTCGGCTCGTCAAAAATAAATACCGAATTGTCCCGCGCTTTTCTTATTTCGCTCGAAAGTTTCAATCTTTGCGCTTCTCCGCCCGAAAGACTCGGAGTGGCTTCGCCGAGCGTCAAATATCCCAGCCCTGTTTCTCGTAAAATCTCTAATCTTTGAAGTACCGTTTTGAGTCCTTTGCAAGCCTCCGGCGCGCGGGAAATGTTCATACTCATTATTTCAGGCAGTGAATATCCGTTGTATTTAACCGTTTCTGCCTCTTTCGCGTATCTTGAACCGTTGCATTCGGGGCATGGAATTTCCACATCCGGCAAGAACTGGACGTCAAGATTTATTACGCCCGTGCCGTCGCATGTCGGACAACGCAATTTCCCGGTATTATAAGAAAAATCTCCCGCTTTATACTTCATTTCCCGGGCTTTCGGCGTTTTTGCGAAAGCTTTTCGAAGTTCGTCGTGAATATTCGCATACGTCGCGACCGTCGACCGCACGTTTATTCCGATTGGTGTAGCGTCAATCAATTTGACCCTGTCGATTCCTTCAGCTTCAATGTTTAAAACGTGTTCGGGCATTTTTTCTCCCGAAATCAAGGCTTCGAGTGCGGGGGCAAGGCTTTCCAAAATCAAAGTCGTTTTGCCCGAGCCCGAAACGCCCGTTATTGCGGTTAGTCGACCTTTCGGAATTTCGACCTCCAAAGGTTTTACGGTATGAATTTTTTCCGTTTTGAGCCTGATTTTTCCGTGTTCGAACATTTTTTCCTTCGAAACACCGGTTCTTACGTTTACGGATTTTTCCCGAGAAAGATATTTTCCTATGATTGAATTTTTGTTCTTTTCAATTTCTGCGACGCTGCCTTCGGCAACGACCATGCCTCCGTCAATTCCCGCGCCCGGCCCCATTTCGATAATTCTGTCCGATACCGATAAAATTTGAGTGTCATGGTCGACCAAAATTACCGAATTTCCGTCTTCGACAAGGTTTTTGATAACGCCTTTCAATCCGATGATATTTGACGGATGCAGACCTATCGAAGGCTCGTCCAGAACATATAAGACGCCCGTCGTTCTGTTTCTGACCGCGCGCGCAAGCTGCATTCGTTGACGCTCGCCCGTGGAAAGTGTTGTTGTAGCTCTGTCGAGACTCAAATAATTCAGTCCGAGTTCGACTAACCGCCGCGAAATATCCGAAAACGACTCGCAAATGTCTGTCGCCATCGGTTTCATTTCCTCGGGAAGTGTCTCGGGGATGCCTTTTACCCACTCCGTTATCTCCGAAAGCGGCATTTTGCAGGCTTCGTCAATCGAAATCCCTCTCAACTTCGGTTCTCTTGCCCGTTTTGAAAGTCTGCTGCCGTGACATTCGGGACAAACATCCTGTTTCAAAAATTTTTCGACGCGTTTCATGCTTTTTTCGTCTTTGACTTTCGAAAGAGCGTTTTCGACGGTATAAACCGCGTTATAATAAGTAAAATCAAGCTCTCCCGCTTGGTTCGTGTTTTTTGCTTTGTAGAAAATATGTTTCTTTTCCGCGGGTCCGTGAAAAACGATGGCTTTTTCCTTGTCCGTTAAATCTTTGAAAGGTACGTTCGTTCGCACGCCCATTTCACGGCAAACATCGGTCATTAACGACCACATAAGCGTTCCCCAAGGTGCAACCGCGCCCTCGTCAATCGTTAAATTTTCGTCGGGAACGAGCGTTGATTCGTCCACCGTTCGGACAATTCCCGTGCCGCTGCAGGTTTTGCACGCTCCCTGTCCGTTGAACGCCAATTCTTCCGCCGAAGGCGCAAAAAAATGCGCTCCGCATTCCGGGCAAATCAACTCTTTCTCGGCAGCAACGTCAACAGTCGGTTTCAAATAATGTCCGTTCGGACAGCAATGACTCGCCAACCTGGAATACATCAGTCTCAACACGTTCAAAAGCTCCGTTGCCGTTCCGAAAGTGCTTCTTATTCCGGCTATCGTCGGTCTTTGGTGCAGTGCCAAAGCCGCGGGAACGTACAAAATTTCGTCGACCGACGCCTTTTCCGCTTGAGTCATCCTTCTTCGCGTATACGTCGAAAGTGCCTCCAAATATCGCCGAGAGCCTTCCGCATACAAAACTCCGAGCGCCAAAGAAGACTTACCCGATCCCGAAACCCCCGCAATTCCGACGATTTTGTTTAACGGTATGTCAACGTCGATGTTTTTTAAATTGTGAACTCGCGCTCCGCGAATTTTTATTTTATCAACCATAATTCAGCCTGTTTTTACTATATTATAACAGTCTCGGACGTTGCCTGCAAAATTCTCGTCAAAATATCCCGGCGGACAGGTTCTAGAACTTTTTGAGCGACGAAAAGTCGTTGTCGATATTTTTTTCGCCCAGTCTGCCGAAATCTATTACGCAACTCGAATTATCGACGGTTTTTATTCTCCCTATTCCGAATTTTGTATGAAAAACTCTGTCGCCCGCTTTGAATTCCGGTTTTTTGACCTGCGTTGCTTCAAGTGCCTTTTGTGCTTGGTACTGAGCAAATTTTTCTTTCATCGGGTTGTTGTCGATGATTTTTTTGATTTTTGCTCTTTCCGACAAAGAATCCGGGGAATTTTTCTTTTTCGAAACAAATGATCTCGGCGCGGTTCGCTCCACAAAAGCCTTTTGCGGCTTCGTTCCCGGCGCGACAAAGTTTTTCCCGAACGAGCTTACCGGCATGATTTTTCCGTCATTGTTGCTTCTCAGATTGATTTTTTTTACCGCCTGAGAAAGCGAACTTCTCTGATACGAAGGTTCTTCGTCCCCGTAGATGCGGTTGACCAAATCCGAAGGAATTTCCCCGATAAATCTCGACGGTTCGTAAAATTTGTAGTCGCCCCACATTCTGCGGCGTTTTGCGTGGGTGATAAAAAGCCGCTTTTTGGCGCGGGTTACGCCGACGTACATAATTCTTCGTTCTTCTTCGACGTCGTCTTGTCCCTGTTCGTTTGTTCTGCAATGCGGAAATATTCCGTCATCGAGCCCCGCCAAAAATACGACCTCAAACTCAAGCCCTTTCGCGCTGTGAAGAGTCATCAGCGTCAAGGCGTTTTTTTCCTCCTCGTACGTGTCGATATCACTGACCAACGCAATTTGGTTCAAAAATTCGCCGAATTCGTTGTCGGGTTCGGTGGGTTCAAACTCTTTTGCAACGTTTATCAATTCCTGAAGGTTGTCAAGTCGCGCTTCCGCAACCGGTGTATCTTCCTTTTCGAGTGCGTTTACGTATCCGGTTTCCTCGAGCAGATATTGGATAAAATCGGGAATATTCATTGTCTGACGTTTTTGCGACAAGTTTTCGATTTCTTCGAGAAATTTTTTCAATTTAGCCTTCGTCCCCGACGAAAATTCTTCGAATTTATCGATATTCGCGATAATTTCGTAAATCGAAACATCGTGCAAATATGACAACTCTCGCAACTTTCCGACGGTTGTGTCGCCGATGGAACGCTTCGGAACATTGATTATTCTCGCCAAACTTTGCGAATCCGCCGGATTGTAAATAAATTTTAAGTAAGAAATAACGTCTTTTATTTCTTGTCTGTCATAAAACTTAACACCGCCGACGATTTTATACGGAACCGACGCGGCAATGCATGCTTCTTCGAGTTTTCTCGATTGTGAGTTCGTTCGGTACAAAACGGCGCAATCGCCCAAAGAATAGTCTTTGCTCAGTTTTTTGAGCATGGTCGTAATATAATTTGCTTCATCGTCGTCGTCGCATGCCTCATAAATTTCAATCAACTCGCCTTTGCCCAGGTTAGAATAAAGATTTTTCTCCATACGGTCAAAATTGTTTGCTATCACGGCGTTTGCGGCCTCAAGCACGGTCGCCGTCGAACGATAATTCTGTTCGAGTTTTACAAGTTTCGCGTCGGGAAAATTCTTTTGCATATTCAGTAAAATCGTATAATCCGCGCCTCTCCAGCCGTAAATCGACTGGTCGACATCTCCGACCGCGCAAAAACTGCGCTTTACGGGCTCAAACATCGGGTCGTCGTTGGTATAAATCGATTTTATGAATGAATATTGCGAAATGTTCGTGTCCTGAAACTCGTCGACCAAAATATGCTTAAACCGCTGATGGTACTTGTTTCGAACTTCCGCGTTTTTTCTCAAAATACTTCCCGCGACCAAAAGCATGTCGTCAAAATCTATCGCGTTGTTTTGGTTCAAAATCTTTTCGTATTCCGCAAAAATCTTTGAATATTGTTCATCTCTGTACGAGCGGGCATGGGTCGCAAAATCGTATGCCGTCATCAGTTTGTTCTTTGCATCCGAAATGACAGCTTTTACCGCCTTCGGAGTATATATTTTGTCGTCCAGGTTCAATTTTTTTATAGCGTTTTTTATGACCGCGTTTGTGTCCGAATCGTCATATATAACGTACGATTTGTCGTATTTTTTGCCCTCCGGCGAAACGTATGCGTCTATATCGTAACGCAAAATTTTTCCCGCAGTCGAGTGAAACGTTCCGACCCACATCTTCTTCACCGCGTCTTCTCCCAAAAACGGTATCAAACGCTCCTTCATCTCCGTTGCCGCCTTGTTCGTAAACGTTACCGCCAAAATCTCGTACGGCGATACTCCCGACTCCACAAGCTGAGCTATTCTCGACGTTAAAACTTTCGTTTTGCCGCAACCCGCTCCCGCAAGTATTATCAGCGTTCCTTCGTTATGCATTACCGCTTCTCTTTGTGCTTCGTTAAGACCGTTTAATATTTCGGGCATTCTTCCTCCACTTAATTTGTCCGGGACCCTTTTTTAATTTTTAAAATTGTGTTAATATAATTTTATTCAAAACATAGTGTAATTACAAAAAAGTTATGAACAGGATTTAACGATGACGGAAGAAATTAAAAAACAAAATTCGATTGTAGTACCCCTTGACGATTTGGATACGGTTCCTCAAGACGGTGAACATACCGTTGACGAGCTCGCTTTGGAACTCGCGGCTATCCACCAACCCGCCAAAAAAACGGCGATTATCGGCAGCCGAAACCTGCCTATTACTCACCAACAACTAATCGAAGTTTTGGCTTTCGCCCTTGTTAAACAAGGTAATACCGTTATCACAAGCGGAGGCTCAAGCGGTACGAACGCTGCCGCTATCAGAGGTGCCATGGCGGCCGATCCTTCAAAATTGCGCGTAATCCTCCCTCAAACCATCGGACAACAGCCCTCCGACGTCCAAGACCAGCTTATCGGCGTTCACAACATTATCGAACACCCAGACAGAGCCATGATGACTCTCGCCGACGCAAGCCGCATTTGCAACCGCGAAATTATCGACGAAGGTCAACAACTCATCTGCTTCCTTTCCCATACTTCGGCTACTCTTCACGGTGCCATTCAATATGCGGAAGACATGCACAAAGTTGTTACGGCTTTCTACCTCGATTAATAAAATAAGTTTTACAATTCTTAACAAAAAGAGGGTCGTTTTCGATCCTCTTTTTGCGTTCCGATTGTCGTTTAATTGTCGTTATCAGTCGATGTCGACAGGCTCTCTCAATATCATGTCCACCGCATTTTTTGCGGTTTCCTTTAAATTTTCCGAAATATTTTTGAGCATGTAAACCTGTCTCAATATGTCGACCGTTCGCTTGAAAATTCTCACGATGTCGCCTTCCGCACAAGGAGTCGACTCCGTCACGGTTTGCCATTCCGCGCCGTTCACCCACATCTCCAGCAAAGGTGAATAATAAGAATTTACGTACATTTGCGTCTCTATGTCGTGTGCCCTTTGTATTCCCGCTAGTTGCTTGCGTATTTTCTTTATCGCTCCCAACGCTTTTTTGACCGGTGACGAAACCGGCATGTAGTAAACATTTTCGCCGCGTACGTCTTCCGTTGCCGTTGCGCAAAGCACTGCCGCAAGTTCAGCCGGCTGTAGGTTATCGAGCGCTCCGCTTAAAATTATTTCGGACATGAAAAGTTCGTTTTCGGCTCTGATGCACGAGCAAATCAAGCCTTTTTCGGTCGGGTAATCGTCTTTCAAGTAGCCTGTTTCCGTCAAAACTTTCATGTGATTGAAAAATTTTTGTCTGTAAATATCTTTTTCTTTCGCGATGGTTTTTGCGATTTCTTTGGATTTTTTTTCGTATCGTTTTAAAACTTCGATGTCTTTTCTGTGAACTTTATATTTTTTGCAGACATCGCAGTGGAAACTTTTCATTTTTTGCAAAAGATTTTTTGTTTTGGTCAAAAATTCGGTGACCTCGGGAGCGTCTTTTTCTCCCCTTTGTTTTGCCTGTTTTACAAGGATTTTCGACAATTTTCTGTGTTCGACGTATGTTTCTCTTGTTTTATCGTACATTAACAAATCGTCGTTAGTCAGTCCGAACGGGCATTTTGCCTCGTTTATTTTTGCAATTACGGCATCGGTTTCTTCCTGCATTTTTAAAAGCGGTTTTAATCGTTCCGTCGAAGAAAAATAACCGAAACTCTTTAAAATAAGTTCTTCAGCCTCTTCGACAGAGAATTTTTGCAACAAATTCAACACCATCGAATATCCGGGCGCGAAACGACTTTCAAGCGGGTTGGCTCCCGACAAAACCAGTTCCGCGACCTCTTCCGGAGATTGGAACGGTGTTCCGACAACGACGACGTATCCGACTTTGTCCATGCCTCGGCGTCCCGCCCTGCCCGACATTTGTAAAAATTCGTTTGCCGTAAGCAATCTGTGTCCCGAGTCCGTACGCTTGCTTATCGACGAAATAACCGTCGTCCTTGCGGGCATGTTTATCCCTGCGGCAAGCGTTTCCGTTGAAAAAACAACTTTTATCAACCCTTGTTGAAAAAGTTTTTCGATTAATACTTTCCACCCCGGTAAAAGCCCCGCGTGGTGCGACGCAACGCCCCTGTAAATCAAATCGAGCTGTTTGTTGTTTGCAAGATATGGGTTTTCGGCAAGATACTCCTCGACGATTGCCGAAACTTTCGAAACTTCCTCTTTTGTCAACAACGACAAATTCGCGCATTTTTCCGCCTGTTCGTCACATTTTTTCCTCGAAAACGTGAAATAAATAGCGGGAAGCATGTCCTTTTTGTGAAGTGCCGCAACGATGTTCTGTACGCTGCTTTTCGGATTTTTTCTTAAAAAATGTTTGCTTCTGCTTTCGGGTTTTATTTTGGAATTGAGTTTTCCTCCCGGCGCCAGCAAAGGCAGGATATCGTTGGGTTTTGACGAATCGTAATAGAAAAATTTCAGCGGTACCGGTCGAAAATCGGTGTAGACGCATTCGGTGCCGGGGTGCACGGTGTTTATCCATTCGCAGAGTCTGTAAACGTTTGCTACCGTTGCGCTGAGGGCAATTATTTGAATGTCCGTCGGGCAATAAATAATACTTTCTTCCCAAACCGTTCCGCGCTGTTCGTCGTTCATGTAATGAACCTCGTCAAGCACGACATACTTGACGTTTGCAAGGTTTTCGGACAGTTTTCCGAGGTTTGTTCCGTAGAGCATGTTTCGGAAAACTTCCGTTGTCATTACGACAATTTGAGCGTCACGGTTAATCGAAGTGTCGCCTGTCAAAAGACCGGTTTTGTCTTCTCCGTATTTTTTCGAAAAATCGCTGAATTTCTGGTTTGACAAGGCTTTTAGAGGAGTCGTGTAAAAAATTCTCGTTCCGTTTTCGAGTGCGCGGTGGATGGCATGCTCGGCAATGCAGGTTTTGCCGGCCCCTGTAGGCGCGCATACCACAACGCTTTTACCGTTGTCTATTATTTCGAATGCTTCTTTTTGAAACTCGTCGGGTGTAAAATCAAATTTATACAATGCTGTCTTCTTCCCGTTCTTTCATTACAGTGTCCGCAAGTCCGTTAAGCCGTTTTGCGAGCTTTTTGAACTGTTCGATGGTCAAACTTTGTCCGCCGTCCGACGATGCGTTGTCGGGGTCGTGGTGAACTTCAATCATAACGCCGTCCGCGCCGACCATCAGAGCCGCTTTCGACATCGGTTCTATCAGATATCTGCGTCCCGTTCCGTGGCTGGGGTCGACGATAACAGGCAAATGCGAAAATCTTTTAATCACCGGAACCGACGCCAAGTCAAGCGTGTTGCGGGTATACGTAGCGTCAAATCCTTTTATTCCGCGTTCGCAAAGGATTACGTCGGGGTTTCCGTTTGCCATAATGTATTCCGCAGCGAGCAAAAATTCTCTTATCGATGCCGCCCCGCCGCGTTTTAAAAGCACAGGTTTACGGCATTTTCCCGCAGCTTTGAGCAGTTTGAAATTTTGCATGTTTCTGGCACCGATCTGAACTACATCGGCGTATTCGCAAATCAACGGCAAGTCCAAAGTGTCCATGACCTCCGTAACCACGAGCAATCCCGTTTTCTCGGAAGCCGTTTTCAAATATTCGAGAGCCGTTTCTTCGAGTCCCTGAAAGTCGTAAGGCGAAGTTCTCGGTTTGAACGCTCCTCCGCGTAAAAACTTGCAACCGGCTTCTTTTGCCGCGTACGCAACCTGCAAAAGTCCGTCGATGTCTTTTTCGACGCAACAGGGACCCGCAATAATTACGGGGCGTTCTTTTCCGCCGACTTTTACTCCGTTCGGAAACGTTATAACCGTGTCTTCCTGTTTTGTTTCCCTCGACGCGAGTTTGTACGGTTCCTGTATAAGTTTGACCTCGCGCACTCCGTCCATCGACGCGAAAACACGGGGATCAAAGGCATGCCTGTCTCCGATTGCCGCAATGACCGTCATTACGGTCCCTCTGTTTAAAACAGCCTTAAATCCTTTGCCTTCAAGAATTCCGACTATTCTTTGAATTTGCTCTTCCCCTGCGGAGGGCTCCATTACTATTATCATTTTTCATCCTTCCGTTTAAAACTTTTTACCGGGAAATCCGGGCAGCATGCCTTTCGGGAACTTCATTTTGTTCTTTTTGACTTTTTCTTTTATATCCGAAAATCCTTTCAGCATTTTTCTCATTTGCTCAAATTGACCGATAATCATGTTGACTTCGTGCATCGGAAGACCCGAACCCGCCGAAAGTCTGCGTTTTCGCGAAGAATTTATCAGCTCGGGATTTGCTCTTTCTTCTTTCGTCATGCTCGAGATGAAAACTTCTATTTTTTTAAGTTGTTTTTCGCCTTCTTGAGCTATGGATTGTCTGTTTTCCTTATTCAGCCCCGGCAACGGAAGCATGCCCAAAAGATTTTCTATCGAGCCGAACATTTTCATCTGTTTTTGCATTTTTAAAAAGTCGTCGAAAGAAAATTCGGCTTTTTTCATTTTTGCTTCAAATTCCTGCGCCTGCTTTTCGTCGAAAGCGTTTTGAGCCTTTTCGACAAGAGTCACGATGTCGCCCATGCCCAAAATTCTGTCGGCAATTCTTGCGGGGTGAAAATCTTCCATCGGATCGATTTTTTCGCCGAGTCCCATGAATTTTATCGGTTTTCCCGTTCTGTGAACGACGCTCAAAGCCGCGCCGCCTCTGGAGTCTCCGTCCGCTTTCGAAAGAATTATTCCGGTAATCGAAATTTGCTCGTCAAAATCACGTGCGGTATTTACGGCGTCCTGCCCTGTCATTGCGTCGATTACAAGCAATTTCTCGCAGGGTTCGAAAACTCTGTCCAGAAGCAAAACTTCCGCCATCATGTCCGTGTCGGTGCGCAATCTGCCCGCCGTGTCAATCAGTACGGGTGAAAGACCGTTTTCTTTCGCAAAATTTATTCCGTCACCGACAACTTTTTGGACGTCCGTTTCGTTGTCAATCGAAAAAACGGGAACGTCGATTTGTTTGCCCAAAGTTTTCAACTGCGTAATCGCCGCGGGTCGATATACGTCGGCCGCAATCATAAGCGGTTTTTTGCCTTCGTTTTTGAATTTCAGCGCAAGCTTTGCGCAAGAGGTCGTTTTCCCCGATCCCTGAAGTCCGAGCATCATTACCGACGGAGGGTTCCCCGTCAAATTCAGCGGAGAATTGTCTTTTCCGAGTAAATCCGCAATTTCGTCGTGAATGATTTTTACGAACTGCTGTCCGGGGTTCACTCCGCTTACGGATTTTGTCCCTTCGATTTTCTCTTTAACGCTTAATATAAAGGCTTTTACGACCGAAATGTTCACATCGGCTTCAAGCAAAGCTCTTCTTACTTCCCTGATTGCGTCGGCGGTGTTTTCTTCCGTCAACGTGCCCGATTTTTCGGCAATAATCGATTTAAGTTTTTCCGATAAATTGTCAAACATTATTTTTTGTCTCCGCCCGGGGTTATTACTTTATCTATAAGTCCGTATTCGCAAGCCTGCGCAGCCGACATATAGTAGTCTCTTTCGGTGTCTTCCTTGATTTTGTCAAGCGGTTGTCCCGTGTGTTTTGCCAAAAGTTCGTTCAATGTCGTGCGCATTCTTAAAATTTCCTTCGCTTCGATTTCGATGTCCGAAGCTTGTCCTTTCGCGCCGCCGAGAGGTTGGTGAATCATAATTCTCGAGCTCGGAAGCGACAATCTTTTGCCTTTTGCGCCCGCGGAGAGCAAAAATGCGCCCATGCTTGCGGCTTCGCCTATGCAAACCGTGCTTACGTCGGCTCTGATGTGGTTCATCGTGTCGAAAATCGCCATGCCCGCCGTTATTACGCCGCCGGGAGAATTTATGTACATCATGATATCCTTTTCGGGATTTTCGCTGTCCAAAAGCAGTAATTGTGCGACAATCGAGTTTGCAAGATCATCGTCGATTTCTTCGCCGAGGAAAATAATTCTTTCTCTGAGCAGTCTCGAAAATATGTCGAAAGACCGTTCTCCCGCCGATGACGCTTCGATTACCGTAGGCATGTAAGACAAAATTTTGTGATAATCCATAATAAAACCCTTTATTTTATTCTTTTTCACAATTATAATATAAATAAACTTTTAAGGGCAATATTATTTCGGGAGGATTTTGGTGATTGATTACGATTGGTCTCCGATGAACGACAGAGATTCGTTGTTTATTTACAAACCTTATCGTTCGGGTGAAGAAGAGCAACACAAGCCGATTTACGAGTATGCTTATCCCGAGTCTGATTATCCGGTTATAAGAATTCCGTTTCCGATTTTTGACAACGATAAAAATTATTTGTCCGACGGATTTTATATGATTGCGATTTCTCAAGACCGAAAAAGCCTTCTTTTAATTCAGTCTTCCGTTTTGAAGGCGAAAGTTCCGATAATCAAACTCGTCGAAAAAATGCGTACGGATGAAGAGCTTGCGGAACGTTCGGAAATCGTGGAAAAGTACGAAAAATACATGTCTCGGGGCAATCAACGAAAGGCTAAAAAATACGAAAAGGATTTGGAAACATTCACAAAACGCGAAAAAGCGAGAATGAAGGCATCGATAGAATACGACGCCTCTTTGGCTGCGTACGTCATAAAATACGAGGACGCGTTTCGTTCGGCGATAGGAACGGTAAAGCGTTGGTAAAATTATCGTTTGTGTGCTAGAATGCTGCCGTAACCGATTATCAGACAGGAGGAATTTTCATGAAATCTTCGGTAACCCAATATATTATAAAAACCTGCCCGAGCAACGACAACAGGGCTCTCGAATCTTTATTGAATAAAATGTGCTCCGACGGCTGGGAACTTTACACCATTCAGGAAGCCGAAAACGAAAACGAAGAAATTGTTCTGAACTGCATTTTCTCCCGCGAATATTCTCCCTCCGAAATCCCGGATTTGACAAACCTTTTCGGGTTTCAAACCAGGATGGAAAGAATTATGTCGGGCAAAACCGAACCTGTCGATATTTGCAAAGACATTCAAAAGAAAATTAAGGAAAAACGCGCAAGAATCAATGCCATCAAGGCTCAGCTCGACGTTACCTCCGAAGACAAACGCGGCGAGCTCAATTCCGAAATTTCAGTCTGCCTCGAAGAACTCGAAAATCTTAAAAAAAGTTTGTATAATTGCATGTCGCCTGCGAGCATGTACGACAAAATCGGAGGAAATAAGCTTACACTCGCGCTTTCCGAAGAACTTGCCGAGCTCGTCGACCCCGACAAAGAAATTAATATTTTGACCAAAATCGTCGAAGTTCGCCAAAATCTTACCGAGTCATTGGGCTACGTTTTACCCGAAGTCAGACTCGAAAACGACGATAAACTCCGAGAAAACGAGTTTTCCGTCAACGTCAGGGGTGTTTGTTCGGTTAAAACCTTCTGTTTCCCGGGGTTTGTAATGTTTTTCAAAGACGATTTGAAAGACGCCAAATTGCCGAAAGACTCGATAACGGCGGTTGATCCCGTGACCGGCAAAGACATCGTCTGGATAGAAGAAGAAAAATGTAAGGATTATTGGGCTCAAGGGCTTGATGCCGAAGATTTCGTCGCGCGAATTCTCGACTACGTTGCGGTAAAAGAAGTGGACGAAATTCTTTCTTACTCCGATATCACGGTCTACATCGAGCATGTCGCGACGGAAAATCTTTTCCTTGTGGAAAATGTCCTTCCCGACTTTTTGTCGGTTTCCGAGCTTAAATACCTGCTCTCTTCGCTTATTCGCGAACGCGTTTCCGTAAAAGATATAGTATACATTTTCGAGAAAATCAACGAAATTGCGGATTTACAGAAAAAAGAAGACATTTTGACTGCGCTTCGAAGAATGCTTTCCCGCCAAATAACCGCCGGTGCGACGGACGAAGACGGTTGTGTAAACATCATTTCGCTTTCCGAAGAAGCTCTTAAGTCGTTTGATTCTTCAAATGCCGACGACGAAAACGTTTTGCGTATCGAAAGTGCGAAAGCAAAGGATGTTGTCGACAAAATCAACGAAATTATCGCACAAAACGAAATGCCGATAAGAAACATTGTCGTCGTAACTCCTCCGAAATATCGTCTCGCAACTTTTTTGGTTTTGAGCATGTTCATTCCGGAGATAAAAGTCATGTCTCAAGACGAAATTTCGAGAGATTTTGACTCGAAAATTATCGCTTCGGTCTAAAATATTCGAAATTTTTAAAAATTTTTTGAACGGTCTTAAATCTTGTAAAATCAAAGGTTTTAGACCGTTTTTTATGTATTATTTGAGGTATACTTTGTAACAATTTTGTAACAAACAAGGCCGAAACGGGCAACTTTTTTTTATCACGTGTTTTAAAGGTGATGTAGGTAAACGGTGTATGAGTATGATAAATAATTTAAACGGCAGCTTTAAAGGAAGCGGGTATTGTGCTTCTTCGTTGAAGCGAAGCGACAAATCGGATAATAATTATTCGATATCAGCATCGCAGACAACGGTACCTTCTTTCAAAGGGACAGCAGGAGATCCGGGACTTTTCGGAAAAGGCATGAAGGCTGTAGCCGAAAACTATGCAAACAGCAGAGCTATCTGGGAAGCCGGAACCGCTCTCGGAATTTGTTGTTTGTTGAGACCCGCGGCAATCATTCTCGGACCCGGAAACGACATGGACGATAAAGTCTTCCAATCCGCAAAGTCGGTTTCTTCGGGAGTTTTAGGTTTTGTCTTTACGTATGGGATTATTTCCCCGATAAAAGGTATTTTCAGCGATGCTTCAAAAATCGTCAGCGATTATGCGTCGTCAAAAGATTTCGACAGAAGTAAAGGTTTTGCGGATAAAGTTGTTGAAGCCTTTGAACAGGGCAATATAAAAGACCCCGAAAAAGACTTGTTTGACATTTTGTTCCCTCCTTTGAGCGATGCCGATGCGGCAAAGTTGGGTGTCGAAAAATCAAAAGGTTCGGCACTTTCCGAGGCTGAAAAAACAAAAAGGGCTTACGGCAGAGTGAAAGAAATTTTTACTTTGGACAAAGGTATTCCGATGGAAACGGTTTCCGAAGGAATTCTGAAAGACGCCGAACACCCCGCAAAAGCGACGTTTGATATGCTTGACGGGATGATAGGCAAAATTCTTAAAGCAACGCCCGAAGACAAAAAAGCGATGATTGCTCAACTCGAATCAATCGTCAATAACCCCGTATTTAAAGAGGTTCCCGAAGTTCATGTCCTTATCGAAAACGCAAAGGCGGAACTCGGCGGCGAAATGATGTCTTCAAAAATAAGACGAATGGTTCCCGAATCATTCTCCTGGTCGTTAAAAGGCTCGTTGGAAGCCAAAAAGAACGAAACGGTTTTGTCTGACCTTAAAAAGCAATTAAATGAAGCTTTTATCAAACAAGAAGGCAGAGATACAGGTGTGATTTTGGACGACTTGATAAAAGCCGCAAAAGAAGGCAAGGCGGATTCCGTTAAAGAGCTTGTTGAAAGACTTAAAGCCAAGTCCCCGATGTTAAAAGAGAAATATTTGAAGTTGATTAAAGCGAAAACCGGTGAAGTATATAGTGCATTCAAAGAGTTTTCCGCAAAAGGAAAAGGAACCGCTTTTGAAAAGCTATTCGCGCAAGAAGCAGTTTACGATTGCGAACGTTTGGTTCGAAGAAGCGGTTCGTCGTCATTTACCGAAATTACGACGGGGTTGTTCAATAAATTGTTGACGTCGCCGGCTCAAGGCTTCTTTACAATGGCAGGGGTTGTAGCCGCTGCTTCGATTATCGGAAAAATAATGGGCAGACCTCCCAAGAAAAAGGCGGCACCGCCTGATCCCGCAATGGTGCAACAATCACAAACTGTAGAGTCTTTGGCTAAAGAGTTCCAAAAACTCGAAGCGGCAAAGGGGGTATAGACCATGTCAATTTCACAAATGGGCGAAATGTTTGATTTTGCGTTAAAATACGCGAAAAAAGATCAATCCGGTACCATGACAAAGGTTAAGAAAAGTCTTTACAGCGGAGCTTTATATTGCGGCGAAAAGCTTATGGACAAATTTTCGAAGACCGATGCTCGTAAGTGGTACGCAAGTGATGAAGCCGTTCTCAATGCTTCCGCCTGTGTAATTACCAGTTGCTATATCGCAAAAATAATGATGGATAAAGACATTCCCGTTCAACAAAAACCCGCGATGGTTATCAGCGAAATTATGACTCTCGGGTTGTCGTTGTTCTCTTCGAACCTTGTAAGTAAAAAAATCCCCAAATTTACGACCAAGAAAATTTGCGAAAACCTGAAAGATAAAATGCCCGAAGCTAAAACTCTCGAGTTTGCGGGACAAATAGAAAACTTCGTCAAAATGGTTGCGATAACTACCGTATTCAGATTTTTGGGACCTGTAGTTTCTGCTCCGATTTCGACAAAAATCAGAGAAAAAATGCAGGATGTCGGTTGGTTGCCCAAGTACGAAGCTCCCGTTACAAAGTTTGCTTCAATCGAGAACTCGAAGGACAAACAAGCCGATTTAATCGGTGATTTTAAGGAACTTTCTCTTAAAAAATCCGATGTTAAACAAGCGCCTACTACCGCTGTTGCATCAAATGCAAAGGTTGAAGAACCCGGTGCAAAAAAAGTGCCGGTTTCGGCATAAAGCGGACAAACATACGATAAACACGGAACTTCTTCGTCCTTTCACCGGGACGAAGTTGTTTTTTCTTTATTTTTTGAGCTGAATGTACGGTAACCTCGAAAATCCGCATTTTTCGTAAACGTGAACGGCATGCCCGTTTTCTTCTTCGGCTTCGAGTCTGAAAATGCACTCTTGATAAATGCTTTCGATGTATTTTATGAATTTCGGAATAATCCCGTTTCCGCGAAATTCCGGCTTTAAAAATAAGTCTTCGAACCAAATGCACTTTTTGCCGAACTCCGTCGAAAAACTTTTTGCAATCATTGCGTATCCCGCTGTTTTTCCGTCGTGTTCAAAAATAAATCCTTCGATGTACGGCGAATTTTGTGTGCAAAAATCGAAATCGCGACTGAAAATTTCCGGGGTTCCTTTTGTGAACACCGCGTCCGACGCGTAAAATTCCGTCATCATATCAAGAACTTCCGCTTTGTCCGATTGCTTAAATTTCCTGATTTTGATATCCATATTAAAAATATATCATTTATTCGAAATATTGACAATTTCCCGTAAATTCTCTACGATGTAGACGAAAGGATTTTTATCTTATGGAAAAGCAAAATTTGGATTGGAAAAATTTGGGATTCGGTTACCGAAAAACCGATAAACGTTATGTTTCGAATTATAAAGACGGAAAATGGGATGACGGATGCCTTACCGAAAACGCCGACGTTGTCATCAACGAAAGCGCGGGCGTGCTTCACTATTGCCAAACGTGCTTTGAAGGCATGAAGGCGTATACGACAAAGGACGGGCATGTTGTCGTTTTTCGTCCCGATTTGAACGCCGCAAGAATGGCCGATTCGGCAAGAAGACTCGAAATCCCCGTTTTCCCCGAGGACAGGTTTGTCGATGCCGTCGACAAGGTTGTAAATGCTAATCTTTCGTTCGTTCCGCCTTACGGAACCGGCGCGGCGCTTTACATCAGACCGGTTTTGTTCGCAACGGGGTCGGTAATGGGCGTGAAACCTGCTGACGAATACCAATTCAGAATTTTTGCGGCTCCCGTCGGACCGTATTTCAAAAACGGCGGCGCAAGCTCGTTGGTCTTGAAAGTCAGCGATTTCGACAGAAGCGCACCCCACGGAACGGGACACATTAAGGCAGGTCTTAATTACGCTATGAGCCTTTACCCGATTGTTAAAGCACACGAAGAAGGGTTCAACGAAAACTTGTACCTCGACCCTCAAACCCGCACAAAAGTAGAAGAAACCGGCGGCGCAAATTTCTTTTTCGTTACAAAAGACAATACCGTTGTAACTCCCAAATCGGCAAGCATTTTGCCGTCGATAACCCGTCGGTCGCTGATGACGCTCGCCAAAAATTTGGGTTATAACGTCGAAGAACGCGAAGTTTATTTGTCCGAACTTAAAGATTTTGCGGAATGCGGACTTTGCGGCACGGCAGCTGTTGTTTCGCCCGTCGGTAAAGTAAACGACCACGGAACCGAAATAGTTTTCGAAAATTCCAAAAACGGCTTCGGACCTGTTTCCAAAAAACTTTACGACACTTTGACGGGTATTCAGTTCGGTGAAATCGAAGCTCCCGAAGGTTGGATAAAAGTTATCGAATAACAAAAATAATATTTTCTTCATTAAAAACACCCTCGGCTGTTGCGTCGGGGGCGTTTTGTTTTAATGCTTTGTCTTGCGTAGGGTTCGATGTTGTCGGTTGTTCCGGTTGTGCCGGGGGAAGGACTCTTTTTTGTGCGGACAACTTCACTTTCCTTTTTCCGTTACCTTAATCGCCCATATATTTGCGAGCCCGGTCACAAACGAGAGCTTTACTTGAAACCTTTACCTGTCCTATGTTTAAGCGGTAGCACAAAACGGAGTTTTACATTTTTTGTCGTCAAAATCCTTATCGGTTCAATGTTCGAGTCGAAGCGCAACCCCGAGTTTTTGCTTTTTTTGTCGTTGAAACCTTTACCTGTCCTACGTTTGTACTGAAGCTTAAACAGGTGTTTTGCCGTTTCAATTCACTCCGACACTGTCCTCTTCTCCGCCCCGCAGTCTCCGCAGTCCCCGCGTCCCCGCGTCCCCGCGTCCCCGCGTCCCCGCGTCCCCGCGTCCCCGCGTCCCCGCGTCCCCGCGTCCCCGCGTCGTTTATACGAACATTTCGTCGATTTGTTTTTGGTATCTGTCAAAAACTACGTTCTTTTTGATTTTTGCCGTTTGTGTCATCATTCCGTTTTCCGGCGTGAAAGCGTTTTCTTCAAAATAAATGTTCGAAAGTCTTTCATGCGGACGGTACGATCTTCTTCCGGTTTCGCGCTCTCTCAATTCTTTCAATACCAGATTTTTAATCTCTTGCGATTGCAAAAGATTTTCGCATTTTATTCCGTGTTTTGCGGCAAGTTCTTTTAACGCGTCGAGTTCGGGTACAACGATTGCTCCGAGGGCGTTTTTGTCCTGCCCTACCACGACAATTTGTTTGACGTATGGCGAACTCATGCACGATTGTTCTATGGCGTCGGGCTCAATGTTTTCGCCGTTCGAAAGGACTATGATATCCTTCATTCTGCCCGTCAAAACGAGGCAATCGTCGTCGGTCATCCAACCGATGTCTCCGGTGTTGAAAAATCCGTTGCCCAACAAAACTTTTTTCGTCGCTTCTTCGTCTTTGTAGTAGCCTTTCATGACTTGCGGTCCGCGGATTAACACGACACCTTTCGTTCCTTTTTTCACGGGACGCAAAGTTTCAGGGTCTACAACCAAAATTTCGGTATTTGCAAGGGCATGCCCGGTTGCGCAAACTTTGTTGTTCCCGATTTGACGAACGGCAACGACGGGTGAAGTTTCCGTGAGACCGTAGCCTACGTAAACGTCAATTCCGACGGCTCTGAAAAATTCGTCTATGTGACGTGCCATCGCGCCTCCGCCCGAAATTCCTTTTACAAAGTTCTTTCCGAGTGCGTTTCTGATTTGCGAGAACAAAAATTTATCCGCCGCAGCGTTGAAGGGTGTTGTTATTGCTTTTGTCGCGTGCGCTCCGAGCTTTTGCATAATTGTCGGATGTTGGTTTGTGATATCGGTATTATTAAGCAAAGCTTCCGCGTTTCTGTACGTTTTTGACTTATTCAGAAAATATTCGAAAATCTTTCTTTGTGTTGCTGTTTTCTTCTTCAATTGCGCGAAAATTCCGTCGTAAACGGCTTCGAACAACCTCGGTACCGCAACAAAATAATGCGGTTCGTATTTCAAAATATCTTTTTTGAAGTTTTTGATGTTTGTGTAACAAATTTTCAGCCCTTTTTCGAGCATGTAATATTCGCAAGTTCGTTCGTATGCGTGCCAAACCGGCAAAACAGTTATAATCGTTGCTTTCGGGGTCAGTCTGAGTGACGGGTCGATTGCGGGAATTTGGCTCGCAATGTTGTCGAACGTAAGCATTATTCCTTTCGGTTTTCCTGTGGTTCCCGAAGAATAAATGAACGTCATCACGTCGTCGCCCGCAATTTCGGGTTCCGTAAACTCGCCCGAAGAGCCGAGTTCGAGCATTTCTTCAAACGTAAAAACGGGAACGTTATATTTTGCTTTGTCGACGGCTTCGTTCCCGATGTATAAAATAAATTTTGAACCCTTAGACGCAATGTAGTCCGACATGTTGTCTATAAGCTTCATACTGTCGGTTACAAGCGCAATCGAGTCGGAGTGGTTATAAATATATTTAAGTTCGTCAACGGGAGCCAATGAGCCTCGGACGGCATTTATCGCACCGTTTGCGGCAAGCGCTCTGTCTGTGACCATCCATTTCGAAGAATTTTCCGAAAACTGCGAAACTTTATCGCCTTTCGATATCCCTATTTTTTGAAGTGCCGTCGCGATTTTTGTTATGTCTTCGTAAAGTTTGTCGTACGTTACGCAATACCCCGAATACTCATCGACCAGCGCCGGCAGGTCTTTGTATTTTTGCGCATTTTCCTTCAATATTTGGTTTATCGATTTCAATTTTCCGCTCCCGATTATTTTTTTCACATACTACGAATATTTAAAAAATCCCTGAATTTTTTTATTTGCCTGTTTTTCGGTAAATTTTAATTTTTGTAAAGATTTTTTGTTTGCCAAATCACCCGTAAAACTCGACGGTTACTGTTTTTTGTCGGGTTTTACGATTTGAATGTTTTTTGTTTCCGAAATTTCATATCTTGCATTTTGAATTTTTTCTCTGACTTCTTCGTCGATGCCTTTGCTGTTGACAAACCTGTCGATGAAGCCGTTATTGATTTTTACCGCTTTTTCGAGGACTCCGAGTTCGTCGAGAAGTCCTTTGATTTCGGAAAATTTATAATTGAACGAGTGTTTATGTTGGAAAACCAACTTTTCGCCGGAATTTGAGCAAATCGGCTGACCGCCCTGTTCGAAGTAGAGCCTGAAAATGGACTTCAAATCCTGTAATTCCGCCTGCATCGTGCTTACCGCGCCTTGAATTCGCAAAAATCTTTCAAACAAATATTCGACGTTTTCGATTTGTTTGCATTGCCACGAATATTTTTTTCTGAAGAGTTTTTTCAGTGCGGGATAAGCTTTTGCAAGTCCCGTTGCGTCCGCGAGAGCCCTGTGGTGGACGGGCAATTCAACATTGAATTTTTGGGTCAGCGCGACGAGTCCGCAAGATTCCAAATCGGGGTAAACCTCTTTGAACATTGCCTGTGAGTCGATTACGGGGTTATTTATTTCTTTGCCGAAAACTCTTTTGCATGCCTCGTTAATGAAAGACGAGTCGAAAATTGCGTTATGAGCGACTATCGGGTAATCGCCGATAAATTCCAGAATTCCCGGCATTGCTTCCGCTTCCGTCGGGGCGTCTTTTACGTCGTCTTCGGTTATTCCGTGGACTGCTATGCTCGATTTTCTGATGTGTTGCTCGGGGTTGATAAGTGTTTCGTATTGAGCTTTAATGACGCCGTTTTCGAGTCTTACGGCGGCAAATTCGACCATTTTTTCTTTTGTATAATCAAGCCCCGTCGTTTCAACGTCCAAGACTATTTCAATTGTTTTTCTCGGCGACAATTCACAATCTCCCTTTGTTCAATAAAAATATTTTAACATAAACATTTCGTTTTTTATCATGTTTTTATCGTATAAAATTAAAAAACATTTGAAGAATGTGGTCTCCGAAGAAAAATACGACGAGCATCGACACCAACAATGCGGGGCCGAAAGGCAGATACATCGGGTTTTCCTTGAAGGATTTCGCGTTCGGGATTTTGAAGCAGAGGAAAATTCCCGAAATTATCGTTACAATTGTTAATAAAATATTTGCGATATTGTCGGCTTGAAAAATTTTTGTTCCGACCGCGCAAATAGAGAAAATTCCGGCGGAAATTAAAACGGGGTAATTCTTGTCGTCGAGAAGTTTCTTGCAGACGGCGGGAATTACGCAGAGTGCTTGGATTATCACGGCAAGCAAAAGTGCGACGGCGAACATTTTTGCCCCGAGAAGCGCGCCGATTGAAGCGCAAATCATTGTGTCGCCCGTTCCGAAAGCTCTTTTGCGGACAAACAAAAATCCGACGGCGTTCAAAAGTTCCATTCCGACAACACCGGCAAGAAGTCCCGTCAGCGTGTCAAACCACATTCCGAAACATATTTTGTAAAGAAGTATGATTGCAATCAGAGAAATCGAATGAACGTCGAAGACGACCTGTTCTTTTATGTCGGTAGCCGCAATCACCACGGACAGCGATATTATCGCCAAAACCCAGGGGAGAAACAACACTTCCCTTAGAGAAGACGCGTAAATAAGCGTTTCGCCCGTAATCAGGTATGCCGCGAGGAACAAAACTCCGGTAAGCAGCTCGACAAGCGGATATTGGATGCTGACGGGTTCCTTGCAGTTTCTGCATTTCCCTCCGAGAATGAGATACGAAAGTACCGGAATGTTGTCGTACGGCTTAATTCCGCTGCCGCATTTCGGACATTTCGACGGAGGGTAAACAATCGATTCTCCCGAAAACGCTCTGCAAATTACGACGTTCAAAAAACTTCCGATACACAGTCCCGTGACAAATATAAAAATTCCGACCGTAAAAAATAATTCGTTCATTTAGAAATATCCTTTTCTTCCGTTAATTCCATAAGTTTTCCGAGAGCGCGTTTTATTCGTCTCGAAACCTGCATTTGACTCAATCCTTTTATTTTAGCGATTTCTGCTTGGCTGATGTCGTCAAAAAAGTTCATTTTTATTAAGTTCGCGGACTCTTCGTCTAATTTGTTCAGAGCTTCGCTGATGATAAGTCTGTTTTCGAACCCGGCGGGTTTCACAAAATATCCGTCGTCGGGAATTCTGTCCATAAGGGAAGAACCGTCGCTGTCCACAAACGACAAAATCGTATCCAGCGAAAGTATGCGTCTTCGCCGTTCGACTTCTTCCGCCTCCCTGATTTTAGAAACGGGAACCTTTAATTTTTCCGCAATTTCGTAGTCACTTGTGTCTATTTCCCCGTTGACGCGAAGTTCTTCGACGAGTTTTGCCATTCGCACGGTAAGTTCGTAGATTTCGCGCGGAGGTTTTATCATTGCGGATTTATCCCGAAGATAGTGCTTGATTTCACCCGTAATAAAGTACGACGCAAACGTTTTGAAAGACGTATTGTGCGCCGAGTCGTAAAATTCCACCGCTTTTAAAAGTCCGACGGTGCCGACCTGAATTATGTCTTCAATGGGGTCGGTGCTTCTTCTTGCAAGCTTTTTTGCGATGGCTTTGACCAGAGGAATTGTTTTTTTTATAACGCAATCCGCGTACTTTTTTTTAAGCCGCGGATTGGTTTCCTCGATATATTTTTTTAAAATTACTTCCGTGTTTTCGGATTCGGTCGTGTTCACGATAAACCTTCCGTCAACGAACAAATTCGAATCTGTAAGGCATCATTTCGGTAAACGGAATTACTTCGGGAACTCCGTCCTTGCCTTTGATTACGACTTTTATTCCCTGACCTCTTTCGAATTCCGCCATCCATTGCAGGCAAGAGCCGCAAGGTATGCAGCGAGCCGTTTTCGGTGAAAATATCGCGATAGCGACCAGCGGTGTTTTTTCTCCCGCGGCAATTGCCGTGGACATCGCGTTTCTTTCGGCACAGAGGCACAATCCGTAGCTCGAATTTTCGACATTACAGCCGCAATAAAAGTTTCCGCTCTCGTAAAGAGCGCATGCTCCGACTCTGAAATCGGAATAAGGGGCATAAGCGTTTTGCGAAACCTTTTCGGCTTCTTTTAACAAATCCGTGTAGTTCATGTTCCTCCTTTTGCGTTGTTCGCTTCCGTCATTAAGTATATATCCTTGCGAATTTTGAAAAATCAATCAAATACGGGATATAATTTTTCGCATTCGGGTTTAAATTATAAACTAACCGGTATTTTTACGCAAAACCGTAAAAATACTTAACCTTGTACAGGGTGCTTCGGCATTTTTTTTGTAAAAATTGTAACATTTTTTTACGTTGGTGCCGAATTTGTCATGATTATAGTATCATGTAGTAAAAAGCGGATATGTCCGAAGAAATTTCGAGGGAACATTGGCAGAAAAACTTAAAATAACCGGCGGAAAGCCTTTATACGGAGAAGTAAAAATCAGCGGCGCGAAAAATGCCGTTTTGAAGTTGATGGCGGCATCTTTGCTCGTCAAAGGAACCTGTAAAATTCACAACGTTCCCGAGTTGACCGACGTTACGATTATGCTTAACGTGCTCAAAAAACTCGGCGCGAAAACGACTTATGACAAGGTTGAAAAGTCCATAACGATTGACTCTTCCGATTTAACGGGCATTGTCGCCCCCTACGAACTCGTAAGCAGAATGCGTGCTTCGTTTATTGTTCTCGGAGCTCTCGTAGGACGGTGTAAAGAAGCCATTGTCGCACTTCCCGGCGGTTGCGCAATCGGAGAACGCCGCGTCGATTTTCACATCAGAGGGCTCGAAAGTCTCGGTGCTACGATTAAAATCGAAAACGGCTATGTTCACGCAAAAGTAACCGAACTCGTCGGAACGGACATTTACCTTGACATTCCCTCGGTCGGTGCTACCGAAAACCTTATGCTTGCCGCTGTTTTGGCGGAAGGCTCCACCAGAATTCAAAATGCGGCTCAGGAACCCGAAATCGTCGATTTGGCAAACTTTTTGAACGCAATGGGTGCTGATATTTCAGGTGCGGGTACTTCGAGCATTCTCATAAACGGCGTAAAACAGGAAGATTTGCATTCAATAGAATATTCCACGATTCCCGACAGAATCGAAGCCGGCACCTATATGGCGGCGTTTATTGCCACAAAAGGCAGAGGGATTATCAGAAACATCAATCCGTCTCATTTGACGTTTTATACCTCGAAATTGACTCAAATGGGCGCAAATATCAAATTAATAGAGCCCAATGCGTTTGAGGTCTCCTGTGATACCCGTCTGAAGGCTTTAAACATCGTAACTCAGCCGTATCCCGGGTTTCCGACGGACTTGCAATCCCTTGCTATGGCGCTGCTGTCAACCGCGGACGGCGTAAGTATCATCACGGAAAGCCTTTACGAAAACAGATTTATGCAGGTTCCCGAACTCAGAAAAATGGGTGCGGATATTCAGCAGGAACGCAATCACGCGTTTATTAAGGGTGTCGAACGTTTGTCCGGCGCAAATTTGAAAGCAAGCGACCTGAGAGCGGGTGCTGCGTTGGTTCTTGCGGCTTTAGGCGCGGACGGAAATTCGACGATTGAAAACTTACAACATATTGACAGAGGTTACGAGCTTCTGGAACCCAAATTGTCCGCCATCGGTGCAGATATTGTGCGGGTTTACGATGAATCCGACTTGGCGACGGTAGAACTCGGAGGTAGTTTAAATGGAACCAAAATTTAAAAGATGGTACGACTATGATCCTGTTTTGTTGCAGGTTATCAACCTTTTGAAAGATTATCAAAAAGAGTTGCACGGTCAATCCGAACTTTTCTTGAAAAAAATTGAGGAAAAGGTTTCGCGCGAGACGGTCGACAAGTTTTACGAAACGGTGAAGCCGACAGCCGGAAGACGTTGGTATGACAAGGATCCCGTTATTTCAAGAACTGTCGAACTTTTGCGGGTTGTGCCGCCGGAAGTTCAAAAAAATGCCGCGGAACAGTTTTTGAACACTCTCAAAAAACTCGGAATTTCGGTTTCCGAAAACGAGGAAGCATAGCTTTGTTTCGGCAGTTTTGCCGGATAAAGTCGTGTTTTTGTGTGCGTAATTCGGACGAGATGTTAACGAGAGCCGTTACGATGTGTGAAAAATTTTGTGTGTTTTGCGGTTCGGGAAAAACGTATGTCGAAGGTTCTTTTATTTCTGTGCCGTTCGTGAGACGTACGATATTTTATTCGGGTAAATATCCGACGCTTTGCGTTCGAAAAAGCGAATAACCGCAATTTTTGCCGTCTCCCGCGGAGTTTTCACGAAAATTGCAAGCGGCATGCTTTTTTGTCGGTCGGTGAATTCTTTTGTACCGATGGTCGTGCAATCGACGGTTGTTCGGCGGTGCATGGCGGGTGACCCGAGAAAGGCGGGGTGTGGCTGATAACCGTACATTTAACACTTGTCTGATTGTTGGAAAGTCCTCTTTTTCAGGTCGGAAAATCTATTATCTTGACATAAAGTCTCCGCGGAATAACCCTGCCGATAAAGGTTCAACGTAATTACGGAATATTTTTTAACAAAAAGCCCCCGCGGAGGCAGGGACTTTTCTTGTATTTGCAGTTACGCTTTTTTTGCGGACTTAAACTCGTTCAAGTCATAAATCGGGGAAAGTCCTTCAACGAGCTTTTCCGGGTTTATCAATTTGCCTGCGGGCTTTCCGTCTTTTTGAAGAGGTGTCGCGGTCGAAAGAGCTGTTTTAAAGAACTTTTCGGGTGTTAAACCGGGCGAAACCTGTTTTGCGAGCGAGTACATGCCTGCGAGCCACGATTGAGCCCAAGCCGCGCCGCCGTCGTTTCCTTCGTAACGGTAGGTGTTTTCGCCGATTGCGTCCGCCACGGTGCGTCTTGTCATCGGAACAAGCAGCGCGTCGGGGTTTTCGGTCAATGCCGAGTACGAAGACGGGTCGTTGACGTCTTTTTCGGGGTTTCTGTCCGCGCCGAAGAATTTCATTTCGGGGTAGAATTTTTCGGGGTTACGGGTTAAGACAAAAATTCCGTCGTCGATTGCCGATTTTACTGCAGATTCGTAGTTTTTGAAGTTTTCCGATTTTTCGTCGATTTTGTTGGGAACTATGATTGTTGCGATTTTTTTGTCCAAGGGGAGTTTTTTGTTTTCGTCGACCGCCTTGTTGATTGCGTTTGCGTAGAAAGTCGCGGTATCGTTGCCTTCTTTGGTTTCTTTGTCCGCCGCGAAGAACATAATTTTCGAATCCGGAGCGACGCCGAGGTTTTTTCCCGCCAAAATCGATACGACACCCGCGGAGTGGACGCTTCCTTTTTCCGATTTGTCTTTAAGGTCGGAATTGTCGTATTTTATTATATTTTTATCGTATTCTGCGTGCGAACTCAAAGGCGAGTCAATGACGACGTTGATGACGTTTTTGCCCGTAATTCCTTGTTTGTGAAGGTTTTCGATACCGAGACCCGGGTTTTTCATGTTGCCCATAATCGGATACATTACGGTTTTTTGGCTGTCCGAAAGAAGCGTATTCGCGTCGATGCAGGCGTCTTCGAGTTCTTTGTTCGAAAACTCGAGTCCGCTGACGTCTTTGTTTCTCAGGTCGAAGTTTTTGTACTTGCCGACCGGGATTTCATCTTTTTTCGAAGGCTTTGTAATCGAATCTTCGGGAACGTTTATGTGGTCTGCGGGTCGGGCTTTTTCGAGTTTGACCGAAAGTTTTCCGAGATTTGCGAGACTGTCGATTTGCGTTTCGATTTTTTTCTCCGAAGTCGTCGATTTTACGGTTGATTTGTCGGTAGTTTCGGTTTGGGCTTTAAAAGCAATTCTTGCGGGAGTTGCCGAAAATCCCGCGATTTTGGTAATACTCATCTTTATGCTTCACTTCCTTTTTGATTTTACAAGACAATTTAACACCCGTAAAAAAATTTTTTTGCTTATTTTTGCAAAACTGTTTACAAAAAGTAACACATTTTTATCGTGTTTATTTTATAATCTTTTTCGGAGCGTTTCCGGACGGCGATACTGCGGAGGCGGGGCTTCGGACGGCGTGACAGGCGGCGAGGCTGCTGCGGCGGAAAAATCAGAGAGAAGAGGGGCATAAAATGCATGATATATTTGCGACAGTATGTGAATTTTTCAGGACTTCGGGTCCGACGGGATTGTTTTGGAATTCGCTTATAGAAAGCTTTTTTCTGGTTCCCCCTCCGGACATATTGCTTGGCATGATGACACTTTCCGAACCTCAAAAAGCCGTTTATTTTGCGACTTTGTGTACTTTGGCGTCGGCTTTGGGCGGAATAGTCGGGTATTTTATCGGTTATTTCGGCGGTAGACCGATTTTTAATTTCTTTTTCAGAAATAATCATTCTCAGTTTGAAAAAGTTGAAGCGTTTTATGACAAATACGGTTCGGCGGCGGTGTTTTTTGCGGCGTTTACGCCTATTCCTTATAAGGTTTTTACGATTGCGAGCGGCGTACTTAATATGAATTTGGCTGCGTTTACGGCGGCGAGCATTGTCGGACGGGGCATGCGCTTTTTTATCGTGGCGTTGGGGCTGATGTTTTTCGGTGAAGCCGTAAAGCGTTATCTCGAGCCGACGATTTTTGTCGTGACGATTTTGGCTCTTGTTGTGTTTTTGTTTTGGTATCACAGAAAAGTCGTTAAGAAAAAACAATAACGTCGTCGCGACGAGTTTTGTAAAGTTTTGTAAAAACATGCCGATTTTTGCGCAAAAAATAACATTCTTTTTTTTTATATAAAGGTGTGTAGGTAACAAAATGAGGCATGTTTTATATCATGAATAATTATCCTATCGGTGCGGGTGCATTTCAAAATACGTTGATGACGGAAATTAAATCGGAAAAAGCTCCCGACGGGACGGTAAGAACCCTTAAAAGAACGGTAAATCTCGGAAATATTCCTCTCGAGGCGCAATCAAAAGCTGTTTCCTCCGACGGGTACTTGAATGCGGAAATTATTGCGGCGAGAAGCGCCGCTGCAAATACAATTGCGGCAATCCAACTTCAGGCGGACAAAAATATCGAAAATATGAAAAAGGGCTTGCCTGTTCGCGATTACGAGCCTTCGCAAATTCAGTTCGAACAAATTATTCATTATCCCGGCGTGCCCGGATATTATGTTACTACCGGTTCCGTAAACCCCGAAAACGGAGGCGTTCCGAATGTCAAAAAGTCGGTTGTTTTGCCGGAAACGTTTGAGCATGTTCATCAGACCGAAACCGATAAAAAGGCTTTAAATTCCGAAAATTCTTTGCGTTCGGGTAGTGTTGTCGAATTGGAAGAAGGTTTTTACGACAACGAAAAAGTCGTTGCCGAACCCGCAAAGACCGATAATTCGGTCAAGGGTGCCGAACCGACCGAGGTAAAACCTGCAACTGTCGCGCCGGAAGACATCGACGTGACTCCCGCGGCGGAAACCAAGCCTGCAGAAACGGTTGTTCCCGTGACAGCGACAGAACCCGTCGAAGAGAAAAAAGTTCAAACAACGGCTGAATTTCTCGATGACGTAAATACAAAACTCTGCAAAAACAGATTTTCGAAACCCGAGTTGTTTCTTTTCGAAAAAGTCGTAAACGACGGAAACAAAAAGTTTGCTCAAGATTTGATGAGCGCAATTTATGAAGATTCGGGCGAATTTGTGTACGATTCCGACTTTATAACGCAAGTTTTGAAGGGTGCTGACGATGACGACGAGCAGTCTCTTCAATTTTTGCAATCGTACAATGCGAAACAAAAGGATTCGCGTAAAAAATTCGATACCTCCGATATTGCTTCCGTTATGGAATATTCGGGCAGCGCTCAATTTGAAACCTTGAAAAAACTTGTCGAGTCGAAATATCTCGATCAATGCGATGTAATTAGTTTTTTGGAGTATAACATCCCCGATTTTGCTTTACCGTTGGCGGAAAAAATGGTTTTAAGTGCCGAAAATCAACATGCGGCTTTTTATTCGCGATTTAGAGCAGAATGTTTGAAAGATGCAACCGAAGAAACTTTGCCCGTATACGAAAAGTTGGCGGAAATAAGAGACGAACGAGGTGCCGTCAGGAGCCTTCCTAAACAAGAAACCGTGAAAAAAGCTGTTGATACAAACAGCGTCGATTTATTGGTAAAACTTCTTTCCGAAAGGAGGGATAGCGGAGAATTGAAAAACGACGCTTATTTAGTTGATAAATTCTACAAAGTCGATGACTTTTTGAAGTATAGAAAAGATCTTGAGAATGGTACCGATATACATGATATTATTACTTTGACAACCGATATTTCTGATGAAAAATCAAAAAAGATTTACGAAGAATTGGCAAACACACACAAAGACGAGCTTGACTCAAAAGACGGTCGCCTTTCGAAAGTTGACTTGAAACGTATGTTTAGAGACGGTGTTGACAAAGAAGACCAAGCCACAAAAGACCCCGAGTTCGTAAAAACCATGATCGAAGCGAAAGCTCCCGACGGTTCTTATCTTTTTGACAACAAAGCTCGTTTGAAAGCGGTCGTATATTGTGATCCCGAATACAGACCCGGTGTTTTAAAAATGGTAAATTCGGGTAAACTCGATTCGAAAGTTATAACCTCTTCGTTGGTACTCGAGCAGGTCAAATACGGGGATCGTCCGTATAAGTATGACGTTTCAGGTAGCGACAATAAAGTTATTTACCATGTCAAAGGAATCGAAAAAGCAACGAAAGAAGATTACGACAAAGCAATGAAGGAAGTAAAAGCGAAAGCCGAAAACTTTAACGGACCTTTTGTCGACGATCTTATCGCAAAGGCTTCGTAAGGTGCCGTGTCGGCGCAAGAAAATCGGTGAATGCCCGTAACTTGCGAACTGTCCGTAAAAACAAACGATAAATGGCGAACAATGTCGATGCGGTGTTTGCGGACGGTCTCCCGAGCGATAAACGGTGAACGGCGAACGACCGATGACGAGAGTCAGGCTTAAACCGACAGCCGGCGTTTTGCTAAAATTTGTAACAAAAAGAGAGCTCTCGCCGGGGCTCTCTCTTTTTGTTCTGTTCTGTTTTTTGTAATCGGGTCGTGAATTTCGGTAATTATTTTTGACGAACCAACTTGAAAATTTCGTTCGAAATTTTTATCAATTCTCTTGCCGTCTCAAAATTTATCATGTTTGCGCCGTCGCAAAGTCCTTTGTCCGGGTCGGGGTGAACTTCGAAAAACAGTCCGTCGCAGCCCGAAGCAACCGCGGCTTTGGCAAGCGGTCCGACAAAACGACGTTCGCCCGAGGTGTGGTCGCCTCCGCCTCCCGGCAATTGAACGCTGTGTGTTGCGTCGAAAATCATCGGATAGCCGATTTCGTGGGTGATTTCGGAGCTTCTCATGTCCGAAACCAGGTTGTTGTAGCCGAAGCTTACGCCCCTGTCGGTCACGATAATTTGTGAATTACCCGATTCTTTTACCTTTTCGGCAATCGATTTCATTTGATAAGGCGACAAAAATTGCCCTTTTTTTATATTAACGACTTTTCCCGTTTTTGCCGCGGCAACGAGAAGGTCGGTTTGCCTGCACAAAAATGCCGGAATTTGAATGATATCCGCAACTTCGGCGGCTTCGGCAGCTTCTTGCGGAAGGTGGATGTCAGTCACAATCGGCACTTCAAATTCTTTTTTTATTTGAGCCAAAAGTTCCAGACCTTTTTCTTTTCCCAAACCGCGGTAAGACTTGATGGAACTGCGATTTGCCTTGTCGTAAGAGCATTTGAAAACGTAGTAAATGTCGTTTTCTTCGGCGATTTTTTTGAGGGCTTCCGCCGTGCGCGCCGAAACGTCGTAGCTTTCTGTAGCGCAAGGTCCCGCAAGGACAATCATTTTGCCGGTTCCGATTTCGAATTTATCCGTAATTACGGGTGTTATCATAGCTTTCTCCTTTTTTTGCATTATAAAATGAGAAGATTTTTTTTTCAAAGATATTAAGATTTTTTACCGAAGCATGCCCGAAAACCGGAAATTTTTCGAAAGTTGTTATATGATGTCTATTGATGAAAAAGTTGTTGATTTTTATATTATTGTCGGTTTTTGTTTGCAATTCGGTCGGCGCCGAAGAGATTTTGCTGAAACAAAACGAAAAGCATGAACTCAGGCTGTCTCCCGTGAAAAAAGTCACTAAGGACAAAATGGTCATAACCAAACAGGAAGAGTTGCAGGAGCTTGTGGCAATTCAACAGGAAAGCGAAATTAAAGACCTCGAAATGCTTTGGCAGGCGACGGTTGACAACAATCAGCTGATAAAATTTGCGCTGCAAAAGCTTAATGCACCCGAAGGACAAAAAAGACTGCATTCCTCGATAGCGGCAAAAACATTGTCCGCGGCGGTTTACGGGGCTTCGTACCTGCCGATGTTTATGGGCGGCGACGCGCTGACTCAGTCCGCATCGTTCGCGACGGGACGGCTGGTCAATAATTTTCTTAACAAAGCCTCCACGCCGACTCAGGATATTATGACCGATACCGAGCTCATTGAGCTTGCGGGAACGGTAGAAACCCTTCAGGATACGATAATTTCCACCTACTATAACTACAAAGGTGCTCTGAACAAACTCCGCGACACCCGCGCGCGTATCGTTCTTTACAACAAAAATTATTCGAACGCTCTGAAATCGGGCGATGAACTCGAAATCCTCATTTCATCCTCGTCCTACCAAAAAATGCTCCTCGAAGAATTTTACGACGAACAGGAAGCCAAAAAATATTGCATCGAACTTCAACGTCTTGCCGGCGAAAAAACCGTCGAAAAGCTCAGTTTGGCTCAATATGCGTACAAAAACACCATGATTAATCCCGAAAAGGTAAAAAATGAAAATAAATAAACTTTTTACGATTTTTTTAACGTTTTTGATGTTGTCGTCGGTTGCGCCCGCGCAGATTGTTACGCCCGACATGCTTGACGTTCCTAAAAAGCCCGAATACAGGCTGGGTACCGGTTCGGAGTCCGAAAAAGAATTCAAAGTGGTTTCGACCGTCGAAGAAAAACAGGCAAAATTGAAACGCGAATATGTGAAAAGTAAGTCCTACGCGGATTACACCATAAAAGATTTGTCAAAAGAAGTTGCCGCGCTTTCTGATATCGATAAAGAAAATATGCTCGAAGATATTTCGATTTTGTGGTCGGGTGCTGCAGCAAAAAGTGAAACTGTTAAATTTACCATCTACAAACTCGCAAACCCGGACGCCGACAAGCCCGACAAAAATATCGTTCAAAAAGTTATCCGTCCGTTGGCGGGGTTTTCTTCCCTTGCGGGCGCCGGGTTTATGAATCCCATCGCCGCGACAACCGCGATTATGAGCGGCGCCCTCGTCAGTTCGCTTTCCACCGACGACAGAGAACTTAACTACAAGTACACAAAAGTCACCGATGCCGACATGATTATGCTTCTGAAACGTGTCGATGACCTGCAAAGACGCTTGATTACGGATTATATGGACTATATTACCGCATATCGCGCGGTTAATCTTACCGAAGAAACCGTCAAAAAATCTTTCGCGAATGTCCAAAAACGCCACGCGAAGCGCGAAACCGTTCTGATTGCCGATTCTTACTATCGTAATGCTCTCGAAAACAAAAAACGCGCCGAAACGATATTCCTTTCAAAACGAGCGGCTCTCGAGCAAACAGTGGGAATTGAAGCTATGGCGGAATTTGAGGCTGCGCTTGCCGAACGCGAAAAAAATAAATCCGCGGAATAATCTGTTTCGTTTCGGTTTTGTTGCGTCATAATTTGTTTCGTTGCATGAACCCCGAGCATCCGACTTACCGTTTCAGGGTTCCCGTTAAACCGTGTGTGTTCGACGTTTAAAACGAATTTTTTCGCCGGATTCGCATTCTGACGTTGCCGCGACACTCGGGGGCGGGCATGGAAAAGTTCAAACCGCGTTTAACCCTTTTTCTTCTTTTTCGGCGGAACGTACGCGCGCGTTGCGGAATTCAACGGAACCCGCTTTACCGAAATCACCGATTCGGTATGCTGAAGCACGTTTATGACAGAATTCAGCTTGTCTATGGAATTTATCTCAAGCCCGAGCTCGATTACCCCGATTTTTTGCGTCGGGTTCGATTTTACGTTCGCATAAGTGATATTTGTGTCGCAATCGGTAATTATCGACAAAATGTCTTTGAGCATGCCCATTTTGTCCTGAACGTCTATCCGAATTGCCGAAACATAAGTTTTTTTCGTTTTTTTGTTCGTGTTCCAGGAAATATCGAGCATACGTTCGGGTTGAACGGTTTCCAACGATTTGCAACTTTTCGAATGTACCGAAATTCCCTTTCCGCGCGTGATTACACCGACTATCGGTTCTCCCGGCAGCGGCAGACAACACTTAGCTATCGAGTACATAAGCCCGTCAAGCCCGATGATTTCGTCTTTCGAGTTTTCGAATTTGTGCTGCGATACGAATTTTGAAACGTCATCGTCGGCAAGTTTCGCTTTTTTCAGCCGGTTCAACACTTTGATTGCCGAAAGTTCGCCGTTTCCGAGCATCGCAAGAAGGTCCTCGATACACGAACAATTAAGCGTTTTTGCGATATTCAGCAGCTCGCCGTTTTTGACGCATTCATCGTACAAAGCCTTTGTAAGCTCAGCCTCCATAAGGCTTTTCCCGATTGATATATATTCGTCGCGTTTATTCTTTTTAAACCACTGTTTTATCTTTGATTGCGCTTGTTTTGTAGTTGCAAAATCAAGCCAGTGCATTTTCGGAATACCTGTTTTTGACGTCAAAACTTCAACGATATCGCCGTTTTTCAGTTTTGTATCAAGTTGCGCGATTCTTCCGTTAATCAAAACTCCGGTCGTTTTGTAGCCGACGTCGGTGTGAATTCGAAACGCAAAGTCAAGCGCAGTGGCGTTTTGCGGTAAATCTATAACATCGCCCGTCGGAGTGAACGCAAAGACTTGATTTGTAAAAAGCTCCATTTTGACTTTTTCGACAAACTCTCCCGCGCCCGCGCTTTCTTTTTCAAGTTTGAGCATTTCCTGCATCCACGAAAACTGAATGTCCGTTGCGGATTGTGCCTTTACGGAGCCCGATTCTTTGTAACGCCAATGCGCGGCAACCCCGTATTCGGCAATATGATGCATTTCGTACGTTCTTATCTGAACTTCGAGCGGCTTTTGTCCCGGCCCGAGAACGGATGTGTGCAAAGACCTGTAGCCGTTGCTTTTCGGCATTGCGATGTAATCCTTGAATCGACCGGGTATCGGCTTAAAATGCGCGTGGATTACCCCCAAAACCTCGTAACACTCGCGCTCGTCTTTTACGATAATTCTTACCGCCGTTATGTCGTAAAGATCGTTGAACGAAACGTTCGAGCGGTTCATTTTCTTGTAAATGCTGTAGTAATGCTTTGCCCGCCCCGTTATCTCGGCTTCGATTTTGTTTTGCTTCAAATTGTGAGAAATCTTGTTTATAAGCCGTTTTACGGTGTCTTCCCGTTCGGCTTTTTTTTGTGCGACAAGCTGAGCTATTTCAAAATACTTGTCGGGGTGCAAATATCTTAACGAAAGGTCTTCGAGCTCCGATTTTATTTTCCCGATACCCAATCTGCCCGCAAGCGGCGCAAAAATGTCTAATGTTTCTTTCGCAATTCGCTGTTGCTTCACGGGCGGCATGTAGTTCAGGGTTCGCATATTGTGAAGTCGGTCGGCGAGTTTCAAAAATATTACCCGAACATCCTTTGCCATCGCGATAAACATCTTCCGGAAGTTTTCCGCTTGGCGTTCTTCTTTCGATTTGAAGCTGTATTTTCCGAGTTTCGTAACGCCTTCCACAAGGCTTAAAACGTCCTTCCCGAATTTTTTTTCGATTTCTTCGGGTGCGGTGTCCGTGTCTTCCAAAATGTCGTGCAAAAATGCTGCGATTATCGTCGATTTATCGGCGCGTAAATCCGCCAAAATCAACGCGACTTCGCAAGGGTGGATGATGTACGGCTCTTCGCTGACCCGATACTGCCCGGAATGCAGTTTTGCCGCATATTCGTATGCCCCGTTGATTTCTTTAATGTCTTCTTCGGTGCGTTTTTGCTCGTGTAAAATTTTGTTAAGTCGCTCGATTAAATTTTTCTCGTCCATATTTGTCGAAGTTTTGTATGTTTTTTATTAATTTTATAACTTTTTTTTCGTTTTGTCCGGAGTTTTTTTTCGGATTTGGGTTAAAAGAACGGTTATTTGAAGAAAATTCCCGCAACGACGAAGGACAAAACAATTCCGATAAAATCGCAAATCAGCCCGACGGGCAGGGCGTACCTGTATTTTTTTATTCCGACCGCGCCGAAATATACAGAAAGTACGTAGAACGTGGTTTCCGAGCTTCCGAGCATTATTGCGGCGAGTTTTGTCGTGAAAGAATCGGGCGGGTTTGCCGATGCGATGTCCGAAAAAATCCCGATAGCCGCGCTTCCCGACATCGATCGTATTATCGCGAGCGGCAAAATGTCTTGAGGAAAATTAAAATATTCGAAAAACATTTTACCCAAAATATCGAGTGCGCCCGAAGCCCGAAACATGGCTATCGCGACGATTATTGCCGTCAGGTACGGAATTATTCTCAAAGTTACGTCAACTCCGTCTTTTGCGCCTTTCGTAAAAGATTCGTACACGGGAACTTTTTTTATCAGTGCGTAAACCAAAATGGTTGATATTATCAACGGAAGTGCCCATAACGAAAGGATATTGACGATTTCTTTCATTGCGGTTTATCCTCCGTTTTTTGTGCGGGGTAAAATTTTTCGAAAATTTTTGCGATAACGATTGCCGAAATAAACGTCCCCGAAGTCACCAAAAGAGTCGGAATTATTATTTCCGTTGGGTTTTTGCTTCCCGCTGCCGCCAAAATCGCTATTACCGTCGCGGGGATAAGCTGAAATCCGGCGGTGTTCATCGCAAGAAGCATGCACATCGGATTTGACGCGGACGATTTGTTTCGGTTGATTTTTTGCATTTCCTCCATTGCTTTTATTCCCGCGGGAGTCGCGGCATTTGCAAGTCCGAGGGCGTTTGCGGAAAAATTGAGCGCGACGTTGCCCGCAATTTCATCGTTGTCGGCAGCTTCGGGAAACAAAATTTTTGCCGCGGGGCGCAAAAATTCGGAGATTTTTTTGACCAGTCCCGAATCTTCCGCAATTTTCATAATCCCGAGCCAAAAAACCATGACGCCCGCTATTCCGAGCGCAATTTTTATCGATGTTTCCGCCCCCGAAAGTATTGCGTTTACGACATCCGAGAGCTTGCCGTTGATTGCTCCGAAAATAAACGAAAAAATTATCAAAAATGCCCAGATATAATTCATACAACAATTTTAATATGCTTTTTATTCTTTTCAAACTTGTAAATATTTCTTAATTTTAGATGTTATAAAATTTTTAATCCGGGAATAATACAAGTAGGTCAATAAAAGAAGGAGTTTTTTATGGATATTTCCGCTATCGGGTTTTCCCCTTTGGATGATGCCGTTGCTCTGTCTTTGCGGCAAATGGGAATTCAGCCCACAGGTAACAAAGAATTGGACAGAATGATTGCCGAACAGGAAAATGCTATCAATCGACTGAATTCGGACGACGGCAAGTTGAAAATCAACACCGAAGAGTCGGTTGTCGAAACGACAAAATCCGACACCGACAATACGGACGTAAATGACCTTCCCTGGGCGGATGTAATGTATCAATTGGGACTTACCCCCACCGGTGACGAAGAAGAAGATTACAACACGATAATCGAAGAAATCGATTATCAGCTCGAAAACGCTCAGTCCGAGTACGACGTCAGCTACTATACCTGGCTCCGAAGCGACGTCGACGAAATCTTCAGCGGTTATAACCCCGTAACCGCCGACAATAACTTCGAAAATATGTTCATCGGTGCTACACAACTCGCGTACGTTAATTTTACGATGTTGTGATTTTGTGCCTCCTAAACAATCTTTTTGGTAAGTTCATGCACAAGAAATTGTGCATTTTTTTTATTTCGTATTGACTAAATTTTTTGAGCAGAGTATTATATTCACATACCAACACGTCGGAGTGGCGGAATGGTAGACGCGCACGTTTGAGGGGCGTGTGGAGAAATCCGTAGGGGTTCAAGTCCCCTCTTCGACAAATAAAAGGATACCGAAAGGTGTCCTTTTATTATTATAACCGGTTTACCGTGTCGGATGAAAACAGGGCTCCGTTGTATTTTTGTTGTATATGACAAGGTTGCGGAAGGACAAGAGGATTACAAGGTGGGATTTTCTCCGTCTCGGGAGGAAAATCCGAAGTGTTCGGTGTTGTTTTGCACTTCAAAACCGACCGTCGAAACAAACGGACGAAATTTTAATTTTAAAATAAATATTATCCCTTTCCCGTTCGGGACGAATTTTTCCGAAAAGACGGTTTGTTATTTAAAAAGGTGAAATCCCGTGATAAACGTAGCCGCGATAAATATAGCCGCAACGTACATCGTAAGTTTATTCAACCCCGATTCCGCGCTTTTTTGGGACGAAAAAATGTCAGCCATTCCGCCCATAGCCGCGACTCCGCCGCCTTTGGGCGAGTGCATCAAAATCAATATTGTCAATAAAATTGCGCTTACTATTTGTATTATCCAAACTACAGTCAGCATGTTTTAAACTCCGTATACGTACAAATTTATGTTATCACAAAGATAAAATTTTGCGAATTTCGTCTTCCGATTTATTTTTGACAAGCAAAGTTTTGTTGGAAGATTTTTCGCCTGAAACGAACGAAATAGAGGTTTTCGGAGCTTTTAAAACATCAGATAAAAACAAAATTAATTTTTTGTTTGCCTTGTTGTCGTTCGGAGGTGCGCTGATTTTGATTTTTAAAAGACCTTCTTTTACGCCCAAAATCTCGTCTTTGGAGGAATTCGGCGTAAGTTTGATAAAAATCAGAGTTCCGTCTTTTGAGGGCTTTAAAAAATCGTTGTTCACAAAATTTCTCCGTATCTTTTTTGATTATCCGACTTTTTTTTCGGTTTGTCAAAGGCTTAATCCGTGGTAAAATATCTTTGAGAGGCAGGTTTTTTATGGCAATCACTCCGAGCGTGAAGCAGCAGGAATGTATAGATTCGATAGACGGTCCCGTTACCGTTTTGGCGGGTCCCGGGACAGGTAAAACTTTTACAGTTATCCAAAGAATCGCGAACATGCTGAAAAAAGGCATAAAGCCCGAAGAGATTTTGTGTCTGACGTTTTCGGAGGCTGCGGCGCGCGAGATGAAAATTCGTCTGACCTCGCTCAATGCGGGGATGATAAACGCCGGCGCGGTTCCCGTAAAAACTTACCATTCGTTTTGTGCGGACATAATCAATCGTTATCCCGATAAATTCGAACTTTCCGACAATGTTTCCGTCATCAGCGAAATTCAAAGTACCAAACTGATGGACGAAATCGTGAAAAATGCCGAACTCACGGGGTTTAAGACTCAGTACGGAAGCAGTTCTTTCTATGTAAACGAACTGATTTCCGCCGTCGCAAAAATAAAAAAAAGTCGACTGACAAAAGAACAATATTTTGAAAATCTTAACAACAATCCCGAAATGCGCCCGAAACTGTTCGATCTGCAAGAAGATTTGGAGGAGCGAAAGAAAAAAGGAAAGCCTTTTCTTACCGCGGAAAAAAAATATGAAGCTCAGTTAAAACGAATTTTGAAAGCGGAGGAGGCGTATGCGATTTACGAAAAGTACTCCGTGGCGATGAAAGAGCGCAGTCTTATTGACTTTGACGACATGATAAACTTTGTTCTCGATGCGTTTTCGTCCGACGAAGAATTTTTGAAAAAAGCGGCGTCTCCGTTCAAATATTTTTTGGTCGACGAATACCAGGACACCAATTATGCCCAAAACTCGATTGTCTTTGAGCTTGCGAAAGGCGCGGAGAGCAATAACGTGTTTGTTGTCGGTGATGATGACCAGATTATTTTTGAATTTCAGGGGGCAAATACCGACACACTTGAAAAATTTATAGAAAAATTCCCCGAAACGAAAGTTATTTGTCTTACCGAAAATCGGCGTTCGACCCAAAATATCGCGGATTTTGCATATTCCGTGATTTCATCCGCAAAAGGAAGAATGGAGACAAATCCGGCGTTTCGGAACAAAAATATTTCGAAAAAATTAACTTGCGTCAACGAAAAATTATTTCCGCTGAACAAAAAAATCGACATCGAGGTTTTCGAGGGATTGGTTCCCGAAAATAATTTTATTGTGGACAAAATCGAGGAAATTATCGCAATGTTGCCCGAAAACGAAGACGGAGACAAGGACTTGTCTCAAATTGCGATTTTGACCCGTACGAACGGTGAAAGTGAAGAGTTTGCGCGGCTTTTGCACGCCAGAAATATCAGATATCAACGAGATGTTTCAAAAGATATTTTCGAATTGAAGCCGTCTCTTGCAATTTATTTTTACCTCAAAGTCCTGCAAAACACAGTCGTTCACGGTGATAAGCTGTTTAAAATAATTTCGTCCGCGCCGTTTTCGTTCGATGACGATGATGTCGCTTTTTTACTTTCCGAAAAACGAAAAAATCGGAAAGATTTTATTTTTAATCTTCGCGCAAATCTTTCGCGAAATTGGGCGAACAAAGCAACGATAAAGAATTTTCTTGATACGTTTGACACTTTGGCAAAGCTCAAATCGCATTTGGGAATTTCGTCGTTTTTGGGCATGCTCGTTTCTAAAACGGGTATTTTGAACTATTACATAAATTCCGAAATCAATAAAATTCAAAACGCGGGCGCGATAAAGAAAATCTTCGACGAGGCGGCAATTTATGCAAAATCTCACCCGGGCGCGGGTATCGACGATTTTACCGACGAACTGGATTTTGCTTTGAACGAAAAAATTTCGCTTCCCGCCGACAAAGACGACAGTGTCGATAATGCCGTGCAGCTTGTGACTTTGCACAAATCCAAAGGGCGCGAGTTCGAATACGTTTTCATCCCTCATTTGACCGCCGATAAATGGGAAAAGAAGCGAGGACGAACCGATTCTGCAGAATATTTGCCGCTTAAAGTCGAAAATCCCGAGGATGACGCCAAAATTGCGGGCATGCTCAGGTTGCTTTTTGTCGGTATAACTCGTGCGAAGCATTCTCTGTTTTTGACTTATTCCTGCGTTTCGGACAAAAAAACGAACGAATTTACTTCACTTCTCGAAAATGCGGTTAATTCGTCGGAAATTTGTTTTCAAACAATTCACAAAAACGACAAAAATTCTTTGGCGGCGGAAATCTTGAAATCCTTTATTTCCGTGGATTTTGACTACAAAGCCGATTTGATGTCGGAAATCAAAAAAATTGCCGAAAATTTTCCGTTAAGTGCAAGCTCGCTTACGTCTTACGAAAAATGTCCGTTTGCGTTTTATTTGGCGAATATTTTGTCCGTACCTTCGTGTTCGGAGGTTTCGGATGTCGTAAAATGCGGTCGCGCGCTGCATTACGCGCTCGACAAAGCGGTAAAACTTTGGCAAAACGACGGGGTGTGTCCGTCAAAAGAGAAGTTTGAAGAACTTTTCACCGCAAGGCTTGAGACCGAAGAGTTCGATTCCGAAGAAGCCTTTGCCGAAACAAAAGACCGAGGGCTTGTAATTATCAATAATTACTATCCTAAATTTGTCTTAATTCCCGTAAAAAATATTTACAAAACCGAGTACGCGTTTGATTTCGTGAAGTTCGAAAATTCGCTGCTGAAGGGCTCGATTGACCGTGTCCAGCAAAACGAAGACGGAACGTATTCCGTAATCGATTATAAAGCGGGTTCCGCAAAGTCGCGTAAATCGCTTGAAGACGGCGGCGATTACGATTTTTACTTAAATCAGCTCAGGTTTTATAAGCTCGTTTTTGAGTATCTTAACCCCGAAAAACACGTAACTAAGGGCGTTTTACTCTTTATTGCCGACGGAAAAGAAGTCGACTTCGAATTAACCGAACACGATAACGATTTAATCGCCCGTAAAATCAATGATGTTCAGCGAGAAATATTGAGTCTCGATTTTCAACCTCACTACGATAAGAAAAATTGCGAAAATTGCGGATACAAAGAGCTTTGTTCGTATTGCTCCGAGGAAAAATTTGTTCAATCCTCGGAACGAACGTTTGCTTAATATTGAACGTCGGTATAATTACGAGTGTTTATAAAACCGGTTCGATGCTGCCGAGCGGTTAACGAAGCGACTTTTTCGCAAATTGTGAAGGTATACTCGGCTGTGTGCGCGGTTTTATTTTTCTGTCTTGTGTACGTTTGCGAGATGTCCAAATTTTGCCGTCATCGAAAAAGTTTCTTTTTACCGCTTTTCTGCAATAAAAAAGCAAACTCCGCTATCGAAGTTTGCCTTTTTGGTTTTGATTTTTTCGTTTATTTCTTTTTGAGTTGTTCCGTGATGACGTTTACGCGCATTTTTGAATATTGCGTATATTTGTTGTCGTCGGGGACGTCTCTCAAAAACTTTTGATATGCCGCCAACGCGTCTTCGAGTTGGTTCAATTTATCGTATGCAAGTGCCGCGGAATAGTCAAGCAGCGGGTAATCGGCATTTAACGAAATAGCTTTTTTGAAGTTAGCCCGTGCGCCTTCGTAATCTTTCGTCGCGTACGCAACGTGTCCGAGGTAATAATACGGCATGAACTCGTCGGGAACGATTTTGCAAACGTGCTCGAGCATTTTTTTGGCTTCGCCGTATTCACCTTTGTTTATAAGCGTTACGGCTTCCGATAACTCGTCGTTGACTGCTTCGGACGAAATATGCTTTTTCAGACTAATTGCATTTTCGTTGTTTTTGTCGATGTTCAAAACCGCGTTGACATAAGTAATTGCGGTCGGAAAATCTTTTTTCTCGTAGTACATTTTCGCCATATCGTACAAAACATCGGTGTTTTGGGGTTCCAAAGCCGACGCTTTTTTGTAATAAACCGCCGCTTCGTCATAGTAACGGGCTTCTTTGTAGTATTTTGCTATCGTCGACACCGAACGGAAATTCTCCGGATTTATTGTGTTTATTACCTTTACGGCTTCTATGTATCTTTTTTCGTTTGCAAGTTTTTCCGCTTGTTCAAAAAGATTTTCTTCGGGAGTCGTCGTTTGTTGTCGAACCTCGACGGGCTCTGTTTTTGCTTCGACGATTTGAACATTTTTTTGTTCGTTTATTTTTTCCGATTTTTTTTCGAGTTTTATTTCGTTATCGGTTTTTTCGAAAACGTTTTCTTCGGTTGCTTCCGTTGTTTCGGTTTTTTTGCCGAAGAAAAGCTTTTTAAAGAAATTTTCCGAAGATTTTACTTTTTCCGTTTTAACAGGTTTTATGTTTTCGTCCGAGGTCGTTTCGGAAACGGCTTCACGGGTGTCTTCTTCGACATTTTGTGCGGTTGTTTTAACTTCGGTGTAAGTTTTTTCGGTGACGGTTTCTCGGGTGTTGTCTTCAACATTTTGCGCGGCGGTTTTTACGTCGGCATAAGTTTTTTCCGTGACGGTTCGTTCCGTTACGGGCAACGCGTGAAGCGTCAGGATTGTTTTGTCCGGAGCTTCAACTCTTGTCGTGTACCGCGGATTTAAGACCAAATATTTCGAATTTCCGTTGTTTTCGCTGTGAATGATTTTTGCGTCCGCGACTTTAGTGTCGGTTCCGTAAAGCGAATAAACGCCCGCAAATTTTGCGTTGTTGTCCGCTATGTTTATGACCTTTGAGCCGCCTTGGAACGTTATTTTCAGCGACGAATTGTCAAAATTGTAAGTCGTATATTTTTTTGCGGTATTTTTAATCGTTTCCGGAACGTAAATGTCCTTTTCGCTTTGAGGAACGTATTTTGCAATCGATGCGACCGTCGGGAATTTATCCGAATGTTTTTTCATAAAATTTTGAGTTTCCGTAAGGTCTTCGATTTCTTTTTTGTAAGATTCGCTTTCGGTTTTGAACGATGCCGCAACCTTATATTCTCTGATTGCGTCGTCAATTAAGCCGTTTGCCGCATAACACCTTGCCGCCGCAACTCTGTATTCGCCGATGGCGGGAAATTCTTTTATTAAAGATTTGTAAATTTCGCCCGCTTGAGTGTATTCGCCGCGAAATTCTCTCATCAGACCCAAAACGTACTTGTAATCGGGGTTGGATTTGTCCATTGAAAATGCGGTTTTTATTTCTTCGTAAGCCTTTTCGGGAAATCCCGCGTTCAAATAAACCAATCCTTTTCTGTAGTGCAACGAGGGAATCGTCGGTGTTTGAACAAGCGCATCGTCGAGTTTTTTCAACAAAAAGTCCGCCGCCGCGGGATCGTTTGCCGCAAGGTTTGTTATTTCCGCGTATAAATCCGACGCAGCTTTGAAATTGTTGGCATGCTCGTATTCTTCGATAAGAGAATAAAGCTCTTCGTATTTTTCGGGGTTTGCTTTGACTTTGTTTTCTTTGATTTCCTGTTTTATCGTCGGTGCGGATTCCATCGAATCCAAAATAGCTCCGTTGAAAGTCGCGTGCTCGTACGCTCCCGCTCCGAGAGTCGTTGCCAAAAATGCCGCCGACAATATGATTCCTTTTTTCTTCATATATAACTCCGTCTATATTGTTTTTCCCTATTATACCCTATTCCGCGCCCGATTTCAAATTTTTTTCTTATCTTAAATTTACTTCATATCTTCCGTTTTCGAATTTGACCGAGAACGTCATTGTTTCGCCTCTGTACGTCACCGGCGGAGGATTGAATGTCGGAACGGACATCATGGCTCTGTATACCGCGTCATCCAAAAGAATGTTTCCCGATTGTTTCGAAAATTTTCGTCCGGTCAGTTTTCCCGAAGAATTTATTGTGAATGTTACCTCGCAATGTCCGTTTCCGTCGATTTTTGTAAAATCGATTTTGGAAAAAAGTTGTCTTCTGAGTGAATTTTTATAATTCTGCAACGATGCGGCGGACATGCCCGTAACTGCGGTTGTTTTTTTCGGTGTTGTAACGGACTGATTCGGTGTTGAGGCTTGTCGTGCCTGAGTCGGTACCGTTTTTTGCGGCAAGCTCGCGGTGCCGGACGGTTTTGAACTTTTTGAGGGTGTTGTTGAGGATTTTACGGAAGTTTTTACAGGTTTTGTCGTTTTTACTGCAGGTTTTGCCGAACGTGCGGCGGTCGAGACAGATGCGATTGAAGGCTTTACGTTTGTTTTCGACGTTTTTGAAGTGACGGGTGCTTTTGCGCCCGGAGTATTTTTATCCGAGGTTGCGAACTTTTTTTCTACCCAAATTTCGTCAATGTCTTTTACGTTTTTACCGGGTAAAATCTTTGTTTCGGGCTTCTTTTCGGGATTGTTTTTGACAGACGAAGGAATCTCGATAAAAAATACGGTAAATGCCGATAAAATCAGGCAAATTGCCAATATTACGTAAGAAACGACTTCTCCGGGATTTTTTAAAATATTTGTTTTCAGTCCGTAAAAAAAATTCTCCGCGGAACCGATTTCGTTGAACTTATCGTTTGATGAAGGATGTGCGACACGTTCCTGTTCCCGAGCGTCTTTATTGCCGTCCGGAGTTTTATGTCTTATTTCGGGTTCCCGAATTTCATCCGCGACCTCGACAAATTCATCGTTTCCGCATTCGCAAAAATCGGGCTTGGTTTCGTATTTTGCTTTACATTCTTTACATTCAAACATCAGTATTCTCTCGTTATCGTTTCCGTGTCGTTATAATCCCCGGGATTACTGTATTTTGTCGTTCTTGAAATTTTCATCGCCCCGATTGCTCTTGTCGATGTTCTCATTGTGCCTTCGGGAAATTTCAAAATCTCTTTACCCTGATACCCTCGAATTACGGGCGCCATGTACTCTATTGCGTACGGCGTGTATTTCGGAGTTTCCGACCACGTTTTTACGCTTGAAACTCTTCCGCTCTCCGATACTGTGAATTCAAACCGAAAAATCGTTCCCTGCGGTACGGTCGGAAGTTTTACGTCCTTCATTATTTGGTTTTGAATTCTTGAACGCCATACATTCCAGGCGATTTGCTCTTTTTCGGCACTTAAAGTTTTTTGTACTTCCGTTGTTCGCGGTCGGACGACTGTAGTTTCTTTCTTTGTCGTAACGCTCTTTTCGGTCGGTTTTTCGGTTTGAACTTTTTTCGTCTCGGTTTGAACGGTTTTGTTTGAGGTATTTCGCGAAACTTCACGTTTGTACGTTGAAGGCGCAGTTTTTTCCGTTTTTGTAACGGACACGGTCGGAAGAAATTTTTCCTTCGTTGCAGTTGTTTTTTGCGGTGTTTCTACTGTCTCTTCGGTGGTTTCCGTTTTTTCGTCGACTACAAACGAAGAATCGTAAACTTTAAATTCCGGGTGGAGTTTCGGTCGGAAAAATGCAGCCGAGAAGCTAAGCAGCAGTAATATCACCGTCAAAACCGTTATAAAACGCATGTAAAACATTGTTCCCGTTATTCTCCGTCGCGTTTTTCGAGAACTTCTTCGCGTGCGTATATTTCAAATTTTGTTTGGCTAAGCATATACGTTTCGGCAATCAACAACGCGGTCGGAACCAGCGCCGCCGTTGCGCTTAACAGTAATCCGCTCAGGTCTTGCCCTATCTCTTGCGAAAAATAGGATATGTTCATCGAAAATTCTATCAAAACGATGCAAATCCCGATGGCAAGGCTCTTTTTCTTTTCCGAATTAAGCTTTCTTTCTCCTTCGAGTCCGAAAATGTTGACCCCGTGGCTTTCGGGCGAGCTGAAACCGTCGTTTTTAAGCACTTCCGAACCTTTTACTTTCTTTACCGTGAAAAATGCGTTCACGAAAGCGAAAAATGCAAATATTATCATAAATGTCGCAAGTACGAGAAATATCGGGCTGAATCGCAACCCCGAAATTCTTACCCAGCCTGCGGCTTCGGGAAAGCACATGGCAAGAGTGTTTGAAACCCCGTACGCCAAAAACGGTGCGGTAACTATTCCGAGCAAAGTTTCGCCCGCCGATTTTATTTTGAGCGTATAAAGTTTGTCCTTGATGTTGTTGATTTTCGCTTTGCTCATCGAATTAACGAAGTATTCAATCCACTGTTCGTAAGCTTTTACGACTTTTTCGAAATCTTCTCTGTATTCGTATTTTTCGAGATTTTGTGAAGTTTCCGTGCTCAAAGCGTGCATATATCCGCATCCTGCCGCGCAAACAGCGGCAGTCGCAACAAAAAACATCGAAATCAAAATCGCGAAAAACATAAATCCGCCCGGCGACGAAAAATACAGCACGTTTATCAAATATATTGCCGCATAAAACAGTAAAGGCATCGTTATCATAAACTTTTCCGCGATTTTTGCGGACGAAGGCGCCTTTTTATCCGTTCCGTTTTGGAAAAACAGGAACACTCCCTGTTTCAAAATTAACCCTATCCCGAAAATTATCACGGTATAAACAAAAACCGCTTTCAGATTGGTCGGCATGTTTATTATCGTTTCGGCTTCCTTCAAAGGCAGTCCCGTCAAATAATTCGCCGTTCCGAACGCGCACGCCGTCGATGCCGCAATCAGTGCGATATGCAAAAATACGCCGCTTTTCGCAGTCGAAGACAATTTCTTTTTCAAATCATGAATTTTTACCGCAACTTCCTTTATTATAGCCACTCTTGCCGCTTCGATGTCGGCTTTCTGCTTTTCGAGTTTCAGCCTTATCGTAGCGTTGAAATCCTTGCCGTACAAGCATTGCAGGTCTTCTTTCGTAAACTCTTTTTCTTCTTTTGTCGGTTTTTCGTCTGCGATTTTTATCGTTATAAACTCTTCCGTTCCGCGGATTTTAAGTTTGCAAACATTTGAAATCTCAAGTTCCGTGCCGACGGGTTCGCCCTTAAAAAGTACGTTTTCGTTATTGAACGGGTTCAACAACGTACATTTTTTGTTTTCCTCGTCGCATCTGAGCGTCAGAAGTAATTCTCCTTCCAAGTCAACGGTAACGTCGCAAGTCGCGCTTGTTCCGATATTTATCATTTCTTTGCCCGAAAAGGTCTTTTCGCCTTTTGTTGTTGTTATGCAAAATGCCATTTTTCACGCTCCTTGGTTGTTATCTGCCTATTGCTTCCAAAATTTTTCTCGAAGCTTTGTCCGTGACTTTGTTGTTTGCAAGTATAAGTTTTTTCTCACCCAAAATCGGTGAAAGTTCGGTCTTGACGAAGTCGAGCTTCTCCGGATGCGCAAACAAAAACGCCATCGAAAATTCCGGTATTTCTTTTTGGAGGTTTTTTACGCTCTCGGGAAATGTTTCCCAGTCGATTTGTTTTTCGCGGGCTCCTTCGTTTTCCAAATCACCGATAACGACCACCGCCGGCGTGTATCCGTCTTTTTTCATCGCCAGCGCGTGAGTGAATGCTTTTTTCATCGCCTCGCCGTAAGCCGTTCCGTATTCGTTTGCATTGTACTTCGTAAACGCCTCAAACGACTTGCTTATGCTCTTCGTGTCGCTCGGTGAGCCTTCGTAAATCAAATAAGAACTTTCGGAAACTTTTAATATTTTAACTTCGTCTTCGGGGTCCAAAATTGCGCACAATTGCCTGATATATTTTATCTGTTCGGGCAGCTCTTTGACGTTTGACGCCGACGAGTCGACCAACATTATTATCGCCGCGGGATGAAATTCGTCCGGCTTGAAGTTCTTCAACGCTCCGAACAATAATTTTCCGACGACGCATATCGCCAAAATCAAAATTCCCGTTGTTATTACTCGTTTATTTAATTTCATAATGTTTCTTTTTCTTCTTTCCTTTTCCGTTCAATGTTTTTTAATTGCCGAAAACCGCTTTTAACGGTCGTTTCAGCGTCAATTCGAATTCCGTGTACGCGGGAATTTCGACGTCCGTTCCTTTTTGCGCCGCCGAAGTCACCGCACCCATCGTTGCGCCGCTTACGGCTCCTATCGCGATATATTTTGCCGCGCTCGACGTGTCTCCGAAAAGCAGCGCCACAAGCCCTCCGATAACGCCGAATAACGCTCCCGCGGCGACTTTTCCCGCAACATCTTTTGCCACGCCTTCTTCTTCGGACGCAAATATCGTTTTTTCTACCGAAATGTCAAAGGTTTTGCCCTCAGGCGTTTCAACCCTCGTGAAATTGATTTCGGCTCTTCCTCCTCTGTAGCCGTAAGTTGCGCAATGTCCGCCCGTCACCGTTCCGAACACGTAACTTCCCTGCGGCGCGATTACCGTTCCGTTATAAACCCAATCCGAAGGAAGCACCGCGACTACTTCGTCTCCGGTCTTTGCTGTTGCCGTGTCCAAAGGTTGCTGCAAATAAACCTTCACTATTGTTCCTTTATCGACCGTTCCGACGTATCCCGTCAATGCTTCGTCCGATTTCTTTGCCTTTCCCGACGATGCCGAAGAATTTAGCGTGAAAGATTTTTCTTCGCCGGCGTCAGAAAACGTGAAAACGTCCTTACCCTGCTCCTTTACGACCTGCAAGGATTTTAAATTGTCCGAAATATTCTTATAATCGCCGGCAAAATCTTTAGACTTAACGCAGCTTCTTCCTTTTGTCTTTAATGTAGCCAAAAAGCTTTTATTTACGGCTTCCGAGGTGTCTCCGCCGTAATAATAATACAATCTGCTTCCGTCCTGTCGAAATATTGCCGTAACAACCTTTGCTCCGTTTTTTCCGAAATACGGATTTTTGTTCGACAAGGTGTATCCGTTTGCCAAAAATGCGTTTTCGATATCGCTCTTAACGCTCGTAAATTGCGTGCTTTCCATCATATAAAGTTGCGCCGCGGGTGTCAACGTTCCGGTGAAACAAATTAACGTAAAAATTGCCAAAAACTTTTTTATCATTTTGTTTTCACCCCCGTGGTCGTGCGCTTCTCGATTATCGAAGTCGATCCGTCGTCGTTTATCTTTATGATTTTTTCTATTATCTCAAAATTAAACTTCTTATGCATTTTCGGCGATTTTACCGCAAAATATACGGTCGCCACCAACACGGCAACTCCGACTATTGCCGCAAATACTTTCGTTTTCGCTTTGCCCGCGATGTATATAAATCCGCTTGTTATCACTATTGCCAATAAAATCAATGAGTAAGTCATTTTCACCGTTTTTTGAACCATTATACAGTTTTCTGATTTATAAAACAATTTTTTTCGTAATTTGTTCGCTTTTTTGAATATATCTTAACAAAATTTTACAAAAAACGGCTAATCCGTCTCGGATTGCCTGAATGCTTCAGCCAAATTATCGGGCATTCTCGAAAGTTTTCCGTCTTTCAAAAACGTAATCGTAACCTTGGCTTCGACAACCGTCGCGCCCGTTTTAACGTTTTTGACCGTATGCAAAAATATTACGCTCGCTCTTCTCACTTCTTCCGTCGATGTTTCGATTTCGACGATATCGTATATCTTTGCGGGCGTTTTGTACTTTACGTATAAGTCCGCAACCGGAAACAACATCCCCGAACTTTCGTATTCGGAAAGGTTTATCCCTGCTTTTTCGCAGTAATCGCACCTTCCTTCCTCAAAATATTTGATGAAACTTCCGTGCCAAACAACCGCGTAGCAGTCGGTGTCGTGATGTGATATTTTTATTTGCTTGGTTACTTTCATTGTTCTAATCGAAAAGTCGTCTTATTTTTTCTCTGATTTCTTCGGGATCAAGTTCGTTCGTAATGTTATTCAGGTCGTATGCGGTTTGATAAAGTTTTGCCGCCGTTATTTTATCTCCGGTAATAACCGTCGAACGCGCCAAATTGTAGTATGCAAGCGCATAATTGGGGTTGTTCTCGATTGCGTTTTCGAACATTTCTATCGCTTTTTGAACTCTGCCGAGGTCATCGAGGTAAATAACGCCCAAATTGTTGTATGCTATATCGTAAGCGGTATCGTACTTTATTGCGGTTTCGTAAGCCTGTACGGCTTCTTCGATTTCTCCTTTGCCCCAGTACAGGTATCCCAAATTGCAATAAATTTTCGCGTTGTGAGGTTCGAGTTCGAGAGCCTGTCTGTAAACGCCCAAAGCACTGTCGTACTCTTCTTTTTCGTAGAACGCGCTGCCCAGGTTGATGTATATGTCCATGTCTTTCGGTGTCAATACAAAAGCCGTTTGGTACGCGCTTATTGCGGCATCGGTGTTTTTCAGGTTTTCCTGAAAAACATATCCGAGAGTTTGAGCAACGATACTTGTCCACGTGATGTTCGGATTGATGTTTATCGCCTGTTGGTAGTGAGTTACGGCGTTTTTGTATTCGCCTTTCAAATAATAAATATTCGCAAGGTTGCTGTGAAATTCCGCAATGTACGGTTCTATCGTAATAAGTTTTTGATATATTTCGACCGCGCTGTCGTAATCGCCGATTTCCTCATATAATCCGCACAACGAGCGATACGCAAGTACGTTCATACTGTCAAGCCACAATGCCATTTTGTATTCGCAAATTGCTTCGTCGTATCTTCCCGTAAGTCGGTAGATTTCGCCGATAATACAATACAAATGTACGAACCCCGGCGCCTTTTCCACTGCTCTGATGTAAACTTCGAGAGCCTTATCCGCTCCGTAAAAATGTCCGTAGACAAAACCTTTTATCAAAACCGGGATAAATCCGAGGTACGAAAGCTTTTTTCGAACTTCGCGTCTTGCTTGCTTATCGGTAATGACCGACAAAACAGACATTAAAAGCTGTTTTTTTGATTCCCGAATATCCTTTTTGTCTCGAAATGCCGATATATCATACAATTTCGATAACAAATACCGTGCGCGCGCGGATTTGAACGGAGCGTATTCTATCGCTTTTCTGCAATTTTCTTTCGCTTCGTTGAAATGTCCTTTTCTGGTCAGCGTTTCCGCCTTCATATAATAAGCATCGGAATATTTTTCGTCGTGCCCGAGGGCTATGTCGTAATAATTTATCGCTTTTTCGTATTCGTTCTTGTAAAAAAACGCGTTTCCGAGTTTGTAAAATATTTTTGCCGAGTCGATATATGATTCCGTCGCCCTCTGATATTCCGTAATCGCGTCATCTATGTAGTGTTTCGCCTGATATATGTCAAGATGGCATGCTAAATACAAATCACCGAGCTTTTCGTGCAACGCGGGGTCGGTTCCGTATTTCAAAAGTGCGTATTTGCAAGCTTCTATCGCCTTTTGAAATTTTCCCGCTCTTTCGAACCCGGTTATCTCTTTTTCTTTTTGTATTTGTTCTTTTGTTTTTAACATGACCGTATGATTATATCTCAAACTTTTCTATTTTTCATCAATTTCCGAAAGATATTTTTCGGGAGCCAAAACCACAGTCACCGAAGGCGTCGAAAAACATCTTTGCGACATTTCCAAAATGTCTTCTCTCGTAACGTTTTTGACTTCTTTGACAAATTTTTCTTCGTAGTCGCAGCCGAGGTTTTCGCTTTCGTACAGTCCGATTAACGACGACATCGACGCATTGGTTTCCGTGAAGAAACACCGCTTTCCGATTACGCATTCTTTCGCGTTTTCGAGCTCGTCTTCCGTAACTTTTTCGGACTTGATTTTGTTGATTTCCGTTTCAAATCCCGCCAACGCTTTTTTGATGTTTATCGGTTCGGTTCCGATGTAAGCCGTGAATGCCGCGCATTTAGAGTGAGTTTCGTATGTGCTTCTGACGGTGTACGCGAGCCCCTGTTTTTCACGAAGTTCGTAAAACAGTCTGGAAGAGAGTCCCGCCGAGCTTAAAATCGCGTTTGTCACGACGATTGTTGCGTAATCTTTTGTTCCGTACGTCGGAAAAATCCTTCCTTCGACGATTTGCGCCTGATTTGCGTCTTCTTTCGAAATCAGACAAACTTCTTTCTCTTCTACTTTCGGAACGGTTATTTCGTTTTTGTAGTCGGGGTTGTACTCAAATCGTGAAAATTTTTCTTCGAGCGTTTCGGTCATTTTGTCTTCGTCGAAGTCGCCTGTGACGCTTATTGTCTTTTTGGACGTTTTCAAAATATCTTCGTACGCTTCAAGTACATCGTTTTTCGTGATTTTGTCAAGGTTTTCCAAAATCACTTCGTAGGTATTTCCGTAAGCGTGGTTTTTGTACAGCAAAGAATAATACCTGTCAAACGCTTTTGTTTTGGGAGAATCCGTCTCCGCAATTATTTCCCCGCGAAATTTTACTTTCTCTTTTTCGAAAGTTTCGCAAGAAGTGTTAAAAATAATTTCCTTCATCAGTTCGAGCGTGTAATCGACGTCTTCGTTCAGGCAAAGCGCCTTAAATCTTATGAAATCGGTCTTGTACTCGCTGTAAAGCTCGATTGCGTTATTTTCTATTTCCGCGGCAATTCTCTCCGCATCGAAATTTTTCGTTCCCTGGAAAAACAATCGGTTTAGCAAAGAATACGTCCCGGGGATTTTTTCGGGCGTTTGCAGCGACAAATACAGCGTAAATGCCGTTCTCGGCGTAGACGGCGCTTGTTTGTATATTACCGTCGTTTTATTTTTTAATTCCGTTTTTTTCATTAGAATTTCCTTTTCCTATCGAGGCATCAACACCGCAAGAACGGTTTTGTCTTTTGTTAAATACTTTTGCGCCGTTTGCAAAACGTCGTCGACGGTTACGGTTTCCAGAATTTTTTCGTATTCGCTCATTCCTTCGAGAGAATTGCAAACCGTCATATAAAAACCGATTGTTTCCGCCATTTCCGAAACCGTTTCCGCGCTTTGCGCAAATCGAACTTTTAATTTTTTTACGGCTTTTTTGAATTCTTCGTCCGAAACCCGCTCTGTAAGGATTTTTTCGACTTCTTTTTCGATAAGTCTTATCGCTTCGTCTTTGTATACAGGGTCGAAATTCGCCTGAATAAAGAAGTTTCCGCCGTCTTTGAAAGAATAATAATCCGTCGAAACTATATTAAATATCGGTTTTTCCGATTTTTCGACAAGGTTTTGGTAAAGTCGCGAACTTTGACCTTCTCCCAAAATTATGTTGATGATTTCGAGAATTATGTTTTCCCGATATTCCGTTGCGGGAGGGCATACGCACCCTGCCGTCAAAAATCCCGTCGTTACGTCGGCGGTCTTTTCGGCGCATTTGAATTCTTTTACGCAAAATTCGGGCTTAGTCGGCGTGTGAACGTTGTTTTCCCTGCCTTTGAAGTCAAAAAGTTTGTCAAGTATTTCGAAAGTTTTTTCGACGTCGACATCTCCTGCGACAATAGTAGTAAGGTTTTCGGGAGTATAAAACTTTTTGTAATAGTCCATGACCGTATTTCGAGGCATGCCCGCTATAAGCTTCGGCGTTCCGATAACGTCACGTTTGTACGGATGGTTTTCGTACATCATTGCGTTTGCGAGGTTGTAAACCTTTGTCCACGGCTGATCTTCGCGCATTCTAATCTCTTCGATAACCACGTGACGCTCGCGTTTGGGTTCGCCTTCGGGAGGGTTGTCCGCGTCAAATTCAGCTCCGATTTCGCAATCCGGTATTATCGGGTTCAACATCATGTCGGCATGAAGTTCTGTCGCAAGCTTGAAATTCTTGTTGTTTTCGCCCCTCGGAAGAGTTACGTAATAAAACGTGTAATCCTTCCAGGTCGCTGCGTTCACTATCGCGCCTTTTGCCTCCAAAATTCTGTCGAATTCCCCCGCCTTGCGGTGTGTTGTTCCTTTGAACATCAGGTGCTCCAAAAAGTGCGATACTCCGTTGATTTCGGCGGTTTCGTTTATCGACCCGGTCTTCGCCCAGGTGCTTATGTTTACGGCTTCGCCCTCTTTGTATGCAAAAACGATTTTATGCCCGCATGCCCGTTCGTATATCACGACGGGTTTTTGTATAAACGGAATGTTGTATGTGGCTTTTTTTACGCTGTCCGTCAATTTTTTCCCTCTCGGTTTTGTTTTTGATTACATTCTACCGGAAAAAGAAAATATTTAAAAGCGCATATAAATAATCCTTTTTTGCTTCCGTAAATCGAAAGTTTTGGATTATCGTCAAAAAAAAACTTGACCAATCGTTATGATGATGTTAAATTAATCTTGTGCAAGGGCTTGTGGCGCAGCGGTAGCGCAGAGGACTCATAATCCTTTGGTCGTAGGTTCGAATCCTACCGGGCCCATTATTTATTTTTTAATCGGTTGAACAAAACTTTCGGGTTTTGTTTTTTTTATAAATGCAAAAAAGCCGCCTTTTCGGGCGACTTTCGGGGTAGTTATGCAAAAGTTTTCGATTTTACGGTTTGTTCCGTCTGAAGTATGCTTACCAGCGTATAAACGGCGTTTGCCAAAATCGGAACGAGTTCCGGATCTTCTTTGTAATCTCCCGTAATTTCGATATTGTTTCCGAGCATGTTTTTGTTTTTGAACATTAACGTCATGTTTTCGCTTTCCGCCGAGTAGCCGTCGTTTTTCGGTATAATATTTATGTTCACGTCTTTACTTTTAAAATGTCCGAGAACCGCAAACCCTTGCGGAGAGTGCGTTATTCTGAAATCAGCCGTTTCGTTTCCGACTGTTCCCGTATAGTTAAACCCTGCGCCGTCGTTCTCAAAGTTCATTTTTACGGGTTTGTCGCCGATTATTCCCGTTACGGAGTCTGTGCCCGAGAAGTTCGCAAAATGGGTCAGTTCGAAATTTTTGCCGTCGGACTCGCCCGTAATTGTTCGTTTTGTCTCGCTTTGAGTGCAATTTACATCCGTTTTTACGGCGTCAAGTTTTTTTTTTCGTCAACTATCGGTTTCGGCGTAACGTCGGGAACCGTTTCCTGTATAAAATTTTCGAAAAAGTCTTCTTTGCTCATCAGCATTCCCTGCGAGGGTTCCGATTCTTTCGAAACTACCATTACGGGAGTTCCTGTCGGTAATTTTGTTTCTTTTGCAATGTATCTTGTCCCGTCCTTTCCGATAAGGGTGATAGTTTCTTTTCCCGTGGAAATAAGTTTCGGCGAGGGAAGATTTCTTTGAATTCCGGTTCCGAATTTTGCCCGTATCGCTTCGTTTTCTTTTGCACGAAGTTCGGCACTTTTCGGTTCTTCTTTTACCGATATTTCTTCGGTTTTTGCTTCGGTATTCGTCACCGCGGGTTTTTTGCCGGGCGTAATCGTTCCCGTGTACACATTTCTGCTGATATTTTGAATTTCAGGCATGCTTGCTCCTTTTTTCTTTTACTATATTGTATTAAAGTATTTTGAGTCTGAAAAATTGCGCGATTTTCGGATTATATCAAAGATTTTTTAATAAAAATTTACATTTTTATTGTGTATTTTGAAAAGAGGCATGCCGTTTGTCGGAGCATTGTCAAAAATTCCCGTTAACATGGCGTTTTTGGCGTGTAGATTCGGCCGTTTGATGTTGTGTCGGAAAGGCGTTAAATTTCCCGAAAATTATTTTTTCAATCCCCGAAACGAAAGGCATGGTTGCCCTTTTTTTCTTGTTTCGATGATCGGAACCGGCGAGGAAATTTTTTCCCGACACAAAAGTGTCGAATTCGACATAAATCCGAACAAATCTATTCCTAAAAAAAACAGGGCTTTACGCCCTGTTTAAAAAGAGTGAGCTCGGAGGGATTCGAACCCTCGACCAATTGATTAAGAGTCAACTGCTCTACCAGCTGAGCTACGAACCCTTACCTTCTTATGTTACAATCCTGAAAAATTTTTTTCAAGTATTTTACAAAAATTCTTGTTAAAAATCGTTTTTTAATATATTATAAAAGAAAACTACGTAACTGATAAGGAAGTAAGGAGAAAGATATGAAGAAACTCTTATCGTTTTTCGCCGCTTTATGTATGGTTGTTTTCGGAACAACGTTTGCATCCGCGAAGCAAATCGTGGACGTTACTCCCGACCATTGGGCGGCCAGAGAAATTTTGTATGTCGTTAACGCAGGCATTATGGGCGTTACCAAGGACGGGGCGTTCAATCCCGACGAAAATATCACTCGTGCCGATTTTAACTCTATTTTGCTCAGAACCCTCGGTCACAAAGCAACCGCGTCGAGCATGCCCAACATCTTTACCGACGTTGATGAAAACTTTTGGGCTTATTCGGACATCATGAAGTCTCAATCGCTCGGTCTTATCTATGGATACGGCGATAACACCTTCCGTCCGTTGAAAAATATTACAAAGTCCGAAGCGGCTTCCGTAATCAGCCACATTACTCAGGATCAGGTTATTGACGAAGCTGTCCTTAACGGTTTTGTCGACAGAAACAACATCCCTGCATGGGCGGTTTCGAGATTTGCGAAATCCGTTCAAATGGGAGTTTACGTAAACTACCCCAATGCCAACGAACTCTTGCCGAACAAGTTGCTCGACAGAGCTGAATGTGCCGTCTTAATGGCTAAATTGAGAGCTTCTATGGAACAGGTCAAAAAAGAATTTGTTGCGGAAGAAACAGTTTTGGGTATCGAACACTTGGACGTTTCTCCCGATGCTTCGACCAACGAAGTTAAAATCACCAATTTCAGAAAAATCATTCTTCCCGGAAATGTTCTTTTGGTAAACTTTGCGGAAGATTTTTACTCGAAAAGACATGTTGACGGTTCGGACGTTAAATTCGTAAACACCGAAGATATCGTTACCAGAGAAGGCACTTTGCTTATTCCCGCGGGTTCATGCTTTACGGGCAGAGTGAGTGCTCTTCAACCTCAAAGAGTTTTCAACCGCAATGCGGCTGTTGACTTTGAAATCACGAACGTAACTCTTCCCAACGGAGATTCGATTGATTTCAACGCAGTTACGGTTAAAACGTTAAGACCCTCCAAACTCGCAAACGCAGGTAAAGTTGCCGCTTATACTTTGGGCGGTGCAGTTGCGGGCGGCGGTCTCGGCGGCGGTCTCGCAGCGGCAGGTAACGGCGAAAACAAATACGGCGTCGGTATCGGTGTCGGTGCGGGCTCGGGTGCGGGTGTCGGCCTTTTCACCGGTTTAATTACTCCGGGACTTCAATACAAAGGTCATGTAGGTGATCCCGTTTACATCAAACTTCTTACCGATTTGGTCATCAAAAATTAGTTTAAATTTTGTAAATAAAAAAAATCAGCCGAAAGGTTGATTTTTTTTTGTGTTTTATTTAAAATAGCTCTACATCTCATTTGTGAGGATATAAGGAGTAAAGAATGTCGCTTATAGGATTCGGGAATTTTTCCGTCCGTGCGCAGGGTATGAATTCCGGGTATTCGTTTAGTGGCGAACCCTCGGACAATAACCCGAAAATGCGACTCGGAGAAAAGGTAAAATCTGAAGGAACGAAGTATCGTCCGTTTTCGACATCGAAAGATGCTAAGGATTATTTTGTATACAGAGAAAAAGTAAGAAAGCTTGCCATGGTGAATCTTGCGCGGGATTTTATCGAAAACCGCGACAAAAACAAATAAAACTCGGTTATGGCAGTATAAAAAACGAAAGGATATTTTTATGGCAAACAATATTTCAAACAGTGAACCTTTAGTAAAATCTTTTTACAAGACTATCGGTAAGAAAAACGTAAGATTTGAAACTGAAGAAGGAAAAGTTTTTTTCAGAAGAGGAAACGAAACGTATCGTAAATCCGATGTGGCAGCCAAATCCAAAATGAAACATGAAAAACGCATGGCTCGCATAGAAGAACGTCGCGCTGCAAAAGCCGAACGCTCACAAGAAACTCAAACCGGTCAAAATTTGGATATGACGGTATAAGGAGGATATTATGACAAAAGTATATTTTTCGGCTCCCGAAGCGTCGAATATCAGAGAAGCGCAGTTTCGCTCCGGAGATAAAATTCTGAAAAAATGTAAACACAGTGACGGATCGTTTTATTTCAGAAGAGGAGATGAAACGATTCGTAAGTCCGATGTTGCCCGCAAATCCCAAAAGAAACAGGAAAAGCGTATGGCTCGCATTGAAGCTCGTCGTGCGGCAAAAGCCGAACGCTCAAATGAAGCGCAAACCGGACAAAATTTGGATGTAAATGTATAGGAGAGTTTTTATGCCCGGAACAAAATTTTTAAGATTCCCTGTTTTGCACCCCGCAAAACATAATGAATCAATATTAAGACAAAATAGAATGTTTACTTCATATAAAGCCGAAGACGGAACTTTTTACGTAAGACGAACCGGTGATACGTTCAGAAAAGCTAAAGTTTCCGAAAATTCGGCAAAAAAGTTTGAAAAAAGGATGGGAAGAATTAATTCGAGACGGCCTGAAGTTGAAGTTAAACCGGAACCTGAAGAAAATAAATTGTCTTTTCGTAATAAGTTGTTATCCCGCTTAAATACTAAGGAAAGACGGTGGCCGGTTGATAAAGAATATCTTGCCGGTTTTGATTCCGAGATAGTTGAGAGAATTAAACGAAAAGGTATCGACCCCGAAACAATGACTCAAAAAGATTTCAATACTCTGTATATTGAAGAACATTTGGAATATCGGAAAGAAATGAGAGCTTATTACAAAGCTAAAGCTGAGGCTACTAAGAATTCTTACAAAATTGAGCCCGAGTTCTATTATTACGATGAATCGAAACCGGTTGTCGCTTTATTATTGTATGTTTATAAATCCGTTTATAAGGTTTTGAATTTTTTCAATAATTTTAATTAATGCTTTGATTTCCAAAAAAGCCCCCGCGAAAACGGGAGCTTTTTTGTTTTAATTTTTGTTAAACAATGTCAGGCAATGTTAAACAAGGTCGAAATCGCCGTGTTTTTTGATGTGTTCAATCAATCCGCCATCGTTTTGAAGTTTTATCATAACTTCGGGCAACGGATTAAACGTGATTTGAATATTTTTAGTCACGTCGTTGATAATACCTTTTCTGACGTCGATTTCAAGTTCGTCGCCGGCATCGATTTTGTCCGTATCGGCTTCGAGAAGCAAAAGTCCGATGTTTATTGCGTTTCTGTAAAAAATTCTTGCAAAAGATTTTGCTATAACCGCGCCGACGCCCGCGATTTTTATTATCTGCGGTGCGTGTTCACGCGACGAGCCGAGTCCGAAGTTCGACCCTGCAACGACAAAATCGCCTTTTTGCATTTTTGATGCGAATTCGGGATCCGCATCTTCCAAAACGTGTTTTGCAAACTCGGGAAGGTTTGATCTCAGATGAAACAGTCTTCCGGGCGCAATGTGGTCGGTCGAAATGTTATCGGGAAATTTCCATGCTTTGCCTGTTAAATTCATTTTAATGCTCCTTTCAGAATTGTTCGCGGGTCGGTGATGTATCCGTTTATTGCCGTGCATGCCGCCGTTGCCGGAGACGCAAGGTAGATAAACCCTTCCGTGTTGCCCATTCTGCCTTTAAAGTTTCGGTTTTGAGTTGCGAGACAAACTTCTCCGCTGCCCAAAATGCCCGCGTGTACTCCGACGCAAGGTCCGCAGCCCGGCGGCAAAATCGACGCGCCGCTTTCGACAAATATTTCGATAAGCCCTTCTTTTAAGGCTTGTTTCAAAATGTCTCTCGATGCGGGAGCGACAATCAACCTTGTGTCGGGGTTGACTTTTTTGCCTTCCAAAATTTTCGCCGCAATTCTTAAATCTTCTATTCTTCCGTTTGTGCAGGTTCCGATAAATACCTGTTGAACCTTGACGTCACCGAGCTTTGAGGCGGGTTGCGTATTGTCTACCGTGTGCGGGCAGGAAACCGTCGGAACGACTTCGCTTGCGTTGATTTCGATTATTCGTTCGTAGCCGGCGTCGTCGTCAAAATTCAATTCTTTGAATTTATCCTCTCTTCCCCGAGATTTCAGGTATTCCCGAGTTTTTTCGTCTGTTGCGAAAAGTCCCGCTTTTGCGCCCGCTTCGACAGCCATGTTTGCAAGTGTAAACCTTTCCGCCATTGTCATGTTTTCGATTGTCGAACCGCAAAATTCGAGAGCTTTGTACGTTGCGCCGTCCGCTCCGATTTTGCCTATCAGATGAAGCATTAAATCCTTTGCGTAAACGCCTTCGTTAAGTTTTCCCTCGATTTTTATCAAAAACGATGCGGGAACTTTCAGCCAGGTTTTTCCGAGCGCCGAGGCAACCGCGATGTCCGTGCTTCCCATTCCCGTTGCAAACGCTCCGAGTGCGCCCGAAGTACAGGTGTGGGAATCCGCTCCGACAAGAATTTCACAAGGGTTCACAAAGTCTTCGATTAACCGTTGATGGCAAACGCCGGTGCCGCCTTCCGAAAGTATTGCGCCCGTTTCTTTTGCGAAATTCCTTAAAACGTTGTGTGCATCGGAAAGCTCTTTCCTCGGCGAGGGGCACGCGTGGTCGATAAACAAAATCATTCGTTTCGGGTTCGCGGGCTTTTTGCCGAGTTTATTAAATTCGTTGACCGTCAGCGGGCCGGTTCCGTCCTGAACCGCGGTTACGTCAACTTTCGCGATACACAAATCACCCTGTTTTACCGGGGTTGCGGTGTGCATCGAAATTATCTTTTCTGCAAGTGTTTGTCCCATTTTCTTCTCCTATACTACAGATACCGGATTTTGGTTTTTCAATCGTTCTTTAAGTTCTCCCTGCGGGTCGTAATAAGGCGTTACCGTCATTATTTTCGCCGCAATGTCGGGATAATGGTAAATAAATTTCAATTCGCTTACCGTCAAAGGAAGTTGCGTGTGTACGTTCGCGTACCTTGCAAGTTCGAGAATGGTTCGGGCTTCCTGTTCGTCGTGAAATTCGATTTCGAGAGCGTTGTAAACGTTTCTGAACCCTTTGATACCGCCGTATTCGCCGACCGTAATCTGACGTCCGGTTTCGATTATTTCGGGTTCGCCGCGTCCGAGTTCCTCAAAATCGTAAAGTTCGTAGTTCCGACGGTCTTTTAAAGCTCCGTCCGCGTGGATACCCGATTCGTGAGCAAAAGCGTTTCCTCCGACAGCGGGCTGATTTACGGGAATAGGTACTCCGAACGCCAAAGACGTGTATTTTGCAAGTTTCCATGCCTGAGACAAATCGATGTTTTCGTCAAGATATTTCGCGTACTTTTTCGAAAATCCGCTCGATTTTTTGATTGCCAAAATGCACGAAACCAAATCCGCGTTCCCCGCGCGTTCTCCCATTCCGTTGACCGCCGTGTTGATGTATGTGTCGACTCCGCCGTCGATTGCGCCTTTTGCGCCCATTACCGAACACGCAACCCCCATCCCGAGGTCGTTGTGAAAATGGGTTTCTATCGGCACCTGCAATTCTTTTGCAAGGCGGTTTATTCTTTCGTATGCCGTGTCGGGCGAATCGTATCCGAGCGTGTCGCAATACCGAAATCTGTCCGCACCCGCCTTGACGACCTCTTTACCGAATTTCAACAGATAGTCCATGTCCGTTCTCGATGCGTCTTCGGCATTGACTCCGATTGTCAACGCTCCGCAGGTTCTTGCGGCTTCGACCGCTTCGCAGGTCATGGAAATTATATCTTCCGGCGTTTTCTTCCCGAGGTATTTCCCGTTTATCATCTGCTCCGACGTCGATTGCGAAAGGTTTACGTGCTTCAGTCTCGGAACATTCGAAAACGATTGGACGACGTCCTTCGAAACCGCGCGAACCCAGCCCGAAAGTACGGTTCTGTTAATGACCCCTCTGTCGACAAGCTCGAGGTTTGCGTTTAAATAGTTAAGTTCGTGTCTTGTTGTCGGAAACCCGAATTCCGAGCGGGTTATGCCCATATTGTTCAGCATAAGGTTTATTATCGTTTTTTGAAGTTTCGCAAGTCCGAGTCTCGAGGTTTGAACCCCGTCTCTGTTTGTTACGTCGGTTATATAAATTTTCGGCATTTCATACTCCTTTTTGGAAAATTATATCATGAATTTTCCTTTTTTCTTCGAGCCTTTATCAAACTTTTATATTTTCTTAAAAAAAACAAAGGAACGAATTTCTCCGTTCCTTTGTTCGTTTATTGTTTTTGCCTTGACTATGCGTTTTCGGGCATATCCTTTACGCTCAACGCAATTCTGTGTTCTTGCGGCGAGAATTTTTTGATAAGAACTTTTACTTCGTCGCCGATGTTGTAAATGTTGAACGGATTTGCATCTTCGGGAACCATTTCCGCAACGGGAAGAAGAGCTTCGACTCCGGGGAATATGTTGATGAATGCTCCGAATGCCGTTACTTTGTTTACCGTTCCGGTGATTATTTGTCCTTCGCCGTAGCTTTTTTCGATTTTTTCCCAAGGATTTTCGCCCATTCTCTTCAAGCTGAGGCTGATTCTCTTGAGTTCGGGGTCGATTTTCAAAATCTTCAAATCAAGCTTTTGTCCCAATTCGATTACGTCCGAAGGGTGCTTGATTCTTTGCCACGAAATTTCCGAAATCGGAAGAAGTCCGTCTATTCCGTTGATATCGACAAACGCGCCGAAGTCGGTAATTCTTACGACTTCACCGCTTACAACGGTGTCTTCTTTGAGGTTGAGAATAATATCGTCAACAACTTTTTCTCTTTGTTCCGCAATTGCTTGACGTTGCGAAAGGATGAGCTTGTTCTTTTTGGGATCCGCTTCCAAAATCTTAACGTCGATTTCTTGTCCGATAAGTCCGTTGAAGGGGCTTGCCGTTCTCAATTGGCTCGAAGGAATAAATCCTTTGATGTCTTCGGCTTCGACGATTACGCCGCCCTTAACCGAAGATACGACTTTCGCTTTAATCGTTTCGTTGTTGAGTCTTGCGTCTTGAAGCACTTGCCACGATTTAGCGCAAGAAAGTCTTTTCAACGAAAGAAGAATGCAGCTGTCTTCTTTGTCGGTTTCTTCTCTGACGATGTAAAATTCTTTGATTTCGCCGAGTTTAACTTCGTCGGTCGCGCCGATTTCTCTTTCCGACAAAAACGCTTCGGATTTTGCTCCGATATCAACGAGCCATCCGTTTTTGTCTTTTTTTACAACGATACCTTTTACCGTGTCCGCTACCGAGAATTTGTAGCTGTAAGATTCTTCCAACAATTTTACGAAATCGTCGGTGTCATTCATAGTTGCTGTCATTTTTGTATGTCCTTTCCTTTATTGTATTCGTTTAATTTTTCAATCACGTCTCCGATTACGTCGTCGGGTGTCGAAGCTCCTGCCGTTACGGAGACGGTGTTTGCTTTGTCGATTAAATCTTTGTATTTTTCAAGCTCGTCTGCGTCTTCGATATGAATGGTTTCGGTTATTTTTGATGCAATTTGAGCCAAGTTTGTCGAATTTGCGCTGTTTTTGCCCCCTACGACAACAGTCAAATCCGATTTTTCCGCAAGTTCTTTCACTTCTTTCTGTCTGAAAAAAGTCGACCTGCATATAGTGTTAAAAACTTTTATTTCTTTGGCGAGCGGGATTATTGCGGAAACGGTTGATTGAAGAACTTCTTCTTTTTGAGTCGTTTGGACGACTACCCCGATTTTTCCGGCTTTTTTGATTTTTTCCGAAAGTTTTCGGATGTCGTCGGCGTTCGAAACGACAAAAACGTTATCCCCGAATAATTCCGCATTTGCTTTGATGGCAACGACTTCGGGGTGTTCCGCCTTACCGATGATTAAGGTTAAGTATCCTTCTTTTGTGAGTTCGACGGCTTTTTGTTGAACTTTTTTTACGTCGGGGCAGGTCAAATCTTTTATCTGCGCTCCTCTTTTTACGATTTCGTCGATAGTTTCGGGAGGGGCTCCGTGCGATCTGATGACGCAAATGCAACCGCTTTTAACCTCTTTCACATCATTTATCGTGTGAATTCCGAGTTTTTCGAGCTCGCTGATGACGTGAGAGTTATGAATCAATTCGCCTAAAATTTGAATTTCGGTATCGGGGTTTTCGGCTTTCAATCTTTTCACGGTTTCGACGGCACGTCGTACTCCGTGGCAAAATCCCGAATATTCAGCGGTTTGTATGTTCAGTTTTGTTCACTTCCGTTCGTATGGACTAATAAGAAAAATCTTATCGTAAGAAGTTTATAACATGAACATTTTTTTCTTTCAAGTCCTTATCTTGTATAAACTCTTGCCAATCTGACTTTCAGGCGGCATGTAAGTTCATAGTTTATGGTATTCAGAATTTTTGCCCATTCGTTAATCGAAATTTCTTCGTCTCCGTCTTTGCCCAAAAGCGTGATTACGTCGCCGTCCGAGGCATCTATGCCCGTGATGTCGAACATCATTTGATCCATTGTGATATTCCCGATTTGAGGAACCTTTTTCCCTTTTAAAATCCCGAAAATCTTGCCCGAAAGACCTCTTGACACACCGTCGGCGTATCCCGTCGGAACGGTTGCGATTTTGGTCGGTTTGTCGGTCGTGTACCTGTAAGAATAGCTTACTCCCGTTCCCGCGGGTGCTTCGTGGATATTCACGATTCTTGCCTTCAACGACATTGCGGGGCGAAGGTCGGGAACTTTCGTCGTTCCTTCGGGCAGGTCGGGCATGAGTCCGTAAATTCCTATTCCCGCGCGAACCATGTTGTCTTCGCGGCGTTCGGTCGAAATCAGAGCCGCGGTGTTTGCGTTGTGCAAAATCAATCCGGTCGTGTCGACGTTGTTTATCGTTTTGTACCAAACTTCGAGCTGTTTTGCGGTTCTTTCGCGATTTTCCGCGCAGGCGAAGTGGGTGAAAATTCCGTCAAGAACCATAAAATCCGAGTTTTGAATTTCGTTTATCAATTCGACGGCATGTTCTTCTCCGACGCCTATTCTGTTCATTCCGGTGTCCAACTTTACGTGAACGTGCGGTTTTATTCCCGTTTCTTCGAAAGCTTGTCGGCATGCTTTGATATGTTCTTTCGTAAAGACGGACAGCGTTATGTTGTTTTCCGCGGCTCTTGCAAACGTCCAGACGGGGGCTGCTCCCAAAACCAGTATCGGAAGCGTTATTTTTGCTTCGCGGAGCTGCATGCCTTCGTCGACCGACGCTACTCCGAACATGTCGACGCCCGAGGCAATCAGCGTCGGAGCGGCGGGAACGCTGCCGTGACCGTACGCATCCGCTTTTATGACCGCCAAAACTTTTGTTCCCTCCGGGACGAACTTTTTGAGCTCCAAAATGTTGTGTTCTATCGCATCAAGGTTGATTTCGACCCACGCGTCGCGTTTTGTATTGATATAAGATTGTCTGTTAAATTTCATCTGTCTTCTCCGCCGAAAACTTTTACTGTATCATTATGATAAAACTTCCGTAAAAAAATGTAAAATGTATGTTAAAATTTTTTTAAAAGAAGATATTTTTTTCACGAAACGGGAATAATAACCATGAATAACGAAGAAATTGTAAAGGAAATGCAGGAAATATGTGCGCAAATGGTTGCGGACGACATCGAGGAAAACCCCGATTCCGAAAACGAAGGGTTTGACTGCGCGTGCTGCGGAAAGTTTAAAATGCAGGCGGGCTCGGTTCTTTACGAAGGCAAATATCGTCTTTGCAACGATTGTGTTTTGCTTGCGGAGCTTGCGTTTAAGTTCAAAAAAATCAAGAGCGTCGAAGAGTTAATCAAGGCAAACGAGGACGAAAAACTTGCGGGCATGTGCGATTTTATCAGACAGGAGGAGGCGAGAGCCAACAATTGAGCAACAAGCTGACATACCTTCAATACAACCTGAAAGACTCTCGGATTATCAGATGGCCCGACCACTGTTTTCCGTTGACGTTTTACATCGCGCCGTTTCACTGGTACAAGGCAAAAAACGACGGAGAACTCTATCGTTCGTTGGTTTTGCGCGCAATTCGCGAGTGGGAAGCCGCATCGGGAGGTTCGGTAAAAATTCAAATCGTTCCGAATTTAACCGATTCGCAAATAAACCTCGAGTGGAAACGCGTTGACCGTCAGGCTTTGGGCTATTGCGTTTTTAACTATGACAACCAAACCCGTCTTTATTCCGCGGAAGTTCAAATCGGGCTCTCCGACGGACTTATGCACGCTCAATACATGAACGAGGGCGAAGTCTATCATACGATTTTGCACGAAATCGGGCACTCTCTGGGGCTCGGACACTCTCCGAACAAAAACGACATTATGTACACACCCCACCAATACGGATGCGTAAATCTTTCCCAACGCGACAAAAATTCGATAAAATGGTTGTATAAACTTCCCTGCGCGGGTAAAATTTCGGATATTGCCGCAAAATACTCCCTCCACGACACAAATATCGACGATATCATTCTCAAAATTACCGACGAAAAACCGCTTTCCCAATTCGAAAGAGTCAAAAATTCTCTTGATACGCAAATTCCGCAAAAAAACCTTCGCGAGGAACAGGATAAGCTTGCTCAACTCAAAAAATATCAGGTCATCGGGCTGCAAAACGTCGGCATTACGGACGAACTTTATTCAAAACTCAAAAAGCCGAATCCGTACATAAAAAAAGATTACAACAAATATTCGGGCTGAATTTTTAAAAATCCGGTTGTATAATTTTTAAATTGTGAGATAATAAAAACGAAAGTAATCGGATAATCGCGTGCGGATGAACATGCCGCATGAGGAAAGTCCGGGCATCTCGGGTTAAACCGCCTGATAACGTCAGGGGCAAGTGATTGCGCGGATAGTGCCACAGAAAAGTAAACAACCGCTTTGCGGTTCAGGTGCAACGGTAGTGTAAAAGACTACCTGAGATATCGAGAGATATCTGCAGGGTAAACCCCGGTCGGATGCAAGTTCGAAAACGAAGGTTAAGGAAACCCGCCGACTTCGGAACGGAACGCTTGAGGCGGCAAGCAATTGCCGTCCCAGACAGATGATTATCTAAAACAGAACCCGGCTTACGGATTGCTTTCACCTAATGCGCCTGTGGCTCAACGGATAGAGTACGACTCTCCGAAGGTCGGGATCCGGGTTCGATTCCCGGCAGGCGTATTTTTTTACAGCGCTTGTTTGTACAGATATGTCAAGTAGTCTACGCTGTTTTCTGCAGGTTGAGAACCGCTTAAGCTTTCTTTTACCAGTTGTTCTGATGCCTCTTTTGCTTTTTGGTGTTGCATCATGGCATGAATATTTCTGATTTCGTCTTCGTAAGTATTGTTTTTTTCCTTGCTTCCGTAGGCTTTTGTGATTCCTTCCGATGCATCTTGTATTTTTATTGAATCTACTATTTCGCTTCCCGACGACAATGCAGACAGGTATGCTTTTGTATATTGCAGTTGTTGTATTTGTGAACCGTGAATTCCTTGTTTTTGCAGAATTGTATCGGCTATTTCTATAATACTTTCGTTGGACGTGAAATCGAGTTTGTATTTGCCTTCGAAGAATATTTTCTTTAATTCGTCGTTTAGGAATTTTTGAATATCTGCCCTTGTTTTCCCTTGAGGAATTTCGGAGTCTTGTAATGCTGATACTATGTGTTTTGCGATTCCTTCAGTGTCTCCTTTTTGAATACAAATACTGAGTTTTAATGCATTTTGTGCTTCTTTTTCACTAACGCGAATGACGTTTCCTGTGTCAATCAATGTAAAGACTTTACCTTCTTCTCGGTTTTTGAGCGCATCAAAATTAATGAATATATTTCCTTTGTGAATATCGGCGTGGATGACTTTTCCTCCTTGCGGTACATTGCCGAATTGGTCAACGACAACTTTTTTGTATTCTTTGTATAAAAACTCGATATCATCCGATGTCATATTTTTGATTTTGTCTTTAAGTTCGTTCGCTTCTTGTATGCTTATCGGCATTCTGTTTGTAATTTGATCCAAAGTTTCGCTTCTAGCGGCATTTGCGTTTGTAAGCACGATTGCCGTAAGTTTTGTCTTCTCGTCTTCGAGAGCGCAAGCGTTTACCAGTTTGCAGAAACTTTCGACAGAAACACCGTCTGCGACTTCCATCATGTATATTTGTGTTCCGTCTGCAGCTTTTGCAACTGCTTCAGGTTTTACTACGAGCGCCGATTGTGTTGCTTTTGCGAGTTCTTGTGCATTGTTGAATTCGTTTGCCAAGTCGAGTTCTTGTTCAAGAGTTTTTGAATATTCCGTGAGTTTTTTCTTTAATGCATCTTTTTGTCCGGCTTTTTCTCCGACACAGGTTGAGTCTATCATTGATTTGCAAGCGTCGAGGTCTTTTGCAATTTTTTCTTTTGTAAGTCCTCTTCTTATCATCTTAATACAGTGTTTCTTACCGTTTCCGTCTTTGACGAGATATGTTTCCGCAACGGTTGCAGAACCAAGACATTTTTCGACAACGTAGTTTTCGTAACCTTTAATGCCGTTGATGACGCTTTGAGCTTCTCCTATGGTTCTTGACGGTTCAACATTTTCTGCAAGAGCTCTTATCGCGTTGTTGAATTCTCCGCTTTTTTGTATTCCCGAGATATTTCCGGTACACAGCATTTCAAGAAATCCGCTACTTTTCTCTTTTGCCGCCGTTTGGAAAAATTTCGCGGCTATAATGTTGTCTTCGCATATTAAACGTGCGTTTTCGGCAATTATTTCTTTATCTCTGCCACTACAATCGTACCTGAGGTTTAGTGTTCCTCGGGTTACTCTGTCGCTCATGGCTTCGTTCAGTATTGTCGTAATTTCTTGCGTCGGGTTTGCCGCAGCAGTGTATTTGACCATTTGATTTTTAAGGCGGTCTTGAACCTGCTTGAGGTTTTTGGCAAGAGTTTTTGTATCGTGCGCCTGCATTCCCAACAATATACCTGCCGGTACTGCAAATGCAGCGTTTTCGACAACGTTGGTTTTGAGGCTTTGAACGAATCCTTCGATAGATTTGTCTTCTTCGTTGCTTCCTATAAAGTATCTGTTGATGAGGTTACCTGCGAGATACAGAGGCACTCCGATAAATCCTCCTCCGAGAAGGGTTACGGGCATCATTGCGCCGTTTATCGCGCCCGAAATGCTGTCTTTTATGTTTCTGACGAAGAATGCTTTGTATTTGTCTTTAGTTCTTGCTCGTTTTTCTTCTCTGAAAGCTTTGAGGTCTTCTTTTGTCCGAGCTCCGTTGTAGTCGGCTTTATCGACCTGAAATTCTTTTGAACCTAATCGACTTATCATGTTGACAATCGGTTTTACGCTTGCGCCCGCAATGGCTGCCATCGTAAGTGCCATTACGACACCTTTTGAGCCTTTTGAATTTACTGCCTCTTTTGCGCTTTTGGGGTCGAACTTTTGGGCAAAACTCATTAATTTGGATGTCATGTCTATTTGCCCTTTGATCCAGTTCGGCATCCATTTTTTTATCCACGATTCTTTGTTTAATTTCTTTAAAAGAATTTCGACTTTTTCGGGGTTTGCGGTGCCTTTGTTTATGGCGGCAATAATGTTGTAAGTTTCTTTTATCAAAGCAGGCGGCAATATCGAGAAAAACATTCCGCCTGCTGCCGCGATCGAAGTTGCGTCACCGACAAGTTCGACCGAATTTTTCTGAGAACTTTCGTATTTCTTGATAGTCTCGACTGCTTCGTCTTCCGAAATTTCTCCGTCTTCATATTTTTTGACAACGGCTTCGAGTTTTTTCGAACCGATTCCGAGTCCGCTCATGTTTTTTGCGGCATCGTAAATTTTTTCGGTAATGCCGTTTGATTTTACCGTTCTTTTAAACATGTCTCTTACCGGAGCAGTATCTTTCATTTTCAAATCTGCTTTAGCGGCGCGGACTTCGGGGTTTTGCGCGGCGGGGTCGGATGCGACCTGTTTTGCGGTTTCCTCGGATTGTTTAAGTTTTACTTTTTCTTGAATTTGATTGCCGTTGACGTTAAGTTCTGTCATTAAGCCTCCCGTGTATTCATTATCCCAAATTTATACATCAATAAACGTTTTTGCTTCGCTGAAATTGCGCGGGCATGGCAAAAATTCGTCAAATTTTTTACAAATGTTTACAATGTTGCGCGTTTTGTGACCCTGAAATCTCTTGAAATATAGCGTTTCTCTGCGGTTTTTCCTCTTTTTGTATGAAAAAACACGGGTGGACGGGGGAAAAACGTGAAATCGGATTTTTTCCTGTTATAATTTGATTAAAGATAAAAATTTTTTAGCCGAGCATGTTATAAAACGAAAAAAACGGGAATTATATATATAGAGTATATATTCTCGCAGATTCCGAATTCGGAGAATGAAAAGGAGCGTTGTGATGGATATAATATCGGATATGATAAGTAAATACACGGAAGCTTTGAAGGCGGTTTTGACGAAAGCGGGGGAACCCGCGGACGGAGCGAAGGACTCGGTCAATGTCGAAGGAGCGGCAACGAATGAGGTTACCCCCGCCGGGAAGGGCGGATATACGCTTGCGGAGGTTCTTGTGACGGCGTTGGTGCTGGGGATTGTCGCTATGTTTACGATTCCGGTGCTCAGAACCGCTATCGCCGATAAAACGTATGCTTTCGGGATAAAGACGGCGATGGCGGCGCTTAACGATGTCGCGTCGCTTAACGAGCAGAAGATGGGGATAGCGTTTACCGATTACGATGACTCGGACGGCGGTGTTACGTGGCTTAAGGACAATTTTTCGGATATGAACGTCTCGGAGTTTCAAAATTCTTCGCAGTTTCCGTGCAGTGAAATGAAAGATTCGTCGGGAAACCCTATGGGGGCGTGTTTTACGGGTGTCGACGGAAAGGTTTACGCATTTAACGTTACGCACGATGCCGATTCCGATACCGATAAAATCAAGGTTTTGATTGACGTTAACGGGCTTAAATCACCCAACGAGCTTACCGTTAATTCCGACGAGCTCAAAGATATATACGAAGCCGAATTCGACTCCGAACTCGGCAAGTTTGTTTATTCGAATGAAGAAATTGCGGACAAAATGGAAGAGCAAATTCCCGAAAACCGTTGCTCTCAGTGTACGGAGTCTATGTGTACCACAAACGAATTTTGTCAAAGGTGTTCGCAATGCAAAATTGCGGGCTCGGAAACTCCCGAGTTCGCAAGCATCGAGCCTTATCGTCAAGCCGTTGCGAATGCGGAAGCTTCGGCAAGCGACTCGTTTTCGGCTGCGTCGGGCGCAAAAAATACGGATCTGTATTTTGAAGCCCTGAGCAATCTGCTTTCGCAAAGACAAACCGCGTCGTCGAATTACGACAGAGCGATGAAAATCGTCGAACCCGTAAAAGACGCTTTTGAAGCACTTGACCAAGAGTCGCCCTCGTATTCGGCGTACGAAGAAGCGATTAAGGCTTACGAAGACAAACTCGAAGAAATGGCGAACAAAATCGGCGGTATCAACGCAAACCTCAAAGTCCTCAAGGACGAAGCCCTCGAATACTCTCAATCCGGTCTCGCCTACATCGAAGCCGCTCGGAAACTTTCGCCCTACGCGCTCGACTATCGCACAAAATATAATACCGCAAACGCCGCCGCAACTATGGCGTCAAACGCCTCCGTCGCAGCAACTCAGGCAAAATACTGGCAGGAAGCCGCTCAATTGGAAGCTCTCCGCGTCGAACTCGAAGCCAAAGCCCTCGACATGAAAAACAAAGCCGCCGACTGGTACACCAAAGTCACGGCAACTACCACGACAACCACTACAAATTCGACGTATACATCGAGGTATAACGCTATTATATCAAATTTGAAATCTTCATTAACTTATGGATCTTATACTCAAAGCGGTGCTTCTTATAAAATGTTTTATTATTATAACTCATATCTTTATTACCAACCTAGGCGTAATGATTTATACACATTTGATAAGACAAACATATCATTAAAATATATAGGTTCCGGAGCGGATTCAAAATATGCATATATCTATTCTTCTGCAAGTGATTTCCTGGATCTTGTAATTGGAAGTAATTGTACGATTGCAAGCAGTACTTCATCATTTAATGCTGGTAAGACTATATCAGGTTATCGTGTTCATTGTACCGGTGTTCATTGGTGGGGAAATTCTTCAACAGGGGGGGGGGATCTTGCTTATTTATCCAGCTCTTTAAAATCCAGCATATCAACATTAAAATCAACTCCAAAAACTACTACAACGACAAAAAATAAATATACGGATGCTCAAATTAAAACGGCGTATAATGCTTATACCGCTTCTATTACGGCTTATAATGAAGTTTATTCCGAATTCGAAAAACTTTATGTCTCCGTTGTCGGAGACCCGACTTTGCTAAAAAATCATCCCGGCAAAAAATCTGCCGTAACCAAAGTTACTTCGGGTTCCACCGACGTAACCTATAAAACCAAAACTTCCGCAACAAACGAAAAATCTTATACGACTACATGGTATAACAGGATCAAAGGTTCTTCATCATACGCAGACCAAAAAAGCGCATGGTACGACCCGATGAACACGGCTTTGCAAAATGCTCAAACCCTCTACAATTCCGCAGTATCGGACTACAACAGTTCGGTAACGACGTACAACAACACGTCGGGTGAAAGCAGAAGCTCGCTCGGAACGACCTCCTCCGCCGACGAAGCCGTCACCGCGACTTCCGCCGCCAAAACCGAAACCGAAGAAATCTCCGTTAACGCGGCAATTGTAAGCGACGAGGCAAAATCACTCTATGAAGCCGCAATCGCCGACTACAACACCGCAGTTTCGGTATACAACACAGTGACGGGCAGCGAAATCTCCTCGTTGACGGCGATTACCCCTGTCGATTATGAAAAAGAACAACAAATGATAAACGAAGCCGCTGCGGCGCTTTCCGCGGCACAGCTGAACGTATTCGGCAAAATCGGCGGCTCAGAAAGCAACTACGCATTGTCGAGCCTCTACGCCCTCTACATTTACGCCCAAGCCTTATAACCCCCGGCGTTGAGATATGTAAAAATATTTTATACGGATATTTTCGAGATAAATTTAAAAATCACCCCTCGCGGGTGATTTTTTTCGGCTTTAGATGGAGCAAAGTGGGTGATTTTGAGAGTTGTAGGTACCGTGTTTTCTGACGTCCGCCTTTCAAAATAAGCAGAGTAAGAAATTTTTGTTTTTTATTTTGCACGCCGATACGGCGATTTTTCACAATTCGTTGGGGTAGAAACCCCAACCTACAGTGATTTTTAAAATTCGCTTAAATCTTTAAATAAATCCCGCTTAGTAACACTTGGCATTTGAACGAGCGTGAGGTTGTTTAGCCGTTCCACGTTACCGGAAGCGAAATTGCGTAGGGTGATGAGGCGCAGCCTCAAACCCGAAGAGGCGAACGGCGTGCGAAGCGAAGCGGGGTGACCCGGGGCAACCCGCGAAAGCGCAGCCTACGAAGTGAGCCGAAAGCAATTTCAAGACAGCGAAGTTCGAATGGTTAGTGTTACTGACGTTAACGGGAGTTTTTCTTTTTTGGTTCGTTTTTTCTTTTTGCCTCCGAACAAAAAGAAAAAATGAACAAGAAAGTTTCGGACGTCCGCCTCTCAAGAAAAGCGAACTGAATCTTATGCCCGGCAATGCCGGGCGGACATTGCTTTGTATTATGTAAATATTAACGGACAAATGAAAGATTTCCGTCCTTTTAGAAAAATTACGTTGGGGTAGAAACCCCAACCTACGGTGATTTCGAATTTTGCCGAGACAAGAGGCTTCGTTTGCACGCCGACATGCCTATTTTTCAAGAAACGTTGGGGGTAAAACCCCAACCTGCATGTTTATCAAAATGAAAGGTTTTAAATTTTTAAAACATACTCCGCCAAACGTTTTGTCATGCGCTGCCGGACTTACGGTGTTTTATAATTTCGCCGTGAAGAGCTGTTTTTCTACCTTGAAATTTCGTTCATCTCGGCATTGTTCGTTCAATTTTTCCCGACCGAATCAACCAACCGAACCAACCGAACCCTGACACGAACAAAAAACTTTTGAATACCAAAAAAACAAAAAAAACGAGGCAATTCATGCCTCGTTTTCTAAGAATTAGCACGGGACAGGATCGAACTGTCGACCTCACGGGTATGAGCCGTGCGCTCTCACCGGCTGAGCTACCGTGCCATACACTCTATTATTCGTGCTGAAAAAAATATTTCAAGTCTTTTTTTTGAAATGTTAAATTTTTGTTTATTTTTTTCGGTTTTCGTAAAAATGATGGTATAAAGCAAATAAAGGAAAGTTAATATACAAAAAGGAGATAAAATCATGGCTAAAACAATAGGTATTGACTTAGGTACGACGAACTCCGTAGTAGCGGTTATGGAAGGCGGAAAACCGACCGTTATCGCAAACGCGGAAGGTTCCAGAACAACCCCGTCCATCGTGGGCTTTTCGAAAACCGGCGAAAAATTGGTCGGTCAGCTTGCAAAACGTCAGGCTATTTTGAACCCCGACAAAACAATCGCTTCGATTAAACGTCACATGGGCGAAGATTACAAGAAAAACATCGACGGTAAAGACTATACGCCGCAAGAAATTTCCGCAATGATTTTGCGTAAGTTGGCGGACGACGCAAGCTCTTACCTCGGCGAAAAAGTTACTTCGGCGGTAATCACTGTTCCCGCTTACTTTAACGACGCTCAAAGACAAGCAACCAAAGATGCCGGCAAAATTGCGGGTCTTGACGTTTTGAGAATCGTCAACGAACCTACGGCGGCGGCGTTGGCCTACGGGCTCGAAAAAGATACCCCCGAAAAGGTTTTGGTATTCGACCTCGGCGGCGGTACTTTCGATGTATCCGTCCTCGAAATAGGCGACGGCGTCCACGAAGTTCTTTCGACTTCCGGTGATACTCACCTCGGCGGCGACGACTTCGACCAAAAAATCATGGACTGGCTCGCAGACGAGTTCAAAAAACAAGAAGGTATCGACCTTCGCAACGACAAACAGGCTATGCAACGTTTGAAAGAAGCTGCCGAAAAAGCTAAATGCGAATTGTCTTCGGTTGTAGAAACGAACATAAATCTTCCGTTTATCACCGCGGACGCAAACGGTCCCAAACACTTGGACGTTCAACTTACAAGAGCTAAGTTCGAAGATCTTTGTCACGATTTGCTCGAAAGATGTAAAAAACCGGTCGAACAAGCTTTGAAAGACGCAGGTCTCACAAAAGGCGACATCAACGAAGTCGTTCTGGTCGGCGGATCAAGCCGTATTCCCGCGGTTCAGGCGTTGGTAAAAGAATACACCGGCAAAGAACCCAACCAAACCGTTAACCCCGACGAAGTCGTTGCTGTAGGTGCGGCTATTCAGGCAGGTGTCCTCGCGGGTGAAGTCAAAGATATCGTTCTTTTGGATGTAACTCCGTTGACCCTGGGTATCGAAACCCTCGGCGGCGTTATGACTCCCCTCGTTCCCAGAAACACCACCATCCCCGTTTCGAAGTCGCAAGTCTTCTCGACTGCCGAAAATAATCAAACCGCCGTCGATATCCACGTCCTCCAAGGCGAAAGACCGATGGCTAAAGACAATAAATCTCTCGGTATGTTCAGACTCGACGGACTTCCGCCGGCTATGAGAGGTCTTCCGCAAATCGAAGTTACCTTCGATATCGACGCAAACGGTATCGTCAACGTCAGCGCGAAAGACAAAGCTACCAACAAAGAACAAAAAATTACCATCACCAATTCTTCCAACCTCACCGAAAGCGACATCGACAGAATGGTCAAAGAAGCCGAAGCCAACGCGGAAGAAGATAAAAAACACAAGGAAGAAGCGGAAATCAAAAATAACGCAAACAGCTTGATTTCCTCCGCGGAAAGAATTCAAAAAGACTTCGAAGGCAAAATCGCCGACAACGACAAATCAAAGCTCGAAGAACAAAAGAAAGCTCTCGATGAAGCTTTGAAAACAAACAAACCCGTCGACGAAATCAAAAAAATGTCCGAAGACTTGCAACAAACAATGTACTCAATCTCCTCGGCGGCATATTCACAGGTTCAACAGGAAGAACAAAAAGCTCAGGGCGACAATAATTCTTCGGAAAATTCTTCACAAACTTCACAATCCGACGATGATGTTATTGACGCGGAGTACACAAAGAGTTAAAATAGAGTAATATTAATTCATATCCTATAGGCGGACATTCTTTTTGTCCGCTTTTTCTTCCCCCGAAAACCAACGGAAATGCGGTTTTTTGAGCATGCCCGTGCTCGAAATCGGGCATGCCTCTCAAAGCATGAGGGCATGCTTTCGGGTTTTTTAAATGAATTTGTTAAGAAATGTGAATTCAAATTTTCCGAAAATTTAAAAAAGGTTCCCGTTTTCGGAACCTTTTTTAATACAGAATTTTTTAACACCGTAAGCCGGGCATTGTCCGGCGGAACGTGTGTCGACCTCCGTTCATTGTCCAAAAACCGTGCGTTGTGGTAAAAACCTGAAAATATGTAGGTTGGGGTGGAAACCCCAACCTACAATGCTACATTACTTTTCAAAATTCGTTTAAATCTTTAAATAAATCCGACTTAGTAACACTTGGCGTTTGAACGAGCGTGAGGTTGTTTAGCCGTTCCACGTTACCGGAAGCGAAGTTCGAATGGTTAGTGTTACTGACGTTAACGGGAGTTTTTCTTTTTTGGTTCGTTTTTTCTTTTTGCCTCCGAACAAAAAGAAAAAATGAACAAGAAAGTTTAGGACGTCCGCCTTTCAAAAAAAGCGAACTGAATCTTATGCCCGGCAAAGCCGGGCGTACATTGCTTGTAAATATTAACGGACAAATGAAAGATTTCCGTCCTTCCCGAAAAAGTCGTTGGGGTGGAAACCCCGGTACCTACAATGCTACAATGCTACAATGCTAACAAAACCGACAAAACTTTTAAAAACCATGTCAGGAGCATGGGAAAACCCTTCCGAACCCGACAAAAGCATGACGAAAAACCGACAAAAAACTTCCAAACTCCGCCCCGAAACATTACGAAAGGTTAAGATACATGAAGAAATATTTCAAAATTGTAGCAAAAATCGCCGTAAAACGCCAATGTAAACTTTTGTAAATTTGAATTTAAAATCGTCGAAACCCGTGCTATAATGCCTTTAGGATAGGATAGGATAGGATAGGATAGGATAGGATAGGATAGGATAGGGGCAACTTTTATTTTTTCGATGTTTTTATAAAAGTGTGAAAAAGTAAAAGGAGCGAAAAAATGTCTGTATCGTTTAATCAACCGAGTCAATATCCCGTGAGCGCATTGAACGTAAAATCTGCGCAAAAGCCCGACGAAGCGGCAAAAGCGTCGTTTAAAGGTGCGCCCGAAGGCGAAGAAAAAGAGGGCATGTCGACCGCGACGAAGGTCGGAATCGGAGCGGCGGTATTGGGGGCAGCCTGCTTAATATTGTATTTTACGTGCGGAAAGGGCGGTTCGAAAGCGGCGGAAGGCGCAAAAGACGTCGCCGAAAAAGCCAAAGAAGCTCTTGTTGATACAAAAAAATATTTCGATACATCAATCGATGATTTCAAAAAGGCGGGAAACACGTTTAAAAACGGCAAAGCGGTGACGCCGGACGGAAAGGATTTTGAAGGAACTGTCGGACGGTTGACGGGCAAAACTGAGAACGGGGTTGATTGTTACAGCAAATCCACGTATAAAAACGGTGTTCGCGAAACACTCGAAAGCTACGAAGGCGATAAGCTTGTAAGCTCGGTAAAATACGAGTATGACCAAGCGACGGGCAAAGTTGCAAAAATCATCGAAACCGACGCCGCAACCGGCAACCAAGTCAATAAAGCTTTTGAGTATGACCAAGACGGAAATATGTCTAAAATTTTAAAAACAGACAAAGACGGCAAAGATTTGGGCTCGAGCTTAATGCATTTTGCGAATGATGGTAAATGGATGGGTCGGTCGGATTTTGATAACGGCGGTATACTATTAAATTCATGTGGATTCGGCGGTGATGGGCGGTTCTGGCATGGGGTTAGAGACGGAAAATCTTTTTGGGGTCCCGATGCCTTAGTGTATTCAGCGAAGCCTCAAGGTGCTGTAACAGAGCATACCGTATACAAAAACGGCAAAGAGGTTAAGCTTTTTGAACGGTATGAGCAGGGTAATAAAATATTTGTTAAGCAGGGTGAAAATATTGTAACCAAGCATTCTAAATCCGTGGACGGAAAAGATGTTCTTACCAGGAGTGAACTTTCTTCCCCCGTGAAAGATATTGATGATGTTAAAAATATGTCATATGCTTCCATTGATCCTAATTCGGTGCAGGTAAAAAAATGGGAAAATCGTTGTTTGGAAACTCAAGTCGGCAGCCGCGATCGTGTTTTGTACGATACATCAAAAGGTACCAAAACAGAAATAGCTTCAAGTAAAGGCGGTAAAATTTTTAAAGACGGAGCGGAATTTGATACGGTTTTCTTAAAAGCAAAGATCGGAGATACCGAAATTACAAGTGACAGTTTAGTTAATTACACAATAGGCACAGAAACGTATAGCCGATATGGAGATAAGTTGTATGATTCAAACAAAGCGGTTGTAACGGATCAAAACGTTCTTAGCAAAATTAATCAATTCGATAAGCAGTTTGAATGGATTAAAGAATTATCTTTCTAGGTTCGGCATACGGTTTTTGCCCGGACAAATCACGAACCTCGGTTGAACCGAAAATTTTTGAAAACCAAAGGAGATACCGCCCGGCGAGACGTGAAAACCAAAAATTCAAAACCCTGAAAAAATATGAAGGCAAAAATATTTCGGCAGGAATTCACCGAACCGATTTGATAATGAAACAAATCTAAAACAAAACCCTATCATAACTCCAAACCTCCTCAATCGGGGAGGTTTTTCCGTGACTTGAAAGCGTCGGCATCGGTTTTTCACCCCATCATTTTGCGGGTCGGGCGTTTTTTAACAGAACCTTTCAATTTTAAACCTTTCGTTGTGGTAAAATCTGTAATCATTGCAGGTACCGGGGTTTTCACCCGGGCGAAACGTGAAACTCGGCATGAAACGAGCAAGTGAAGCCGTTCGATTTTGTGAAGGTCCGGCATTGCCGGATCTACGGGGTTCAAGGTTTTTACCGAGACGAGAAGTTTTGTTTGCCTGTAGCATGTCAAAACGAAAAAGTTGTTGGGGTGGAAACCCCAACCTACGCTTGAAAAATTTCCGTATTTTTTTGAAAGGATTTAATCTCCGAATGTCGAGTTTTGCGTTTTGTCAGGAAATTTTTGACCTGCGTTATTTAAAAATATTTGCCGAACGAAAAAACCGACAATCACATGACAAAAAACCGACAAAAACGACATGCAAAAAAACGAACGGAGAACCTTTTGCGGCTGTTTTCCGAGGGGTAAAATCAGAACGTTATGAGACCGTAGTATTTGTAATTCGGGTCGTTTTGCGCGCCGGGGTTGTTTGCAACGAGTTCTTTCAGAACGTTTCTTGCGGCGAGAAAGCGGAACTGTTTGATGTAGGAGTCTGCAAGCCCGAAACCTGCCTGAATGTTGGTTCCGTCGAGGCGAAAGGCTTCTTTGTAGAATTTTTCGGCGTTTCCGTAGTCGTTTTTGAGAAAGTACACTCGACCCAAGACGACGTAATTTGCGCTGACGGGGTCAAAGATTACGGATTTTTTGGCTTCTATGAGGGCTTGTTCGAAATTTTTGGTTTTAGAATGGTTGTGCGCAAGCACCGAAAAAGCGGCGCCTTTCAGTTTGTTGTCGTTGAGTTCGGGTAAGATATTGTTTATTATTTCGTTGCTTTTTACGTATTCGTGGTTGTTGCTGAACGAAATTGCCAGGTTAACGGTGGCGGTTTTGTCGACGGAAGATTCGCCGGTTGTTTGGATTTCGGTTGAGACGGACAAATTTCCGAAAAGAGCGTCGGGCGAAATAAACTGTTCTTTGTTTCCGGGGTTGTTTGTTACGTCGGGCGCAAGCGCGTATAGCAGCTTGATTGTGGCGATATCTTTGTCGTTCAGTGACGTGTCAATTCTGTCCGAATAGTACGAATGCGGGTTGTTTCGGGAATAGTACATTATTGTCGAATTGTCTTTTGTGTGTCCCCAAAGTCCCAGCGCGTGTCCGATTTCGTGCGACAGAATTATTTTTAATTCGGAGGGCGGAAACAGCCTACCTTCGTAATCTTTTATCAGCACGTCGATTTTCATTTTTTTCAGAGTGTTGTTTTCGCCGATTTCGGGGTTTGTAACGGCGGCTTTGTACTCGTCGTTCTCGTCGGGAGTGATGTCGGTCGCGTTATCCGAAAAATAAAGAACGATGTCCGCTTCTTCGGGCGAACTTACGGGGACGAACGTCAAAAATTCGCCGGATTCTCTTTGCCAATCGCCGAAAGAGCTTGCCGCAACGGATTTATAATAATCGGGCGCGGGGTTTTTCGCTCCGATAAAGTATTTTATCGGGAATTCCGCTTTGTTCCAGTGCATGACAATGCCGTTGTAGAGACATTCCGTAACGTAGCCGGTTCCGTATTTATAAAAAATTTCGCTTCGAAATCTCTCGAGTGTTTCGGTTGCAAACCTTTCCGCTTCGGAGCCGTCGGCTTTTTGCGCGGCTTCTAAAAATTTGTTTTGAACGGAATACGTGAAAGGCGTTTTTGCGGATGCTTTCAGCGCTTTGAGCTCGTAGTCGGGGTTGTCGGGCTTTAAAACCGAAAGAGTTTCATAAGTTTTCGCGGCACTTTCGTATTGTCCCGAAAGATAAAGCTTTTCGGCGTAATAAGCAACAGGCTTGTCAAAGTTGTATGCCCCCGCAAAACACAGTCCGCACAAAATTACCAATTCGCAATTTTTTAATATCTTTTTTCTTCTTTTGCGTTTGCTCTTTTTTGATTTCAAATCCGCGTTTTTCATATTTTCGATTATATCATACCGCCCGTTTATTTATTCTTTTTATCCTTAAAAATCAAACAAAATGTTGAAATAAAAACGTAAAAATGTGATACAATGTTTTTTGCTATGAACGACAAAATAAAAATTTTAACCGGAAAAGACGAAAAAAAAGCACGCGAAGTCGCTTTCGAGATGATAAACAACTCCGACGTCGGGTTGTTCGAACAACTTACCGAAAAAGAACCCTTTTTGTTCGATTTTGTCAGAAATAATGTTTGTTCGAGAATTTACGATTCCGTAAATCGGCAAAATTTCGAAAATATTTTTCGATTTTTTAAGGTTCCGAATAATTTCGAAGAGTTGTTCGCTCAAATTGCGGCAAAATTTGCAAACGAAGAGCTCTCGGACAGGATGGCGGAACTTCTTCGGTCGGGTTCACTGCAGGAGAAAAAACACGCGGCGGCTTATTTTGCGGTAATTCCCGATACCGTGGCGCGCGAAGATCTTGCGCAAAACGTGTTTGCGGAAGATGCCGATTTTGCAAGGCTATGTACCGTTGCGGCGCGTGAGACGGGCGCGGAAGGCGTGTATGAAGCGGCTCTCGAAAAATTGAATTCGGGCGATGATTTCGAGATTTTGAAAGCGGTCGATTTTTTCGTGAATTACGAGGTTAATCCTCCCGTCGAAAAAATCGTCGAAGTTGCGCAAAAAAGCTTTATGAGCGGCAATATAGCGGGAAAAATTCCGTATATGATTTCCCTTGTCGACCTGTACGGGCAAAATGAAGACGCTGCTTTGTTTGTTGCCGAAAAAATCATTGATTCGCTTGCGGAAATTATTCCTCTTTCCGAGATCTTGTCGTTCGATTTGAGAAAATTTTTCAAAGTCTTAACCCTGTCGAATCCGAAGGCCGCAACGGTTCTGCTCAAGGCGAAATCGCGGTTTGAAGACTTTACGACGGGTGACGTCTATTTGTTCGACGAAGATAAGTACACAAAAGACGAAATACTTAAAATCAGAGACTTTTTAGCATCTTTTGACGTTGATGATCTGAAAAACACTGTTGTTCGAAATTTGACCCTCGACAAAAATATTTTGTCTTACCTTGATGTAATAAAACTTTACAAAATAACCGAGGCTTCGGAAAAACTTAAATCGTTTTTGAATGTCGAAGTCAAGGATAATGTTTTGTGCGGTATTGTTTTTGCGTTAAAAGAATTAAACGCCTTGAGCGATATCGACGAAACGGAAATTTCGGCGAAAATTCGAGATTTTAACCTTCGGGAACTGACCCGAACCGCGTTTGAATAAGGAGAAAAAATGAAAATTTTATTGGTAAACGGAAGTCCGCACTCAAACGGATGCACGAACAGAGCTTTGACGGAAATCAAAAATACTTTGGAACGAGAAGGTGTCGAGTCCGAAATATTGCATGTTCCCGCCGACGTAACGGGGTGCAGGGCTTGCGGTGCCTGCAGAAAAGGCAAAAACGGGTGCGCCTTCGGACACAATGACGGAGTGAACGAAGCAATTTTTAAAATGAAAGAATGCGACGGAGTGATTTTGGGCTCGCCGGTTTATTATTCCAACGCATCGGGGAGTCTGAGGGCGTTTGCGGACAGATTTTTCTACGCGGGTTCGGCGTTCGAAGGCGGCGTGTTTGAAGGCAAAGTCGGTGCCGCAGTCGCAAATTGCAGACGCGGAGGCGCGAGCGCGACTTTCGAACAGTTAAATCAGTATTTTTTGATTTCGAAAATGATAGTTCCCGCTTCTCAGTATTGGAACCAAACTCACGGCAACAGAGTCGAAGAAATCGAAAAGGACGAAGAAGGACTTCAAACAATGCGAACGTTGGCTTTGAACACCGCGTGGATTTTGAAATGCATAAATGCCGGAAAAGCCGCAGGTATCGAACGTCCGAAGTTCGAATCGCAGATAAAAACAAATTTTATAAGATAAAAAACGAAAACCGGTTTGAAAAAATCGGTTTTTTCTTGAGAAAAAAATCAAATAATGATATACTTTAACGGTAACTTATTTAACGGGGGGATTATGTTCGGAATAATTTTGGCGGGCGGATCGGGAAGCAGACTTTGGCCGTTGAGCAGAGAGCTTTATCCTAAGCAACTTTTGACTCTGGAAGGCAAAAACAGCCTTTTGCAGGATACTTTTGCCAGGTTGAGCATGTTTATTCCCGCCGAAAACATTGTTACCGTAACAAATATTAAACATTTTAACGACGTTAATTATCAAATTCGAAAAATGTATCCTTCTCCGACGATTTTAAGCGAGCCCGCGGCAAAAAATACCGCTCCCGCGATAGCTTGCACATTGAAGTATATTTCGCAAATCGCGGGAACCGACGAAATCGTTTTGATTACCCCGGCCGATCACCTTATAAAAAATACCGATAAGTTTGCGATGTCGATAAAGGAAGGGCTTGAAGCCGCAAAAGCCGATAAAATCGTTACTTTCGGAATTAAACCGACATGTCCCGAAACGGGTTACGGTTATATCAAAACCGGAGAAAAACTCGGAAATGCTTTGTCCGTGACGGAATTTACCGAAAAACCGGATTTGACGACTGCGACAAAATATGTCGAAGAAGGTTGCTATTTCTGGAACAGCGGCATGTTTGCGGGAAAAGTTTCCGTGTTGCTTGAAGAGTTTTCAAAATACGCTCCCGAAATTTTCGATGCCGTGAACGGAGCGGATTTTACGGATAAAAAATTCTCATATTCGGTCTTCGAAAAAATGCCTTCGATATCGATAGATTACGCGATTATGGAAAAATCCGACAAAATTGCTCTGGTTCCTCTGGCTTCGGATTGGAACGATTTGGGCTCGTGGCAATCTCTGTACGAGGTTCGCGAAAAAGATTTTAACGGTAACGTAATCGAAGGCAACGTTATCGTAAAAGACGTGAAAAATTCTTTTATTTACAGCTCCAAAAAGCTTGTGGCGGCAGCGGGCGTCGAAGATTTGATTTTGGTTGAAACCGAAGACGCGGTGTTGGCGTGCAAAAAGGATTGTTCTCAAAACGTTAAGGATATTTACGAAAAACTTAAAGAAACCGACGACAAAACCCGTTTGGTTCACAAAACGGTATTTCGTCCGTGGGGTTGGTACACGTGTTTGGCGGACGGAGACGGATATTTGACCAAAATTATTTGCGTCATGCCGGGGCAAAAATTGTCGATTCAGTCACACAATTTCCGTTCGGAGCATTGGGTCGTTTTGGAAGGCAAAGCCCTTGTGGTTCTTGAAGATAACCGTCACGAGCTCGAACCCGGACAAAGCATCGATATTCCCGTTCGGGCGAAGCATTCTTTGCAAAATCCTTTCGACGAGCAGGTTAAAATCATTGAAGTTCAAAAGGGTTCGTACATTTCGGAAGACGATATCATCCGTTACGAGGATGTTTACGGACGCGTGTAACGTTTGTTACAAAACTTCATGTTTAATAAAACAAAATTAAAGTTTTTCTTATGTCATGTCGATATGTGTAATATCGGAAGTGTAACCGGCAAAAGGAGAACAGAGTATGGATTTAAATTCGAACACTTTATTGACAGAAGAACTCGAATCGGGAATTTGCGAAATGCTTGACGCATATCTCGAGCATGTAGAAGATGTTTTGTGTGACATCGAGCTGCGTAACGGGGATTTGCTTATGCGATAAAGTTTTTTCCGCAGCGAACCCTTACGATCATGCGTTTTTGGAGCATGGGTTTGTTGTAGGAATTTTCGAATTTATTCATAAATTCAAAATCTTAACCGATTTTGGATATATTCGGGGGCTGTCGTTTCAGTGTTTACGTACGAATACGTATTATGCGCGATTGCCCCGGGACGAAGGCGAAAAAAACGGGTCAAATTTTAAAAGCTCGTTTTTTTTTGTTCAAAAATATGTTATAATTTATCGAAAAAACATATTTTGGAGAAAATAATGCCTTTTGTATTTGAAAAAACCGAAATCGAAGATGTGATTCTCGTGACGCCGAAGGTTTTCGGCGACGAGAGAGGATTTTTTGCGGAAACGTATAAAAAATCGGAGTTTGAAGCCAACGGAATAACGGACGAGTTTAATCAGGATAACCATTCGAAGTCCGTCAAGGGCGTTTTACGCGGGCTTCACTATCAGTTGCCGCCGCATACACAGGCAAAGCTTGTCAGATGCGTGAAGGGTAAAATTTTCGATGTCGCGGTGGATATCAGAAAAAGCTCGAAAACTTTCGGGAAGCACGTCGGCAGGATTTTGAGCGAAGAAAATAAACAAATGCTTTATATTCCTGCGGGATTTGCGCACGGGTTCGAGGTTTTGAGCGACGAGGCGGAATTCTTGTATAAATGTTCGGGTGAATATGCTCCGGAATGCGACAGAGGCGTTTTGTGGAACGACCCCGATATCGGAATTTCATGGAGTACAAAATCTCCGATATTGAGCGAAAAAGACAAGAATCAGCCTCTTTTGAAAGATGCGAAAGATTTGTTGTAGGGAAGGTGTATTATGAAAAAAGTTTTGGTTACCGGTGCAAACGGAATGTTGGGGCAGGACTTGTGTCCGACTCTCGAGGATAACGGGTTTGAAACAGTGGAAACCGATGTCGAAAATATGGACATCACAAATATCGAAGCCGTAAGAAGTTTTGTGAAAAATGCCGCTCCGGATGCCGTTGTTCATTGTGCGGCATATACAAACGTCGACAAAGCGGAAGAAGAACCCGAACTTGCCCGCAAAATAAATGTTCTCGGAACGGAAAACGTCGCAAAAGTTTGTGCCGAAAACGATATTCCTTTGGTGTATATTTCGACGGACTACGTTTTTGACGGAACAAAAAAAGAGCCGTACCTTCCGTATGACGAAATCAATCCGATTAACGTTTACGGACAAACAAAGGCGGACGGCGAAAAAGCGGTGCTCGAAAATTGCGAAAAATATTATATTACCCGTACGAGTTGGTTGTACGGCATTCACGGTAAAAATTTCGTCGAAACGATGATTTCTCTTGCCGACAAACCGGAACTTAAAGTCGTAAACGATCAAACCGGTTGTCCGACCTGGACTCAGGAACTTTCAAACGGAATTTGCACTTTGCTGACGGAAGAAGCTCCGTACGGAATTTATCACGTTTGCGGAAGCGGAAAAACCACTTGGTATGAGTTTGCAAAAGAAATATTTAAACTTGCGGGTCTCGAGGTTAATTTAAAACCCTGTAAAACCTCGGAGTTTCCCCGTCCCGCAAAACGTCCGAAATTCAGTGTTATGTATAACGACAATATCTGCAGGACTTGGAAGTCCGCACTCAAGGATTATATGGAGTTGAGAGGGTAAAAAAATGAAAGGTATCGTACTTGCGGGAGGAGCGGGAACCAGGCTTTATCCGTCAACAATCAGCGTTTCGAAACAATTGTTGCCGATTTACAACAAACCCATGATTTACTATCCGCTGTCGACTTTGATGTTGGCAAATATTAAGGATATTCTTATTATTTCGACGCCTCACGATTTGCCGAATTTTAAATATTTGTTAAAAGACGGCTCGGATTTCGGAATAAATCTGTCTTACGTCGAACAACCTTCGCCCGACGGTTTGGCGCAGGCGTTTATTTTGGGTGAAGAATTTATCGGAGACGATTGTTGTGCGCTTGTTTTGGGCGACAATATCTTCTACGGAGCAGGGTTCTCCGGAATTTTGAAAGATGCTCGTGAGAGAGCCGAAAATAATTCCGTTGCAACGGTTTTCGGGTATAAAGTGAAAGACCCGGCAAGATTCGGAGTCGTGGAGTTCGACGAGACGGGCAAAGCGGTTTCTCTCGAAGAAAAACCCGAGCATCCCAAATCCGATTTTGCGGTAACCGGGCTGTATTTTTACGATAATAAGGTTGTCGAATACGCGAAAAACCTTAAACCGTCCGCACGCGGAGAACTTGAAATAACCGATTTGAACAGAATTTATCTCGAAAAAAACGATTTGTTCGTCGAAAAACTTCCGCGCGGTTTTGCGTGGCTGGATACGGGAACTCATCAGTCGCTTATGCGCGCGGGGCAATACGTTCAGACGGTCGAAGAAAATCAGGACGTCAGAATTGCCTGTCTTGAAGAAATAGCGTACGCAAACGGATTTTTGACAAAAGAAGATTTGCTCGCAAAAGCCGAAAAATACAAGAATAACGAGTATTATTCGTATTTAAAACACATAGTAAAATAGGAGGTTCAAATGATAGGAAAACTTATAAAACTGATAATAATTATTGCGGTTTGTTACGGAATTTACTCTTGGTTGCAGTCCGCCGACTTCGGTAAGATTAACGAAAATTCGACCGAAACGATTAAACAGGAAAAAATCATCGACAAAGTTATAAAAACCCGCGAACAAAGATACAACGACGTGGAAAAAGCATCGGAGGGAATTTAACAATGGCGCAGGAAAACAGTTTTGACATAGTGTCGGAGTTCGATAAACAGGAACTCGTCAATGCGGTCGATCAAACAAAAAGAGACGTAGCTTCAAGATTTGACCTGAAAGACAGCGGCTCGACGGTCGAACTCGAAGACGATAAGGCTATTACGATAACTTCGTCGGACGACATGAAACTTCGCAACATTGTCGATATTTTGCAATCGAAAATGGTCAAAAGAAATTTGAGCATAAGAATTTTGGACGCTCAACCCAAAGAAAACGCTCTCGGCGGAAACGTCCGTCAGGTTTTTAATCTGAAAAAAGGTCTTAATCAAGACTTGGCGAAAAAAATCGTCGCGGACATCAAAGCTTCGAAATTAAAAGTCCAAGCTTCCATTCAGGGCGATAAAATAAGGGTTTCGGGCAAAAGCAGAGACGATTTGCAATCCGTAATCAAAGCGGTAAAGGAAAAAGAAGAAGTTTACGATACCGCGTTGCAGTTCAATAATTATCGTTAATTTCTCGATATTTTTATTCAAAAGCTCCGTCGGTTCTCCGCGGGGCTTTTGGTTTTCGGACTTGTATTTTTTTGTTTTTGTGTTTATAATGTTTTCAAGGATTAAGAATTCCGATGAGGCATGGTGCCTTTTTTGATTCGAAAGCAATAGGTTGTCCCGGGTCGCTTGACTTAACGGGACATTGTATGCGGAAAGTAAATGAGCGAATTCCGATTTAATTATAAATACCTGAAAGATAATGCTAAACCCGGCAGTTTGCGGCGCGGGACGGATGTTTATAAAAAAAATCTCGTCGCGGAGCCCGAGCTGAAGCGAAATGTTCTTAAAACTTCGGTGAAAGGGAATTTTAAGTCGTTTTACGATGTCGAATTGACGTTCAAAAAAGACGAGGTTGTTCCGAAGTGTTCTTGTCCGTTAAAAGAGCCTTGGTGTAAACACGCGGTGGCGTTGGGCTTAAAGGCTATCGACGAACGTTTGTACGACGAGTACGCAAAACGTCGGTTTAAAGTGAAAATCGATAATTCCGACGAAGACACCGGAACGGTCGAGCATCCGAAAGGCTCGTATATTTTTCATTTTAACGCGAAACGTAAGCAAAATTTCTTTTCGGTGCTGGTTATGGACAGGCAGACGGGAAAGGTTATCCGCTCGATTGAAAATGTTCTGAAAGCCGTTTTGGAAGCACAAAAGACGATTCCCGGGTTTGAGTTGAACTCAGAGCAGAAAATCGAGTTCGGAGTGATGCAACAGCTTCTGAAGACCGCAAAACTCGATAAACGCGCGGGTTGGTATGACGTTCCGATAGGCAAATTCGACCCCGTGTTCAAGTATTTGTCCAAAGCGGAAGAGGTAATTGACGGAAAAACAAAAGCGCTGCTCAAGTTTTCCGAGGATGAATGGATTTTGGCTTTGTCGGTCGGGTTCTCGGCTATAGGAACCGTTTTGACGACACTTTATTGGAAACGACCTTCGGGCGAGGATATTATTCCTTTTGACGAAGTTCGCTATTTTTCGCGTCAACTTTGCTGGGGAAGGTATAAAAACATTATTTTTCCGGCGAACATAAGCGTTTCAAAACTGCCTCAAAGTATTACAAAATCTACTTTTACCGAAATCAAGGACAAAGAAAGCGCCGATTTCTTGTATGATGAGTTGCCGAAAATTCGTGAAATAACAGAGGTTGAAGAGTCGGAAGCGGTTGCGAAGCTTTCGACGGAAAAGTATTGTCCGAAAAATATCGTTACAATGGGGCTCGATTACGACGGCTCGTTGAAAGCTTCGTTGGAGTTCGACTATGACGGAACGCGCGTTCCTTATACCAAGAGCGCCGAAAAACAAACTTATATTTCGGTCAAAAAGCCGAAAGAAAACGTGATGTTTTGGATAAAACGCAATCGCGAATACGAAGAACGTTCGTATCGGATGTTGTTGAGTTGCAGATTTATTCCCATGCAGACCAACAACCTTGCTCTCGAACGCGACAACGCTATTGATTTTTATAATTATTATTTGAAACAGGCGGGCGACGACTGGGTTTTCGAGGAAAAAGACGATATGTCGTTTTTCAAAATTCTCGATAAGCCTTTCGAACTTTGCGCGTTTGTCGATTTTTGCGAAGAGTCTACCGACAGTTTTGTCGTGGAATTGTACGGAAAAGCCGGCGACGAGATTTTGTCGTTCAACGAAATTTACGATTACATAAATGAAGGCAACAAGTACATAAAAATCAAGGATAAAGGCTTTGCGGCGTTGCCGGCGGACAATGTTTATTCGTTGCTCAAGTCTTTTTCGACGATAGACGTTTACCGAAACGACGAGAACAAATATTTCATAAAAACATTCCGTGCGGGTATCGTGTCGGAGATGCAGAACCTTAATATGACAATAACGATGGGCAGAAGGTTTTCGATTTTCTGGAAGCAGGTTTCGACGTTTTCCGGATTTGACACGGTTGCGGTTCCTCGCGGCATAAAAGCGGATTTCCGCGAATATCAGGTCAAAGGGTTCAATTGGTTGTGGTTCTTGTATAAGTATGGGCTGAACGGCATTTTGGCGGACGATATGGGGCTGGGGAAAACTTTGCAGGCGCTTGCTTTGCTTCAAAAGGCCAAGGAGAAGGACAAAAAGGCTCCGAACCTTGTAATTTGCCCGACGTCGGTTGTTTTTAACTGGGAAGCGGAAATCAAAAAGTTTGCGCCGGGGCTGAAGTGTATGAAACTTGCCGGGATTGAGCGAAAAGAGCTTTTTGACAAGATAGAAAATTTTGATGTCGTGATAACCAGTTACGCGTTGGTGAGAAGGGATGTTGAGGAGCTGAAATCGCATGAGTTCAGGTATGTTATTTTGGACGAATCTCAGAACATCAAAAACGGCGAAAGTCTGACAGCAAAGTGCGTGAAACAGTTGAATTGCAAGCACAAGCTGGCTTTGTCGGGCACTCCGATTGAAAACCGACTCGAGGAGTTGTGGTCGGTGTTCGATTTTCTGATGCCCGGATTTTTGTTCGAAAAGTCGGACTTCAACTCGCGGTACGTCGTGCCGATTACGGAACGCGAGGACAAAACGGTGGAACGTCGCCTGAAAGCGCAGATTTACCCGTTCATTTTGCGTCGGATGAAGCGTCACGTTGTCAAAGATTTGCCGGAAAAGACCGAAAACGTTGCTTATTGCGAGCTTACGCCGGAACAAAAAGATTTTTATTTGGACGTTTTGGACAGCACGAAAGAAGAATTATTCAAGTCAATCGAGCAAAACGGACTCGAAAAGAGCAGAATGTCAATTTTCTCGGCACTTTTGCGGCTTCGTCAAATTTGCTGCCACCCGAGATTGTACGACAAAACGGGAGTCCGCGGCGCGATAGAGTCCGGCAAGTTCGAGCGGCTTAAAACTATGCTCGAACAAATTATCGAAGAAAATCACCGCGTTTTGTTGTTCAGTCAGTTTGTGGATATGCTCGATATCGTTCGGGCATGGCTCGACAGAGAGGGCATAAAATACGAGTACCTCACGGGAAGTACCAAAAACAGAGGCGAAGTCGTCGAGCGGTTCAATTCGGACGAAACGATTCCGATTTTCTTAATCAGCCTGAAAGCGGGCGGGACGGGGCTGAACCTCACCGGCGCGGATTACGTCATCCATTACGACCCGTGGTGGAATCCAGCAGTCGAAGACCAGGCAACCGACAGAGCTTACAGAATCGGGCAGACGAAAAAAGTTTTTGTTTACAGACTTATCACGAAAGGTACCGTCGAGGAAAAAATCCAAAACCTCAAGCAGCGTAAAAGAAACCTTGTGGATTCCGTTATCTCGGTCGACGGGAATATCGGCAAATCACTTACGTACGAAGACCTTCAGGATATCTTTACGTACGACAGTTAAATTGTCTCGGGGGGCGGGGGTGTCAGAGAAAGAACCTTTGTTTGGGATGTGTTTTTCTCCGAAGTTTTGACCCCGTCGCGTTATTGACCGGCGGCTGAGGGCGCGAAGCAGCGCAAGGTTGCCGTTTGCGGGGTGTTGTTATTTATGTAAGATTGCGGAAAAGTTGCGCGAGGGGTGGCTTTTTCCGCCGCGGAGGTGTCTTGTTTGCCCGGGGTGAGAAGTTTGTCCCTGACTGTCTGCGATGAATGAATATTTCCCGGGGCTCGGATTTTGAGAAAGAACCTTTGTTTGGGATGTGTTTTTCTCCGAAGTTTTGACCTCGTTGCGTTATTCACGAGCGGCTGAACCATCCTTTAACCCAATTTACTCCTGAATTCCAGACGTTTGCTGCTTCTGCTTTAAAAGTTTGAACATTTGTTCCCAGGTTGTTGTAGGCGGTTCTTACATTACCTATGCCGGATATTATATTTCCTACGGTAGTTTTGACGGTATTACAAGTGTTTACCACGGCTGTCACAACGTTGTTCCCGGCAGTAACTACTCCGGAGAATAATCCGGGTTTGGGTGCTGCAGGAGCAGGTGTAGGAGCCGGAGTAATATTTTCGTATTCAAATCCGTTGTTACCAACAGTTGAATCAGTTTTATATCTGAATTTATTAGTTGTCGTAACCCCGTTTACGGTTTCCGAAACTTCTATTTCATCGACCAAATATTTGCTTTGTACTTGTTTTCCGTTTATTGTTTCCGTGACAGGAGTTTCAACTTGACCGACTTTCGTAAATTTCTTGTTCCCGACAGTAAAACTTTCATTTACGTTTGTCATTTCAATTTTAAGTTGCAGATCTTTTCCGACAACCAAAGGTTGTGATTGCTGTATAGGTACTTGTTTAACAAGGGTATATGTTCCGTTTTTGTTATCGATATAGTCATATTGTGTACCGTTTATTTCGATTTCGGTATCAGAAATTTTTGTACATTTGTTAATTTTAGCTGATCCCGGAGGAGCGGGTAATTCTACACTTTCGCCGGGCTTTGCATTTAAAAGTCTTTCCGAAAAAGGTGTTTTCTGTGATTTGGCATAATTGAACCGGCTGTCTGCAAGACTTATATCCAAAGTGGATGCTCTCGGTGTTGTCGGCGTTGGTGCTACAGGTTCGTAAGTACCGACTCCGTTATCAATTTTTGTTAATCGATATTTTTGAGACGGTGCTCCGGGTATCTTGTATTCCACAATACCGTTTTCTAATACCGTGACGGTTCCTTTTCCGCTTCCGTTTACTTCTATTGCTGTGCCCTTTGGAACTACCGACGTGTCGGTCAATTCAATACATGTTTTCCCTCCTTGTAGAAATTTGAATTCTCCCGTCACTGCAGGTTTCACATTTTCGCTTATAACGTTTCCTTTACTGTCAAAAATTCTTGTATATCTGTTGTTTCCTTCTCTTGAAAGTACTTCGAATTGTCCCTTCGTGTTTGTCTGAGCGTAACTGATATTTTCATTTTGATAACATTTGTTTCCTTTTATTGATTGAGGTAATTCTTTTATAGGTGTTTGGAAATTTCTACTTTTTACGGGAGTTGCTATACCGGACAGAGTTCCAGTAAACTTACCGGCATTATGAGCTTCTATAACATCATAATTGTCAATGCCTTTTGTCATAATCTGTCCGACTGAGTTAGTGCCAAATCCGATTTCGTAACCGACTAAAGCGCCTTCTGCTTTTGATAAACACCAGTTAGCTGCAGGACTCTTTGATCCGATTCCGTCAATAACACCGGTTACGAATTTTCCTGCTTTTGTGTTACCAATGGTGCTGTTCAAAAATTTATTTTGAGCGCCTATTATATTCGGAGCATATTGCATTGTAGCAAGGTTAACACCAAGCAATACCGTGTCTTTATACATGTCTTCGCTTCCCAGATAGTTTTGGTCGCTGCTTGTTTGAGCGCCGGAACCTAAATTTTGTATATAGTGATTTGTTCCTCCCTGCATATATTGACCAAGTGCCGTTTCGAGACCAATTGCAACCTTTGTTCCCGTTGCTAATGTAGTTGCTCCGGCTGCAGTACTGGCGGGGGCAAGAAATCCTCCTGTTGCAAGTGTTCCCAAAATCAACGCTGCGGTTGTTCCGTATCCGTCCCAAGAAGCATTGGACGCTTTGTAGTCGGATACTTTTTGAAGAGTGTCCTTGAGCATTTCGTCACCGGCTTCACCTTTATTAAGTGCATCCACGGTTTTTTCGAGGTTTTTTTCTGTTTCTTCTTCGGTGGTAGATCCGACGTGCCCACCTACCGCGTCTTTAATCTTGACAAAATAAGATTTTTCACGCGCGCCGCGATCGTTTTCAAAGTCTTCAACAGCCTTGTTTAAAATAATTGAGCGGGTGTTGGTCATATATTGACGCACTTCGTCATTATTTACCGCAGCGTCCATGAGCTTTTCTTTCATTGTCTTTATTTCATTGTTTAGTCCCTTTTTTACCTCTCTGATTTTAGCAATTTCTGCATCGTTAGTTTTAATGATATTTCTTTCTTCATTGTTCATAAGTTTTTTAGCTGTTTCTTGATGATCATTTACTTTTTTTTGGTTTTCATTGTTTATTTGTTGGTAATGAGTCAGAGTCTTATCATCAAATTTTATAGTCTTGTCAGTGCTTGCTTTTTTAAAATGTTGTTTCTTTTCCGTTTTGAGTTCTTCTTTTGTCATTTTCTTGCCTTCGGCATTTTTGCCCCGAATTATATGCATTTCTCGTAATGCGTCGTTAGCTGCCGTAGCTGCTTTGCAGAGGGCTTCTTGTTGATATGCTGTTAATTCTGTTGTTTTGCTTTCTTCTTTCAGCTTATCTGCAAGTTTTTTGTTTAATTTGTATTTTTGTTCTGCTTCGGTATATTGCTTTGATGTTCTTGCAACATCTTTTTCACTTTGAGCGAGAGCATTGTTGAGCCCTTTGTACGCACTGTCTTTCAGCGAGTACAAAGTTGTGTTTTTATCGCGAAGCTTTTGAGCCATATCGTTCGCAGTTTTGAGAGTTTCTTCTTTTTCTTTAATGGCTTCATTGCTTTCAATCCCGACGACTTGCTTTATTTCTTTTTGAAATATGTTTGCGTCAGGTTTTTTCAATGTTTTTTTAGGTTTGTTTTCTGTTGTTTCTAAGTCTTTAAGTGCAGTGCTTTGGCTTGTTGCCCCACCTTGATCTACTCTCATGCTCATGTTTTTTCTCCCCTCTTAATACTCTCTCGTTTTTTTCTCTCTCTCTTGTAAGGTTGTATTGTTATCGTGTTTGTAAATATATAAAAACAATATACTTTTAAAAATTGCGTTTTTGTTGCCGGATTTTTATGCCGTTTTTGAAACAATGTTTTGAAAACCTTGTTTTTACAGGTTTTTCCTTATCGGGATATGTTTACAAAACTTAATAAAATATATAAAAACAATATATTTTTTGGCAAAAATGAAGGTGTTTTTCTCATTTTAAGCATGCCCGATATATACTATGCCTCTTTCCTCCGCGCCCCCGGCATGCTCGGTGCTCCTTGCTCCCCGTTGTCTCTTTTGGGTTCCAAACACTTGTTTTCGCCGGTTTTCGCGAGTTTCGCTCTTGCCGTCCCTTGCAAATCAACCGTCATTCCCGTTTTTGCCATATCCGTCCGTTGCCGAGTGTTCTCCGCGCCCCGGGCATGTCTCGGGCATGGTTATTCTCCCCCCCCCATTGCCGCCTCGTTTGCCGTTTTTCGTTTGACTTTTCGGACGCCGGCGGCAAATGTTTCGTGTCGTGTGCTGTTCGGACAACAACGCGGCGGGTTCGTTTCAACCTCTCGAACTTTTAATTTTCCCCGAAAATGCCCCCGAAAATTCCCCCGGCGAAGGCTTTACAATTCGTCTCCGAAGGTAGTATCATTGTTGTATGAAAATTTTAGGGAAAGTTGTGCGGGTAATTTTGCTTGTCGTCGCGGCGGCGGTTGTTACGGGATATTTCATTATCGTGTTTCTTTTGCCGAAATACCTTAATTCCGCGCATTTTGCGGGGCATCTCGACTCTTATCTTTCTCAAAATTTCGGGCTGAATTATCGTTCCGAAGGAACGATTTTCACGGTGACACCGAAGCTGAAAATCTTCGCGAAAGCCTCGGAAATCGAGCTTTTAAACAGTTCGGGCGAGAAGGTCGCATTAATAGAAAATCTGAATTCGTCGTTTGCGGGGCTTCATCCGAAATCGTTTGATTTTTCGGCGAGCAACGTATTTGTCGACGCAAAACACCTTAAAAAGTCCGAGGGCAAAGGTTTTTCGTCAAAACCGATTTTGAAGTTTTTAAATTCTCTTGACGTAGAAACCTTGACAGTTCTGTTTTCCGGTGCAAACAACGAAGAATTTGCGGTAAACGTCAAAAATCTGCGGCTTCAAAAGTTATACGACATCTCCGTCTTGACGTTCGATGCCGCGTTGCGCTCAAGGCTTGTCAAAAACGGCATTTTTGCGGGAAAATCGGGCGGCATTGTTCTTTCCGACAAAAAAATCGTCGCGCAAAATCTGTCGGTATTTTTCGGCAGGCAAAAACTTTTGCTAAACGGACTTATCGCCGATTCTCGAGGAAACAATGACCTGAAAATTACCGGAAAAAACATTTCGGTTCACGATTTTGAGGTGGCACTTGTTTATTTTTTGAAGCTTCGCAAAAAAGAAAAAGTTTTCATCGAGAATTTTTACGATTTTTCGGGGCTCATTGATGTCGATCTGAAATTCAAGAACAAAGGTCTTTTCGGGCATTGCATCGCAAAAAATTTGGCGGCGAAAACGGTTTTGTTCAACGTCCCTGCGTCGTTTAAAAAAGCCGATTTCGTGTTTGACGGAAAAACTCTGTCGTTGCAGGAATTCGGGATTTTGGGCAACGATAAAGTCTTCACGGCGTTTAAAACCGAAAATTTGTTCACGCCGGAGCTTACGACGAGCGGAACCGTTCAGTCCGCATTAACGGCAAAAACCGTCGATAAATACGTTCCCGACGCGATTTTACAGGGGGTTGCGCACGCAAAAGTCGATTATTTCGTCAAGAACCACAAAATTACGGTCGATTATTCGCTTGATTTCGATAAGGGTTCGCAACTTTTTTACAAAAACGCCAATCTCGGGCTCAAAGACAAAAAACGCAAACTTAAGGTTCAAACATTCAAAGACGGAAACTCGCTCGATATCGTCTTTTACCGCTATTCCGCGTTCGAAAATTCTGCGTTCAAAGACATTGTGACCGGCAAAGGTCATTTCGAAAAACAAAAAAATAAGTTCGCGTTGAAGTTTTTAACCTGCAAAACCAACGGCTTTGCGCCGGTCGCTCTGACGGGGTCGTTCGGCAAATTTGTCGACGGCGGAATGTTTTCGGGCGATTTGTATTATTATCATCCCGCAAAAAGGCTCACCGGGAATTTTAAGGTTATAAATTCCCGTTACAAGCACTTTCGGCTTAAAGAAGCCGTGCTTTCCGCGGACAATTCGAATATGCAAATAAACGCGTTCGGAACTTTTTACCGCCAACCGTTTCGGTGTTCGCTCGTTGCACAAAACGATTTTGCGAACGACAAGGTCAATATTTACGACTTGGATTTGTATTTGGAAAAATTTATTATAAAAAACCGTTCCCATACCGCGAAAAAATTTCGTTTCGACGGTTCGCGCGATTTTTCGAACAAAATTCCTTCAAAAATCGCGGACAAGGTTTCGGATGTCGATATCACCGTCCACAATTGGAAAATCAAGGTTGATAAAATCGTGAAAAATCGAATAGTTTTCGAAAACATTTACTTTTTCGGAAACCTGAAAAACGATATTTTTACTTTTAAAACGGACAAAATAAAATTTGCCGGCGGAACACTTTATGCAAGCGGGCGATACGATTTCAAAACGTATTCGTCGCTGTTGGATTTTTATGCCGACGACATTGACTCAAACACCGTTGCCGACGTCGTTTTCAATCTTCCCGGTCAAATTTACGGAAAGGCGTCCGCAAAACTTCATGCAAAAACCTTTAACCACGCCGAAAAATTTCTCGCACACGCGGAATTTAACGTCAAAAAGGGTTATTTGCCGAAGCTCGGGAGTACGGAGTTTATGTTGAACAAAAAGCATCCGATAAAATTCACGGTGCAAAATCTCGTGAATATAGACATAACGCCCGAAAAAGCTTTTACTTCGGACATCAAAGGGTCGTTTGATTTGGACGGTTCAAACATGAAAAACATCAATCTGACTTCCGAACAAAAGTACCTTTCTTTCCTTATCGAGGGCGATTACGACATAAAATCGCAAAATACCCATTTCGACCTGTGGGGCAAATATAACATTCCGTCGGGACAAAAAATCAGAATTTTACACATTCCGATATCCTGGATTATAAAATTTCTTTTACGCCCCGAACACACGTACGCGCTGTACAAACATAAATTCGATAAAGTTCCGCCGGTTCAAGCCCTCGAAAAGGACATAAGAACTTTCCGCGTAAAAGTCAACGGAAACATCAATTCTTCCGAAAACCTGAACGTAGAAATGAAAAGTATTTACTGATTTTTTGTCAATGCACTTTGGGATGGTTTTTCGAAATGTCGAATCTGTGCCGAGGCAGGGAAAATCGTGTGAAGGCGGCTCAACGTCGGAAGCGAATCGTCAGGGCGATGTGAGAGGAGAGTTTCTGTAAATCTGCGTGTGCGGCGGGTACGCGAGCGGTTGTCGAGACCGGGTTCGGCGGGTGAATTGCCTTTTCGACGTAACGGGTATGTTCTTTGTCGGCAAAATTTTCGGTGGCGGTTTCGCGGTGAAGAACGGTGTATTTCAAAATCTGCACGTCACGCGCTCTCGGGGGCGGTACTCTTTTTGTAAAACTGTTTGCCTTGATGTGTAACGAAGCGGAGCGACGTCGGGGGGCGTTGCTCGGCGGGGTTTTGCGTTACATCCTTTGCTGCATTTGAGTCATCGGTTGCATCGGTTGTGCTCCGGGTGCGGTTTTGTAACGATTTACAAAAATCTCGGGCGAGTCAAGCTTTTTCATTGCCTGCATAACTCCGATTTTACCGGATTTCTTTTGAATGCTCGTCAGCCATCCTTGGAATGCGTACACCGCGGCGACAACTCCCGCGAAACCGCCTGCGATTACAAAAATTCCCGACTTTCTTAACGTCGGCATATCAAATATGCCTACTTTTTTTGCAAATTTTTGGAATTCTTCGGGAAGGTTTTTGGTTGCTTCTTCCTTTGCCAATCCTTTGAGGAACAGCACTTCCGTCGCCAAATCTCTTATGTATTTGACCAAAAATCCGCCTTTAAAGTGTTTGTCCATCGAGCCTTTAATGTTTTTCAAAACTTCGGGCAGTTCTTTTAATATTTGTTCGGCGCTCGGGTTTTGAGAAACGTTCATTTGCTTGCTTAAATCCGGCAGTGCATCTTTCGCAAACGTTTCTATAATCTTGGCGGCGCTGTTTGTGATTTTTGTGTTTTTAGCGAGTTCTTCCGAATTCAGTTTGTTTAAATTTTTCAAAACATCTTTGTCGTTTTTGGCGACTTCGATAATTTTGTTTATTTCTTGTTTTATCGGTGAATCGTCTTTCAGAGCCCAATTCGAGAGTTTTTCGATAATTCCCGTAAACGGAATCCAACCTTGTTTTATTGCATGTATCATTCCTAACGGTCCAAATATTGCGGAAAGGGTTGCCACTGTGCTCACGCCCTGCATTGCGAGCTGTGTTGCAGCTTCCGTGTTTTCCGAGTACTTTTGAGAATATTCGTCCATTTCTTCAAAAGCTTTGAAAACGTTTGATTGCAGGTTTTTTGCATCCGTCATCTGCTTTTCGCCGACTTGAACATTCTTTAATGCTGCGTTGAGTTTTTCGTTTTCTATAAATTCGTTATTCTTGTATTTTTTGTATTCTTTCAAATCCTTAAAATATTGCGGAATGAATGAGAAACATTTTGCAATCGCGTTTTGCTTTTTCGTTTCTCCCGTAACAGGTGCCGAATTTATGTCGTCTTCAGAATATGCGTAAAGCTTGGTCGGGTTTTCCAAAAGTTCTTTCCGCGCTTTAAACCGCCCGATAGCCGCGGCTTGCTTTTGTTGTGCCGCTCCGATAAGCGTTATTCCGAGTCCCGCTAACAACCCCGGAATAAAGGCAGGCACTTTTTTCAGGACGGGTATTATTTTTTGAAGTCCCCAAAATGCCGCTCCTCCGATGACGCTCGAAAATATTCCGGCTGTCTCGAAAACGTTTTCGACATCTTCCGAGTAATCTTCCGCGGAGTTGTTGATTTTCTTCATTGTCTCAAGAATCAGCTCTTTGTCTTCTTTTCCCTGTTGAAGTTCTTCAGGCGTATAATTTCCCGCTTTCAGCGTTTCGTAATCGTCGTTTAAATCTTCCTGTTTTCGGTAGTTGTTGTATTCCGTAAATTCGTTTGTTACAAGCCCGTAAACATTTTTTATCGAGTCGATTTGTCCGCCGAATCCCGCACGGTTCATTCGGACAATATCGGGGTCGAGTTTTACGTTGTTTTTGTTTTGTTCTGCCTCCGCCGTTTGTTGTTCGTTGTACAGGACAAAGTTTCGTGCATCGTTCAACTCGTCTCGCCGAGCCTGATATCTTCCTACCCGTGATGCTTTTTTCTGAATGTGGTTTCCGAATAGAATGGATGCAACGGATAACACGACGGAAGGTGCAAACATAAATACCGACGTCGCAATCGGGTTTTTTTCCGCAAATTTTGCAAGTTTTTCGCATTTCCCCATTAAAAATTGAGGTAAAACGGCAAAAACCGCGGCGACTCCTGCCGTAACGGCTTCCGTTGCCGCTTCCATGTCTTCGCAGTTGTTTTCGGACCTTGAATCCTGGATTTCACTCGCCCGAATTATCGCTTTCGCCTTTTTTGCCAAAAATTCCGCTTTATCCGGCGGCAAAGGCTTTGTCTGAGCCAAATATTCTTTCGCACGCGACCTTCTCGTTTGGTCTTTCTCCCAAACTTCGTACGGTTTCAGGTTTGTTTTTATGTCTTTCAGAGTCGCTATGTAGTCGCCCATGCGCAATATCCTATACTTTTCACATGTTTATAAAGTATCCGAAACTCGATTATTTGCTTTTTTATTATCTGCGCTTCATAAAAATTTACAAAAAAATACGGAGCGTGCTCCGTAAGGTATGATTCGCATATTTGAAAATGAACAATTCTATTTTTTTGCCGTTTTGACGTTTTTGATTACAAAAACCAACGGAATTATTACTATCGTCGCAACCGCGCATATTCGAAAGGCTTCCATAAAACCCCACAAGGAAGCTTGTTTTACAAGGTTCCCGTACAGTAAATATTGCGCTCCGTAATGCGCTCCGCTTGCGTTCATAAGCCCTGCCAACGCTCCTTTTGACGCCGCAAGCCGCTCAACGTAAACCGGATTTAATTCGCTCAGATGTTCGACCATCATATACTGATGAATTTGCGAATACCGCGATATAATCGTCGCTACCGCCGATGTTCCTATCGCTCCGCCGATGTTTTTCAACAAATTTTGCAACGCGCTGGCGTTTGTCATTTGTGTGTTTTTCAACGTAACTACCGAAAGCGCAACCAACGGCATTGCCGCTATCGACATCCCGCATCCGAAAAGAAAATTCGGAATAACGATATTTATGCTTGCGATTTGAAGGTTCAAAAATCCCAAACTCATTGCCGCCGTGCCGATAAGTCCGAGTCCGCAAACCGTTATGAGTCTGTTGTCGATTTTGTTTGCGAAAGTTCCGTAAACGGCGAGTCCGAGCAGAGCTCCGACGCCCCTGGGCATTATTGCAAGTCCGCTGATGAACGCCGTGTAGCCGAGCATCGATTGCAAAAATTGAGGAAGAACCGCCAAGGACGCAAGAAGCACGCCTTGAATTATCACCTGCACAAGCGTGCTGACAGAATAATTCAAATCTTTGAATACCGATAAATCGACCAACGATTTTTTATTTTTAATTTGCGACACGACAAACAAAATTCCCGAAATTACGCACACCGCGGTCAGTTTGCATATCCATGGAGCTCCGAACCAATCGGCGTTATTTCCCTTATCAAGCACGACCTGTAACGAGACAAGCCATGTTGCGAGCAGAAAAAATCCAACAGCGTCTATACTTACGTCGTTTTGCTTTTGCGCGTACGGAGGGTCGAAAAAATACATTTTCGCCAGCGTAACGGCGACAATTCCGATGGGTACGTTTATGAAAAATATCCACGGCCAGCTCATATTATCGGTAATCCACCCTCCGAGCACGGGTCCGATAATCGGCGCAACAATAATGACAAGCCCGAACGTTGCCATCGCTCGTCCCCGTTTTTCGGGCGGAAACGATTCGAGCAACGCCGCCTGACAAACAGGCAACAGCCCGCCGCCTCCGAAGCCTTGGACAATCCGCGCAAGCAGCATCATTTCTATCGATTTTGACAGTCCGCAAACTGCCGATGCAATCGTGAATATCGTCAAACTCATTATAAAAAAGTTTTTTCTTCCCAACAATCGGCTGAACCAGTCGACCGAAGTTATCGCAATTCCGCTTGCCACAAGGTATCCCGTCAATATCCACATCGACTCTTCGCGGCTTATCGAAAACGTTCCCGCCATGTGTGGAAGAGCAACGTTTGCAATAGTTTCGTCGATTACGAACATAAACGCCGCAATTATCGCGGGCAGCAGCGAGATCCAAATGTCTTTTTCGTTTTTCGATGAGCTTGTCATTTTACCCTTACCTTAGGAATAACGGACATTCCCGCCACTATGTTGTATTCGTTTTTGTCGATTTTTTCCGTGAACACGATTTTAACGGGAATTCTTTGTACGATTTTTACGAAAGACCCTACCGCGTTTTCGGGCGGAAACAGGCTGGATTTAGCTCCCGACGCCTGCTGAATGCTGTCGATTTTACCCTTGAAAACTTTACCCGGGTACGAATCTATCTTTATGTCGACGCTTTGCCCGGGGTGCATTTTGCCGACTTGACTTTCCTTGAAGTTCGCAACAACCCAGACTTCGTCGGGTACAAGCACGAACAAAGGCGAACCTGTCTGAACGTACGCACCTTTTTCCGCACTTTTGTTTGTAACGGTTCCCGATTGGGGCGCTCTGACCACCGTGTACGATAAATCAAGCTCAGCTTCGTCCTTCTTTGCTTTAAGGTATTTCAAATTCGCGTCCGCAACGGTATTCGAATTCTTCGAAAATACCGCCTGATCAGCGTTTGTATGCCTTGCAAGCGTATCTTTGTATCTCGTCCGCGCATTGTCCAAAACCTGTTTTGAAACCGCGCCCGTTGCGTAAAGCTTCTCGTATCTTTCCAAATCCGTTCTCGCAAGCTCGATGTTCGAGTTTGCCGCTTCCAAATCGGCTTTTGCTCCCTGTTGCGCAAAAAGTGCCTTTTTATAATTTGCGCGAGCCTGTTCCGCCTTTGCAAGATACTCCGAATCTTCTATTCTCGCAACGATGTCTCCTTCTTTTATCCGTTGGTTGTCCTTGATGTTGAGCTCGACTATCTCGCCCGTAACTTTCGGTGCAATCCTTATCATGTGCGCCTCGATATACGCATCGTCGGTCGATTGATATTTCGATTCGTTATAAATATACATTCCCGCAAAAACGGCGGCGGCAACCAATATTAAAATTCCCGTTATTTTTCTTTTTCTGCCTTTAGGTGCTTTCTTTTCTTCTTCCATTTAACCCTCCGTTATATATTCGTTTTTATGTTTTCCGCAACAATCGTTCTGATTTTTTTCAATATTCGCTTAAATTCCGAATATTCTTCGTACGAAATTTGGTTCTGAATGCGTTCCGTCATAGGAAGAAGTTTTTCCTTTATCGACAAAAGTATTTGCTCTCCGTCCTGCGTAAGGTTCATTTTGCGGACGATTCTGTTTCCTTTCATATCCGTATACCGCTCGATATACCCTTTTAACTCAAGACTTTGCAAAACCCTTCCCGTCCCCGCTCTGTCCTTCAGCATAAGCTTTGCTAAATCACGCTGGCAAATTTCCGGTTCCTCGTTGATTATGTCGAGTGCAATGTATTCTTCGGGCGAAATATCCAAATCCAACGAATTAAAATAGTTTTGCCCCATTCTCTTTATATACTTCGCGCTCATTTCGAGTTCGTAATACAAACTCTCTTCATATTTTTGCAATGTTTCTTTCAAAAAAATACTCCTCTTATTATTTTTAATATTATGATTATGTTGTTTGTAAAACATGTTGTCAACAAAACATGTTGCATTTGCAACAATGTTATGATACCATGTCGGTGAAATTTGTCAACCAAAGAGGATGTTATGAAAAAGACGATAGCCGTATTACTTGTTTTCGCTCTCTCCGCGGGGAATTTTTCGCCCTGCGCTTTTGCAATTCAAGATGTAAAAATCAAAAATCGCGAGGTCAAAACCGTCGAGGATAAACGTCAATACGTTAATCTTTCGTGGTGGGAAGGCTTCGGCGACGAATTTTTGAACGAATATATCGAAAGAGCGCTTTCAAACAATCACGACCTCAAAACAACCGTTTTGAAAACCGAAGAAAGTCGGCAAAACGTCAAAATGCAGTTTTCAAACGAGTTGCCTTCACTCAGTGTCGGTGCAGCTCCCGCCGTCGTAAAAGTTCCCGGAGGAAGTTCTTCCGCGGGCATGTTCGGAATTCCGATAATCGCAAGTTACGAGCTTGATATATTTCTCAAAAACCACGACAAAACCAAAAGCGTAAAAAAACTTTACGAAACCTCTTTATATGCCGAAAAAGCGGCGTATATTGCGGTAGTAAGTCAGGTCGGCGCGTGCTACTTCAACATTTTAAAAGCCGACAAACTCATCGAAATCCAAAAGCAAATAATTTCCGAACGCAAACAAATTTTCGAGTTGATGAAACAGAGCAACGAAGCGGGTATCGTTTCGACTTCCGACGCCGTGAAGGCGGAAAAAGCTTATATTCTTGCCGAAAGCGAAATTACGGATTTGCAAAAATCGCGCGATGTGTTGCTTCGAACTTTGGGTGTTTTGATTGGTGAAAACCCCGAAAATTCGCTTGTTTTGCCCAGAAAATCCATTGATGATTTAACTCTTTCGAAAAACATTCCCTCTTCGATATCATCAGATATTACGGAAAATCGTCCCGACTTCTTGATAGCCGAAAAAATGCTCGAAAAGGCGGGAATTGATGTAAGAATTGCGAAAAAAGAGTTTTTACCGACGGTAGATATCCTCGGTTTGCTTGCGTTTTCGACGTCTTCGTTTATGAAAACGCTGAATTGGGAAACCGCGTTAGGTGCGGCGGGTGCTTCGGTCATGTTGCCGTTGTTTACGGGCGGAAGAAAAGTCGCGAACCTGAAAATCAATAAAAACAGGTATGAACAGGCGGTTCAAAATTATCTGCAAACGGAACTGACTGCGATAAAAGAAGTCAACGACGCTTTGTGCGCTTTGAAATACGATGACGAAAAATTCAAAAAGAACACCGCTGCGTTGAATTCCGAAAAAAAAGATTTTGAATATTCCCGACAAAAGTACGAAGCCGGGCTGATTTCCAAGCTTGATTTGCTTCAAAAGAAAGAAACTCTTCACGTTACGGAAAAATTGACGGTTGCGTCGAAAACCGACGGATTTATCAATCAAATCAGTCTGTATAAGGCCGTCGGCGCGGCTGATATTCCGGCTAAGGTTTCTTTGAAATAAATTTTCAAATCATATCTTTCATATTTTACTATCTTTGTTAAATCACATACACCCTCCTTTCGGGAGGGCTTTTTTTATTTTTCGTACAAATTCAAAATGTCGTTGCTGCCGAATCCGGCGTAAAATTGTCCGACATTTTTAAATCCGTTTGATTTGAAATATTTATCGTTTATGTAACAAAGCGAAAATGCAGTGTCTTCGTGGTTTAAGGTTACCGTACCCGTTTTGTCGGCGTAAAAACATTTCGGTTCCGCGTTTTTTTCGAATTGTACGGAATTGTTCACGATTTTGTATTTCGGTGTTTTTTCGTTGAAAAAGTTTGACGAAGATTGTGTAAATCCTGCGATAATGTAGTCGTAGCCCGAAAAATCAAAGCTTTTGAAATCCGTTGTTTCCGCAAGTATTACGTCAACTTTGCCCGGCAAATATTTCATAATGTAAAACGTGTCGCCGCTTGCGTTTGCAAAAAACAGGATTTTTTTGTCTTTTGATATGCCCGAAGATTGTATTTCGTCGGTAATTTCGCACATTTGCGATTTCGAAACGTTTTTCATTGCTCTGTGGCATCGGGCAAAATCCTTGTATTCAGAGATGTTTCCGCCTGAATATTTAAAAATTCGTTGAACGTGTTTGAAAACAAATCTTCCGGGATAAAAGAAAAAGTAAACGGCGAAAGAATAGATTATCAGTGCGTTTATAAAGATTTTGCAGGCGGATTTTTTTTTCGGGTATGTTAAAATCAAAACCGGCGAGGCGAGCATTACGAAAAACATTATAAATCGTATGTTGAACACCATGTACCCGACGGATGCCGATAAAACCGCGACATTCAGGATAAACCCGAGCGCGAATGCAAATAAAACAAGGCGTTTTTTGTGTTTTATTACTTTTGTTTTAAATGATTTGAACAATGCGGGGACGAATAAAATAAGCCCCAAAATCCCGAGCCCGCTTGTATTTTCGGCGGAATTTGCGAGGTTGACGTAGTCGAGGTTGTTCATAATTGTTCCGGCGGCGGGATTTATGCCGAAAAGTGCCAGTAAAATGTTTGTCAACGCGGTCGTAATTCTCCAGATTTTTGCGGAAAACGGAAGTCCCGTAAAATCGACGAAAGTTGCCGCGTGTTTGACGAAATTTGCGATAAAAGCGGGCATTCCGCCATAAAATTTGTGCGAAACGAGAGCTCCGTTTGAGGAGAGAAAATTTCCGAAACTTAAATAATTCAAAACATGGTTGTAAAACCCGAAAAGCAAAAAGTTAAGCGTGAAAAAGCCTCCGAAAACCAAAAAGTTTTTGGCGTAATTTTTGTTTCCCGATACAATATTAAGTGCTCCGCAAACAAGAACGACCGACAAAAACGCTTGTAATGCCGGCGTTTTCGTCCCCGCGGCAAGAGCATAAAAAAGCCCCGCGAAAAACATCGGCGCCGTTTTTTTTGTTCGACATGCTTCGAAAAACAGGTAAAAACTGCTCATTACCAAACCGGCGACTATTATCGAGCTTTCCGTTCCCGAAACCGCAAACATGACGGAGTTCATCGAGCTCAGTGCGAAAAACGCCCAAAGCCTTGATTTCAAAGAAAATCCGAGTCTTCCCGTTAATCCGAAAAACGCGCACGCGAATGCAATGTAAGAAAGTAACGACGAAATTCGCATCAAAATATCCGTTTTGACGAACAAATATCCCCAAAGCGCAAACAATTCGGAGTTTATCGGCATTACGAGAGAGCGGATTTCCGCGGTGAGATAGTGCAAAACAGCAGTGTTTTCAACCCAAAACGGAATTCTTGCAAGGTGATACGCGTAAGCATCGGGGTCGGTTACGGGCAGGCAAAACGTGCAAAACAGGCTTCCGGCTGCGAAAACGACGAACGCAAAAAACATTGACAACAAAAATTTGTCGGATTTTAAAGCAAAAACAGTTTTTTTTATCGTTCGCCGGATGTCTTGAAATAAAAGGATTTTAGGTTTTTTGATTACGAATGCCGCAGTGCTTGCCGCCAAAAACAAAACATTGCATGTCAAAAATGCGCCGGGTGTAAGGATTTTGGGCAACGACAAAATTTCGCATGCTGCAACGATTTGAGCAAACATTATTCCGAAAAAACAACAGAAAAAAGGCTTAAACTCTTTGTTTTCGGCAATTATGGCCGTTAAGAACGACGAAATCGTGACCGCCGCAATCGACAAAAAAAACAAAAAATACATCAATCCCCCTGATTTTCAACTTTACAGGGGCATTATACCATAAAAATTAAGCAGTCGGTCGGCAAAAATTATAAATCCGACCGTAAACGCGCAAATCGACGCAATACAAACCGCGCCCGCCGCCATATCCTTTGCAGCTCCCGCAAGAACCGAATATTTGTTTTTGAAAACCGCGTCTATCGTGAATTCGATGACGGAGTTGAAAAGTTCCGCAACAAGTACAAATCCGACGGTCAAAAGCAATATACAGAGCTGCCCGACGGGAAATCCGACGAGAAAAATCGCAATAATCGTTAAAATCGCGACGACAAGCTGTCTTCTGAAGTTGCGTTGTGTCTTAATTGCCGCCGCCAAGCCTCTTACGGCGAATTTAAAACTGTTAAAAAACTTTTTTTCCGAATATTTAGACATAATCCTTTACCGCGGCATCTTGTGTCTTTACGACAAAATTATAATCATCTTCTGTTTGGTGGTCAAATCCGAGAAGATGCAACATTCCGTGTGCCGTGACGGTGTACAGCTCTTTTTTTTCGGAATTTGAATTCTCTTTTGCTTGCCGAGCAACGGTTTCGAACGAAATTATAATTTCTCCGAGGTTAATTTCTTTGTCTAAAATAAATTTTTCGGTTTCGGGAGAATCGGCAAAAACCGCAAAAGTAATGACGTCCGTCGGTCTGTCGATGTTTCGGTAGTCTCGGTTGATATCGTGAATTATTTTGTCGTCGCACAAAATAATATCAAACGAAACCGTTTCAAAGTCTCTGTCTTTCAATGTATAACGCGATTTTACCTCGTCAAATCCGACAAGGTTTTGAAAAATTTTTATAACATCGTTTTTTAGTTCGTCTTCGTGCGGAAATGTTGTCTCCGTTGCGTTTTCGACGGTAATATCAATGTTTTTCATTATCTTCGTCCGTAGATTTCAATTGAGCGTCGGTGATTTTTTCGTTGTTTTTGCGCGCGGCTCTGAGGTTTGCGCGGTTTTCGAGTTCTTCTATAATGTTGTCGTGATATTTAATTCTTTGGTGGTGAGACGCTCTGAGTGTTTTTCCGAGCGTTTCCGCGATTATCTTCAAGTCGTGCAAAGAAAGCGGACATTCCGACAACTGTCCGTCATTAAGCCTTTCGACGATGATTTTGTTTATCAGTTTTTCAAGTTCTTCTTTTGAATATTCTTTCAGTGTTCTCGATGCCGACTCGACTGCGTCCGCTATCATTACTATTGCGACTTCTTTTGTCAGCGGCTTGGGCCCGGGGTAGCGGAACTGTTCCCTCGAAACATTTTCGACACCTTCCTGTTTCAGTGCTCTCGAGTAAAAATACGAAGCGAGCGTCGTTCCGTGGTGTTGAGCGATAAAGTCTTTGATGATATCGGGAAGTTTGTATTCCTTTGCAATTTCAAGTCCGTCTTTTACGTGGGAAACGATGACCATTTTGCTCAAACGCGGATTAAGCTTGCAATGAGGGTTTTCGATTCCGAAGTAATTTTGGTTTTCTATAAAAAACAAAGGGCGTTTAAGTTTTCCGATATCATGGTACATCGCGCCGACCCTTGCCAGCAGCGAGTCCGCACCGATTGCTTCCGCAGCGGCTTCCGCAAAAGTCGAAAGCAAAAGCGAGTGAGAAAACGTTCCGGGTGCTTCGAATTGGAGCCGTTTGAGCAACGGTTGGTTGATGTCGCCCATTTCCGCGATTCCGTACGGTGTCGTGATGCCGGAAATATTTTCGAGCAGCGGGAGCATTCCGAGAGCGATAATTCCGCTGAATACGCAGTTCAAAACGCCGAAAATGAGGTCGTTGAGGAAATATTTCAGCGTGATGTCCGTCAGGCAAAGTTGAAGCAGGTACATCGTGCCGATGCAAAGCGCGTTAATGAGCGCGACTTCGAGTCCGACTCGGACGAGGTCTATCCGTTTCATGAATTTTGCGTTAGACATACAAAGCGCCGTGAACAACGCCGCCAGAATGAGTACGGAGACTTTTGCCGCCACAATCCACAGAGAAAGCGATATCATGACAATCATCACGACCGAAACGTAAGACGCGGTTCTCGGGTTTGTAAAGACCGAAAGCATTATGACGTAGGCGGGAACGGGTAAAATGTAAATTGTCCAGTCAAACGGGATGATTACCGCCGTAAAAATCAATAAAAACGAGAGCAAAGATATTATAAAAATTCTTCTTTTGGTTAGCAATTTTTTTTCGAAAAACGATAAATAACCGTAAATGGCGGTAATTCCGAGGAGGCAAAGCGAGAAAACGCCGACCATTCCTTTTAAATTAAGATTGATAATGCTGTGTCCCGCCTGAACGAGTGCGTCTTTCTTGATTTTCGAGAGTCGTTCGCCTTTCGAAATTATTTTGTCGCCCTTTTCGAAGATAACCCTGATGGGAGCAACCGAGTCCATAACGGTTTTTTTTGCGGCTTCGGTGGCTTCTTCGTCCAAAACCATGTTGGACATTACGACTTGTTCCAAAATCCCTGAAATAACCTTTTTTTGCGCCAGTGTCGAGTTTTCGTCCGTATTTGCGTAAACCGATCGAGTGAAAAGGTTCGTGTCGTTTTCCGAAATTCCCGACGTCAAAATCTTTTTCAACGTGTGTTTTGCGTTGACCGTCAAAAGGTTCATACTGTTGTCGCTCAGCGAAAGCAGGTACGAAATCGTGAATTTTTCTTTGTCTTTGTCGTTCAGGTCGAACAGCGACATCATTTTGATGTTTTTTTCCGCAAGCGTCAGTTTCGATTTTCTGATGTCGTTGACGGAGTTTATAAGTTGGTCGAAATCTTCGTTGACGAACATATCTTCGGAAACGCGCATTACCGGGTTCAGTTTTTGAGCAAGTTCCTTTTTTCGTTGGTCGGTTTTGAATGTGTCCACGACTTCTATAGTGTTTTGGGCGTAAACGTCTTCGCGTGCAAGGTTATCGGGACCGGTCAGAGAGCTGAAAAAGAAATGCTTTGACGCCATCAGCAACGTGAAAATCAGGGACAGTATTATAAACAAAAATACGTTTTGAACGGTTTTCGAATTAACCGTGTTGTTATAAAAAGTTTTTATATTTTGAAACATTTTCAGACCCGTTGTGCAAAAATCATGCCGTTAATCCAAAGGTATATTTGCACATTTCGGACAAAAATGCAAACGTCGCGGCGTGTTTTTGCGGCTTAAAAATCCTCGAAAGCAAACCGCGCAGGGGATGTTATAAAATGTGAACTTTTGTTGCGATATGTAATCGCATTGCCTTTTTGCAATGCGGATATTATAATTAAATATATTTACTATTATGATGACCATGAACGACATAAAAGTCGAGAAAGTTTTTTACATATGAATTTTAAAAAGAGCTTTTGCTTTGCAGTAGCAGTATTTTTAGGGATAATTCCGGTTTTATATATATCTTTTCTTGCCTTGCCGAGTTTTTTCGACGAGAAAGCGATTTTGAAACTCGTCAACGATTTTTCGGCGGGAAACGGTTTCGAAACAACGGTTAAATCCCCTAAGTTCAATACAAACAAAGATTTGACCGTTGATTTGTCGGTTGAAGAACTGAAGTTCGGAATGAAGGGCGAAGATTCCGCCGTGACGGTGAAAAATGCCGAAACCAAAATATTTTTGCCCGCAATTGTGTTTTCAAGACTCTCGATTTTAAACTTTTCGGCGCGCGAAATTGTTGTCGATTCTCATGAAACGGCAAAATTTCCGAAGCAAAATTCTAAAATCAAACCCGATTTGACGGGGGCTCAAATCGATATCGATAAATATTCGGTATTTCTCGGAAATAAAGCCGTTTTGAAAGGTGACGTGAAATTTGCTTTCAAAAAAGGCTCCGAGACAGTAAATCTATTGAACGGAAAGGTTTTTTCGGGCAGTTCGAAAACCGATGTGAAACTCAAAATTTCGACGTCTCCTTCGGGGCTCGGAAAAAATATTTACGAAAATCTTTTTGTTACGGGATACATAAAAAGACTTGATTTAAAAGAGTTTGAGCCGATTTTGAAAATATACGCGGGTGTTTCCGACGCACAAGGTATCGTGAGTGCCGAGGTTGCGACTTTCGGCGAAAAAAATGCTAAATCGCGTATTTTTGTAACAATTACGGGCGAAAATATTTTGATAAATTCCGAAGTTGCTTCTCAAAAAATCAAAGCACCCGGAGCGGTTTTGATAAGTGCCGATGTCGTTGTCGACGGAAAATCTTTCGACATCAAAAGGGCGTATTTGTCCGCTCCCGGTGTTAATGCGGGTGTCGCGGGAAAAATAAAATTGTACGATAACGACAAAGTGCCCAAAATTGATTTGCGAGTAAAGGTCAAAAACACTTATGCCGAAAAGCTTTTGGACCTGTTGCCCGGAGTAATTCGCCAAATAAAATTGACCAAAGTTCACGGAGTAAGCGGGTTTGCGAACGGAGAGGCGACCGTAAGGGGAAAATTCCCCGATATGCATCTTTTCGGTAGTGTTGACGTCGAAAACGCCCATGCTTTGCGCGGATACGAAAATACTCACGTCGGACGGATTAACCTGAAATTCGATGATACAAATATTTTTACGAATATCGACCTGACGACTTCGACAGGCGGAATGTTCAAGCTTAGAGGGCGTTCCGACGTAAACCCCGCAAAGGGCAGTCATTTCGAGGTTCAGACCGCGGGAAAACTTATGTTGCCGTTGGTTTCCAAAATTCTTGTGCCGATAGGCGAAATCTTTGATTTGCAACTCGGACCCGTCCCTCAACTCAAAGTCACCGACGGTTGGGGCGACACGGTTTTGATTATAAACGGTACGAAAAAATCCGCGATGATTGACGGGTATGTCAATATTTATCATACTTTCGGAGAATATGTCGGAATCGGCGCAAAACTTTCCGATATTTCGGGAAGGGTCGACTTTAAACACGATAAAGTCTATTTTAAAACGACTGCAGGAAAAGCGGAAAATTCGCCGGCTTTTTTGTCGGGTGTTTCGTCGTTGACCGAAAAAACGCTCGACATGAAAATAGAGGCAAAAAACGCGTATTCAAAGGATATCAAGAAAATTGTCTTTGACAGTCCCTTGCTCATTGATATCAAAAACGGGTTGAACGAACTTATTTCAATGGACGGACGTGCCGATTTGTCGGTGAGAATGTCCGGTGTTGTTGACGATACGGTTCCTCCGGGGTCATTGGATTCGATTAAAAATCTGAAAATCGACGGCTTTTTGAAAATGTTCGATAACGGCTGCAGAGTCAAGTCCTATGCGGGTTTAATCGATAAAATAAACGGAGTTGTGAATTTTACCGAAGAAAATATTACTTTCGATGATGTGAAATTGAAAATTTTTAATTCTCCAATAAGGACTTCGGGACGGTTAAAAACCGACAAAAATAAGAAACGAACCGACGGAACGGTCTATGTTTCGGGTAACGGAACAAAGGTTGCAGATACGTTGAAAGCGGCTGCGCTTTTGACCGCAAAAGAGGCTCAAATGCTTGCAAAAAGTGCTGCATCGCTTAAAAACGTCGACGGTTTGTATAATTTTAAAAGTACGATAAAAGTCAAAGATTCCGTTCCCGATTTCCCGACGGCTAAGGTTACCGCGACAAGCATTCCTTCGACGGCTCCGAAGAACGTGTTGGTGCTGAAGAACGGGAATTTTTATCTGAACAACGGAACTCTCAAACTCGATAAATTGAGATTTTGTGCGGAAAATTCCGAAATTAAAGCGGACGGAACGGTCAAAAACGTTTTCGGAACTCCGAGATACAATATTTTTGCAAGTACGAAAAATTTTGCCGCAAAGTATGTTCATGCAATGTTTTTGTCGGGAATGGCGGGCGAAGAAGCCGCACTTGCCGCTAACGAAATAACCTCGGTAAAGGGTAACGTGAGCGGATTTGTGTCGATTTCGGGAAATTCGGACAAGGGCAAATTTGTCGTCAACAATTTTGAATTTACCGATAAATTTACAAAAATTCCGTTTAAATTTAACAATCCCGTTGTCGAAATTAGCAAAAACTCTTTGTATTTGAACAATTTACAAGGTATTGCGGGTGATATTTCGAAGGTTACCGGTAACTTTGTCATCGGAAATTATCGGTTCGACAACCCTTCGTTGACGGGAAATCTTTCGATGAAAATTACCCCCGAACTTGCGGAAAAATATATTAATCCGAAAATGACTCATCCCGTGCGAATTACCGATGAAATCGGGTTGACCGCCGATTTTTCGGGATTGTTGTCGGATTTGAATACTCGAATAATCGCGTTTTTGGACAAAGGAAGCGATGTTTCTTTGTTTTCGACCGGTCTCGGCGATTCCGACGTAATCAGACGGATTGTCGTTCGAATGAAATCGAACGCGGATACCTTAAATATTCTTAATTTCGAGTATTTGAAAAACGAGATAAATTCGTTCGGAAAAGAGGTTTCCGTACCTTGTATCAGAGGCGGGGCGGTGTTGAAAAAACGCGGAGCTCAATTTGTTCCGGTTTCGGCAAACATTGCGACAAGACGTCCGATGAGTGCAAAACTTTTGAATATTATTTTCAAAAAGTCGTTGATAAAGTCGGGTACTTTCGAATGCAATCTTGCTGCGACAATCACCGGACAAATCGCCCAAGTTACGGGTTCAGGTGCGTTGAACGATGTGTCCGTTCCCTTGTACGAGACGTTCATCAAGTCCGCAAAAATGAACGCTCAGAGAAAGTCGATGAATTTGAAATTGGAAGCTCAAATTTTTAAAACCCATATCGACGGGTTTATGAATTCGGCGAATACGACCCGTTTGCCGTTTGTCGTGAATAAACTCGAAGTTACGACCAAAGGTACCCAAAATCTCGAAAAAACGGCGCAAAGTATTTATAAAACGAGCATGGAGTCGTATACAAATAAAATACTAAAGCAAAAACCGGCGTTCGACATATCGGATATCATCGTCAGAGAAGGGCATTTGAAGTCTGATTCGGCGATATTTAAGACGGCGGAAATAAACGACCTGAACATAGATTTTTCGCTTGATGCAAGATCCGTGCTCAGAATTATTATTCGTGAATTTACCATGGCGGGTGGAAAAGTCAAAGGCAGAGCCCGTTACGATTTTGCAAACGGTGCGCTCGGGGCAAAAATAGCCGCTTACGGAGTCGATTCCGACAAAACGGCGGAAGCGTTTTTTGATTCGAAAGGGCAGATAGAGGGTTTTTTGAACGGTTCGGCTTATTTTTCGACAAAGGGATTCGAACAGGCGGAACGTTTGCGCAATTTGAACGGAAAATTCAGATTTGTGATAAACGAAGGGAAAATGACGAAACTCGGTTCTCTCGAATATTTGTTGCGAGCCACGAATATCGTCAGCAGCGGTTTGACGGCACTTTCGGTTCATAACGCGATAGCGTTGATTCACCCGGTCAATAAGGGCGCATTTTCGAGGGTTTCGGGCGATTTTAACATTAAAAACGGTGTGATTGAAGACATAAAAATATTTTCGCGCGGCGAACATTTAAGTACGTATATCAGCGGGAAATACGATTATTCCGAAGATAACGGCGACATCGTCGTTTTCGGGAAATTCGGCAGAAAAACGTCGGGAGTTTTCGGACCCGTCGGAGATTTGTCTTTGAACGCGTTTTTCAATATGCTTCCGTTCAGTAAAGACCCGGGAATTTACGCCTCAGACATTTTGTTGATACCCGATGTCACGTACAAAGGCGACGATTATCGGGTTTTCAGAGCTTCCGTAAAAGGCGAATTGAACGGCAGCGACAACGTTTCGGACTTTAAATGGGTGAAATAACGTAAAAAAACTTTACTTTACTAAATATTTTGAGATTTTTTCGATTTCTTATGATAAAGTAGTTAAGTACCGTTTGTGAATTTCGAAAAGTCAAGGAGACGAAGTATGAGCGAATATCTGTCAAAGGAAGAAGTCCGTCAGTGGAGAAGTTCTCTGGAGAAAATTACTCTTGAAGAATTTGCGGCGAGATTGGGAAAGAAAATCCAAAACGAAAAAGAAACGAACGATATGGTCGATATCGTAATGACGCATTCTCACGAGCACGAAGCTCCGATTGTAACGTCGTACGAATATCCCGCTCACGAGACTCAAAAAATTGCGATTTCCGAACCCGAGGTCGAACATAAACCTGTAAAACCGGTTCGCAAACATGCGGTAAAATCAGAAAAGCCGGCGGCAAAACATGTAGAAAAATCTCAACCTGTCGAAGAAAAAGTTGTCGCTAAGTCCGAAAAGACGTCTTCAAAACCGAAAACGAAAAAGGCTGTTGAAGAGCCCTCTAAGACTGAAACAGAAGCTTTTTACGACAATATTTCCTTCAAAAAACCTTTGATAGCGCGCGAAAAAATGATTTTGGATTATTTGATTCAAAACAAAAATACGGTAGTGTATGCGAAAAATATGGCGGAATTGCTTGATTTACCTCGTGATTACGTGTACAAATATATAAAAAATTTAAGATGTAAAATAAACGAAGATGTGCTTGTTAATGCCGATAACGGCGGATACGTGCTCAAGTTCGATTAATCGGGAGAGTCCGCAAAATGAGTGAATCTCAAAAGAAAAAAATTGCATTTCCTCACATGGGTACGGTTTCATACGCATGGAGAGCGGCTTTGGATACCCTCGGGGTAGAAGCGTTCGTGCCTCCTTATACCAACAAAAAAACGCTTTCGCTCGGCACAAAGTATGCTCCCGAGTCGGTTTGTTTGCCTTATAAATTGATTTTGGGAAACTTTATCGAAGCTCTCGAAGGCGGTGCCGATTATGTTGCAATGATTACTTCTCCCGGAATTTGCAGACTCGGCGAGTACGGTGCCAGCATAAAACGTATTCTCGAGGATTTGGGATATCACGACAGATATATCGAATTGTCGCTCTACGATGGATTCAAGGGAATGATAGATTTTCTTCGAAAAGTTAAGCCCGATGCGGATTTTATTACTATCGGAAGAGCTATTTATGCGGTAGTAAAGCGGGTTTTCATTCTCGATAAAATGGAAAGAACTCTTTCGTGGTACCGCGCTCGCGAATTAAAGTACGGAACTGCTGAAAAAGCTTTCGAAAAAGGGCTTGAACTGATAAGCGAAGCCAAAAATGCCCGAAGCCTCGCAAAGGCGGAAAAAGAGGCACTTCGTCTTATAAAAGAAACTCCGATAGACAAAAACAGAGACGTTTTGCACGTCGATATTACGGGCGAAATCTTTATTGTTTTGGATTATTTTTCAAACCAAAATATGACCCGCGAACTCGGGAAAATGGGCGTTCAAACGGCAACAAGCCTTACAGTTTCAAGTTTTTTGAAAGACGCAATAATTCCGAAATGGCTGAAAAAGGGCGAAACTCACCTCGAAAGAGCATTCAGACTCGCAAAACCTTATCTTATGCGCGATATCGGCGGAGATGCTCTCGAGTCGGTCAGCGACGTCGCTTATGCCGATGAAAAGGGCGTAGACGGAATTATTCACGTAAGTCCGTTCACTTGTATGCCCGAAATCATGTCGCAAAATATTTTCCCGAAAATGCGCGAAAATTGTGACGTTCCGATTTTGTCACTCGTAATGGACGAACAAACCGGAAAAGCCGGTTATTTGACGAGGTTGGAAGCTTTTACCGATTTGATGAGGCGCAAAAAACGTCGTAAAAAGGTGCAATGATGGAAAAGCTCGATATTATCGCTCTCGGAGAAGGTTTGGTGGAACTTTCGTCGTGCGAAAGTTTAACGTATTGCAAAACTTTGGATAAATACTACGGCGGAGATACCTTGACCGCAGCGGTTTCGGCGTGTCGGGAGGGTTCTGCCGTCGGTTACGTTTCAAAAGTCGGAACGGACGCGTTTACCGAGTTCTTGCTCGACGGATGGCAGACCGAAGGGCTTGATATTTCAACCGTTAAGCGGGTTCCCGGGATTAACGGAATTTATTTTATCGCCAATATCGAGGGCGACAAAAAAGAAGTTGCCTACTATCGCAAAAAAACCGCGGCGTGCAAGCTTTCGGAAGAGGATATCGACGAAGAATACATAAAATCCGCAAGTGTGATTTATGCTTCGGGAACGACTCAGTCGCTTTCTTTGTCGGCGCGCGAGGCGGTTGTCAAAGCTTTTAAAATTGCGAAAGAAAACAATATTTTGACCGCTTTCGATGTTAATTACGATGAGCTGATGTGGTCAAGAGAAGAGGCGAAAGAGGCTTTTGACGAAATCGAAGATTTGACAGATATTTTGTTTCTGAATACAAAAAATGACTCGTTGGCGCAGTGGGAGGTCGAATCTTACGACAAATTGATTAAATATTTTATCGATAAAGGTGCGGTTTCCGTGATTTTGAAATCCAAAGAGAGAAAAGGTTATTTTGTCGGATTTGAGTCGGCAGTAACGTTTACGCCCTATTTCAGCGACGAAAAAATCGATTCGACGGGTGCGGGAGATGCTTTTAACGGTGCCTTTTTGCACGAAATTACTCATGGAAAAACACCTCTCGAAGCGGTCAAGAAGGCAGCTGTCGTTTCGGGGTTACAAGTCAAAAAAGTCGGTGCGATAAAGTCGATTCCGTACGCGAACGAAGTCGAAGAAGCGATGAGGTTCTTTTGAGCAAAAAAGTTTTGATTTCGGGGTATTACGGGTTTGACAATTTCGGCGACGAGGCGGTTTTGACCGTTTTAACGAAATTTTTAAAGGATTTAGGACTTTCCGAAATAACCGTTTTTTCGTCCAATCCTTCGAAAACCGCGGAGAATTGTGGCGTGAAAAGTGCGTACACATTCGATTACCCGAATGTTGTGAAAACGGTTTGGAAAAACGACGTGCTGATTTCGGGCGGAGGCAGTCTGCTTCAAGACGTTACCAGTGTAAAAAGCGTTTTGTACTATCTTTTTGTAATTTTTACGGCTTTGATTTTTCGAAAGGACGTAGTCGTGTTCGCACAGGGTATCGGTCCGTTAAATAATCCTTTTGCGCGGTTTTTGACGTTTTTTGCTCTGAAAAAATGTAAACTTGTTTCGGTTCGTGACTTCAAAAGTTTAGAAGCCTTGAAATCCCAAGGTATTTCGGCTGAAAAAGTTGTCGATCCCGTGTGGAATTTGAGTTTTGACGGAACCAAAATTCCGGGATCCGTCGGAGTTCAGCTTCGAAAATTTAAAAATCTCCCTGCCGATTTTTTACACGTTCTTGCAATTTCCGTCGCCGAAAATTATAAACATAAAACAATTAAAATCTTTCAGCTTCAAAATTCCGAAGATGAAGAAATTTGCGAAAATTTCCGTGAATTATTGTCTAAAAACGGCGTAAATGCTGAAATTGTGCCGTACCGGGACGTAAATTCCGCCGCAAATGATTTAGCCTCGGTCGAAACGCTTATTGCGATGCGCTTTCACGCTTGTTTGGTCGGTGTGAACGCAAACGTGAAAGTTTTACCGATTGTTTACGACAAAAAAGTTAAAAAACTTGCCGACGAGTGCGGTTTAAAATTCAGAATTTATCCCAATTCCAAAAATATTCGGTCAACCGTTTCCGATTTTGTAAAATCCGATTTTTCGGGCGAAAAACAGGTTTTCGATTTTTCTCCGTATGAAGAATTTTTCAATAGTAAATAGTTTAATTTTTTTAGTCGAAGTCAGGGATTTTGTTTGAATATTTGGATTTGATATGGTCTACGGTTTTGTCGGCAGTATGATAATTGATATTTTTTATCAAAAAAAGGAACCTCTCGGTTCCTTTTTTTCTCGCGTTTATTTTATTATATAAAATTAGTATCTGTAATGAGCGAAAGCTTTGTTTGCTTCAGCCATTTTGTGTGCTTCGTCTTTCTTTTTGCAAGCCGCACCTACGCCGTTTGCCGCATCGGTCAATTCTGCGCAAAGTTTTTCGACCATTGATTTTCCGGAGCGTTTTTTAGCTGCGTCAATCAACCACGACGAACCCAAAGCCATACCTCTGTCGGGTTTTACGTCGAGAGGAACTTGGTAAGTCGAACCGCCGATTCTTCTTGCTTTAACTTCCAGCAAAGGAGTAGCGTTGGTAAGAGCTTTTTTGAAGACTTCCATAGCATCTTCTTTTGTTTTTTCGTGAATTCTGTCCAACGTGGTATAGAAAATTCTTTCCGCGAGGGATTTTTTACCTCTTCTCATAAGGCGGTTGATGAATTTCGAGATATCAACGCTGTTGTATACCGGATCCGGAGCCGGAGTTCTTCTTTCGGGTTTACTTCTTCTTGACATTATTACCTCACTTATTATTTCTTAGCTTTTGCTTTTTTCGCACCGTACTTGGAACGACTTTGAGCTCTGTTTGCGACACCCGCAGTATCCAAAGTACCTCTGATGATGTGGTATCTTACCCCCGGAAGGTCCTTGACCCTGCCGCCTCTGATGAGAACAACGCTGTGTTCTTGGAGGTTGTGTCCGATACCGGGGATGTATGAAGTAACTTCAAACCCGTTTGTCAATCTTACACGAGCGACCTTTCTCAATGCCGAGTTAGGTTTTTTCGGTGTAGTTGTATAAACTCTTGTGCAAACTCCGCGTTTTTGGGGGCAATTTGCCAGAGCCGGTGATTTAGTTTTATAAGTTGATTTTTTACGTTCTTTACGTACCAATTGTGCAATAGTAGGCATGTTTTCTCCTTTTAGGGTCAATTGCCGAATCAAGCAACTCGCGGTTGATTTCGGCTTTACCCGCCTTTATATCCTAAGACAAATTTTGCATGACAAAATTCATCGTATATATCTATTAAACTTTAAGCAAACTTACTTGTCAACACTTGCGGCGCTTTATTCCGGATTGTTTTTAAAATTTCTTAACGAAAAATTTTATTTGTTTAAAGCTCTTTTCAGCGCGACCTCGAGAGTTTTGATTTTGTTCTCGAGAGCTTCTATTCTGTCGTTTTTTGCCTCCGTTGCGACCGAATTCTTTTCGTATTCGTTTTTGTAAGAATTCAGTGCGGAATTCTTTACTGTTTCTCGGACGGACGAAAGGCAATATTCCGTCAATACGCCGACAGCGTACGATATCAGCGCGATTATCGGAATTTGCATGCAAATAAATTTTGTTTGCAGCGAGCTTTCGGGCAGGAAGTTTGCGTATAAAAACAGGCAAAGTCCCGCATTTATTATTATTGTTGCCGTAACGGCGAAAATTTTGTTCATTTTAAGACCCTCGAAAAGTTTAATGTTTTTATGATATCATCATCCGGCGGAATTTCAAGTTCGACGGGTTCGGTTTTCCCGAACGGCAAAAATTCCAGCCTGTATGCCTGCAAAACCTGCTCGGTGGTTTTAACCTTTATTTTTAGTCCTCCGTATAAAGAGTCGTTGATTATCGGATGCCCGATATATGCCGAATGAACTCTTATTTGGTGCGTTCGCCCGGTTTCGAGACGAAAATTTACGTATGCCGAATTTTTAAACCTTTCGATGACCTTCATGTGCGTTACGGAAGGCTTTCCGTCCTTATCAACGCAAAATTTCGCGGGTTTTTTTTTGTTTCGTGCAATCGGAGCATCTATCGTAATTTCGTCTTCATTCGGATTTCCCGTCACTACCGCGCGATAAATCCGTATTGCGGTTTTTGTTTTTATCTGATTTGTCAAATACTCGTGTGCGGCGTTGGTTTTGGCAATCATCAACAATCCCGAAGTGTTTTTGTCGAGGCGATGCAAAATCCCGGGGCGCATATATCCGTTTATATCCGAAAGCCCGTTTCTGCCGTACTTTTCGAGAAGCGCGTTCACCAAAGTTCCCGTAAATTCTTTCGTCGTCGGATGAGTGAGCATGTTTTTCGGCTTGTTCACGACGAGCATGGTTTCGTCTTCGTAAACAATTTCTATGTCAATATTTTCGGGTAAAATTTCGGGTTCGTCGTTTTCTTCGAGCAAAATTTCGACGACATCGCCTTTTGCCACACAAGATGAAGCTTTCGCCGTTTTTCCGTTAATTGTCACGACTCCGCCGTTCAAAAAATTTTTTATCCCCGAGCGTGTTATTTTTTCGATGTTTTGCGCCAAAAAAACGTCGGCTCGCGTTTTTGTATCTTCTTCGCACACAAAAACTTTTTTCATTTGTCGAGCCTTTTTTCGGATTTGTTAAAAAGCGTTGCGGCGCAAAGTATTCCCGCTCCGGTTGTAATTGCGATATCGTAAAAATTGAATACGGGAAAATTTACAAAAGTTAATTTTATGTAATCGAAAACGTACCCGTTAATCAGTCGTTCTGCCGCATTTCCGCACATTCCGGCGCAAAACAGCACGGCTCCCGTTTTAAAAAATGTTGAAAATTTTTCCTTTGCCGTGAAAGCTCCGTATACAAAAAACGAACACGTCAATAATGCGAAAAGTCCCAACAAAAAAGCTTTTCCTCCGAATAACCCGAATGCGGCACCCGTATTATGTGCAAACGCCGCGGATATTCCGACTTTGGCAAGCATTCCCGCGTGGTTCGGGGCAAAAGCAAGCCAAAACTTTTGAATTTCCGTGATTACTGTGCAAACGACCGGCAGAAGCAGCAAAAACAAAATTCCCTGTTTGAATCGGATTTTATTTTGACGCATTAACCGCTCCGTTTTGAACATTGACCCTTCTCATCACACATTCGCTTCCCGTAAGCTTGAGATTTACTTTGCCTTCCGAGACCACTGCGTCCGTCAGTCCGACGGTTGCCGTGACATACTGATTTCTTCCGCTTGTTGTCGCCGTAAGAACTCTTTCCAAAGTCCCTTCGTCCTTTATCGATCTGAAAACGGGGTCATCGGTCTTCATCGGGTACAAATAATCGCCTGCTGCAAGCGAACCGAGTGCAAACATATTTTTCGGAACGTTTACCTTCAATGTTGCGGTATAAGTTTTTCCTGCTCTGATGTCCGAAGGTGCGGTCAAAAACATGTCGACGTTTTTGGCGGAACCGTAAGCCACGAAGGCATATTCGTCCATCGTTACCGCTGACGTGATTTTCCATTTGTTGTCGATTTTTGTCAAAAAGTAATAAATATTCGCGTATGACGAAAAATCGCCCGTGTCTTGAATTACGTCGTCGGCGAGCTTTGTTTGTGCCTTAAAAGTTTCGGCGGTCAGCACGGTTGCGTAATTTCCGTTGACGGACACAAGTTTCACTTCCGTTTTGCATTTCGCTTTATCGTACGAATTTACGGAGTCCTTCATTGCGCCGAAAAACGTGTCGTAATCGAATCCGTCGTTATTTATAAAGCTTTTGTCGAAAAATGTTTGAATCTTTTCGACATCGCCTTTTTCGGAGTATTTATCGATTTTTTCGAAAATATTTCTGATTTTTGTTTCCGGATTTCCGTCGAAAATTTTTCCGAAACCTATCGACGCGATATGTTCTTCGAGTTCTTCGTCCGACAGGCAAAAACCTTGCGAATTTGTCAGTAAAAGTGCCGTTAACGCAAGAATTGTCGCCGTTTTAAATTTTTTCATTTTTTACCTCGTTTTTTTTCGAAAAAACAAATATCATGACAAGTTCCGCCAAGACCAAAACAAAGTTCAAAAAGTACAACCAAAAGACAAAATCAAGGTTGTGTAAAACTTTGTGAACCATGCCGCAAAGATAACCGAGCAAAATCAATGAATAAAAACGTTTGCTTTTGCCGTTAACTTCCCGAGTTTTCATCGTTTTAACCAAAGAAAAAGGCCAGCTTGCGCCGAAACAAACAAGCATGCCCGCTTCGAAAAAACTCATTGAATGAAGAGAAAAACTTTGTAAAATAATACTTTCCATACTTCGCCTTCTTTCCTTTTTCGGTATTTTTTTTGACCGAACTCAACTTCATTTTATCACAAATTTTTTTGTTATATCATTATTTCACAACATAGTAAAATACGAAAAAAGGACGAAAAAATGCTGTTGACATGCGACATCGGAAATACCAACATAACCTGCGGGATTTGGGACGGCGAAGTTTTAACGAAAAAATTTGCCGCACCTTCGAATATTTCCCGAAAAGACGAGATGAAAGAAATTTTTAAGTCGGAACTTTCGGATTTTTCGGTCGGCGAAACGGCGGTTGCGAGTGTTGTTCCCGAAATGACGCCGATTTTTGTCGAGTTTATAAAAGGTTTTACGGGCGTTTCTCCTTTTGTCGTAACTCCCGACGTCAAAACCGGGCTTAATACAAGGTTTCCCGCCGATTCCGAAATCGGGGCGGACAGGCTTTGCAATGCCGCCGCGACCGTTAATTTATACGGATTTCCCGTTTTGATTGCCGACTTCGGAACGGCGACGACTTTCGACATTATCGACATCGAAAAAGAATTTATCGGAGGCATAATCGCGCCCGGCGTAAAGCTTCAGGCTGATTCTCTCTACAATTACGCCGCACAACTTCCGAAAATCGATCTCTCTCTTCCCCGAGCTTTTATCGGCAGAAACACTGTTGACGAAATGCTTTCGGGTATCGTGAACGGTCATGCCGCTATGGTTGAAAAAATGTTCGAAAATTGTAAAAACGAATTGGGCTACGACCTGATTACCGTTGCGACAGGCGGATATTCGACCCTTATTTACGAAGCTTTGGAAAAAAAGCCCGATTTTTGCGTTCCCGATTTGACACTCTCCGGCTTAAAAGAACTTTACAAACTTAACGTAAAATGTTAATATAAATCTCGTGAATTTTAGTCAATGAATGAGGTTTTTATGGAAGAGACCAAAAAAGAATGCTGCTGCAAAAAACATCTGAAATGTATAGTTTTGGGATTAATTCTTATTTTTTCGATTACTTCGACCGTTATGTCCTGCGTCGTGAACTATAAAATCGACAAAATGTCTTCGCCGACAATCGGAAAACAAAAAGAAAAACCTTCTATTACCAGAAAATATGCAAAAAAACACCGTTATTCCGAAGCAAAGGCAACCGGAAAGCCCATGCTCGTACTCTTTTACGCGGATTGGTGCGGGTATTGCCAAAATTTCGCTCCGAAATTCGATGCTTTGATAAAACAAAAAGATATCAAGAAAAATTTTGCTCCGGCGTATGTTAACGCGGAATTCAGAAAAAATGCGGATCTGGTCAAAGAATACGGTGTGGAAGGTTTTCCGACTTTGTTTGTCGTAAACGGCGACAAAAAAGTTAAAATCGACAATTCCGTTATGTTCGATGAGTCGAAAGATGCTTTGAAAAACGCGATAAACGACGCTTTGAAACAATAATATATTTTTTCCGTATAAAATAAAAAACGCCCCCGAGAAATGTTCTTGCGGGCGTTTTTTGTATGTTTTGTAATAAAATCGACGGTTGATTGGACGGGAACGGGAGAACTTTTCTCGTCCGCCCGAAAAGGGTATTTGTGGTGTTGAAATCTCGTTTGTTTCCGTGTTTACGTATGTTTTTTCACTGACCTTTTCACGGATTTTATTTGTCGTGTCCGTGTATTTTACCCCTGAACCCTTTGATGCTGTTGTATTACAGGTTTTCGTGCGTTGAAAACTTCTCGAGAGCTCCGTCTTTTACGATGATTTCAAAAACTTTTTCGGGAGTAATCGCGTCCATGCACGGCGAAAATTCTCCGCGTTTTACCTTGCAATACCTTGCTCTGCAAGGGATACAGCCGAGATTATCCGCTTTTACGGAATAATTTTTTTCTCCGACCAATCCGGTTCTGTAAATTGCCATTGCTCCGTAAAGAGCTATGCAAACAGGTTTTCGGGTTGCCGTAGCAATATGAAGCGGTCCCGTGTCCGCGCCGATTACGTATGTTGCCCGCGAAAACATCGCCGCGCTTTGTAAAATGTCGAATTCTCCTGCAATGACGCGCGTTTTCGGGTGCAAATTCTCAAATTCCGCGAGTCGTTCTTTTTCGTCCGAACTGCCCGAAAATATTACGGGAACGTTATATTCTTCGATAATTTTGAGAGCAAGTGCTTTGAAATACTCGCTTCGCCATTTTTTGCCTTCCCTGACGGGTCCCGCCATAGGCGCGATAACGACGAAATTTCCGCTCGGCAGTTTAGGGTCGACTTCTTTGAAAATTTTTTCGGGAATCGTAATTTTCAGTTCGTTCGTGAATTCAAGCTCGGGATATTCGTTTCCGACGGTGTCAAAAAAGTTTTTCACGGCATGGATGTCCGGATTTTTTTTGTAATTCAATGTTTTTTCCGCTCCCGTCAAAAACGTTAAAAGTCTTAATTTTGTTGACGGTTGAAGGTTTATGATTAAGTCGAAATTTTCTTTTCTAAGAGAAAGTCCGGTTTTTATAACATTTTTGTAATCGTTTTTACCGAAAATCATAACTTCGTCCAAATCGGGGCAAAACTCAATCATTTTTGCGGGGACCTTCCCGGTCAAAAATTTGATTTCGGTTTCGGGATGCGCTTGTTTTATCGAATTTGCGACTTTGTAAGTGTGCAAAACGTCTCCGATTGCGCCGAGCCTTATAATCAGGATTTTTTTCGGAAATTTATTCATTTTTTACCTCTTCGAATTGTCTTTTGTTTGTATTGTAGGTGTAAATATTTGTTTTGTCTCGTTTTACGACAAATTTTACTGCGCCGTTTTTGTCGGTTCGGAAGGTTTTTGTTCCGCATTTTTTCAGTGCTTCAAGCGTTTTGGCGTTCGGGTGCCCGTAAACGTTTATGCCCGTTGAGATTACGGCATTGTTTATTTTTACCGAATCGCAAAGTTCCGCGTCTATTGTGTGTTTTGCCCCGTGGTGAGGAACTTTCAAAACTTCGATGTTTTTCGGTAAATTTTTGTAGTTTTTCAAAACTTCGCCCGAAACGTCTCCGGCAAATACGACGTTTTTGCCGTAAACCTTGAATACGTTTATCATCGACGCTTCGTTTTCGTCCGTTGATTTTGCAAAATACGCGTCAAAACTCATATTTGCGTCTTTGTACAAAATTTCCTCGGGTTTCGGAATAATAACGTTGACGTTCTTTTCTTGCGCCGTTTTTATTATCTTTCGGGCGATTTTTGACTCGTCTGTCGTGTTCACGACAACAAGATTATCGACTTTTAATTCGTTTAAAAGAATTGCGGCTCCGCCCGCGTGATCGGCGTCATAGTGCGATAAAATAAGATAATCGAGCTTTCTTATTCCTTTGTTCTTGCAATATTGCAAAATTACTTTCTGCGCGGAGCATGCGAAATTTTTGTACGGAGCTTTGCCCGTATCAATCAAAACGTGTTTGTTGTCGGGTGTTGTAATTATTGCGCTGTCTGCATTTCCGACGTCAAAAAATATAAACTCGTATTTGTTGTTCGAAATCGGAATGAAAGTCAGAGAAAACAGTATTATCAGGCTTGTTCCGACGGTTAAAAATAATTTTCGCTTGTTTTTCAGAGTGAATAAAAAACTCAGATTGACCAAAAATGCGTAGTAGAAAAGAATACTCCACAACGACGGACGGGGTACCGTTATCAGCGCGTTCGGCATTTTTGAAAAAAAGTCCGCAACGTGAACGATGTATGTCAACGGGAAAAACAAAAATTTATCGAAAATTTTTACGACAACGGTCGCGATTTGAGGAATAACCGCCAAAACGGAGCTTAAAAATCCTGCAAATCCTACGACCGAAAGAACCGGAACCACCGCGATGTTTGCCAAAACAGAATACGGCGAAAACGAGTTAAAATAGTACATTTGAATAGGCGTTGCGAATAATTGCGCTACAAACGGCACAAATATCAACATCACGCCGGCATTGAGAATTTTGTTTTTGATTTTTTCGCTTAAAATCGGGCAAAACAGCATTATGCCCGCGGTTACGGAGAACGAAAGCTGAAAACCGATATCTTTGATTATTGCGGACGAAAACAGCATCATAACGAACGCAACGAAGAACAAAAGCCGCATTGTGTCGGCTTCTTTGTCGAACAGTTTTCCGACGCAAATGAACATCAACATAAGCGTGGCGCGCATTATCGGCGGTCCGAACCCTGTCATGCAGGTGTAACAAATAACGGCAAGCATTCCCGATAAAACCGAAAACTTGAAATTGAGACCGAAAATTCTTGTCAGGAACATCCACATTCCCAAAATCATCGAGACGTTCATTCCGGAAGCCGCAATAATGTGCGTGAGTCCCGAAGTTCGAAACGAATTTTCCATTTCGGGAGTCGGGTTGACCGCGTCATCTCCGAAAACAATCCCGCCGAGAAGCTCGGTTTCGGGCGATTTCAGGTTTTTCTTGTGATACCCGATGATTTTCGTTCTGAGTTTGTTCAATTTGTATAAAAACTTCCAATGCAGTTGTTTCGGCTCTCCCGTTACTTTATAGTGTCCGGGCTGCACGTAAATTCTTGAAAACACGTTTTTGTTCTTTAAGAACGACGCGTAAGAAAATTCGTAAGGGTTTGTTCCGTATTTAGGTCGTACGAGTTTGCCTTTTACCGTAACGTATTCGCCGGGCTCGATTTGAGAATAGTTGTTTCGTTTGTCGAAAATCGTTACGAGAACTTTTGCTTTAATGTCTTTTTTTTCGAAATTTGATTTTTTGACTTTGTCTGTTTTTAAATAAAATTTTGTATAATTTTCGTCGGAGGAAGAAGGCATGGACACGACCGTTCCCGATAGTTCGACGTTTTTGGCGGGTGCGAGCGCGTAGGGACAGTCAAAATCTTTCGATTGAACGATACAGTTTGCAACGCCGACGATGAATGTTATAAGGCAAGTGATGACGGTTTTTTTCGAGACGCATTTTAAAGCGCAAATCAATGTTAAAAACAGCGCAAACACAACGGCAACAAACGAAATAACGTCTTTGTAGACCGAAACGACTCCTACGCAATATGCGAACACAAAAAGTATTAATTCCGATGTCTTTTTCATACTTGTATCATTGTAGAATAAAATTATCGTTCCGTACCGATTTGTTATGAAAAAGTAACATAAAGTAAAAATTTTACTTGCAAATTTTTTTTATGATAATATGAGTTGTGTAAAAAGAGGTTAATCGATGCAAATTGATGCAGGAGAACACTGGATAGCCGAAATCGCGGGACTTCACGTGCATGTCGATACACTGATTACCATGTGGATTGCGATGGGATTGCTCATTATTACCGGGTTTTTGGTCACAAGAAAACTTTCCGTCGTACCCGGAAAGGTGCAAACCGTTGCTGAAACGGTAATGGGCTTTTTTGTCGGTTTGACGGGCAATATGGGGAAAGACGGACAAAAGCATGCTCCGTTTTTGGCTACGCTGTTTCTTTTTATCGCAACGTCAAACCTGATGGGGCAGCTTCCCTGGAGACTTTGGCATTTGAAAACCGGTGAGTTTGCATCGCCGACCAATGACATAAATATGACCGCGGCTATGGCAATATTGGTGGTTATTTATTATATCGGCGCAGGCGTTGCGAAGAAAGGTCCGAAATATTTTCTTCACTACTTCCACCCGATTCCGGTTATGGCGCCTCTTAATATGCTGGAAGACATTACAAGACCCTTTTCGCTTGCTCTTCGACTTTTCGGAAACATCCTCGCGGGCGAAGTCATGGTTCTTATTTTTGTCTCGTTCTGCGCTTTCATTCTGCCTCTGCCGTTTATGTTGTTCGAGGTGTTCGTGGCGTTTGTGCAGGCGTTGGTGTTTACATTGTTGACGGCGGCGTATTTATCGATATCGTTAAAGGAATAAAATTTACATAAAAATAATCGTTCAAAAGGAGAGAAAAATGGACGCACAATCAGTAAAAATGTTATCAATGGGTATCGCGATTTTGGCGGTTGCAGGACCCGGGATCGGACTCGGAATGGCTACCAAAGCTATGCTCGAAAGTATTGCCAGACAACCCGAAACCGAACAAAAAATGAGCATGTACTTCTGGGCGGGTGCAGGTCTTGTCGAAGCTTGCGCTATTTATGCTTTGGTTGTGGCGCTGATAATAGGTTTTGTAATCAAATAGGCGAATTATGCTGGAAATTGACGGTACTTTAATTGTTGCTATGATAAGTTTCGTGATATTCATGTTTATTATGAATATCGTGTTCTATCAGCCGATTTTGAAGATTATGCAAGAGAGAAAATCTTATCTTGCCGAAAATTCGCGCGAAAGTTTCGAAGCGGAAAAAAAGGCTCGGGAACTTATCGAAGAACGAAATTCGGAATTAAAATCGGCACGCGTCGAAGCTGCCGAAATAATTAATTCCGGAACCGAACGTCTGAAATTCGAACACAAAGAAAAAATAAGTTCTTTGGCTTCGCAAATCGAATCCGAAGACCTGAAACGAAGCGAAGGATTGGCTTCGCAAGTCCAAGACGCAAAAAATTCTCTGTCGGGAACGACCGATGAATTGGCTGAAGCCGTTACCCGTACGCTTCTCGGAGGTTTAAATGCTTGATCTGTCCGTTTCAAACGTATTGCATTCAAACCTGTTTAACTTTGTGATAATGGTAATCATATTGTATTCTTTGTTCAAAAAACCGTTGTCGCAAGCGGTTTCGGATACGGAAAAAAAGACCGTCGACGAAATTTCCTCGTCGGTAAAGAAAAAAGAACTTTCTCTGGCTGATTTAAAATCGAAAGAGGAGTTGATAAGAGTTTTACCGCGAGATAAGAAAAGCATAGTCGATACCGCAAAAACCACGCTCGATGCCTTAAAACGAAAGGACGAGTCTTTGTTGCAATCCGAATCGGAGTCCATGCGCGTAAGTTCGGATAGAAAGTTTGAAGAACGAACAAGATCGGCGATTTCGAATTTGACCGAATCAACCGCCGGTGCGTCGGTCGGACTTGCCAAAAACAAAATCGAAGCAATGCTTGTCGAAAATCCGGATTTGCACGATAAAATCGTCGAAAAAATTATCGAGGAAATGTAATGCTGAAAAAAACGATAAATTTGACAAACGAAAAAGTCGGCAAAAAATATGCAAAAGTTCTGTTCGAACTTTGCGTCGGTTCGGATGACAAAAATGAAGTTTTTGAGAATTTGAAACTTGTTTTGAGCACATTGAGTGGAAATCGTTCTCTGCTTGATTTTTTGACATCTCCGCTAACAAAACTTAACGATAAAAAAGATGTCGTAAATCAAATTTTTTCGGGTCATGTAACCGAATTGTCGTTGAATTTTTTGAATTTATTGTGCGACAACAACGGATTTGCGGCGTTTGAACAAATTGTCGAAAACTTTGACGATTTACTCGACGAAGAAAGCGGTATTTTGAAAATAAAGATTACTTCCGCGGTTGAATTGAAGGATTTTTTAAAGGAAAAACTCGAGGCGAAGCTTTCGGAGAAGTATTCGAAGCGGATAAAGCCTTTTTATGAAGTGGATTCTTCTTTGATAGCGGGATTTACGACCGAAACGGAAAGCGAAAAGGCGGATTATTCTTTTCGTGCACGTTTAAAAGATATTGAAAAGCAATTGATATAAGGAAAAGGACAATGGCAACGATAAATGCTGAAGAAATATCTTCGATATTGAAAACGAAGCTCCAAAATTACAGAGAGAGCGTAAATATTTCGGGAACGGGCTCGGTGCTGAGCGTCGGAGACGGAATTGTCAAATTATACGGACTTCGCGACGCAATGGCGGGTGAACTCGTTGAGTTCGATAACGAAGAAAACACTCCCGGGTTGGTATTGAACTTGGAGGAAAATTCTGTCGGGGCGGTTGTCTTGGGCGATTTTACGAAAATCCGCGAAGGAATGAGCGTCAAAACAACGGGACGAATTGCTTCCGTACCCGTCGGCGACGGCGTAATCGGCAGAATTATAGACCCTACGGGCAGACCTGTTGACGGAAAAGGCGAAATTATGTCGGACAAAACTCGTCCGGTTGAAAGAGTCGCGCCGGGGATTGTCACGAGAAAACCCGTAAACGAGCCTTTGCAAACCGGGTTGACCGCTATTGATGCGCTTACTCCGATAGGAAGAGGTCAACGTGAACTTATCATCGGTGACAGACAAACCGGAAAAACCGCAATTGCGCTCGATACGATAATTAACCAAAAAGGTAAAGACGTAATTTGTATTTATGTTGCAATCGGGCAAAAGACTTCGACTGTCGCACAGGTTGCAAAAACTCTCGAAAAGTACGGTGCGATGGATTATTCGGTGATTGTTTCGGCAACCGCGGATGAACCTGCTCCGTTGCAGTATATTGCTCCGTTCGCGGGATGCGCAATCGGCGAAGAGTTTATGGAAAACGGTAAATCCGTTTTGATTGTGTACGATGATTTGACCAAACACGCTCAGGCTTACCGTGCAATGAGTTTGCTTCTTCGCAGACCGCCGGGACGTGAAGCATACCCCGGGGACGTATTCTATTTGCATTCCCGATTGCTTGAAAGAGCGTGCAAGTTGAATGATGAGCTCGGAGGAGGCAGCCTTACGGCGTTGCCGATTATCGAAACTCAAGCTGGAGACGTTTCCGCGTATATTCCGACGAACGTTATTTCCATCACGGACGGACAAATCTTTTTGGAAACGGACTTGTTCAATTCGGGTATAAGACCGGCGATAAATGCGGGAATTTCGGTTTCGCGTGTCGGCGGTGCGGCTCAAACAAAGGCTATTAAGCAGGTTGCGGGAAAACTCAGACTCGACTTGGCTCAGTTCAGAGAACTCGAAGCGTTTGCTCAGTTTGCGAGCGATTTGGATAAAGCGACGAAAGACCAGCTGTTGCGCGGTCAAAAGTTGACGGAAGTCTTGAAACAGCCTCAATATTCACCATTGAGCGTTGCCGAACAGGTAAGTATTTTGTTTGCCGCAAACGAAGGTTATCTTGACGATATCGATAATAAACGGGTTCCCGAGTTTAAGAAAAAATGGTTCGAATATTTCGGAGCAAACCTCGAAGAATTGAGTAATAAACTCAACAACCGAGAAGCTTTGTCGGATGAAGACAAAACGCTTCTTCGCAAACACATCGAAAAGTTCAAGAACAGTTTTTTCGGATAGAGAAAAATGGCTAATTTAAAAAGCATAAAAGACAGAATAAACAGTATCGTAAATACTCAAAAAATAACGAGCGCGATGAAAATGGTCGCGGCGGCGAAGGTCAAAAAGTGCGAAAACGCCGTGAAAGCGTCGCGTCCGTTTACGAATGAGTTAAACGAAATGTTGAAAAAACTTTTGCGAAATATCGAGGAAGTTCGCAAAGAGACCCCCGATTTTCCGAATGCCGCGCTTTTGGAACGTCGAGAGGTCAAGACGGTAGGACTTTTGGTTCTGTCATCGGATAAGGGTCTTGCCGGCGCGTATAACGCCAATATCGGGCGTGCCGTCGTTTCTCGGATTAAGGAGCTGAAATCGGAAGGCAAAGACGTAAAACTTTTCGTTACGGGGCAAAAAGGCTTTAATATCTTGAAAAAAGAGCAGGAACGATTGGGTTTTGAAATTGTAAAAACTTATCAATCGTTTACCGACGGTGACGGAGCTGCTGCGGGAACGGCGATTGCCGAGGATATGTCGAGGTATTTCCTGGAAAACAAAATCGATTCGATGTCGATTGTTACGACAAGGTTTAAAAATATGATGTCGTATTCGGTCGAAAACTGGGATATTTTGCCGTTGAAAGCCGATTATGAAGAGGAAGAAAAGGCTTATTCGTCCGATTTCGAATTTGAACCCGGACTGACGGTTATTTTGTCGAAATTGGTGCCTTATTATGTCGCAAATATAATCTATCAGGCGCTTTTGGAGGCAGCCGCAAGCGAGCTTGCTTCTCGAATGACGGCGATGTCCGCGGCAAGCAAAAATGCTTCGGAAATGATAAGCAAGTTGACCGTCGACTACAACAAGGCTCGGCAATGGGCGATTACTCAGGAACTTACGGAAGTTGTCGCAGGCGCTGACGCGCAAAAATAAAAACGGTGTATTGTCAATAAATATAATGCATTCGGCATTACGGAGATATAATATGAAAAAATTATTCAAGATTTTGATTTTCGCAGCCGTATTTGTCGTGCTGACCGTTCAAGGTGCATTATATCTGACGTTTTCCAACTCTTTCGAAATAAACGGATTCGGAAAGGATGTGTTCGTGAATTTCGAAAAAGAAACCGGACTCAAAATTTCCGCGGAAAATCTTGTCTTGAAGCCGGTTGTGCGTCCTTCGTTGGATATCGACGTTAAAAATTTGAAGGTAAAAACGCCTGATGACGAGAGTTTGTTGACTTCGCCGTCAGGAATGCTGAAGGTTAAGGCATTTCCGCTTTTAATCGGCAAAATCGAGGTCGAAAGACTTGAACTGAACAGGCCGGCTGCCGTTTTTTCCGTCGACGATAAGGGGATTCCTTCGTTTGAAAAGTATATAAATAAAATTAAACCGAACGGAAATTTTTCGAAAAAATTGCCGGAACTTATTCTTTTAAATGACTATCGTTCGAAAATTATCGTAAATTCAAAACCGTTTTATGTTGCGGGAGACCTGATTTCCCTCGAAAAACAAAAGTTTTCGGATGAAGTTTGTATGAACGCGAAAGGAAGGGTTTCTTCAAACGACAAAACCTCGTTGAATTATGATTTTGCGTTGAAAATTCCCGAAAAAATGTATAAAAAGCCGACTTTTAACCCCGGTTTTTACGAGCAGCTTGCAAAATTCGAGCCGAGAGCGGATATTTTTGTCAGACTGGCTGCCGAAAATTCCGGTCGCGGGCAAAATCGCCTTGCAGGTAACGCAGTCGTGAATAATATTGTTTTCACGTTAAACGATAAAGAAATTAAACGAAATTTTTTGTATTTGACGTTTGATGACGATATCGTTTCCTTGAATGCCGATTTAAAGACTTCTCCGTCGGATAAGACCTTGATAAAAGGTTCTTATAAATCGGGCAAGGACAGACAGTTGTCGTTAAACGTTAAATCTCAAAAAACCGACCTGAAGGTTTTGAAAGATATTTCTTATGCCTTTTTGTCGGGATTTGACGTTTTGAACGGGTTGAAAGACTTTGATATCACGGGGAAAGGGAATTTTGATTTTTCGTTAAATACCGATTTTAAGACGGTTAAGTCCGAAGGTCGTGCGTTCATTCGCGACGCGTCGGTGAAAAACCGCAATTTCCCGTCGGTTATAACGGGGATAAATTCTTTTGTCAATTTTAACAATAACTCGATAATTATAGAGCCGACAAAATTCAAATCCGGCAAGTTTCCCGCCGTTTTGAGCGGAAAAATCGATTCTTCCGCCAACACAAAAATCGTTTTGAAGGGCGAAAAACAGTCTCTGTCCGAATTGTCGAAAATATTTTTGCCGACCGACATTACTTCCGTTTATTCGTTTGCGGGTGAAACCGACTTTGAGACGGTCTTTTCGGGTAAATTGAACGATTTGAAATCCAAATTCGAATTGTCCGTGAAAAATTTTGCGGTTTCTTCGAAAACGGGCAAAATTTTGAACTCGAAATTTGTAAAAGTTTTGTCAAAAGGCGATTTTTCAAAACCCGAAGGAACCTGTGACTTTTCGGGGTTGACGGTTTATTTGAACAATACTCCGTTTTCCTCGGAGAAAATGCGCGCGGATATTACGTCTCAGGGTATCAAGATACCTCAAACGTCCTTATCTGACGAAAATTCGGTTTTAAACGTAAAAGCGCAAATTTCAAACTATGTAAAATCTCCGACGGTCAGCGCCGATTTCTCGGGAAAAATCTCTTCCGCACACGTAAAACGGATTTTGAAAAAAGCTTGCGAAAACGCCTCGACGAAAGGTTTCATCGATGTATCGGGGTCGGTTCGCGGTTCGGCAGGTAATTTTGCCGTAAAACTCAAAGCTGTGTCCGATAAAAACAATTATGTTTCGATAGTGAAAGCAAAGGAAACGGGAGCCGCTTCAACAGCCGTAAATGCAGATTTGCGAATTTCCGGCGACGGGGTAAAAATCAACAATTTGTTGTGGTCCAAGACATCGGGAATAGGGGCAGACTTGCTTAAAATGTCCGGAGTTTTGACTCCTTCGGGCGGATTTAAAAATTTATCGGTTCAAATTTTGTCACCGATAACTTTTGTTTTGCCCGACTTTCCTCAATCGTCGATAACCGTAAAGGGCGGTTTTAAAAGCCCTAACGGTGTCGGAATTTCCGAGTCCGATTTAACGATAAATTCCGTTTTGATTCCCGAATACGGATTTTCCGCATACGGAGGTTCCGCAGTCGCGCACGGAGGAAAACTGAAACTCGTTTTGCCCGATGCAAAATTGCTTGATTCCGGATTTTCCGTACAAGGCACAATTAACGGTTTAAACACGGGCAAAATGACGTTCGAAAATCCCGTATTCTCGGTAAATAATTTGTCTTCGGATTTTGCCGCGATTGTTGCGGCTGCCGTAAAACCCGATTTTGCCGTAAAAAATGCCGTTTTGACAGCCAAAAAACTTTCTTACGCCGATTTTTCGGCGGAAAACTTTAAAGGTTCGTTAAATATTTCAAACGGAGTTATCGGGTTGAAAAATTTCTCCGCAAATGCTTACGGCGGAACGGTTTCGGGAGCTTTTGAACTTAATTCGAAAACAGGCGGAATAAAGTTGAACGTAACGGGGTCGGGGGCAAATGCCGGTGCTTTGTTGTCGGATATTTCCGGCAAAGACGAACCTGTGTCGGGCAAAACGGACTTTTCGATAAATGTTTCGACCTACGGAAATACCGCGTATCAACAACGAAAAAATGCCGTCGGTAAGTTCTCGTTTACGTCCAAAAACGGAGAATTCGGAAATTTAGGGCGATTTGAAAACTTTTTGTACGCGAAAAATTTCATTTCTCAAAATTCATTTAAAACAAGCTTGTTTTCGGTGACAAAGACCATAAAGTCCGAAAATACCGATTTGTTCACGGTTGCAAAAGGTTCGGGAACGGTCGAAAACAACAATGTGTTTGTTACAGCGACAATGAAAGGTCCCAACCAGGCTTTGTTTGTAAAGGGTAGAATCAACCTGTTGACGGGCAATTCCGACGTTGATGTTTACGGGCGGATTTCCAAATTGGTCGAAAATATGTCGGGAAAATTCGCTAATCCCGTGCCTCCGACGATAATGACGTCGTATTCATCTGTGGATAATCTGTTTTTCGACGATTTTTATTGTGCGGTTCCGTACGGAGTCTTGTCTAAAATTCCCGATATTAAAGGACAATCGAGAATTTTTGCGGTGAAAATTTCGGGTAACGTAAACAATGTCAAATCGGTGAAAAGCTTTAAATGGCATACGTTAAAGACCGATTACGAAGCGCCGCTTCCGTTCGGTCACGATTAACAGCGGGGTTTTTCGGGGTTGGGGTGAAAAACTCGATTTTGCCGAAGTTTCGAGTGTAATGAAAAATCCTGTTTCTCTTGATAAAGAACGGTCGGCAGGTCAGGATTTAATGAATCTTTCCCAAAAAAACGAGTCAGCGCGTCTTTTGTCCGATGCATTTTTCCGTCGCACGTGAAATTTCTTCAAAAATTTGTTCGGGATTCATTTCGTCGATATAAAATCGCATCGCGCCTTGTTCCTTTGAAAACCAGGATATCTGCCGTTTCGAATATCTTCTCGTATCTTGTTTTACAAGCCTTACGACCTCTTCGAACGGGCGGTCTCCGTAAAAATAATCGTAAAACTCTTTTATTCCGATGGTGTTCATTAAAATGTCGTTTTTGCCGTATTTTTCAAAAAGTTTTTTAGCTTCTTGTTCCAAACCGTTTTCAAACATTTTTTCGGTGCGGAGGTTGATTTTTTCGTACAGAAAATCGCGGTTTTTGACGTCCAAAATAATTTTCAAAAAGTCAAAATCGGGTGTTTTTTGAAGTTGCTGTTCGGACATTTTTTTGCCGGTAATAAGCGAAACTTCAAGTGCTCGAACGACTTTGACGGTATTGTTCGGGTGAATTTTTTGTGCGGCTTCGGGGTCGAGTTTTTGAAGCATTTGAAAAAGTTCTTCGTTTGATTTTTTTTTCAGTTCTGTTCGTAATTTTTCGTCGGGAGGTACTTTCGGAATGTCGAAATCTCCGTAGAGAGCCCTTGTGTAGAGCCCCGTCCCTCCCGTAACAATCGGCAGTTTTCCCGATTTTACGATATTTCTGATTGTTTCCGTCGCGTCTTTTGCGTAGCTGCCCGCGGTATAAACGGATGCTACGTCGCAAACATCGATAAAATAGTGCTTTATGCCCTGTTTTTCTTTTTCGGAAGGTTTAGCTGCCGCGATGTCGATTTCTTTGTATATGTATCTCGAATCGGCGGAAACGATTTCTCCGTCAAATTTTCGGGCGAGATTAACGGAAAGTTCGGTTTTACCCGTTGCGCTCGGACCCGTAATCGATATAACCGCAGGTTTGTCCATAATATAAAAATACCGTTGTTACGTAATAATCGAGGTAAAAGAAAAATAAAAGAAACGGGATGAACGACAAAAATCCGTTTTGAGTGAAAAGTTCGACAATCATGATAAGAATGTGGAGTGCGAACATTACCGCCAAAACGAGAATTGTTGTCGGGAGATGTTTTACCGTGAATGCCAAAGCTTTTGTCAGTGCTTTTATCGGGTTTTTGGAGTCGAAAAACAGTGCGGGAGCGAACCAGAGCATCAAAATCGAGAACAAAGCCGAAAACAGCATTGCCGTGCAACCCCAATAAAAAATAGTTTGATAGGGCATTTTGTCTGCGTTTGCGGTCAAAAAAGCGGTGATGTCGGCTTGTGAACCGGTGTTCAAAATTTTTAAAAATTCCGGCGGAATTTCAATTGTTCCGAAAACGGTCGTTGCCGTGTGTTGAAAAAGCAATATTGTTGCGTATACAAGCAAAACGTACAACGCCAACCACCCCGTGCCGGGCAAAAAATATTCCGCGACGCCGGGAAAAAATGTTTTTAACAGAGCGGTGTTTTTTTTGAACTTTTCTTCGGGGGCGGTGAATTTGCTCAAATCCGTTTTGACGGAAGCTTTCACGCACGCAAACCATCCCGCACAAAACGCGGTGACCGTGAAAAAGCATGTCAAAAGTTTAAAAACGTACGGGAATGTCGGTGAAGGCGCGGCGAACAAGACATCTGCCGAGAACAAAAATACCAAAAATCCGAGCAACAACGGTTGCAGGATTATGATGTTTTCCTTCATAACATAATACGATTTTGAAAAAATGTTTGTCATACGCGTTATTATACCATAGTTTTTTGCGATTTTATACTTCTCCTGTCGGTTCGAAAAAATTTTTTACAAAAATCATAACAAAACTTAATGTTTACCTTGAAAAGCAAATATTTTGTGTAAAAATATATGTATGGAAACTGAGACGAAAAAAGAACAAAATTTGGTTTATACGTTGGAAGGCAAGATTTACGTTAATCTTACCAATATGTGCACGAACAGGTGCGTTTTTTGCATCAGAAATCTGAAAAACGACGTCGAAGGCAAGAATCTGTTTCTGGCTTCGGAAGATTTTTCCGCGGATGATGTTATCGAGCAGTTCGAAAATGTCAGAAAAAAACTTCCGAATGCGAAAGAGACCGTGTTTTGCGGTTACGGAGAACCTCTGATAAAATTCGATTTGTTTGAAACGGTTGCGTCAAAAATCAAAGAACTGTACCCCGAAATGAAAATCAGGGTCAATACGAACGGTCAGGCAAATTTAATTCATAAAACCGATGTGACCGAAAGACTTGCAAAGGTCGCGGATGCGGTGTCGATAAGCTTGAACGCCGATAATACCGAAAATTACAACAAAATCTCCGTTCCTGCCGACAAGGAAAATTCTTACGACGCAGTGAAAGAATTTATAAAACTTTGCGTTGAACGCGGAATTGAGACAAGTGCAAGCGTCGTCAGTGAATATCCCGGTTTTGACGTAAACGTCGCAGCGTGCGAAAATATCGCAAAATCCCTCGGTGCGGATTTCAGAAACAGAAAATGGCTTCCCGCGGGTTACTAAAAGTTTAAATCGTATTAAATCGTAATTTATATTTGTTACAAACGAAAGGAAAAAACATGACAAACGCAAATTTGGACAAAATAATGAGACCGAAATCCGTTGCGGTAATCGGAGCTTCAACAAAACCCAAAACCATCGGTTCCGAGCTTATGCAAAGATTAAGAGACTATAAATTTAAAGGCGATATTTATCCCGTAAACCCCAAAGGCGGTATTATCGAAGGGTTTCAAGCTTACACCTCCGTAACCGAAATCCCCGGTGACGTAGATTTGGCGGTTATTATCGTTCCTCAAAAATTTGTCAACGCCACCATCGATCAATGCAACGAAAAAGGCGTAAAAGGAATTTGCGTTATTTCCGCGGGCTTTAAAGAATCCGGAAAAGAAGGTGCTCAAGCCGAAAAAGAATTGCTCGAAAAAGTCAGATCTTACGGAATGCGTCTTGTCGGACCCAACTGCCTCGGCGTTCTCAATACCAACCCCGAAGTCAGCATGGACGCTACTTTTGCGGAATCCCTTCCCGAAAGAGGTCACATCGGTTTCGTTTCACAATCCGGTGCTCTCGGCGGCGGTATTTTGAACATCCTTAAAGATCTTAACCTCGGCTTTGCTCAATTTATTTCAATCGGAAACCAAGCCGACGTAAACGCTGAAACCGCTCTCGAATACTGGGAAAATGAAGACGACGTTCATCAAATTTTGTTGTATATGGAATCCATCCAAAATCCCGCAAACTTCAGAAAACTCGCGACGAGAATTTCGAAGAAAAAACCTATTCTCGCTTTGAAAGCGGGTCGTTCTGCGGCAGGTGCTTCGGCGGCTTCGTCTCACACCGGTTCGTTGGCGGGTGCGGATAAAGCGGCAAATGCTCTTTTGCACCAAGCGGGCGTTATCAGAGAATACTCTCTGAAAAACCTCTTCTCGACAGCAAAGGTTTTTGCAAACAGCCCGATTCCGAAAGGAAACAGAGTCGCTATCATCACCAACTCGGGCGGACCCGGTATCATGGCAACCGACGCGGTTTGCGAATACGGTATGAAAATGGCTCAAATTTCCGATGAAACCAAAGAAAAATTGAGAAGCTTCCTTCCCGCGGCGGCAAGCGTTAAAAACCCCGTTGACATGATAGCTTCCGCTCCCATCGAACACTATTGCCAAACCCTCGAAACCGTTATCGCCGACGAAAACGTCGATATGATTATGGTTATCTACCTTCCGTTCCTGGGTCTGAAAGACATCGATGTCGCAAAAGCGATAATGGAAATCAAAAAACAACACCCCGAAAAACCTGTATTGGGCGTATTTATGACTACAAGTTCTTTCTTTACCGAAATTTCGAATATGGACGTCAATATGCCGTTCTTCATGTATGCGGAAGAAGCTGCGGAAGGCTTGATGAGATTGGATCAACAAAGAAAATGGGTCGAAAGACCGGTCGGAAAAGTTCCCTGCTACGATGTGGACCGTGCAAAGGCGGAAAGCATTATGAAGGCGGCTTTGGAAGACGGAAGAGCTCAGCTCACGACAATGGAATCAATCGATTTGCTTAACGCTTACGGAATCAGAGCTTGCAAATACGGTTTGGCTGTAAACGAAGAAGAAGTCGTATCGCTCGGAAACTCGATAGGGTACCCCGTCGTAATGAAAATGACTTCGAAAACGACTTCACACAAAACCGATGTCGGCGGCGTAAGAGTCAACATTCAATCCGAAGAACAGCTCAGAGAAGAATATCGCGATTTGATTGCAAAATTGACCGAAAAAGGTCTTATCGAAGGTCTTGAAGGTGTTATCATTCAGGAAATGGTAAAAGGCAACAGAGAAATGGTTTGCGGTATCGCAACCGATCCTCAGTACGGACCTATGATGATGTTCGGTCTGGGCGGCGTGTTCATCGAAACTATGAAAGACGTAACCTTCAGATTGGCACCTTTGACCGATATCGATGCCGAAGAAATGATAAAATCCGTAAAAGCTTACGAATTGTTGAAAGGTGCAAGAGGCACGACTCCCGCGCAAATGGAACAAATTCAAGAAACTTTGCTCAGACTTTCTCAATTGGTAAACGATTACAAGTTTATCGACGAACTCGACATCAACCCGTTGCTTATCAGCGAAAAAACAGGCGAAGGCATTGCGGTTGACGGCAGAATTAAAGTCAGAGTCGACGAAGCAATGAAAGCGCTTAACGTTAAATGCGCTTGCGGATGCTGCTAGTTGTCGGAATTCGGTGACGTCGACGAAAACGGCGTTCGTTATCCGGTGATTTAAATTTAAAAATCCTCGAACATGTGTTCGGGGATTTTTGTTTGCAAAAAGTTTTTCAAAACAGAATGAGCTTGCGTACTAAATCAGCTTTATCATTTTGCTTGAAACCTGCAAGTGTATGCAAATCAAATCGATTTATAAAAATTTTATCAAAAAGGCGATGAACGGTGTGATTACAGCGGTGATAATTCCGACTGTTATCAGTGACAAAGTACTCATTACAATTTGTTTTTGCCTACCGGTTTCTATGCATTTCGAGGTTCCGATAACGTGGCTCGCCGCGCCGATTGCAAGTCCGATTGCGATATCTTGTTTGACTTTTATAAGTTTTAAAATTTTATGTCCCGCAAGACCGCCGAAAACGCCTGTCAATGCGACTATGCATACGGTGAGTTCGGGTACCGCGTTAAGCCGTTTTGAGATTTCCGTTGCAATGGGAGCCGTGACCGATTTCGGCAGCATCGATAAAATAATTTTTAACTCCGTCCGACAGGCAATTCCTATGATAAGTGTCGTTAAAAGTGCGCAAACAACCGCAATGGCAAAAGCCGGGTAAATAATTCTTTTATTCTTTTTCAGAAGGTCAAAATTTTTGTACAGCGGATACCCGAGCGATACTGTTGCGGGAATTAACAAAAACGTCAAATATGATGCGGTTTCGCAGTATTCGGAATATGAAATTCCGAAATTTTTCAACATAAATATCAGTGCAATTCCCGATGTCAAAAGCGGCGGAATTTTTCCGATAACGGGCAGTTTTTTCGCCTTTTCGAAGATTTTGTACGAAACGATTGTCGAAACAAGCCCGAACGGATTAATCATTTTTCCCCCTGATTTTCGAAGCCCTGAGAAGTTTTACTCCGTACTCGGTAAAAAGCCCCGTCACGACTATCGTTACGGTTGTCGATACAAAAACGACGAGGCTTATTGCAAGAGCGTTTTTCAAAAATATCGTTTTATATGAAATCAGCCCGACCACAAACGGCACAAACAACACGGGCATGTTTTTCATCATAAACTCGGCGGTCGTTTTCACATATTTTTCTTTGACAATTCCCGTCAAAAGGCAAACCGTGAACATAATAAGTGCCAAAATTGCGGGAGGAAAAGGGATTTTCAGTGTTTTTAAAAAAAATCCGCAGATTCCGTACAACGCAAAAATGACCGCAAATCCCGAAACGAATTCGCCGATTTTAACGATGAAATTTCGCATTTTAAAGCTCGATTTCGCCGGTGAAAACAAATTCCGCGGGACCCGTCATAAATACGGCCTCGTCGGTTTTTTCTTTCGAACCGTTCCACTCGATGTGAAGGCTTCCGCCGGGGAGATTAACTTTTACGGGTGATTTGAGGTTGTCGGTTAAAATGCCAGCAACCGTTGCCGCGCAGGCTCCGGTGCCGCAGGCGAGGGTTATTCCGCAGCCTCTTTCCCAAACGTCGAGGTCGATTTCGTGTTCGGAGCGAATGTTTACAAATTCCACGTTTGTTTTTTGCGGGAATATCGGGTGAATTTCAATGTCTTTTCCGTATGTTTTCGCGCATTTTTTCGAGTTTTCTTCGGTAAATATAACGCAGTGAGGGTTCCCCATCCCGACGGCGTTTCCTTCGAAAGTTTTATCGTCGGTGTTAATGTAAAATCCCAGAGATTTTTCGCTTTTGCACGGAATTTTTTCGGTATCGAGGACAGGTTTGTTCATGTTCACGGTGACTGTACCGTCGGGATTGATTTTAGGGGTGATTACGCCGGCTTCGGTTTGAACGGTGAATTCTTTTTTCGCTGTCAGGTTGTTTTTGAACGCGTATTTTGCAAAGCAGCGAATGCCGTTTCCGCACATTTGAGCGACTGTGCCGTCGGAATTATAGAAAAACCAGGCAACATCGGTGTCGGAGGTTTCAGGATTTGTAATAATCAAGCCGTCGGCGCCGATTCCGAAGTTTCTGTCGCAGATTTTTTTTGCAAGTTCCGCCATCGAGTATTCGGTCTTTTCGTATTCGGTGTAATCCATTATTATGAAGTCGTTTCCGAGCCCCTGCATTTTTGTGAATTTTACGGTTGTCATAGTGTTCTCCTAAGATTTCGGGTTAAAAACTCGTCTTGAAAGCGCATCTTTGTATTCTTGTTTAAGGTGCGCGTAATCAAAGAGAATAACGCCTTGAGTTTTCAGTTTGCGTGTTTCTCTTATTTGCATAATCAGATTTTCAAAACTTGCGTCCATGAACGGAACGAAAATTCCGGGATAAACGCTTATTTTGTTTTGCGTTGTCGAGGTGACCTGTCTGATAAGTTCCGCGGCGATATTTTCGTCGACGGTGAGGATGAGAGGCGTAAATCCGTCTACGAGACGCGAATTTGCCCAAAGTTGCCAGTCTTGAAGTTTTGAAATTTTTGCGTTGTTTTTGTCCGGAAAGATAACTGTTGTGAGAGTTACGTTGTTTGCCTTCGTTATTTTTTGAACTTGGGACAAAAAGCTTGTGATTTTGTTTTGTCTGTATTTAATCCAACAGTCGTAAACGGGGTTTGAAGCACTGACCGTAAGCGGATCCGTGCCGTAGTACGATTTGAATTCGTTTCGTGCAAAATCGGTGTAACCCCATTGTGCGTAGGTTGCGCCGTCCGTTTTCTTTGCGACTCCCTGCGGATATCTGATGTAATCGAGATTTATTCCGTCGGGGTGATATTTTGTGATGATTTCTGTCAAAACGTCGAGCAGATACTGTCTTGCCTCGGGGTTTGCGGGATCAATGAAGTATCCGTTGTGTTCGGCTGCGGAACGCGCAATTGTCTTGGTTCCCGCCGTTGCTTTTGTTTGGTTCGCCCAGTCGGGGTGTTTTGTCAAAACATGCGTGAGGCTGCTTTCGGGCGGAACGTTTCCGGCGTAGAAACATTCAAACCAGATATGAAGCTTTACTCCGTTTTTTTTGCAGTGCTCCGACCACGATTTCAACGGGTCGAAACCGACAAATTCCTGTCTTTGCGTTCTTATTCCCGCGACGGAGGCAACGTTGCTCGGGTAGATTGTTTGAAAGTGATAAAACGTTTCGAGAAAAACGTTGTCGATGCCCGCTTTTTTGAGGTCTTTGACCGCTTGTTCAATGTCTTTGTCGGTTTTTTGAGTCGGTCGAATCCAAACGCCTTTAAATTCGTTTGCGTCGTAAGGAAGAGCCGTTTTGAACGCCGACGAAGTTTCTTCTTTTGCCTTTTCGACGTAGAAGGAAACTTTTTGCGGGTGTTTTTGTGCTTTATCCAGATAATCCCAGGCGCGTTTCAGGTGTTCACGCGGTTCCTCGGCGTCGTATCTGATGTTGTTGTACATTGCTTCGCGCACGAGCATGTCGGTAATTCTGATTTTTTCTCTGACCTCGTAAATTTTCGACGAAGCCGTCGTGAGAGCCGTAACCGTCGAGAGGTAAGGGTTTATGTAAATTTTTGTGCCGGGTGTCAGATTTTTTTGAATCCAATCTTTCGCCTTGCCGTGACCGCTTATTACGAAGCCGTTTTTGGGGATGTAAGAATTTGCGCCCGTGAGTTTTGTTACGGTATTTTCGCAGACGACCGCTTCCGCGCCGTACTCGTTTGTTCCCGTTCTGAGTCCGAAGGAGGGAGTATAGATTACAAGCTGGTTTGCGCCTCTGAATCCCGGGTAATACGCGCTTGCGCCGGGCGTGGTTTCATCGGGATCGGTGAAAGCTATGTTGAACGAAGATTTTTGGAAAACGAATTCCATCGGATAGGCAACGGAAGATGTCGGGAGGTTGTAAGTGAAGACATTTCCGAGAGAATTGTTGTTTATTTGCAGCGTTTGTCTGAACGGTTGATTGCCGCTTTTTAAAACCGCGGGCGAAAAATTTTCGTACGAGGTTTCAAATGAGAGCGCAAAGTGCGCCGACAACAATAACGATAATCCCGTTAAAAAAGATATTTTAAAAATCCTGTTCATAATATAATTGTACAACAAACATTTTACTGTGACCGACATGTTAAAAAATAATTAAAAAAAAATCAATAAATAAATTTTGTATTATTATGGTAATAAGACAGAAGAGATTTTTCGGCGGAGGGCTTAAAGGTGAAATACAAAGATTACTACGAAATATTGGGTGTCGACAGAAAATCGACCGAAGCTCAGATAAAGTCGGCGTACAGAAAACTTGCGAGAAAGTACCATCCGGACGTAAATAAGTCCGCGGATGCCGTCGAAAAGTTCAAGGATATTAACGAAGCATACGAAGTTTTGTCCGATAAGGAAAAGCGTGCAAGATACGACAGTTTGGGCGCAAACTGGCAAGCCGGTTCCGAATATACTCCGCCGCCGGGATACGAAAATTATTCGTTTAATGCGGGGCAAGGCGGCTTTAGCGGTAATTTCGGCGACTTAGGCGGTTTTTCGGACTTTTTCGGCTCGCTGTTCGGAGATTTTATGGGCAGAGGCGCAGGAAAAACCACTCGAACTTTCAATTTTAACGATTTGGGCGGTTTTGCGGGAGCGTCTCGCGCCGGTGCGGGTTCCGGAAGAACTCGCCAAACGCGTCAGCAACCTGCCGAAAATCTTGATATAACGCGGGAAATCACTTTGACAGCCAAAGATTTGTACGCGGGCGGAGAAAAGACAGTCCGACTCGCAAATATGCAAAAATGTACCGCCTGCGCGGGTAAATCGGGATATTGCAGCGAATGCGGCGGAACAGGGTTTGTAAATCGAACAAAAAATCTGAAAGTCAAAATTCCGAAAGGTATTGCAAACGGTCAAAAAATAAGACTTGCGGGCGAAGGTAACGTCGATTCTTACGGTCGCAAAGGCAACTTGTATCTTGTTGTAAAAATCGATGACCCCGAATACGAAATCAGCGGCAGCGATGTAACGAAAAAAATCTCGATAACTCCTGCCGAAGCGGTTTTGGGCGGTAAGAAAAAAATCTCGACTCTTCAAGGCGATGTTGAAATAAAAATCCCCGAACATACAAAATCCGGCACCACAATGAGGCTTAAAAATCTCGGTTTGCCTCTGAAAACTTCGGGTTACGGCAACATGAACGTCAAAATTTCGATAAACATTCCCGAAAATCTTTCGAAAGAAGAAATCGAGCTTTACAAAAAACTTTCGGAACTCGAAAAACGTTCGTAAGACACATTTCTTAACATTTCTCGTAAAAATCGGCGTGATTGTGGTACAATCAAGTTATGAAGAAAATAATGTTGATATGTCCTCCGGACACAGGTAATGTCGAAATAAAGCGCAGATACTGCTTTTCGCCCGTCGATGCAATGCCGTTTTCCATGCGGGTTTGCAATTCGATTGCGCGAATAGGTGCCGCGCTGAAGTCCGATTACGAAGTTTTCGTACGTGACTATAAATCCGAAAAACTCAGTCACCTCAGCCTGTTGGACGATGTTTTGTCGTTTGACCCGGATGTCGTTTATATGGAAACCTCAGCCGTTACTCTGTTTTCGGACTTACGAACGCTGAGAACGGTTAAATCTTCAACAAAGAATGCTCCCGTAATCCTGAAAGGCGATGTGTTTTTCGACGCGGACGAAGATTTTTTGAAAAATATTAACCTTTCGTGCGTCGATTATTTGGTCGGCGCTGACGAACACAATGTCGTTCCTCGCATAATAAATTCGCTGTTTTCGGGTTCCGAGAACATTGAAAACATTCCGTTTATTCTTTACAAAATGAACGGATTTTTTGTCAAAAACGACTTTTCGGCAAAGGTTTCGAACTTTGACGAAGCGCCGTTTCCCGATAGAAATTTTCTGAAAAACAGATTGTACGTAATGCCGGAGTCTCAGCATCTTTCGGCTGTAATAGATACCGTTTCGGGAACTTCGGGCAAAACGATTTTTGATAACGGTCCTCAAAATTATTCCGTCAGAAGTGCGAAAAAAGTTTTCGAAGAAATGTCGGATTGCTTCGAAAATCACGGAATAAGAAGCTTTTGCTTTCACGACCCGTTGTTTACCGCCGACAGCGAACGTGTTTTCGAACTTTGCAACCTTATAAATTCTTCAAATCTTCAAAACGAGGTAAGATTGTTCGTTGCGTGCGACATAAAAACTTTCAACGGTGCAACGGCAATGAAATTAAAAGAAACCGGGTGTAGGTCGGTAATTTTTCCGTTTATTTCGGGCAGCGATTTTATTTTGAAGAAAAACGGGTTCGATTATACCTCCGAAGATTGTCGAAATGCAGCGGAAATAGCCCAAAAAGCCAAATTGAAAATTTTTGGAATTTACATAACCGGTTTTGCCGACGAAGACGAAAACACGATGACGGAAACTCGAAAGCTCATAATCGACGTGAATGCGGAGCGTTTTTATACCGCGATACTTTTGCCGTATCCTTGTGCTAAATCCGAGAAAATCGCGCTTGAAGAAAGTATAATCAAGGAGCCTTTGCTGAAAGAAACCGGCGTAAAAATTCCGCCTCCGCGGACGAAATTTTTGACGACACGCGAGTTGTTGAAATTCAGACGTCATACGAAAATTTTGACATACGTAAATCCGGGGTACATTTTGAAACGGACGGGCGAAGCAGTTAAATCGCCGTATGTTGCGGTCAGTTGTCTGAGAAAAATCTATTACAAAATAATCGGAAAATAAAACGGGGATTGGTTTTCGGCAAATGCAGTCAATATATAAAACAACCGAATTCGAAAAGGTAAGGGAGTATCTTTCCGAGTATGCGATAAGTGAGCCCGGAGCGTTGCTGTGCAAGACTTTGGAACCGTCGAACGATATTCAAAAAATTCAATCCGATTTGGATGTCGTTTGCGCGGCGAGTGAGCTTTTACGGCTTAACAGCGTTCCTCCGATTGAAAATTTTACCGCGATGAAGTCTTCCGTCGAGGATGCAAAGCGGCATTTAAAGCTTTCCGGTGAGGAAATTTACGATTTTGCGATTATTTTGCAAATGTCGCGGAAGACGAAAAAGTTTTTTGAGAATTCGGGTAACGAAATTTTCGATTTTTTGAAAAATTCTTTGTTTGAAGATAAAGTTTTCGAGGACAAAGTCTTTAAAATGTTCGAGCCGACCCGCGAACTGAAAAAAGATGCGACTCCCGAGCTGAAAAGCCTTAACAATTCGCTGGATGCAACGATTTCGAATATTTCGTCGAAAATATCGGAGTTGCTGTCTAACGAGAATTTCAGGGCCGATTTGCAGGAAACGATTTATACAAAACGCAACGGACGCACGGTTTTTGCGGTGAAAGCCGAAAGCAAAAACAAAAACGGCGGTATCGTTCACGATGTTTCGGCGACAGGCAGAACGTATTTTATTGAGCCGAAGGAGCTTACCGAGCTTCACAACAGGGAAGCCGAAATAAAAAGCCTTATTGTTGCCGAAAAAGAGCGGATTTTCAGGATGTTGTCCGACGAAATTTCGCGAAATATTTCTCAAATCGAATTGTCGATGAACGTTCTTGCTCAAACCGATTTTATTTTTGCAAAAGCGCGTTACGCCGCTAAAACGGACGCCGTGCCCGCAAAACTTTCCAAAGAACGAAAAATTTTGATAAAAAGTTTGAAAAACCCTGTGTTAATGCGGGTTTGCGACAATATTGTCGAGAACGATTTTGAAATGACCGAAGATAATCCTTCGATAATCGTGACCGGGTCGAACACCGGCGGAAAAACCGTAATTTTAAAGACCGTCGGACTGTTTGTCGTGATGACTAAAGCAGGGATGTGCATTCCGTGCTTCGAGGCGGAAATTTATCCGTTTCAAAAGATTTTTGCGGACATCGGGGACGAACAGAGCATTATTCAGAGTCTTTCGACGTTTTCTTCGCACTTGAAAAATCTTATCGAAATGACTAATCTTGCGGATAGGGAAACTTTGATTATGTCGGACGAAATTTGTGCGGGAACCGACCCCGAAGAGGGCGCGGCGCTTGCAAAAGCGGTGTTGCGGTATTTGCGCAAAAAAGGTGCGTTTTGCCTTATCACGACCCACTTCGGAGATCTGAAAACCTTTGCGTTGACGGAACCGGGGTTTCAAAACGCGAGTGTAAGGTTTGATAAAGAGACATTGAAGCCGATTTATTTGTTTACGCAGGGAATGCCCGGAAGTTCCAATGCCGTTGCGGTTGCGGAGAATTTGGGGTTGGCTCGCGAAATTACCGAAGATGCCGCAAAAATGATAAAAGAAAACGATAACGAGGTTTTACGGCGATCCGAGGAAATAGAAGCGTTGTACGAAAAAACTTTGAAAGATCGCGAAAAAGCCGAAAAAGAGCGTGAAACCGCGGAATATTTAAAGCTCGATTTACAAAGCAAAAACGAAGAGTTGAAAAAAAACAAGAAAAAAATTCTTGAAATTTACAGGAAAAAAATTGACGGTGAGCTCGACGACGTCAAGGAATCGGTCAGGAAAGTTCTTAAAAAGCTGAAATCCAACGAGAACAGGGTGAATGCGGTCGATACAATCAGAAAAACCAATTTGCTTGCGAAAAAGTTTCGAACGACTTTGGACGGTGAAGCGGACGAGCTGAAGGACAAGTATACCGATGTTGACCCGAAAACGTTGAAGCCCGGGGATAAAGTCATAATCAAAGATTTGAACGCCGAAGCGGTGTTTGAAAGTTTTGCTTCCGGCGGGAAAAAGGCTGTAATAATGACCGGAAACGTGAAAACGACCGTTCCCGTTGCTAAGTTGGCTGTTTTCGAAAAATCCGCGTTGAAGCCGAAATCTTTGAAACTGAGGGTTCAAAAGTCCGCCGTGAAGTTTGCTCGGCATGACGTGTCGTCGACCCTTGATTTGAGAGGGTGTCGGTACGAAGAAGCCTTGGTAAAACTTGATGTTTATCTTGATAAAGCTTGTGCTGCGGGACTTTTCGAGGTGACGATTATTCACGGACACGGAACGGGCGTGCTGAAAAGCGGAGTCCGCAAGTATCTTGAGCATTCGCCTTATGTTGCGAAATTCAGACCCGGAGAGGGCGCGGAAGGCGGCGACGGCGTGGTTGTAGCCGATTTGAACGACGCTCCGGCTTTCTTTTAATTCGGCGTAAAGTTTTTTGTAAGCGGTGTTTACTTTTTTGTCGGAAAAAGGTAAAATGGCTTGAGAAACAAATAATTCGGGAAGGTATCAATGCTCAGATTTTTAACTTCCGGCGAGTCTCACGGCCGGGCGCTTAATGTTATAATAGACGGGTTTCCCGCAAATGTTGAATTCGATTTCGAATTTTTGAACAACGAGTTAAAGCGTCGCAAGGTCGGATACGGTCGCGGCGGGCGGATGAATATCGAAACCGATGAGGCGGTAGTGATTTCGGGGGTTCGTTTCGGAAAAACAACCGGCGCTCCGATTTGCGTCGAGATAAAAAATCGCGATAACGCAAATTGGGCAGGCACAATGAGCGTTTTGCCCGTGTCGGAATCGGTCGCCGAGGAAAAGAAAATAACTCGTTTGCGCCCCGGGCATGCGGATTTTGCGGGTGCCGTGAAGTACGACCAGGACGATATTCGAAATATTTTGGAACGTTCAAGTGCTCGGGAGACTGCGGCAAGAACGGCTGTCGGCGCGTTTGCAAAGATGTTGTTGAAAAATTTCGGGATAACGGGATTTTCTCATACCGTGCGGATAAAAGATGTCGTAATATCGGATAAAACGGATGTTTCGGCGGAAGTTGCGGAAAAATCGGATTTGAGATGTTGTGACGAAAAAGCTTACGTTTTGATGAAAAATCGAATTGACGAAGCCGCGAAAGAGGGCGTTTCTCTCGGAGGAACCGTCGAAGTTCGATTTAAAAATCTTCCCGTAGGGTTGGGGTCGCATGTTCAGTGGGACAGAAGGCTTGACGGGCTTCTTGCGCAAGCGGTGATGAGCATTCCCGCCGTGAAAGCCGTCGAAATCGGCGCGGGGATAAAGGTTGCCGAGCTTTCGGGAAAGGATACCCACGACGAAATTTTTTACGAAAACGGAAAATTTTATCGAAAAACGAATAATGCCGGCGGGCTCGAAGGCGGCATGACAAACGGCGAAGAGCTTGTAATAAGAGCCGTAATGAAAGCAATTCCGACCATGCCGACGCCTTTGCGGTCGGTAGACTTTGTGACAAAGGAAGAGACGAATGCTCATTTCGAAAGAGCCGACGTTTGTGCGGTTCCGGCGTGCGGGGTCGTTGCGGAAAGCATGGTTGCGATTGTTTTGGCGAACGCGTTTTGTGAGAAATTCGGGTGTGACAATTTGGCTCAGATAACCGAAAATTACGAAAACTATACAAAAAAGGCGGGCTCGAGATGAAAAATATTGTTTTGACCGGGCTTCCCGGGTCGGGAAAATCTTCGGTCGGAAAGCTTTTGGAAAAAGAGTTTTCGGGAAAGCTTAAGCCGGTTGATACAGACGAATTAATCGTTCGGCGCGCGGGGGTTCCGATAACCGATATCTTTGAAAAACACGGAGAGTCCGAGTTTCGCAGGCTTGAAAACGAAACGGTCAAGGGTTTGGCGGAAAACGACGGAATGATTATTTCTACCGGCGGAGGAACTGTTGTAAACCCTGAAAATATGCGGCTTCTGAAGAAAAAAGGGTTGGTTTTTTATCTCAAAACTTCGGTTGGAGAAATTATGAACAGGATTTCTTCAAAGTCCGACAGACCGCTTTTGAACAACACGGACAAACGAAAAAAGCTCGAAGAATTGTCCGCAAAGCGAAAATGTTCGTACGAAGCTGCGGATTTTATCATCGATACAAACGGGAAAACTCCCGAAAATACTGCAAAAGAGATAGCGAGGGTATATTATGAAAACGCAAAAATTTGAAGTTAAAATCAAATCGGGAGTTTCAAAAACTTACCCGGTTGTAATCGGCGAAAACGTGCTGGAAAAGGCGGAATCGTTTGCGGAGAAGGTTTCGGGGTTCACGCGGATTTTGGTTGTGACGAATGCGAACGTGTACAAAAAATACGGACGCAATTTAAAGCTCAAAAATGCAGTGTTTTTGCAGCTTCCGGACGGCGAAAAATATAAAAATGCCGACTCGTTGAACATGATTTTGGACAGAGCTCTGGAGTTGAAATTTGACAGAACTTGTGCGTTTGCGGCATTCGGTGGCGGGGTAATCGGCGATATAACGGGGTTTGCGGCTTCGATATATCAACGCGGAATTGATTTTATCCAAATTCCCACAACTCTGCTTGCTCAAATCGATGCGTCGATAGGCGGAAAAACCGCAATAAATAAGCCTTGCGGGAAAAATTTGATAGGAACTTTTTATCAACCAAAACTCGTTTTGTCGGACGTCAAAGTGCTTGATACGCTTGATGAAAGGCAGTTTAAAACGGGGCTTGCGGAAGTCGTTAAGTATGCGTTCATCGAAAAAAATATCGACGAAAACGGTGCGTTTTTCGAGTATCTCGAAGAAAATATGTCGAAAATTAACGATTTTGACAAAGAGACGCTTGCCGAAGTTATTCTGAAATGCGCAAAAATTAAGTCGACGGTCGTTCAAAAAGACGAGCGCGAATCGGGTTTGCGAGCAATTTTGAATTTCGGACATACCTATGCCCATGCTCTCGAAAAATGCAGTAATTACGAGGTTTTCACTCACGGAGAAGCCGTCGCGGCGGGCATGAAAGTTGCGCTGAAGGCGGGACTTCTCTCTAAAACGATTTCGCAGACGTATTACGAACGAGGAATTAAGCTTATAAACCTTGCGGGGATTAATATGCCCGTCCACAGGGAGTTTACGTTCGACGAGATTTATGAAGCGATGAAATACGATAAAAAAGTCAAAAACGGAAAAATAAATTTTGTTTTACCCGTAAAACAAGGCACCGTAAAGGTTTTTGACAATGTCGACAAAACGGTTTTGAAAAAAGTTATGGAAAATTTTTAAAAAGGTGTTAATTTTGTTTCTATTCCGGGTATAATACATATATGGAAGTCGGGTAGAAAAAACGGGGGTACGGAGATGAAAATAATGAAAAATATTGATAATTCTTATCGAGAGGGCATGTCTCTTACGGAAGTCATCATTGCGATGCTTGTAATTGGCGTGATTTGCGCGATTTTGATACCTTTGTTTAAAGGGCTTTTTTACGACAAACAAGAGTTTAAAACAAAGTCGTTGAAGGCTTATCAAGGCGTCAATCAGGTGTTGTTGATGAATAAAACTCAGCACGGGCAGGCACTTTCGCCGTGGAAAAACCAAGGCATCGAGTGGGTCAAGGACAATTTTGCCGCAATGAACGTCGTTAAATATCTTGACGAATCCGAGTGCTCGAATTTGTTTGCCGAAGCCGAAGACGACGTCAGAATGTGCTTTTTGAACCGAGACGGAATGGTATACGGATTTGTTGTCGACGGAGACGAACAGGGCAACGTTTCGTCGAACCTTTACGTAGACGTTAACGCGAAAAAATCGCCGAACGAGCTTACTACAAAGAAATCCGACCCTCGCGATCAATGGATGATGAAATACGACCAAACAAAAGGTCGTTACGAATTTGTGCTCGATAAACCCGAAGCGCCGGAAAACGGACCGGGGTGTGAGCCGGGGACTTACGTAATCAACGGTAAATGCGCGAAATGCCCGAGCGGAAAGACTTACAACGCTTACGAGAAAAAATGCGAAGATCCTTCGAACGACCCGACAAAGTGCGAAGAGCAAGGCGGGGTAATGGTTGACGGCAAATGTATGATATGCAAAACCGGGACAAAATACGATTCCGAAAAGAAACTTTGTCTTTCGACGGGCGATTGTTCGGGCGGCGAAACCCAAACGGGCGGAGTTTGCATGTGTGAAGGCGAACAGACCGACGACGGTTGCATGCTTTGCCCGAACGGATATACCTACAACGAAGACCAAGACAAATGTATGCCGGGTTCGAATACCTGTGAAGAAGGCTTTACTTACAACTCGTCGACCGGACTTTGCGAAAAACCGAAAAATAATTGTAATTTCGATGACAGATGTTCGTATTGCCTTGAAAATAATAACTGCGGAGGGCGTTGGTATACTTGCTATACCGATGAATACGGAAGTTGGACTGACTATTTTTGTATTAATAAGGAAAGTATAAAAGCATATCAAATTAATGATTCGTCAGGGCAAAAAGTAAAAAGTGGTGGTGTTGAAGTTGCTTCGATTGATTCAGGTGCTTCTTATGAAATTACTAAGTATTGGCTAGAAGACTATTGTACAGGTGTAAAAACAGAAAATAAGGCAAGAGATTACTATAAAAATGTAATTAAAGATCCGACGAGTCATGGAGTAAGAGGTGAAGATAAATATTTTTACTGTACAGGGGCATGTATGGGTAAAGTTAAGAAACAAATATCTTATTCATTCGACGGGTATACGGTTATTAATTATCAATGTAACAATGAAACAGGTAATATCAGAATATCCGATGAAACAGATTATTACACAAATAACTTGGGGTCTTATCCTGCGGGTACTGTATATTCTCAAGTATATAACTGGACATCCGGTGTTCATTACGGTCATGATAGTGCTTGTAATACCATAGATAGTCCTCAATACTATACGTGTTCAATTCATCATACGTTTTCGCCTTGTGGAGAACCGAGATGGACGGATAAGTGTACAGGTGAGACAAGTTGTAATTATGTCGGGTATTATTAATAATGTACTACGTATGCTGCAAGTAACGGCGGGGTGTGTGATTCTGTATCTTGCGGAGAA
>CAKUZL010000002.1 GCA_934718085.1 uncultured Candidatus Melainabacteria bacterium
CCCGCCGAACCCGCCGAACCCGCCGAACCCGCCGAACCCGCCGAACCCGCCGAACCCGCCGAACCCGCCGAACCCGCCGAACCCGCAAAAAACAAGGCGTGCCCGAAAAGTTCGAGTCCGCCTTGTTTTCTACGTTTTATTTTAATACTTATTTTTGTGCAAGGTACGCATTGATTGCGGCTGCGGCTCTTTTGCCCGCACCCATTGCGTTTATGGCGTTGCTTTCACCCGACGGCGCAACGTCTCCGCCCGCAAATACGCCCTCAAGCGATGTCGCGCCGGTTTGCGCGTCAATCGTGATGTAGCCCTTTCTGTCCGTATCAAGCGTCATTCCGTCGTCTTTGACCGACGATTGAATTATCGGGTTCGGACCTGTCCCGAGAGCCACGATAAATGTGTCGACGTCTTCGTACGAGTATTCGCCCGTCGGAACGGGTCTTCTTCTGCCCGATGCGTCGGGTTCGCCGAGTTCGGTGATTTCGAGCTTTGCCGTTTTGACAAAACCGTTTTCGCCGATTAATTCAACGGGATTGTGCAAAAATTTGAACACAACGCCTTCTTCTTTGGCGTGTCTGATTTCTTCCAGTCTTGCGGGAAGTTCCGCTTCAGTCCGACGGTAAACGATTGTGACGCTTTCAAAACCGAGTCTTACCGCTACTCTTGCCGCGTCCATCGCAACATTGCCGCCGCCGACGATAATCGCGCGTTTGCCTGTTTTTATCGGAGTTATCGAGTCGGGCAGGTTTGCACCCATAAGATTTACTCTGGTCAAAAATTCGTTTGCGGAATAAACTCCGTTCAGGTTTTCACCTTTTATTCCGAGCATTTTCGGAAGTCCCGCGCCGGAGCAAAGGAAAATCGCGTCATAGCCTTCTTCTTTGAGTTGATTTACCGTTATCGATTTTCCGACGACAACGTTCGTTACAAATTCCACGCCGATGTTTTTGAGCGAATTAATTTCTCTGTCCAAAAATTTTCTCGGAAGTCTGAAAGGCGGTATTCCATAGCGCAAAACGCCGCCGGTTTTGTGAAGTGCTTCGAAAACAGTGACTTTGTGTCCCGCTTTTCTCAAATCCGCGGCTGCCGTAATTCCCGCGCATCCCGAGCCGACAATTGCAACTTTTTTGCCCGTTTCGGGTGCAACGTCGGTTTTTGCGTCCGTGTTGTCGCCGACAAACCTTTCAAGCGCGCCGATTGCGACTGCCTGACCCTTTATTCCCAATACGCATTTGCCTTCGCATTGTCTTTCCTGCGGACAAATTCTTCCGCATACCGAAGGCAAAAAGCTTGTGTTTCTGATGATATCGCCAGCTTTTTCAAGGTTATTGTTCTTGATTTCCGCGATAAATCCCGGAATATTGATGTTTACGGGGCAGCCCGAAACGCATCTCGGATTTTTGCAGTTAAGGCATCTCGAAGCCTCGAGTGCCGCCTGTTCGGGCGTAAAATTGCTTTCGACCGCGTCAAAATTCGTTCTTCTGATTGCGGGATCCTGTTCTTTTTGTCTTTGTCTTTCGATTTTATCCATTTTTTCTTCCTTTTTTTCGGGGGTCAATTTATTTTATCGGGAAGTTCTTTTCCCGCAAAGGCAAGCGCCGTTGCGACGCATGTCCAAAATACAAGCTGGATTTGAGGTCTGAAAAATACCGTGTCGGTAAATCCGTGAATCATCACGCCCGCCACGCTTGTTATTCCTGTTGTCAAGATCAAATACGTCGACGGGTCGCCCGTTTTTTTCATTGCTCTTATCGTGCCGTTGAAAAAATAATACAAAAACAACACGAAAAATGTCAATGCAAAAATTCCGCTTTCTACCGCGATTTCCAAAAATACGCAGTACGTGCTGAGCGCGTCAAACCCGGAGCGCATATAAAGTCCGTAAATCTCTCTGAACGTTTGGTTTCCGGGTCCTATTCCGATTAAAAAGTTGTCTCGAAACATTTGAACCGAAGACTCGTAAACGTTAAATCTGAACGATGTCGAAGAATCTTGTCTCAACGTGAAAATCGACAAAATTCGGTTTAATATTTTAGGGGCGAGGCAAAGAGTTCCCGCGCAGACAGCCGCAATCGCTCCGATTATAAGCTTTTTGAACTTTTTGATTTTTTCGAAAAATCTTTCGTCAAATTTTTTGAAAAACCCGCAAATTGCGAACGCGAAAATTAAAATTGCGGCAAAAGTCGCGATATAAGCACCTCTGCAGCCGGTCATAAACACCGCCGTTATCGAAAATATCGAAATGACCGTGAAAATTCCGGTTTTGACAAAATCGCGTTTTACCGCGAATTTAGCCGCCAATGCCCACAATATCGGTATCGTTGCCACGAAATATCCGCCCAAAAGGTTAGGGTTTAAAGGTTGCAATGTTCCGAAAACCCTTGTCACCGCAAGCTCGGGGTCAATCGAAGAATCCTGCCAGGTTGCACCGCTCAAAACTCCGATTTTCGTTTGTATAAACGCAATCGCAATTTGTACGCAAACACTTGCCGCCGCCGCGTAAAGCGGGATTTTTGCTTTTTTCGGATTATCCTTTGCAAACTGTAAAACCGCGATGTAAAAAACAAAATACATCAGCGTTTTCATAAGCCCGTGAAGGCTTTGCGCCTGCAATGTCGACGTGAACGTTCCGAAAATCGCAACCGCGAGGTACAATAAATAAAAAAGGTTGCATTTTTCGACCTTCAAATTCAAATTTTCCGAAAACAACAAATAAAGAACGTACAATCCGCCCGTTGCTGTCAAAAAATACGATGTTTGTTCGTTTTTCAAAAACGTCGAAAAAATAAGGCTTAAGCATATCGAAACGAGCAACAAAACGTCGATTTTGTTCAAAAAAATCGTTTTTTCGCGCAAAAAAGCCGCTTTTTTACGGATTTTGTCGATTTTATCTTCCGCGAACGTTAAAATTTTGCTGCTTAAATACATTTTTAATCCTTTGCAAATTCAACGTCGGACACGACGCCCTGAAGTTTATACGTTTCGCCTTCAAGGATAATCGGAATGCCGATTTTTATTTTGTTTCCGCCGATAACGGCACCGTCGTCGGTGATTTTCGCTTTATCGGAGACTGTTACCGAATAGTCGTAAAGGTTCGGAGTTGCGGGGTCTTCGACAGTTTTGGTCGAGTTTGCCGTTCCTACGACGATTTTTCGCGAATCAAATTTTACGTCTTTTATAACGAGCTTTGTATAGGGTACGTTTCGAATTGTGATAAAGGTTTCTTCGCCCGTTTTGAAAGGAATTTTGTCCGACGTCAGAGTCACTCCGCGCAAAAATACCGTGAAATTTATGTCCTTTTCCGCTTTTACGGGAGTTTTTGAAAATTTACCCGCAAATCCGCTCCAAAACAGGAAAAACGCCGACATAAACAATACAATTACTGTCATTATTACGTAATCGGTCTTTTTTAATTCTTTTTTCGAACCCGTCATAAATAATCTCCGTCCTTAAATCTTAAGTTTGTCAAGTGTTTTGACCATTTCGTCCGCTGTCGTCGTTGCCGAACCGAATGTTCTTATCACTATGCTTGCCGCCAAATTTCCTATCGCCGCCGCGGTTTCGGGCTTCAGACCGGCTGCGAGCCCGAGCGTAAACGTTGCCGTAACGGTGTCTCCCGCACCGGTCACGTCAAAAACCTCGGTTTTATTGAACGCCGGGATAAGCGAGTAATTTCCGTTTTTGTCGAACACCGCCATGCCCTCGTCGCCGCGGGTAATGAGCATAACCTCGGAATCTGAGGCTTCAAGCAATTTTTTACCCGCCGAAGCCAAAGATTTTTCGTCTTTTATGAAAAATCCCGTAAACTTTTCCGTATCGGGCTGATTGGGGGTCATCGCGTATACGCCTTTGTATTTTTCCATATCTTTCTGAACGTCCGCCGTAATGAGCTTCCCGTATTTTTTTGCGGTCGAAACTGCCGCGTTTATTACGTTTTGAGTCAAATTCCCTATTCCGTAATCGGACAAAATGACCGCATCATATTCGGGGATTGCTTTTTCAAGATTTTCTACAACTTTTTTTTCGGTCTCGGGAGAAAGCGGTTCCTTCGTTTGTCTGTCGATTCGGACTATCTGTTGTGTGACCGATTGCGAGCATGCGCCCGAAATTCTCGTTTTTACCGTGGTTGCGCGTTCGGGAGCTTTGACCGCGTAAGTCGTGTCGACGCCCGCGTCTTCAAATGCTTTGAGCAAAATCGGACCGTAGTAGTCGTCGCCGTATGTGCCGATAACGCCTACTTTACCTTCGGTCAGGGTTGCCGCGTTATGTGCCGCGTTCGATGCCGCTCCGAGGATGATTTTGGTCTTTGTGTGCCTCAAAATCAACACCGGCGCCTCTCTCGAAATTCTTTCCGTATCGCCGTAAACCATCTCGTCGATTGCGATATCCCCGACAACCAATACCGACGGCTTTTTCAGCTTTTTTATATCTTCTTTCAACTGTTCTTTGTCAAGTGAAAACAAAATTTTTCTCCGCGTTTAAAATTTTTACTGTATAATATTATCATAAACAAGAATTATTCGGAACGTAATTTTTTCGACAAAGTCAAAATTTTATGTTCGCCCGTATTAACAGGATTTGAGGCTGTTTTGAAATTAAAAAAACGTAATAAAACCGATTTTAACAAATCTTTAAATCATAAAAATTTCTTTGTCGGAATTTCCTTTTCGTCAATAAACACGATTGATTCCGCCGCCGCGGTGCTCGATTCGGATTACAACGTGATTTCGCTTGTAAAACTTCCTACTTACCATGATTTGGAGTTCTATCTGAAAAATCTTCAGGGGATTAAAGACTCGCTCATAGCGGTCTCTTTGCCGAAAAACGAAATAATGATAAGCAATAAATGGAAGTACACTTCGCGAATTTACCATGCCGTAAATTTCAATTCTCCGATAAAAAGTCGTGACGGTTGGGCAAGACGCTATTCGCACAAGGGTGTCGAGCTTTTTAAATCTTTGAAAGCCCAAAACTATGATATTTGTCGTTTCGAAGTCGCAAATTCCAAGCACGGACTCGGCTGCAACGAAGCCTATCTCGAGCGGACTCCCGCGGATTGCAAGGCTTTACAGACGGCTTTGAAAATGAAACTCGGCATGGAAGAACTCCCGACGAATATGCTTCCCGTTGCTCAACTGGAAGCGATTTTGGGCGCATACACGGCGGGCGAGGCGTTTTTCGGAAACGACGCGAAAAAACTTTTCGAATACGAAACGCTTGACGTAATCGGGTTTGAAATTTAGGGCTTTTTATAACCTTCAAGCGTATTTTCGACCGTGATAATGCCCGCATCGAAAAGCAGTTGAACTTTTGCCTTGTTGTAGTCCGTAATGTTTGTCGCAAGGGCGATATCGGCGTTTATTTTTATGTTTTGAGCCTGAATTACGTCGATAAACGTCGAAGTTCCGACCTGCATTTGAACTATCGAGTTTTTCAAACTTTCCGTCGACGCAAAAACTTCGGTTTTAGACGCGATAATCCGTTCTTCCGCGGTTTTCGCCTCGTAGAAAGACTTTATGGTTTGTGCCTCGATATCTCTGATTTTTTCCGCCAATTGAACCTGTTTTGCTTTGATTTTCGCGTTATAGCTCAAAACGTTCGTTGCCGTGCCTGCTCCGAGCCCCTTCCCGAGAGATGTTTTAACGGTCAAATTTATCGTGCTGCTCGGGTAAAGCCCGACTTTTTGAGTTCCGTACCAGCCCCCCGTGTACGAAACGTCTATGTCGGGTAAAAAATCGGTATAAAAAGCGTTTCTCTCGGTTTTTAATGCCGAAATTTCGTCTTTCATCGCAAGAACGTCCTTCCTTCTTTCCGGAATTTCTTCTATCAGCGGATAAAGGTCATACGTGCACGAAGCCGTTTTTTGCGGAAAATTTTCCTTCGGATAAAGCGGAGCCAAAACGCTTATTCCCATATAAACCGCAAGCTGCGCCTGTGCGTACCTTATGTCGTAAATCGCCTGAATGTACTGTTGTTCTGACTTTGCGACCTCCGCGTCGGCACGGTACATGTCAAATTTTGTTCCGACTCCTATCAGGTATCTTGCCTTTGTAAGCTCGTATTGAGCCCTTCTGTCCGTCAAATTGGACGTGTATATGTCCATTTCGGCTTTTTTTCTCAATAAATTGTAATAACTCAAAGCCGTATTTAAAATGGCTTCTTCTCGACTGAAATTGCGCATTTTCAGGCTTGCATCGTAAAGTTTTTTCTTTTGCGCGATATTAAAAAACGGTCGAAATTTATTGAGCGACCATTTGAACTCAAAGTAGCTTTGCATCGGGATTTCGTCCACGTCGACGGGTATAATTCCTCCGACAAGATACGTCCCCGAAAGGTGGCTTATCGAAAAAACGTACGCCGCGTCAGGAATAAGCTCGGTCATTGCGTTAAACTCGTTCATGCGCTTTTCTTTTACGTCGTAACCCTTTTCCTTTATTTGATAATTCATCTCTACCGCGATTTTTATGCAGTCTTCCAAATCAACCGGAATAAGCTTAACTTCAAGCTTTCTGCTCAGTTCATCGTCGATTTTCTTTTGTCTGATGTCCGAAATCTCGGGAGTAGTGTCGGTCAAAATGTCCCGCATCAGTTCTTCCGGGGTTATTTCAAAGACGCTCGGGGAGTCTTTTGCAAAAATTCTTTCAGGGAACGTCATATATGTAACAATTGTTAAGATTATAATTAAAATTACTCTCATTTTTTGAATTAAAACGCGTTTTTTCGCGAATTTGAATACCCGACCCGGCTACTTGTCTTATTTTTTAAACCGATTTTGTGTTTGACTTTTTTTGTTTGTTGTATAATTGAGGCATGGAGAATTTCGAACTTATCGTGTTGGAGTGTCCGGAATCAACGAATACGTACGTTTTGGACAACATCAATACCTTAAAAAACGGGAATGTTATTGTTGCAAAACGTCAAACTTCGGGCAGAGGCAGGTTTGACAGAGTTTGGTGTTCGAATTCGGAAAACGTTTTGATGACAATCGTCGTAAAACCCGACGATCCGAAAAACTTCCCGTTTATTAATCTGACACAATTTTTAAGCGTTGTAGCGACAAAGTTTTTGAACAAAAATTTCGATATCGGCGCGAATATCAAGTGGCCGAACGATATTTTGGTAAACGGCAGAAAAATCGCCGGAATTTTGTGCGAAGGCAAAAACGACGAAAACGGAAAATTGTGTGCCGCGCTCGGAATAGGCATAAATATCAACATGCCTTCCGAAGAAGCCGAAAAACTGCCCTGCGCGACTTCTTTGAAAATTTTGACCGGCGAAGATTGTGACTTGACGGAAATAATTCGCGGAATAATGACGGATTTTACAAAATTTTATCCCGAATTTGCAAAAGAAGGTTTTTCATATATTATGAAAGATTATGAGGCGTTATGCAAATTTCCCGACGGAAAGGTCAAAATAACCGCCTCTCCCGACGAAGGAGTATATGACATAAAGGGGTTAAATCCCGACGGAACTCTCCTTGCGGCGGACGAAAACGGAATTGTTAAAACTATATACAGCGGAGATTTGATATTATGATTAAAGACGGTTTATTGCTGATGGTAATGGGTATGGGAACGGTTTTCGTCTTCCTTTGCATCATGATTTTTGTCATGAACATTGTAGGAAGCCTGTTTGCGAAATTCGTTAAACCCGAGGAACTTCCCGTTCCCGCAAAAGTCGCTGCGGGCGACGAAAGCGAAATTGCCGCGGCCGTAGTTGTTGCAAAAGTTTTAGGAAGATAGAGGTATAAATTCATGGCAAAACAAATTCAAGTAATGAATACCTCGTTCCGTGACGGATTTCAGTCCGTGTACGGCGCGCGGGTATTGTTCAAAGATTACGCGCCTGCTATTCAAGCCTGTGTCGAAGCGGGGATTACCCTTTTCGAATCCGGCGGCGGTGCGTTTTTCCAATCACCGATTTTTTACACGAACCAAAACGCGTTTGACGTAATGGACGAATTTCGCGCCCTCGTCGGTCCCGAAGTTAAACTTCAAACTCTGGCGCGCGGTGTAAACGTTGTCGGCTTGGAGTCGCAAAGCAGCGATATCATTAATCTTCACGCAAAAATGTTTAAAAAACACGGCGTTGACAGAATCAGAAACTTTGACGCGTTGAACGACGTAAATAATCTCGTTTACAGCGGAAAATGCATTAAAAACAACGGTTTGGAACACGAAATAACCGTCACGATGATGGGCTTGCCGCCGGGATTGACCGGTGCTCACGATCCTGCATTCTACGAAAAAACTCTGAGAAATATTCTCGATGCGGGAATTCCCTTTGACAGCGTGGCTTTCAAAGACGCATCCGGAACTTCGACTCCGATGACGGTTTATTCGACGATTAAACGCGCTCGCGCATTGCTCGGAAACGATATTCACATCAGATTCCACTCGCACGATACGGCGGGATTCTGCGTAGACTCTTACAGAGCGGCTCTCGACGGCGGTGCGGACGGACTCGATTTGTCTATGAAACCCGTTTCCGGCGGGACGGGACAACCCGATATCATTACGATGTGGCACGCTTTGCGCGGTACCAACTACGATTTGGGCGTCGATATCGACAAAATTCTCGTTGCGGAAGAAGTATTCAAAGATTGCATGAAAGACTACTTCCTGCCTCCCGAAGCGGCTTCAACCGACCCGATGATCGTATTTTCACCCATGCCGGGCGGAGCGTTGACAGCAAATACTCAAATGATGCGCGACAACAACATTTTGGACAAATATCGCGACGTAATCAAGGCGATGAAAGAAGTCGTCGCAAAAGGCGGTTTCGGAACATCAGTAACTCCGGTTTCGCAGTTCTACTTCCAACAAGCGTTTAACAACGTAATGTTCGGACCCTGGGAAAAAATTGCCGACGGCTACGGAAAAATGGTTTTGGGCTACTTCGGAAAAACCCCCGTTGCTCCCGATTCGGAAATAGTAAAAATCGCGTCGGAACAACTCGGGCTTGAACCTACAACCCTTACCCCCATCGAAATCAACGATAACGACCCCAATAAAGGCATAAAAGCCGCAACTCAAAGACTCGAAGATGCAGGTTTGGAAGTAACCGAAGAAAACATCTTCATTTCGGCGGCTTGCAAAGAAAAGGGTATTGCTTTCCTTAAAGGCGAAGGCAAAATCGCAATCAGAAAGAAAGAAGACGTTGCTCCGGCTGCTCCCGCGGTTGCCGCTAAACCCGCGGCTTCAAACAACGAAGGCGTATTCAACGTCGGTTTGAACGGCAAAAACTATGTTGTCGAACTTAAAGACGGAAAAGCTTGCGTAAACGGAAAAACCTACGACGTAACAATCGGCGAAGGCGAAGCGACGGTTGCGACTGCAGCTCCCGCAACATCGGGTGAAGAAGTCGACGTAAAAGCCCCCGTACCGGGCACGGTTTTGAGAATAAACAAGAAAGTCGGCGACAGCGTCGAAGACGGCGAAGATTTGCTCGTTTTGGAAGCAATGAAAATGGAACTTCCCGTAAAGTCAACGGCTTCGGGCGTTATTAAGTCAATCGACGTTAACGTAGGTGATTCCGTAGTAACCGACCAAATCATTGCGAGAGTAGGATAGAGAGGTCGAGTTATGGATTTACAAACAGGACTTATTAAACTTTACGAATCAACGGGTTTTGCGAACTTTATCAAAGACCCGTTGACGGATCCTTCCGTCGGTGCTTTTACCCAATTTCTGCACCAATACGGCACTATAATAATGTTTGCGGTATGTATCCTTTTGATTTACCTTGCGGTTAAAAAAGGGTTTGAACCGTTGCTGTTGTTGCCTATCGGGTTCGGCGGAATTTTGGCGAACATCCCGATTGTCGATATCGGAACAACAGGGTTCCTTCACACCATTTATTGCGCCGGTATCGAAAATGGTTTGTTCCCGTTGCTCATATTTATGGGCGTAGGTGCGATGACAGACTTCGGTCCGCTTATCGCAAACCCGAAAACCGCACTTCTCGGCGGTGCCGCTCAGCTCGGTATTTTCACGACTTTGATAGGGGCTTTGCTTCTCGGACAATATTGCGGACTCGATTTCGGACTTAAAGAAGCCGCTTCCATCGGTATTATCGGCGGTGCGGACGGTCCGACCTCGATATTCGTAACGACAAAACTTGCTCCGCATTTGCTCGGTGCAATCGCGGTTGCCGCATACTCGTATATGGCACTCGTTCCGATTATTCAGCCCCCCATTATGAAAGCTTTGACGACCGACAAAGAACGTAAAATCAAAATGAAACAGCTCAGGCACGTTTCCAAAACGGAAAAAATCGTATTCCCGCTTTTGGTTTTGGGGCTTTGCATCATATTTCTTCCCGATGCGACTCCGCTTATCGGCTGTCTCACGTTCGGTAACCTCGTCAAAGAATGCGGCGTCACCGAAAGACTTTCGAAAACGATGCAAAACGAACTTATCAACATCGTAACCATTATGTTGGGCTTGACTGTCGGTTCGAAACTGAACGCCGACATGTTCCTGACTCCCGAAACGCTCGGAATTTTGCTTCTCGGTTTGATTGCGTTCTGCTTCGGTACTGCGGGCGGTGTCGTTATGGCTAAAATCATGAATATTTTCTCGAAAGACAAAATCAACCCGCTTATCGGTGCCGCAGGCGTTTCCGCGGTTCCCATGGCTGCCCGCGTCGTAAACAAAGTCGGTCAGGAATACGACTCGTCAAACTTCCTGTTAATGCACGCTATGGGACCGAACGTATCCGGTGTTATCGGTTCGGCGGTTGCTGCGGGCGTTTTGCTGGCGTTACTTTTATAATACGTTAATAATATTTTTAGCATTTCAAATAAAGGACAAAAATTATGGCTACAATTGAAACTTACACAACAAACGAAGAATTACATGCAACCCAATCGGCTGCAAGAGCTACTATCCAAACGGCATTTTTCGGCAACAACGTCGAAGAAATCAAAACCGTTGCGGAAGCTTACAAAGCGGCTCTTTTCTGCCCCGGAACCATTGAATTGACCGGAATGCCGATTTACGAACCCGAAAAGTGCGGTTTGCCCAAAGGCGCAAACCAATTGCTTTTCAACGACGGCGGAGTTACCGGTCGTTGTGCGGCTGCAAGAAGAATCGTCGGCGAACCCGGTTGCGACTTGAAAGTCTTGCTTCCCGTCATCAGAGACGCGATTTTCAACTCGAGAAACAAAACGATGTTGAGAACCGAAGCTGTCGTAGGGCTTGAAAACGACTTTATGATCAAAGCTCACCTCCTTATCCCCGAAGGCTACGAAAATAACCTTCTCAGCTGGATGCTCAATTTCCAATACGTAAACGAAGAATACGCAAAAATGTACGACGAATCCAGAAAAATCAAAGAAGGCGACATCTACGTATTCTCCGATCCCGACTGGTCTCACCCCGACTTCCCGTACGGATTGACTTTCTTCGATCCCGAACACAACTGTGCGGCAATATTGGGTATGAAATATTTCGGCGAACACAAAAAAGGAACTTTGACTCTTGCCTGGGGTTGCGCTGCAAGAAACGGTTATGCATCGTGCCACGGCGGATGCAAACGTTACAACCTTGCAAACGACAAAAAATTCACGGTAGCCGTATTCGGATTGTCGGGTTCGGGCAAATCGACCATTACCCACGCAAAACACGACGGAAAATTCGACGTAACCGTACTTCACGATGACGCATTCATCATCAACATTCACGACAAATATTCGATAGCTCTCGAACCTTCTTACTTCGACAAAACTCAAGATTACCCCATCGGCTGCGAAGACAACAAATACATTTTGACGCAGCAAAACGCGGGTGCTATTTTGGGTGAAGACGGAAAAGTTTACTCCGTAACCGAAGACATCAGAAACGGAAACGGCAGAGCCGTTAAATCGAAACTTTGGTCGCCCAACAGAGTCGACAGAATCAACGAACCCATCAACGCTATTTTCTGGTTGATGAAAGACCCGACGATTCCGCCGGTTCTCAAACTCAAAGGTGCGGCTCTCGGAAGCGCAATGGGCGCAACTTTGGCTACAAAGAGAACGACTGCGGAAAGACTTGCAAAAGGCGTTGACCCGAACGCATTGGTTGTCGAGCCTTACGCAAACCCGTTCAGAACGTATCCTTTGGCTATGGATTACGAAAGATTCAAACAACTCATCGAAGACGGCGTTGACTGCTACATCCTCAATACCGGCGAATTCATGGGACAAAAAGTCAAAAAAGAACACACCCTCGGTATTATCGAAGACATCATCGCGGGCAAGGCTCAATTCAAGAAATGGGGCAACTTCTCGGATATCGAAATCCTCGAAATGCCCGACTTCAATGTTGATTTGAATAATCCTGAATACAAAGCTCAATTTACGGCAAGAATTCAAGACAGAATTAAGTTCGTAAAATCGAGAGAAACCGAAAAAGGCGGATTGGACAAACTCCCCGCAGACGCTCTCGAAGCTTTGGAAAGAGTCGAAAAACAAATATAATTTTATTTGAGCAATAATAAAAGAAAAGTCGTTTCGATTTTCGAAGCGGCTTTTTTTTGTGTATAATAAGTTCGGAAATACAAAGGTTTATTTATGTTGAAACATTTTAAAGGTTCGTTTATCGTAACGGTTTTGGGTCTTGCTTTTGCGTGGTTTTGGGGAACCGTGAGACACCCGGGGCATGAATTGCTGTGCGTTTTTGTGGTGTTTTTTCTGTCAATATTGGAAATTACTCTTTCGTTCGACAACGCGGTCGTGAACGCAATGAAACTTGAAAAAATGACAGAAAAATGGCAACACAGGTTTGTAACGTGGGGGATTTTGATTGCCGTGTTCGGAATGCGGTTGTTGTTTCCTCTCGGCGTGGTTGCTTTGTTTACGGGGCTTTCGCTGCCGGAGGTTGCAAATCTTGCGATGAACGACGTTTCGAAGTATGAAAGCTGTCTTCACGCTTGTCACGTTCCTTTGGTGACGTTTGGCGGAGCGTTTTTGTTTATGTTATTTTTGTCGTATTTTTGCGGCGAGGAAAAGGACGTTCATTGGCTGAAGTTTCCCGAGGAGTTTTTGCAAAAATGCCATTTGATAAAAACGACAGAGGCTTTGGTAACGCTTATTGCTTTGGCGGTTGTGTTTCAGGTTGTTCCGAATGCCGACAAATCGGCTGTTTTGCTCTCGGGGGTCGCAGGGATTGTTTTGTACGTTTTAATCGACGAGCTCAGCAACGCGCTCGAACGGTTTGCGCAGAAAAAGGCTGATTTGGTCGGAGGAACCGCGAAACTCGGTTTTATCGGTTTTTTGTATCTCGAACTTATTGATGCGTCTTTTTCGCTCGACGGAGTTTTGGGCGCGTTTGCGATAAGCAAGGATATTATAATCATAATGACGGGGCTTGCCATAGGCGCAATGTTTGTGCGGTCTTTGACTCTTTATATGGTCGAGTCGAAAACGCTTCAAAAATATTTGTATCTCGAGCACGGCGCGCATTGGGCAATAGGGCTTCTTGCGCTCATAATGTTTTCGTCGACGGTGTATGAAGTTCCGGAGGCTGTAACGGGGCTTACAGGACTCGTGATTGTCGGAAAATCTTTTATTGATTCGATTTTATACAACAAAAAAAGCAAAATGAAAAATTAATGTTAAGAATGTAACAATTTTTTGAAAAACTGAAATTTCGATACCCCTTCTATACTTTATATATATAGGAGAGGTAAAGTGTATGACGGAAATTAAAACGAACATTAATACGGACATTGCGACAAGGTTGACGAATTTTTACAGAACCTTGCCCGAACCTTCGCCCGCGGAAGACCGAAAAGAGCTTACGCCGGACGAATTTTGGCAAACAATGAGAATGATGGCGGATGCAAACCTCGGGTGCATGCGTTATTCGGAAAAAGAAGCCGAAGAGACTGAAAATGCGGCAAAGAAGCCTTCCGAGGTTCCCGCGAAAAAGCCGGTCAAAAAAATATTATAAAGAATTGTAACAAAAACGACCATGCCCCGCAATTTTGAACGAAAAAATTTGTTTATATAAGTACGGGCTTATGTTCGTGATGTAAAGTGCAGGAATTTGAACGTGTCAACACAAGCAGTACAAAATAACGGTAATATCGTGTATGTGCGCGGCGGAGCAACATCGGTTCCGACGAGCACGGCAACGAAGCCTGAAATGACGTCGGGCTCGCGGCTTTTGCATGCTCAGCCCGAGAAGGACATGTTCGAAACGGGAGTTGTTTCGAAGCCGAAAGGCGCGTCGGTCGAAATCGGCGAAGAGGCAAGGGTTCCCGAGAAGTTTTTGGATGAAACGGCAGTGAATAAAATGCTTGCGGCAAATCCTCGTGCCGGCGAAATTTTTACGAGTATCGGGGTGAAGCCGACGGTTTGTGTAGATAATGTGCGTGAATTGAGTGCGGAGCACATCGCGACGACGGTGAAACTTACTCAAATGTTGGCGGATGAGCTTGGAATGAGTTCCGAAGATAAGCGTATTTTGGCTCAGACAGCGGTTTTTCACGATTACGGAAAAATTTTGATTCCCGAAAGCGTTTTGAAGAAGGAAGACAAGCTTTCTCCGCGCGAAAAGCAGATAACCGACCTGCATGCGCGTGCCGGGTACGAGCTTTTGAAAACGCAAATTCCCGATAAAAAGGTGCTTTATTCCGTTTTGAACCACCACGTTCCGTCGAATATGCTGAGTGACGAGCGGACGAAGGTTTTGTCTGTTGCGGACGTTTATTCGGCGTTGACGGAGGAACGCCCTTATAAAAAGGCGTATTCGCCGGAAAAAGCATTTGAAATAATGGATGAAGACGTTAAAGCGGGCAAGCTTGACGGAAATATCGTAAGCGCGCTCAAGCATTGCGTTGCGGAAGAAGCTGCGGCGTAAATGCAACGTTTGGCGGGGCTTCCTTAAACGAGGGTTATTTTTTTGTTTGTTATGAAGCGGCGGCGTAATCGCAACCGGTTTCGGCAGAGTAATGACCGCATAATGTCAGTTGAATATTGCCGTCGGGGCGGGATTTTTTATTGCGGAAGCGGTGTAACCCCCGATTTTAACGTTTTTAGCGTCCGATTGCGACCGTAAGCGGAAGTTTTTCGACTTGTGCCTCAAAGACCGCCTCCGCACCGAGGTCTTCGAACGCGATAACTTTCATTGATTTGAATTTTGACGCCAAAAGTGTCGCAATGCCGCCTTCCGTCTCAAAATACACCGAATTGTTTTGTTTGATGAATGTTTCCGCGTCTTTTGTTCGGGCTCCTTTACCTATCGTGCCCGCAATTTCGGGAAATTCGGGCAAATATTTGTCCATTCTGAATGATGTCGTCGGTCCGACGGGACCCGTTATTTCGCCCGGTTTTGCGGGGCAGGGACCTGCATAAAAGATAAATTCGTTTTCGGTTTTAAACGGTAAAACTCCGCCGTTTTTGCGGATTTCGAGCATTTTTTTGTGAGCCGCGTCTCGAGCTATAAGAATTTTTCCCGTTAAAAGTATGTTCTCGCCTGTTTTTAAAGCTTTTGCGGTATCGGTATCGTGCGTAAAAATTTCCCTTGTTTCGGAATTGTCGGTTTCGGGCGCTTCAAAGTTGTCGTAATCGGTCAAAACCGTTATTTTGTCGGACTTTATGACGCAAGAGCCGGTTCTCAGCGATTGGCAGTTGATTGCCGCTCCGAGGGGTAAACTCGCCATGTGGTGGGCAAAAGCCCTTATTTTTATGTCGGCAAGAAAAAATTCTCCGTATTTTTTGTCGACGGAACCGTTTACGCGCCGTTTTATGCGTTCGCACAGTTCGGGAAAATCGTTTTTTTTGTCGAAGAAATTTTTTTCCGCGAGTGCCAAAACGTTGTGAGACGAACCTCCAGTTGCGACTGAAACGAACACGGGCGGGCATGCATATTTACCGTTTTCGCAAATCGAAGTTACGAGAAAGTCTTCGAGTTCGTCGAGCGTCGTCGAAGGCAGCAACATTTTTGAAAACGACATATTGTCGCATCCCGCGCCTTTGAGCAGGACGGAAATTTTGAGTTCGTCGTCGGCATCGGTAAATTCGGTTTCGATTACCGCGGGGGTGTTGTTTTTGGTGTTTTTGCCCGACAACAGACCGTTTTCGATGACAGACTTCCTGAAAAATTTTTCGGTATAAACCTTTGCAACGGCTTGATTTATAACAGTTTTGGGGTTTTGTTCGAACGTTATGTTGTTGCCGATTTCCAAAAATACGTGAACGCATCCTGTGTCCTGACAGAGCGGACGCGCCGTTTCATAAGCCTTTGCGGCATTTTGCAGAATATGTGCGGCTCGAGGAGACTTTGAACGATAAAATTCGGTTCTCATCAAGGACATAACGTCCGCGGATAAGTTGCATGCCGCCTTGTCGCACAGCTCGTATATTGCTTTTTCGAGTATTTTTGATGAAATCTTCACTCCGTCATGATAAAATCTTCGGAACAAAAAGTAAAGAAATATGGCGAAAATTTTTACATCACGATATAATATTCGGGAAGGGATTTTGACATGCCTCATTTTTTGATAAATTCAAATTGTGAAACCGAAAACGAGATAACCGTGACTTCGTCCGAACAGTTACATCATCTTATTACGGTGAGAAGGGTGAAAATCGGCGAAATCATTAAGTTTGCGAATGAAAACAAAGTCGGATTCGAATGTAAAATCAGGGAAATCTCCAAAAAAAAACTTGTTGCGGAAATTTTGGGCAAATATCCCGTAACGCGCGAGCTTTCGGCTGACATAACAGTCGGAATTTGCGTGATAAAACCCGATGCGATGTTTTCTTCGCTTCAAAAATCCGTAGAAACCGGTGCAAAGACAATCGTTCCGTTGATTTCCGACAATTGTACGGTAAAAGAATCAGTCGTAAAAAATAAAATCGACAAGTATCGTAAAATTGCCGCGGAATCGGTTCAACAGTGCGAAAGAGCCGATGTGCCGTCGATTTCCGGCGTTATGACTCTCGACGAAATCCTTTCCCGCTCGGAATTTGAAAAAATTATTGTTTTTTCGGAGCGCGAAAATTTTTTAACGGTTAGAAAATATTTTGTGAAGAATCCTTATAAAGGCGGGAAAATACTGATTTTGCTCGGTCCTGAAGGCGGTTTTTCAAAACGGGAGTTTAGTCTTTTCGAAGAAAAAAATATCGCCGAAGTTACTCTCGGGAAGTTGATTTTGCGGGCGGACACGGCGTTGGCGGCGGCAATGGCACTTGTTTCGGCAGAAACGGAGGACTCTTGCGATGATTGAGCTTGTCGAAAAAATAAAATCGGATAAATTGCTTCAAACGGTTGCGGAGCTTGCAAAACCTTATGATTGCTACATTGTGGGCGGTTATATTCGAGATTTTCTCTTGAATAAAACGACTTACGACGTCGATTTGGTTGTAAAGCGCGATTTTGCAAAGGTTCTCGCCGAAAAAATCACCGCGTTTTTCGGGGCGCATTTTGTCGAACTCGATTCCGAAAACTTGATTTACCGTGTTGTAATGCCCGATAAATTGCATTATTTCGACATTTCGGGCATGCTCGACGACGATTTGAAAACCGATATCGACAGACGCGATTTGACAATAAATTCGATTGCATTTAACCTCAAAACACTTGAAATCATTGACTTGAATGGCGGTTTGAAGGATTTTCGAAACCGCGTGTTAAAAAGCGCGAAACTTTCGAACTTTATCGATGATTCTTTGCGTATATTGCGGGTTTTCAGGTTTTGCGCGCAAACGGGCTTTGACATTGATCCCGATGTTTTCAATTTTGTGAAATCGAATGTGAAACTCATCGAAAACCCTGCAAAAGAGCGGGTTTGTGTCGAACTTTCAAAAACTTTTGAAGGTATATATTCCCTGAAAGCCCTTGAAAAAGCCGACAAAGCGGGGCTTGTCGACTTGATTTTCCCGATAATGAAAGAAGTCAAAAAAATTCCGCCGAATTCGCATCATCATCTGGATTTATTTCATCATTTACTGGAATCTCAGGCAAAAATCGGCGAAATTTTCGAAAAATCAAATGGTCAGGTCAAAGAAGCGGTCGCACCGAGGCTCGGTTTGCTTAAGCTTGCGGCGTTTTTGCACGACATCGGAAAGCCTTCGACCTGGAAAATCGACGAAAACGGTCGACATCGTTTCATAACTCACGATTCCGTCGGAGCGAAGCTCGTTCGCCCGATTTTGGCGGATTTGAAATTTTCGAAAAAAAATATAAATTATATCGCGACGCTGATAAAAAATCACATTTACCCGTCTGCGCTTTTGCAGACCGACAGCTCGGAAAAGGCGAAAATACGCTTCTTTCGCAAACTCGGTGACTTTGTTCCCGACGTAATTTTGCTCGCTCAAGCCGACAGGCTTTGCGCTTTGGGTCCCGCAATTACTCAGGAAACCGTAAATTCAAACATTTCGGGGCTGAATTCGCTTCTGGATTTTTATCTTGAAAATCTTGACAAAGTAAAATTGCCGGAACCGCTCCTGAACGGGCATGAAATTTCGGATTTGACAAAACTTCCTCAGTCCAAAGAACTCGGGGATTTGGTCAAAGAAGTTCGAAATCTGCAACTCGAAGGCGTTTTGAGCACAAAAGACGAGGCGGTAAAATTTGTTTCGGAAAAAGTTGCAAAATCTCGGTTTTTAAGCGATAATCGAGTATAACGAAAAGGATTTTTAATTATGAATAACGTAGTGGTAGTCGGAAGAGCGGGTAGAGACCCCGAAATTAAGTATTTTGAGTCGGGAAAGTGTAAAACGACTTTCAGTATGGCGGTTTCGCGTTGGGATGCCAAAACAAGCGCGGAAACGACGGATTGGTTCAACATCGATATGTGGGACAAACCGGCGGAAATCGCGGCGGAATACGTCAAAAAGGGCTCGCTGCTTTGGGTTGAAGGTCGATTGACCGTGAACAAATACACCGGCAAAGACGGAAATCCCAGAGAATTTTTCTCGATAAATTGCAATCAAATGCGACTTTTGGGTAAAAAGGCGGAATAACAATGCTTTACCCCGATACGATAGGTATCATAGCGGACGATTTGACGGGCGCAAACGATACGGCTTTGCAATTTTTTCTCAAAGGCTGTAATACGCTGATTTTATATGACGAAAACAGTTTGCCGGAGTCGTTTGACAAAGTCAAAGTTTTTGCGATTTCGACGGAAAGCCGGAACGTTTCTCCCGAAGATGCCGCAAAAAAAGTGAAATCGGTTGCTTCGGCGTTTCGCGATAAGCTTAAAACCGAAAATTTGTATAAAAAAATTGATTCGACGATGCGCGGAAACGTCGCGGCGGAAATCTCGGCGTTAATCGAAGAATTTGGATACGATGCAGCCCTTATTATGCCTGCCTTTCCCAACGAAGGACGCACGACGGTCGGCGGTTTTCACCTCCTGAAAGGCGTCCCGGTTGAAAGAACGGAGTTTGCGGGCGATCCCGGTGCACCGATTACGGAATCTCACATTCCGACGATTCTCTACAACGATTTGCCCGAAAATTTGCGTGACAAAATAGCTTTAATCGATTTTCGAATAGTTAAACAAGGTGCGGGTCCGATTTTATATAAGCTGAACGACCTTATTTCCAAAGGTTTTCGCTTTATTGTAGTGGATGCGATTTCTTCGACCGATATCGAACAGGTCATTTTTGCATTGAATAAATCGCCAAAAAAAATTTTACCGTGCGGTTCCGCAGGTGCAGCGCGCGCGGTTGCGGAAATTTGGCTGGACGAAGCCGAAAATACCGAAGTAAAATCCCCTGTATTACCTGATTTACCGCGGTTTGTGGTCTCGGGCTCCGCGACAAACGTTGTCGCGGCTCAAATCAAGAAGCTCGAAGACTACGACGTTGACAATATTTATTTCGTCGATCTTTGCGCAAACGACATTGTAAGCGGCAAAAAAGGCGAAATTGTCGACAAAATTTTGCGAAACCTTGTCAGAAATTACACCGTCGTTTTGCATACCTCGAAGCTTTTTGCCGACAAACTCGCGCTGTCCGACTTTTTAATCGAAAACGAACTTTCAAAATCCGCGTTTTTGACAAAAATCAGTGATTGTCTCGGCGAAATTGCGGCGTCCGTATTGGCACAAAGACAGGCGTTTTTGGTTACCGTCGGCGGCGAGACTTCTCAAAAATGTTTTAAATATTTGAATTGTAAGACTTTTAAGCCCATTGATGCGGTGTTACCCGCAATTCCCCTTTGTATCGACTCCGAAGGTCGTTATCTCGTCACAAAATCCGGAAACCTCGGCGGAACAAACACTTTGGTCGAAATTTTGAAATATTTTGATATGCATTCGATAAAATGAAAAAACTCGGAATTACCATCGGAGATTTTAACGGAATTTCTCCCGAAATTACAATAAAAGCACTTAATTCGACGGATTTGCCCGCCGAGAAAATTGTTATTTTTGCAAACTCGAAACTTTTTGATTTGTATGCCGAAAAGTTCGGATTGCGTCTTAAAAAAAAGTTCGAAGTTGTTGAAATCCCATTCTTCGAGGACGATTTTGCGCCCGGAAACGAGTCGGCGGCATCCGGAAAATTTTCGTTTTTATGTCTGAAAACCGCCTGCGAGTACGTAAATAACGGAGTTTTGGGCGCAATTGCGACGGCTCCGCTTTCTAAAAACGCCATGCACCTTGCGGGGTTTGATTTTTCGGGACAAACCGAGGTTTTGGAGACTTTTTGCGCGAAAAAAAATCGGCATACCGAAATGCTTTTTACGGCGGGAACTTTCAGGGTTTTGCTTTTGACCAGGCATATTGCGCTTTCCGAGGTTTCGAAATCTCTGTCGATTGATTTGATTGTGCGAAAAATTAAGGTTTTGAATGAGTCTTTAAAAAGGTTTTACGGGCTTGATGCTCCAAAAATCGGGCTGTGTGCGCTCAACCCGCATGCGGGCGAAAACGGGCTTTTCGGAGACGAAGAGCAAATGATTTTTGCACCTGCCGTCGAAAGATTGCGTGCGAGCGGAATTGCGGTATCGGAGCCGATTCCGGCGGACGCTCTTTTTGCAAAAGCGGCAAAAAGCTTGCTGAACTGCGAAAAGCCGCAATATGATTGTTACGCGGCGGTTTATCACGACCAGGGTTTAATTCCCGTAAAAATGCTTTGCCCGAAAACCGCCGTAAATACGACAATCGGGCTTGATTTTATTCGGACTTCGCCAGCTCACGGAACTGCGTTTGACATAGCCGGGCGGCTCGAGGCGGACGAAACGGGTATGATTTGCGCGATAAAATCGGCACTTTCGACGTTTTAGTGCGTTTTCGGTATAGACATTTTCAGGTTTGTCGGTGTTGTTCCGTTATTTACGGAAACACCTTGTTCTAACCGGTTTTTCGTGGTGTATCGGTTTGTATTTTTGTGTAATAAAACTGCCCGCGTCGACCGTCCGGTTAAAATTTTTTCGTAAAAAACAAAAGGACACGTGGCTTAATGCTTCGATTGAATGCAAAAAGAGCGAAAACCCTCTGATTTTCGCCCTTTTTAAGATTTTAGGATTCGGGAACTATTTTGTTTGTTCCAAAGCCAAAGTGTGGGTCGTTACGTCGCAAACGTTTGACGGTCCGAAGTATTGGATTGCGCCCGGGAAGAGGTATACGTCTTCCATAGCCCATTTTTCTCTGTTAGCGGCAAGTTTGCCGAAAACGGGACCTTCGATGTCGACGAGTGCTTTCTTGATTACGGGTTTGAATTCGCCGTGACGTTTTTCCATATTCATCATCATCGTCAGGGGAGTTCCGCCCGCAACCCATTCCGAAGCGGGTTTTGACAGATTTTTAACCGAAGAAATATATCCTGTCAGTCCGAAGCTCAAGAGTGCGAACGCGTTGAAACCGAGCGAATAGCAATAATCCGCGTCGAAGTTCGACGGGAACGCGCAGCGGCCTTCGTATCCGAAGAAGTGTGCCAAATCGGAGAATTTGCCGGTATATTCGCCGTTTTTCTTCATTTCTGCGAGACGCGTTTTGACCATTTCAATCAACAATTTTTCGGTGTCTATTCTGGAGACCTGAACGTTTCCGTGGGGGTCTCTGTCCATCAGCAATTGAGTTTTAATCATTGCCGGCAACGACGCGTAAACTTTCGCGTTGGAAGGTTCGAGAGCTTTTTTGATATATTCGAATTTTTCGTTGTCGGTCAAAGACTTGTATTCGTCGGAGTTTTCGGCTTTCGCAAGAACGTCGTTGAGGTTTGCAATCATCGATTTCATTTCGGGAATGAATTCGATTAAGCCTTCGGGAACGAGGACGACGCCGAAGTTTTTGCCCGCAGCGGCTCTTTTTGCGACCGTTTGCGCGATATCTTCGACGATTTGGCTCAACGACATGTTTTTGGCTTCGACTTCTTCGGAAATCAAAGTGATGTTGGGTTGAGTTTGGAGTGCAACTTCAAGCGCGACGTGGGTTGCGCTTCTTCCCATAAGCTTAATGAAGTGCCAGTATTTTTTGGCGGAATTTGCGTCACGTTGGATGTTTCCGACCAATTCCGCGTAAGTTTTTGTTGCCGTGTCAAACCCGAAGGAGATTTCGATTTCGGAGTTTTTGAGGTCGCCGTCGATGGTTTTGGGGCAGCCGATAACGTTGATACCGGTGTTGTTTGCGAGGAACCATTCCGCAAGAAGTGCCGCGTTGGTGTTTGAGTCGTCGCCGCCGATGATGACGATACCCGTAATGTCAAGTTTTTTGCAGACTTCGAGCGATTTTTTGAATTGTTCTTCGGTTTCGAGTTTTGTTCTGCCCGAACCTATCATGTCAAAACCGCCCGTGTTACGGTATTTATCGATAAATTCTTTTGTAATCTCAACGTATTTGCCTTCGATGATGCCGGAGGGTCCTCCTAAAAATCCGTAGAGTTTGTTTTCGGGGTTTGCCTGTTTCAAAGCGTCGAAAAGCCCCGCGATAACGTTGTGTCCGCCGGGAGCTTGTCCGCCCGACAAAATTACGCCGGCGTTCATGCGTTTGCATTCTCTTTCCGTGTTTGAGGTCGAAAACGTAACTGTGGGCTTGCCGTAGGAAAATTTAAACAAATTCTTTACGGCTTCTTCGTCTTTAACAGCTTTTGTTGCCGCGCCTTCGGTCATAACGAGCTTTTTGATGCCGTTAGACAACGACGAGGGCAATTTTGGTTGATAATTCAATCTTTCTTCTTGAAGGTTTGACAATTTTTTCATATCGTAAATCCTTTTTTAATTTTTATTACATGTAGATTTTAACATAAAAAAATCGGTATCAAGAATTTATTTCTTCCATATTTCGTCGAGGTCGTAAGTTGCGTAAAATTTAATCATTCTGTAATAAAAGTCTAAAATTCCGCCGAGTATTGTTTTTGCGATTAAAAAAACAAATATAAAGATAACTTTTATAAAATTGTACATACATTATACCATATTATGTAAGATTATATGTAAGTTTAAATGTAAGATACCATTGTACAAAGTTTTTATTTGCAAAAGGGATTTAAAAAATGGAACGCAAACTTATGAGAAACGGCAACGGATGGGCTTTATGCCTGAACAATACCATTCTCAAGCTTTTAAAAGTCGATCCCGAAACGGATATGGTCGAATACATCATCGAACGCGACAAACTCATTATCCAAAAAGGCGGCAAACGACCCGATCGCGAAGATTCTTTTAAATAGTTTCTTGCGTTTTCGGCGGATATGGTATAAAATTGTATACGCAAAAACGGAGAACTATCATGAAAAAATTTTTATTGTCGGCAATGCTTTTTGCTTTTTCAACGACGGCTGTTCTTGCCGATACCATTGGGTTTGCGGATTTCAAAAAAATCGAGACTAACTATTCTTACGCTCAAAATCTTTATAAACAGGTCGACGAAAAAGTCGCCGGTTTGCAACAATATTTGCTTAACAAAGAGAAAGAATATAAGCAAATAGCTTCTCCCATAAGCAAAAAGAGCTTCGAAGAAAAAACCGAAAAAGAATATAAAGCAAAAGAAGAAACCGTAATTAAGTTCAAAAAACAAAAGGAAACCGAAGTTTTCGACAATATTTCGGAAGCGGCGAAAATTGTTTCGGCAAACAAAGGCGTTGACGTGGTTTTTGACTACCGCGTAATCTTGACGGGCGGAGTGGACTTGACTCAGGATATCATAAATTATCTTAACGAAAACCCTACACCGGCTAAAAAAGCCAAATAGCACTTAAATCACAGGTAAAGAAGGAGTAACGATGAGAGCTGTAGACTTAATCGAAAAGAAAAAACAGGGACAGGCTTTAACGAGAGAGGAAATCAAGTGGTGGATAGACGCCGTAATGAGCGGAGAAATTGCCGATTACCAGACTTCCGCGTTGTTGACCGCGATATATTTCAAAGGAATGAATATCGACGAAACGACCTATTTGACCGACTATATGGTTAAGTCGGGTGAAGTTCTTGACCTGAGCGATATCGGCGATAACGTAGTCGACAAGCACTCTACGGGCGGGGTCGGCGATAAAATTACGTTGATGTTTTTGCCGTTGATGGCGGCTGCGGGCGTTCCCGTTGCAAAACTCTCCGGCAGAGGACTCGGCTACACGGGCGGAACAATCGACAAATGCGAGTCTATTCCGGGTTTTTCGACAAATTTGTCTACCGATAAATTCAAAGCTCAGATAAAACAAATCGGCGCGGCGTTGGCTTCTCAAACCATGTCGCTTGCCCCCGCGGACGGTAAATTGTATGCCCTCAGAGACGTTACGGCAACCGTTGATATAATTCCCTTAATCGCGTCGTCCGTTGTCTCCAAAAAAATCGCGTCGGGCGCAAACGTCATTGTTCTCGACGTCAAGTACGGTTCGGGCGCATTTATGAAAACTCCCGAAGATGCCGTAAAATTGTCCGAATGCATGGTTGAAGTCGGAAAACGCCTCGGCAGAAGCATTTGCGCGGTCATAACCTCGATGGACGAACCTCTCGGCAGGGCGGTCGGAAACTCGCTTGAAATCAAAGAAGCCGTAGAATTTTTAAAAGGTCGCTCGTGTAAAGATTTGGAAGAAATTACGTATGCTCTTGCGGGTGTCGCGTTTGAGCGTTTGGGCAAATTCAAAACCGAAGAAGAAGGCAAGGCATACTTGAAAGAACTTATTTCGAGCGGAAAAGCGTTGGAAAAATTCGGTGAAATTATTCGCGCTCAAGGCGGAAACGACGGCATTTTGACTGATTATTCGCTTTTGCCTCAAGCGGATTACACTTTTGAAATTAAGTCCGAAAAAGACGGTTTTGTCGAAAGAATCGACGCTTTGAAAGTTGCAAAGGCTTCGAAAATTTTGGGCGCGGGTCGCGAAAAGAAAACGGATTCGATTGATTACGCGGTCGGAGTTTACCTTGACAAAAAGACCGGCGAAACCGTAAAAGCAGGCGAAACGATTGCGACGCTTTACGTAAACGACAAATCGAAACTCGACGAAGCCGCGGCAAGCGTCAAAGCGGCGTTTGACATCGCTTCCGGCGAACCTGTTTACAAAAAACACGTTTACAAAATTATTAAATAGTCGTTGAAATATTTATCGACATCTGTTTAGCGGGAGGTTTTCGAGCGAAGACCTCTCGCTTTCGTTACTGTTTGCGTCGAACCGAGGCGACGCGCGTTTGGGGCATAGCCGAAATTACTGCAGGTGCGGGGCTGTCCGACGTTCTTGCGAATTTGTTATAATCTGTTCAATTTTTTTCGAATAATAAATTTCGTGAAAAAGTTGATTTTTTTATTTCGGTAATTATTGTATAATTTGGGCGGGTGCCTTGTGGTGAGCGTTTTGGCGGGAAGATGAAAAAATTTTTTTTAATGTTAATAACGGTTGTTTTTTGTGCGGCGGCGGAGTGTTCGGAGCTGCATTCACGCATTGATGCCGAGAATAACGCTTATCGACATAACAACATCGGACTTGATTACGTGCGCGAACGCTATTATTACGGGGCGATAAAGGAATTTCAGATTGCGATAAATTTAAACCCCGACACGCAGGCAACTTCGGTATATTATAATAATTTGGGGAAAACGTATATTAAAATCGGGTATCCGGGGCTTGCCGCGGAATGTTTCGAGAAGGCGGTGAAGCAGTATCCGTTGAATTTCGAGTATTATGACAATTTGGTCGACGCGTATGCGCGCAAAGGTGTTGTCGGTGCGAAACTCAAGCAGTACAAGGCAAATCGGAAAAGTTACCTCGATGACGTGATAATCGGGCTTTTGTACGAGGCGAAGGGGAATGTTTCTACGGCGGTGACCGTGTATGACGATTTTTGCGCGCGAGAGCCTGATTTGGTGATAACTCCGGCAGTCAAAAAACGAATTCTCAAGCTTACCGAAAAATCCCGCACATATCGCGATTAGTTTATGACTTTCGGGGTTTGGGTTGTTCATGTTTCGGGGTGCATTATTAAGGCATGCGGCATGCTCGGACGTCACGGATAAGGCATGCTCGGGCGGCATGCAAGACTGAATTTCGGATATATTTTTTTGTTTGGCGCAAAATCGACGGTATATTTTGCCGTAAAAACGAACGTTTTTTTGTCCGAAATCCTCATTTTTGCTAATTGTTAAGTATTGTAAAGTTGAATTTTGTGCGGTTGAAAGACAATGAAGACGCAGGGCATGGGGAAGTTTTGCGGCTGCGGGCATGGAAAGTATAAAGCAATTTTTAAAACGGTTCGGTTTTTATATTCTTGTAGTCGAAACAATGCCGAGAGGCAGCAGAAAAATTAAGAATATTAGGGTAGCGCAAGAACATTGCGAAAGGAGTTTTGATATGGCAATAAACGTCAACGGAGCAACACCTTATCAGCCGATAACGGCAACGAAGAACAAGCAAACTTTTAAAGGGTCGGATGTACAATCCGCGCCGGAACAAAAAGAAGGCGGTAATGCACTTCTTTGGGGGTCGATAGCGGCTCTCGGTTTAGCTGCCGTTACGGGGATTGCAGTTCACAAATGGGGTCCTAACACCAAAGCTCTCGAGACGGCACAATCACAATTGAAAACTGCTCAAGAAGCTCTGACAAATAAATTTACTTCAACGACAAAGGCTTGTGAAGCCATCGGATTTAAGGAAGCTGACGGCATTATGAAAAATGATGCGGGTGAGGTGCTTAATTCGGTTGTTAAAATTGCCGAAGGTAAGGGTGAAGTTACTTTTAATCAAGGTAAGAGAGTGTCTTCCGTGTTTACTTTCGAGAATGCTGCGGAAAAAGGTACGTCTTCTATTACTTACGGGGCAACCGAAGACGGCAGCAAGCTGCTTACCCAAACAATAGAGATTGAGGGTAAGGATCCTAAATATTATCAATATACTCTTGATAAAGCTACCGGTAAATATAATAAAGTCGAATGCGAAATGAAAGACAAAGTCATTACCCCTCTTGAAAATGCCGCGTCTATATCCGTCGATGCCCCCGAATATGCTCTTAATGCTCCTACGGCTAAAGCAGCGCCCACGGCACAACCCGCAACAAGTGCAGCTAACCAATCTGCGGCAGCAACACAAACATCCGCTCAAGCTCCCGCGGCTGCGGCTAATCCGGCAGCAAAAGCCCCTGCAAATCAAGCGACGCAGGCACAACAACCGGCAGCACAAACAGCTGCCGCATCGGCTCAACCAGCAACAGGTGCGGCAACACAAGCCCCTGCTCAACAACCCGCAACTGCAGCTCAGACGACAGCAAAAGCTTCGTCAAACCAAGCAGCGGCAGCACAACAAGGTACTGCAAATACTCAAAATACAAAAGCGGCCGCCAAAACACAGCAACTTCAAAGTGGAGCAAAAACACAACAACTGAAAAACGGAGCAAAAACGCAAACATTTACTCCTTTTGAAAATGCATATTTTGCAAAAAATCTTAAAATTGAAAACGGGCGTTTAGTAGGCGTTAACGGTAATTATTCCGGAAATTTAAAATTGACTTCTAAAAATAAAAACACTAACTACACACTCTCTTTTGACGACGGAAAAATTGTAAACGTAAAAACCGTAAGTCCTCAAAAAGGTAAATCCGTTTGCAAAAACAAAATTATAGCCTATAAAGGAAATGATGTTCAAGTTCAAACAGCAGGTACAAATCCCATCGTTGCTACTGCAAAATTTGACCCCACAACAGGTACCTATAATGAGGTAACAATAAATGGAAAAAATAATGGTTCAATGGATCTTCAAACTTTCTTAAAGCAGGTTTTAAGAGTATCTGAATAATAAAAAAGCGGAAGTTACCTTCCGCTTTTTTGTTTTATGTGACGTAAAAATATTTTTATGCAACTTTCAAAAAGTGTTCAAGAAATTCTTGAGTACTTATATCTTTAAGTTTTTCGCCTTTTTGATTTTTTAAGGTGCCGGTTTAGCAACAGGAGCATTAAGAGCATATTCGGGGGCATCGACGGATATAGACGCGGCATTTTCAAGAGGGGTAATGACTTTGTCTTTCATTTCGCATTCGACTTTATTATATTTACCGGTAGCTTTATCAAGAGTATATTGATAATATTTAGGATCCTTACCCTCAATCTCTATTGTTTGGGTAAGCAGGTGAACAAAAACTCCGGGGTTCGTACAAATTGTGGAGGCTCGGGACGCGATGTGTCGCGCAAACCGGAGCCCGCCGGAAAATTCAACCTTCGAAGAGATTTCTGTGAGGCTTTACAAGCGGCGCGTCGAGCAGTGTTCCGACTTCTCCCGTTCGATTGCCTGTTGAGTCTTGCATTCGCTCCGCAGATTTGTTTTCTCTCCGGTCTGCCGCCCCGCCCGCGGGGCGAGAGTTTTTGTTCCGCCCCTCTGCCTCCGCCCCCTTAATCCGTTTCCTCTGCGCCCGAGAAGGTACGCGCCGTTTCAAGTTTCGCGATTTGCCGGGCAGCGTCCGACCCGCGATTCGGGTAACTCTCTCCGAGGGCGTGGGTGCGAGACTTTAATCGTTCAAAATATTCCGAGTCCTTTCCGAACTTTGTATTTAAGGATTTTCGTCCTTGCCTAAAAATTCGCCCGACAATGCCTGCCCTGCTGCTTCGGGTTTGTTGTCATTCAGACCCGCGAAAAACGTCCGTGCGGAACCTTCGACATCTGTTGTAACGTCTGCAGGCAAAAACGTTTCAACATGACAAAAAGGCGCATTCTTTAAAGAGTGCACCTTTTTTATATTGTAACGGTAAACTATTGTTGTTGGGGTTGAGTCCAAAGCGCGTCTTTGATGAGTTTGCTTTTTTGCGACTCTGCCGAGAGAGCGACGTTTACGGGAGTGAAAATGAAAACATTTTCGCCGATTTTTTGTTGATTGCCGTTGAGGGCAAGCGTTGCGCCGCAGAGAAAATCAACGATTCTGAGTGCAAGTTCTCTGTCGAGAAGGTGAAGATTTAAAATAACGGATTTTCTGTCTTTCAAATGTTTCACGATGGCGACCGATTCGTCGTACGAACGCGGTTCGCAAATAAGAACCTCGTAGCCTTTGTAGGGGTGATCTACGACCACCTTAAGGTCTCTTTCTCTTTGTTTAACGGGTTGTTGCGCGAGGGCGAGGTTGTCTTCCGTTTTGTATGAAGTTTCGTCCACAATATTGTCGTAATATCCGTTATCGTCTTTATCGTCAAATCCCGAAGTTAAATAATCAATCACCGATCTGAGCTTGTCTGTTACCGTCACTTTAATTTTCCTCCCATAGAATATTTTAAATTTTTTATATCACCGTAATTTTATTTTTAATTATCGAAAAAGAACCCTGCCGAGTCTTATCATTGTAGAGCCTTGTTGAACCGCGATTTTGTAGTCGTTGCTCATCCCTTCCGAGATTATCGGTAACGGCACATTGAAATTCGACCGTAACTTGTCGCGAATTTCGCGAATTTGCGCGAACAGACCCGCGAGGTATTTTTCGTCGTCCGAAATCGGCGCGATGTTCATCACTCCTTTGACGTTCAGTCCCGGAAGGTTCACGATTTCTGCGAAAGCGTCGAAGACGCAATCCGTGCGAAAACCGAATTTTGATTGTTCGTCGGCGTTGTTGATTTGAACGAGAACGTCTTGAACGATGTTTTTTTCGCAAGCTTCGGAGCTGATTTTTCGGGCGAGTTTGACCGAATCGACGGAGTGAATGAGGTCGAATTTTCCGACGGCATCTTTGACTTTATTGGTCTGAAGGTGTCCTATCAGATGAAATCTCGAGTTTTTGCGAATTTCTTCGGGCAGTCGTTCGAACTTTGAAAGTGCGTCCGCCACTCTGTTTTCGCCGAAATCTCTCAATCCCGCGTTGTAGTACGCGATAATTCCGTGTTCGTCAAAATACTTAGTTACAGCGATTATTACGGGTTTACAAGGTTCAATTTCATTTTGCACGGCTTCAATGCGTCGTGCTACGTCTTCAAACATGCGCGCATCCTCTCCATGCTTTTGTATAAATCCATTATAAACAATGAATGCGAATGATACAACAGAAAAAAAGGAAAAATGAAAAATTTTTTACAATCGACACCCGAAAACCCATGTCGGGCATGCTTTTACATGATTTGAAAATTTTTGAAAAATTTTTTAAAACGCGTTACATTTGTTTACATTCGCCCTCGGGCTTTATTTTTGCGTAGTTTTGTTAAGTAAATTTAATTAATTTTCCCCGGCGAAAATCACCTTCCCGCGCGGGGCATGCCTTTGCAATACTTTTTTAAGAAAAATTATGTAAAATTTTTTAAAAAATTTTTTTCGGCGAATTGTTCACTCGCATTAAAGCTTTTCGCGATTTGTACGAAAATACTTGTAAATATTGTCTTGCAAACCAAACATTTCGAACCCGGTTTGTACTATACTTATATTGAAGTTTGCGAAATTGACCTTTGTGTCAATGTAAAACAATTAAAAAAGTATTATCCTGTAATAAATTGAGGAGAACGGGCAAGTGTTGGAACACGGATACATCCAAATATATACCGGCGACGGAAAGGGCAAAACCACCGCTTCTTTAGGGTTGGCACTCAGAGCTCTCGGGCATGGTTGGAAAGTTTTGGTAATCCAGTTTGCAAAGGGCGACAAAGGTACCTGCTACGGCGAAATCGCTTCCGCTACGCAGTTTTTGCCGAATATGAAAGTCGTTCAGTTCGGCATGGACAGAGTCGTTTATTCTCACAACATTTCGCTCGGTGATTTCAAAGAAGCCCGAAAAGGTCTCGAATACGCAAAACAAGCGATTTCGAGCGGCGAATACGGACTTATTATCCTCGACGAAATTAATATTTGCATCGATTTGGGCATGATTAAGGTTTCGGAAGTCAAAGAAATGCTCAGAAATAAACCCGAAAGCCTTGAAATCGTTCTGACCGGCAGAAGAGCGCACCCCGAACTCATCGCGATGGCTCACCTTGTGACGGAAATGAAACCCATTAAACATTATTTCGACATCGGAGTTTTGGCTCGTCAAGGTATCGAATATTAGTTTTCGGTGTGTTTCGACAGCCGTGCATTCTTGTAGCGTTTTTTCGGTTTTATAATATTTCCCGTCGTTAAAAAAATCCGGGTTTGGTTTTGTATATAATCTTTGTGCATGCAGGTTTTTGTATTATAATTCCTTTAAGATGAATCGAACGAAAAAAATATATTTTAAAACGATTGAGTTTTTTCAAACGCATTTCAATGTTTTTGTTATTTCCTTTATCGTTTTGGTCGGGGTGTTTTTCAGAGTAAAATTGTTTGCGGCAAACTACGCTTTTATTTTTGACGAGGCGGCTCTTGTTGCAAATATAATCAACCTCGAGACGACGAACATATTCGCTCCGCTTCAATACGAACAAGTTTGTCCGCCTTTTTCTTTGGTGGCGTTTAAATTGTTGCACGAAACGACAAAAAATATTTTGCCTTATGAAGCGTCTTTTCGAATATTTCCCTTGCTTTGCGGAATTTTGTCGTTACCGTTGTTTGCATATTTGTTGAATTCCGTTTCAGAAAAAAAGTATTTTGTTTGGACGGGGTTGTTTCTGTTGGCGTTGAACAAATTTGCAATTATATATTCGTGTACCGCAAAGCAGTATTCTGCGGAGTTGTTTTTTGCGATTTTTTTGTTGACGATATTTTTCACAACCGACATCAAGCGAATTTCGAATAAAAAATTAGTTTTATTGTCGGCATTGATTGCGGTTGCACCGTTTTTTTCGTTTGTCGGTTATGTAATAATTTTTGCCGGAGCGGCGGTTTGGTTTGCAGAATGTTACAAATCGCAACAATTGAAGAAATTTTTCCGGATGTCGGCGGTACCTGCCGTTTCGGCAGTATTCTTGTTTGCCTGCTGGTTTAAAAACGTTTATGCGTCGCAAAGCGAGTTTATGTTCAATTATTGGCACTATATAAACCCTCATTTTTTGACCGTCGATAATTTTGTTTATACCGTAAAATTTTTGTTGATAAATCTTTCCCGGCTCAGCGTTTCTCAATATTGGGTTACGAAAACCATGCCGTTTGCTTTTTTTGTAATAAATTTTTATTTTGTTGTCGGAGCGATATTGGTTGTTCAACTTTTTTTGAAAAAATATAAAATCGTGACACTGACGGTTTTGCCTGTTTTAATGATGATTGTTGCGGGATTTTTTGCTTATCCGTTCGTTGAAAGATGTATTTTGTTTGTTTTGCCGTGCTTGCTGATTTTATTGTCTTCCGCGCTGATTCCGATTAAAGAATCAAAATATTTAACGGTTTTGTTTTTGATTTTAATCGTTGATTTGGTTCGGTGTTCCGATTTGAATTACGGGTATTTTTTTAACGGCAAATTACGGTCGTTGTACCATGTTTTGACAGACTACAATCCTAAAATGACGGGCATTATTGCGACGAAAAGCTGCTTTACGGCTTATTCGGGCAAGACTGAGGTTTTGTACGATTTGGATATATGGAAAAATTTTGACGAAAACGAGTTTGAAAATTTCATAAAAAGCCTTTCGCCCGGAAATTATTATATTTATTTGCCTTATGACAGGTATAAATCGGATTATAACGAAATGTTGGCGGAATATATAGAAAAATCGGAATTGATAAAAGTTGTGAAAATAACCGATTATGATAAAAAATTACCCGAATTTACGGCACATATCGTAAAAAATAAAAACACAGCAAAACCGGCAGTTTCGGTCGATTTTTTTTGACATTTCGAAAATCCGAAAAACCTTCGGAACGGCGTTTGTAAAGTTTTGTAAAATTAAATTTAAAATCGCAGAAATCCTTGATACAATGCCCTTAGGATAGGATAGGATAGGATAGGATAGGATAGGATAGGATAGGATAGGATAGGGGCAATTTTTGTTCGCTTTTTGTTTTTATAAATATGTGTCTTAAAACAAGGAGCATGGTATGACCGTATCCGTAAATCAAAATATATATCCCGCAAACGCAATGAACGTCAAAACCGCTAAAAAGCCCGAAGAAGTAGCGAAAACGTCATTTAAGGGTGTTGAACCCGAGAATGAAGAAGACTCTTCGACCATGAAAAAAGTCGCGCTTGTGACGGCGGGGCTCGCTCTCGTGGCTTTGGCCGGGTACGGAATTCACGGTTACCGCGCAAACAACGCCCGCAAAGCTCTCACGGAACCGTTGACGGCGCTTTACGGTAAGTGTGACAAAGTTGTCGACACAAAAACAAACGTTCTTCAAGACCTGGTAAAAGAAATAAAAACGGAGTTGGAAAAGGCGAAAAAAGGCGGGGTTCCCGATGATGATACTGCAGTCACATCGTTGAAAAGTAAACTCGAGCATATTGAATCCGTATTGTCCGATCGCGCACGGTCTGAAGCTCGAGGTGCTTGCTTAAATCTCTTCGACGGAAAACTTTTTGATGTTCCTTATTATTGGCATGAAACTTATTCGAAAGACGAAATGACGAAAATGGCGGACGCGGCGAGAAAATCGTTGAAGTCCTGCGAGGAAGCCTCTTCAAAATACAAATCGTTGTGGAGTGAGTACGATAATACTCGTGTAGATGAACACATTAAAAAATATAATGATTTTATTTCGGAAATGGACAGTCGGCTGGCTCAACTTGCCGAAAATTCGCAAATCGTTCTGAAAGACGCAACGGATAACGCAAATTCCGTCGTCGGCTATTTTAAAACAAATTTTGCAAATCTTAAATCTTACGATGATGCTCAAAATTTGAAAATCCGTTTAGAATCGGCGGTTGAACGGTTGTATAAAGCCGCGGAAACCGAAACTCCGGAAATTAAGGCGGCTCGTGACGAAATGACGGGGTGTTTGGCTCAACTCGACGGCAAAATGTCCGAAATATTTAATGCCCTGCCGAGCGCGGTCAAAAATTTCAAAACGCGTTTGGAAAATGTCTGCGCAGCGGAGGCTTCGCCGAGTTCGTTCAACGAAGCATGTTCCGCTCTGAAAGATTTGACCGCACTTTCGGATGTTCCCGAAACGTTTTATAACTCCTGGCGAAAATCTTTAATCGATAAAATTAATGAAAATCACACGAAAATTTTGGAAAATAAGACTTCTTTTAAATCCGATGAGCTTAAAACTTCATATAAACAATTGGATGAGCTTCTCAACTTTTTTTACGGAAATGAAACTGTTAGGTCGTTACCTGACGCAGACACTTTGCTTAAAGAACTTGTTCCCGATATTTACAAACCGAGCTTTGAACGGTTTAGCGAGTTGAAAGCAAAACCGGTATTGTTAGCCAAAGACGAAATTTCCGAGTGGAAAGTATTGTCTGAAAAAATCGATTCGATTTCGAGAGCGGTGAAAAATGATGCCCGTTTACCTAGATTTGAAACTCGAAACGGTTGCGAAACCGTAGTTGATTATTTCGATAAAAATATAACAGTTACTGCTCCGTCAGGTCTTAGAGTTGTGTTGCCTTATGTCGATAATAACGGAGCAAAATCTTTAGAAGCAAATAACTGTTTTGTTGACATGGGCAGGCTCTCGTCGGAGTCCAGATATTCTTTAAACAAGCCTGTTGATGGTGAAATAAACTCATTAATATTAGAAGCGGAAAAAGTGGTCTCGGAAGAAGGTTTTTCCGAATTGTTATTAAAACCTTATACGAATCCTAAATTGTTTAGAGATGCCGGATTTGAATATTCTATAAGCAAAGAAAATTTTATTGACGATCTTAAATCTATATGTGATGCTCAATTCTCAATTCTTTTCGGAAATTCTCGTCAAAATTTGCAACCTCAAATTGATGAGATTAAGAATTGTGCGGATTTAAAACGCTGCCAAAATTTGATTTCAAAGTTTCTTGACGAGAACATTGAGCATGGTTTAAAAACCGATGAAAAAGGTTGCTTAAAGGAGTTATACAAATGTCCGATAACTCGGATGGAGAAAAAAATAGTCTCTCAATAGTTTATTTTTTTGCGGGGAGGCCTTCGGGAATAAGTCTGTAGCCGCCGCCGTAGACCGTTTCGATGTATTTTTTGCCGTCCGAAATCTTGTCGAGCTTTGTTCTGATATGCCTGATATGGACTCTGACGGTTTCCATGTCGTCGTCGGGGTTGTAGCCCCAAATTTCCTTTAAAATCTTGGCTCCCGACACCATATTTCCGTAATTTTGCATAAGCAAATTTAAAATTTCGAACTCTATCGGGGTGACTTTTGTGTCTTTGTCGCAAATTTTGACCCGGTAAGACTCGGGAATCAGAGTTATGTTGCCTGCCGTGTAAATCTCTTTTGCTCCCGCGGATTCGGGGATTTTTTGAGACCGTTTCAACAGTGCCTTGATTCTGCATTTGAGCTCGTCGATTTCGAACGGTTTTACCAAATAATCGTCAATCCCCAGTTCAAACCCTTTGACTTTGTTTTCGAGTTGCCCGAGTGCGGTCAACATCAAAATCGGAACGTTTTTCATTTCGGCGTTCTCGCGAAGCCTTTTTGCAACCGTGTATCCGTCCAAATCCGGCATCATCACGTCAAGCACGATGACTTCGGGCTCCTCCTGCTTTGCGAGCGCAAGCCCCTCCTCGCCGTCGAATGCCGAAAATACTTTGTATCCGTCAAGTTCGAGGTTTATTTTCACAAGTTCGTTAATCGCGTGATCGTCGTCAATAACCAAAATTTTATTCATCAAAAGCCTTCTTTATATAAGTTAATATTCTTTCGACGCAAAGCTCGCCGGAAATGTGCGGCAACAGTGTTTCAACCGCGAGTTCGCGCATTCTGAAAGCTATATGCGGGTTTTTCATAAAAAATTCGAGCTTATCGATTAAATCCTCCGGCGAATCGAAAGTGTCGAAATCTTTCCCGGGAACGCCCGCCGTGCGCACAAACGGGTTGTTTTGAACCAACGCAAATCCTCCCGACGCCAAAACTTCTCTCAGCTCAAAGTCTGTTTTTGCGGGGTTGTACGGAACTATGTTCGCAAAAGCTGTCGAAAACAGCTTGTTTCGGTCGTAAAGCCTTTTTTCGGGCTCGTGTTCCGTACTCTTGAATTTTACGACCGTATCTCTTGAATACCCTTTGATAATCATCGTTTCGATGAGTTTGTCGAAATTATTTTCGTCGCACATTATGTTCAGCGGATTTTTTTTGAAAGCCTCCGTAATTGCCGCAAGATACGGAACAAAATCCGGCAAAACCTCAGCTCCGACGATGTTTATCACGGGGTTCATCGCAGACGCGTCGGGCTTGTAGCGGCTTATGTCAACGCCCGTCGGCAAATAATCGTAATCATGCCCGAGGTTATCCGGCACCGACGAAAAAATCAGCTTTTTGCCGCAAAACGACTCGAGTTCAAGGCATGTCTCTTTTGATATCGCGTTCACGAGAAAGAATATAAAAATTGTTTCCGGATTTTTGAAAAACAACTCGCGTGCCGTTTCGAGGATATTTTCGTCGAACCCGAAAAACATCGCAATTCCGAAGCTCGAAAACATCTCAAAATCTGTCGAAACAAAAAATCCTTTTTGTTCGAAAGCCGATATCAAAGATGTTGCAATGGCGGAATCGGGGAATTTTTCCGGAAAGACCGCAAACATTTGTTTCTTCATGATAGTATCTGTATTTTTCAATCTTTGCTTACCTTTTTCGAACCGCATCTTTTGCATTTTCAGTTGTTTTTTGAGAGGGTGTTTGTTTACGAGGGTTCCGAATAAAAAACCGCTTTATACGAATACAAAGCGGCAAATAAGTGTTCTTCTAAAAAAATGTTGTTAAGCTTAAGCTTCGACCGCTTCGGAGTTGTTTGCGGCTTCCGCAGCGGCAGCTTCCGCCGCTTCTTTTTCTGCAGCGGCTTTAGCCATAGCTTTCTTGGACAATTTAACCTTTTCGGAAGGTTTGTAGTTCAAGTTTCCGTTTTCGTCCGCATTGTTAATGAGATATTGAACGGTTTCCGTAGGTTGAGCACCTTTTTTGACCCAATCGAGAGCCGAAGCTTTGTCGAGTTTCATTTCTTTTGTTTTGGGGTTGTAGAATCCCAATTGTTGAATGGGCGCGCCTTCGCGTTTAGCGGCTGCGTTAATAACAACAATTCTGTACATCGGGTTTTTTTTGTATCCGAGTCTTTTTAATTTTATCTTAACCATGCGGTCTCCTTTGAAATATTATTTTTATTAATTAGTGCCGTTAAAATTTTTGATTTTGAGCGTAAAAGCATGCGCGCAAAACCTTTTACAACTTCAAAGGTAACGTAAACAAAAACTAAATGCAAGCGCTTTTTGAGAAAAACGAAATAATGTGTAGTTAAGTAAAGTTTTTTGTGGTAGTATTTAATCGGAAAAATCGGCGAACGGAGAAAAAATGATTGAATTCGGAAAAATAAAAGCTGTAATTACTGATTTTGACGGAATTTTCACCGACGGAAGCGTTTATGTCGACGCAAACGGAAATCAGAGCAAGCGAATAAATTATCTTGATGTCATGGCGATTGCAATGCTTATAAAGAACGGCTTTGCGCCGATTATCGTAAGCGGAGAAAACGCGGGTGCTCTGGACTATCTGAACGAAAAATTCGAAAAACTCGAGGTTCACGGAGGAATTCGCAGAAAAAAAGATTTGGTGGTCGAAATTCTTGAAAGACGCGGGTTTTTGCCCGAAGAAGTTTTGTATGTCGGAGACGACATAAATGACCTTGAATCCCTTTTGTATTGCGGTTATATGGCAACTTCCGCAAACGCACACTCGGACATAAAAGCAATCCCCGGAATTTACGTTGCCGAAAAATTCGGCGGAAGCGGCGCGTTCAGAGAAATTGTCGACAAAATTCCCGGCATAAGGCAGGAGTTTCAATAGTTCCCGTGAAAAATTTGTTTTTTACCGTCAAAAACTGCATACAAAATATCGAGGCGTTTCTCAACGATTACCTGAATAAAGCGGGTTCGGTCGTTACGGTGCCGTATTTGGCGTATGTGAATTGGGGCATCCACCTTGCACGGACCGCGGATGTCGATAATGCCGTCGAAAAGCTCGAAACTGCCGTTCTGATGAATCCTTCGTCGGTTTCGGCGCACATGAATTTGGGTATTGTATTCCTTCAAAAGGAGCAGTACGAGAAGGCCTTGAAGGAATTTTTGACTTCAATTGATCTCGACGAAGAAAACGCACACGCTTATTCGCTTGCCGCAACGGTTTTCGTCTATCTCAACGAATTCAAAACGGGTGAAAGTTATTTTAAAAAAGCCGTTAAAATGAACGAATATCTGCCCGAGATTTACCTGAATTACGCAAGTGCTCTGGCGGCGAAAGGTAAGAAAGACAAGGCTGCCGACATGTATAACCTTGCGTTGCGGTACGATCCCGGGAATTTTTACGCGGCATTTTGTTTGGGCGTTTTGTATTATAATTCGGGGCGTTTCGAGCAGGCGGGCGAAAAACTTACATACGCCCTGAATTTGGATGAAAACAATCCGGAAGCTTTATATTATGCCGGTTTGTGCGCTTATAACCTCGGAAATATGCCGGCGGCTTTGTTTTATGCGCAAAAAGCGTTGAGGTTCGTCGAAACGAAAAATCTTGTCGTTTTAAAGGCAGAATCCCTTATGATGATGGACAATGAGGCTGAATCTCTGACTTGTTTCGAGTCGTATTCGAAAAAATACGAAAACGACCTGAGTTTTTTGGCGGCATGGGGCAATGCCTTGCAAAAATTCGGCAGATTGGAGCAGGCGGGCGAAAAATTGACGGCTGCGTTCGAAATTAACCCCGATGACGAAAAAACCTTGATGTTGTCGGCTCAAAACCGCATGAAACGCGGTGATTTAAAAACGGCTGCAATTTTGTTGAAAAAAGTTATTAAAAATAATCCGAAAAATGCCGAAGCAACGGGCACTTTGGGCAAAGTTCTGTATACGGAAGGCAACAGCGGCGAGGCAATCGAATATCTGAAAAAAGCGGTGAAAATGTCCGGGAAATCGGGTGTTTTTTACCCGTATCTCGCAAAAGCATGCTTCAACGTCGGAGATTTGACTTCCGCCGAATTCTATTATATGAAGGCGACCGAATACAATTCCGAAGACGTTGCGTCTTACGTTGCTTACGCGGGGCTTCTTTTGCAGTCGGACAAGCCCGAAGAGGCTTTGCGCAAAATCAGAACGGCGTACAAACTTTCGCCCGATTCCATAGATGTAAACCGTTTGTACGTGGCGATTTTGATGAAATTAAAAATGTACCCCGAAGCTTTGCTGAAATTGGACAAAATAATTTCTTTTGCGCCGGATTTTTATGAAGCAATCTTTACAAAAGTTGAAGTTCTGAATTATCTCGGAAGACCTCAAGATGCAGTGAAATTGGTCGCTTCGCTGCCCGAAGAAATTAAAGACACAAAAGATTTTCTCTATAATGCAATGATTTCGTACAAAAATCTTGCACAAAAAATGCCCTCCCGCTACAATGTAGATGTTGCAATGCAGTATTGCGACAGATTAACCGACAAATATTCCCGGGAATACAAAACCGACGGAATAAGACAGGAACTGGAAGAAATTTCCAAATTGACGGAAAGGTAAAGCCGTGGGCATAATAGTTCAAAAGTTCGGCGGAACATCGGTTGCCGACGCTCAAAAAATTCATAACGTCGCAAGAACGGCAATCAAAGAGTTTAATAAAGGAAACAGTGTCGTGGTCGTCGTTTCGGCGATGGGTCATACTACCGACATGCTTGTCAAATTGGCGAAAGAGGTTACAGACAAGCCTTCTCCGCGCGAAATCGATATGCTTCTTGCAACCGGGGAGCAGGTTTCGATTGCTCTGCTTGCCATGGCTATCCAAAATGAAGGCGGAAAAGCCGTCAGTATGAACGCAATGCAGGTCGGTATAATCACAGAATCCGTCCACTCGTCGGCTCGAATTCTCGAAGTCAAAACCGACAAAATCATCAAACATCTGAATGCCGGCGAAATTGTAGTTGTTGCGGGATTCCAAGGCGTTACGCCCGATTTTGAAATCACGACGCTCGGACGAGGCGGAAGTGATACGTCCGCCGTTGCGATTGCCGCGGCGCTGAAAGCCGACAGGTGCGACATTTACACCGATGTCGAAGGCGTTTATACCGCCGATCCGCGAATCGTCAAGCATGCCCGCCGTGCGGAAGAAATTTCTTACGACGAAATGCTCGAACTCGCACGGGTCGGGGCAAATGTGCTTCATCCTCGTTCGGTAGAAACCGCAAAACAATTTGACGTTCCGATGAGGGTCAGAAGCTCTTTCAACACGGAAAACGAAGGTACTTTAATTACGGGGGTAAAAAATATGGAAATCTGTAAACCCGTTGCAGGCGTTGCTGCGGACTCTTCACAGGAAAGAATCGTTATTGCCGATGTTCACGACGAACCCGGCTGTGCGGCTAAAATTTTCGGGACTCTGGCGAACCATAACATCAGTGTTGACATGATTATTCAATCCATCGCAAAAGCCTCCGGTACCAACGATATCGCCTTTACCGTCGACAAAAAAGACACCGAAGAAGCCGTGAAACTTCTCGAAGGTCTCAAAACAAAAAACAATTACGGCGAAATCTCCGTAGACAAAGATATCGCAAAGGTTTCGGTCGTCGGAGCGGGCATGGTCGACAGACCCGGTATTGCCGCAACGATGTTCAGAGCTCTTGCCGACGAAAAAATTAACATCAAAATGATTGCGACGAGCGAAATCAAAATCAGCTGTCTCGTTGCTCAAAACGAAGCCGAACGCGCGTTGAAAATATTCTGCAAAGTCTTTGACCTCGAAACGGAAGAAATTGCTGTCGTAAAAGGCGATTTGCCGCCCGAAGATTGATGCGGTATTAGGTTGAATGTTTTTCGTCATCCTTTTGCGGGAATTTTGCGAAATTCTTTAAAAATGACGCTGTTGCTTTGTTGTTTGTCTCGAATACTTGTGTTTTGAATTTGAAATCTTCCGCTTACGAAGTTTGTTTTTTTTGCTTGATTAGATGTTGACGATTTCTCTTTGTTTTGTAAATTTTTGTATCATTTTTTTTTAATAGCGCAATCCGATGTTGCGTTCGGTTTTTTATGGTGTACATTTACATAGCTTACACTAAAACAAATCAAAAAAGGGGATAGCCATGAACATCGGTAACACTTTAATAATGCCTCGTACGCGGGTCGTTTTGTTGAAGGGAAACATGAAAACCGTCGCTCGTAATTTTGTAATTTCAAATGTAAAAAACGAAATTTTTTCAAAGAGTGAAAATGTTTCGGGCGTAAAAAAAATCGTCAGAAAAATCGTCGCCGCGGTTTTGAAAAATTCAAAAACCATAAGAACAATCGTAAAAAATAATCCCGGCGTATCATGGGCTTGGGGCGGAACGGGTGCGATTGCGCCTTCGGGAGTCTCGATTGTAAAATCCGAAGCGGGAGACGTTTTTAAATCAAGGGTTCCCGTTGTTTTGAGCGAAGCGGAGTCTTCAAAACGTATGAGTTCCCGTGAAAAGCTGAAAGAATTGATTTTAAAAGATATGAAACAAAAGAAAGCCGATGCGGCGAAAGTTTCGCCCAAAAAACCTTCCGTCGCGCAAGCCGAATCTAAAAAAACGGTTTCGGGCGAGTCGGTCGAAAAATCCGAAAGTGCGGAAAAAACCGTTTCCGAACCGTCCGGTCGTAAAAAAATCTCTAAAGCTCGTTTCAATGAAGCTGTTTTGGCTCGTTTGGAGGAAAAATCCAAAAAACGCATGCGTGCGCTTGAAGAGGCAAAAATCGCGCAGAACAAGGTTGCTTCGGAGTTTTCTCCCGAAAATTTTTCGGAGAACGATGAAATGTTGCAATGGCTTTGATAATGATTTCGTCGTCGAAAACAAAATCGCCGTGTCGTCGGGCAATCTTGCGCGGTTGGTATTTACGATTTTTTTAATTCAAACTTTTTATAGTCGAAAAACCGCTTTGAGGGCGGTTTTTCGGTGTCTGTGGGTTCCTTTCGTTTGTTAAATGTTCATAATTTTGATAATGTCTTCGATATTCGAAGAAGACTTTTTGACCTCCGAAATGCCGAATTTGACGGCGCAATCGGGGTCTTTCAGTCCGTTACCCGTTAATACACAGGCGATTTTCGAATTCTTTTCGACAAGCCCTTGACAGTGAGCTTTTATCAATCCGGCTACGGACGCTGCGGACGCGGGTTCACAGAAAATTCCTTCGGTGTTTGCGAGAAGTTTGTACGCCGCAATAATTTCGTCGTCGGTAACAAAGTCGATTTTACCTTTGGACAAATCGCGCGCGCGCTCGGCTTTGTCGCGGCTTGCGGGGTTTCCTATTCTGATTGCCGTGGCAACGGTTTCGGGGTTCAAAATTCTTTCGCCTTTGACAATCGCGGCAGCCCCTTCCGCCTCGTAGCCGAACATTTTCGGCAATTTCGAGATTTGACCCGCAACAAATCGTTCTTCGTAGCCTTTGAAGTAAGCCGTTATGTTACCTGCGTTTCCGACCGGGATAAAGTGGTAATCGGGCGCGTCTCCGAGTGCTTCGATGATTTCGAACGCTCCGGTCTTTTGCCCTTCTATTCTGTACGGATTGACCGAATTTACGAGCGTTACGGGGTATTTTTCGGAAATTTCGATAACCCGTTCCAACGCTTCGTCAAAATTGCCCTTAATCGCAATAATTTCGGCACCGTACATCATCGCCTGAGAAAGTTTTCCCGCCGCGATATATCCGTCCGGGATAAGCACGAAAACTTTCATGCCCGCTTTTGCGCCGTATGCCGCCGCGGACGCGCTGGTGTTTCCGGTAGACGCGCAAATAATTGCTTTTGCGCCGGATTCCGCCGCTTTTGAGACTGCCATCGTCATGCCTCTGTCTTTGAAACTTCCCGTGGGGTTTGAACCCTCGTATTTCAGGTAAACTTCGGCATCGAGCCCGATTTTTGCGGCAAGCCGGTCTGCTTTTATGAACGGCGTATTGCCTTCGTTCAGGGTGATTACTGGCGTCTTGTCCGTAACGGGCAAGAAATCGCGATATTTGTTTATAAGTCCTTGGTAGTGTTGTTTTTGCATTACTGAATCCTCAATTCATAACTCTTATCAGGTTGTTGATTTTGTTGACGGCTGCGGATTTTTTAAGTTCTTCCAAAGCGTCAAGAATGTTGCTTTCTCTGCATTTTGCAGTAATAACGATAACTTCCGCCGTGCTGTCGGGGTTTGTTCCTTTTTGAAGCAGGTCGGTGATGTTAATGCCGTGAGCTCCGCAAATTGTACCTATTACGCCGATTGCTCCCGGGTAATCGTTGGTGTTCAACGATATGTAGTATCTGTTTTGTGTCTCCGAAATCGGCACGGGGATTGCGTTTTCGGTGTGCGAACATCTCATCATCGGCAACGGATGCGGAGTTTCGAGTTCCGACGCTATTGCCAAAACGTCGCCCGCAACCGAGCTTGCGGTGGGGTTTGCGCCTGCTCCGGGGCCGGTCAAAGTGATGTCACCCACGGGAAACCCGCTCAACATAACGGCGTTTGTCACGTCGTTTGTTTTTGCAAGCACGTGATCTTTCGGTACAAAAACTGGGTGAACCCTTACGTCGGCGCGGTTTTGGTCGTCAATTTCCGCGGATGCGACGAGTTTTATTTTGTATCCGAATTCGTTTGCGAAATTTATATCCTGCGCCGTGATTTCGGTAATGCCTTCGCGGTAGATATCGCGCAGCTTTACGCGCTTTCCGAACGCAATCGTCGCGAGCGTGCAAATTTTATACAACGCGTCAAATCCTTCCACGTCGCCTGTCGGGTCGGTTTCGGCGTATCCGAGCGCTTGAGCCTCTTTCAGCGCGGTCTCGTAAGACGTTCCGTTTTCGTCCATTTTTGTCAAAATGTAGTTGGTCGTGCCGTTCAAAATCGCTTTGATTTTATTTATTTTATTCGCGGCAAGAACAGTTTTTACGGGCATTACCACGGGAATACCGCCTCCGATTGCAGCTTCGTAAAGAATAGCGACATCATTTTTTTCGGCAAGAGAAAAAAGTTCTTCGCCATGTTTAGCCAAAAGTTCTTTGTTTGCCGTGACGATATGTTTTTTGTTTGATATCGCTGTTTTCAGTAATTCGAACGCGGGATTCGTTCCACCGGCAACCTCGATGACAATGTCGATTTCGGGGTCTTCGACAACCGCGAACGCATCGTCGGTCAAGACTTTCAAATATTTTTCGGGAACATTTCTTTTTTTATTCAAATTTTTGACCGCGATTTTCGTAATTTCGAATCTGTCCGAAAATCCGTCAAGAACGTTTACAACGCCGGTTCCGACGGTACCCAATCCTATGATGCCTGCTTTTATCACTTCTTTTTTCCTTTTTTTGTTATAATGTTTTTATTATTAAACCATATTTTGTAAAAAAATAAAACTTGATAAAACGGAGTATTTCTTTTAAAATTAACCGAGTTTGAAGGAATTTTATGAAAACAGTTATTTTCGGCGCAAACAACAGAGGCTGTATGATTGCCACTTCGCTGTTTGAAGACCATGACGTATCTATAATAGACAAAACGGAAAATATAACGGACGATTTTTATAAACTTGATATAGAAATCATTGCGGGAAACGTCATTGACCCCGATGTTCTTACGTCTGCGGGAATAACGGGGTCCGATGTTTTTGTGGCATGCTCCGATGACGACGAGATGAACATTCTCGCCTGCACGGTCGTAAAGGCTTTGTGCTCGGCAAAAACGGTCTGTTTTTTAAAGGACGAAATTTACGTAAAAGCGCTTGAAACTTTGAAGGAAACCGAAAAATCGAAATTCGTGTTTGCCGATTTTATTATCAATCCGAAAGTCCTCCTGACGAACGAACTTTTCAGAATTATCACGGTTCCCGACGCAACAAACGTCGAGAATTTTGCCGACGGAAAAGCGCGCATGCTTGTGTATCCGGTGAAAGAAAAATCGAATTTGGCGGACAAAAAAATCAAAGACGTAAAATTTCCGAAAAATACCCTGATAGTCGGAATTACCGACGAAAACGGGCTGTTTATTCCCGACGGTGAAACAGTCCTGAAAATCAACGACAGAGCCATTTTTATGGGTACAAAAAATTCTCTGAACGAGCTTGCCGAAAAATTTTTCAACGAACGCAAAAATGTAAAATCGGTGGTCATAATCGGCGGCGGAACCATCGGTTGCAGGTTGGCGGAAATCCTTGAACGTCACGGGATTTCGCCTAAAATAATCGAAAAAAATCACGAGCGGTGCGAAGAAATTTCTCGAATTTTGCTCAAAACGCTCGTCATAAACGGTGACGGAACCGACGTACAGCTTTTGCGAACCGAGGAAATCGAAGATTCGGACGTTGTCGTCAGTGTCACCGATAACGACGAAAAAAACCTTCTTGCGTCGCTTTTGGCAAAACAATCGGGTGTGAAAAAAGTTATCTCGAGGGTCGTAAACGAGCATAACATAAGGCTTTTCGAAAAGGTCGGAATTGACGTTGCCGTTTCCGAAAACGATGCCGCCGTTCACGAAATCAACGTAAACTTCGTGCAGACGGACATTTCGATACTTGCGACCGTCGCAAGAGGTCAGGGCGAGGTTATAGAGGTCTTTTTGCCCGGCGAATTCCAATCCTGTAAAATTATGGATTTAAAAATGCCTCACAAGGCGATTATCGCAATCATCGAGCGCAAAGGCGACGTTATCGTTCCGAACGGCGAAACCGTGATTTATCCGTGTGACAACCTCATTATTTTCACGATGGAAGAGTATTCGTCCGCCATCAAAAAATATTTGTTCGGACATAAGGCGTAAAGACAATGAATATAAGCATTACGACAAAAGCGACGGGAAAAATTCTTAAAACAATGAGTTTGTTTTTTTTGTTGCCTGCTCTTGTAGGAGTTCTATTTCGGGATTTTTGGTCGGTAAAAATATTTGTTGTATCGGGCTTAATCGCTTATTTGGCGGGTTTTTTACTCAATCCCGAAATGTTCGGCGAGAAGTTTCGCAATGATGTCAAAAAGTCGGAGGCCCTTGCCATAGTTGCAATTTCGTGGATTTTTGTTTCTTTGTTGAGTGCGGTTCCGTATCTTTTTTACGGATTTTCTCCTCTGAATGCTTTGTTTGAGGCGGTTTCGGGAATTACGACGACAGGCTCGACAATTTTGACCGAGTCCGATTTCAAAATTTTTCCCGAAACGATGTTTTTTTGGCGAGCTTTGACTCAATGGCTCGGAGGAATGGGGATTATCGTTCTGTTTATCGCCGTTTTGCCCCAATTTGCCGTTGCAGGTCGTCAAATGTTTTCCGCGGAAGCTCCGGGTCCCACCGACAACAGGTTGACCCCTCGAATTAAAGACACCGCGGCGATTTTGTGGAAAATGTACCTTCTTTTTACCGCGCTCGAACTGATTATTTTGTACGCTGCGGGCATGCCTTTGTTCGATGCGATTTGCTATTCGTTTTCGACTGTGTCAAGCGGAGGGCTTTCTCCAAACAGCGCGGGCATTATCGGTTACGACGGAAATGTTTTTATTCGGGTAGTGATGTTTTTTACGTTTTTGTCGGGTGTCGGCTATGCTATGCTGTATAAGGTTTTTCGGCATTTTGATTTTTCCGCGCTCAAAAAAAACGAGGAATTTTGGGTTTATACAATTTTTACTTTGGTCTGTGGAACCGCAACGGCTTTAATCCTGTATTTCTCGGGGTATTATCCGACGCTCGCGAAATCCTTCGGAGAGGCGTTTTTTCAGGTTATCAGCATTTTGACGTCGTCGGGATTTGTGACTTCCGACTATACTGCGTGGGGCTTTAATGCCCAAATGGTGCTGCTTTTGCTGATGTTCTCGGGCGCGTGCGCAGGCTCGACATCCGGCGGTTTGAAAATTATTCGACTGATTTTTTTGTATAAATACATAAAATCCGAATTAAAACGAATTTTTCACCCGAATGCCGTTTTTCCCGTTGTCGTAAACGGAAACGTCGTTCCTCCCGAAGTTATGCGGCAAATGATTTCGTTTATGGTTTTTTACGTGCTGATTGCCTTTATCAGCGGTTATGCGGCAAGTTTGACCGAGCAAAGTCTTGAAATCGGCTTTTCCGGCGCAATTTCAAGTCTCGGAAATATCGGACCCGGGTTCGGCAAACTGGGTCCGATTTCGAATTTTGATTTTCTGAAGTCTTCGACAAAAATGATTTATATTTTCGATATGTTGGTAGGAAGGCTTGAAATTATTCCGTTTTTGGCACTTTTCAGTATAGATTTTTCGTCGATAAAGAAGGGTTGATTTTGTTATGAATAAGGTCGTAAATAAAGTAAAAACGCTGAAAGGGACGATTGTTGTTCCCGGAGATAAGTCTGTTTCGCACAGAGCAGTGATGTTTTCGGCGTTGACTCGCGGAAAAAGTCTGATATCGGGGCTTTCTACGGGAAAAGACTGCATGTCGACAATCGATGTGATAAGGCAATCGGGCTGCACCGTTGATTTTATTGACGATACGACGGTCGAGGTTTCTTCGGACGGGATTTTGAAAAAGTCTGAAAAACCCTTGTATTGCGGAAATTCAGGCACTTCTATGCGTTTGTTTTCGGGGATTTTCGCGGGGCAAAATTTCGAAACCGTTCTGACCGGTGACGATTCTTTGTCTAAAAGACCCATGAAAAGGGTGATTGAGCCGCTTTCTGCGATGGGTGCAAAAATCCTTCACCGTGATTTTAAAGCTCCGTTGAATATTTTCGGCGGGAATTTGCACGGAATAAATTATGTTTCAAAAATTGCTTCGGCGCAGGTAAAATCGGCTGTTTTGGCGGCAGGACTTTTTGCCGAAGGCGAAACTTCGTTTACGGAGCCGTTTCGTTCGAGAAACCATTCCGAATTGATGTTGAAATACCTGGGAGCGGATATCGAGCAAAAATCCGATGTGACGACGGTTATTCGAAAATCGGGGTTAATCCCCCAAAATATCGAGGTTTGCGGCGATATTTCATCTGCGGCGTATTTTATTGTTGCCGCGTTGATTGCTCCGGGGGCAGATATTTTGATTAAAAACGTCGGGGTAAACCCCACCAGGACGGGGATTTTGGATGTCGTAAAGGCGGCGGGCGGAAATCTTGAAATTTTGAACGAAAGGATTTTGTCCTCCGAACCGGTTGCCGATTTACGGGTCAAATATACCGAAAATCTAAAGGCTACGGTTGTTTCGGGCAGTCTTATTCCCCGATTGATAGACGAAATTCCCGTAATTGCTTTACTGGCGGCTCTGAGCGACGGTCAAACCGTCATAAAAGATGCCGAAGACTTGAAAAATAAGGAGTCGGACAGGATAAAATCAACGGTAGCGCAACTTTCGGCGATAGGTGCGGATATCGTTGCTACCGACGACGGAATGCTTATCAACGGTAAAAAGTCGCTTGAGGGCGGTGTTTCCGTGGATTCCGGCAAGGATCACAGAACAGCGATGACTTTGTATACAGCAGGGCTTGTTTGTCGCAATTCCGTTGAAATCAAGGATTTTGAGTGGGTTGACATAAGCTTCCCCGAATTTGAACGTCTGATGTCCGAAATCTCGGTTTTATAACGACAAATAGAAATCTTTCAAAATTTTCGCATCCGTTTCGATGTTCGGGCTTTCGCAGACCACGACTCCGTTGACGCCGAAATTTTTGAACGCTTTCATCAGGTCTTTGTAGTTAAAATCGCTTTCTTCGAGGTTCAGGTGCCGTTTTTCGCCCTTTGCGGAATATTCTATTCCTGCGACGTGAGCGTGAAAATTCTCCAAAGCCCGCGTTCCGAGCTTGTTTCCGATGAGTTCGAAAGCCCGCGAAAAATCGTCGTATGTATTGAAATTCCCTCCCGAACGTGCGTGAAGGTGGGAAAAATCGACGCACGGCAGCACAAAATCAAAAAGTTCCGAAAGTGCGACTATTTCCTCCAAATCCCCCCATTGAGTGGGTTTTCCCGTTGTTTCGGGGCGAATGAAAATTTCGTTGTTTTCTTCCTTTAAAATCCCGCAAATCCGCTCTGTTTGCTTGACAACTCGGTCAAAAACGGTTTTTTTGTCGTTGCCCATATAATACGCGGCGTGAAACGTTATCGAAAATCCGCCTAATTCCCTTGCCGTTTGCGCGGTTTCGACAATTCTTCCGACGCTTGCCTCAACTTTTTCGGGCTCCTTTGCGTTCAGGTTTACGTAAAACGGAGCATGTGCGGTAACGACAAAACCTTGTGAAATTGCTGCTTTTACCGCTTTTTTGCTCTCTTCCGAAATCCTTACGCCTCTGACAAATTCAAGCTCCAATCCGTCGAGGTTCAGCTCTTTTAAAACCCCGAACCCGCCTTTGTAACCTGTTTTTCCCGCGGCAATCGGGATTCCCGCAGTCAGAAAATTAAGTTTGCCCATAGTCGAATTTGTCTCCTCTTTTGATTTTGAAAAGCCTTAAAAAATCGCGGCTTCCGCCCGTGAACATGCTTCCGAGGCTCATTGTGTCGATTTTTAAAATTCCTTTTCCGCAGGCCGCAAAAAGCTCGTTTTTTTCGGTGAAAATCTCTCCCGGTGCGAGTTTTGAGGTTTTGTTAAACGGTGTTGCCGTGAAAATTTTCACATAATGACCTTTGTAATACGTCGCGGCATTTATAAACGGGTTCAAAGCCCTTATAAAACGCTCGATTTCGGGTGCAGGTTTTGTCCAGTCGATTAAAACATCGTTTGTAAAGTTTTTTAAAGACGGAGCTTTTTTGAAAACGCCTTCGGGTTGTTTTTTTCGAGGCAGCGTTTTTCCGGAATTATAAGCGTTCAGAACCTCGGTAATCATTTGTGCGGCAAGCTCGTTCGAGCGGTTAAAAAGAGTGCCCATTGTCTCGTAATCGTTGATTTTAAGCTTTTTTTGAAAAACGATGTCGCCCGTGTCGAAATTTTCGTCCATAAAATGAATCGTGACGCCGGTTTGTTTTTCGTTGTTGATAATTACGTTGGAATAGGGGTTTCCGCCTCTGTAGTCGGGCAAAAGCGACGGGTGAACGTTTAAAAAACCGTCTTTAACCGAATTCAGCAGCTCGGGCGGAAATTTTTTTGAATATGATGCCGTAATTCCTATGTCCGCGTCGAGTTCGGCGATTTTTTCCAAGAAAACGGGGTCTTTCAAATTTTTTTCGAACCCGATGACCGGAAGCCCGTAAAATTCCGCCCATTGCATAAAAAGCGAATAAGTCGGATCGTCCTTCGGCGGGGGGATGAGCGCGACAGGTCGAATACCCGATTGCATAAGTTTTGCGAGGCAAACAAGCCCCATATCGGGCATTCCCGCAAACAAAATTTTTTTAGAAAATCCGCTTTGCAATTTGCACCCCCGAATAGGCGAAAAACATTGATATTACAAGGCTTAAAACGATGTATGCGGAAAATTTGTTAAAATTTCCGTTTGTTAAAAAACTTAAACATTCCGACGAAAAGGTCGAAAATGTTGTTAATCCGCCGCAAAAGCCTACCGTAAGCAAAGTTTTGACTGCAGGGTTTAAGTTCGGGCGGGAGGCGAAAAAAATGATGCAAACGCCTAATATAAGGCTTCCGAAGGCATTTACGAACAGGGTATCGTAAGGCAAATGCATTACGACAAAAATTTTTTTTGCCGCAATTCCCGTCAAATATCGGGTCAAAGCTCCCAATCCTCCGCCGATAAAGGCCGCCGCGCAGTTTAACATTTTTTGCTCCTTTGTTAAAATTATAAAACAAAAAGAAAAAAACGGGTTTTTGTGTTAAGATTTGTTTGAAAAACTACCTCGTTTGAGGTAAAATCGACTCGTAAAGGCAGGTAAGAATTATGTTGGATATAAAAGTTATCAGGGAAAATCCCGAAAAAGTAAACGAATTGCTGAAAAGAAGAAATCCTGAACTCTCGATTGACGCGGTTCTCGAGGTCGATGCGAAAAGAAGGGCCGTTCAGGCTCAAGCGGACGAACTTCGCGCGCAAAGAAAGAATTTGTCTTCGAAAATCGGGATTATGGCGAAAAACGGCGAAAATACCGATGAAATAAAGGAAAGCGTTCGCGTAATCGGCGATAAAATCAAAGAAATCGAAGCCGAAGAAACCGAACTTGACGCAAAACAAAGAACATTGTTGCTTTCCATCCCCAACACTCCCGACGAAACCACCCCGATAGGAAAATCCGACGCGGACAACCCTGTCATAAAAACTTTTATGGAACCTACAAAACGCGCGTGGGAACTGCGTCCTCACTGGGATACGGCGAGCGAAAAAAATCTTGTTGACTTCGAACGCGGCGTTAAGCTTGCACAATCGCGTTTTTCGCTTTACAGAGGAGCCGGCGCCCGCCTGGAACGCGCGATTATCAACTTTTTCCTTGATACTCACACCCGCGAACACGGTTACGAAGAAATTTTGCCTCCCGTGCTGGTAAATTCGGCGGCAATGACCGGAACGGGGCAGTTGCCGAAGTTTGCTGAGGACATGTATAAATGCGAAAACGAAGATTTGTACCTTATTCCGACCGCGGAAGTCCCCGTGACCAATATTTATTCAAACGAAATTCTTTCCGAAGACGAACTTCCGAAACTGATGACCGCGTATACGCCGTGTTTTAGAAAGGAAGCGGGTTCCGCGGGTAAAGACACCAGAGGTTTAATCAGACAACACCAGTTCAACAAAGTCGAACTCGTAAAACTCTGCACTCCCGAATCGAGCCCCGAAGAGCACGAAAAATTGACCCGCAACGCCGAAAGAGTCCTCGAACTTTTGGAACTCCCTTACAGAAGAGTTGCCCTCTGCACGGCAGACATAGGGTTTTCGGCAAACAAATGCTTCGATTTGGAAGTTTGGATGCCTTCGTACAATAATTACAAAGAAATCTCGAGTTGCTCGAATTTCGGTGATTTTCAGGCTCGTCGTGCGAACATCAAATATCGCGAAAAGGCTACGGGCAAAACTCGTTTCGTTCACACTCTGAACGGGTCGGGACTTGCAGTAGGGCGTACGTTTGCGGCAATTTGCGAAAATTATCTGCAAGAAGACGGCTCAATTCTCATTCCCGAAGTTTTGCGAAAATACGTCGGAGCGGACAGAATATAATGCGAAAAGGGCTTTTTATAACGTTTGAAGGCATCGACGGCTGCGGAAAAACGACACAGCTCGAAAAAATTGCGGAGTTTTTGACTTCCGAAGGTTTCGATGTCGTCAAAACCCGCGAGCCCGGGGCGTTGGAGCTCGGAGCAAAAATCAGGGAAATTTTGCTTAATTCGACGGAAAAAATCTCCGACAACTGCGAAAAATTCCTGTTTTTGGCTGACAGAGCACAACATGTCGACATGCTTATAAGACCGGCTTTGAATGAGGGAAAAATCGTTCTTTGCGACAGATACACCGATTCGACGATTGCCTACCAAGGGTTCGGGCGCGGCGCGGACATCGCTCATCTCAACCTTTTGAACGATTTTGCGACAAATTCTTTGAAACCGGACTTGACAATCGTGTTCGATGTCGAACTTGAAACTTCTCGTGAACGAATCGGCAAAAACAAAGACAGAATGGAGTCTTCGGGCAATGAGTTTTTCGAAAAAGTTAAAGAAGGTTTCCTTGAAATTTCAAAAAATAACCCCGAAATCGTAAAAGTCGTCGACGGAAACAATTCGAAAGAGGGTGTTTACAAAGACACAAAATCCCTTATAATTGATTTAATAGAAAGCTCGCACATAAACGAGGATTAAAAATGACGGAAGAACAATTAAGACGTTGGTACGACAAGGATCCGGTGCTCAAAGAAGCGTTGGAACTGTTGAAGTTGCAAAGCGAATCGGGCAGCAACGAAGTTGCGTCGGATTTCGTGGAAAAATTGCAGGAAGAAGTCGCAAAAGACGTGATAGAAAGTATTTATGACACCGTAAAAAAATATGCGGGAGTCGGAAACCGTTGGTATGACAAAGATCCGGTTATGCTTAAAGCAATCGAACTTTTGAGAAACGCACCGCCGAAAACTCAGCGCGTCGCGGCTTTGAAGCTTTTGCTGGCACTGGAGAACAATACTTCCGACGGACTGGACGAACCCGAAAAAGAGATGTAGATGATAAATTCGGAACAACCGCTCAAAGACGTTCAAAACAGCAACGATGACCGAGGCGTTAATATTCAAAAAGTAGGAATAAACAATTTGGATGTCCCGTTAAAAATTTTAAGAAAAGACGGGACTTCGGTTACCGTGAGCGCAAAAGCAAGGCTGAGTGCGGATTTACCCGATAAGTACAAAGGTACTCACATGTCGCGGTTTATTCAGGTTTTGAGCTTGTACGGAAAGAAAAATTTTTCGCAAAACGACATAAAATGCTTGCTTGAGGACATTAAAAAAGTTCTGAAAGCAAAAAGCGCGCATGTGAAATTCGATTTTAAATATTTCATCGACAAAAAATCTCCCGTAACTCACTTGAGTTTCCCGGCGGGCTACGATTGCTCGTATTCCGGAAATTTGAGCGGCGACGGGTTCGAATTTTTTGTAAAGGTGAACGTCCCCGTGACAACGCTTTGTCCGTGTTCGAAAGAAATTTCGCAAAACGGAGCGCACAACCAACGTGCGGTGATTTCCGTGAAGGTCAAGTGCCTTGAAAACGAGGTAATCATGCCCGAAGATTTAATCGAAACCGCGGAAGAATGCGGTTCTTGTCCGGTTTATCCGTTGCTGAAGCGAAGCGACGAAAAGTTTGTTACGGAAAAATCTTACTCAAATCCGAAATTCGTAGAGGACGTATTGCGGGATTTGGTGCTAAAATTAAGAAACAACGAAAAAATAACGGGGTTTGAGGTTCAAGCGGAGGCTTATGAAAGTATTCATAATCACAACGCGTGGGCTTATCAGGCGGAAAACCTTCCCCGAACGGAAAGACGGTAAATATGAAGAATTTGTTTAATGAATACGTTAAAACACTAGAAACTTATATAATGTTCAGAATAAAACAGAAAACGACCGCTTTGACGGAAAGTTTGACGGCGAAAAACAGGGCTCCGATTATGCTTTCAATCGGTGCGCCTTCCGACCCGCCGCCGCAATTTTCTCGGGACAAGTTGGTCGAATATATGTCCGAGCCCGGAATTCACTCGTATTCCGTGCCTAAGGGCGAAAAGTTCTTTTTGGACGCGGTCAGGGAAAAAATGAAAAGAAGTTTCGGCGCATCGGTCGAAAACGATGAAATTTGCTCGCTTATCGGCTCAAAAGAAGGTATCGGAAACTTCATCAGAGGGATTATCAACCCGACGACAGTCGAGTCGGAAAAAGAAATTATTATGGTCCCCGACCCCGGTTATGCTTCTTATAAAGAAATGCTGAAGGTTTCGGGCGGAATTGCTTATTCCATGCCTCTGACTCCCGAAAACAACTTTATGCCCGATTTGGACGAAGTTTGGGAAACCATGAAAAAAGAAGGTTTTAATACCGACAAAGTCAAAGCCGTGATTTTGAATTACCCGAATAACCCTCTCGGCGCGCTTGCAACGCCCGAATATTTCGAAAAAGCGATTGCGTTTTGTAAAAAACACGGGATTATTTTGCTCAACGACGCGGCGTATATCGAAATGACTTTCCCGGGAGCTCCTAAAGCGTGCAGCGTTTTGAAGTTCGAAGGCGCAAAAGATGTTGCGATAGAGTTTCACAGTTTTTCGAAATCTTATGCCATGACCGGTTGGCGACTCGGCTGGGCTTGCGGAAACAAAGAACTTGTCGGCATGCTCGCAAAGTTGAAATCGAGCTTGGATACGGGAATTTTTAAGCTGCTGCAAAAAGCGGGTGCAGAGACTTTGAACTCGAAAGAAGGCGACGAGTATATCGAAAAATCGGTTTTGAACTACCAAAAGAAACAAAAAATTTTGACGGACGGGCTTTCGAAGCTGGGCTGGGATACGTCGAAACTGCCGCAGGCTACGTTTTATCTGTGGTTGCCGATACCGCCCCGGTATAAGACTTCGGAAGAATTTACGGACGATTTGCTTGAAAAATCGGGCATTGTCGTGGTTCCGGGGAACGGATTCGGGAAATACGGCGAGGGTTGGTTTCGGGTGTCGGTAGTTGCGCCCGACGACAAGTTATACGAGGCGGTTGAGCGTATGGAGGCGGACGGTTTTACGTTTAACCGATAGTGACCGTAAAGTTTTGTAAATATTTTTGATTTTTCGGCAAAAAAAGTTGAAGATATTTATGAATGTGACCGATAACATGACCGTATAACTCGGGATACATGGTTAAGAAATGTAACAAAAAACGAAAAAGTGCGAAAAAAACCGCAAATTTTGAACGGGTTTCGTTTTTATAATCATGTAATTCCTTTCAACCGGAGGAAGGAATGAAAAAATATATCAGAACATTAATAAGGAGGACAATCAATTTTCTTCAGTTTTCGAAGGCTTATGTGCTGAAACATAATCCGATAGTTCAGATACGGGATTCGTTCATGACAAGGTTGCGAGACTTTTTGACGACAAATCAGAAGGTTAAGATGGCGAAGTATCGGTTGAACTACCAGAAGTACAAGCTGACGCAGATGGAGCAGTTGATAGCGCAAAACAATCAACACGTCTTTTTGAAAGGGCGGACATTGAACGAGATAAGATAAAGGAACATAAAAATGGGACTGTTGGTATCGACACTAAGGCAAGGGTATTTACGAAATTACAGGTGGCAGCTTGAAACGAAGCTTCAGGCGATAAACGACTCTCGACTTGAATTGACGTCAACGATAACGGACATGGCAAACACGGGGTCGGCATTGTCGCCCGATTCGCCGACGTACAAGGTGTTGATGGCAAGGAAGGAAAAACTTGCGATACTTGATAAGAAGATGGACGAAAACATCGAGCGTATAAAGATGCAAATCAAGATGATAGATGCAGAATTGGACTTGATAAAAGGCAAAATGGACGGTGAAATAAAAGATTCCGTTTGCTACGTATAGCAGGTATAACAAATATTTTAAACGAAAAGCATGCTCTCAAAGATTGCGGGCATGCTTTTTGTCGTGAAAAAAAGTAACAAAAAGTGAAGAAATGTTGTTTTTTTTTAATGTTTGAGATATAAAAGAGAAAGAGCAGAAGAATGCTTATATGATGGTAGATAAATAAGTAAGTAAGAAGGACAGAAAAATGGCAGTTCCTAAGAAGAGAACAGGTGCATCGGCACAAGGACACAGAAGATCGAACTGGAAAGCAACGGTTCCCGAAACGACAATATGCAAAAATTGCGGCGCGGTAGTGCTTACACACACGGTATGCACGGAATGCGGTCAATACAAGGGAAAAGTTGTATCAAAGAAAGCGGAAGTAACCGCCGAATAGTTGAAGGTTTAGGATGACAAGAATAGCTGTTGATGCAATGGGCGGCGATTACGCGCCCAAAGAGATAGTCGAAGGTGCGGTTTGGGGCGCTTTGGAATATAACGTTCCCATCGAGCTTGTCGGCAAGCAGGATAAAATCGAAAGAGAGCTTGATCGTATAGACAGAGAAGGCATTCTTTATTCGGGCGGAGGGATGTTTAAACCCCGCAGAATAAAGGTCAATATTGCCGATTTGGATATAAAAATTACCCATGCTCAGGAAACAATCGAAATGGGTGAGGCTCCGGGGCAAGCTATCCGCAAAAAGAAAAATTCGTCGATAGTTTTGGCGGTAAAAGCCGTTGCGGAAGGCAGTTCCGATGCGGTTGTCGCGGCAGGTTCGACGGGTGCGGCGATGGCTTCAAGTTTGTTCGGTCTCGGCAGATTACCGGGTATAGAAAGACCTGCGATTTGTTTGACTTTGCCGACAATGAAAAAGCCTGTCGTGTTAATCGACGTCGGTGCGAACGCAAATTGTACTCCCGAAATGTTGTTTCAATTCGGAATTATGGGCACGACGTTTTCAAAAACCGTTCTCGGCATCGAAAACCCGAGGGTCGGCGTTTTGAACATCGGTGAAGAAGCCGGAAAAGGCAACGAGCTTGTTCAAACAGCGTACAGAATGTTTGACGAAGACAAGAAAAACGGCGGCATGAACTTTATCGGAAACGTTGAAGGCAAAGAGGTCTTTTTGGGCAATTGTGACGTAATCGTTTGCGAAGGCTTTGTCGGAAACGTTGCTCTGAAAACGATTGAAGGCGCATCTTCGATGTTGTTCTATATGATAAAAAGTCAGTTTAAAGAAAATCTTCTTTCGTTGATAATCGGCATGCTTGCAAAGCCGTTTATGAAGAAAATTTATACGAAAATTAACTACGAGGAATTCGGAGGTGCCTTGTTGCTCGGAGTTAAGGGAATAACGGTAATTTGCCACGGACGTTCGTCGTCCTACGCGATTAAAAATGCGGTGAGAGTGGCTAAAGACGCCGTTGAAAAAGAAGTCAACAAGAAGATTGCGGACTTTTATCAACAAAAATAATTTTCTGAAAGTCGCGTAACCGGCATTCTCGGGGGCGACTTTCGTTTTTAAGGAGAGCCAAGGATGAAAAATATTGCTTTTGTATTTCCTGGACAAGGATCTCAGTCGGTCGGAGCGGGAAAAGATTTGTTCGAAAACTACGAATCGGCGGCGGAAATATTTCGTAAAGCGGATGAAGCATGCGGATATGACGTTTCCAAAGTATGTTTCGAAGGTCCCGTCGAAGATTTGAACAGAACGATATATACTCAGCCCGCGATTATGTCGGTGTCTTTGGCATGCCTGAAGGTTTTAGAAGAGATAAGCGGAATTACTCCGGGTGCGGTTGCGGGACACAGTTTGGGTGAGTACGCGGCATTGGCGGCGGCGGGCGTTTTGTCGGAAGAAGATGCGTTCAAGCTTATCGCGAAAAGGGCTTATTTGACCGATGCCGCGACCAAAACAACGGAAGGCGGCATGGCGGCAATTCTCGGATTGAGCGATGAAGCCGTAGAGGAGGAACTTTCAAAGCTTTCGGGTGAAGGCATTGTTTCGGCGGCTAATTTTAATTGCCCGGGGCAGGTTGTAATAACCGGAGAAAAAGCTTTGGTCGAAAAGGCAACGGAGCTTATGAAAGCGCGCGGCGCAAAGCGTGCAATACCTTTGGCTGTTTCGGGGGCATTCCATTCGGAATTGATGAAAGGAGCTGCTCTCGAGTTTGAATCTTTTGCAAAAGATTTTGATTTTTCGGACGCAAAAATTCCCGTTTTCGAAAACGTTGACGGCGAGCCGATTGTTTCGGGAGAAGAATTGAAATCGCGCTTGACGAAGCAGATATATTCTTCCGTAATGTGGACAAAAACCGTAGAAAATATGATAAAATCGGGTATTGACACGTTTATTGAAGTCGGACCCGGGAAAGTCCTTTCGGGATTAAACAGAAAAATTTCGAAAGAAATAAAAATTTATAATGTTTCGGACGTCGAGTCGATAAAATCGGTCGCGAACGAAATCGGACAAGGAGCACTGTTATGAGCGAAAAAAAAGTAGCCCTTATTACGGGCGGATCTCGCGGAATAGGGCGGGCATGCGTTTTGAAGCTTGCCGAAGCGGGATTTGATATAGCGTTGACTTATGCGGGGAACGAAAATGCCGCAAACGAAACGGCTGAAGCCGCAAAGGCCTTAGGCGCGGAAGTTATGACGTTGAAGTTCGACGTTTCGGACTTTGAAGCTGCGGGAGAAGGCGTAAAGGCGGTATTTGAAAAATTCGGAAAAATCGATGTTTTGGTAAACAATGCCGGAATAACCAAGGATAATTTGTTTTTGAGAATGACGGCGGAAGACTGGAACGCCGTTCTGAATACGAATTTGACCGGATTTTTCAATGTAACGAAGCCCGTAGTAAAGATAATGATGAAACAAAAATTCGGCGCGATTGTCAACATGGCAAGCGTTGTCGGTGTTCACGGGAACGCGGGGCAAGCCAATTATTCGGCGGCAAAAGCGGGTGTTATCGGCATGACCAAGTCGCTTGCAAAAGAACTCGGTTCGAGAAACATCAGAGTGAACGCGGTTGCGCCGGGCTTCATTATGACAGATATGACCAAGGATTTGGACAGTTCTAAATTTGCGGAAGCGATTCCGTTGAAGCGTCTCGGCAAACCCGAAGACATCGCTGCTGCGGTAAAATTCCTTGCTTGCGACGGAGAGTATGTGACGGGTCAGGTTCTCGAAGTCGACGGCGGCATGGCGGTATAGTTTTAAATTTTGTAAAATACTTTGCAAGATTTTTTCAGCAGGTTATAATATAAACGAGCAGTACACAGTATAAACAGATAGACAGATAAGAGGTTTAAAAAATGAGTACATTTGACAGAGTAAAAAAAGTAGTAGTTGAACAATTGAGCGTAGATGAAAATTTGGTAACTCCCGAAGCAAGCTTCACCGCTGATTTGGGTGCAGATTCGTTGGATACCGTTGAATTGGTTATGGCTTTCGAAGAAGAATTCGGATGCGAAATCCCCGATGAAGAAGCCGAAAAAATCGCAACCGTTCAAGACGCGGTTAATTACATCGACGCAAATTCATAATTAATCGGTAAAAAACAATGTAATTCGAGGGGCTCGCGCAATGAACTCCTCGAATTTCGTGAGGAGATAAAAATGGCAAAAAGACGAGTCGTAATAACGGGCATGGGATGTGTAACGCCCGTGGGTAATGACGTCGAGAGATTTTGGGAAAGTTTGAAGGCGGGAAAGAGCGGAGCAGCCGTTCCGACCGCGATAAATCCCGACGAGCACAAGACGAAAGTCGTTGCGGAAGTGAAGGATTTTAATCCGGAAGATTATATGGAAGCGAAGGAAGCGAAACGTGCGGACAGATTTATGCAGTTTGCGTATGCGTCGGCAGTTCAGGCGTTTGAAGATTCGGGGTTGGATTTTGAGAAAGAAGACCGAACCAAAGTCGGCGTTATCGTCGGCTCGGGCGCGGGCGGTTTTATAACGATAGAAAAGAACCATATCGCGATGATGAACAGAGGTTTTTCGAAGTGTTCTCCGTTTACGGTGCCGATGTTGATAAACAACGCGGCGGCGGGAAAAATTTCGATAAAATACGGAACTCGCGGAATAAACAAGTCTGTTGTATCGGCATGCGCGACCGGAACTCATTGTATCGGAGACGCGGCAAGGGCGATTGAGTACGGCGAACAAGACATAATGTTTGCGGGCGGCGCGGAAGCCATAATTTGCGACATGGGAATCGGCGCGTTTGTGAGCGCGCATACGTTGTCGACACGAGAGTGTGAGCCCGAAAAAGCTTCATGCCCTTACGATAAGGCGCGTGACGGTTTTGTAATGGGCGAAGGCGCGGGAATCGTGATTTTGGAAGAACTTGAGCATGCTTTGAAGCGCGGAGCGAAGATTTATGCGGAAGTTGCAGGGTACGGTCAAAGTTCGGATGCATACGATACTGTTGCGCCGGATCCTAACGGCAACGGGGCGGAGCTTGCGGTAAGAAACGCGCTTGCGGATGCGGAATTGACTCCCGACCAAATTGACTATGTTAATGCTCACGGAACGAGCACTCATTTGGGCGATATTGCCGAATCTCAAATGATAGCGAGAGTTTTCGGTGATAAAGATGTGAACAGGAATTTGTTGGTAAGCTCGACAAAGTCAATGACGGGGCACCTTTTAGGCGGTGCGGGAAGTATCGAGACGATAGCTTGCGTCAAAGCCATCGAAGAGGGCATTGTTCCTCCGACCATAAATCTGAACGACTTGGACGAGGAGGTCGGAAACTTGGATTATGTTCCGAACACGGCGCGTAAACACAACGTCAAAGCTGCCGTGAACAATTCTTTCGGATTTGGCGGATGCAACAGCGTCCTGGTTTTGAAAAAATTCGAAAAATAAACGAGCAAAATTTAAAAAAGGGTAAAGCGAAAGCTCCTTTCGGGGTTGCCGTTTTACCTTTTTTTGTCAAAAATTTCGAGTGCCGGGAGATGTACCGATCATCCCGACAGCAACGGTAAGCTTTTTGTATATCGGGATGGAACCTGAAATGTCTCGGCAGCGCGTAGTCGTAAATTTCCCGAATGTTGTGGATTTAACATTTCCACGGCAGTGTATCGTCTTATGTTTTGTTCACTTGGAGAATTCTCCGACGGTTCGGTTTCCTGCCGAAAAAATTCGATATGTGCAACTTTCTTGACGTCGGTAAAGAGGTTAAATGCTCCGACCTGAAAGTGTCATTTCCGCGAGAAATTTTATTGTTTATCGGTTTGTAAAGATTTGTTTCGGCGAAATTCCATAACGCGCATACGGACGGTGAATTTGTATCCGACGTAAAGCACGATTGCGGCGCAGACCCACGCTGCGGGCGAAGCATAGCAGACGCCCGTAAATCCGAAATAATGCCCCAAAATAACAGCTCCTCCTGCGCGCATGATAAGTTCCGATGTTCCGGAAAACAGCGGTGTAATTACATTTCCGCTTCCCTGTAGAACGTTTCTGTAAACAAGGAGAATTCCGAGAAAGATGTAGAAAAGAACGACAATGTTCAGGTATTCGCAGGCGAGAGAGACGACTTCGGGCTTTGGAACGTCCATAAATACGGAAATCATGGCGGGTGCAAAAAGCTTAATTATCACGAGTGCCGCGAGGCAAAGTCCGATAACCAACGCGACCGCAAAGTGCGAGCCCTTCCGAATTCTGGACATCTTTTTCGCACCGTAGTTTTGTGCCGTATAAACCGCCATAGCCGCACCGAGAGCGACGAATGCCTGGCTGAAAATTTGTTCGATACGAATTGCGGTGGTATATGCGGCAACCGCGTCCGTTCCGAAACCGTTGATTACGAACTGCAAAACGACTATTCCGAGTGACAATACGGACATTTGAAGCCCCATCGGAATTCCGGTGTTAAGGTGAAGAAGCGCGAATTTTCGGTCGATTTGCCAGTCGGATTTTTTCAGTCTGACAATCGGAAATTTAGCGAACATAAAAGACAAGCATAAAATTGTTGCGATGAATTGGGCGATAACCGTTGCGATACCTGCGCCCGCGACGCCGAGACGTAAATATTTTACAAACGAATATGCCAAAATCATGTTCAAAACGGTTGCGAAAATCAGGAAATAAAGCGGTGTTTTGCTGTCGCCGAGCGCTCTTATGACGTTCGAGCCCAGGTTGTAGAACACGGTCGCAAAAATTCCCGCAAACATAATGAACAGGTATTGAGTCGACATATCAATGATTTCGGGCGGAGTTTGCAAAAGTTCGAGAAGCTGTCTTGAAAACGGAGCCGAAATAAGGGTCAAAATTACGGTCAATCCTGCCGAAAGGACGATTGACGTTGCGACGGATTTTCTGACTCCGTCGTGGTCGCCCGCACCGAAACGTTGAGCCGTAATGACCGTAAAACCTTGTGTTGAGGCGAAAACAAAGCTGATTACGAGAAAAATCAGCGAAGATGTTGCCCCGACCGCGCCGAGAGCGTTTATTCCGATAATCCGACCCACGATAAGCGCGTCGACTATGTTGTAAAATACCTGAAAAACGTTCCCGATAAATAACGGCAGCATAAATACCGTTATCAATTTCGCGGGACTTCCTTTTGTTAATTCTTTTATAGCCATAATTGTTTCGGTTCCGTAAAAATTATATCATAAAAGAAATTTGCGCGGACAATCTTTTATAATATAATTTTTGTATGGAAACTTTTGACATAAAAACTTTCGGATGTAAAACAAATGCGAGCGAATCGGCGATAATTGCGGAAAAACTTGAAAAAGCGGGATTTTCGCAAAATCGCGGTGACAATCCGGGGATATTTATCGTGAATTCGTGTTCGGTGACGGGAGAGGCGGACAAAAAGGCTTTGTCTGCGCTGAAATCGGCAAAAAACAAAGGCTGCGTTACCGTTTTGACCGGGTGTTTTGCTCAGCTTAATCCTGCGTTGCGCGAAAAATACGATTTTGTGGATTTTATTGTCGGAAATGCCGAAAAATACGATATTCCCGAGATTTTGAAAAATAACGTTCATGACGCCGTTTCGGATATTTTCGAGCAGAAAAAATTTGTTTTCGAAAAGTTTTCGACGACCTCGAAAACCCGTGCCGTTGTTAAGGTTCAAGACGGCTGTAATAATCGCTGTTCGTATTGCACTATATGCCTTGCCAGGGGCAAAAGCCGCAGTGCGAGCGAAGATGACGTGATTTCTCAAATCGAAGATTTAACGAAAGCCGGATTTAACGAAGTTGTCATAACGGGAATTCACGTCGGTCAGTGGGGTGAAGACTTGCTTCCGGCGCGAACTTTGGCGGATTTGCTCGGCAAAATCGAAAAAACCGATATTAAGTCGTATCGGTTGGGTTCGCTTGACCCCAACGAGTTGAGCGACGAATTCATCGATTTTCTTTCGATATCCGATAAATTTTGTCCGCATTTTCACCTGTCGTTGCAGTCTTTGAACGATAAAACACTGAAAAAAATGAACAGACATTACGGATTCGAAAAAATCGCGCACGTAATAAATTACATAAACGACAAGTTTGAAAATCCGTTTTTGGGATGTGATATTATAGTCGGATTCCCGGGCGAAACGCGGGAAGATTTCGAGTTGACGAAAGAGCGTCTGCAAAACTCGAAATTGTCGCAAATTCACGTGTTCCCGTACTCCAAAAGACCGGGAACTACGGCGTTTTCGATGCCCGAACAGGTTGAAACTTCCGAAAAACACAACCGCGTGCTTGAGGTGAAAAATATTTCGGAACAAAAGCATGCCGAATTTTTGCAAAAAAATATCGGTTCGGAATGTTACGTAACAATCGAGAAAAAACTTGATCGCAAAACGGGCTTGTACAAAGCTGTTACGCCGAATTACATAAAAGTTCTCGTTAAATCCGACGAAGACATAAAAAATAAATACCTGAAAATCGTTTTGGACCGTGTTTCGGGCGAAAACGTCGAAGCCTCGGTTGTTTCGGGCTGAAATAAAACGTATAAATTCTTTACGAACCATGCCTCATCTTTAGGGTAAAATTATAAAGGAAGGAAGAATTTATGCAGTACGTACCGTTACATGTTCACACGGAATACAGCCTTTTGGACGGCGCAATAAAGATAAAGGACTATTGTAAGTTCGCAAAGGAAAACGACATGCCCGCGGTAGCGATTACCGATCACGGGGTTATGTACGGTGCGATAGAAATGTATAAAACCGCTCGCGAAGCTGGTTTGAAGCCGCTTATCGGGTGCGAGGTTTACGTTTTTCACGGTGATATCAAAGAAAAAAACAAACCGGGCGAAAAAAATTATCACCTTGTTTTGATAGCCAAAAATTTGAAAGGTTATCAGAATTTGATTAAAATTGCGAGTATCGCGCAGGTTGAAGGTTTTTACTACAAACCTCGGGTCAACCACGAAATAATCGAACAACATTCCGAAGGCTTAATTTGCCTTTCCGCTTGTATTCAGGGCGAAGTCGCGCGTTATATCATCGACGACAAATATGAAGAAGCGTTCGAATTCGCAAAATATTATCACAATATTTTTAAAGACGACTATTATATCGAGCTTCAGGATCACGGGCTTCACGAGGAAGAAAAGGCGAACAACGGACTTTTGAAAATTGCAAAAGAACTCGGCGTAAAAACCGTAATAACCAACGACAGCCACTATTTGTACAAAGAAGACGCGTCTTGGCACGATACGTTGCTTTGTATCAATACGAACGCCCGAAAAGCCGATAAAGAGAACAGATTCCACTTCCAAAACGACGAATTTTACATCAAAACTCCGGAACAACTCAGGGATTCTTTCAAAAAACTCGACGCGGAAACGTTTGAAAATTCGATAAAAAATACCGTTGAAATCGCCGACAAATGCAACCTGATTTTGGAACTCGGAAAGTCGAAACTTCCGCATTACGAAGTTCCCGCCAATCACACCGTGGAAAGCTATTTGGACTTTAAAGTTCGCGAGGGTTTGAAAAAACGCTACGGAACCGTTACAAAAGAAATCGAAGACCGAACGAAATACGAGCTGGAAGTTATCAATAAAATGGGGTTCCCCGCGTATTTTCTCATAACCTGGGATTATATAAATTATGCGAAGGAACACGGAATTCCCGTCGGTCCGGGCAGAGGTTCGGCTGCGGGAAGTATCGTTGCTTATGCGCTCGGAATTACGGATATTGACCCGATTTACCACAAACTCCTGTTCGAAAGATTTTTGAATCCCGAACGGGTTTCGATGCCCGATATCGACGTGGATTTTTGTATCGAAGGTCGCGAAAAAGTTTTTCAATACGTAATCGACAAGTACGGTGCCGATAAGGTCTGTCACATCATTACGTTCGGTACGCTTGCCGCAAAAGAAGCCGTGAAGGCGGTTGCGCGGGTTCTTAACGTTCCGTTCGCTCAGTCAAACGAAATTACTAAATTAATCCCCTCCGTGCCGGGAATTTTGCTCAACGATGACGGAAAACACTTGTGCGCGTTCAAAGAAAGTCCCGAATTTCAAAAATTCTATGACGAAGACAGCCAAATCGAGGGTGACAGCCTTATTCCCGGAAAACCTTTGTCCGTCAAACAAATCATTGACGAGGCAAAAAAAATCGAAGGACTCAAAAAAAATACGGGCATGCACGCGTGCGGGGTCGTAATTTCCCAACAACCGCTCGAGGAGCTCGTCCCCGTCCAACACGATAAGGACAACAACCTCATCACGCAATACGAAAAATTTGCGTCCGAAGACCTCGGACTGCTGAAAATGGACTTTCTGGGGCTTCTTAACCTTACGATTATGCGAAACGCTCTTCGTCTCATAAAGCAACGTCATAACATCGATTTGGATTTGAACAATATTCCTCTCGACGACAAAGAAACTTTTGCTTTGCTTCAAAAAGGCGATACGGACGGCGTTTTCCAGCTTGAATCCGCGGGCATGAAAAAACTTGTAAGAGATTTGAAACCTTCTGTTTTCGAAGATTTGGGTGCTTTGGTCGCGATTTTCCGCCCGGGTCCTTTGCAGACGGGCATGGATAAGACTTTCGTCGCCCGTAAACACGGAAAAGAACCGATAACGTACGCTCACCCGTTGCTTGAACCGATTTTGAAAGACACTTACGGTACGATTTTGTATCAGGAGCAGATTATGCAAATCGTACAGTCGTTGGCGGGATTTTCGCTCGGTGAAGCCGACATGATGCGGCGCGCCATGGGGAAAAAGAAAAAAGAAATTATGGACGCCAACAAGGCGAAATTCGTTGAAGGGTCGGTTTCCAACGGCGTTGACCGCAAGGTCGCTGAAGAACTTTGGGATACAATGGTCGCGTTCGCGGCGTACTGCTTTAACCGTGCACACTCGGCGGCTTACGCTTTTGTTGCCTACCAAACCGCGTATTTGAAGGCTCACTACCCAATCGAATATTTTTCGGCGTTGCTTTCGAGCGTTAAGGACAACAAAGAAAAAACTCAGATGTACATCGCGATGGCTCAAAGTAAGGGAATTAAGGTGCTTCCGCCCGATATAAACAAATCCGACGCGGAATTTACTCCCGACGGAGACAACATTCGTTTCGGTTTGAACTCCCTGAAAGGCGTAGGTTTGGCGGTTTGCGAAACCATTGAAGAAGAACGCGAAAAAGGCGAGTTTAAATCGCTTTACGATTTTATCTCGCGGCTTAATTCAAAATGTATCAACAAAAAAACGATGGAAAGTTTCATTAAAACGGGAACTTTGAGCTGTTTCGGAGCTTCTCGAAAAAAACTCATAAACAATTTGGATAACATTTTGAGTGTGAACGCACGTGAAACGAAATCGAAAGAATTGGGTCAAACAAGCCTGTTTTCGGCATTGTCGGGCGGCGGTCAACCTGTTTTGTCTACTCTCGAGCTCCAAGGCGGAGACGAAGAATTCTCAGACAAAGAAATTCAAGAGTTTGAAAAAGAGTATCTCGGATTTTATATTACTTCGCACCCGCTTGACAGTATTCGCGCACATTTGCCCTTCTTGACAACTTGTAATATTTGCGATTTGCAAAACATGCCCGACGAAAAATCCGTAACCGTTTGCGGGCTTGTAAATTCCGTCAGAACAATTCCGACAAAATCCGGAAAAATGTTGAAGGCGGGCGTTGTCGAGGATTTGACGGGAAAAATCGAATTTGTGGCGTTTTACAAAACTCTCGAAAAATATAACACGTTGATAGAACCGGAAAAAAAACTGATTATTTCGGGAAAATTCCAAAAACGCGACGAAAACGCTTCTCAAATCATCATCGACAGTGTAAAACCCGTCGAAATCTGCAATTTGGTTACAGTTACGGTAAATACGCAAATGCCGTTCGAAAAAGTTATGGCACTGAAATCCGAAATCACTCAATATAAAGGCGATGACCCGCTGTTTTTCAAAATCAAAGATAATGACAATTTCGTCAAAATTGCAGCTCCGTCGATGTTTTGGGTCAACGGCAGCAACGACTTCGCGCAAGGTCTCGAGCGTGCATTTAAAGACGAGGTCAAGGTTGAAATCGCTTCGGCTTCGGAAAGCTGAGCCACGCCGGCACAGCCGTTTTCCCGGTTTTATTTTCAAATGCCTTTATTTCGAAACCGCAGTGTCATCGAGTTGCAGGTAATGCCGAATTTTCGTCTCTCCTGTTTTGTGGCTTCGTGTTTTCGAGGCAAAGCTGCATTGTAGTTTAGGATTTCAGGCTTGCGAAAATCGAGGCTAATCGGCAGCTTGTAAAGTTTCTTTTGCATTGTAAAGATTTTTCATGACAAAGCTTTCACCCTCCGTCCTTGTTTCTGACGCTCGGGGTGCTCGGGCGGAGTCTAAAATTCGGTTTGCATTTGAAACGGTCTGTTTACCGCAAGCAAAAAGTCTTGCGGATAGACGTTTTCAACCCTTCCGAATGTTCCGTTTATCACAAAGAAATCCGCTTTTTCGCCGGGCGCCGTGTCCAAATCATCGAACGGAATTTTTACTTCCAGAGTTTCGTCGTAAACGCTTACAACGTCGTTCTTTCTGACGGTTGTCCACAAGTTATTTTTTGTCGCTTTCGAGAAAAACATCGGCATTTGTCCGTTTCCGAAAAACGTCAGCAGCAGCTCGTGAGTGTATCCGTTTTTGAGCAGCGAACAAACGTTATCGGTTTTGTTCAACGCGCGAACGGGTGACATGGCGCGGTATTCGTCTCCGTGGGTTTTAAAATATATGTAAATATTGTAAATTGCGTCTTTTCCGGCCGTCATTTCCGATAAAAAGTCGTTTACGTTGAATTGCAGATACAAGTTGTCGACGTCGCAACCGAAATAAATTCTGTTAAACAGCCTGTGTTGCTGCAAAATCGGAGAATCGGGGATATCTATGCAACCTGCGTTTGCCCATTCCGATTCCGCGGATTTTTTCCCGCTCATCGACGGCGAAATGAACCCTCTCGGGGTTCTCGACGGTTTGCACGTGTACAGTGCAAGCGGTTCTTCCAAATACTTTGGAACTTCTCCGCCGGTCAAAGTGTAAATATTTTTTAAGTGTTCTCTGAACAAATAGTCAAAAAGCCCGTCACAGCCCGAATCGTTGGGTTCTCCGAACCACCAAAACCAGTCGCTTCCCTGTGCGATGCAAAGTTCTTTGTACGCCGCTTTGATGTTTTTTGACGGATGGGGCAGCGATTTCAGGTATTTATAGGCTTCGAACAAGTATTCCCACGCGAGGTTTTTTGTAGGTTCCGCCGTCCAAAATCTGAAATTCCTGTTTATACACGACCCCGCCTCGAGGTGCTCGAGCGGATGGATGTGGTCGGCTTTTTTCAAATAATCGCCGACAAGCACTGTCGACAGCGACTTATCTTCCGTAATCAGAGAGTAAAGTTCGGTCAAAAACTCTTCGCCGCCGTCCGCGTAGCCCGAAAAACAATTTTCTCCGTCCGTCGCAATCGTAATTAAATGATGGCTGTGCGGCGAATTTTGGAACTTTCCGCAAATGACTTTCAATCTGCCGTAAAGGTCATTTGCCGCGGTTTTTCCGCTGCATCCCGCGTATTCCGTTCCCAAAAGGTTCGGAATTACCGAGTCTCTGAAAATTAAATTTATCTTTTTGCCGTTTTTGCATTCGTATGAGTATGCTTCGCACAAATTCAGGGGGTCTTCGGGGTATCCGTTGAAATCCCTCACAAATTCTTTTTTCAACGAGTTTGCCAAGACTCCTTCGTCCGAAACCGTCCATTTTATGCCGGCTTCGCTCATATATTCCAAAACTTCTTCGCTCAATGCGAGCTCGGACGGCCAAAGTCCGCAAGGCTTTGTTCCGAAGGTTTTTTTCGTCTTTTTTATTGCTTCGTTTATTTGTGAAATCGCGCAATCGGGCATTTTTACGTCGTTTTTCGGCAATGGATAACGATAACCCGATTTTTCCGCCGAACTCATGTCCGCAACAAGCGGCAAAATCGGGTTATAATAAGGCGAAGTCATTATTTCCGCTCGATTTTGCGCAACGTATTTTTTGAAAGTCGGAATTATGTCCGCGATAATTTTTCGCTGTAACTCAATAACCGCGCGTCTGTGAGCGTCGTTGTAATCCCTCTCCGTTCGCACGAGCAGCGCAAGTTCGGGATAAACATCGTAAAACGAGTCGTTGAACCACGCCAAATTGAACAATGCCGCGATATCGCCGTATTCTTCCGTCGTAAAGTCGTTTATATCAACGTTTTCCGTTCGAAAACGTTTCGCGTACAATTCGTTGTACCGCGGAAACCTTGTAATCACGGTGTTATAGTCGACATCGAAAAACGAGTTCAGGATAAATTCTTTGTCGTCGTCGGTAAGTTCCGCTGCCGGAGTCAACGTAATTCGCGAGTGGATGTCGTTTCCGCCCTTTGCATATTCTTCCAGTGTGTCGATTAACGCGGGCGAAATATCGAAATTCAGCTTTAACCCGGGAAATTTTTCCAGATATAACGCCATTTTCAGGTAATCTTTTACCGCGTGCAATCTTGCCCACGGCATAAGCATAAGCCCGTCCTGCAAGGCTTTGTAGCAGGGTTGGTGAAAATGCCATATAAACGCTATCGACAACTTTTTCATAAATTTCGTTCTCTTCCGGTCAATTATATCATATTTCGTTTTTTTTCGCTACTTCCCCGAAAACTTTTTCGCCGTGAGCAGTGCCGCGCCTATCATTCCGGCGTTGTTTCCGGCTTCGGCGTACCTGATTTTTAGCGGCGAACAAACCGTTTCCGCGTTTACTCGCTCTTCGAGGCTCTTTATATCCGCAAATTTGCCCATTCCGCCCGATAATACGATTATTTCCGTATCGAAAATATTGTTCAGCGACACAAGCCCCGCGAACAGATGGTTGTGCCATATTTCCATTACTTTTTTACAAAGTTCGTCGCCTGATTTGAAACCTTCAATCAGGTCGTAAGTGGTCAGTTTGTCGACCTTTTCGTAATTCGGAAATTCTTTTGCGAATTCTTCCTTATACGTTCTTAAAAGTCCGGGGCCCGAAGCGTAGGATTCCCAACAGTCGTAATTTCCGCAAGTGCATTGTCTTCGGCGGTCGGGATATATTTTCAGGCTGCCCGCTTCTCCTCCTCGACCCGATTTGCCGCGCAATAAACTCCCTTCAATCACAATCCCGGCGCCTATTCCCGTTCCGAGGGTTATCGTGATGTTGTTGTCAAATCCTCGTGCCGCGCCGAGTTTGTATTCCGCCAGGGCTGCCGCGTTTGCGTCGTTCTCGATAAAAACGGGTTTGTTCGTAAGTGTAGAAAAATCTGTTGAATTATAGCCTTTCGGCATGTTCGGTGTCGACGACATTACGGAAGTGTTCTCGAGATTCACTGCCCCGGCGGTCGAAATCGCCACGGCGTCGATATCTTCGGCTTCCGATATTATTCGCTTCAACTCGTCGAAAATTTCCGTCGCCGTTTTAGGGGTTTTAATTTTGGAAATTTGACTCAAAAATTCCCCGTCTCCGCTGATTTTCGCGTACGCGATTTTTGTTCCTCCGATGTCGAACGATAATATTTTCACGGTAAAATCCTTTCGCTGTAAAATCTTTTAACAATCAGTTGCGGGCGGGTTATCGCCGAACCTATTACAACCGCGTGAGCTCCGAGCGCAAACGCTTTGTTGACTTGTTCGGGAGTCCAAAATCTTCCTTCCGCGATAACGGGGCAGTCCAAAATTTTTACCGCCTTTTCAAGCAGCTCGAAATCGGGTTCTTTTGTCATTTTGCTGTTGTCCGTGTACCCGGCCAGAGTCGTGGAAACCATATCAGCTCCCAGCGCCCTTGCCGCGATTGCCTCGGAAATGGTCGAAATGTCCGCCATCGATACCTTTCGCTTAATGGCGATATATCTTATAAGCTTTCTTAAATTGTCTTTTCCCCTCGGTCTCGAAGTTCCGTCAAACGCAATAATATCGGCTCCCGCGTCCGCTACCGACCTTGCGTCTTCCGTCGTCGGGGTTATGTACACGACGCTTTTCGGGTTCTTCGGGAATATTTCCGGTTTTGTAATTCCGATGACCGGCAAATCGAACATCTTTTTCGCGTTTGCCACATCTCTCGCTCCCGCAAGCCGTAAAGCCTTCGCACCGCCTTTCACGACGGATTTTATCATTGCGTTCAGGCATTCTTCCTCGTACAAAGGTTCGTTCGGCATCGCCTGTACCGACACGATTATCGTGTTTTTTAGTCTGCTTATAACGTCCATTTTACATATCAAGTCCTATATCGACGGTCTTTACGCCCGCGTGGATTGCGCTTGTCGAAATGACGTCCGGATTTAACGCCGCAATTTCCGCAATCGTGTCCAAAGTTACGCCTCCGCTGACTTCACATATCGCGCGTCCGTTTACGATTTCAAGCGATTTTTTGATTTCGTCGTTCGTCATATTGTCGAACATTATTATGTCCGCGCCCGCTTTTACGGCTTCTTCGACCTGAACAACGGTGTCGCATTCGACTTCGATTTTATGAGCGTGCGAAAGTTGCGCCTTAACGGCTTCAACGGCTTTTGTTAACGAACCCGCGTATTTGATGTGGTTGTCCTTGACCATTGCGCAATCGCTCGTCGTAAATCTGTGAGGGCAGCCTCCGCCCGTCTTTACGGAGTATTTTTCAAACATTCTGAATCCCGGGGTCGTTTTTCTCGTATCCGCAAGTTTTACTTTCGGGTTGTTCATTGCCTTCACGTATTTTGCGGTTTTCGTAGCGATTCCGCTCATCCTTTGAAGGTAGTTCAAAGCCGTTCTTTCTCCCGTCAAAACGCATTTTGCGGGACCTTCGATTATAGCCGCGGTTTCCCCGGCTTTCATAAAATCGCCGTCCTTGGCGCAGAGCTCTACTTTTGCGTCTTTAGACAAAATTTCGAACACTTTTTTCGCGACTTCGAGTCCGCAAATCACGCAGTCCTTTCGGACGTTCATTTTTGCCTTGATAATCGTGTCGTTTTTGACCAGCGTCTGAGTCGTGACGTCGCCGAAAGGCACATCTTCCTTCAACGCGTTTTTTATGTGATCTTCAATCATAAAGTCGTTAAGCATAACAAATCTCCGTTTCGTATTTGGAAAGCGAGTAATGAACGGGCTTTTCGTCTTTTTGCGGGTAGTCCGCGCGATAGTGTCCGCCTCGCGATTCTTTTCTTTTTAATGCCGATTTTACAATCAAATCGGCGCATATCAGCATATTCCGAAAATCGTATTCTTCGCTTGTCGAATATTTTTCTTCGTAAAAATCTTCCGACAACTTTTCGATATCCTTTAAAGCCGCTTCCAATCCCTCTTTATCTCGAATTATTCCGACATTTTTGCTCATCGTGCGTTTAAGTTCGTTTTTAAGTTCTTTTATGTCAAAATTCTTGTTTTTGCAGGGTTTATCGTATTTTTCGATAATTTTTTTTATGTTTTCGTCTTCGAATGCGGTTGAATTGTCGGGGAAAACCGTCGAATTCAGGTGTTTTGCGGCGCAGCTTGCGCAAACGACGCATTCGAGCAACGAGTTGCTTGCAAGTCTGTTTGCCCCGTGAAGTCCCGTGTTTGCGACTTCTCCGACGGCAAGAAGGTTCGGAACCGACGTTATTCCCGAAATGTCGGTTTTTACGCCGCCCATCATGTAGTGCGCGGCGGGGCTTGTCGGGATTCTTTCCGTTGTCGGGTCGATGCCGTTTTCGAGGCATTTTGCGTTAATCGTCGGAAATCGTTTCAAAAATTTTTCGCGTCCGATTAAGGTCGTGTCGAGGTAAACCTGCCCGTGAAGCTTGGTTTCGTTGTAAACCGCGCGGGAAACGATGTCTCTCGAAGCCAAATCGCGTCTTTCGTCGTATTTTTGCATAAACGGAATTCCGTCCTTGTCGGTCAGGCGCGCGCCTTCTCCGCGAAGGGCTTCGGACAACAAAAACATATTTTCGCGGTTTTTTGCCTTAAACGCGGTCGGGTGAAACTGGACGAATTCCATATCCCGAACTACCGCTCCCGCTCTGAACGCAAGCGCAATTCCGTCTCCGGTCGAGGTTAACGGATTGGTCGTATGCTCGTAAAGTTGCCCCGTTCCTCCCGTTGCCAAAATTACCGCGGACGATTTTACGGCAATGTATTTCCCGTCTTTTAAAACAATCACGCCTCGGCAATTTCCGTTGGAATCGGTCAAAAGCTCTACCGCGGGGGCGTTTTCCCATATTGTTATATTATCCGCTTCGACGGCTCTTTTTATCAGAGCCTGCTCGATGTGCAATCCCGTTGCGTCTCCGCCGGCGTGCAAAATTCTTCGAACCCGATGTGCGCCTTCCAGCGTGAGTTTAGGGTTTCCGTTTTCGTCGGTGTCAAAATCCACTCCGACTTTGAACAAATCTTTTATAACTTCGTCCGAATACTCGGAAATGTTTGTCGCAACAGCTTTATCGGTCAGTCCGTCTCCCGACCTCATCGTGTCGCCGACGTGAGTTTCCACCGAATCGTCCGTATTCTCTTTCAAAACTCCGACAATACCGCCCTGGGCGTATTTTGACGATGATTCCGCCGTTTCCGTTTTGGTTACGACCAGAATTCTTTTGTTTCGGTCAATCTTTAATGCCGCATAAAGTCCCGCGGAACCGCTTCCGACTACCGTAAAATCAAATTCCGAAGTTTCCATTTTAGAAAATCCTCTTTTATCTTCGTCTTATCGTGATTTTACGACCAACAAATCCTAATTACAAGAGGGGCGGTTTTTCCCGTCCCTCTCGTTGTTATTCCTCATTTTGTTTCGGTTGCGTGTTGTCGTATGCTTTTTCTGCGGCTTTCAGTCTGGCTTCAATTGCGGTTATAAGTCTTCTTACGTCGTCGTGTTTGATTCCGCTGTCTTTCATTTTCTCCCATAATGCGTCTTCGTTCTTCGGGTTTTTTGAGTAAAGTACAACTGCCGCCAGTTTGTTCAGCTTTTCGTCGCTGACTTCTTCTTCCACCCCCGATAAAACGTCGGTGAAATTTTTCATACTCGGGGTGTCTTGAAGTCCTGTTTCTTTTTTCATTGTTTCGTAGTTCGACCATCCCTTCATTTTTGTGTAAACCGTTGCGTAATCACGCAAAAGCTTGTACAAAATAAGGTCCTCGAATTTGCCTTTTTTGCCTTCCATTCCGGCACTGCTTGAGGTTTTGTATCCCGAACCGAACGGTCCTCCTATCATATCTAAAAGACCTGTAACATATTCGGAATGTTCCCAATCGTTTTGTTTTATAAAGTCATCACTGCCGTTCTCTTCATTGAATTTTCGGAAGAACAGTACGGTCTCTTCCGGGTGTTCTCCGTCGTAGTTAGGGCTGCCGCTTTCCAAAAATCCGTTGCGGAAGTCGTTACCGGTTGTCGTGCCGAGGGTCCATTGCCATGACTTTCCGCTAAGTACTGTTTCCGCGCTTGAATTAACGGTTTTTAAGTCGGCGTTGTTTTCGAGTTTGTACGCGGGATGCGCAATCGAAAGCCCTCTCAACGTATAATCCTTGCCGTTTTGTGCAAGTTTGTCTTTGTCCTGTAACATGTCAATCAGAGTCGTGTTCTTGTCAACGGTTATCGATTTGCATTTTTCGGCAATCAGTTTAAGAAGTTCTTCCAAGTTGTCGGGGATCGCGAGTCTGTGAGTGCTCTTGATGTCATCGGGTGAATTAAGGTTGTTTTCGGCGTTGATTTTTCTCATGTATTCTCCGAAAAATTCGTCGAAAATCGCTCCGTATTTTTCTCTGATTTGGGCAGCTTCTTCTTTGTCCGAGTTTATGAGATTGCCGACAGTACGCCCCGCAGGGTCGATTGTTGTATCGACTTTCAAATCGTTGAACAATTTATCGATTTTTTCGTCTTTTTCGCTGCCGAGCGCTCTGTCCAGGTATTGTTGACCTATTGTTGTCCAATCGTTTCCGACCTGTTCAACAAGCATTATGTTTGAACCCAATCCCGGCGTTTCGGATTTTGTTCCGTTGCCGACATTTAAAGAACCCAATTTTTCCCTGAGGTCGTCTATGCCCGGGATCAAGCATTTTGTTATGTTGTTTTTTAACGGTTCATCGGGGTTTGAGACACCGTTTGCTTCCAAAAATCTCGATAATGCTTGGCTATAGGCTTGTTTTTCCGATTTGGGGTCGTTTTCGACGGGGGCTTTTATTCCGTAATAAGCCCTGAAAAGCTCCGCGGGAGTGTCGACGATATCGGTGTATTTCTTCAGTTCATCTCCCTTTAATTTTTTCGAGCCCGGGTATTTTGCAGCGATTGCGCTTGTCTGTCTTAATCCGCTTATGCCTTCTATACCGTCGATATTCGGTTTTTTGCACGTTGTTCCCGTAATCTTTGCGTCGGGCGAATTCAGTCCGTTCGCTTTCAAAAATTCTTCCAAAGCTTTGTCGTACGCTTTTTTAGCCTCGGGATCGCTTTCTCCCGGGTCTTTAATTCCGTATATTGCCTCAAACGCTTCTTTTGCGGTATTGCAGCCTTCGGGAACGTTTACGGTTTGGGTTTCTTTGCTTGCGCTTACGCTTGCCGAAACCGACGAAGAACTTCCTCCCGAAGCCGAGCCCGATACATTCGAGTTTGACGACGAATTTTCAAACGCCGTTCCTTTAAAATAATCTTCGTACTTCCAATCCGGAATTCCCGCGGCGGGGATGTCCGGAAGAGTCGGCAATGTCGGGTTTGCAAGCGGAGTGTTCGCAATTATATTGTTTATCATCGAACTTCCGTTGCCGTTTTCCGATAACCATTGCGCGTATTGCATGTTCGGGTTCGACATAGCCGAGCCGTACGCCGATGCCGCAGACATTCTGAGTTGATAGTCGTACGCGTCTTTCAGCGAATACATTTGCTTCGTCAGGTTTTCTCTCTGACCCGTGAGCATGTTCATTTGTTCGAAAAATGCCCGCTTTTGTTCGTGCGAAAATCCGTCGGAAGTCGCCTTGACGTAAAGATGAAGAATGTTTTTGTCAAGATTGTCCACCTGAGTTTGCAAGTCGGTAACCTGACTTCTGTATCCGTTCAGGTCGAAATTGCCGCCCGTTCCCGTTGCGGTGTTGCCCGAACCGATACCGCTGTTTCCGTTAAAGCCCGGGAGGTTGCCGTTTCCGAACAACGACCCCGGATTGTATCCGCCGGGAATCGTCCGTATAAATCCGCCTAAATCCGTTGCGGGGTTGACTCCGCCGATATTCGGCACGCCTTGCCCGCCCGGTAAAAACGATGTGTTGTAATTACCGTTCGTACCGTTCGTTCCCGCGCCGAACAAGCCCGAAAACATGCTCGACATGTTCTGCATTGCCTGCCCCATAAAATATGTTTGCATCGAAGGCGACATTCCTGCCGTAAACGACCCCTGCAATGACGAAATGGTATTCGTCAACGTGGAAGCTCTGCTTCCGAGCGACGAAAGTCCGTTCGCGACTTTATCCCAAAATCCGCCCGAATTACCGCCGTTTCCCGCAGCTCCGCCGTAACCTTGCGCCGCCGAAGGATATCCGCCGCCGCCGGGGTATCCGCCGTAATTTCCGCCGAGTCCGCTTGCGTTTCCCGGGAACCCGGTTCCCGCCGGGTCGTTTGTCGGGTTGTTGAGCGCATCCGATATCGTGGTCGGAGAAATTCCGAATTCCTCCAACGCCGATTTCCCGGGTGTCGAAGCTCCCGTCGCTCCCGGTTTGGAAACGCCGTTTGTTCCGTTTGTTTTGTCTGTACCTTTATTTGCCTGTGTCGAAGGTGTACCGGCTTTGTCCGCGGATTTTGTTCCGTTTGAAGTTCCGCTTTTGTCCGCACCCGAAGTTTCCGCACTCCGTTTTCCGGGGTACAGACTTTGGGGGCTTTTTTGCGCTTTTGCGGAATCGTTCCCCGCTGTTCCGGAGGTGCCGTTTTCTGCACCTGACGTATTTACGGGCTTATCCGCCGCAACTTCGCCGTTTGCCGAAGTTGTTCCGTTTCCCGCACCCGGAACTGCATTTCGCCCGAATGCTTTCGCATTTCCCGCACCGGTGTCCGTGTCGACGGGATTAATCACTATTCCTCCCGTTGTTGCATAACGTAATCCTTCGGTCAAATTGTCCGTATCAGTACTGACGGCGTTTATCGCTTCTTCCGCGGCATTGAGCAAAACCTTCAAATCCGCGGCATTGAATACTCCGTCATTCTTCTCCTTGGATATGTTCGCAAAATCCAAACTTTCTTTCTTCGAAATTATATCGTCGCCGTCGGTGTTCGCAGTTTTGAACAACGCCGTCGCCTGATCTTCCGAAATACCGTATCCTTTCAGCTTTTCGACAAATTCTTCCTTATTCTTGCCTTCAAGTTCCGAAGCAAAAATTTCTATATTTTTCGCATTTTCAAGCGCTTTGTCAAATCCTCCTTTTTTAGACAAAGCTTGAGCGTCCCTTAAATCAAGGTCCTTTCTCGTTCTGAAAAAATTTTTGCTTATGTTGTCCGGCATGTCTTTCTTACTGTACCTTTCACCTTTTTACATGTCTCATGTCGGCTGAAAACCATGTCAACTTTAACTTTTGACATATTCTCGGTGATTGTTGTTACAAATGTTTACAAAATATATTATATCGAAAAATTAATTTTTTGTTAAAATAACCGTTTTTTTTCGAAATCCGGTATTTAATGTTCTTGTGAACAAAAGAGAAAGAAGGAGAAAATTATGAGTATCAGACCTTTGTTCGATAAAATCGTTATCAAAGTCATTGAAGAAGCGGAACAAACCCAAGGCGGTATTTTTATTCCCGACAGCGCAAAAGAAAAACCTCAAAAAGGTGAAGTCGTTGCCGTAGGACCCGGAAAAACTTTGGACTCCGGCGAAAGAGAACCCCTTGACGTCAAAGTCGGTGAAATCGTTCTTTACGCAAAATACGCGGGCAACGATATCAAAATCGACAACACCGAATACAAAATTCTCAGTGTAAGAGACGTTTTGGGCGTTTTGGAATAGTTCACATTAAATATATTATCATGTAAGGAGTTATAACATGGCTAAAAGAATCGTATTTAACGAAGACGCAAGAAAAGCTCTTCTCAGAGGCATAGACGCGGTTGCCGATACCGTAAAAGTTACGCTCGGACCTAAAGGCAGAAACGTAATTCTCGAAAAGAAATTCGGCGCACCTCAAATCGTCAACGACGGCGTTACCATTGCGAAAGAAATCGAACTCGAAGACGGTCTCGAAAATTCGGGTGCTCAACTTTTGAAGGAAGTTTCCTCGAAAACCAACGACGTTGCAGGTGACGGAACAACCACCGCAAGCGTTTTGGCTCAAGCTATCGTAAGAGAAGGTTTGAGAAACCTTACCGCGGGAGCAAATCCGATGTGCATTAAAAGAGGCATGGACAAAGGTGTTTCCGAAGCCGTCGAAGCAATCAAAAAAATGTCGACTCCCGTAGATTCCAAAGAAAAGGCTGCTCAAGTAGCAAGTATTTCGGCAGGAAACGACAAGTCGGTCGGTGAACTTATCGCGGACGCTATGGAAAAAGTCGGCAAAGACGGTGTTATCACGGTCGAAGAATCGAAATCAATCGGAACAAACCTCAAATTGGTCGAAGGTATGCAGTTCGACAAAGGTTATATCTCACCTTATTTTGTTACCGATGCGGAAAGAATGGAAGCAACTTTGGAAGATGCATACGTTCTTTGCGTAAACAAGAAAATCAACCTCATCACCGACCTCGTTCCCGTTTTGGAACAAGTTGCGCGTGACGGACGTTCGTTGTTGTTGATTGCCGAAGATGTTGAAGGTGAAGCTCTCGCAACTTTGGTTGTAAACACGATGAGAAAAGTTTTGAGAGCCGTTGCGGTAAAAGCTCCGGGCTTCGGCGACAGAAGAAAAGCAATGCTCGAAGATATTGCAATTTTGACCGGCGGACAAATGTTCACGGAAGAACTCGGAATCAAGCTTGAAAACGTTACCGTTCAAATGCTCGGACAAGCAAAAAGAGTTACCGTTACCAAAGACACCACGACAATCGTTGTCGGCGACGATACAAAAGCTGCCGTTGCGGAAAGAGTTAAACTCATCAAACGTCAAATCGAAATGTCCGACAGCGAATACGACAAAGAAAAACTTCAAGAAAGACTCGCAAAACTTTCGGGCGGCGTTGCCGTTATCGAAGTCGGTGCGGCTTCCGAAGTCGAACTTAAAGAAAGAAAGCTCAGAATCGAAGATGCTCTGAACGCAACAAGAGCCGCAAAAGAAGAAGGTATCGTTCCGGGCGGCGGAGTTGCTCTTATCAGAGTCGAACAAGCTTTGAGAGAAAAACTCGACACCTTGAACTATGCTACCGATGACGAAAAAATCGGTTTCAGAATCATGCTCGACTCGTTGCACATTCCTCTTAAACAAATCGCGGATAATGCGGGCAAAAAAGGCGAAGTCGTTGTCGAAACCGTTAAAAAACTTCCTCAAAACGAAGGCTACGACGCGATGAACGATACTTACACCGATATGATTAAGGCCGGTATCGTTGACCCTGCGAAAGTTACCAGAAGCGCTTTGGAAAACGCGGTTTCGGTTGCATCGATGCTCCTCACGACGGAAGCTGCCGTTGTCGATGTTCCCGAAAAGAAAGGTTGCGGTTCCGCGGCACCCGATATGTCTGCAATGGGCGGAATGGGCGGCATGATGTAATCTCACGCTCAAGATTTTCGAAAAAGTCGTTTCCTTTATCGGAAACGGCTTTTTTGTTTTTTACGATTGCCCGAAAATGCCGTAAGCTCGTAAATATAAGGGGCTTGGATGATTTCGAAAGAGTGTTCTTGACGGTGTTTTTCATTTTTTTGTAAAATTGTCGGTCGCAAATATCCCTCTTTGTGCCGGTAAAAACGCCTGTTTATAAGCTTTTTGATGTTGTTATGCTTTCATATAAAGATTATATTAAGGAATCGAGGTTTTATTATTTTTTGGTTTATAATTCAAATATAGAAAACGGAAGGATTATAAAGATGACACCTGCAAAATCAGTCGAATATTTTTTGGAACAATTAAAAACGGCAGATAATAAAAGTAAAAACGAAATCGAAAATTCGCTCGTTCAAATCGGTAACGACGCGGTTCCGGGCTTGGTCAGCAAACTCTCTTCGGTCACCGGCACCGTCAGAGGCATCGTTGCAATGACCTTAATCAGAATCGGCGAACCTTCCGTTGCGTACCTCAAAAAAGCCGCAGCGAAAGATAAAAACCTCGAATGGGTTGCCAAATACCTTATTACCGAAATCAACGGCGCGGCAGCTTAGTTAAGGTTTATAAAAAATTTATTTTGCAAAAATCATAAATTCGGGCATTTCTGTCCGAATTTTTTTTGCCCCTTTGCCCTTTTGTGTCTTTAGCTCGGACAAAGTTTTGTCGATATTCGACGTAAAAACGATTTTATTTCCGATACGGTCAAGTCGACGAAGAACCGGATTTTATTAAACCAAATACTGTCAATGCGGCGCAATTTTTTATACATTGTCGTTTTTGAAACGGATTTTATCTGATTCTGTGGTCGACTGGCGGGCATGTTTTTCGTATTAACGGCAAAACTCCCGCCGGGGGCGGGGTTGCTTGATTTTTCGAATAATTTTCAAAACGGGATTTTTCCCTAATTTCTCATGCAATTTTTCAAATATTCGACCCTTCGAATTTTCGCGTCGTACAAAAATTCCACAAAATTCAAATAATTTATATCGTGGGACGAAAGCACCATATTTATCTCAAAACCCTCGGAACAAAAGGGTTCGTAGTCGTAAACAACGTAGCTGTTATATTTGCTTTTCCACTCTTTTTTTTCTATTCTGCAATTATTTTCTTCCGCAACGGCTTCGAGCCATTCGGACAAATCTTTGTTCACGTCTTTGAATTCCGCTATATATCTCTGTGAAAGGTCATTAACATATCTTACGGGCATTGCAAAACTCCTTTCGCCTTGCGGCGCTTTTTGCTTCACATTAATATTATCCGTTTCCGTGAACGGTTTAAATACGCTTATGTACTATACTTGTTCGGTACTGCAAGGGGGTTTTTAAATGCGAAATCCTGCCCGAAAGCGTGACGAAAAAAGTATTAACGGGTTTGAAACGCTTCTTCGGGTGTCGAAAGACGGCGGCAATTCCGATTTAATCTTCCCGCAAAGGCGTTACGGTCGATACGGAAGATTCGTGTGCCGTTGGTGACGGTCGAAATTTTTTATTTGCTCGAAAACTTCCGTCGGCGTATCGCATAGAATTTCGGCGTTGTTTTTTATCAAAAACTCTCGGGTCTTAAATCCGTAAGTAACGCTGATACATGGGATTTTCGCGTTTTTCGCGCTTTGAACGTCGACTTCCGAGTCTCCGACGTAAATCGGATTTTTGGATTTTAAAGTTTTTATTGCGGTCAAAATCCCTTTCGGGTCGGGCTTCGGCGGAATTTTTTCGCATTCTCCGCAGGCAAAGTCTATCAGCCCCGAAAAATATTTTTCGCACAAAAATTTTATCATCAAATCGTATTTGTTCGAAATGACGGCGGTTTTTATGTTTTCCGATTTCAGGTTTTTTAAAAGTTCGTAAATACCCTCGTACACAACGATTTCGGGGTTTTTGTCGTAATTCTCTTTAAAAACCGTCAACGCGTTTTTTATGAATTCGTCCGAAGAATTTGGCGGAAAGGCTCGTCTTAAAAGCATTTCGACTCCGTTTCCGACAAAAGATTTTACTTCCTCATTCGTTCGCTTCGGGTATCCGAAATGTTCCAACGTGAAGTTCGTACTCTTTACCAGCCCCGGCAGCGAGTTTGCGAGTGTTCCGTCAAAATCAAAAATTACCGCGTCGATTTTCATATTCGGAGGATATCTCAAAAAATTTTTTCGGTCAATGCCGGTTTTGTTAAAAAATGTTCAACAAAAATTGCGCGCAAAATAATTTGATAGTATAATTTCCGGTATGAACGATTGTTGCGTAAAATCTTTGGATAATGCGGTTTTGTCGTTTAAAAAAACGGCGCTGGTCGGCAATTTCGAAAACGAAAACTCGCTTTGCGTTGCTCAAAAAGTTAAAGATTTTTTGAACTCGAAAGGTATCGTTCCCGTTCTTCAAAAAACCGAAAATCTTGACGGTGACACCACTTTCGCGATTGTCGTCGGCGGTGACGGAACAATTTTAAAAGCGGCGAGATTTTTTTCGAAATTTTCGGTTCCGGTTTTCGGTATAAATATGGGACGTTTGGGCTTTTTGGCTCAGACTTCCGAAGAAAATTTGGAAAATTCTCTGGAAAAAATTTTTGCGGGCAAGTTCAAAATAGAAGACCGACTTATGCTGAAAGCTTCTCCCGGCGAGCTTTGCGCGCTGAACGACATCGTCATAAAGGGCGATAATTTTTCGCGAACGGCAAGGTTATATGTTTCGATAAATTCGAAACCCGTGTGCAATTACATTGCGGACGGGCTGATAATCTCGACTCCGACGGGTTCTACCGCCTATAATATTTCCGCGGGCGGTCCGATTTTGGAACCCGGCATGCAGGCGTTCATAATTGTTCCTATTTGCCCTCATACACTGAATTCACGCCCTTTGGTCGTTCCCGCGGGCGAAAAAATCGAAATTGTTTCGGCGGACGGCAATAAAAAGCTCAATGTTTCGGCAGACGGGCAAAATTCGCTTACCGTACCCGAAAATTCCGTCGTAAAAGTTTGTAAACATTCAAACTTCGCAAAGCTCGTTTTGCTCGATAATTCCGACTTTTACAGCGTTCTTCAGAAAAAACTTTATTGGGGTCTCCCGGGGAAAAAATGTTGATATGATTACTTCTTTGTACATAAAAAATTATATTTTGATAGACGAACTGAGGCTGGATTTTAAAGACGGTTTTACCGTTTTTACAGGGGAAACCGGCGCGGGAAAAAGTATCGTTATTAACGCAATCGACATTGCTCTCGGCTCAAAACCTCAAAAATCGGTCGTGAAAGAAGGTAAAGACAAGGCTTTTATCGAGCTTTGCGTAAAATTGCCCGAAAATTTCGACAAAAGTATTTTCGAAGAAGAAGGAATTGACGTCGAAGATGATGAAATTACCGTAAGCGCGGAGATTTCAAACTCTTTCAGAAGACGCGTCAACGGAGTTTGCGTCAGCAAAAATTTCATGTCCGATTTACGCGAAAAAATCGTCGATATTCACTCCCAAAACCAAACCTACTCTTACATTTCCAAGAAATCTCACATAAATTTACTCGATAATTTTTCGGGAAAATCTCATCTCGAAAAACTGTCCGAATACAAAAATCTTTACGAACTGAAAAACCAAACGGAAAAAGCCCTCGAACTCGAAAAACAAAAGGCTGCCGAGGCTTTGAACCAAAAAGAATTTCTCGAATTCCAACTGGAAGAGCTCAATGCCGCTCAAATCGAGGATTTTGACGAAGATCAAAAAATCACCGAAGAAGTCGAGTTTCTTTCCAAAGCCAAAAACCTGAAAGAGCTTTCCTACGGAGCATATTACGGAATTTTGGGCGAAGACGGCTGTGTTTTGGACGCTTTGTCGACCGTGAAGTCTAATATTTCGAAGCTTTCCCGCGAAGACAAAAAAGCGGAAGATTTTGAGTCCGAAATCGAGAATTGTTACGAAATGTTAAAAGATTTGGGTCGGAGTCTGAGAGATTATTCGGAACGTTGTGAAATCGACGAAGAACGAATAAATTCGCTGCAGGAGCGGGCTTCCGTTTTGAACAAAATAAAACGCAAATACGGCGGAACTCTTGAAAGTGCGGCGGCTGCGCGCGACGATATCGATAAAAAACTGAACGAATTTGAAATGTCCGAAAGCGAAATCGTCAGACTGGAAGAGCTTTTGCGGGAAATCGGCGAAAAGTTGCAAACAATTTCGGACGATCTTTCCTCAACACGAAAGAAAAATGCCGAAAAGCTCGGTAAAATGCTGACGGAGGAGCTTCAATCGCTCGAACTGAAAAATTCCGTATTCGAAATTCATGTCGATGAAATTCCGCTGAATTCAAACGGAAAGGACGATGTAGAGTTTTATATTTCGACAAACGTGTCCATGAAGCCCGCTCCGCTTGAAAAATGTGCGTCCGGCGGTGAAATTTCGCGGATTGTCTTGGCTTTGAAGGCTGTTTTTGCGGATTGCGACAAGACCGATACCGTGATTTTCGACGAAACCGATACCGGAATTTCGGGAAAAGCGTCAATCGCAGTCGGCCGGAAAATGCGCGACATTTCGAAGTTCCACCAGGTGATTTTGATTACGCACCAGGCACTTACGGCGGCAAAAGCGCACAATCATTTTTATGTTTCGAAAAAGCAGGCGGACAAAACGGAAGTCAGTATCGAGGCGTTGGACGAAACCGGCAGAATCGACGCTTTGGCACGGCTTGCGGGCGGAAAATCCGACGAAACGACAAAAGAGTTTGCAAGAAGTCTTTTGTCTAAAAACGTGTAAATCGGGTGATCGAGCGGTTTTTGTTCTTTGTACGTCGGAAAAATTGCTCTCTTCGTCGAACTTTGCCGGGTTGCTTTTTGTTCGTCCGTTTTCCCGTGTTAAGGGCGGTTTAGCCTTTACGGTTGCGGCGCGAAAATTTTTATTCTGCGTTCGGGTTCTTCGCCGATACTTTCGCTTTTCAGGTTATTTTGCTCGATAAGTTCGTGCTGAAGTTTTCTTATTCTCTGATTTTGCGGGGCAAGTTCGACGTCGACGTTTTCGGCGTAAACCCTGTTTACCGCTGCTGCAGCTTCGTTTAAGGCTTTGTCCGCGTCATCGCAAAAATCGGTAATTCCCGTTTCCATATCGGAAATTTTCAGAGCCTCCTTCAAAACTTTTTGAACCTGCGCCATCGAATTTGACCGAACGTAGTAAATCGGGAGCCTGTAATCGTTTGCGGCGCTCAAAATTTTATTTCCGTTTTTTGCGAAAGCTTTGTGTGCGATAACGACGTCCGCATCCTGCATATTACGCGTAATTTCGGCTTTCAGGTCGAGTCTTTCGATGATTTTTTCGACGACCGTTCTGCTTACGGCGTAAATATAAATTTTCTTAAAGTCTTTGACTTCGTCAACATAATTTTGCCTTGAAAAGCTGAATTTCAGGCTTTGTTCGGCAAGGTTCGAGATTTTTTCTTCTTTTTGTTGTTCTATTTCCTGTTGTTTTGTCGGCGGTTTGTAGCCTTCGTCGACTTTTCTGATTTCGGGGCGAATCGGCCATCCCCGAAGTATGTAATCTACGGCTTCCGCGGTGTTTTTGTAGACGGCAAGCGTGTTTCGATCCACGATTTCCATCACTATGTCAAAAGTCGGTTGCTTTTCACGTTCAAGTACCGTTTTTTGCGAACCCCGACGTTTTGCCTCGTCGTCGCCCAAAGTTACCGAACTTACGCCCCCGACAAGGTCGGACAAAACCGGGTTCTTGATTAAACTTTCGAGATTATTCCCGTGAGCGGTCGCAATCAGCATAACCCCCCGTTCCGCAATGGTTCTTGCCGCCTGAGCTTCGCCTTCCGTGCCGATTTCGTCCACGACGATGACTTCCGGCGTGTGGTTCTCGACGGCTTCTATCATAATGTCTTTTTGAAACTCGGGCTGCGAAACCTGCATTCTGCGGGCTCTTCCGATTGCAGGGTGCGGAGTGTCGCCGTCTCCCGCGATTTCGTTGGATGTATCGATTATGACGACGCGTTTGCCCAAATCATCCGAAACAAGTCGCGAAATTTCCCGTAATTTAGTGGTTTTCCCGACTCCGGGGCGTCCCAAAAACAAAATACTTTTATTTTGAAGCACAAAATCTTTTATACAATCGATTGTTCCCGTAATTACGCGCCCGATACGGCAAGTCAGCCCCACGACCTTCCCCTGACGGTTTTTTATTGCGCTTATCCGGTGCAAAGTCCCCGGAATTCCCGACCGATTGTCGTGCGTGAACGGCTGAATTCTCGATACAGTGTATTCTATGTCGCTTTCCGAAATGATTTTGCCTTCGGTGTATTCGACTTTGCCGTCGGCATGCCTTATTTCCGCGGTTCTGCCCAAATCCGCAACAATTTCGATGATATCGTCGATTTTCGTTTTGTCCAGAAATTTTACGATATCGGGGTGCAAAACCTGCTTCAGTTTGTTAAAATCGTCTTCAAAATGTATTTTGTCCATACCGCCTTCGAATTCTTTGCCTCATTCAAATTATACCGGTTTTTATAATTATCGGCTACTTTTCGCAAAAAATTCAACCGCAAACACGATGTGTTAATCAATCTTTACGAAAAAAAAAGGGGCGAACCCCTTTTGATTATCATAATGTTTCGGCTATGATAATAAATGTTTTTTATCCGCGGCGTTGATCTGCCCCGATGCTGTGTACGTCGGCAGAAATGCTCCCGGTGCAACCGCCCAATCGGCTTGGTTTGCGTTGGTGATTAACTTTTGGACTCTTTGATTTCTGGTAGTCTTGAATAATTTGTCGGAGCCTTTGACTATTTTGTCTTTTCCGTTTCTTACTGTCTTGAATAATTTCTTAGAAATTCCGTTTAAGTAGTTCTTTTTAATGCCTGCAATATACTTTTCGCTTGAAGGAGCGTTATTGAACAACCTGTTCCATCTTGTTTTGATGACGTTTGCCAAGTTTTTCGGCATGTTTGTCCAGGTTTCGTAATTGAACGCTTTTTGCGTCGGGTTTGCGTTGTTCCAACCTTTAAGACCGATGACGCTTGCAAACGTACCGAATCCGCCCGAGGCAACCTTTTCCCATCCCGAACGGGCTTCCGCGTCCGTTTCCGCCGATGCGACTTTGGAAAGCCCGCTGACAAGCGTTCCCGCCGACAATAAGGTACCTCCCGCGATAAGTATCGGAACCAGCGGAGGAAGCAGTATTGCAAGCCCCGACAACGCTGCCGTGGTAACGAGCCCCTTTACGCTCAAAAACGGGTCGATTAACGAAGATTTCAACCCTTTGAACACGCTTTTCGCGATTTCGTTGCTTTCAAGTTTTCCGTCGTCTTTCCCGTCGGCGCAGTTGTCTGTTTTGTTGCCGATAAAATGTGCCGCGACGGTTCCTTGCGCAAACCTGGGTTTGTGGTCGTAAACTTTTTGTGCGTTTGCATCCGCAAGTTTTTTCAGCGTTTCGACGTCTTGTGCCGATAACATATTGCTCTTCAAAGAATTTGCCGCATCCGCGTAATTGCCGGCATTCGTACCGTATCCGCCCGTCCACTGTTCCGCGCGCGGCATGTTCCCCGCCGCGGGAACTTCGAGTCCTTGCAGTCCCGTTGCGACATCCTGAGTCATGCCCGGGATGTTTGGTTGATTAAAGATATTATTGTTTGCGTTGATTGACAAAATATCCTCCGATACGAACTCGTCGTCATGCTTTCTTATCTATATAAAGTATATTCTTGATATAAAATTGCCATGTTTGTTGTTTTTTACTTAATAAAAGTTTACAATATCTCTCGTAATCTTTGAAGACAAAAATTTTTTTCGTATTTTTAACCCGAATTTGCCTAAAATACTTGAATTTTTTTTACGAACAATATAAAATCGGGCTATGAATATATGGAAATCGTTCGAGCTGTTTTTGGCTTTACCGTTAAATATATTTAGGAAAGGAACCGTTACCGCAATGCATGTCGAAACCCGAGGCATGCCCGAAAAAATTAACGGCAAGTCCGGCGGGCTTTTTGCGAAATTTCAAAAAAAAGCCGACAAGAACGAGAATATTTTTGCGGGAAAAGCTTCCGTGGAAGCAAAAATGTCGGACAACGGATTTGATTTTTACGTATACAATAACCGAAAAGTTTATTCATTGTTGACTTCGGTGTTTTACAAAAAAGGATTAACAGGCGCAAATGAAAATAAAATCGGCAAAATTTATAACGAGTGCACCGTCAATAAAGGAGTGTCCCTGCTTCAATCTGCCCGAATTCGCGCTGATAGGACGCTCTAATGCCGGAAAATCAACGTTTATCAATGTTTTGACCAATCATAACGGGTTGGCTAAAACTTCCAACAAACCCGGAAAAACCCGTTTAATCAATCTTTTTAATATAAACGACGAATTTATCATTGCCGACTTGCCCGGCTACGGTTACGCGGGAGTCAGCGACAATATGCAGAGACAGTGGCAAAAAAATCTCGAAAAATACCTTCTCGAGCGCGAAGACATTGTTTCGTTGGTTCAGTTTATCGACTCGAGACACCCCGTTCAGAAAAACGACCTCATGATGGCGGAATGGATTAAATACAATAATCTTCCGTCGTTTGTGATTGCCGCAAAGGCGGACGAAGTATCGACCGGATTTTTGCAAAAACAGACGGCTGCGTTCAAAAAAGAGCTCGGCTTGCCCGTAATTCCTTTTTCCAAGCGCATGACCAGGTATAACTCGGAGGTCGAAAAAATGATGATGTCCCTGGTAAAATCATATAAACAGAGGATTTAAAAGCTTTTTGTTCGCGGTATCATACCATAAGCGGGAGGTGTGTCCGGCGGACAAGGAGGTTTTTATGTTTGAAAAAGATTTTTTTGAAACGGGAAGAAAATCATCTTTTCGGTATGACGACGATTTTTTGTCCGATTCCGTTACGAGAACCTGGACACCGCAAGCTTTGGAGTGTTACGGGCTTAATTGCGATTGTTCGAAATGCTCGATAACCAAGGGAAATTACTCTTTCGAATGTAAAATGCCCGAAGTTCTGAAAAAACTTGTCCAAAATGTCGGGTTACCTTGTTCCGCGGCTTAAACGGCGATTCCTATTTTGCGTGCGCGATTTTAGAAATTCCGCTGTCGTCGCAACGCGGCTTGTTTTTTGCATTTTGCCTTAAAAAATTAAAAAGCGAACATCACACGGTGTTCTCTTTTTTTAGAATGGGATATTATATACGTTAAAATTTTTGTATTATTTTGTATTATTTTCCGAAATCCGCCGCCCATTTCGAGTCGTCAAGGGCTTTTTGGATACTTTCGATGTCGTTTGAAATCTTATCCAGTTCGGTTTCGATAAGCTCGACTTCTCGGTCGATTTCGTCCTGTTTGTGCTCAATCAGCCGGACACGAGCGTTATAACCCGAATCGTTGTACCAACCTTCGATTTGATAAATTCCGTCGAGTTCAGTCGCGGTAAGGTCTTGTTCGTCCTGTTTTCGCATAAGTTCCGCGTTTTTGCTCGTCGAAAGTTTTTTCATAGTCAAAATATTCAATAAAAGTACGCTTTGCATAACCTGCCTCACTCTCTCTCTCTTGTACATATATAAAAACATTTGTATATAAAAAATTGCGTTTTTGTTGCTAAAATATATACTTTTGTAATAAAAATTTACAAAACTTTTCGGGTAGCAGGGGATACTTCGAAAGAGGGGTTTTTGACAAACGGCTTGACGGTTTTGCGTACATGCAATAGAATAGCGAATATCTCAGAAAACGAAAGGACATAAAAATGGCAAAAATATATTATGCATCCGATTGCAATTTGGATTTTTTAAAGGGTAAAACCGTTGCGGTTATGGGCTACGGCAGCCAGGGGCATGCTCACGCGCTGAATTTGCATGAAAGCGGTGTGAATGTCGTCGTCGGTTTGTATGAAGGTTCAAAATCTGCAAAAAGAGCTCAGGAAGCCGGCTTGACGGTTTTGACGGTCGACGAAGCCGCAAAAAAAGCGGATGTGATAATGATTTTGTTGCCCGACGAAAAGCAGGCAGATGTCTACAAAAAGCACATCGCTCCTCATTTGACCGAAGGCAAAGTGCTCGCGTTTGCACACGGATTTAACATCCATTTCGGACAAATTGTTCCTCCCGAAAATGTCGACGTGATTATGATTGCGCCGAAAGGACCCGGTCACACGGTTCGTTCCGAATATGTAGAAGGAAAAGGCGTTCCGTGTTTGGTTGCCGTTCATCGCGATTATTCCGGAAAAGCCCGCGATATCGCGCTTGCGTACGCTGCGGGAATCGGCGGTGCGAGAGCGGGAGTTTTGGAAACTTCGTTCAGACAAGAGACCGAAACCGACCTTTTCGGCGAACAGGCGGTACTTTGCGGCGGTGTTACGGCGTTGATGCAGGCAGGGTTCGAAACTTTGGTCGAAGCGGGGTATGATCCTCAAAATGCTTATTTCGAGTGCATTCACGAAATGAAACTTATAGTCGACCTTATTTACAAGGGCGGTTTTGCCGCAATGAGATATTCAATCTCAGATACCGCGGAATTCGGCGATTATGAAACCGGAAAACGCATTGTGACCGACGAAACAAAGAAAGAAATGAAAAAAATCCTCTCCGAAATCCAAGACGGTACGTTTGCTTCGAAATGGATTACCGAAAACAAATCGGGAAGAGCTCATTTTCTCGCGACAAGAAGACTGAAAGCGGAACATTTGCTTGAAAAAACGGGTGCTTCGCTCAGAAAAATGTACTCCTGGAACGAAAAATAACGATTACGGAAAATGCCGTTCGAAACGGGCGGCATTCCCCCTTTATAAGCGAAAACGAGAATTTTATGAACTTGAAAAATATTGCGGTGTCTGTTTTGGCGTCGGTTTTTTTGACCGGTTGCGCGGGAACCGACGTCATTAAGCCCGAACAAAATTTTTACGAAAAGTCCGTCGAGCGTTCGATTTCATCACAAGGCAAGACGTCATTGCTTTCGGTCGTCGAGCGCGCAAAGGCGGGGAAACCCGTTAATATTACTTATGTCGGAAGTTCGATAACCGCGGGCGAGGGACTGGGCAACAACGAAAAATCTTTTGCTCAAATTTCTTTCGGACGCCTGAAAATGTTGTTCGGCGGCGGAAATAACGTGAAATATCTGAACTTTTCAAAACCCGGTTCGAATTCCATGTACGCAAATATTTTTCTTTTGAAAAAAATAATTGCCTCAAATCCCGACATCGTTTTTCTCGAATTTTCCCTGAACGATAAGGAAACACAAGAATTCAGGCTTTCTTACGAATATTTGGTTCGCGAGTTGCTTTCGTCTAAAAATCATCCGCCCGTGATTTCCGTAATCACCTGCGATAGAGCGGGAAAAAGCGTCGCAGAGCAGATAAAACAGATTTCGAAGTATTACGGCATGCCCGTGGTCTCTGTTCCGGAGGCGATGATGCCCGAATGGACGACGGGTCGCGAGAACGTTAACGGATTTTTTGTCGACGATAACCTGTTTTCGGCGGCGGGACACGAAAGAACCGCGGAATTCGTTTTTAAATTGTTCGAAAACGTTTTGTCAAGCGGAATGTCTTTCAAGGTAAGGGAATTGCCGGTTCCGATGTACCCCGGGGTCTTGAAATTCGGGGTCGATTTTGTTCCGATTTCTCAAACCAAAATTTACGAACAGGGCTCGTTTGTAAAAAATTCTTCGAATTGCCTTGAATTTGACGCTTCTAAGTCCGATGAAACCCCTTTGTCGTTTTTGATTAATTCGAAAAACGTATTTGTTGTCTCCGAAAATGCAGTATTGACAAAGGATTCGACCGTAGAATTCGACGTAAACGGCAAAAAAACTTTCGTCGCGTCGAATTTTCACCCCGCCGATCCCGTGATTTACGAGATTTATTCCGGCGAAACGGCAAAAGACCTTATTGTTGACGTCAAGGTCAAAAATCCCGGTGCGGAAATAAAATTTGACGTTTGCGGAGTCGGGATAAACGGAAATTCGAAAACCGGTCACTGAAAATCGGTCGCGGTTGCGGCTTTTGACGATTTTGTATGATTTTTGTTTTTTGTGATACGATATCAAAAAAACAAAGGATTTGCGTATGAAGAAATTTTTGTTGATGTCCGTTTTTGCCGTATTTGTCGCTTTGCAGGCACATGCCGCTTATGAGCATCCGATGGATACTATGATGAAGTCATGGATAGGTCATCTGCCGAAAGAAGCCGTGAAGGTTTGGGGAAACCCCACAAAAATCGACTACGAACGCGGTCAGACGAAGTATACATGGACGGAAATTTCATCGAAATTCGTCCGCGGTACGGAGTTTAAACAAAAAACCGTTTGTAACAGAATTTTTATAACCGATACGGCGGGAAGAATCGTTTTTGCCAAGTTTACGGGTGACGGTTGTCCTTTCACGACCGTCGGCGTGAACGAAAAATATCCCGCTCCTTCAAACAAATAATCGGCGGTTATTTTTCAACCATGAACGTGACGGGTCCGTCGTTGATAAGTCCGATGTCCATCATTGCGCCGAAAACACCCGTTTTTACCGAAATTCCGCTTGCTTTGCAAAGCTCGATGAATTTTTCGTAATATATTTTTGCCGTTTCGGGAGGCATGGCGTTGTCAAAACTTGGTCTGCACCCCTTTTTCGTACTGCCTGCAAGCGTAAATTGAGAAACTATAAGCATTTCGCCGTTTATGTCTTTTATCGAAAAATTCATTTTGCCGGCTTCGTCTTCAAAAATTCTCAGCTTCAAAATTTTGTCGCCGATGTATTCCAACGCTGCCGGTTCGTCGGTTTTTTCGACTCCGAGAAAAACCAAAAGTCCCTTTCCGATTGAAGAATAAAGTTTGTCGTCGATAGTGACGGAGGCGTTTTTGACTCTTTGTATCAGTGCTTTCATAGGTCTATTATATCAAAAATTTCGTCTGACGTAAAAACATTCGTCGTTTTTCAACAAATTTTTTAAATCGTCGAAACCCTTGCAGGCGGCGACAACCGCGGCTGTTTTTTCTCGGACGGGATAATCATCCGTTTTTGCCGATTGCTCGAGAATTTTTTCGAGCTTAGGCGAGGGTTCAAGCGGACAAAACCTTGTAAGCGCGCTTAATGCACGGTAAAGAGCAAAAGTCTTTTTGTTCAGTTCGTGAGAATTTGTAACGTTTTGTAAATTTTTTAAAAATTCATCCGTTTTATCTAAAAGTTCTTCGAGAATTTCGTTTTTTTCGGGCAAGAGGTAAAGAGAGAGCGAAATATCGGCGGCTGCGGAGGGGATGATGTCGCAAATTCCGTCGAGGAGGGTTTTTCTTATTTTTTCGCCGACGAAAAATCTGTTTGTTTCGGGTGTGTTTAAAAATTGCCTGATTTTGCAGGCGCAAACCTCTCTGACGGGGCCGCTTTGTCCCGTCAAAACGGAAACGAGTTTCAGTGCTTCGTCGTGAGAATAAAGGCTTTCGAGGTTTATGAGACAAATTTGTTTTAAAAGGTCGTCGTCCGTGTCGAGCGCCGCGATTATTTGTTTGTGCGAAAAGTCTGTCAGCGCGTATTTGTAGGCTGTTTCGACTTTCTCGGGGGTATATAAAACAAAATATTCTTTTTCCATGAGAAAATTTTACCGTAAACATGGGCGCATTTTAAGAAAAATATTTATCCTTTCGGAGTAAAAAATGTGTATTGCAAAAGATTTTTAAGCGGTCTAAAATCGGGTAATGAATTTGATTGCATACATAATAAAACGAATTTTGAAAATGATTCCGCTTTTGATAACGGTGTCGATAATCGGGTTTTTTCTGATAAAAATTTCACCCGTGGATCCGCTTGCAGAGCTGAAAATGAACCCTTCGATTTCGCGTGAGACTTTAAAAACCGAAGAGCAACGTCTCGGGCTTGACAAACCTGTTACCGTTCAGTATTTTATTTGGGCAAAAAACTTTGTTCGCGGCAATTTCGGGGTATGCACAACGGGCGAAAAAGTAAGCGACAAGCTTGCGGAGCGAATTCCGAATACGCTTTTGTTGACGGGCGCCGTACTGTTTTTTACGTGGTTAATCGGAATTCCCGCGGGAATTGTCGCAGCTTTGAACCGAGGAAAGCCTTTGGATTGGGCGTTGACGATAATTTCGGGTATAACGATGGCAATACCGTCGTTTTTTCTGGCGTTGCTGATGTTGATTTTTGCGGTAAAAACGGGGTGGTTTCCTGCGGGAGGTTTGACTTCGTACAATTTTTCGGGGCTTTCGATTGCGGGAAAAGTTGTCGATATTGCGAAACATTTGGTTCTTCCCGTGTTTGTGCTTACCGCGGTGTCGTTTGCGGGATTGCAACGCCAAATGAGGGCAAATTTGCTTGACGTTTTGGACTCGGAGTACGTAAAATACGCTCGGGCAACAGGTTTGAGCGAAACAAAGGTTATCGTGAAGCATGCTCTCAGAAACGCCTTAAATCCGATGATAACGCTTTTGGGGTTTGAGTTTGCGTCATTGCTGAGCGGCGCGGCGCTGACCGAATACGTTTTTCAGTACCCCGGTCTCGGCAGGTTGATTTTGGAAGCGGTCATGAAGTCCGACATAAACCTCGTCATGGCGTCTTTGATGATGGGAACCTTTATGCTTGCGACCGGAAACCTGATTGCCGATATCCTTTTGAAAATAACCGATCCGAGGGTTGAGTCATGAGAAGATTGCGAGAATTTTTCGAAAGGTTAATTGCCGTAAAGCCCGCAAAATACGCGCTTGCAATGCTTTTATTTTTGTATGTCTGCGTATTCGGTGCGGGGTTTGTGACGACGTATTCGGCAAACGAGTCCGACCGTCAAATGTCTTACGTTCCGCCTTCCAAAATTTATGTAATCGATGACAAAGGCAAGCTTTCTAAGCCTTACACGTACAATTTTACGAGGATTTACGATAAAGAAAATTTCAGAATTATTTGGCTTGAGGACAAAAGTAAAAAATATGCCGTAAAATATTTTGCAAAAGGACGTCCGTACAAGCTTTTCGGAGTTTTGCCCGTAAATCGTCATTTTATTGATGTCGAAAACGGCGGAAAATTACACCTTTTGGGCACCGACGTAAACGGTCGCGATAATTTTTCGAGGTTGTTGTACGGCGGTCAAATTTCCTTGACTATAGGTTTTTTGGCGATTTTTGTTTCGTTCCCGATAGGACTTTTGTACGGAGGAATTTCGGGGTATACCGGAGGAAAAACCGATTTTGTCATGATGCGTGTCGCGGAGGCGATTATGTCTATTCCGAGCTTTTATTTGCTCATAATTCTTGCCGCGGTTTTGCCGGCGGGAATGTCGGGTGCACAAAGGTTCGCTCTTGTTGCGGTAATTCTTGCGCTGACGGGCTGGGCAGGGTTTGCCAGAGTAATTCGCGGAATGGTTCTTTCGATAAAAAACGAGGAGTTTGTGCTTGCCGCAAAGTCTTTCGGTGCTTCGAAAATTCGAATAATTGCGAAACATATTCTTCCTCAAACATTAAGTTATGTAACGGTCGCGATAACATTGAGCGTTCCGTCATATATTTTGGCGGAATCGGGGTTGAGCTTTTTGGGGCTGGGAATTCGGCAGCCCGACGCAAGTTGGGGGAATATGTTAAAAGAGGCTCAAGAGTACGCGAACGTTGTTTCTCGTCCGTGGTTGCTTGCACCCGGGATTTTAATTTTTGTAACGGTGTTGGCATTCAATATTATCGGTGATACAATCAGGGATATTACCGACCCTAAAAGTAAAGAGAGATAATATGTTTGCAAAACCCCTATATTATCCCGAAACGGGCATGTTGGCAGGATTGTTCCTGTCCGTTGTTTTGGGCTTTGCCGTCGGTCTTGAACGCGAAGTCACAAATAAATCGGCGGGATTAAGAACAAATATTATGGTTTGCGCGGGTTCATGCCTGTTTACGCTGCTTTCGATATACGGGTTTGCCGAAGTTGCAGTGATAACAACGACTCGAGACCCCGCCAGAATTGCGGCTCAGATTTTGACGGGTATCGGCTTTATCGGCGGCGGAACCGTTTTGAGGCACGGTACAAGCGTTTACGGGCTCACAACTGCGGCAACGCTTTGGATGAGTGCAAGTATCGGTATGGCGTGCGGCTGCGGAAAGTACACTCTGGCGTGTGTTGCGGCTCTTGTGACCATTTTTATTTTGACAATGGTCAGATGGTTCGAAAGAATTTGTATTACCAAGCGTAAAAAGTGTTTGCGCGATTTTGCCCTTTCGATATTGTGTAGAGATAAAGATTTCGGGGATATTTCGGGCGAACTCACAAAGATTTTCCCCGGAATGACCGAAATTACGAAAAAAGAAAGTATTGACGCAGGTAAAATCAATATAAACTGTAGGCTTTCGGTTCGTGACGAAAATCCGCTGGAGTTTATTTTGGAAAATTTGAAGAGTAATCGACTAATCATAACGATGAGTGTAAAAGAGTTGAACAATTAGACGAAAGATGTTAAAATCGGTTGTTATGAAAAAGGAAGAGAAGGAAGTTTTATACGGGGATATTCCTCCGACGAAATTGCGAAACATAAAGGAAAAGTTCAGAGAGCCTTGTAATTCGCGTTTTTGGCATGTAATCGGCGATTTGTTTTTGTATAACATGCTGGAAAATCGTTTTCGTACGATGATGGTAAGTAACGCCGAATCGTTCGAAACCAAGGCAAATCATAATTATCCGACGATTTTTTATGCTCCTCACGGAAACTGGTGGGACGGAATTGTCGGCTATAATATGATGAGACGGGCTTTTCACGTAAAAACTCGGATGATGATCGAAGAAATGAACAGATTTCCTCTCTTTTGCAAAATCGGAGCTTTTCCCGTCAACAAAAAGTCTGCTATTGAAGCGATGAAATCCCTGAAATTCATCGTCGACGACCTTGCAAAAGACCCGGGGCTCGGGCTTTGGATTTTTCCGCAGGGCATAATAAAACCGCCGAATTACAGACCCATAGAGTTTCAGACGGGAATGGCTTATATTGCCCAAAAAACAGCGATAAAGTGCGGCGGGATAAATTTGGTTCCCGTTGCCGTGAATTACGTGTTCTTGCGTGAAGACAGACCCGAAGTCATCGTAAAAGTTGCCGATCCGATTGTTTTGGAACGCGAAGAAGCAAAAAAAATCGACAGACACGAGTATACCAAAAAATTGGAGCATGATTTTACCGAATTTTGTGACGGGCAGCTCAAAGACGTTTATACCGGTAATCTTGATGATTATTCGTATCTTTTTAAGCGCAGACTCCATTGGTACAGACGCCTCGAAAAACGGCTGAAACACATTGAAATCAAAGGCTCGGGAATTTAATTCACTGTTTTTTTCAAAACGGCTTAAATTTTTTTATGTTCGTATTATAATCTAATTGTTGAGGAAGTACGAAATGATTACCGAAAAAGATGTGAAAGCCGTTATACTTGCTGCGGGCAAGGGTACAAGGATGAAATCGGATTTGCCGAAAGTTTTGCACGAAATTTTCGCGAAGCCTTTGTTGAAGTATGTTACCGATGCCGTCGACAATACGGGCATGGTGTTCGAAAAAATAGTGATAACGGGACATTGTTCGGAAACTGTCGAGGGCTTTGTCGAAAAAAATATCGAGAACGCGAAGTGTGTTCTTCAGTATCCTCAACGTGGAACCGGCGATGCCGTTATGAAAGCGGTTCCGCTGCTCGAGGACTTTCACGGAACGGTTGTCGTATTGTGCGGAGATACTCCGTTGTTGACGAGCGAAACGCTGAAAGCTTTTATTTGTGCGCATAAAAATTCCGGTGCAGCTTTGACCGTAATGTCGGCAAGATTTGAAAATCCGACGGGATACGGCAGAATTGTTAAAGATTGTGAAGGAAATTTGGAACGTATCACCGAGGAAAAAGATGCCGATGATCGCGTAAAGGCTATAAAAGAGGTCAACGCGGGCGTTTATTGCTTCGAGAAAGATTTGATTTTCCCGTTGTTGAACGAATTGACGGGGAACAATGCTCAGGGAGAATATTATTTGACCGATACCGTAGAATTGGCACGGGCAAAGGGTTATAAGACGTGCTCGTTCGAAATTGAAGATAATTCGGAAATTTTCGGAATTAATTCGAAGGAGCAGCTTTCTCGTGCAACGTCGATTTTGAATAAAAAAACGATTGCAAGGTTGTACGAAAGCGGGGTAAATATCGTTGAGGCCGAAAACGTTTATATTTCCCCCGATACAACAATCGGCGCGGATACGACGATTTTACCTTTTGTTTATATAACCGGGAAAAACGTAATCGGAAATCATTGTAAAATCGGGCCTTTTTCGCATATCCGAGGGGATGTGAAAATCGGGAATAACGTACGGATAGGCAATTTTGTCGAAATAAAAAAATCCGTCATAAAAGATAATACAAACGTTTCGCATTTGAGCTACGTGGGCGACAGTGAGGTCGGAAGAGGTGTGAATGTGGGCGCGGGAACGATAACGGCAAATTACGATCCCGTATTAAAAACGAAATCAAAAACGATAATAAAAGACGGAGCGAACACGGGGTCGAATACCGTGTTGGTTGCACCCGTTGAGATGGAGGAAAATTCCATGACCGCAGCGGGAACGGTGCTTCGCAAGAAGGCGGAAGCAAATTCGTTGGTGATAACCGGGACGCCGCAAAAAGCGATATCCGGCTGGGTAGCGAAAAGAAAGAACAAAAACGGAGAAAAATAATGGAATTAAAGTCTGTTTTCCCGCAGGGAGAAGCAACAATCAATCCGACGCACGATATAAAGTTGTTTGCGGGGCGTGCGCACGAAAAGTTGGCGGAAGAAATCGCCGAATATCTCGGAACGACGGTCGGACCGATGGTTATCAAAAATTTTGCCGACGGTGAGATTTACGTTCAGGTTCAAGAGAGCATCCGCGGTGATGACGTTTTTATAATTCAGCCTTTGTGCGATCCCGTCAATCAGAATATAATGGAAATGCTTATTATGATTGACGCGTTCAAACGTGCGAGCGCAAAAACCATAACAGCGGTAATTCCTTATTACGGTTACGCAAGACAGGACAGAAAAACATCGGGTCGTGAAGCAATAACCGCAAAGCTTTTGGCGGATTTGCTGACGACGGCGGGTGCGGACAGAATTTTGGCTATGGATTTGCATACCGGACAAATTCAAGGATTTTTCAATATATTGGTTGACCATATTTTTGCGACTCCCGTACTGGTCGATTATATGAAGAAAAAGAATATCAACCCTTCGGATTTGATTGTCGTAAGCCCCGACGCGGGCGGAGTTCGCAGAACGAGATATTTTGCGAAGGAAATGGGTTGTTCGTTTGCGATAATCGATAAGCGCAGAGACAAGCATAACGAGGCGGTTGCCGAATTCGTAATCGGAGAGGTCAAAGGAAAAACGTGTATTTTGTTTGACGATATCATCGATACGGCGGGAACGATTTGCGAAGCCGCAAGACTTTTGAAAAAAGAGGGTGCGGGCGACATTTACGTTTGCGCGGTACACCCGGTATTCTCGCATCCCGCGATGGAAAGACTTGAAAAAGCCGATATCGAGGAAGTTATCGTAACAAATACCATTCCGTTGAAGCCCGATGCTCCGAAGAAGATAACGCAGCTCAGTATTGCGCCCCTGCTCGGAGAGGCAATTTCGCGGATACAGGACGATGAATCGGTAAGTTCTTTGTTCGGTTTCGAAAAAGAATACAAATCGTAAAAGTTTAAAAGGCATCGTTCGAGAGGGCGGTGCCTTTCAGCTGAAATTAGGGAAATAAAATGTAAAAAAATGTAAAATAAACACTCGGAAATAGCAATTTTTTGCATATCAGAGTTTTTATACGGGTATGAGCATGAATAACATTGGCAGAAACATATTAACTTCATTTGCAAACGGTTTGGAAAAATACGCTTCAAAGGTGAACGGCGAAACCGTTTCTCAGGCGGCGAATTTCGTGACTAAATGTACGTTGGGTCCGGGCGTGATAATGATGAACCCTTATTTGACCGAAACCGACGAGAATAAAAAATGGCTGGCGTTGAAGCAGCCCGTGGAAGCGTTTTGGAGTCTGATTGTTCAATATGGCGCGGTATTGGCTCTCGGAGCGGCTTTTCCCCGAATTGCAAAACATATAAAATTTGACGATAAATTAATCGAAAAATACGCGAAAGAGTTTGCGTCGAAGGCAAAGACAAACGCGGCAAAACTTGATTTCAGAAAAGAAGCCGAAACCGTTTTGCAGGACAGAATAGGTACGATAATGTCCGTGTTTACGTATTTCCCGGCTTTGTGGCTTATCAATAAAACTTATCCGAAATTCGCGGAAAAAATTATTTCCCGCAAGAAAGACGCTAAGTCACCCGAAAATGTCGACAATGCAAAGAAAAACAACGATGTTGCAAAAAACGAAAAATCCGCTTCTACTGAGACGAAAAACGTTCAGAAGTCCGAAAAGACTCAAGTTGTTGATGTTTCGGACAAAAAGAACGTCGAAAAAGCGGTTTTGACGGCAACCGACAAATCGGTTGAAGTTTCAAACGGCAATCCTTTGAATCTCGAGCGGAAGGATTCGGAAAAGCTGCACAATCCTTTGAACGGGAGGGTCGGCAGATGAGTTTTCTTGACGGAATAACAAAATCGGAATTTGTTTCGAAACATATTGCAAAAACGATGGCTGACCCCGGATATGCCGCGAAGGCGATGGTCACGATGAACGTTATGAAGGATGTTTTTGCGTACTCGGCAAAGGCTTATACGTCGTTTAAAAACAAAGACATCCCCGAGGAACAACGACCTTTGGTTGCGATGGCGGACGCGTCTTCGGGCGTTTTGACTGCGATGTTGCAGATATTAATCGGATTTTCGATTGCAACACCGAAGAATATCGACAAAATGTGGCAGTTTGTGTCGAAGGGCGCGAGCGAAGCGGTTCAAAACAGCAAAGGCGCAAAGTCACTGTTTTCGACCATTGTCGCGGTCGGTGTGTCGGTTGTGGCGGCGGAAAGAATTATCGTTCCGATGATTGCAAACCCTCTCGGGTCGATGTTGAAGAACAAATTTGCGAAAAAGCCCGACGGCGCGGGAGTCGAAAAGTTCGGCGCGGGAGAGGCTTCAAAGACCGAAAAATCGGACGATAAAAAGTTCGGCAAAACCGAAAAAAGCGAAAAGGCAGAATCGGCGCCGACAACGGAAAAATCCGAAAAAGCGGCAAATGCCGAAAAATCGGAAAAAACGACGAAACCGTCGGAAACTTCCGAGTCGAAAACGGAAAAAGCCTGAGGTCGGGTTATAAATCTTGCTTTGATTGGTCGTAATGCTTATCGATAAAGGATTTTACGTATTCGAAGCACCATTCGTTCGTGTCGTGCGATCCGTTTTTGCAAAGAATTAATTCGGCTTCGGGATTTTGTTCGCGGAGCTTTTCGGCTTGTTCGAAGTTTATTTTTTTATCTTTCAGTGAATGTAAAATCAGGATGTTACACTTTACGTTTTTGATGTTTGTTTCGTTTGAAAAATTTTGTTCGAATCGTTCGGACTCGAGAATTTTTTTGCAAAAAGTTCCGAGCAGTATAAACGGGCAGAGTTTCAAAATCGAGAAGCCGGCGGACTTGATGTTTGAAATTCCGCTTTCGACGATAACTCCGCCGACGCCGAATTCCGTTGCCGCCCGAATTGCCGGGTATGAGCCGAGCGAGCGTCCCCATAAGAAAATTTGCTTTTCGTCGTACCCGAGAGAGAGCAGTTTTTCGATTACGGCTTTCGCGTCACGGTAAATCCCATCTTCCGACGGCACTCCGGCGCTTTTGTAGTGCCCTCTGAACGACGGGAACGCCGCGCCGAATCCGCAATTTTTCAGGAAGAAAACCGTGTTTTGCCATTTCGAAATATTTTCCGATTGCCCGTGATAGAACACTATGACGGGCATTTTGTCGGATTTTGGTAATTTTATTCGTGAATAAAGCTTAACAAGGTCGGAAGTCAGTATTTTTAAAGGCATTACGGAGTTTTTCAGCTCGGCGGGAAGTTTTTTGAATTTGTAATATCTCGGAGAAAAAATCATGAAATTTTCGATTTTTTTTCTGAAATATGCCGAAATTTTCCCGTCGCCCCGAATGAACGAGTGCAAAATCAGTGCAAACAGGCGTAAAACCAGAAAATAATATTTTATGAAATTCGAAATAATTGTGTTCAAAAAAGCTCCTTGTCGAAAATTTTAACACAAAATTTTTTTGAGGTATAATGAGAGCATGAAAAATTTTATAAAAACAGCAGCTATATTTTTGATGCTTTGTTCGGCGGCTTTTGCGGGCGAAATCAAGTTTGCGCAAATGTCGGACGTGCATTATTATTCCAAGGCAACGCCCGAAGATAAAGGGTTTAAGGTTAAATATAGGGCCGTCGAGCTTGCGGCGGATGCGATTTCGAAAATCAATGCGGACAAGGACATTGACCTTGTTCTGATAACCGGGGATGCGGCGGACAGACCAATCCCGGCTGATTTTGAGACAATTTATAAGCTTTTTAACACTTTGGACAAAAAATGGTATTACGCGCTCGGAAATCACGATACGAATACGGAGTTTAACAAGCAAAAACAAGTCGATTTGCTGAAAAAAGTCAACCCTGCGATGAATTTCGACAAAACGTATTATTCGTTCAAACCGAAGCGAGGATTTACTTTCATTGCGCTTGATCCGACGTTCTCGACAAAGGTTTCTTCACAAGGTTATCTGCCTCCCGAACAGCTGAAATTTTTGGACGAAACGCTTTCCAAGTCGCAAAACGACACGGTTGTTGTTTTTATGCATTTCCCGCTGATTGAACCGTTTTATTCGAGCAATCACAATATTTTGAACGATTTTGCCGTAAACGACATTTTGAAAAAGTATAAAAATCCGATACTTGTGCTCGGCGGTCACTATCACGGAACGAAAATCGGAACGGACGGCAATGTCGTGAAAGTCGCGACACCCGCTATCGTAAGCTGGCCGAACGCTTTCAGGTTTATCACGATTGATAATCAAAAGGACAAGACGATTTTTACGTTCAAGTATGAGGAAACTTCGTTGAAAGATGTCCAAACCGAGGCAGCGGTGCGGTTTTTGTGGTTAAAAACGGGTGCAATCGGTACCGAGAAGGACAGAGACACCGTGATTGTCGTCGAAAAACCAGTAAAATCGAAACTCGGTGCGAAGTAGTTTTCAAAATTGAATGAGACAATTTTTTGTTTCAGTTGTTGTAGTTCGGTTTTGGAAAAATTTTTAGGGTATTCCCGGCAAAAATTTTGTTTCGGTTTCTGCTATGACGTTGTATATTCCTTCGACCTCTTTTTCGCTCATACCCTGCGGACAACGGGCTGAAAAATTTCCCGATTCCGCGCCGAAATACATTACGTAAGTTTTGTCGCCGTTTTTGCGAACATTGATTTGTACTCCGTTTTTAAGGGTCAAAACTTCGTTTTTTTCGTATTTTGTGTAATCTCCGCTGTTATCGCCGGGGAAAAGGCTTTCGTCGCTTTTTCTTACAGTGACGTATCGGATTTCGTCGAGAGGATAAACGACCTCAATCATTCCTTTCATTGCGCGAATTTGACAGTTTGAAAGGACGACGGGAAATGTGAATCCGGCTTTTTTTGCGGCGCAAACCGTGTCTTCGCCGCAATCAGTCCAAGGGTTCGGCATTCCCGAAATCTGCCCGGTGCAGCCTGTTGCAAAAAGTGCCGAAGCTGTCGTTAACGCCGTTGTTGCCGCCAATTTTAAGACAATACCCGATTTTTGCATTATACACCTCATTTTTGCTTATTATACCACGGATTGTTCTGATAATTTCTAAATATTGATTATTAATTTTTGGTTAAAAAAACGCGGTTTTTATAAAAAAGAGCGATAATGTACCTGTAGTTGATGTGAACAAAAATTGAAAGGAGTACATTATGAAATTCTTAATCAAAAAAACACCGGACAATTTTATTAAATCCGTAAACGACGAAATCAGCTCGATTTTAAATCGTCATTTTGACAGCTTTTATCCCGAATCGGGCTTTCAAAACGATGCAAAAATCGAAATTCCGCTCGAAGTTCGCGACAAAGAAACAGAATACGACATCAGAGCAGAGCTTCCCGGCGTCAAAAAAGAAGATTTGGATATCGACTTAAACGAAAATTATTTGACAATCGGAGCCGTGAAGTCCGAAGAAAAACACGAAAACGACAAGTGCTATAAAAAATCGGAATTCAGCTACGGTGAATTTTCAAGAACGGTTTACCTTCCTCAGGAAGTCGACGAAGACAAAATCGAAGCAAGCTTTGAAAACGGCGTTTTGAAAGTCGTTTTGCCGAAAGTTTCTAAAGAAAAGGATAAACGCAAAAAGATTTCGGTCAGATAATTTTACTGCTTTCGTCCGGTAAAAACCGGTATTTAAAACTCCCTCTCCCACCTCGGGTAAGGGAGTTTTCTCGTTTTTGAAAATCCTTGTTCGGTCGCGTTGCAAGGTGTTGCGTTACCGTTTTTTTATTTGACATCACCGCAGGCAGGTGCCGGGGTTTCTACCCCGGCAAATCGTGAAACTCGGCATGTTTCGGACAAATGAAACCGTTCGTGTTTGTGAAATTTAAAAATAATATGTAGTTTGGGGTTTTATCCCGGCAATTTTTTCGGAAAAAATAATGTAGGTTGGGGTTTCCACCCCAACGTTTCGTTCGTTGAAGCATGTTGTGTTCATTCCCATTCCCGCCGTTCAAAAATGTGACAAAAATCGACAAATTTATTCAACCCCATGCCCGGAGTATGGGTAAACCCTTCCGAAAACGACAAAAGCATGCCCGAATCCTACAAAAGCATGCCAAAATTGCCAAAAAGTGTTGCAAAAGATTAAGGAATGTGAAGAAATGTTGCTAAAATCCACCAAAAACGATAAATTGTAACGAAATGTAAATTTGACTTGACAACGGCGGAAAACCAACCATAATCCTCGATATGATATGATATGATATGATATGAGGAAACGTATGCTCTCCCAGGCAAAAAATTTTCGGTTTTTGTTTTTATATAAATAAGAGCGGGCATGCCCGGTGGACGGTTGTGCAATCGAGCCCGAAGCCCGCGGATTTATTGACCGAAAGGAAGAAATGCTTAACACTCCGACGGAAAATTTTCAAAATACATCTTTTGCACCCGTTTACAAACGCGGCGAAGCCGTGCAGGGCGGGCAAATTCGCGGTGCGGGGAACTCGTTCGGTTCGAGCGGCGCGTATGTTCAGACCGCCCCGGACTCAAATTCGCCGAAACTTGCGCCCCAACCTGCAACCGACACGGTTTCGCTTTCGACCAAAAAATCCGCCGAATCTGCTACGAATTGGAAAAAAATCCTCGGTTGGACTGCCGCAATTGCAGTAACCGGCGGTGTTGTAGCCGCGATTGTAATGCAGGTGATGAAATCGCGTTCTCCCGAAGTCGCGGAAAAACAGCTGAAACAGTTTATTAAATTCGTCAAATCGGGCTCGGTCGAGGACGCCCAAAAATTCGCGAAAGAAAACTTCGGAATTGACGTCGTCGAAGGCTTTACCGAAAAAGACCTCGACGTTTTGAACTGGGCACTCGAAGCCCTCACCAACGCCTCCAACAAAATGAAAGGCAAATGCCGTGTCCCCTCGGCTATAAAGTATACCGAATGTGGTGATGACGCTCTTGCTGCTATACGTGTGTCAAAGGGTCGAGATAACGGTAATCTTTTGATAAATAAGAAAGTTTTCGGGAATATTGATGAGAGAATAAATAAGTGTATTCAACAAGATAACAAATGTTATGTCTATATAAAACGGCTTTCCGGTTTATTTTCGACCGATTCCTTTAATGCATTGAGTAGAAAGGTCGAGTCTTTTAAGCAGAACCCAAAATCTTTTTCATACAATGATAAAATATCCTTGTTTAACGACCTTTGTTATTTTAAAGATGTTGCAGATGATTGTTTGTCAAATCCGTCAAAGTATATAAAACAACGACTTAATTCCTTAAAAGGAATGGAGCTTACCGCTTTCTTTTTTGAAAAAGAAGGTCGGGTGAAGTGTCATATTCTCCCAGTTTTAGATATACCAAGTAATGTAGAAGAATTTTGTAAATCAAAAAATTGGACTTACATAAATTGGAATGACCCTAAGAATAAAAATAAATTGCAAGATTGTGCTATTTCTATTGTTAGGACTGTCGAAGCCTTGGCAGAAAAAATTGAGTATACGGGACAAAGAGTTCAGTCTTCTTTTTCGTCAATATATCATGAATTCGGGCATTTGCAGGATATAGAAAGAATTCCGACCAGGGCGCTCGCGACAAGTCAACTGGAAAAAGGTGAAAAAATACCTGCCGCATTAAAAGAGTGGCTTGATAATTCGGAAGCTCAAAATGTTGCTCGAAAAGTATCGTGGTACTCGACTCAGGGCCCGAGCGAATTCATCGCGGAAGTTTTTGCGGGTTTAATGAACGGCAGCAAATTCTCGGATGACGTAATGGCATTATACCGAAAACTCCACGGCCCCTCCATCCCGGACATCGTGTAAGGGCTCATGTTTTTCAGGTACCCTCGGTACCTACAATGATTTTAAATTTTCACAAAAAACACACGGCTTCGTTCGCACGTATCATGCCATGTTTCACGATTTGTCGGGGCAGAAACCCCGGTACCTACAATTATTTTTAATTTTCGCAAAAACGAGAGGCTTCGTTTACACGACACATTCTTTATCGTGAGCTTTGTCAGCCGGCGGTGATTTCCAGGAACAGTTTGAACGCTTCTTCCCGTGTCGAAACGATAACCGGCTTTCTGTCTTTTATTACGAAAGGTTGTGTTTTTTTGTTTTGTTGCGGTTTTTCGGGTTTGACCATTTCCGTTTTTACCTGTTTGGGGCGTTTAAGAAACGAAAATTCGATTTTCGGCAGTCTGCAAATCAATTTTTTCAAAAAATACAGACCGATTGTTATTATAATCAGGCTTATTCCCGTTAAAACAAGCATCAACAGAAATTTTGAAAGCAACGGGTTGATATCCTTTGAAATCCCGTAAGTTTGCATAAAAACGAGTTTGCTTTTTATCGATTCGAGCAATCCCGGTGCTTTTTGCGGTGTAACCGGCAGAGATGCACCTTCACACCAAGCGGCCCCGTTGAACGAAGCCGTTAATGTAAAGATGAAAATTGTAAATCTGTCGATTATTTTGTTAATCACTTACCGTTTCCGTTTTCTCGGGTTCCGAACTTTCGGATTTTTCCGTTTTGGGTTTTCTGCCGCGTTTTTTGGGCTTATCTTCAGACTTTTCCGTTTCCTCTTTCGATTTTACGGAACTCTTTTTCGAAGTCGTTTTGCGTGTTTTCTTCGCGGTTTTTTTCGCCTTTTCCTGCTCTTTTTCGTTCGCGGGTTTTGTGTCTTCCGTCTCAGCTTCCTTTACTTCCCGGTTTTCGGGTTCGGGAGTTTGAGCGGTTTGTTCCGTTTTTACGGACTGTTCGACCGTTTGTTCGGGTTGTTTTTCGGGAGCCTTTACTGTTTCCTCGATTTTAGCGGGATTTTCGTTTTTTTCGTCCGCAACAACCGGAGCTTCGGGTATTGTTGTTTCCGCCGTGTCGGGTTTGGGTTCTTCTTTTTCGTTATTTCTGAACTTATTGTTGAATTTATTTTTCTTGTTAAACCGATTGTTTTGTTTATTGAACCGGTTATTGTTGTTTTGGTTATTTTGTCCGTTTTCTTCGGTATTTTCACCGTTTTCCGCGTCTTCGGGTTTATTGTTGTTAATGTTTTTCAACCTAGGTGCCGAAGCCTTTAATTTTGCGGGTTTTGACTTAACGTCGTTTTCGGTTCCCGCATATTTTATTTCTTCGAACAAAATTCCGCTTCCTCCGCAATGAGGACATTTTTTCGCAAAAACCTCGCTCAAAGCCTGACCCTGTCTGTGTCTTGTCAATTCGACCAGACCTAAATCCGACAGTTGACCGATTTGAGGTTTTGCTTTGTCGTTTTCGAGGGCAAGTTCAAATTCTTCCATAACCGAGAGTTTATCGTTTCTGTTGTTCATATCGATAAAGTCGACAATAACCATGCCTCCGATATTTCTCAATCTGAGTTGGCGAGCAATTTCGTGAACGGCTTCGATGTTGGTTTTGCGGATTGTTTCGTCCTGTGTCGCCGAACTGATGAATTTTCCGCTGTTTACGTCGACAACGGTCAAAGCTTCCGTCGTTTGAATGAACAAATACCCGCCCGAGGGCAACATAACTTTTGTTTGCAGAGCCGCTTTAATTTCACGAACAATCCCCGACGAGACCAAAAGGGGCTCGTTGCCTTTGTGAACGGACAACGCGATATTTTTGTTCATATTCCAGTTTTGCAAAATCTGCTGAGTGCGTTGAAGCGCAAACGGTGTGTCCACAATGATTTCGGAAATATCTTCCGTGCATGCTTCTCTGATTACGCGGTAGAGCAAGTCCTGATCTCTGAACAGCAACGAAGGTGCTTCGCGCGTTTCCGCCGCCGAAATGACGGTATTCCATTTTTCGAGCAACAGCTCCATATCTTCGCGGATGTCGTTTTCGTCCTGACCTTCGGCTTCCGTTCTGACGATAACCCCTATACCGACTGGTTTTACGAGGCTGACGACAGATTTGAGTCTTGCTCGTTCCTTTGCCGACGTGATTTTTCGGCTTACGTTAATTCCCGTTTCTTCCGGTATCAAGACCAAAAAACGTCCCGGCAGGCTGATTTCCGTCGTAACCCTCGGACCTTTGTGTCCCGTCGGTTCTTTAACGACCTGAACCATCAACTTTTGCTTCGGTGAAAGTTTGCTTTTCAGGTTTCCTTTTCCGGGAACGTCGTTCGCGTGCAAAAATCCCATTTTGTCAAATCCGATATCCACAAACGCCGCTTCGATTCCGGGCAAAATGTTGTCTACCGTCGAAAGGTAAATATCGTTTAAAAAAACTTCACCTTTGTTCACAAAAAAATCGGTTACTTTTCCGTTTTCGGTCACTGCCGCAACATTGTCTCTTTCGGCAATTATAATGCTCTTTGTCATTTTAAAATCCTTCCGGTGTTAATTCTTTGCCGTTTTCGTCAAAGAATTTTGTTCTTATTATTCTGAATTGTATCTCCGGAACCAACACCTTTGCCGCCAAATCGGCTCTCAATGCAGGTATATCGGTGCTTTGTCCGGTTTTTAAAACCATTGTCAACTTTTCTTTGTCTGCTTTTATCGACATTATTGACGGTTTTATGTTTATAGTGTTTATTATACCTTTTTTATTTTTCTTCTCCGTCAAGATTTCTTCACGGTTGAAAAATCTCTCATTTAAAATATACAACAAATTATCGTAATCGTAAAGACCCTTTTCGAGCGGGTAAAATTCGTATTCCGCCGTATACGCGAGTCTGTCGAACGCCGTTGAATTGACGGGAATTTCCTTTACGGCAAGCAACCTGATGTTTTTCGGCAAAACCTTGCTCAGAGCGGTTTTAACCTCTTCTTCGGGCAACTTTTCTCTTATTTCTATATCGACAAATTCCGTCAAACTCTCCAAAAATACGGGAAGTGCCGTTCCCAACGAGATTTTCGGCGTCGGATTGAAACCCTGAGAAAAACACAGTTTCAGCCCCGACCTGTAAAGGCTCTTGATAAGCGTATTTTGCCAATCAAGGTGCGACAAATACCTCAATTCGTTTTCTTTTGTCAATTGAAGTCTGTATTTATATTTTTCTTCGTCTTCCGGTTTTTTGTCGGGTTGAATTGCTTTTGCGACATATTTCCCGTCGCGAACGGGCTTGACCTTGAAATGCCCGCAAACTCCGCAATTCACGCAATTAAATTCGCAAGGCAACGTCGCTTCCGCGCGCAAAGCCTTTTCGTATTCCGCATCGAACCACTCTTTGCGAATTCCCGTGTCAATCATCCCCCACGGAAGATCTTCGTCTTTCCCGTAAAATCTCGTCGCTTCTTTTTCAAAATCTATTCCGCATTCTTTTGCGGTTTCTTCCCAAAGCGAAAAATCAAGGTTTTTGTCGTCGCTCGACAAATAAACGTTTTTTTCGTAAAGTTTGTAAATTAATTGCGAAAAACGTTTGTCTCCGCGAGTAAACGCGGCTTCCAACATTGACACGAACGGATTGTGATAATTTATTTTTACGTTTTTGATTTTCGAAGTCAAATCAAGCAACAAAGAAAGTTTTTCGCGTATTCTTGCTCTCGAATCCTGTCCGTGGCGTTGAAAAGGCGTAAACGGTTTCGGAACGAATATCGACATCGTGCATGTCAGGCGCAATGGATTTTTGAGCCCGAGCTCGTTTTTTATTCCCGTCGCGCGATAACGTATTCTTCTCAAAAGCTCCGCCGTTTCGCGGATGTCATCGTCCGTTTCCGTCGGCAGACCTGCTATAAAATACAATTTTATCGAGTCGCTGCCCGATTTGTAACAATTAAGCACGGTTTCAAAAATTTGTTCTTCCGTCAAATTCTTGTTGATGACGTTTCTCAGCTTCTGACTGCCCGCCTCGGGCGCAAGCGTGACCGCTGATTTTCTGATTCCTCTTACCAACGTTGCCAAATGCTCGCTGTATCGGTCTATCCGTTGACTCGGCAACGACACGGAAACCCTTCTTTCGCAAAGTTCCGCGTTTAATTCTTCTATAACGGGCTCGATGTTCGTATAATCGTTGGAAGACAGCGACAACAGCGAATATTCGTCGTATCCGGTCTTTTCCGTCGAAAGCTTAACCGCTTTTATTATGTCTTCGGCTTTTCTTTCGCGTATCGGTAAATTGACGTGTCCGGGCTGGCAAAATCTGCACATTCTTCCGCAACCGCGTCTGATTTCGATTATCGATCGGTCGTGAACGCACGTGGAATAAGGAACCGGGCTTGTTATGGGAATGTTGTCGTATCTCAGTTCCGCAATTCTTTTTTTGACCGGATTGTTTATCAAAGGCGCGTATACCCCTTCGAGCTTTGAAAGTTCCCCGATTTTTTCTTTTCTGCTCAAGCCTTGCAAAGTTTTGTATTTTTCCGCAAGTTCGACAATCAGGTCTTCTCCGTCTCCGATTAAGAACAAATCGATAAATTCGCTCATCGGAGCGGGGTTGTAGCAACAAGGTCCGCCCGCGATTATAATCGGTTCGTTTTCGTCTCTTTCGCTGTTTTTTACGGATATTCCTCCGAGAGAAAGCATTTTCAACACCGTCGGATAAGCAAGCTCGTATTGCAGCGAAAATCCGACAAAATCGAACTCTTTCAACGGTTTTTTACTCTCGAGTCCGTACAATAATATTTTTTCACGCTCCAGAATTTCTTTGAAATCAAAATCCGGTGCGCAACTTCTGTCGGCAAAAAAACCTTCGTGCGAATTTATTGCGCCGTATAAAACCTTCAGCCCCAAATTGCTTATGCCGATTTCGTATCCGTCGGGAAACGCGAGAACAAACTTTACGTCAGAATTTTCAAAACTTTTTCCGCTTGACAAATACTCCCCGCCCGCGTATTGGTACGGTTTATTTACTTCAAATAGCATTTTTTCGAGTTTTTCGCTCATATCTGTTTTTACGCCAAATCTTTCGGAATATATTTTTCGACTTCTATAACCTGACCGTCAAAATCTTTTTTTTCCGTTTCATTCAAAAACAAAGTCAGCTCGTCATACGGAACCAAATAGCCGTACAGGCAAACTTCCCCGTTTTCTTCGCGCATTATCCTTACGACATACCGGCATTCGCGCGCGTATTCGAGCAACGAAACCTTATTAAACGAATTTCCGTTCAAATCTTTCTTTGTCTTTATATACGGGTACTTATGACCGTTAACGCCCGATTTCTTCGAGCCCGACTTTCTGCTTTTCCCCGCAAAATTTAATATATTCTTTTTATCCTCTTCCATTCCTAAATTATCATACAACCTGCCCTCTTTTGGCAAGTATTTTTATATTTTTTTACAAAAAAAGACAACCTCGTTGAGGCTGCCTTTTTTATATTTGAAGGGAAATATCTATGCCGCTTGTCTTCCCGTAACTTCCGCAGTTGCAACTTTAACCGCTTCCGCAGGGTCTTTTGCCGTTTCAGCGAAAATTTCGTCGAGGTTTTTCTTAAATTCCGGCGCGTTGAGAAATGCCAACGATCTTATCGCATATTCTCTCACTTCGGGAATTTCGGTTTTGTCGGTAGCTTTCATTTTGAGAATTCCCGTTCCCGGAATGCTTCCGAAATCGACGATTTTATCATGATGATTTGCTTTGAGCTTGTCGTAAATACCCTTTGAAATAAGCGCGGTCGCAATTAATGCTTCCTGTTTGTTTCTTACGGCACTTTCTTTCGGAGAAAGCATTTGCGCTTTTTGTCTCTTCGTTTCGCTCATTTCTTTGCCTGCATCAAGTTCGGCTCTGAGCTTAAGAACATCCTCCGAAGGACCGGGTTCTTTGCTTACGTCCGAATTGATTATCGTCACCAATCCGTCGATAACTTCCTGGGTGTAGAATTGCTCGGCAGCTTTCGGGTTATTCTTTATCAACGAAATGATGCCGTTCATAACCGCCGTTTTTTCGTGAGTCTTGCCTTCCCTCAATATCGCGACTTTGTCCGAAACAAACGTGTTTACCTTTGTTTCGGGTTTTATGATTTCGGGTTCGGCTTTCTTTTCGACTTCTTCGTTCTTTTTAACTACGGGTTGCGCTTCCGGTGTTTTTTCTACCGGTTTGACTTCCGCTATCGGGTTGGAAGGTTTTGCCGCCCCTTCGTCCGATTTTGCAGCAACTTCTTTTGTTTCCGGGTTCTTTTCTTCGTTTTTGATTTTCGAAGGTTTTGATTCCCATACCGTGTTGAACGGTTTTACGCCCGATGCCGCGAAATTCATCGGCATGTAATAATAATGGTTAGTCGGAGCGTTGACGTTGACCTCCAATTTTGCCTTGCGCGGGCTGTATATGCTCGTCGGAGGATAATTGTATATCCTGTTCGGCATGCTCATCGGCGCATTGCCGGCGTTGTGAGGGTTCCGCTCTTCTTCAAATTTTTCTTGGGGTTTCGCGTTAAAATTTACTCTTCTGATTTCCGTGACCGTCGGCATCGGTAACGGCATCGGTGTTGAAATTCCTTGAATTGCCATATTTCCCTTTTCCTTCCGTTTTACACACCCCTATAAAACTCCTGATAATTTTTTTTTGCGTGTTTTTGTCGGTTTTTTATGTTAAGTTTTTTTAAATCGGCTCTAAATCCGTATATTCATTGACAAAATTCGATTTTACAAAACTTAACATGTTGTGAAGCATGCCCGGCTTGTACTATCATTCTCATGTGATTGCGTGAATACGGGCATGTTTACATGTATCAAAAGGCATGATTTCGGAAAAAAAGAAGAAAAAATTTAACATAAACGACTATGCGGAGTTGATTGAAACCGTCTCGAGCGTGGAGTATTCGCGCATGACGGCTAAGTATCTTGCAGATTTTTCCGAAATAAAAAATATTGCCACTCAAGTTATTATTAAACTTTGTGCAAACGCTCCCGAAGGTAAATTCAACAGAGCTTATCTTTCGACCGCGATAAGCTGGGCTATCAGAAACGAGGTCAGACGCCGCTATAAGTGGTATATTCTTAAAAATAAAGTCGACGAAACTTTGCTTAACGCCAATCCCGAAGAAATCAGAGAAGCCGTTTACAAAACGGTACTCTCCGTCGAAGAAATGCAGGATTCCGAAAAACCGAACGTTCTCAAAGACGGAAGACCTTCGGTCGAAGAAAGCATTTGTCTGAAAGAACTCGCTTCGGCATGCCGCGCAGTGATAAAAACTCTCTCGCCCCGCGAACGTGACATTATCGAAGCTAAATTTTATCGCGACAAGAAGCTTCGGGAAATCGCAACCGAGTACGATATCTCGATTTCCCGCGTCTCAAGAATTATTCAAACTTCTCTGGATAAAATAAAAATCGACCTTCAACAAAGAGGGCTTGTTTGATTTTTGTCCGAATAAAGCATGTCCGGGTTTGGCTATGTTGATTTCAACGGTGTTTAGAAGATGACGTTGTCGTGTCGTTTTTGCCGGAGCCTGATAGTGTTTCGATTGAGACTTTTTTGATAACATGGGCGACATTTTAGCGGGGTATTTTTAATTGTGTCGAATTTGTCGTCGATTAAGTTCGGTTGCTGTCGGGTGAAGCCTCTCCGAGTGATGCCGATAAATTTGCAAGGTGTCCGGAAGTTGCTGCTTAAAGGCTTGCTGTTTCGAAAAACACCGTCGGCATGTCTTTTCGTTTTTGCAGAACCCGGTGCACGGTAATAGAGCGTCGGGAGTGCCTGTCTTACTTTTTTTATTCGTAAAAATCCCCCGCAAGAGCAGCGACGGCGTTTTTTTCGTTTATTCCGCTAAAATCCCCCGCAAGGGGAGTACAAGGGCGAAGATGGGCGAAGATGGGCGAAGTCCGTTTTATTTCAACGAAAAACTCCCCTTTTTCGAGGGAAGTTTTCCGTTTTGCAAAATTTTATTTTGTTATTTTGCTGCTTTTGCCGTTTCAACGACAACTGCGAAAGCTTCGGGATCCGTAGCCGCCATATGAGCGAGCATTTTTCTGTTTACGGTTACGTTCGATTTTTTGAGCGCGTTCATAAATCTCGAGTAGCTCATTCCGTGTTGTCTTGCAGCCGCATTTATTCTCAAAATCCAGAGGCGACGCATATTTCTTTTGAGGTTACGTCTGTCTCTGTATTGATATTTCAAAGCTTTCATTACCGCAGTGTTTGCGACTTTGAATATTCTGCTTCTTGCACCTTGAAACCCTTTTGCGAGTTTAAGGATTTTTTTATGTCTTTTTCTTAATACGTTTCCGCGTTTAACTCTCATTTTTCCGTTCCTTTCATCTTGTTATTTCGAGTACTTTTTGTAGGGCAGCTCTTTTGAAACGAGCTTGTATTGAGAAGCTGCGATTTCGGTCATCGTCGAAAGCTTTCTCTTCCTTGATCCGTCTTTGTGTTGGAGCAAGTGCCCTTTGCCGGCTTTTCTTCTGAGAATTTTACCGTTTGCGGTAACTTTGTAACGTTTTGCACCCGAGCGGTGTGTTTTCAATTTAGGCATCGTTAATCTCCTTTTTCGTTGCGGTGTTTGAAATGTGTTCAAACCCTGTCTTCGGGCGAACATTACGACATGCCTTTCGTAAATATCAACCCTTTCGTACATCAATTGTATGACAAAAAGCGTCGTTGTCAAACCGTTCTCTTACGGAGCGACTATCGTAATGACGTTTCTGCCTTCCAAAATCGGTTTGCGTTCGAGAGTGAAAGTTGTGTCTTTCAAGTCTTCGAGAAATCTTTCGGCGAGTTCGTAAGCGAGCTTGCTGTGTTGCATTTCTCTTCCGCGAAGCATAACCGTAATTTTCACTTTATTTCCTTCCGCGAGGAATTTTTTGATATTTTTTATTCTTACGTTGTAGTCGTGAACGTCGATTTTGTATCTAATCTTAATTTCTTTGATTTCGGCACTTTTCTGTTTTTTGCGGGCTTCTTTTGCTCGTTTTTCGACTTCGTACCGATATTTTCCGTAGTCCAGAATTTTGGCTACCGGGGGTTCCTGACCGGGAGAAACTATCACCAAATCCAAATCTTTTTCTTTTGCGAGAGCAAGCGCATCGGAGGTTTTAACCACACCTTTGTTGTTGCCTTCGTCGTCAATGAGTCTCAATTCTTTTGATCTGATATTTTCGTTAATTAACGAGTTTGATCTGTTGTTATCCTTAGCTATGACCGTTTCTCCTTCTGTTAAACCTGTTTGTTTTACCCGTATTTTACCGGGAACTTATTTATTGTGCAACATTTTTGTTACAATTAGCCGGTATGATAAATTTTTTTGTTGTATGTTATGTTTATAATATAATTTTATTAAAAAGAGGATACGTGGAATGAATAAATCTAAATTGAAAAAAATAGGGATTATTTTACTTCTCGTAATTATAGTTCCCATTGTGTTTAATAAGGTTAAAACGGCTGTTACGGGCGTAATTACGGCAAAAATGAGAATGCGCCCCGTAAGCGTCGAAACCGTAAAAGTCGAAGAACGGGATATTTATCCTTCTTCGGAAACCGCGGGGCGGCTTAACGCGAAATACGAAGTTGCCGTTGTTGCCAGAATTAACGGTTGGCTCCAAAAATCGTATTTCAAAGAAGGCGATACCGTTAAAAAAGGTCAGGTTTTGTTTCTTATCGAGCCCGACGAATACGCACTTGCGGTAAGAAACGCTCAGGCAACCGTAAACGCAAAACGTGCGGCTTATCTCAATTCCGAAAAAAACCTGAAACGTGCGGCGGAACTGGTAAAAGGCGATTATGTCAGCAAATCCTACTACGATGACGCTTTGGCTTCCCGTGACGCGAACAAAGGCGCGTTGGACGCTGCTCTTGCCGATTTAAACAGAAAAAAACTCGATTTGAGCTACACTCGCGTTGTTTCTCCTATCGACGGAAAAATCGGTAAAATTCTTATAACTCAAGGCAATTACGTAACGGCTCAAACAGGTACCATTGCCAAAATTGTAAGCGTTGACCCGATTTACGCTTCGTTTACGGTAAAAAGTTCGGATTTGTCTAAAATGAACAAAAATGCGGAAGGGCTTCCCGATGTTAAAGTTGAGGTTAAAACTTCGGACAATAAAATTTATTCGAGACAAGGAAAACTCGATTTTGTCGACAATTCGATTGACATAAACCTCGGGACCATCGGACTCAGAGCGACTTTCCCTAACCCCGATGCCGAACTCATTCCGAACGATTTTGTCAGAGTTATAACGACTTCGAATAAACCCGTTAAGACTCTTTTGATACCGCAAAATGCTGTTATGGAAAACGTAAACTCGCCTTACGTGTGGGTTATCGATGAAAACTCCAAAGCCAAGCAGGTCAACATTCAAACGGGTTCTCAGTACGAAGACTGCTGGATTGTCACCGAAGGCTTGAATGCGGGGCAAAAGGTTATTTCTTCGGGACTTCAAACCATGCGTGAAGGCGCAGCCGTAACCGAAGTCGAAAATGCTTCCGAGCAACAAAAATAAATTTTTATTGACAAATTATCGGTATTCCGCCGAAAATTACGAGGATTACAAATAAATGAACGAAGACGGAAACAACAAAAATAAAAAAGGCTTATATTTTTTCATACAGCGACCGAAATTTGCGATGGTCATATCGATTTTTATCACCATTGTCGGGGTTATCGCGATGTTGGGGCTTCAGCTGGAAAAATACCCCGATATTACGCCTCCTCAGGTCACGGTAAGCGCGTCTTACACCGGTGCGAGCGCGGCGGACGTGGAATCTTCCGTTGCGTCGTTGATCGAGTCTCAAATCAACGGTGTCGACAACATGCTTTACATGACCTCGACCAGTTATGACCAAACGTATTCGCTGACAATTTACTTCAAAATCGGTACAAACAAAGATATTAACCTTGTCAACGTTCAAAACAGACTTCAACAGGTGAACCCGAAACTTCCCGAAGAATGTCGAAGATTGGGTATTACCGCCGTAAACAAAGTCGGCGGCGCGGGGGTTGCGATTTTGAACCTTGTTTCGGAGGACAATTCGTGGTCTCAGCTTGATTTGACAAACTACGCTTCGATTTATATCAAAGACGAGTTGAAACGTGTTCCGGGTGTAGGGGACGTAAGCGTTTTCGGTTCGAGCGATTACAGCATGCGGGTTTGGGTCGATGCTCAAAAAGCCGCAACTCTGAATGTCGGCATGTCCGATATTTCTTCCGCGATTTCGTCTCAAAACACTCTTGTTTCGTCGGGATTTTTGGGGCAAGACCCCGGGGATGATCCTCAAATGATGCGTCTGACTCTCAGAACAAAAGGTCGCCTCGTTACCCCGCAAGAGTACGAAAACATTATTGTAAGGTCAAATCCCGACGGCTCTCAGATTAAACTTAAGGATGTTGCAAGAATCGAACTCGGCAGCCAAACTTACGACGTTACAGGTATGGTTGACGGAAAGCCCGCGGCGTTGCTGCAAATTATCCAACTGCCGGGGGCAAACGAAATTTCGATTATGGATGCCATCAACAAAAAACTTCCTCAAATCGAAAAAACCTTGCCGACGGGGCTGAAAATCGTCAAAGTTATGGACGATACCAAGTTTATCAGAGAATCAATCAAAGAAGTCGGATTTACGGTAATTTTGACTTCGATAATCGTAATATTTATTATTTTCGCGTTCCTCGGAGATTGGCGTTCAACACTTATTCCCTGCGTAACAATCCCCGTTTCGCTACTCGGAACTTTCGTGGCGTTGCCTCCGTTCGGAATGTCGATTAACCTGTTGACGTTGTTTGCGATGATTTTGGCTGTTGCGACCGTTGTCGACGATGCTATCGTCGTTATAGAAAACGTTCGACGGCACCTTGAAGAAGGTAAAGATCCGATAACCGCCACTCAATTGACGATGCAGGAGGTCGGAGGAGCCCTTGTCGCAATGGCAATGGTCTTGATGGCGGTATTCGTCCCGGTTGCCTTTATTCCCGGGTTGTCGGGCATGATGTACAAACAATTTGCGGTGTTTATTTCCGTGTCGATTGCGTTTTCGGCAATTTGTGCGCTTACGCTTTCTCCCGCAATGTGCTCGACTATTTTGAAAAAGCACGACCCGACGAAGGAACATTCAAATATTGTTACAAAACTTATAAACAAAGGCTTTACGAAGTTTAATTATTATTTCGACAAACTCACCGATGTTTATATGGCTTTCGTCAAAAAGTTCGTATACGATAAAAAACTTACGATGATTGTTTACGGTTTGATAGTCGTTGTGATGGTCGGAATGTTCAAAATAATTCCGACGGGATTTATTCCGGACGAAGACCAGGCTGTGCTTTTGGGGCAAATAAACCTGCCTCCGGGGGCTTCTCTCGTCAGAATGAGAAGTGTTTGCGACAAAATTTATAACGCCGCAAAAGATATCGAAGGCGTAAAAAGCGTTATGACGTTCAGCGGATTTGGCGCGGTAAACCAAGGTTTCGTGGTTCTCGAGCTTCAGGATTGGGACGAAAGAAAAATCAGTCCGTTTGATTGGGTATTCAGAAAAGTCAGCGGTCGTCCGACAGACTTGTCACACACGGGTATTTTGACGGAGTTTCGTAAAAATATTGCGCCGATAAGGGAAGCTCAGGTCATATTGTTCTCTCCTCCCGCGATTTCCGGGATGAGTATGCTCGGAGGTTTTGAGTTCCAGATGTTGTCGAAGGGCGATTATTCTTATTACGATCTCGACAATTACGCAAAAATGCTTATGGGCGCGGCAAATTCGGACAAAAACCTTTCGAACGTGTTTACGAGTTTTCAGTCGAATTTCCCGCAATATCTTGTTGATATAGATTATGACAAGGTTTTGGCACAAAACGTAAATTTGCAGGAATTGTATACCACATTGAGCTCGACTCTCGGAACGGCTTATATCAACGATTTCAACAAACTCGGGCGTGTTTTCAGGGTTCAGGTTCAGGCGGAACAACGTTTCAGACGTTCGGCGAACGATATTTCGGGAATTTATGTTAAAAATAATGCGGGAAAAATGGTTCCGATTGTAAGTATGGTAAAATTGACTCCGATTGTCGGACCTACCGCGATTACGCGTTATAACCAGTATAAATCGGTTCAGTTCAGCGGAACTCCGGCTCCGGGAAGAAGCTCGGGCGAAGCGATGAAGGCAATGGCTGCGGTTGCGGAAAAAGTTTTGCCGAAAGACATTACGTACGAATGGTCGGGGACTTCGGCTCAGGAAATTGAGTCTTCGGGGCAAACGGGCGTGGTTATTGCGCTTGCGTTGTTGTTCGTATATTTGTTCCTGGTTGCTTTGTACGAAAGTTGGACGATTCCGATTTCGGTACTCTTGATTTCGCCGGTTGCGGCAATCGGGGCGTTGACGTTCCAACTTATGATAGGGCAGTCGCTCGATTTGTACTCGCAGGTCGGGTTGATAATGCTTATCGGTTTGGCGACCAAGCAGGCGATTTTGATTGTCGAGTTTGCTAAAGTCGAACACGAAAAGAACGGACTTTCCGTTGAAGACGCGGCGATAAAAGGCGCTCACCTGAGATTTCGGGCAATTATGATGACGGTTGTTGCGTTTGTCCTCGGGGTATTGCCGATGGTCGTTGCAACGGGTGCGGGCGCGCAAAGCCGTATATCGGTCGGAAGTACCGTATTCGGCGGTATGATGGCTGCAGGTACTTTGGGTGCGGTTTTGACTCCGGCATTTTATGTTGTAATTCAAAATTTTGTGGATAAAATGTCCGAAAGAAGGAAGAAAAACAAGAAAGAATAGCATCAATTTTTGATGAGGGAAGTTATGAAAAAGAATATTACATTTGTCTTTGCGACATTAATAACGTTAATCGGCGGTGAGTGCGCGTTTGCTGTGACCGACATCAACAGTTACCCGGTTAAGGAACAGTCCGTACATTCCGTTTTGGTTGACGAGGAAACCGTTCCGACTTTGGACAGAGTCGAGCAGGCGGCGATAAATTCGACGAATTCGGGAACTCAACTCAAGTCGGCAAAAACGTTGTCCGAAGCTCTTGATATTTCTTTACAAAAGACTTCGGTCATAAAAGGCGGCGTGTCGAGCAGTGCGCCGGTTACGGTTGACGATTGCGTAAAAACGGCGTTGGCAAACCATCCTTCGATTGAGTATTACAAAATGAATGCCGAAGCGATGAAAACCAAAATCGGTCAGGCGTGGTCGGCGTTTTTCCCGAAAATAGGCATAGATTTGAATTATTCGCGCAACGATATGCTTACGACGGCGTTTTCGATTCCGAAACAAAAATACAATATGTTTTACGCACCTTCGATTACCGCGAACATGATGTTGTTTGATTTCGGAAAAACAAAAGCCGCCGCGGATTACGCGAAAAAAATGTATAAGGCGTCCGAAGACAGCGTTCAAATGAGCATAAACGATGTAATTTTTGACGTGAAACAGTCTTATTACAACCTTTTGTACGCAATGGAGACCGAAAAGGTTTATACCGACAACGTTCGAGACATCGAAATGCACCTTGAACAGGCAAAGGCGTTTTATTTAATCGGAACGAAGGCTAAAATCGACGTTCTGACCGCGGAACACGAACTGGGGCAGGCTAAATTAAATCTTATAAAAGCCAAAAACAACGTAAAACTTGCCTATGCAAAGTTGAACGATTCGATGGGGCTTCCCGAAAACGGCGAGTACACGATTGCGGAAAGCCTTGAAACGAGAAAGTATGACATCGATTTTGATAATATGAAGGAAGTTGCGTACAGTACGCGTCCCGAATTGCTTGCGGCACAAAAGCAGGCGGATGCGGCAGGTCTGGCGGTAAGAGCAGCTAAAAGAGCTTTCTTGCCCGATATTGTCGCTTTCGGAAGTTTTACCTCGGGCGGTGTTGAAGTCAACAAAGATACGGGATATCAAATAGGCGGAGGTCTTTCGTACAGCGGGTTTAACGCAATGCTGCTCAAAAAGCAGGCGGATGAAGCGAAGGCTGTTTATAAACGTTCCGAGGCAGAGCTTGCAAAAACGAAACAGGGCGTGTATCTCGAGGTGAAACAGGCTTATATTCAATTCGTGAATGCAAAAGATTCGATACCCGTTGCGCAATTGTCCATGATTCAGGCAAAAGAGCAGTACGACTTGGCAGCGGGCAGATATAAAGTCGGACTCGGAAACGCAATCGAGCTGAAGGACGCGGAAGTTTCTTATCGAGATGCTCAGTTGAATTATTATTCCGTTTTGACGAATTACAACGTCGCTGCGGCGGATTTGGAACGAGTAACCGGCGCACCGATTGACACCGCGGAAAAAACGGATTTATAATATTTTCGGGAAACGAGGATGATATGGAAAATTCCGGACAATCCGATTTTATATCAACTTTAAGTCACGAGCTCAGGACGCCTTTGACCAGTATCAGAGGGTTTGCGGATACTTTGCTTTCGTCGGGCGATAAGTTGACGGAAGATCAACGCAGAAAATTTTTGATGATAATCAAGGAACAGTCGGAAAGACTTATAAAAATGACTGAAAACCTTTTGTCCGCGGCTCGTGAAAGTAAAACGGAACTTGTTTTCAAGAAATTTTCGGTTCGTCCGTACGTCGAAAATTGCGTAAATATGACGACGAAGCTTTCGAAAAAAAACGACTTCGATTGTCGTTTCGAATCGGGATTGCCCGAAATCGAGGCGGATACCGATAAATTTCAGCAGGTGATTTTGAATTTACTCGAAAATGCATGCAAATATTCTTTCGATAAAACGACAATACGGCTGAAAGCCTTTCAACGCGGAGATTTTGTTTGTATATCCGTCGAAGATGAAGGACTTGAAATTCCGGAAAAAGACAAGACCCGAATTTTTGAAAAATTTGTCAGATTATCTTCCCCTTTGACCCAAAAAACGGAGGGTTCGGGGCTCGGGCTTTATATTACGAAGCAGCTTGTCGAAAAAATGCACGGTAAAATCGAGATGGAGTCGAACGCTGAAAATACTGTTTTTACGGTATGTTTTCCGGTCTCAAAGTACGATAACGTTACGAGGCGGGTTTGATGAAAAAAGTTTTATTGATAATCGATGAACGAAAAGAGCAGTTGATAAAGAATAAGCGGCTTGCCGCAAGCGAAGGCATAACCGTTTATACCGCCGAAAGTTTAAAATCGGGACTTGAGGTTTTCGGAAAGTGTGAGCCCGATATGATAATAATTTCGGACGTTTTCGGGAAGGATTGTGAAATTTGCATTTCGTCGATAAGAAAATTTTCTTTCAATTTGAGACCCGTTATCGTTGTGTTGTCGAAGTCCGACGATTTGAACGATAAAATCGCATTTTTGGAAAAGGGAGCGGACGATTTTTTCAGCGAGCCGCTTGAGTCGGGAGAGTTCAAAGCGAGGGTTAATGCGCATTTACGGCGGCATTTCGAGACCGAAACCGATGCCGAAACGGAAACCGCAAATCAGAGACTTTCGTTTGTTTATTTAAAACGAACATTGAATATGTCGAAGCACTGGGCGGCGCTTCTTGTCGGGATAGACAATTTTTCGGCGTACAAAGAAATTTACGGCGAGCTTGCGGCGGCAAAAATGCTTAAAACATTTACGGCGATTGCAAAAACGACAATGTCGGACGACGATTTTATCGGAACGACGGGAGAGGGCGAATTTTTGGTCATAACGTTGCCCGAAAAAGCCGAAAGGTTTGCGAAATATTTGATTTACGCGTTCGACAGTGTTCGAGACAAGTTTTACACCCGAAAAGATGCCGAAAACGGGTTTATTACTTTGCGGACGGATGCAGTTCCGGAGAAAAAAATCGGAAACGTTTCGTTGTCGATAGGGATAATTTCCGACGAACACCGTAAAATTTCGGGCGTAAAGCAGGCTCTGAATATGCTTACTTCGCTCAAAAAAACGTCAGAGGCGGAGAAAAAGTCTTCTTACGTGGCGGACAGACTTATGCTGCCTGCGTCGGGAAGCGTTGCGGTTCGTGATTATAATGCCGAAGTTTTGATAATGGAGCCTGATAAAGCGTTGTCGTTTTTGTTGGAAACTATTGCGCGAATGAAAGGTTACAGTGTAAAAACGGCAGACGAGCTCGAGAATGTTAAGGATTTTTCGCCTGCCGTAATAATCTTGGATACAGGCGATATGAGTGAGTTTGACGGGTGTGAAATTTGTTCCCGAATAAAAAAAAGTTCACAATTCGAAAAATCGTTTATAATAATGACATCCATAATTCACGATAAAGAGAAAGTTTTAAAGTGCGGAGCGGACATGTACGTTCCGAAACCGTACGATACGGCTTATTTGTTCGAACAGACGGAAAAAGCCGTAAAAGAATACAATTCGTAAAGGAGAAACGATGAATTTAAAAGTTGAAAAAGCTTCTTTGGCACAAACGAAGGCGGATTTGCTTGTCGTAAACCTGTTTGAAGGCGTCAAAAACCCGGGTGGGGCAACCGGAGCTGCCGATGACGTTTTGAACGGTGCGATAACCGAGTTTGTCATCGGAAAAGAAGGGTTTGACGGGAAATTCGGCGAGTTTTATCTTTTGCCGATCGTCGGAGAGTGCCCGTTTTCGAAAGTTTTAATCGTCGGGCTCGGTGAACATTCAAAGTTTACTTATGCTCGCTTGAAAGAGCTTTCGATGAAAACTATCGCGCAAATAAAAAAATACAAAAACGTCGGAAAAGTCTCGTCGATTTTGCACGGTGCGGGTTGCGCCGGTCTTGATGCCGAAAAATGTGCGGAAGTTGTTGCGGAAGGCACGATAAAAGGGTATTTCGAGTTTGATAAGTACAAAACGGAAAAGAATGATAAGGTTTCGGAATTCGTAATTCTCGAACCCGATGCCGATAAATACGAAAAAGCCGTTAAAGGTGCGAAAATCGGTAAAATAAAGGCGGAAGCCGCAAACTTCGTTCGTACTTTGGTCACGGACAGCCCTCAAGATATTACTCCTCTGAAGCTTGCAGAAATCGCAAAACAGCTTAACGTCAGCGAAGTCAACGTTTATACTGATATTCGCGGAATGAAAATGGGTGCGTTTGCGGCGGTCGCGCAAGGCAGTCCGAATGCGCCGCAATTTATTCACATGAAGTATGTTCCCGAAAATCCCGTTAAAAAGGTTGTTTTAATCGGTAAGGGCATAACGTTCGATTCGGGCGGACTTGACCTTAAACCGCCGGCTTCGATGCTTAACATGAAGGACGATATGACGGGTGCCGCGACCGTTTTGGCGATAATGAAATATATTAAGGCGTTAAATCCGAAGGTTGAAGTTCACGGGCTGATTGCGGCTTGCGAAAATATGCCGGGGGCGTCGGCGTACAAACCGGGCGACATTTTGACCGCTCGAAACGGAAAAACGATTGAAGTGGACAATACCGATGCGGAAGGGCGTTTAACTTTGGCTGACGCGCTTTGCTACGCGAGCGAACTTGAACCGGACGTAATAATTGACGTTGCGACTTTGACCGGTGCCTGCATGGTTGCTTTGGGCTCGGTTGCAAGCGGAATTATGGGCAACAATGACGAGCTCGTAAAACGGCTTATTCAAATCGGAAACGACGAAGGTGAATATTTCTGGGAACTTCCGATGTTCGAAGAATACGGATTGAGCCTGAAGAGCGATATTGCGGACATGAAAAATACCGGTTCGCGTTACGGCGGAGCGTCGGCTGCGGGAATGTTTCTCAAAAACTTTGTTTCGGGGAATCCTTCCTGGGCGCACCTTGATATTGCGGGAACGGCATTTATCGACAAACCGTTCAAAGGGCTTCAAAAGGGCTCGACGGGTGTTGCCGTCGATACTTTGACGGAATATTTGCTGTCGTTTTAACGTGCAAGGTTTCGTTACAGTGTAATAGTTTTAAATACGGAAAAATCCCGAATCATACGGCTCGGGATTTTTCCTTTTCTTTTATATGTTTTTTGTTCGTTTGCCGCCGGAGCGCGCGGACGCGCTGCGAACCAAGTTTTTGTCGGGCGTGTGTTTACAAAAAATTTACAAATTTGCTGCGTTCAGAAAAATTTCGGCAGTTGCCATTCCAATTTTTTCGGACGTTTCATTTCAAAGCCCGCTTCTTTCAAAACTTTCTCGGGAACTCCGTCGTACTTGCCTGATGCCGCGTAAAAAGTTTCGTCTTGTCTCCAGTCGTTGTGAGCCGATTTTGTCGGAGTTCTCCAATTTTTGCCGTAAGTTTCTTCGAGCCAACCTTGCGGGTCGTCGGGGATTTTATACTTAAATCCTTCAAACACGATGGTTTCCGTGTTGCGATAATGATACTCGCGATGTTTAAAATAATAATCGTCTTCGCAAAAATTATAAACGTCTTCTCCGTAGCGGGTGTAATAAATTATGTCGAAAAGCGTTTTGTCGGGTGCGTAAAAGACGCTTTGCATTACCGCGCCTTTGTACATAACTTTTCGTCCGAGAGTAAATCCGTTTTCGATAAACGCGGTTTCGATTTTTTGGTAATCGACCGGCGTAACGACGGCGACATCGATGTCCGTATCGTGCGCTATGAGTTTGTTATCGCGATACACCGCAAGTAAAGTTCCGTCCGCGAGGGTGTACGGAATTTCGAGTTCGTCCAAAATTTGGCAACCGCGCTGCATTTGAACCGTTGCCGTCGGCGGCAGCGGGGTGGTCGTCGGGAACGGAAAGTTGTGGTATACGTATCTTCCGAAATACTTTTTATACAGATTTTTTAAAATCTTCATATATTTCACCTTTTTTGATTTTTATTTTATAATTGTATCATGTTTTTAACAAATCGAGAGGTTTTATGAAAGATTTCATTAAAATTAATAACGAATTTTGGGATAAATCCGCGGAACGCAACGACGGTGGAGTGATGCTCGTCGAGGAAGTGGAGAATTCGTTTATTTTGCATATTTTATCTTCGTGCAGCGTTATTTTGAACCGTGCAAAGGGGTATGTTCCTTTGTTTGTACAAAAAAATTCGAATTATACCGAGGAATTTTATCGTTCGTACGTTTCGTGTGCAAAAATTTGCAGGAGCCCGAAGCTTTCGATGTTTGAAAATCTTTTGACGGACATTTCTTCGTTGGCGTTGTATTTTCAAATTCTTTGCGGCAAGAGAATTTTGGATATTCGTTACAAGAATATGCAAATCGGCGATATCGTTTATGATATGTACCTTACTCTGTTTTCGCAAGGCACGATAAAAAAGCCGAATCCCGGAATTTTGAAAGTCATCAGAAAGTGTATCAGACAGATTAAAAAGACCGAATTTTTGATGAAAAAACATAACGTGAAATCGGGGCTGTTTTCTCACAGAATAGGACTTTCCGCGGGAATTACGCTCCGTACGCTTTTGGCTCACGGTGCGGAAATTTATTCGTTTGCGGGAAACTCTTCCGCAACGATTTGCCGTTCGACCGATTTGACCAAAACATACGAGTATACCCCGACGAGAGAAGAAATCGAAAAAATAAAATCGCTCCCCGATGATAAGTTCAACGAACTTTACGAAAAGGTTTATAACAAGCAAATGGGTGCGGGCGTCACAATGGATTCAAAGTACGCGTTCAACCCGAAAGACCCCATATACACCGACAGAGAACGTTTTGCAAACGATTTCGGACTCGACGCTTCCAAGAAAAACGTGTTCATAATGTCTCACGCGTTCAACGACCATCCTCATACTCACTTCGACGGAATGGTCTTCAACGATTACGCCGACTGGCTCATTAAAACTTTGGAATACGCAAAAACCGACAATTCCGTAAACTGGATTTTTAAGCGTCACCCGTCCGACAGATTTTATCCGTGTCTTGACATCGATTGGAAAAAAATGTTCGAAAATTGTCCGAAAAACGTTGTTCTGATTGACGAAGACAACAAAATCAATTCGAAAAGCCTTCCTTACGTGGCGGATGCCGTCGTGACCTGTGCGGGTTCATGCGGATTCGAAATGCCCGCAATGGCGGCAATCCCTTGTATTACCGCGGGTGACAGTGCGTATTCGAAATTCGAATTTACTTCGCAAAAATTTACCGAAGACGAGTATTTTAAGGCTCTTTCAAACCTTTCGACGGTCGAAAAATTATCGGCGGAGGCTCAAAAAACGGCAAAAGCCTTTTATATCTTCTTTTACCTGGCTGCAAAAGTCAAATTCGACTTTGTCCCCGAATTGTCGTTTGAAGAACAAAAAAATCCTTCCGACGAAAATTCCTATTGGGACAAGGTTTTGAACGCTTACGAAACAAAAAAAGATTTAATTCGCGAAGAAGTCGACAAATACGCTTCTCAAATTGCAAAAGACGATTTTCGCGTACTCAGGGGGGATGTTTTAAATGACTGAATTGCTCGAACTGATTGATATCCAAAGAAAAAACAACGAAAATATTTTAATCGAAGATAATTCGGACGAGTCCAAAATTGCGGTGGTCTATTGCTCCAGCAACGCCGTTTACGCGCCCGATACGCCGGAAGCGTTCAAACGAAAAATAATGGACAAAGACCGCTATGAATGGTACGCCCTTCGGATGGATATTCCTGCAAAACACATTTTTATAAGAGATGTGGGCAAAAATTTTTATCGCGAGGGCATAAACGATAACGTCAATTCGCTCGAAAAACTTGCGGAACGCCTTAAAAAAGAAACAGAAGGATACAAAGTCAGACTTTTGGGGTCTTCTTCGGGCGGGTATGCGTCGATTGCGCTCGGACTTATGCTCGGTGCCGAGTACGTAATGTCCTTCAGCGGGCAGTTTTGGCCGTTTGTAATGTCCGACGGCTCGAGCTTCCTGAACAAAAAATACAAAGATTACGACTACATCAATTTGCGCGAAAACGTCAAAAATTCGAACATGCCGATTTTTTACATGATGCCGACAAAAAGCCCGTGCGACATTCCTCAATACGAGCTCGTCAAAGATTGTCCGAATGTCCACACCTGCGCGATTATTTCGAACGCTCACGGCGTTTGCGTCAACAAAACGACCGTCAGAAAAATTATTGACTCACCGTACGAAAAGCTCCTGAAAATCTATTCTTTCCCTCTCGAGCACCCGATCAACGAGTTCGTGCTCGTGAAAAAATTCTTCGGCAAAAGAATGCTCGTGAAAAGACTTTTCGATTACGTCAAAAAATATCCGCTTTTCTTCCTTCGAAAAGACTTCTATGAAATGATTTCGGGAAAATAATAATTTTTAAAAATCGATGAATTTTCGCCAAAATTCGGGGTTGTATTTTGCAAAAGCATGACACCCGAACGGAAGCTCTCCGCCCGTCTGTTCGTAAAGCTTTTCGGGAAATTGTTCGAACGAAAATTCCGCCGCCTCGGTTGCGCTCGGGAATTTGAATTCGGGCATGAGTTTTTGCGCTTTTGTCGCTATCAGCCAGTCTTCGTATATCGATTTGTTGAAAATCGTCGGGTTTACGAACTGAACCGCATAAAAAAATAAGATTTTCGGGATTTGCAAAATGTTTGAAATCAATTTTTTCTTTGTGTTTTCCTCGAAAATTTCGCGGAATGTTTTTCGAAAAATTTCCGGCGTTGAAATTTGCAGCATGCTTTTTGTTTTTCGAAGCGAAAATCCGCCGTTGCCGACGAAATCCAACATTTTTGAATTTTCGGTCGCGTTGTTGAATCCTTCGAACCAGGGAGCTCCGATGCAGTCAAAATCCCTGTCGCACCAGTAATCCAGTTTGTCTTCGAAAACATAAGCGTCGGGTTGGCATATCAAAACGAATTCGAAATTTGAAAACCTTTCGTAAAATTCTTTTTTCAGCATTAAAATACTGTAAGAGCGCAAGTTTTTGAAATATTTGTCGTCGAATTTTTCGAATTCGGCTTTGAACCTTTCGTATTTTGTTGTATCGAGCGAATTCGGGCAGACAAAAAATATCGCAAAATTTTTCAAAACATTCGTTGTTTGCTCAATCGACGTGATTTCGGTCGATGTCGGCTCTTTTTTGTATATCGGAATTATTACGGCTGCTTTTTTCACAAAAACCTCTTCACCGATTATATCACATAAAATTTTACGGAGCTTTGTCTTCCAAGAGGAAGTCGATATCGGGCTTTTCGGTGATAATGTTCGATTGCGTGGGCTGCGGTTTCAAAAGTTTGCATAAACGAAGTCCGGGTCAAAAATTCGTTTTCTTCTTCGAGCCCGCGCATACAAAAAACCGGAGTTTTTGAGCTCCGGTTAAAATCCTTTGGAAGGGAATATGTTTTATTGTTCGGACTCTTCGGTGTTTTGAGTTTCGTCGGTCGTTTCCGTCTGAGTCGTTTGAGAAGGCTGCTTCGGTGTCGTTCGCCTCAATGTCATTGCTTTGTAAACGTCTTTGTACGTCGAGCTTTTCGAGTAGCTTGCCCGCTTCATGATGTCGTCCAATGACAGGTTGTTCTCGTCGTTCAGATGATCGTTCAGAAAATCCGAATAATTCAAAACGGTTCCGTCGAACATTGTTGCCGTAAGTCCGCTGAAAACAGCGTTGCCCGACGCGCTTGCGCTTATGTCGACTTCATAATCGTCGCCTTCGCGGATGCCGATAAGTCCGTTTTTACCCGTGATATTGAAGGAATCCGCCCCTTTACCGATAATCAAAGAACTCGAACCTCCGTCCGTGTAGTTGTCGGTGCCTTCAAGACCAATCGTAACGTTGTTTGCGGCGTCCGTTCCGGTATAGAACACGTCGTTCCCGCTTCCGCCGAGCGCAAAACCTTTGGATCCGTTCAGAGAGAACAGGTTCCCTCCGTTGCCTCCGAGGAATATCGACCCCGAAGAGTCTTCGCCCGACATAAAGAAGTTTGTTGTGTCTTTTCCCGCAACAAACATGTTGTTCGTGCCGTTGTCCGAAACAACGGCGTTGTAAGTATCTTGTATTTTTGCGTTTGCATTGTTCAGGTTAAAGTAGTTTCCTCCCGACTCTTTTGTCGTGTTTATCGCGATTGCACTGTCGTTGTTCGCGGCGTTGAACGTACTGTTTTTCGCCGAAACGTTGATGTTGTAGCTTTTCGAGTCGTCGTTCGATTCCAAATCCGCAAAAATGTTCATCCCCGAAAAATCGTAGTTTCGCTCGTCTTTGTCGGTTGTGAACTTTAAGGAGCCCATCGCAAATTTTTGTCCGACGTCGAATACCGTTTCGTCACTGTCCGATGTCGAATTAAGACCTATACTCACCGAGCCCGTCGCCGTGCCCGCGTCCCCGAATTTGCAATTCTTTACGCCTATTGCGGTCAGCCCGGAGTTTGAAAAACTTATCATTGCCATGTTTTTTCTCCTTTTTTGGTATCTCTTCTCCTTTTATCGGCATGCTCTTTTTGGTTCTTTAATTTTCTTCGCGATTTTTTAAAAAATGTAACATTTGTTAAAATTTTGTAAAAAACAGGCAATTTTTTTCATGTTTGTGAGTTTATATCATTGAAGGTGAATAATGTCTTTATCGATAAATTCTTACAATTTCAATAATTACAGGGTTACTCCTCCCAAAACGGGCAAGGTGTCCTTCGGCATGGACAAAGAATCTCCCGGGGAAGTAAACGAAAAAGTTTATTCGAAGGCGAAACATGTTCAGCCCGCAAGCATTGCTTTAGGCTCGATAAATACCAGAACGAGTCTTTTTACCGACAGCGAACGCGAAAAATACGCGCTTGTTTCCGCGTCTTTACGCCCTGAAACAAAAGCCGCTCTGAACAGAATTTTGCAGTCGGGAAAATTGTTGAATACCAACTCCAACGACGGTTCTTCGACTTTGGATAACTTGTGCAAAATGTTGGACGAAAACAATCCGCGGATTAAAGGTCTGGATGCCTCAACTCTTGTAGATGAAGTAATTACGGCTATAGACGATCCTTACAAAATAACTCAGAAATTCGGAGATATCCCCGATAAAGTCGCGGAAAACGTTTCGAAAAATATTTTGACGGGCATTAAAGACCCCGATTCGATTAAAAACGTTCGCTCGACAACCTGTGCTGCCGCAAGCCTGGAGTTTACCACGGCAAACAAGCAGCCGGCCGAGTTCGCGAGAATGGTTGAAGGGCTTTCTTCTCAAAATTATACGGTTCTTAAAGATATAAAAATTTTCGACGCGAAAGATTCGCTTTCCCAAAAAATCGCAAAAGTAAACCACAGGAAAGAATTGTTCGAAATGTTTAATCTTCCTTATAAAATCAACCAAAACGGAACCGCAACGGTCAAAATTTCTCCCGACAGAAACGCAATCGTAAGAGCCAGGGTTCAAACGTCATGCCGCGACAAGGGCGAACGTTCCGTCTCCGACGTTCTTATGCAGTCCGCCATAATGCAGGTTGCGTCTCAGGAAACATATAATGCTTTGAACGGTTTCAGAACGGGCTCTTTGAACAACGATAACGAAGGTCTCACCGAGTACGAAAAAACTTTCGCGGAAGAAATTATCACGGGCAACGAAAGATATTCCGTTATTTATCAAAAACTCGACGGAAACTCGAAACTGCAAGGCTTTACGCATTCGCCGGAGGCAACTTTGAGCCACATAAAAGAAGGTTTGAACGCAGGTGCCGATATTGTCGTCGGAATAACGGAGTTCAACAAAGACGGCGTTTGCACAAACGGGCATGAAATAACGATTGTCGATGTCGTGAAAGGCGAAGACGGCAAAGAAATGTTTGTCTACAACGATACCGACGACGGTTTGGACGAACCCCGGACCGCTCCGGTCGAGGAAATGTTGCCTAAAATTCACCACGCGGGAATTCCTCAAGAGCTTGTAAGTCGCCTTAAATAGCGTTTTGTGTAAATTTTTGTAACAAAAAGCTTGTATTCATGTTGAAAAAAATCTTGTTAAGGTTTTAAACATGTGGTAATATGAAATACGAGATGTTGGTGAACACGAGGGTGTAAGTCGACTCGGTCGACGAAAAGGCGGAAGAACTAAGATGCGAACAGAGTGTATGAGTGTATGTTTAAAAGATATGTTGCCTAAGGAGATTCCCGATTATGCAAGCGCAAAAGGGTCTCATAAAACGGCGTTGACGTTGGCGTGGCTGGAAAAGTTTTTGATCGACGGGCTTGATAAAGGGATTATAAAACCCGGCGCGCTGTTTCCTTCGAAAGCCGAGATTGCGGAGCATCTCGGAGTAGGCGCGGGAACCGTTCAAATTGCGGTAAGGGTTCTGGAAGACAAAGGATACGTGAAATGCAAACAACGTGTGGGTACGGTGGTTTGCGGAGTCGAAGATTCTTCGTCGGGTGTGTTTAAACAAACAACAAAAAGAGATGTTTTAATCGGAAATCTGTTTGATATGATGTTGACTCTCGGAGTCGGCGCAAAACTTCCGAAGATAATAGAAATTTCAAAACTTTTCGAAGTTTCTACGGGGACGGTCAAGCAGGCTCTGAATTTTATGTGTATCAGAGGATTTTTGACGGCTAAAGGCTCCGGAACCGATTTGATTATAAAAAAACTTCCGAAGGAAGAAGACAGACCCGCAAAGACCGAAACCACGGTGATTTTAGTACAAAAGGTCGCGGATATTTTCAGAGAGCATATCAAAAACGACTTGAAGCCCGGCGACAGAATGCCCGGGACTCAATATTACGCAAAGAAGTTTAACGTAAGCATCAAAACCGTTTACGACGCTATGAAAATGCTCAACGAAGAAGGTTTGATAAAAACGTATAAGGGAAAATACGGTTCGATTGTTTTGTCGGAAAACGGCGAAAACGGTGATGACGGAGAGTTTTATCGTTGGCAAAAATTATACGCCGGAATTTTGGAAAAAATCAAAAAAGATTATTCTCCCGGAATGTCTTTGCCTTCGATAAAGAAAACGGCTAAAATGTACAATGCGGGAACAAAGACCGTTCGGCGCGTTTACGACAAGCTTATAGAAAACGGATACGCAATTCACGGCGGATTTAGGCAACCGCCCGTGGTCAGCGAGGTCGAAGACCACGAAGGTATGTTCAAGTGGATAGCTGTGAACCCCGGCGCGGTTTCGTTGGTTAAGAATTAGATAAAGGAGAGTGCCCGAGAAGAGAATTTTGTCACACGTGTAATGTGTTTATAATGAGGTAAAAATTACGACAAGTCGTATTAACAAGAAGGAGAAAATTGTTATGGCGGTAAGAACACTTAAAAAAACGGTGGAATGTGTAACGAAATCGGACAACGATTTTGAAAAGTACCTGATTATGCAGCGTAAAAACACAACCTACAACGGAATCAGTCTGGATTGCGCTCAGTGGTATAAAGAAATTTTCGGAATACAAGTTTTTAAATAACGCTTACCAAACAAATAAACAACAATTCAAAAAGGTACCTTTCGGGGGTACCTTTTTTGTGTCCGAAAACTGCCCGGTCGGGTAATATGAAAAAAGTCGATTAAATAATATTATCCGAAAAAAGGCGGTTTTAAATGAGAAAAACAAGTTTGTTCGTAATCGGAATTTTGGCGGGAATAATGACGTATACCGCGGCATTCGGGGTTCCTTCGTATAATGTTTACGATCCGCGTGAGGCGCAGGAAATTCTTCGTCCGGACGATAAGGCAAAAATCCTTTTTATCGTTGATTTTTCGAACAGCATGGAAGATTTTCTCGGTGGCGAGAGAAAGTCCGATATAGCGGTTCGTACGCTGGCGGATATTGTTTCGCGGCTTAATCCGAGCGTAAAAACCGGATTGCGGGTGTACGGGCACAGATTTGTTTTTAATCCGATTTTGGCTTGTAAGGCAAGTGATTTGGCGGTTCCGGTGTTGCCGAACAATTCCGAAAATATCAAAAAAGCTTTGTATTCGTTTAAACCGACCGGACAAACTCCGATAACGTATTCGCTGAAATCCGCAATTAATCGGGATTTTGCGGATATTACGGGCGAAAAAAGAATTGTTCTTTTGACCGACGGAGCGGAAAATTGCGACGAAAGTCCCTGTGAATATGCTATAAAGGTTGTTTCTCAAAGGGATGACGTGAAAATAGACGTCATAGCGTTCAACGTGAACGACGATGAGGCGCAGGCTCAGCTGAAATGTACGTCTTCGGTAACGGGCGGAAAAATTTACAACGCAAAAACGGCCGCCGAACTTGCAAAAAGTCTCGAACAATCTCTGAACGTCACCACCGAAGTTCAGGGAACGATTATAAAAAAATAAAATTCGGTACTTGCAGTCGAAAAGTTTTGTTTTCGAAAGAACAAACAGCTTGCGCGCGGGCGTTTTTTCGAAAATATGTCAAATTATTACAAATCGGCGGAAAAAGTTTGAACCGGGCTTTGTTTGTGGTAACCTTGAACAATAATGTTTGAAAAACGGGAAAACACATGAAAAGCAGATTGATACTTTTATCCATATTGATATTGTTGTCGGTTTTTTTGTATATATTTCAAAATTACATGAATACGTTGTACGCATCGGTGACGCTGATGTCGCTGATGGTGCTTTACGGAGCGTGCATGCACGTTGCGACAAAACACAGAGAGCGTAAACTCAGAAAAAATCCGCCCTCGGTGAACGAAAATTATAAACCTTTCATAACGATAATGGTGCCCGCGCACAATGAGGCTGCGGTTATCGGCGATACCGTCAAAAATATTACCGCGGTCGATTACGATAATTACGAACTCATTTTAATTGACGACCGAAGTGATGACAATACTGCCGAAGTTATGCAAAGAATGAGCGAAAACGACCCACGTATAAAAACGCTTGTTCGTCCGAAAGATGCTTTTCCGGGTAAATCGGCAGTTTTGAACGACGCTTTGAAAATCGCAAAAGGCGAAGCCGTTTTGGTCTTTGACGCGGATGCACGTATCGAACCCGATTTCATAAAAAGATTGGTTCCGAAACTCGAAAACGAAGAAGTCGGTGCTGTTCAGGCGCGGAAAGTCGTCAGCAATCGCGAATATAACTTCCTGACTCGTTGCCAGGACAACGAAATGATTTTGGATACGTATTTTCAGGTAGGAAGAGATGCCGTCAGAGGTGCGGTCGAACTTCGAGGAAACGGCGAACTCATAAAACGAGAAGCTCTCGAAGATATAGGCGGTTGGAACAATTACACCATTACCGACGACCTCGATATGTCGACGAGACTTCATATAAAAGGATGGGACGTTCGTTTTTGTCCCGACGTTTGTGTCCGCGAAGAAGGCGTTTTGACATACGTTGCGCTTTTGAAACAACGCAGACGCTGGATTGAAGGCAGTATTCGCAGATATTTGGAAAATTTCGGAGACGTTTTGTTTTCGAAAAAAATGTCTTTGCGCGCGAGCATCGATATGACAGCTTACATTGTAGAATTCATTTTGCCGTTTTGGTTTTTTGCCGAACTCGGTTTTCAAATTTTCAGACATTTCAGATACGACGAAAACAGAGTTTTGTCTTCGTTGATTTGTACGGGCTTTATATTCCTGTTTTTCTTTGCGGGGTTGCTGTACGGACTTCATAAGTACACCAAATTGAAACCCCTGCAAATATTCAAACAGGCACTCGAAACATGTATATATTTCGTAACTTTGTGGTTTCCGGTCGTTGTTTTTATGGTATTTAAAATTATTTTTACCGAAAAAACGATGGATTGGGGTAAAACCGAGCACGGAACGGTAAAATCCGAAGTTACGGAACCGGAAAAAGTATTGAATTAATTAAATAAAGAGGATAAGACAGTGGAATTATTTACAACAGCGACTATAGAATTATTAACCGCATTGAGCAGAATTTTCGGAAGTTACGGAGTCGGCATAATCGTGTTGACCATCGCCGTAAGGCTTATGTTATGGCCTTTGAGCGTTTCTCAACAACGTTCGATGAAGGTTATGCAAAAAATGCAACCGAAAATGAGGATAATTCAGGAACGTTACAAAAGTAATCCTCAGATGATGCAGCAAAAAATGATGGAATTTTACAAAGAAAACAACTTCAATCCGATGGGTGGATGTCTGCCCGTGTTGCTGCAAATGCCGATTTTTATTTTGCTTTATTCCGCATTGATGAGTCCTCAGTTTATAGAAATGGCGGGAAATGCGAAGTTTATGTTTATAAACCGTCTCGATGCGACAATAAGAGGTACTTCGGCGCGTTCTTTGGACGGAAGCTTCAATGTTTCGGGCAAAAATGATAATTTTGTCATAAACAAAAAAGTCGTTGTTTATTTCAACGACGGAACTTCGACCGAACTCAAGGCGGGCAAAGGCGACTTGGAAGTTCAAGGAACGATTATTCCGGGCGAACCCGTTGATCTGAAAGCGGGATTGGACGTAATTCCTTTGAAGTTTGCGGAATTGAATAACGTTAAAGCCGCAAACCTCGAAATTTCAAACCGCTCGACGCGCGAAATCGAAAATATTCAGTTTAAGCGTCAAGGCGACTTGCTGACGGCGACCGTTCCGACCGTAAAAGCTTCTCAGTCTATGAACTACGATGTTTTGGCTCTGGTTGTGTTCTTCGGATTGTCGATGTTCCTGGCGACGAAGGTTATGACTTTGACCGACAAAAACAGACAGCTTGATCCGCAGCAGGAAGCTATGCAAAAAACGATGGGAATGACAATGCCGCTTGTGTTGACGGCTACGTTCTTCTTTATTCCGATACCGGCAGGCGTGTTGCTATATTTGGTCGTCAGCAATCTTATCCAAATAATTCAAACCGTGATAATCAATAAACAGCTTGAAAAAGCGGACATCAAAGTAATTGACAAAAGCGAAAACTAATTATGAAGCTCGAAGAATTTGATTATGAATTGCCGAAAGAATTGATAGCGAGGTTTCCGTCGGAAAAGCGTGATTTTTCGAGAATGCTTGTTGTCGACAAATCGACGGGAAATCTTGAAGATAAGCATTTTTACGATATTGTTGATTGTCTTGACGAAAACGATTTTTTGGTCTTGAATAACACGAAAGTCATTCCGGCGAGACTGTATTCGGTGAAGGACACCGGCGCAAATATCGAGATTTTTCTGGTGCGAAAAATCGAGGGTAATTTGTGGGTGGCGTTGGTAAAACCGTCAAAACGGGTAAAACCGGGGCTTGTGCTGAAAGTCAGCGAAAAGTTGTCTGTCGAAATTTGCGAGCGAGACGACGATAAGTGGAAAGTTCGGTTGATGTACTCGGGAAATTTGTACGAAGTTCTGGAGGAGTGCGGGAATATCCCTTTGCCGCCTTATATAGAGCGTGATTTGACGAACGAAGAGTACAAAAAACTCGATTTTGAAAGATATCAGACGGTTTACGCCAAAAATGAAGGGTCTGTTGCCGCGCCGACGGCGGGGTTGCATTTTACCGAAGAAATTTTCGAGCGGCTTGAGAAAAAAGGCGTCGGACATTGTTTTGTGAACCTTAACGTCGGTTTGGGGACATTCAAGCCCGTGAAGGTCGAAAATATCGAAGACCACAAAATGGACGAAGAAAGTTTTGAAATTACGGAAGAAAGTGCCGCAAAAATCAACGAGGCGAAGGCTTCCGGGAAAAATATAGTTGCCGTCGGAACGACGAGTGTTCGGACGTTGGAGACTACTATGGAAAAATTCGGGGAAATCATTCCGGTGAAAGATTCTTCGACACTTTTTATTTACCCGGGCAAAAAATTTAAAATCGTCGACAAAATAATAACGAATTTTCATTTGCCGAAATCGACGTTATTAATGTTGGTGAGTGCATTTGCGGGACAAGATTTGATACGAAAAGCGTATATGCATGCCATTTCCGAAAAGTATCGCTTTTACAGTTACGGCGATTGTATGTTAATAAAATGATAAAATTTTGCATTTATGGTAAAATTTTATCGTAAATAAAAACGGAGTGTAAAAATGAAGGGGATTATTCTCGCAGGCGGAGCCGGGACAAGGCTTTATCCCGCATCGTTGCCGGTGTCGAAGATATTGTTGCCGATATACGACAAGCCGATGATTTATTATCCTTTGTCGACGCTTATTCAGGCGGGAATTCGTGATATATTGGTGATTACGGCACCTTCGGATGCAGCGGCGTTCGAAAAATTATTGGGCGACGGCTCACGGTTCGGAGTTAATATCTATTTTAAAAATCAGTACGTTCAGCGCGGGATTGCTGACGCTTTTATAATCGGCGAAGATTTTATCAGAAACGACGATGTAGCGTTGATTTTGGGAGATAACGTTTTTTACGGCGATAATATCGAGGCGGTTTTCGAACGGGCTCGGGTGCAAAAATCGGGCGCAACCGTTTTCGCGTATAAGGTCAAAGACCCCGAAAGGTTCGGTGTTGTTGAGTTTGACGAAACCGGTCGTGCGGTGTCTCTGGAAGAAAAACCGAAAAATCCGAAATCCGATTATGCGGTGACAGGGCTGTATTTTTACGACAATAAGGTCGTCGATTATGCAAAATCGTTGAAGCCGTCCGCTCGCGGCGAACTGGAAATTACCGATTTGAATAAGATTTATCTTAAAAACAATGAATTAAAAGCGTTGATTTTGGACGAATCTTACGAGTGGTTGGATACAGGAACTCACGACTCTTTGCTCGAAGCCGGAAATATCGTCAAAAATCTTCAACAAAAGCTGGGGGAAAAAATAGCTTCGCCCGAAAATATTGCTTATAAGAAAGCCTTTTTGGATAAAAAAGTTCTCGAAAATTCGGTCGAAAAATATTATAAAAACAACGATTATTACGCATTTTTGAAAAAAGTTGCGGAAGGTTGATTATGGAATGCCGAAAAGACGAAAACATTAAAAATTGCACTTGTACATATAATTGCCCGACAAAAGGAATTTGTTGCGTTTGTGTGAAAGAGCACCGCGAAAACGGCGAAATCCCGGGCTGTTTTTTTCCGGCAGATGCCGAAAAAACATACGACCGTTCCGTTGAAAATTTTGTAAAATCGAGGAGTTGAGTTTTGCCGAAACGAAAAAAAACAACAAAATCAAAAACTGCAAAAAAAACAAAAAACAAGAAAAATAAATTTTTAAGATATTTTATTTTGTTTTTAGTTTTGTTGTTTGTGTATGCGTTCGCAATCGAGCCGAATTTGGTCGTTGTAAACCGTTATACTCTCGATATTCCCGAATTGAAAGGTGTGCGCATTGTTTTGGCAGGTGATTTCCATACAAAAATTTACGGTGAAAATCACGTTACCGACGCGGTTATGAAAATAAACGAGCAAAACGCCGATTTGGTACTGCTTATCGGAGATTATATCAATATAAACGAGGGTCCTTTGGGGTATCCGATTGAAAAAACTTCGCGCATATTGTCTCAAATTCGTTCGAAACACGGTGTTTACACCGTTCTCGGAAATCACGACATGTATCGGGAAAAGCTTCGTATAACAAAATCTCTCGAAAATGCGGGGATAAAGGTTTTAAACAATTCTTCCCGAAGAGTCGTTATAGACGGAAAAGCTTATTATATCGCAGGTATCGAGGATTTAACAACCGGCGTTCCGAATATGGAAAAAGCTTTGCGCGCGACCGGGAAAAATACGATTTTGTTGACCCATCAGCCCGATGCGTTTTCAAAGGTTCCCGCGGATAAAGTCTTGTTGACTCTTGCCGGGCACACGCACGGCGGTCAGGTCAGAATTCCCGGCGTAAAACCGAATGTGTACACAAATAAGTACGTTTACGGATATTTTGAGTCTGCCGACAAAAAAATGATTGTAACAAAAGGTCTCGGAACAAGCATCTTGCCCGTACGGTTTGCCTGTGTTCCCGAAATAGTTGTTATTGATTTTAAATAAGGGTATGGTAAAATTATTTGAAAGGTGATTTCGTGATGATAAAAAAATATATGGAAAGAAAATTTTCAAAACGTGACAGCAAAGAATTCAACTTTGCGCGGGCGTTTTTCCAAAAAATCGTCTGCAATTGGACTTTCGGTCTCGTGATGAGAATGAAATATAAGTTCGTGATTTCGGGCAAAGAAAACCTGAAAACCGACAGAGATTACATTATCGCGGCAAATCACCTTGCAAACAGCGATCCGTTTATGTTGGTGTATGCGCTTCAAATTCCCGTTGCTTATATGGCGAAGGAGGAACTGTTCGGAACGTTTTGGTCTCGCGTTTTGATGGACTTTTGCGGAGCGTTTTCCGTAAACAGAGATAAACTTGAAGTTTCGACCATAAAAACCGCCATTGCCGTCAAAAAATCGAAATGGAAACTCGGAATTTTTCCTCAGGGAACGCGATCCAAAACCGGCAATATCGAAAATCTTGCGCGCGGATTTGTCGCACTTGCAAAAACGTCAAAATGCGACATTTTGCCCGTCGGTATCAACGGAACCGAAACAAAGGGCGGATTTTTCAAAAAGGGCGTCATAACAATTAATGTCGGCGAACTTATTCCGTGCGGCGATGACTTGAACGACACAGTCGATAAATGGGGAAAAGCCGTGTCCGAGCTTTCGGGATTCCCTTATGTGGTTGAGGAGAAGGTAAATGCATAAAGAAGAAATTAATTACGCAAAACTTGAAGCCAAAGACTTTAAAAAATGGAAAATTCCGTTCCAAAAGTTCGCCACCTATTGCGTTATGTACCCTCTGACGCGCCTGTTTTATTCCATAAAATTTACCGGGCTCGAAAATGTTCCGAAATCAGGCAAAATGATTTGCGCGCCGAACCATATTTCTTATTGCGACCCGTTTTTGTCGTATATGGTTATGCGCACTCCGATGGCGTTTATGGCTAAAAAAGAACTCTTCTCGAACGAAAAATTCGCAAAAGTCCTTCGGGCTTTGATGGCATTTGCCGTAAATCGCGAAAAACCCGAAATAACGACGATGAAATCCGTCAGAGAAGTCGCTCGTCAAGACGGTTGGAATTTGTGCATTTTCCCTCAGGGCGGAATAAAACGCAATAAAAAACTCGAAAAAATTAACAGAGGTTTTGTTTTTATCGCAAAAAAAATGAAGGCTGATATTTTGCCGGTTTCCATAACCGGAATTGAAGACGTAAAGCTTTTCGAACGGCTGTTTTCGGGACATATCGACGTAAAAGTCGGAACTCCCGTTTCGTATACTTTGCCGGATGACGAAATTATCAGGCAGTGGGCAACTCAGGTTGCGACAATGTCGGGATACGAATACGTTCCCGAAGAACCCGAAACAGTTTCTCGAACCCTTGAAGCGGAAAAAGCGGAAGTGTAAAGATTTGTTAAGATAACTCGCGTTTTCGCGCAATTTTTGGAAGGGTTTTGTTTTTATATACGCACAAAAGTGTGTAAGGAGAAAGTCATGAGCATGCAAAACCCCGGAATAATACCGTATCAACCCCAAAACAGGTATTATACGAAATCGCAGTTGATGAACAATAATACAGGTGCCGTTGCCGTTAATCGTCCGCCGGTTTCGGCACAACAACAAACGCAGCAACACAGTGTCTCGGGGCAACAACAGTCTGCTTACGGAGCGGTTAACGTTTCCGCGCCGCCGGCATGGGCTCAAAAAACCGCTTCGACGGTTTCTTCGACACAACCCGGTCAATCGGCTCAAAATCCTCAAATCGAGTCGGCTCCCGACAGATTCGGGACGACTTCGACGAACGAAAATCCCGATAATGCCGCAAAAACCGGTGCGATGTCCGACGCCGACAAAAAACGGGCGGTTATGCAATTGAAATTGCTTGCTTTTATTCAGGCTTTGACTGCAAAACAATCGGGTCTCACGAAGGAAGACGCCGAACAAACGAAGTCGTTGCTTAGCAAAACCTCTTTGGTTGCGGCAGTAGGCTCGCTTGCTACTTTGGCTTCGGCAATAGCCGGAATTTGTTTCGAAAAAACCGGTACCGAGTTCCTCGGACACAAAATCGAAAATGTTTGTAAATACACAACGCCGGGGTTTGCGGTAGGTTCACTGGCATTGACGGCGTTTATGGCGATGAAAGCAAGAGCAATTATGAACGAAGCCGTCGTTGCGGACAGAGCTCAAAAGGGTAAATAAATCGAATTTTTATACAAAAAACCCGCTTTTTACGGCGGGTTTTTGTTTTTGAGTTTTTATTTTTTCAAATCCTCAAACTTGGATTTGTCGGCTCCGAATAATTCCAGATATTCGAAAATCGGACCTTTTTTGTCGGGTTGAATCCAGCTGAAGTCTTCTTTTATCGATGCTTTGACCATATCTTTGTAGGTTTCCGGTTTGTCGAAGAATATGTCCAAACCTTTTTCGATAGCCGCTTTCAAGTCGTTCGGCGTAATTTCGCCTTTGTTGTCGGCAATAATTCCGTCGGGATGTTTTTTGTCTCTGTTGACCGTATCGGGAATTCCGCCCGTATTTGCGGCGATAACGGGAGTTCCTTTTGCAAAAGATTCCATTTGAACAAGCCCGCACGGTTCGAATCGGCTCGGAATTAAGAAGTAATCGCTGCAAGCCTGAATTTCTTTGGGCGCAAAGCCGTGCAGGAATATCACCCGTTGCGAATCTTCGTCCGAAAGCCTTGTTTTCAGGTCATCCACAAACTTACGTTGTTTTCCGCCTTCGCCGTCTTTGCCGCCTATATATACTATCGGTTTCGGTTTTCCGGGATGTTTCGTTTCCCAATCCGCAAAGATTTTTTCGACCGCGTTTGCCGTAATATCCACGCCCTTTTGGCTTACGAGTCTGCCGAAAAATCCCAAAACGGGAGTTTCTTTCGCGGTTTTTTCGTCCATCGTTTCGAAAGGAAGACCTTTTTCTTTCATCGTGAATTCGAGCCCGCTTTGTTCTGCCGAACCTTCGTACATTCCTTTTACGAATTTGTTGTAAAATTCAGCCTTGTTGTGAAGTCGAGCATTCATTATTTTATCCGTCGGAGTTGACGCGTCGTAACCTTCAAAGTTGCATCCGAAATCTTTGTTGAGATTCGGGTTCTTCAGCATGTCGTTCATTCCGATTGTTTCGAGGTCGTATCCGTTGATTACGCCGTTGACCCTGCCGACGGAATTTTTTTGAGTAATAATCCAATTCAGGCAGGTCGATTGATTTTTGTCTTTTATCAATTCTTTTGCGTAATTTTTGGAAACCGGCGCGAAGTAATTGCTCAAAGCCACTCCGTAATTGAGCATGTTCAGATGTCTGTCTTTGGAATAAGGTGCAAACAACGTAACGTTCGACGCGTCTTTGTTTTTGTGATTGTAATCGTTTTGATTTATCACGGCTTTTTGTACTATTGTTGAAGTATAGTTGTCAAATAAAGTGTTCAAAATATATTGAATATCGTGTTTGTCGCCTTTTGCGCCCTGGTAACGTACGTTGTGACCGATAGAAATCAATTCCGTATCGGGCAACAGCAATTTTTTGTCGCCGTTTGTTTTTATCGGATGATCCTTATAGTTTAATTTCCCGTCAGCTTGTTCCAGAGGCGCTTTTAGTCTCATCAAAGCCGCAACGGGCGCCGTGTGCCAATCGTTCAATATCATTTTGTTCGGAGCTTTTATAGAATCGTAAGCCGCTTTGTCGGCTACCTTTAAGCTCGGAACGCTTGCCGCATCCACCTTTGCTTTTGCAAATTCGTAAATCGCTTTCGAGAAGAACGCGAATTTTGCGACTTCGGGCGTTGTATACGTATCCGAATAAATTCCCGTGCCCGCAAAGTAATCGTCGTTTTTGAATAATACCAACGGTTTTATGTCTTTACCGTTTTTCTTAACGGCAAGAAAAGCTTCCGTTTTTGCTTTTTTTACCTTGCTGTCGCGGTCGACGGAAATGTTGAAATCGGCAAGTTTTACCAAATCAAAGCTGTCTTTTTTGTATTGATAAGTTGCTTTATTTTTGTCGTTTGCATCGGGTGTAAAAACGCCTTCTCCCGCAGGATTGCCGTTTTTGTCCTTTTCGGTTTTGCTTTTTACGTACATCGGAACGAATGTAGGCGTGTGAATTCCGAGTTTTTCAAAATTGGTTTGCAAGTCCACCGGAACCGCGCCGAGTCCGCCCGTCGCCATGGGTTTGAATTCAGCCGTTACCGACCATACCGTGTCACCCTTTTCTATCGGGAATTCCGACTTTCCGGGCTTAACGTTCATATATTTTTCTATGGTTGCGGGAATTTTGTCGGCTTCTTTTTGTGCAGCCTCCGACAATTTTATGTCTTCGCCCTGCAATTTCAGTCTTTCGGGAATTCCGAGCGCGCGATTGTAATATTTTGCCGATTTTTTGATTTCTTTTTTATCTTCGTCGGTTACTTCTTTTTCTTCGCCGTTTTCGTCCGAACCGGCGGCAATTTTTGCGGCTCCCGTCGCACCGGTGAGCGTTCCTATTACGCCCCAAATTTCGTTTGAACTTTTTCTTCCTTTTGCTTCAGCCGAACTTATTGCTTCTTGTGCCGTTTTGGCGTTTTTTTCGAGAGCTTCTTTCGTTGCTTTCGCTCCTTTTTCGACAGCCTCTTTTGCTGCGGTTGCGCTTTTTTCGACCGATTCTTTTAAAAATTTCGATTGAGCATCGGACATGCCTTTAATTTTCCAAACCGCATACGCGGACAGTGCCAAAGCCGCAACTCCGCTGTATTGACCTACTTTTGTCATAACACTCGAACCGGGCTTTTTTGCCGAGAGTTGCGATTTGTCTTGTTTACTCTCGTCTTTTTTTGTCTTTTCGGTCTTTGTCGCCTTAAATGAAGGACGGACCCCGATAGCTTCGATTACCATAAATTCTTTCTACCCCTCTTCTAAACACATATCGATATTTTTTCTCGTAATTATTTTCTTTTTTTGTTTTCTTTATAACCCCTGAAGAATTTTTTTTGCCGGTACTTTTGATATATTTTTACAAATATTTACAAACCGAAAAACCATGCCGTACTTCTTAAATTTTTAAGTTTAAAACCGTTTTGTTGTCACTGCAAAAATGACTGTTTCCCGTTAAAATGCACAAAAAATAAAACTTATCTTTTGTGCATTTTTAACTTTTATCTCGGAAAACAATTAACTATTGCGCGTAAACGCTTACTTGTTTTCTTGTTCTTCTGTGGGGTTCAAACGTAACCACGCCGTCGATTTTAGCGAACAACGTATCATCTTTGCCGATTCCTACGTTGATTCCGGGGTGAATTTTCGTTCCTCTTTGACGAACGATTATATTTCCGGCTTTAACGACTTCTCCGCCGAATTTTTTGACACCCAACCGTTGGCTTTCACTGTCACGACCGTTTTTGGACGAACCTACACCTTTCTTATGTGCCATTTCTTATCTCCTTATTCTTCAGTTTTTGCTTTTTGAGCGGTTGTTCTGATTTTGTTAATCATAACACGCGTAAAGCCTTGTCTGTGTCCTTGTTTTCTTCTGTACCCTTTTTTCGCACGTTGTTTGAAAACTATGATTTTCTTTGCTCTGTCGTGTTTTACGACAACGCCTTCAACGCTTGCGTCGGTAACATAGGGTTGACCGATTTTCGATTTTTTGCCGTTAACCAACATAACAACGGTTTTGAAAACGACTTTGCTTTCGGGCTCGTTATCCAAAAGTTCGATGTCGACGTAGCGACCTTCTTCCATTTGGTACTGTTTTCCGCCTGTTTCTACAATTGCGTACATATCGTGTCCTTTCGTTACAAACGTTCGTATTTTTCTTTCGGAAAAAATTTTCTGACGAACAGTTTCTCTTAATCTCGGCACAAATTGCCTTAACTCAATTCTACCGTTTAAAAATACGCTGTCAACCGGCTTGTAAAAATTTTTAAAGTTTTAAAAAATCATGCCGATAACGTTTTTGTAAGAGAAAGGAGCGTTAACAAAAAAGTTTTTAAGTTCGAAAATTTGTGATTACGGCGAATTTTCGGCAAAATCGAGAGAGGAGTATTGCGTATTTCGCAAAAATTTTTATTCATTAACGTTCAAAAATCGGAGGTTTTCCGATTTTTTTTTGCAAAATAAAACTTTACAAGCTCGGAGGGTTGGTTTTTCGGGCAGAATTCCTGCGAATAAGCCTTTTCGGGTGTTTTGTTTTTATCCGAAAATTTTAACGAGCGTATCCGCGGTTTTGCGGCATGCCGTTCCGTCGCCGTAAGGGTTTATCGCTTCCGACATTTTTTTGTATTCGTTTTCGTCGTGCAAAAGTTTTTGAACCTCGTTCACGATGTTTTCGGTTTCCGTTCCGACAAGCTTAACAGTCCCGTATTCAACGGCTTCGGGGCGTTCTGTCGTTTTTCTCAAAACCAAAACCGGTTTTCCGAGAGACGGCGCTTCCTCCTGAATTCCCCCCGAATCGCTCAATATCAGGCAGGCATGCTTCATCAGGCACGAAAACGGTGCGTAATCCGCGGGCGGCGTCAATATAATTCGTTCTTTTCCCGCCAAAAACCTTTCTGCGGTGCCTTTTACGTTTGGATTCGGGTGTACGGGGTAGACAATTTGCACGTCTTTTTCTTTTTCGGTTATCTCAATCAGCGCTTTGCAAATGTTTTCAAGCGGTTCGCCGAAATTTTCCCGTCTGTGAGCCGTGACCAAAATCGTTTTCAGTCCGTTGTCCGGAACAATTTCCGAAATATCGGCAGGTTTGTTCTTCAGTACGTACAAAAGCGCGTCAATAACGGTGTTCCCCGTTTTATAAACTCTTTCGGGGTCGCATCCTGCATCGATTAAATTTTTCACGGAAGTGTCCGTCGGCGCGAACATATACGAACTTACCGCGTCCGCAAGAACTCTGTTGATTTCTTCGGGAAACGGGTTGAATTTGTCGAACGTTCTTAATCCCGCTTCTATGTGTCCCACTGGGATTTTCAGGTAAAACGCACTCAGTGCCGCCGCCGCCGCCGTTGTTGTGTCCCCGTGAACCAGCACTATATCGGGCTTAACCTCTTCGTAAACCTTTTTTGTCTGAACCAAAACCGTGCTTGTTATTTCGTGAAGATTTTGGTTTTTTCTCATAATGTCAAGGTCGAAATCGGGTTTGATTTCAAACAAATTCAGCACGCTGTCGAGCATTTCGCGATGTTGCGCGCTCACGCACACAAACGACTCGAACTCTTCGGGTCTGCTTTCAAATTCTTTCACCAGAGGTGCCATTTTTATTGCTTCGGGGCGCGTTCCGAAAACCGTTAAAACCCTGACTTTTCTGCTCAAACCCTTATTCTCCTTTTCTCTTTTCTTTATTTTATAAAAATCGTTAAATTTTTTCAACAATCAATGTTTTTATTTCGAATTTTTCGAAAAGTCCCGTAAATTCTCTTTTTTCGGCTTCGAGAATATCCGTTTCGAATATTTTGTTGTCGCCGAAAACCTTGATTTGACAGGCTTGTGTGCTGTTTATTAAATTTGCGCATCTGAGTAAAAGATTTTTTCCCGAAAGTTTTACGGAATAAATTTTTATGTTCGGGTTGTCGATTTTTAAAAATTCCGTGTCGGGAAGTTCTTTTTCCGCAATTATCGGCGGGGTAAAGTAATTGTCCGCGAGTTTGAAACATTCGTCCTTGTCCGCAAACGCAAAAGCGAATTCGGAGATATTTTTGCCTTGCATAAAGCTGCCGGGCGTCTGTATCGGAGGTCCTGCGGGGGTTCCGCGTGCCGGGTTGTTCGGTTCCGAAATTATTCCGACCGAGCGCAGTAACGTTATTTTCAACGATTGTTCGTCGGGTAAAAATTCATGTAAACCCTTTGTCAATAAGCAAATTCCGTCCGCATGGACAAACCTGAGCGCGTTTATCGTTCCAGGTAAAATTTCTTCGCCTTTTTTTGCGGGAAGTTTTTCTTGAAAATTATCGTTTTCGCAAGCTTTGCGCTCTATTGTTCCGAATAAGTCTTCGCAAATTACCGAACTTGAGCGTGCGGGTACAATCGCTCTCAAAATGTGGTTTTTCGCCTCATTTTTAAATTTAACCGTACAATTTACAATTTTTGAGCCCGAAAAAATTTCAAATTTGACTTTTAAAATATGTTGTTTCGTTTCGCGGCTTCGTTCTTGTTTTGCGGACGTTTTCGGTATAAAAAGTTCATATTCGGCTTTTATTTCAGCTTTTAGCGGATTAGATTTCGTTTTGAATGTTTTTATCCTCGAATGTATCGGTTTGTCGCCTTTTATCGCCGAAAAATTATAGCTGTCGCCGACATCCGCCTCGTCTTCGAAATTCAAAAAATCGTTTGTTCTTTTGCCCGAAACCTTGTCCGTAACGCAAACTACGCCGTTTTTAATTTCAATTTTCACGAATTCGTTTTCTATCGAATTTTCGCTTTTTTGCGGGGCTTTCGGCTGTAAATCGACCGTTTGCCCGACCGAGAACGCTTTTGAATTTTTTATCGGAACAAGATATTCGCAAATTTCCGTAAAGTCTTCCGTAACGGGGATTTTTCCGATGTCGTACAGTAAATCGTCTTCAAATCCGGGTGTTTTGCCTTCAAAAATCGCCGAAGGGTGCGGTTTCTTTGCCGTTTTGTATTTTACGACTCCCGAAAAGTCCGACCCCGAAAGGTTTAAAACACTTATGCCTTCGGGCTTTCCCTTTTGTAAATCGAATTTCGTATAATTAAATATTTCTTCGCACGCCGAGCATGCCTGAATAAATCTTTGTTTTACCCGTTCGTTCGTTTTATCGGTCGAACACCCGTAAATGCTGTCGTGAGCGTGGTTTTTGATGATTTTTTCGTATACGTAATTGCATTCGTTTTGCATGCCCGGGGTTCCGAAAAAGAATCCCGAAAAAGCTTGAAACGGTTCGGTTTTACATATTAATTCCGTTTGAGCGATTACGTTCGCGCGTTTTATGTCGGTTCGAGTCGAAAAAACACCCGGCAGCAAAAATGCGTTTGAATTGTCGCGCAGCTCGTCCTCGACATTTTGAGTTTCGACGTCTTTTGTTCTTTCAAAATATTCAAACGGCGAAGAAACCGTGATTTCGTATTCTTCGGCATATTTTTCATTGAAAAATTTAACAATTTCGGGCAAATTGTCGACAGCTTTCAAGTGGTCCGCTCCGACGGGTAAAAGTATTGTGTCGCTTGATTTTTCGGCAATTTTGTCAATGAAATGTTTCAAATTTTCCGCTTTTTCTTCAGTCGTGTTTTCGCCGTGTAAAATGTCCTGAAAGTACCCGCAAATAAGGTTTACCGTCCTTATTCCCGAAAAGCCGAAGTCTGCCGGTAAATCCCCCGTTCCTCGCCAAACGACGGCATTTTTCAGCCCCGCGGCTTTTAAAAGATACGGAATTTTTCTGCCATGCCCGAAGATATCGCAAAGATATCCCGTAAAATCTTCGCAGCCCTTTTCTTTTGAGTATTTCAGCCCGATTTTAAGGTTCTCGGCAAGACTTTCTCCGAAAACCGTAAATCCGTCCGCGGAGCAGTAAAACGGTCCGACGAATATTTTTTTTTCTTTTATGAATTTTGTGACGACATCGTTTTTTTCGGGGCGAATTTCCAGATAATCCTTAATTGCGCTTGTTTGTCCGTCGAAATAAAAAGTCGGAAGTTCGCCGGTTTCGAGTTTGTTTAAAATATCGTCGACGACCCGAACGAGCCTAATTCTGAAGCTTTCAAACTCTCGGTACCATTCTCTGTCCCAATGTGTGTGGACGTATGCGATTACGTGTTTTTTTTCGTTCATAGAAAAATTTTACCCGATTGTAAACTTTTTTACAATATTTTTTTATTTTTTTATAAAACCCTGAAAACTTTATAAAATGCGTGCATTGAGGATTTTTGCCTTCGATAAAGTGTATAAATAACGTTAAAAAATGTAAATTTTTTCTCAAAAACAGGCAAAATTTTTTTTCTTTCAGGTTTTTATATCACGTAAAAATAATTGCACAGAACGATACATTAATCGGTGGTAAGCATGACAGTAAATTTCGGACAAAAAACTATTCCCGAAACATCAAATCAAAAAACAGTAAAGTCGGGAAATCAGGCTAATCCCTCATTTCGTGGCGCTTCCGACGTTTGTGTCAAAGTCATGGACGAAATCGGAAAACACGGGCTCGCAGGCTCTTACATTGCCCAAGACGGTATCGGAATGGTCATTCCGAGGGTCGGAGCGGGATTCCTCAGAAACAGAAACAAAACGGGTGAAAGCAACAAAGCGTTCGCCCTTATGGAGGCGGTTCGCGAAGTTGTTTCGGGTCCGTCGATGTTCGTTATTCCCTGGATGATTCTTTCAACCTCCAAAAAATTTATCGGAAGAGCCCTCGAGGTTCCCGTTGCGGAACTTTCGGCGTTCGGAAATTCGTTTGAAAAGTTTATCGAAAATAAATCTGTTTCGGAGTCGAAGCCCTTGAAACAAGGCTTTTATAAAGATATTTACTCAAAGGTTTTTAAAGATACCGGGTTGACGAACGTTCCCGAAGAAAAACTGAACGAGTTTGTCCAAAAAACCGATAAAATCGGCGATTTGAACGCCCGCAGAGTCTTTGCTCCCCGCGCGGACAAAAAAGAGTCGGAAAAACTTTTTTCCGAACTTTACGACAGTTTTGTAGAGTTGGGTAAAAATCACGGCAGAGATTGCGCGGAGTTGGATAAGGCTCTTATCGACAATGCCGGAAATAAAATGAGAATAGGCAGTTTCAAGGATTTTGTCGCTCATCTGGTTGATTATACCGAAGACGTCACTTCGAAAATAACCGTGAAATCCAAGTCGGAAGGCTTTAAAGCCGGCGATTTCGTGAAGAAATTCAATGCAGGCTCAAAGGTTTACCGTTACGCGCTTAATTTGCTTATGACGGGTGCCGTCATTGCGTTTTCGACCCAGGTTCCGAAACTCTACAAGGCATTTTCAAAAACCAACCCGGGTACAATCGGACTTTTGCCCGAAGAAGAACAAAAAGAGCCTTCGAAAAGCGGAAAGGAGGTAGTTTAATTGGACGTACGTAAAATTTCGGAATTCTTGACAAACAATAAATTTTTCTCGAAACTCGGACAACTGATGGAATACGACGGCGTGAATATGTCGCTGACTTCGCTTTTGCTCTCGTTGTACGGCGCGACCATCATTCCGCGTGTAATTCAGGCTTACGACGAATACGACCGTAAAGAAATTTTAACTCGCGACTGTACTTCGATTACTTTGATTATGTTTGGTTCACGTGCTCTCAAAAAAATCATCTCGAAAATTTCTTCGGGCAACACGGGAATCGCGCTTTCGAAATCCGAAGGTTGCACGACGGTCGACTATCTCAAGCCTTTCGGCGGTGTTCATGTTTTGACTTCCCCCGAAATCAAAAATATTTACTCGAACCCCAACCGCGAACAAAAAGGGCTTCTGAAAATATTCGATTTTCTCGATAAAAACGGCGGCGATACCGTGAAATTCCTCTCGTTCGACGAAACCGTGAAAAAAGCGGCGGAGACGGTTCTCGGAAAACCGATTTCGAAGGAAACTACGGCGGATGTCGTCAAAGCCGCTTTCGACAAGGCTCATTCCGCTACCGAAGGCGCTGTTAAAGACGCTCTCGATACGGTTTACAATTCCCTGAAAAAACCGGATAACGTTTTCGTAAAAAAAGGAAAATCCGTGAACGGCGTGTTTGACTTTGTTTCGACCCTCGTTGCCGTTCCCGCTCTGATGATAGGTATTCAGTTTTTCAACCAGTATCAAACTCAAAAACATATCGCGGAAAAAGCCGCTAAATTAAAGGCTTCTCAAAAACCGGGCGACAAAACCGTTGTAGGAAAAACTACAGACAAGCCCTCGGTTTCCGAAAAGCCCGCCGTTACCGAAAAACCTTTTGCGGCAAGAGTGCAAACTTCAAACCCGCTCAGAGTTTAGAACTACACACAATAAATTTCAAACACTACGCACCGATTTTTCGGTGCTTTTTTATTTGAACTCGGAACGTTCCTTGCAGGTCGGGCATGTTGCGTGCAAACGAAGCCTCTCGTTTCGGCGAAAACCTTGAAAACATTGTAGGTACCGGGGTTTCTACCCCAACGATTCGTTCGTTGAAGCATGTTGCGTTCATCCCCATACCCGCCGTTCAAAATCAGACGAAAATTGACAAATTTATTCATCCCCATGCCCGCCATGCCGCGCGCCCCAAAAAAAGACAAAAAACGACAAAAACACGACAAAATCGCCAAAACTTTTCAACCCCGAGCCCGCCATGCTCGGAGCGGGGCGAACCCCGGCAAAAGCATGACAAAAAATGACAAAATTCTTCCGAAAACGACCAAAAAAGTGTTGCGAAAGGTTAAGAGATGTGAAGAAATGTTTCAAAAACTGTCTAAAACAGCGAATTGTAACGAAATGTAAATTTGACTTGACAACGGCGGAAAACCAACCATAATCCTCGATATGATATGATATGATATGATATGAGGGGACGTATACCCATGAGCGCAATTTTTCCGGCGCGAATGTTTTTATAAAAGTGAGTCCGAAAGGCGCACATAAAAATCGGCGAATTCGGGCGGAAGTTCATCAAAATTTGAAAAGTTAAAAGTTTCGGAAGGGAATATGTGAAAACCGAAGCGGCGGGCGAATTTGCAATGATTTTGTCCGCGAGATTTTCGTTGTCGAAAATCGGTCGTTTTCGCTGACCCGCACTTTGTTCTCCGTGACGAGCGTGCAAACGCAAACCGTTGATAAAAAGTGTCCGAGACAGAATCGCGACCGGTATCGACCGTACCGACGCAAATCACAGGGCAACAAGACAAATACACAATTTAAGAACTGCAAAAACATAAAGTAAGGAGTTATGTATGAGCGAAATTTCAATGAATTCGAACAATTTGTACGCGGTGCAAAAGCGCCCGGTTCAAACCATGCCCGAGGCGGCGAAAGCGTCGTTCAAAGGGGCTCCCGAGCCCGAGGAAAAAGAGGGCTGGTCGACGACGGCAAAAGTCGGGGCAGCAGTTGCCGTTTTGGGAGCTGCCGGGCTTATTTGCTACCTGACTTGCGGCAGAGGACTTCCGAAGGATGTTGCGCAAGCGATAAAAAATGCGCTTGAAGGTGCTCAGGATTTGTCGAATAAATCGGAAGAGGCGCTCCTGGAAATCATACAAAATCTCGGTTCTGCGATTTCAAAAGCGGAAGGAGCAAAAGTTGCCTCAGACAATGCCGATTTGAAGAAGATGAAGGAAACTCTGGAAAAAGCAAAAGAGCAATATACAAAACTTTATAACGATAGACAGAATGCCTGGATGAATGCTTGTAACCAGGCTTCGAGAGCTGCAGAGATTGATAAAAGGGTTGCTGCGGCGGAGAAGGCTATATCCGATTGTAATAAACAACACAATTATATCGGTTATGGTGAAGCAGCTGTTTCCAACATCGATGATGTTCTGGCGAATTTAACCCCTGATGATGCCCGCTATGAGTATTGGACGAAAATGAAAAATGAATATGTCGAAAAAAGTCGTCAGGTAAAAGATCTGGGAGAGCGTGTGCATAAGATGAATTGTATAACATATAATAAACAAACATACGAGCAAGATATGAAAAACATTGACGCTATGATTGAAGAATTGGATAAATTTGGTCTTAGTTCGGATGTCGAATCGTTACAAGACGTAAAAAAAAGATTGAGTGCCTATGATGACAAGGTGAAACAGTTTAATCAATTATGTAGTGGTGGAAACAATGTTTTGAATGAAGCTGCGGAAGGAACAAAGGATACGGTCTCCGGAAAAGTAATCGCCGGGCAGGAAAAGCCGGGGGCTAAAATTGTAGAAAAAGAAGTTCCCGGATCCGGGGCTGCGGAAAAAACGGTTTCCGAAGCTGTTCCGGAAGTGGCAAATGCAGCCGAGAAAGTCGCGGGCAAGGGTTCCGAACCGTTCATCGAAGCAGAAAAGACGGCTGAAAATGCTTTGGACCGGGTTCAAACGCCGAAACCTGAACCAGGTTCCGTGCAACAAAACACGGGTAAAATAGAAGGTTCTCGAAAAGGAAAAGTTTCAAAACAAGCAAGAAGGAAACTTAAAGCAGCCGAGAAAGCCAAAGCTGAAAGAATTGCCAACGAAAAGGCTGCCGAAGAGGCTAAACAACAAGCTGTCGAACGGCTTAAAAAATCTGCCCTTGATGTGATGGAATATCAACCTGATTTTGAATCTTTGTCTAAAAATAGGCTTGAAAAAGAAATGGATAAAATTGAATCCAAGTTAAAAGAGTTTCAATCTTTGAATGTCGGGGCGGAAGACGGAACCGTTAAAGCTCTGAATTGTCGGAAAGAAGTTATTCAAACGCATCTTAATAAAGCAACAGCCGCAAACAAGCAAAAAAATACAACTTATCAAAATCGAGTGACCCAAATGAAAAAAGAATCAAACGAGACTACATCCGGCTTACTCCGCCGGAACCCTAATAACGGTGTATCGGGGAGTGTAATCTCTCCGATACAACCTTCTCTTTCGCACGAAAACGAAGCGTTACAAAATATATTGAATAAATGTAAAAACATTGATAATTTATCGGTATCTGATTGTGAACAATTGAGATCAGATATTTATTTGCAATCGATGAACGGAAAGAATTTGCAATCTTCCGAAGTGCTGGTTGAAAAACGAATTAATGAATTTAATAACTTTATTTCCGGTTTAAACGAAAAAGGTGCGAGCGAAGCTGAAAAAGTTTATCAAATAATAAATTCCCCTTACGATTCCGGTGCATTAGAAGATTGTAAAAAACATTTGACAAATCTTATCAACTCATGTTCGAAAAAGGCTTCCAAAAATAATTTTTCAAACGAAGAACAATATGTGTCGGGAATGAAGGTTTTAAAAGATTTGCTTGCCCAAGTAGAACAAGAACTTAATAAATCGATTTAGGAGTTGAAAATGCTAAACACGTCGAACATGCAAAACAGCGGATACAATATGTACGGAGGGCGGGAATGCCGCGCTCCGTACGCGATGACGCCCCCTTCCTCACCGTTTTCGGGCGCAAGTCTTCGTACGACGGGCATGAACGGCGTGCCCGGGAATTTTGGAACCGGCGGTGCTCCGGCGGGGGTAACGTTCGGCACCGGCGGAGTTTACTCGGGCTCGGGTGCTCCGTATTCGATATCTCCTCAAACCGCTCTTTCAACCGACACGGTTTCGCTTTCGACCAAAAAGGCTGCCGAGTCCTCTCCGAATTGGAAAAAAATCCTCGGTTGGACCGCCGCAGCGGCGGTTGTGGGTGGCGGAATTGTCGCGATTGTAATGCAGGTGATGAAATCGCGTTCCCCGGAAGTCGTGGAAAAACAGCTGAAACAGTTCATCAAATTCGTCAAATCGGGTTCGGTCGAAGACGCCCAAAAATTCGCAAAAGAAAACTTCGGAATCAACGTGGTCGAAGGCTTTACCGAAAAAGACCTCGATGTTTTGAACTGGGCGCTCGAAGCCCTCACCAACGCCTCCAACAAAATGAAAGGCAAATGCCGCGTCCCCTCGGCTATAAAGTATGTTGAAAGGGATTCCATTGCCGGAGTAGTTACCAGCAAGGGAAGAGACTTCGGTAATCTTTTGATAAATAAGAAAGTTTTCGGGAATATTGATGAGTCGATAAATAAATATTTAAAATCTAATGATAAGATTTCACCTTCCTTGTATGATACGATGTCTCGTTTTAAAGGGTTTTTCAAGGAAGAATCTTTCGGTGATTTAGAAAAAATGGTAGAGTCATTCAGGCAAAGTCCCGGGGCGATTTCTTTTGAAGATAAAGTTGCTTTATTTACTAAACTGAATTCGTTTAATAATTTTCTGGTTTCTTCCTCAATGGATAAAGGGCATTTTGCTACATCTATATTAGGCGAGTTGAAAGAAGTAAAGCGTTTATCAAGCGAGTTTTATAAAGACAATAGCGGACGTGTTGTTTGTAAATTGTATAAATCTAATTCGCCAAAAATAAATATAAACGCTCTCGGAGAGACTATTAATCCGGATGAAATATTTTCAGCTTTAGCCGAGGCTCTGGAAAAAAATAAAATTCATTCAGTTTTCCAATTCCACAATGATACGACACCTTTTAACTTTTTGTACCATGAATTCGGGCATTTGCAGGATATAGAAAGAATTCCGACCAGGGCACTTGCGAAAGGTCAGGTAGAAAAAGGTGAAAAAATGCCCGCCGCATTGAAAGAATGGCTTGATAATTCGGAAGCTCAAAAAGTTGCGCGAGAAGTGTCTGAGTACTCAGCGTCAGGTCCGAGCGAATTTATCGCGGATGTTTTTGCGGGCTTAATGGAGGGCAATAAATTCTCGGATAACGTAATGGCGTTGTACAAAAAACTCCACGGACCTTCCATCCCGGGTATTGTGTAAAGGTTTGACGAGGGCGTTGACCGAACCACGCCGCGTCACGCGTTCCGTCAGGTATTGCCTGACGAAACGTTCGAAAAAGACGAAAAACTTTTGTTTTTTAATCTTTCGGTTGCGCAAAAGTCTGTAATTCTTTGTAGGTTGGGGCTTCACCTCAACCTACAGTGATTTCTGATTATTCACCGAAACGCCGGGTTCCAAATTCTCAAAAGCATGCTCCGTTGCACGATTTGTCGGGCAGTGCCTGATAACATATATTTCTGCATGTCGTGTTCTTGCCCTTTGCAAAAACTTCAAGTCGGCTGTTTTACGTAATTCAAAGAGGTTTTGTATTGTTCCTGCCTAACGGTTGTGATGTTTGACGTTGCGGGGCGGGTCAGTGTTTGTGCTCTTCTTCGCCCGCGGTGGCGACTTCGTAGCCCGAGTGCGCGTACAGGAGCGGGAGAAACTTGTCGACGTGGAGTTTTGCCGCCCACGGATTTTTTGCGAGGACAAGCAGTGCCAAAATGTCGTCGGCGTGGACGAAGCAATCCGAAATCTTGAATTTGTGTTCGGTTTTTTCCTTGAAAACGGCTTCGTTGACTTTGTTGGAGCCTTTGTTCGCGATAAACATTCCGCCTGCGACCGAGGCAACGATAATTCCCGCTTTTGCTGCCGAGGATTGCAGTTTGCCTGTTTTTTCGGCGAGTTTTTCAAACCCGACGAGGAAAATCGTCGGAATCATGACGTTCATATATTCGAAAATTGCCGTTTTGTATTTCGGAATTTTCTGCTTTTCGTTTTTGCAGTCCGAAACGCCGCTCGCTGTTCCCGCAAGAACTGCGCCCGCAGAGGATGCCGCAATGTCCGCAAAGCCTTCCGTTTTGAATATTCCGGCGACGGATTCGAGTTTTTCCAAAAATCCCGCGTTGCTCTTGAGTTTTTCGGCTGCCGCTTTGCCCGCGCCTCGGTATAAATTCAGTGCAACTATCGGCAAAATTGCCCCCGCAAGGGTAAGCAACGCCGCTTTCGTCTTCGAAACCTTTGCATCTTCGTTTGCCGCTTCGGGATGATCTTTTTTCGGCTCCGACTCCGGTTTTACCGACTTCGCGGGCTTTTCCTGCGGAGCTTCTTCCCTCATGTTCAGGGGATTTGTATATTTTATATTCGGTTGTATCGTGATTGAATTGTTCATTTTTCTTGCTCTATTATAGTCTAAAAATGTTTTTTTTAACAAAAGTGTTAAGTTATTTTATAAATCTTCGGGCGATTGCATCTTTTGCGAAAATCCCCAAAGTGACCGCTCCCGCGGTTGTCAGAGCACTTGTAACGTAAGTCATGAATGCAACCAAGTTGCTTATTAATATTTTTTTTGAGGTTTTTTCGGGGAGATTTTCTTTGGCGTACTTATATCCGTTTGTCGTTGCCGTAAATTCTTCGATCAAACGAGGAATCCAAAGCGCAAACGCGATTTTCCCGGCGTGGTTTTTGACAAAATCCGTTGCGCCGTCGATAAATCCTTTTATTTCTTCGCCGGGTGCTTTTTTGGTTTTCATCAATCCGACCTTTGCAATCAGTCCGGTTGCCGCAATTATGGTTAAAGTATTGAATATCCGTGCAAGCTTGGTGTACCACGGCTTTTTGTCGTTGTTCATTGCGTGTCCGGCTTCGTGAAAAACCGAACCACTTCGTTTGTCGGGATTTATTATTATTGTATTCGTTTCTTCTTCAAAACAAGCGTTCTTGCCGTTGACGGTTTGCTTAACGGTTTCTTTGGACAGTTCTCTCTCGGTTTTCAGGTAAATTCTCTTTAATCCGAGCCAACATTTTTTGAAAAACGATGTATCTTCGGCTTGCATTTCCTTTTTTAATTTTTCTTCGGGTTCGTCAAAGTATTTTTCTTTGAATTTTTTAAATTCATCGGATTTTAAATCTTCTTTGCTTCTGCAAATCAAGTATTTCAATCCTTTGGCTTCAAGTCCCGAGTCTTTGTTCATTTTGTCCACGGCTTGCCAAACCCGGGTTTTTTCTTCGTCCGTTAATTTTCCCGTTTTGTCATGGAGCTTTTCTATAACTTTAGAGGGAACCGTTTGCAGGTTTAATGCGCCCCACATCGTGCAGGAACCGGCTACGATACCTAAAACTTTCGTTGAAAATGAAGGGTTTGAAATACCTGCCATTTCTTATTCTCCTTGCTTTTCGGGAGTCGAAGGTTGTGAGGGTGAGTCTTGTTTTGCGGGTTCTGCCGGAGCTGTAGTCGTTTGATTCGCTGCATTTCCGCCGTTGTAAGCGTCGTATGCCGATAATACCCGTATTGCAGGTTTCGGAAATGCAAACGCCAAAGCTTTCATGTAATCGCCGTTTATTGCCTGACCGAGCCCCGGTATCGTGAGCGAAGCTCCCGTTATGAGTCCTCTTTGCCAAGCAGGTCGTTCCTCTCCGGTTGATGTTGTTTTGCTGTTTTGGTAAGCGTCGTAAGCCGAAAGCCCTTTTACAAAAGGCGAATCGTCGTCCATAAGTCCGGCTGCCGTGTAAAACGCGCCTTTCATGTAGTCTCCGTTAATAAATTGTCCCGCTTCGGGCGCAACAAACGAAGCTCCCGCCGCCAAGCCGTTTTTTGCCGAGTTTTCGTTCTTTCCGTCGCCCGGAACGGAAAAACTTTTTGCAAATTCCGCAATGTCCGATTTTAAACCGTTCAATTTCGGATTGTCGGGAATTTTTGCCGTCATTTCGGCGATATCTTTTTGCTTTACGGCTTCCGTTTTTGTCGGTGCCTGAATGCTTATTGCTGCCTGAGCCTGTGAAACTTCCATGCCTTTACCTTTCAAAATGCTACATAGATATAAAACCCGAAAGCTTTAAAAATTTGCCTGTTGTTGACGGTTTTGTAAAGATTTATTACCTTCCTTGAGTTAAAAGTTTTTGTTGGTAAGGTGTAAGTTTGCTGAAATTATCGTTTATTCTGTTATGAGGCGGAGTTGTTCCGCAGTTTTTATAAGCGTCGTGCGCCGAATATCCCGCAAACCCTGCCATTGCAGCTAATCCGGCCGCCAAACTCCAAACACTTTTTGTTTTGCTTGTTAAAACAATTGTTCCTACCATCAGAGCAAAATCAACGGTCGTGTGCCATAAACCTTTTGTCATATCTCCGTTTCTGCGTTGCCCTGCTCCGGGGCATATAAATGACCAAAATCCTCTTTGCTTAGCCATTTCGTTCCGGATTTTGTTTAATTCTACCGTATCGTATTCGAGAGGCTGTACCGGTTTTGTTCCGGGCGGTAAGCTTGAAGCTGGCGAAAAACCTTCATATTGATTTGTTCCGGAGGTGCCCCCACCCGATACCGTAATTTCGGGGCTTAACGGGGCTTGTGCCGTCGGTGAAATCGTCATTCTTTTATCCCTTTCTTTTTTGTAAACGATATTATAAAAAACGTTTTTTGCCTTTCGAAATTGCCTTTTTTGAGATTTTTGTAAATATTTGTTACGACAAGCCGAGCCCGAAATGTTGTTTTTCGGCTCGGCTTATTTGTCGTGCGGTATTTATTTTCTGATAAATCTTCCGTTTTTGTCGATTTTTTCCAAAACCAAAAATCCGTTTGACGGGATATTCAGGCTCAGTCCCGGGGTGTCGGCGCGGTACGTTCCTTTATTTTCGTACTTCCCGTCGCCTCCGAAGTCTTTCGCGTTCGAATTGATTGATTCTTTGTATGTTCCGTCGTTTAAAACGCTTACTGGGCTTGCAATTTTGTAGTTTTCGAGCGGTCTGTCTCCGAAATTGTACAGAGCTACGACTTCGTTGCCATTCAGGTCAAACCGTTTTATCGCAAGAACTTTGTTGATTTCGTCAACCAGCGGAGTTATCGCGTCGAGGTGTTCGGGCGCGGGAACGTCTTGCAGAGCGTCGTTTCGTTTGACCAGGTCGCTCATTGCCTGTGAAAGGTTTAAAATTCCCGGGATAACGTGATTTTTGGAGTCGATTTTCGATTCTTTGAACGCTTCGTCGAACTTATAGCCTTTTTCGCGTTCGATGTTGGGTTCCGCGACGGCTTGTTTTCTCGTAAATCTGAACGGGTTTATTTCGCCGTACGAATCGCCCTGAAACATCATTTTTGAGCCCGGAACCATGAACAAAAGTCCGATAGCCTGTTTATGCTTATCTTTTGCGTGTTTCACCGCTGCGTTGATTTCTTTCGGCGTTAATCCTCGTATGCCTTTTTCTTTACATATTTCGGCATATTTTTTGTCTCGTGTCGAGTGGCGTTCGAATTCGTGAGCGAGAAACAGTTCGCGTGCGGCGTCGACGCCTCGGATGTGTCTTTGTGAAAGCGATTCTCCGGGAACGTTTTTCAATCTGTCCGCGATTTGTAAATCTTTGTGAATAACTTTCGTCATCAATCTCGATCCGGAGTCGTTTCCGATTTCGTCGTGGCTCATGAAGTATTTTGTTCCGCCGATATCCTTGATATTGTTCGCGAGAGTTCTTATCGAAGGGTTGTATCCCATAACTTCGTTACCTGACAAAATTGCTTCGACGGCGTGCGAGAACGCGAAATCCCAATGTTCGTTTCCGCCTATGTTATAAAGCGAAACGTTGTTGTTTTCGGTCTTGTTTATCGCTTCAAGGTGTTTGTTCAGGTCTTTGTAAGGAAGTTCATCTTCCGTCAAATTTCGGGTCAAACCGTCCTGAGTGCGGTGGTCTTCCCAATGAATTACGGTATGAGGGAAGTGGTATCTGATTTCCTGCGCAACCTGTTTCATCGTATAATTCGAGCCCATTTCCGGAGTTTGGTCGGCTCTCAAAAAGTCGACATGGTAGTTTTTGACCCAGTTTATCGGCATGTTGACCACATAATCCCGAACATTCGAGCGAACGTTTACGTCGGGGTCTTCGAGATTAAATTGACTTCCTCCCCATTTTCCGGGTTTTTCGTACGGTGCCAAATCCTCGAGTCTGTTGCCCGAAAGCTTTGCCCCGTTTGTTATTCCGAGCTCGCGAGTATCCGCATCGCAAGGACCGGTTTTGAAAATATGACTCGGAACCCAGTCCATGCCGACGTTCAAATTCTTTGAATGCGCGTAATTAATAAGTTCTTTCAGCTCGTCGTTTCTGGCGACCGCATTGTTTACGCTCTTTGCGCCCGCGATACCCCGTGATACCGCGTATTTGTCGACTCCGTCGTATCCCCAGTTTTCGCCGTACGTACCTTCGACGGGCATGAGCAAAATAGCGTTGTAAATTCCGCGTTTTGATATCGTATCTATTTCTTTTTTCGCTGCCGCAAGAGAACCGGCTTTCGTCAAAGTCGGAATGTTTACCTGTTTAACTATCAAATTCGAAGGCTTTAACAACGATTTTCCGTTTGCCCCGGTTGCTTTCATCCCCGATTTTTCGACCAAATTTTTCGGAAGTCTTGTCAAATCCGACACTCTCGCAGGATTTTTTCCACTCATCCATTTGTCGTCTGTCCATTTGAAAGTGGAATTATCGTATATTTGTGACCAGCTGAATATGTGCATTTGCGCTCTCGAAACGGGGTCTTTCGTCTTTGCGGTAACTTTTCCGTTCGAGTCTTTCAAAACGTATCTGTACATGCCGTTTGAATACGGGATTTTTGCTTCGCCCGTAAATACGCCGTTTTTACCTTTGTTCAGCTCCACGAACGTCGATTTTCCGTCATTGCCGTCTGCATCAAGGTTCCAATCGCCCGCCCACGAATTTTGTAAATGTTCCGCTCTCATTTTCGCCGGAGTCAAAGAAACTTTGTCCTTCGGATTTCTGATTTCCACCGTCACGGTGTGTGCTTTCGGTGCCCAGACCTTGAATGTCACCTGCTGCGAACCGTCTTTTGCGGTTTCTTTCACGTTTGCTCCCCAGCTTTCATGCTCCTCGAGTCGCTTTCCGAACGATATCTTTTTCCCCGCCAAAACATACGATTTTAAAGCTTTTCCCGCAACTTCGACGTTTTCGGGGCGTGCGTTTTTTCCGAAATTTTCAGGCTTTGTTGTCGTTTCGGGTTTTCTTTGAATTCCCGCTCCCGCAATCGATGTTTCTCTTGTAATATTTGAAATTTTCATACCCATGTGTTTTCCCCTTTCAAATGACGGCTTTTTCTCTAATACTTCTGAAAAAATTTTTTTGCCGGGTTTCGTATTTTTTGTAACAAAATTTTTACAAAAATTTTTCTTTTTTGAGTTTTCTCTATGCTTAAAAATTTAACCGAAACGGCTCTCTCGGTTACAACCAAAAACAAAACGATTTTCCCGCCGACAAAATATTTTACATTGATTTAAGAACACTCAGAAAATCCGTAAACAACGGAAAACTCGGCTCGTTCGGGTATTTCGACGTTTACCCGAACAACAACGGCAGTACCCGAAAAATTATCGGGCATGTTACCTACGAAGACGCGCGACAAATAAATAAGCTTGTGGGACAAGGAAAAATTTTTTGAAAAATCTCTTCATATTCTTTTTGACTTTTGTCTTGTTCGCAAATTTTGTCCCCGCCGCAAATGCCGAAAAGTTCTATGATTTTTCCGATGAAGCGCAAGCTCGGTTTCTAAAAGACGAAAATTTGCTCAAAATCCCCAAAAATACGCGGATTTTTTTGAAATTCAACGACGATTTATCTTCGAAACCGTAAATTCGTCCGACATTGTGACGGTTCAACTTGCGCGTGATTGGAAATTCAAGGACAAAATTGTCGCTCCCGAAGGCAGCATAGTTTCGGGCAAAATAAGCTTTGTCGAAAAAGCGGGAAATTTCAATAAAGACGGCAAACTCGGTATCTATTTTTACGAAATTCAAAGACCCGACGGCTCCGTGTCCGAAATAAAAGTCCGCCCTCTGATTTTGAAAACAAACCAAAATTTTTTGTCTAGGTTCGGTTCGGGCTTACTATGATATCAATCGCATTAACAGTTGTCGACGGAGGTCTTTCCGCCGCAATTTTAGGAGGTTCTGTCGCATTGCTCTCATCCGTCGATAATTTGGCGAGCTCAAAAGGCAACGATTTCTCCTCCCGCCACGGAGTCGAGTTTGTTGTAAGAACTTCCGAATCCTTTAAAATCGAACCTTACAATATTTAATTTTATAGCTTTTTTATTGACTTATTTTTTTCGTAAATCCGAAAGGATTGATTTTGCCGTAAGAATTGCCCCGGAACATCATTTTGAGTCCGAAACGATGAACAATATGGTATCGGGAAAAGGAACATTTGTTGCGAAAATTGATACAGATTAATAATGCAGGGAGAACCCTTGACGAAGGTTCGAACTTGTTGGAAAATTTCTGTAAATACGCACAGCGAGAGTATTTACGGGCAGATGTAAAGAAAAAACAAGCAATCTTAAGATTGTTAGGTTCGAACTTTTCGTACAAAGACGGAAAAGTAAGCGTAGAGCTTACTTCCGTCTTCGATTTTATTATAAATAATGGTTTTGGTAACTATGGAGCGGGAGACGAGGCTCGAACTCGCGACATCCTCCTTGGCAAGGAGGCATTCTACCACTGAATTACCCCCGCGTATTGCGTTCGATAAACTTATTATACATGGCAAAAAAAATATTTCAAGTCTTTTTTATGATATTATTTTTTTGTAATATATTTTTTTTGAGAGGTTTCCCAAAATGTTTGATTTTTCTTGTATTTCACCCGAATTGTCGCTCGTTTCCGGTGTCGCTTCCAGAATTTTAATGTCCGATAAAAACTTTTTAACATCCGATTTGGCGAAATTCGTTTTGAGAAATTCAAAAAAATTACGCTCGGGAATTGCCCTTCTCGGTCTTCTTTCTACAGGTGAAGACGTTTCCGAAAAAATAATCAGAGTCTGCGCTTTGACCGAAATTATTCATAATGCGTCGCTGATTCACGACGATGTTGTCGACAATTCTTCCGTTCGACGCGGAAAACTCACTCTCAATAAACGTTTTGGCGTTAAATCCGCCGTAATTGCAGGCGACTTTTTGCTCTCGATCGTTCTTAACGAACTCGCCGATTTGGGTATGCCGGATGTCACAAAATCGTTTGCGGTTTCGATGTCAAAAATGTGCAAAGGGGAGATAAATCAACTGTTTTCGACTGGCAAGGTCCCTTCCGTAAGAGAATATCTGAAAAAATCGAAAAATAAAACCGCACTTTTGTTTGTGTCGGGCATGTTTGCGGCTTTGCATGCGGCATGTTCCGAAAAAAAATCGTACTTTCCGATTTTTAACAATAATTCTTCGTCGAAAATTTCCGAATATGAGCCATGTTTGCTTGCTTTTGCGGAAAATTTCGGTATTGCGTATCAAATTTACGATGATATTTTGAATTTTGCTTCGAGTTCCGAAGATAAGCCCGTCGGATCGGATTTTGAAGCCGGGATTTTTACCGCACCTGTTATTTATTTTTCTCTCGATTTTCCCGATAAATCTTTACAAAACTTAACTTGTGAAGACATCTTAAAATCGGACGCGCTTGCAAAATCAAAAGCTTTGATGGACGAATATTTACACGAAGCTCTTGAAAATACGAGCCGTTTGCCCGATAATCGGTATAAAGAATCGTTGCAAAATTTGTGCTATGATTTAATAGAAATGAAAATTTTATAAATTCGAGGACAATCGTGGACAAAAATAAGTTGAAAGCTCAATTGAAGGAAACCGTCGATACCGTTGTATTTGTTGTGGTTGCGGTGATTATCATAAGATTTTTTATCGGTGAAATCAGGTGGATTCCGTCGCTTTCGATGTATCCCGAACTTCAAATCAAGGACAGACTTTTTGTCGAGAGGTTTTCTCGATTTTATTCGAGCCCCAAACGCGGCGATATTATGGTCTTTTACCCTCCCGAAACAAAACTTTCGAATTCGCCGGTTGACTTGTTTAAACGTCTGACGGGATTCGGATGCAAGGATATTGCTTATATCAAGCGCGTTATCGCGCTTCCCGGTGAAACTTACGAAATAAAAGTTGGCGATGACGGAAATTATCATGTTTTTATCGACGGAAACCTGTTGAAGGAAGATTATCTTAACGGAACGGAATTTTCGCCTTGCACGGAAGAAATGCATTGCGGACCCGAAAAAATCCCGGAAAATCAATATCTCATGCTCGGCGACAATCGAAGCAATTCTCAAGACGGCAGGTATTGGGGGCTTTTGAAAAAGGATCGTTTTGTCGGTAAAGCAAAATTTTTGTTTTGGCCGTTCAATCGAGTGAAATATTTCGGCACGGTCGATTACGATTTGCCTGAAAATATGTAAATCCCGATAATTTTCAGCTTTTCTCCGGAGTAATTTTGAACGAACGGTCGATAAACGTTGATATAAATACGTTTTGTCAACGCACACATTCGTCTGTAGGAACGGCTCGCCCGACACGGTTGTCCGGTTGACTGTATGGAGGCTGAACTTTGCCCGAATGTGTGGTCGAACGACCGAACAAGCGACGTTTTTCGGTGCCGAAAGGTTTTGAAGACGAAATAGCGCGTCAAAAAACGTTCGGTTTATTCGATGATTTGACCGCCGAACAGGTTTATGAAATTGGCAACGGTGTCCGAAACATTTTCGGGAATTTCGGGTTTTTGCAGGGTTTCCGGAGTATTTTGCGAGTTATCGGTTTTCGGAGCCGAAGTCGGTGCGTTTGCGGAATAAAACGCAACGGTTTCGTTTTCTTCTTCCTCGTCATCGGGCGCAGATTCGGAAGGCGCGGCAACCGGCGGTTTCACGCTCGGTGCGGGCGAAATCGGAATTTCTTTTGCTTTAATTACCTGTTTTTTAGCAAATTCGTCGGGTTTTACTTTTATCGTAATTTTGATGTCGTTTACCCCGAAATGCGCTTTTGCGGCGTTTTCGAGCGGAGTTCTTTTGTTTGAATCGTCTGCCTGTTTTGCTGCGGCATCGTTTGAAAACGCAAGTATAATGCGGTCTTTCGATACTTCAATCGGACGCGAAAGATTTGTAAAGAACATACGCGAAGGCATTTTTTCAATGCCCGAAAGAATTTGAGCCCAGTCGTCGGAGTTTGCGCTTGCTGACGACGAGGGTTGTGTCGGCTCCGGGTGTGAGGGCACGGACGACTTAATTTCCGGTGCTTCGTGGCGAAACACGGGTTCTTCGGAATGTGTGATCCGATGTTCCGGTGCTGCGGGTGTCTCCGCCGAACGAGAAGGTTCCGAATAACGTTGAGCTTGCGTATTTTGCGCGGGGTTTGCCGAACCGACGGGTTGCACCGTTTTAACGGGAATTGCTCCGTTCGCGAGTTTGTCTTCCAGAATTTTTACCCGTTTGGTAAGCTCTGCAAGCGTTTCGACCTTCGGAACATTTGTCAGCTCGATAATGCAAAGCTGCACCTGCATATATTTTTCGGTTGTTTCCTTTACCTGTGCAAAATGAAACGAAAGACGTTCAATCATATACAAAATTGTGTCCGAAGTCATTGATTTTGCTTGTTTTTCGGCTTCGGGCAAAGTCTGTTCGTTAAATCCCGTTGTAGAAAAAATCAAATCTTTATCGGTTACGGTTTTTATGATAAGCAAATCCCGCAAATACTTTATAAGTCCCGCAATAATCCGCCCGGGCTCGTTTCCTTCGTCGTAAATTTTGTTAAGCTCGAAAAGTGCATCCTGCGTGTTTCCAGCGGATATCGTATCCGTCAGTGCGTGCAATTTTTCAAACGATAATTTTCCCAAAATTTCGTTGACATCGGCGGGTGTTATTTTGTCGGTCTTCCCGATAACGCTTAATCTGTCCAAAAGCGCTACGGCATCGCGCATTCCTCCTGCCGCGTTCTTTGCGATTTCGGCAAGTGCGGTCTCTTCGATTTTTATATCTTCCTTTTGTGCAATAAAATCAAGCCTTTTGATGATGTCGGATGTCGTAATCCGTTTAAAATCGTACCTTTGGCACCTTGAAACAATTGTTTCGAGCACTTTATGCGCTTCCGTTGTCGCAAGGATGAAAACTACATTTGCGGGCGGCTCTTCGAGTGTTTTCAACAACGTGTTCGAAGCTTCCGTTGTGAGCATGTGGACTTCGTCTATGATATAAATTTTGTATTTCCCGTTTACGGGTGCGTAGCGTACTTTTTCGAGAATATTCCGCGCGTCCTCGACCGAACGGTTGCTCGCCGCGTCGATTTCGATTACGTCAACAGGCGTAGAGTTAATTACGTCAAGGCATCCGGGGCATTTTCCGCACGGCGTTATCGTCGGACCGTTCACGCAATTTAAAGATTTTGCCAAAATCCGCGCCGTCGAAGTTTTTCCCGTTCCTCTGGGTCCGCAAAACAAAAAAGCATGCGCCACTTTTCCCGATTGAACGGCGTTTGTCAGCGCTTTTACGGTCGAGCTTTGCCCCGTAATGTCCGCAAAAATCATCGGTCTGTACTTCGTATATAAGGGTACGTATTTTTCGCTCAAAATTTGATTTTCCTTTTTCGCTTTGCTATTCTTATTATAGTAAAGAAATAAACAAAATGGAACACGCTTTTTTATGAAAAAAATTTTTCCGAAAGTTCTGAAATCGGGAGACACAATCGGTTTGCTTTCCGTAGCGGGAAACGTCGAAGATTGCGAAATCACTCGTTCTGCCGCGAAATACTTTGAAAACAAAGGCTTTAAAACAATAATTTCGGATACGACATTCCAAAATTTCAGATATATGGCGGGTGCCGATAAAAATCGCGCAAACGCGCTCAATGCTTTTTTTGCGGACGACGATATCGACGCGATAGTCTGTACTCGCGGAGGCTACGGGACTTTACGGATTTTAGACAAAATCGATTATCATCTTATCAAAAAAAATCCGAAAATATTTTGCGGATTTTCCGACATAACCGCGCTGCTTTTGATGATTTTTAAACGAACCGGACTCGTGACATTTCACGGTCCCATGGCTAACCCCGATTTTTCTTCCGAAATATGTGAATTTACCGAAAAATCTTTTCTGGACGCTGTTTCGGGCGTTAAAAATAAAATTCTCTCCAACGGATTATGCTTGAAAAAAGGTGTGGCGCGCGGAGTATTATGGGGCGGAAATCTTACCGTTATCGCGTCCATGGCCGGACTCGACTTTGTTCCCGAAACAAGTTTCGTATTTTTTGTCGAAGACGTCAACGAACCGGCGTACAAAATCGACAGAATGATGACTCAATTGCTTCATATAAAGGCGTTTTCGAGAAACTTGGCGGGTATCGCTCTCGGAGAATTTTCGGGCTGTGACGATAACCGATTTGTTCAAGAAATTTTTACCGAAATCGCAAACGCTCTTAACATACCGGTTTGTACGGGATTTAAAATTTCGCACGAAAGTGAAAAGATAACCGTTCCCGTCGGCGCAAACTGCGTGTTTGACTCGGGTTCGGGCTCTATAGAATTGTTTTGAACGCTTGCGGGATAAATTTGATTAAATCGTCCGAATTAACGCAATATTCCGTCATTTCGAGGCATGCTTCGTCGCCCGTTTTTCCGTGCATAAAAACTCCGAGGCATGCACTTTTCACGGTATTTTTTGTTTGTGCGCAAAATCCGGATATCATGCCCGTCAAAACATCGCCGCTGCCTGCTTTTGCGAGGGCGGAATTTCCCGTCGTATTTTCGTATAAAACTCCGTTTAGCCCTGCAATCAGAGTTTTTTCGCCTTTTAAAACCGCAGTGCAGCCGAATTTGTCCCTCAGTTTTTGAACGGAATATTCTCGGTTTTTGCAGATATCTTCGACGTTTTCATCCAAAAGTCGCGAGGCTTCTTTCGGGTGAGGGGTGATGATTGCGGTTTCGAAAAGTTTCGGATATTTTTCCCGAGCGATGATATTCAGCGCACCCGCGTCAATAACGGTCGGCTTTTGCACCGTTTTGCATAAATTTAAAACTTCAAATAACAAATCTTTGAAATATTCGTCTTCTCGGACTCCCGAACCCGTAGAAATAACGTCATATCCGTAAATTACGGGGGTCAGCTCGGCAAAATCTTTCGTCCCCGAGTTTCCGTCGAGCGAAATCGTCGTTACCGGGGGCATAAAAAGGTTGTTTACGACTTTTTCCTCCGAAGCCAGCGTCACAAGCCCCGCACCGACTTTCAGCGCCGAAACGCTCGATAACCATGCGGCTCCTTTGTAGTTTTCGCAACCCGCGATATTCAAAACTTTGCCGAAAGTCCCTTTATTCGAGTTTTTCGGGCGGGTCGGCAAAATTTCTTTTACATAGTCTCTTGTTAAAACAATTTTATCCATCGGTTAAATTTTACAATCTTTTTTGACCTTCGTAAACCCCCGGTTCGCGCAAAAAAAGACCGACGTGTTTGCCGGTCTTTTTTGTAAATTTTTGAACTCGGAATGACTATTCTTCTTCCGAAACAACGGTTTCTTCGATTTCTTCCTTGAGAACTTCCGAAGCCGAAACGTTTACGTTCATTTGAACTTTGACTTTCGAAGTAAGTTTTATCGTCATCGTGAACGAGCCGACTTTGTTCATCGGAGCGTCGAGGGTAATATTTTTTCTTTCGACTTCGATACCGGTTGCATTTTTGATTTCTTCGGACAATCTCTTCGTGGTGACCGTTCCGAAAAGTTTTCCGCTTTCGCCTGCTCTTGCCGAAATTTCAAGTGCTTCGCAAGCTCCGAGTTTTTCGGCGATAACCAAAGCTTCGGCATGCAATTTTTCTTGTTTTGCTTTAATTCTTGCCAAATTTTGTTCTCTGTTTTTGACGGCGCCTTTTGTTGCTTTAACCGCGAGGTTTTGCGGGAACAAAAAGTTTCTTGCGTAACCGTCTTTTACGTTGACCATATCGCCTGCTTCGCCCACATTTTGAACGTCTTTATTCAAAATAACTTCCATGAATTTTCTCCTTTTAGGTTTCGTTTTGTTACAATCATAATTCAAACAAAAAAAAATGTCATGTAAAAATTTTTTACGGAACGGGGTCGTACCCGCCTTTATTGAACGGATGGCATTTTAAAATCCGTTTTGCCCCTAAATATCCGCCTTTGAGCAGTCCGTACTTTTCGATTGCCTCTAACGTATATGCCGAGCATGTCGGGTAAAACCTGCATGTCGACGGCGTCAGTGCCGATATTTTTCGGTATATTTTTATCAAAAACATGACAAATTCTTTCGGTATCGTCAAAATTTTTCTAAATAACATATTTTTTCAAATCTTCTCCCGAAAAAATTTCGATATTGTCTTGTTCTCGGATGAAAACGAGGCAGCTTATTACCGACTTAAACGACGCAAAATCGGGATGTGCAAGCTTTCCGAACAATTCTTGCGTGCTGTCCGCCAAAAATTCCGTTAACAAAACTTTATCTTTGAACACCAACGAGCTGAAATAATCCAATTCGTTTTTGGTCGTAATGTTTTCGAAATAGATAATGTCGGGCGATTGAAACTCGATGAATCGCATCGCTTTATCGATGTTAAAACCGATGTTTTCGTTGAGTTCCGACTGATAAATCCCGGGAAGTTTGTATTTTGCGACGGATTCTATCGTCATAATCGTTTTCCCGTGCGAATTATATTTTTGCAGCAATGAATAAATAAAATGGGTTTTTCCGCTTAACGGCGAGCCGCAAACAAGGATAATTCCGGGAATTTCAAGAGCTTCCGTCAGTTCTTTTTCTTTTTGTTCCGAAATATTGTACGTTTCGAGCGGTTTCGGCGGTTTATATATTTTCATCAAAATTCGTTCCGAATTTCGACCTTCGCTGTTCAGAACCGGAAACGCGCAAACACTTGCCGTAAGCTGCATATCATCCGCTTTAAAAACCAATTTGCCTATTTGTGAAATCTCGGAAATATTGGGATCCAATTCCGACAAAACTTTAAGCTTCGAAATAAACGCCGCGGACATAAATGTCGGAATTTCGCCGGTGTTGATAACTTCGTTTTTCGTTCTGAAATTCACCGTAAGCCCTCTGTTGGTGCCGTATTCGAACGATATTTCGTGGACATTTTCGAAATAAGCCTGTTTCAAAACGGCTCTTATCAGAGATTGAATGTTTTCTCCCGTCAAATCCCCCGCACAGAGGCTTTCCTGCCAATCCGTTTTGGTCTCGGCTTTTGACGGATGAATTTCTCCGATTTCCTCGCACCCGTAATACTTGTCGATAGCCTTTAAAACCGAAGCTTCCGACACAATCACCGGTTCTATTTCGCATCCTATTTTTTCGACAACTTTTTCTATCGCAAACAAATCTCGCGGGTCGCTCATTGCAACGTTTAACGTGTCTTCCAACTTAAACAGCGGAATCATTTTGTACTTTCGAGCGTCCGTCGCGCTGATGCAGCTCAGACATTTTTCGTCAATCGTGTACGTACTCAGGCTTATCGACGGCAAATGAAGTTTGCTTTCCAAATATTTCAAAAGTCGCTCTTCCGAAATCAGCCCCGTATTTACAAGTACGACGCCGATGTTCACGTTTTGCGAATTTGCGACCTCTTGCGCCTTTTCAAGGTTTTCGTAGCTTATCAGCCTGTCCTTTACGAGGTCGTATTTTATTTTTTCGAGTGTTTTGTTATTAACGGCTTGCTTTTCCATTTTCCAAATATTCTTTTACTCTTTCCAACACAAAATCGATGTCAAACGGCTTTGTAATATATTCGTCCGCTCCGGTTTCTTCTCCGAGCTCCTTGTCCTTGTCCTGCGAACGCGCGGTCAGCATTAAAATAGGTATGTCCTTATATTTTGCGTCAAATTTTAACAATCGGCAAATTTTAAATCCGTTCATTTTCGGCATCATCACGTCGAGGATTATCAAATCGGGGTTTTCTTCTTTTGCTTTGTTCAATCCTTCTTCCCCGTCGTACGCGCATATACACTCAAATCCCGATGTTTCGAGCACAAATTTGAGTGTTTCCGCTATGTCGTGTTCGTCGTCAACTATTAAGACTTTTTTCGCCATCTTTTATTCCTTTCGATAATCTTTCGAATTGTTCGCTCAATTCTCCCGAGGTTGAAAAATCTTCGTTTCGTTTCAATATCGCGTACAGTATATTTTTCGCTCTTCTCGAATTTGCCGCTATCCCTTCGGTTATCCGCTGTATCGTGAAATTCAACGCGGCTTCGTTCATATTGATATCATAAAAAACAAACATTTTGTAGCCGTCTTTTTCGAACAAAAACGTTTTCGACTCCGTTGTTTTGTTGAAAACCGGCTTGAATTCAGGCTTTGTGACAAATTCTTCGAGATAACTTTCGTTTGAAATTTTTTCGCTCAAAAACAACAGTCGGAAATCTTTTTTATCCTGTTCGGCAGCCGTAATGTCCTTTTCCAGCTGCATTTTTAAAATTTCAAAATCGCTCTGAACCGGTATCGCAAGGTAAAAATCCGACCCCTTTCCGACTTCGCTTTCGAGCCAAATAAAACCTTTGTGTATTTGTGCAAATTGTCTCGATATCGGCAATCCGAGCCCTGTTCCGCCCATGTTTCTGGTCAAAGACGCTTCCACCTGACCGAATTTGTCGAAAACCTTTTCGACGTCTTCGGGAGCTATCCCGGGACCGTTGTCCGAAACTTTTACCAACACGTATTCGTCAAAAAACGGTTCGCTGCCGTTGTCGACTTTGCCCTCGATTTCAGTACCTTTGCAGGATTTTGAGGTTATTTCGATTTTGCCGTTTTCGGGTGTGAATTTTACGGCGTTCGATATTAAATTGTACAAAACCTGTTCTATCCGCTGAGAATCAATGTATACGGCGGGCAAAAAGTCCTGTGCGCGGAACGAAAAATCGATATTTTTTTCCGCCGCCATATTCGACATCGAATTTCGCGCCGACTCGATAAGCGGGTTGATTTCGCCTTTTTTGAAATGAAATTCCAATTTTCCCGCTTCCATTTTCGAAAAATCAAGCAAATCTTTTATAAGTACCAAAAGCTTTTCGGTATTTTTTTCCGCCATTCTCAAAAAATGCATGGATTTTTCGTCGTGTTCGCCCGTCAAGCCCCCCGTCAAAATCTTCAACGCGTTTTTTATTACGGTTAAGGGTGTTTTCAGCTCGTGCGAAACTATCGACAAAAATTCGGACTTCATTTTTTCCATTTTTTCGAGCTTTAAATTCTGTTCCTTGATTTCTTCGTATAAAACAGCACTTTGCAACGGGAATTTCGCCTGTTTTACCATCGTCTGAAAGTGCATTAAATCTTCGTTTGTAAATTCGTTTTCCCTGAAAACTTCGACAATCCCGAAAGGCTTGTCGTTTACGGTTATCGGGGCAAAAAGCGTGTCGAATCCGAAAATGTTGATTAAATCGAATTGTCTGTCCTTGTTGCGAACGTTTTTTATCACTCTGATGCTTTCTTTGCTCGTGTTTACCGCAAACATTTCTTTATACGCAATAATCGCGCGCAATTTCAGCTCGAGTTCAAGCTTCGGAGATACCGCCGAAACCGAATTTATAACGAGAATTATGTCGTTAGGATCGTTAAAAACCAACGAATAACAAAGCGAATACGACAAACTTTTTTCAAGCCCCGAGGTCATTATTTTCATAAGTTCGGTTTTGTCCAACGAACCCGCAAGCCCCGTCAGTGTTTCGTTTAAGACGCTCAATCTGTAAAGATTTTTTTTCAATTCTTTGTTTCCCGCGGAAATTTCTTCCCAGGCATTTTTCATTTGAAGTGCGGAATTCAACGTCGCAGTCAAAATATTTTCGTCCAAAGGTGCCGTCAGATAAAATCTTGCGTATTTCAATATTTCGGAATTATCGGAAAAAGGCTTTAAAATAAGAATTATGACCGTATTGTCGGGCTGAGTGCAGACTTTGAGCTTTCTGCAAATTTTGACGGCATCATCTTTCATGTCCGAAACGTCGGCAATAACAACGTCGGCGGCGATTTTGTCGTCGATGAAGTCGTCGACGGTTTTAAATGCGAAAAACTCCTCTCCGCAGTGTGCGGCGGCGTTTGCGACAGTTTGTTCGTATTCCTTGTTTTGTGAAATTAAAACGGTTTCCGACATTACCGATACTCCCTCGATTAAATTATACACTTTTTCCTTTCCGAAATCTTTTATTATACAAAACTTAACTTTTTTCGGTTTTGGTTGTATTATTAAAAAATCGGAGGTGCGCCTTGCAAATTTTAAAATCGACAAAAACAAAAAACAATAACACCGTTTCTCTTTTGAAATCAAATGTTTCGGGCGAAAAAAACGTTTTGATTATCGGAGGGTTTCACGGAGACGAGCCGCAAGGTCCCGCGTTGATTGATGCGTATCTTGAAAATTTCGACAACGGCAAAAATACCGTTTTTGCTGTTCCTTGTCTCAATCCAGACGGAATTGCCGTGAATACGCGCCAAAATGCGGATAAAGTCGACTTAAACCGAAATTTTCCGACCGAAAATTTCGAAGTTACTTCGAACCCGCAATATTTCGGAGGAAGCTCCCCCGCGAGCGAGCCGGAAACGAAATTTATCGTCGAAATTCTTGAAGAATTCGATTTTGACTTAATTTTAACTCTTCATGCGCCTTACGAGACCGTGAACTTCGACGGACCCGCGGAAAAAATTGCCGAAAACATATCCGCTCTGACTTCATACCCTGTTCAGCCCGATATAGGCTATCCTACGCCCGGCAGCTTCGGAACTTACGCCGGCCTCGAAAGAAATATTCCCGTCATAACGCTCGAACTTTCCGAAACCGAATCGTTTCCCGCGTTAAAAAACAGGGTTTTTCCCGTTTTCGATTATTGCGTCAACATTTTTTGAAAACAAAAAATTTGTTGATGATAAACCCGACAAAAAGGTAAATAATCATTGAGATTAAGACACCGAAATCGTCTGTCAGAGTTCTCATGGACGTGTTCGTGTGTGTGTGTAAAAATTGTAAAACGTCAATTATGTAAGCTGCCGAATAATATTTTTTTGCGATGAGAAAACCCGTATAGTACGAAAATATGTATGCCGGCAGCATGGTCGTGAAAAATTTTATAAATTGCGCAAAAATCGAACCCTTGTTTTTGAATGTATACTTCTTATTCAGTAAAAACGACACTATCGAGCCCGTTATGTACGCAGCCGCCGTTGCAACGGAATAGCTTATTCCTAAAATGTTCAGGCAGATAAAAGCAGTGGAAATTCCCACCAGTGTGTTAATTACGCCTATCAAACAATATTTTGCGAATTCTTTTGTTGTCTTACTCATTTACTGCCTCCGTCAGGAAAAAAGTCCTTCCAAAAATTGGTTTGCGACCCTCGGCGAGCGGCTTCCCTTTTTTATCGCAAACCTTTCCGCCAAAATCGCGTAATTTTCGGGAAGTTCAACTGCTCTGTCCTTTGCGATTTCTTCGATTATTCTCAAAAAATCGGATTTGTCGGGACGCGTGTACGTTATCGTCAGCCCGAATCTGTCGGACAACGACATCAACTCGTCTATCGTGTCGTTTACGTGAACTTCGTCGCCCGTTCTGTCTGCAAAAGTTTCCTTCACGATGTGTCTGCGGTTCGAAGTCGCGTATATAACGGCGTTTTTCGGCAAAACCCCGAGGGCTCCTTCCAGCGTGGCTTTCAACGCATTGTACCTGTCGTCCGCGACATCAAATGTCATGTCGTCGAGAAAAATTATGAATTTGAAAGGGCTTTGCTCGATTTTTTCTGTAATTTCGCCGAGATGTTGCAGCTTGTCTTTTTCGACTCTTATTATTCGGACGTTTTCAAATTCGTTTGCCAAAGCCTTTACGCACGATGATTTTCCTGTTCCTCTGTCTCCGTACAAAAGTACGTTGTTGTAAGGTTTTTCACCCAAAAAAGCTTTGAAATTTTTTAACGCTTCTTCTTTTTGAATTTCGTATGCTTTCAGGTCGCAAAGTCTTACGGAATCGGGATTTGCGACAGGTTTTAATTCTCCGTCGCTTGAAATCTTGAAAAATTTGTTTTTTGCAAATTCTCCCGCACCGAATTTCGTGTAAATTTTTATTAAGCTTTCGAGGTCGGGAACGTCGTTTTCGCAACCGATTTCGAAAGCGGGTAAAATCTCGCCGAATTCTTCGGCTTCCGCGAAAAGTCTTTCGCGTAAAACGCTGACGGATTTTATCAGATTTTTAACCGTTGATAAGTCTTTTTCTCCTGTTTTTAAAAGCATTTCTGGAATTATTTCGTTTCGCGAACATTTTTTAGAGAGAATATTTTCGTTTTCGATTAATACTTTTCTCAAGTACATTGAAAACGGTTCGAACTCCGTATTTTGCGGGATTTTTGAGTATTCGTCGATTGCTTCGGGGCTGACTGCTTTGTCTCCCGCCGCGCAAATTTTCAAGATTTTTATGAGGCTTTTTACCGTTTTATCGGCTTTTATCGGCGTAAAAACGCTTATCGCCGCCGTTTCGAATATCGTTCTTTCAAGTTCGTTCATTAATGTTTCTCCGTGTTTTTTCCGAAATCGCATAATTCTCGTATCGGACATTTTTCGCATTTCGGTTTTGTCGGTGAGCAAAGATTCTGCCCCAGCGTTACAAACTCAGTATTAAGGTCGATTTGGTACTTTTCGGGTATTATTTTTCTCAAAGCGAATTCCGTTTCGTCGGGATTTTTTGTTTTTACAAGTCCGAGACGGTTTGAAATTCTGTGAACGTGCACGTCCACACATATCGCGGGTTTGCAAAATCCCTTTGCGACAACAAGGTTCGCAGTTTTTCGCCCGACCCCCTTGAATTTTGTCATTTCTTCAATACTTTCTGGAACTTTGCCGTTATATTCCTCGCAAATTTTTTTTGAAATTTCGATAATTTGTTTTGCTTTTGTCTTGTAAAATCCGACGGGGTAAATCGCTTTAACAAGGGCTTCTTCGGAGATTTTTGAAATCTCCTCCGGTGTTTTTCCGAGTTCCAACATTCTTTGCGATGCGGGATAAGTCGTTTTGTCGTTTGTTCGCAACGATAAAATGCACGTTATCAGCACAATGAAGGGGTCTTTGACCCCTTCCGTGAATTTTACGAACTCGCTTCGTTCCAATCCGGCGTTTTCGAGTTTTTCAAAAATTTTCGAAATTTTTTCTTCCGTGTTCATTTTTATTTTGCTTTTCGAGCCGCGATGGTGTCTACAAAGCCCTTAAACAAGGGGTGCGGACGCTCCGGTCTCGATTTGAATTCCGGGTGGAATTGGCATGCCGCAAACCAGTCGTTTTGAGGAAGTTCGATCATTTCGCACAACGAACCGTCGGGCGAAACACCCGAGAAAACCAGCCCCGCGTCGGCAAGTTGTTGTTTGTAGTCGTTGTTGACTTCGTATCTGTGTCTGTGACGTTCGAAAATCGTTCCGGTTTTGTATGCTTCGAATGCTTTTGTGCCTTCTTTTACGCGGCATTCGAACTGTCCGAGTCTCATCGACGCGCCGTAACCTTTGATATGTTTTTGTTCCAACATCAAGTCGATGACGGGGTGTTTTGTTCCTTCGTCAAATTCCGTACTGTTTGCGCCTTTCAGTCCTGCAACGTTGCGGGCGTATTCGATGACCGCACATTGCATTCCGAGGCAAAGTCCCAAAAACGGCAGGTTGTTTTCGCGCGCGTACCTGATAACGTTGAGTTTACCCTCTATTCCTCGAACTCCGAAGCCGCCGGGAACAACGAGACCGTCGATGTCCGCGAGCATTTCTTTCGCTTTTGCAAGGTCGGTGCATTCGTCGGAAATTATCCATTTTATGTCTATTTTTGCGTTTTGTGCGTAGCCGGCGTGTTTCAACGATTCCACTACGGAAATATATGCGTCGGAAAGTTCCGTGTATTTCCCTGCAATTGCAATTTTGAAGGTCTTTTTCGGATGCGTAATTCTTTCGTTCAGTTCAATCCAATCTTTCAAATCGGGTTCTCTGTTGTCGGGCATTTGAAGTCTGCTCAGTACTACCCCCGCAATGTTTTGCTCCTCGAGCGCAAGCGGAACTTCGTAGATGCTTTTCATGTCTCGACATTCGATAACCGCGTCTTTGGGTACCGAACAAAACAGCGCGAGTTTTTCCTTTTCTTTTTTCGGAATCGGTTTTTCCGTTCTGCATACGAGAATTTCGGGTTGAATACCGTAGCTTCTCAGGTTTGCAACGCTGTGCTGCGAAGGTTTTGTCTTCAATTCGCCCGAAGTCGGCAAATACGGCAACAACGTCACGTGAATCGACAACGAATTTCCGTAGCCCGCTTCCGTACGAAACTGTCTGATGGCTTCGATGAACGGCAAACTTTCTATGTCTCCGACCGTTCCTCCGACTTCCGCTATCAAAAAATCGGGGTTGAATTGGTTTGTCGCCTGAATCAGCCTCGATTTTATTTCGTTGGTTATGTGGGGAATGGTCTGAACGGTTGCTCCGAGATAGTCGCCCCGTCTCTCTTTGTTTATGACCGTCTGATAAACGCTTCCGGAGGTCACGTTGTTGATTTGCCCCAGCGATGTGTCCGTAAATCTTTCGTAATGTCCCAAATCCAGGTCTGTTTCGGCTCCGTCGTCGGTAACGAAAACTTCGCCGTGCTGAAACGGGCTCATTGTCCCGGGGTCAACATTTATGTAGGGGTCGAACTTTTGTATTACGACGGAATATCCTCTCGCTTTGAGCAATTTTCCCAAGCTTGCCGCAACTATTCCTTTTCCGAGCGATGAAACAACTCCGCCCGTTATAAATATATATTTTGTCATCTTTTCCTCTCCGATTTATGAAATTTTGGGAACTCTGAAAAATCCGTCTTCCTCAAACGGCGCGTTTTTCATCAATTCTTCGCGCGTGCATTCGTACGAAACTTCGTCTTCTCTCATCACGTTTACCAGCGGTATGGCATGAGGCATGGGCTCAACTCCCGCAGTATCAACCTCGTTCATCTGTTCGACGTACTTTAAAAGTTCGCCGAGTTGTTTTGAGTATTTTGCGGTTTCTTCTTCCGTTAATTCAAGCCTTGCAAGGTTTGCCACGTGTTTTACGTCTTTTTCGGTAATCATTTGCTTCCCCTTTTCCATGAAAATTCTACCACAAACATTTTTTACAAAGGCAGAGTTGTTTGTTTCGTGAAATGTTTTTCCAAAAACTTTTTTCGATGATGAGGTGTCAAGCCGTATTTATCAACGGCTTCGAGGTGTTTTGCGGTCAAATATCCTTTGTTGTGCTCAAAATCGTATTCGGGAAAATTTTTTGAAAGTTCTTTCATATATCGGTCTCTCGAAACTTTCGCCAAAATGCTTGCCGCGGCTATCGATGCGGATTTTGAATCACCTTTTATTACAAATTTTTGAGGATATTTAAAATTTTTAATCAATCTGTTTCCGTCCGCCAAAATTGTTGCATTTGTTGATTTTAAGGCTTGTATAACCTCTTCGCATGCAAATTTCATGCTTTTTAGCGACGCGTTTAAAATATTTATCTTTTCTATTTCCTCAACGGTCGAAAATTTTACCGCATGCACACTGTTTTCAACGATTATCGGAAACAACTCCTCTCTGAGTTTTTCGGTTAATTTTTTCGAATCGTTAAGTTTTTCGAGAAGTTTTTCGATTTTTTTGTTACGTTTTGTGAAACATACCGCAGCCGCGAAAACCGGACCCGCTCCGGGGCCTCTTCCCGCTTCGTCCGTACCGATTATAAACTCGAACTCGCCTTTTTCGTTTTCGTCGAAATTAAATAAATCTTCAATCAAGGGTAAGCCTTCCGAATTTTCCGTTTCTGAATTCGTGCAAAATGTTTTGAGCCGCAACTTTTATGTCGGGTTCGCCGTTTTTGACTACCCTGTTGAGCTTTACGGCAACCGACTCCAGAGTGATTTGCTCGCCGTCTTCAAAACCGAATTTTTCCTCGATAAGCCCCGGGTACAGCCCGCTTACGATTTTTAAAAATTCTCGAGCCACAAACTCGTTTTCGTAGGCATTTTCCCCTATTGAATTTACAAACGCCAATCTTATCGCGACCGCCTGAGAAACTTGTTTTACGGGGATTATTCCGGGCGTGTCCAAAAAATCGAGTTTCGGGTTAATTCTGACCCATTGTTGCTGCCGTGTAACTCCCGCTTTTGCGCCCGTTTTGGTCTTTCCTTTCCCTATAAGCTTATTTATAATGCTCGATTTCCCGACATTCGGCATGCCTATGACCATTGCCCTTGCGGGACGCGGCAAAAGCCCCTTTGCGGTAAGTTTTTCGATTGCGGGTTTTGCAAGTTCCGTGAGTTTGTTTGTGATTTTATTTATGTCTTTGTTGCTTGAAGCCACTGTTTTTAAGACTTTACACCCGGTAAGTTTTTCTATTTCGGCGGCGTTTTTGTCGTTTTTTGTCGTGTCGCTCAAGTCCGATTTGTTCAGCAAAATCAGCCTCGGTTTTTCGCCCGTAAGTCTTTTTACGTCGGGATAAAGCGAGCTGAACGGAATTCTTGCGTCGACAACTTCTATTATGACATCCGTCAGGTTGATGTTCGCTTTTAATGCTTTTTCCGCTTTTGCGATGTGTCCCGGATACCAGTTGATATTCATACTTTCGCCCTTCTTTGAATTAGAGTTTACTATAAATAATTGTAAATTTTTGTAACAAATTTTGTGCGTATCGCTCTTTTTGTAAAAAAAATTTTTTGTTTGGATTATCCTTGTCTTAAGGATTAATGAAAGGATATGAAAATGATAACTTTTTCTGCAAACAACAACGATTTTTATTCGGGATGGAACAAAACAATCGAACGTTATAATTCAGCCGAAGGGAAAAAAGATTTTAACGAAAGATCCCGTAAATTGACGGACAGAGCAAATTTGCTCAGACAAAGACGTGACGCAAAATTTGCGGCAAACAAAGCTGAAGGCGATATACTCGTTAAAAATTCCGGTGAGCAGGCTCCCGTCGACGCTGCTTCGAAAAAAGGCGCAAAAGTCTCGTTTGGAGCAGGGCTTTTTGCCGAAGCCGACAGGTTGTCTCTCGATAAATCGCCGATAGAAAGAAATCGTATTATCAGAGCAAAAAGAGATAAACAAAAAAATGAAAAGGCGGCTGCCCTGCAATCGAAATTTGTTGATGCAAAAGAAGCAAAATCCTTGCGCGAAGCTTCGATGCAACCCCCGGAAGCCGTTAAGGAATCGACTACTCGCAAAAATCGACCGCAACATGTAAAAATGAATTTTGATCCGAACGCAAAAAGAATTTCGGGTTATCCGGCTTATGCAAAAGATGTTGCTCCGTTGAGACGGGGTGCGCTTTCCGAGACAGTTTTCGAAAACGGTTTTAATCCCGAAAATATGAAAAAAGTTCCTTCGACCGAAGACTATGTCAAGTCGGTATGTCAAATTCCAAGACAAGTTGCGGAAGCTTTGAATGATTGCAAATATAATACGACCGAAGTAGATGTGATAATTCATCGAAATTTACCCGGCGACGGACATTTTACCATGTCTCCGGTTAAACCGGAATACATTGAAAAAAATGCTCAGGAGTGTATCGAGCCGGCTCCCGCTTTGAAATCTTCTTATGAAGCTTCGCGGAATTCTTCGTCGATGCGTGCGCCTTCAACCGCCGAAATGCCCGCGGAACCCGTTGCCGAATCCGTTAAAACATCCGCGGAAGCACTGCCGAAAAATTCGTCGGTAATACCGGGTTACGAAAAAGTTGCAAAGGCCGGGGAAGTCGAATGGATTATCTCAAAAGACGGAACTCTCTCTCCCAAAACGAAAAATATCCCCGGGTTTGGAGAATGTTTGATCTCGAAAACGAATTTGTTGACGGTCGACAGATTGACCGCGAAAATTGTAGAACTTTGCAAAAAAACTCCCGACGCGGCAGCTCAAATATTGGCGGATTTCCAAAAAGTTTTGGAAAGGTGCGATACTACAAAATTCCAAATAGACCTTCTTTTGCAAAAATTTCTCAAAGAATTGGCTCATTCGGATACTCATGTTTCCGAAAAAAGTTTAAATAAAAAAGCTTCAATTTTTGCAAAAAATGTAAATCCGAATTTGAAGGCAAACGCCTTGAGATTTGTTGAAAATGCTCGTAAAGTAGTACGTTAGAAAAATAAATATACACTCCTTTCAAGACCGACGAATTTCGCCGGTCTTGTTTTATGGGTTTATAAATCTTAATATGCGCGTTTTCTCATTAAATCGGAAATTCTGATTTCGCCTTTGGTTTTACGTATCGGCTCGGTTACCGCCGTTACTTCGCTTTCCCGCTTGAATTCCGACAATCCGATTTTTGTGTCGTCACTGAAAATATTTGCCAAAAAATCTTTTATTTTAATCATTTTTACCTCCGATGACAAAATTTTACCTCGTTTTTTTCAAAGATAAAATATTTGCTCCTTCTCAACCAATGTTATATTTTTAAAATTTCCGATTTTAATCATTCTTTCCGATGATATTTTACAATTCTGTAAAATTTGGTAAAAAACACTTGTATAAAATTTATGTTTTGCGTATCATATCAGTAAATTGTATAAAACTGAAAGGACTAACGTCATGAATCCTATTGTTCACGAATTGAATAAAGAAAGATTTTCTAAAGAATTGCCCGACCTCAACCCCGGCGATACCGTCAGAGTTTCGGTCAGAATCGTTGAAGGCAACAAGGAAAGAACTCAGGCTTATGAAGGCACAATCATCAAGAAAAAAGGTAGCGGTATCGGTAAAACCATTACCGTCAGAAAAATTTTTCAAGGCGTAGGTGTGGAAAGAGTTTTCCCTGTTTACTCGCCCCGTGTGGAAAAAATTACCGTTGTAAGACACGGTGATGTTAATCGCGCTAAATTGTACTACCTCAGACAAAGAAGCGGTAAGGCTACGCGTATCAGAGAAAAAATCGTTAAAAAATAGTTTTTTAACTCCTATTTGGTTGATAAAAAGGACGAACTTGTTTCGTTCCTTTTTTTTGACGATTATTTGTTCATAAAAAGCATGCCTTGCGATTTATGAAATTTTTTGCTTGCAAAAAATAATAAAAATGCTATTATGTATAAATAATCAGTTCGGTGCGCCATGCCGCCGATGTCACCAAGGAGAAAATAAATGTACGAAGATGAAAAACTTATCTGCGAAGATTGCGGAAGCGAATTTGTGTTTACTGCAGGAGAACAAGAATTCTACGCGGAAAAAGGGCTTATCAACAAGCCTAAAAGATGCCCCGATTGCAGAAAAAACAGAAGACAAAGAAACAGAAAAAAACTTTATGATGTAGTTTGCTCGGCTTGCGGTTGCAATACTCAGGTTCCTTTCAAACCTATCGAAGGTAAGGAAGTTTTCTGTAAAGAATGTTACGCCAAAAAGCAACAGGAATCTCAAGCTCAAGAATAATTTTATTTTTGTATAAAAAGAAGAAATCTCGTTTGAGGTTTCTTCTTTTTTGTTATTTATTTTAGAGTACGGAAATTTAACGCATTTTTCCTTGATAAATCGTCGGCACTTGCAAAGCCGTTTGAGACATCAATCGTTGCGGATTAAGTTGTCCCTGTCAGCTAAGTTAAACAGAAACTTAATTTGCCGTTATACCCGATCTCGGGGATTAAGCACAAAATCCCGAATCGCCGCCGCCCGAGCTGTCTCCCGCGCTGAATCCTCCGCCGAAGTCGCTTCCGACCGAAAAATCTCCCGAATCGCCGTTGAAAGCAATTGTTCCCGAGGTATCTTCCCCGGGCGTTTCTCCGCCGAAAAACGAGAAAATATTTTCGAGCAGTGCGAGGCTTCCTGCGGTTTCGTTGCCCGTGTTTGCGGGCGGGAACGGAACATCTGCTTTGGCGAGACTGCCTGCGGTTTCGCTGCCGCTCACGTCATTATTGCTTTTTCCGTGTGTTCCTTTGTCGTTTTTGGAAAATGTCGAAAACGAGTTATTGTTAAACCATCCTCTGTTTGAAAATCCGATTCCCATATTCGCCTCTCTTTTTATATAATTCGTGTATATTTCTTCTATAAGTATAAAAACATTCGGGGTGTGAAAATTTCCCTTTTTGAGTAAAATTGTTACAAAACTTTATGATATTCTCCCTTATAAATTGGAATATGCGTCAATAGCCGCTTGAGTGTTGAGTTTGCCGATATTTATAAGACAGTCCTGCGTCAGTCTTACCTTGGATGCGTTCGATTGTGCCTTTGCCGCGTCCTCCGATGCCGTCGAATTATACGTTTGCGCGAACGAAAATTGCGGTTGCTTTTGCGCTTGTTGCTTGCGCGCCGGTATATATCCCGTCGTGCCGCGATAACCGTTCAGCCCGTTGAAATTTACCGAGTTTAACATTACATTACCTGCCTTATCTGCTTACAAAGTCTTTTTCGACATTTCCGGCGCAAACTTTAATTTTTTTGTTAATATTTTTAATAATTGTTTACAAAATCGAAAAAAAAACGTAAAATATTCAAAGGTTTGTTCGAATATTTTCGGATATTTTTCTTTTCATACGTTTGTATGAACTTTTGTAAAATTCCTTAAAGTATTCTTATTCTGTACCGACATTCGAAAAAGAGAGTTCATAAAATCGAGGCATCAATGGAAGAAACTAATAACAAACAAAACGGAGTATCAATGTTTTCGGCTAATTCCGACATTATTGAAAATGATCCTTTCGAGGAAATTTTTGCGTTAAATATCGGCGATTTTCTTTCCGAACATTTGATTTCCGAAGAATTGGCGAAAAAAATCAGCGCCGGCAATGTTGATGAAATCGAAAATTTGAAAAAACAATTACGTGAAATTACTGCAATTTATTCTCCGGATAAAACCTTGTCGATATTGGGTTTTGACGAAGGTGAAGAGTATATTTTGTACAATTCCATTGCCAAAACGATAAAAGAAATGTCCGCGGTCGGAGCATGCCATATTTGGTTGTCAAAAAACGATGAAATCCCCGTATTGGCGGGAACTTCGGTTGACATGCCCTCTTCGTGCAGAAAAAATTTGCCCGAAATATCTCGCAATAAGGCTTTTTTGAATGTTTTGGAGGAAAATGACCTGCGAATTATTGATTGCGAAAACGACCCGAATTTTGAGCCTATCGGCGAACTCGGCGAAGATAATGCCGTTTTTGTCCTTGCGGTGCCCGTTTCCAATTCGTATTACCGTTCGGGGCTGTTTGTTTTGGAATCTTACGAAAACAAGCCTTTCGACGAAAAACTCGTCACTTTGGTTCAAACTGTAATTAAACTTTTTGCGGCATCGATGGCGTTTAATTCGGCATCCGTGGCTGTCGGCGAGCTTCTTGAAAGTTCCGACGTTTCTAAAAAACGTTTACAGCATGCTCGTGCGGAAATAACCTCTCTTATTGCGGATTTGGGCGTTTTGCAGCAGGCGTTTGTCGAAAATCTTGCAAAAACCGTAGATGCCCGTTCCGGCGAGGTTTCCGACTATTCCGAAAAAGTTGCGGATTTGGCGCGAAAAATTTGTACGAAATTGGAGCTGAACGAAAAAACGAAAGATTTGGTTTTTTATGCGGCTTTACTCAGAAATATCGGTAAAATAACCCTTCCGATAGAGCTTTTCAACAAAAAAGGGAAGCTCACGAAGGAAGATTGGAAAACCCTTTATAATCATCCGAATGTCGGAGTCAGCCTGCTTATGAGTATCAATTTTATGGCGGAAGTCATTCCCTACATTCACTATCACACAGAACGCTGGGACGGAAGCGGCAAAGAAGGGCTTAAAGGAACGGGCATTCCTCTCGGTTCCAGAATTATTGCCGTTGCCGATGCCTTTTGCGCCATGACCTCGAAAAGAACTTATCGCGATGCTCTCTCCAAAAACGAGGCTTTGTCGGCGTTAAAGTCCGAGGCGAACGAAAAATGGGATCCGATGCTTGTCGACATTCTTGTCGATATTGTTTCCGAGAAAAAATAGCCCGTTATTTTTTTAAAATGGTGGTCAGTTGATTCTGTTTTTCGGTGTTTTCGGACGTCGGAACGATTACCGCGGGCGCAACTCCGAGAGGGTTGTTAAACTGCTTTTTTACAGCTTTTTTGACGGTTTTGTCAAGATTTTCAAACTCGGGCGCGTCCTGTTTTGATGCATTCAATTTTAAGTATTGCGAAGAAAGTTTTGATTTTTCTTTTGGTGTCGCGTTTTTAATTTTTTTGTTGAGTTGGTCGTAAAGCTTTGTTTCCACTCGATTTTGAGCTATGTAAACGTCCATGTCCCTGCCTTTCGTGAAGGCATTTTTCTTGCTTTTGTAGTTTATTTCGGGGAGTTTGAACGCCGTGTACACAATTCCCGTCAGAACGGTAATTCCGACGAATGCCGCCGCGAAAAGCCCGATCTGTCCCGCCGGAGACTTGCATTCTTTCGGAAGTTTTACCGTTATTTTTTTGTCCTTGATTTTATCTTTTGCTTTTTCTCCGATTAAATCGAATAAATCGCCTAAAAATCCGCTGTCGTTTTCGACCATCGTCGCGACGAGCTTCAAAAATCCGCAGGCACCGCACACAAAAGTTGCCGGAAGAAGTTTCCAAAATTCGCCGCGTTTGCTTATGGGGTTTTCTTTTTCGACGTTTTTGAATTCACCTGGCGTTTGTTTGTCGGATTTATTCAGGGCAACGCCTGCTTCTTCCGAAAGTTTTTTTGCCGAAACCGGTTCTCCTCCGCCGAAAGATATCTGATTTATCCCGGGAATACCCATGCTTTTTGAATCCTTTATTTTTGTTCCGTTGCGTTTTGGGTATTTTGTTGATTTTGTCGGGTTTCTGCGGGTTGCTGAGCCGAGTTTTGGCTGTGAACCAAAATTGCCGAGCCTCTGTTTGCCATTTGAAGCTTGAGGTTGTCGTCGAGTTTTTTGTCGAGAGAAACGTCTTCGTTTGAAACTTCTTTGTCCAAAGCTTCGGTCAAATTGGTCTTAACGCTTCTGTCACGGGCAAAAACGTCCATTTCTTTTTCGGCCGTAAACGCCGAAACCTTTGCTTTGTAAAGGTTTCCCGGCAACGTAAATCCGAGGGTCAAAATTGCCGCCGCCGCGCCGAGTAATCCCGGAATTTTGTGTCCTTCCGTAAGAGTCCTTGTTATCAGGTACGTTATCGCCCCCGCGACCGAACTTACCGCAGTCGACGATAAAACGGCAAGGTTTCTTTCCGTTTTTCTCGAAATCGGGTTTTCGTAGATGTTTTCGGTTCTTTCTATGACTACGGGTCTTTCCGCTCTTTGGGCGGGCAAGGTTTGCGCGGGCATTGCGGGAGCACCGGAATTAAAGTTTACGGACATTTTACACCTATCCTTTCAGAAACATTCCACATGTTGATTAAACTCCGTGAATATTATTTTTTGCATGTTTTCGGGCGGATTCGGTAAAATTTTTACAAAAATTTACAAATATACCTCACAAAGATTTTGAGTCGAGCCAAATTTTTCAAGAGTTATGTCTGCAGGCGTTAAACCTTTTGAAATCAGTTCTTTCAGCGGATATAAAAACTTTTGTTCATCGGTTTTTTTCAGATTGTGCTCCGATATTTCAAGAATTTCTTTGCATATTTCGGAAAGTTTTTGTCCGCAAAACTCGGTATTAATGCCTGTTTGCGGGGTTTTGGCTCTCAGCTCTTCAAAATCGTCGTAAGTTGCTTTTTTGAAAATATCGTTGATTTCGCAAATCGCGGAATTGTCGTATAATATGCCTTTCCAAAGTGCGGGAACCGCGAAAATCAGTTCGTTTTTCTGTGAATCGTGGTTTCTTATTTCAAGATAAGTCTTTAGTCGGACATCCGTAAAATAAAGGCTTATGTGGGTTTCGACGTCTTTTTGTGTCGGAAAATACCCGTCAAAGCCTTTTTTCATGTATTCTCCGAATGTCAGACCTCCCGTTTGCAGGTATTTCCCGTTCTTTTCGATAAAAATTGTCGGCACGTCGAGCAGAATTTCCGTGTAGTCGGAAAACCCGAAAAACTCTTTTGTAAAAAGCTTTTTGCCGATAAGTCCGCATCGGTCGTTGTCGGTGTTAAGCCAGGCAAATGCCCGAAATGATTTCATTCCGCTCGGTTTCCCTTTTCTGAGGGGGGAATTCGCAAACATGGCGCTGACAATCGGCGAAAGTTTTATCGCGGTTTTTAATTTTACGCAGGCATCTTCTTCCGACGAATAGTCTATGCTCGTCTGAATTCCAGCCGTTTCGCGCATCATTACGAACGGACATTCGGCTTTGTTTTGTAAATATTTCGTCATCATTCGATAGCGTTCTTTCGGAATGATTTTTATCCCCTCAAAGGTCGTTTTCGGTTGGTTTCCGCAGGGTATGTGTCTTAATCCGAAAGTTTCCGCGATTTTGTCGGTTTTTTCGTTATATCGGTCGATTATTTTTTTGTGGTCGGATATTCTTTCCGTAGGATTTAAGCTTATTTCAAGCTGTGCTCCGGGTTCGAACGTAATTTTCCCGTATTTCAAATCAGCTCCCGTTACAAATCCGTTTTCGTACGTCAATTCGCCGTTTTCGGATTTCGAAAAAATCTGTGTCAACTTTCGTATCTCTTCGTACGAAGCAGGCGAAAAATCTTCTTTTACGTAAATTTTTTCGTATTCCAGTCCCGTTTTTTTCTCGGTTTTGCAGCCCGATTCAAAAATCTTTTCAAAATAATTTTTGTTTGTAACGAAATTGTTACAAATTTTTTCAACACTTGCGTTTAGGGTTTGAAAAATCATCGAACACCTTCCGTTTGTTTAGTAAATTTAAGTAATTCGGGCATAATCATGTCCTGAAATTTTATTCCGAAAAGACGGTTCGTTTCCCGGATGAAGAAACATGGGCTTGTGACGTTTATTTCCGTGACTTTCCCTTCTATTATGTCGAGTGCCGCGACAGGCATGCCGTTTGCGTTCAGGTATTCCGCTATCGTTTCGGAAGCTCGAAGTTCTTCCGGGGTAAGGATTTCCGCCTTGAAGAATTCGTCGCTGTGGGTGTTAAATCTGAAATCTTCTTTGCCGGGGAGTTTTCTTAACGAGAAGTCGAAGACTTTGTTTCCGATGATGAAAGCCCTTTTGTCGCCGCCGTTTCCGAGATATTTTTGAACACAGACCATTGTTGTTCCGTTCGAGGTTGCCGTGTCGATAATCGCGTTGGTATTCGCATCGCCCTTTTTAAGCTTGAAAATACCGCTTCCGAAACATCTGTTCAGAGGTTTTATGACGGCTTCCGGAATTTCGTCCAAAAAGTCGTGAATAACCGTTTTGTCGGCGGTTATGACGCTTTCGGGAATGAATTCGGGAAAAAGGTTTGTGTGAATTTTTTCGTTGAACGCCGCGACCGACCAAGGGTCATTTATAATGCGGGTTTTGGTCTTGTCGACAAAATCAAAGACGTGGCATGCGTTCAGGTAATTCACGTCGACAGGCGGATCAGGTCTGAAAAACACCGTTTCGAACTCGTTTATTTCCTTTTGAGAATGCTCGTCCGAACGGAATATATTGCCGTTTTCGAGTTTCGTTTCGTACGCAAAACAAAATCCCTTCGAATTTTTTATAAAAAGTTTGTGTTTCAATGTTACCGCGACTTTGAACCCTCTTTCGAGAAATTCTTTAATCAACCAGAAGTTCGTGACCAGGTCGTTAAATTCGAAATACTTGAATTCAAGCGCGTCTATAACTATCAGTATGTTCATAAAAACCTCGTTTTCGATTGTATGATACATAAAAAATTTTGTCGAGATATTACCTTGTCGGCTAAAAAAAAATATTTCGGTCGTTTCCGAAATACTTTCACTTGGATGCAGAAAATAGTTTAGGTAAACGTAACTGCCGAAGAAGGGACTTGAACCCTTACGAATTTCTTCGCACGCACCTGAAACGTGTGCGTCTACCATTCCGCCACTTCGGCATTTATGTTCATCGTTGATTGTACAACTTTTTCGGTTTTTTTGCAAGTCCGAAATTTGAAAAAACTTTACAAAACTTCATGTAAAATATTGCTCTTGAAAACATTCCCGGTTTGATGTAACATCTGCTTGTACACAAAACATGACATGAGGTTTTTGTTATGAGCGAAAGAAAATTGGTAGGAACAAACGAAATGTTCAAAAAAGCACTCGAAGGCAAATATGCAATCGGTGCGTACAACGTAAACAATATGGAAATTCTTCAAGGTATCGCGGAAGCTGCCGAAGAAACCCGTTCACCCATTATTTTGCAAGTTTCCGCAGGCGCAAGAAAATATGCAAACCAAACTTACCTTATAAAGTTGGTTCAAGCTGCTCTCGAAACGACTACCGTTCCGATTGCTCTTCACCTTGACCACGGTGCAGACTTCGAAATCTGTAAAGCCTGCATAGACGGCGGATTTTCGTCTGTCATGATTGACGGCTCGAGATTCCCCCTCGAAGAAAATATCGCTATCACCAAAAAAGTAGTTGAATACGCTCACGAAAGAGGAGTTTCGGTTGAAGCGGAACTCGGTAAACTTGCGGGTGTCGAAGACGACGTTAAAGTCGACAAAGCTCACGCAACTTACACCGATCCCGAAGAAGCTGCAAGATTCGTTAAAGAAACGGGTTGCGACTCTTTGGCAATCGCTATCGGAACCAGCCACGGTGCTTACAAATTCAAAGGCGAAGCTAAACTCGATTTCGAAAGACTCGCGGAAGTTAAAAAAGCCGTTAACGCCGTTGTCGGTTACGATTTCCCGATTGTTCTTCACGGATCTTCTTCCGTTCCCAAATATTTGGTCGAAAAATGCAACAAATACGGCGGAAATCTTCCCGATGCACAAGGCGTTCCCGAAGATATGCTCGCGTTTGCTTCGAAAAACGGCGTAGCTAAAATCAATATTGATACGGACTTGAGATTGGCTATGACTTCGACAATCAGAGAATTCTTTATCGAACACCCCGAAAAATTCGACCCCAGAGAATACATGGGACCCGGCAGAACGGCAGTTAAAGAACTCGTAAAACACAAAATGCAAGTTCTCGGAACCGCAGGACACGCCGACGACTAATCAATTTGTTTTTTGAAAAAGGGCTCTTTTCGAAAGAGTCCTTTTTTTGTAAAAAAATTTTTATAAAAATTTACAATGAGTATACTTACCGACGTTTTCCGGTAAAATTTTATTTATAGTGAATCGGAAATAAAAGGAGGATTTTTTATGGATAAGTATGTATGCACTCTTTGCGGGTACATTTACGACCCCGAGGAAAACGACAACGTAGCTTTTGCGGACTTACCGGACGATTATGTTTGCCCGCTTTGTCTTGCCGATAAATCTCATTTTGAAAAAGAATAGGCGGATTTTTATATGTATAACATCAAAAACATCACCGAAGACTTGGTTTACGTGGGCGTGAGCGACAGACGTCTGGCTCTGTTCGAAAACGTTTACCCGATTGAAAGAGGTGCATCGTTCAATTCTTATTTGTTGAAGGACGAGAAGACGGTTCTTTTCGATACCGTAGATAAAAACGTTTTCTTTCAATTTGCAAAAAATCTCGAAAAGGCGCTTGACGGGCGAAAACTTGACTATATTGTCATAAATCACGTTGAACCCGACCATGCCGCGTCGTTGTTCGAAATCCGTCGCAGATATCCCGAAGCTGAGTTTATTTGCGGAATTAAGGCTCAGACCATGCTCAAGCGATTTTTCGATTTTGATGAAAACGCTTGTACTCGATTGGTCAAAGAGGGTGATGTTTTGAATACGGGCAGACATTCACTGACGTTTGTTGCTGCTCCGATGGTTCACTGGCCCGAGGTCATGGTTACTTACGATTTGACGGACAAAATTTTGTTTTCGGCGGATGCGTTCGGCTCTTTCGGCTCAATCGACGGAAATTTGTTTGCGGACGAAATCAATTTCGAAAAGGTTCTTTTGCCCGAAATGAGAAGGTATTATACCAATATTGTCGGTAAATACGGACCGCAGGTTCAATCGTTGCTCAAAAAAGCTGCGGGGTTGGACATTAATATGATTTGTCCTTTACACGGTCCGATTTGGCGCAATAATTTCGGAACGATTATCGACAAGTACAATAAGTGGAGTACATACGAGCCCGAAGACGAGGATGTTTTGCTTCTTTATGCGTCGGTTTACGGAAATACCGAAAATGCCGTCGAAAAATTGGCGTTTAAGCTTGCCGAAAGGGGCTTGAGAAACATCAGAATGTACGATGTTTCAAAAACTCATCATTCCGTGATTGTGGCGGAAGCGTTCAGATGTTCGCATATTGTTGTTGCTTCGCCGACCTATAATGCGGGTATTTTTGTCGAAATGTCAAATGTTTTGGAAGATTTGAAGGCTCATAACCTTCAAAACAGGACGGTTGCAATTATCGAAAACGGCTCTTGGGTGCCTTCAGCGGGCAAATTGATAAGACAAAAATTCGAAGAAATGAAAAACATTAAATTTGTCGAACCTCAGTTTACCGTAAAGTCTTCGTTAAAGCCCGACTGTCTTGAAGAGTTTGAAAATTTTGCAAATGCCGTTGCCGAGTCGGTTACTGTTCGCAAAAAAAGCCAAAACCCTTTGAGTAATATACCTTACGGTCTGTTTTTGCTTTCGGTCAATAAAGACGATTGTGACAATGCGTGTATCGTGAATACCGTGTGTCAGGTTGCTGCAAACCCCGACAAAATAACGGTTGCGGTCAATAAAGGCGCGTTGACTTGCGAGTTAATCGAAGAAACCGGAAAATTTAACGTTTCCGTTTTGACGAAGGAAGCTCCGTTTGAATTGTTCAAAAATTTCGGATTTCGCTCCGGTAAAGTCTGCAAAAAGTTTGACGACTGTAATTATGCGCAAAAGCTTGAAAACGGTATTTTCGCTTTGACAAAATACGTGAACACCGTTATTTGCGCGAAGGTTACAGACAAAGTTGATTGCGGAACTCATGTTTTGTTTGTTGCCGATGTCGAAAAAACGAATATTGTATCGCAGGTTGAGTCGGCGACTTACGATTTTTATCTCGAAAAAATCAAACCGCTCGACAAACCCGTTCAAAAGAAGGGTTTTGTTTGCAAAATTTGCGGATATGTTTACGAGGGCGAAGTTTTACCGTCCGATTTTGTATGTCCCGTATGCAAGCACGGAGCGGAAGATTTTGAACCGATAAAATAAACATCTTAAAAAAGGGCGTGCTCGGAGAGTATGCCCTTTTTTTTGTTTAATTTCGTCCGGACGGGTCGAAAAGTTTGCCCGGTAAAACGCCGAAGTTTTTTGTTATTCGGCGTTCTTAACGCTTTATCGAAGGTCTCCCCGGTTATTGTCGAGGGAATCCGAAAATCGGCGTATCAACGTTCGCCGGGTTTGTAAACTTCTTTGCCGGTGTTTACATATTTTCTTAAAACTTCGCGACCTCTTTCGGGGCAGATTTCGCCGTAAACTTCGATGTTTCGGTTTGCGAATTCTTTAATCCAGTCGGGTTTAAAGCCTTCGTCGAAGCCGGTTATTGTTTCCACGTCTTTTGAGTTGACCGAGTAGAAAACGCGTTTGATTCCCGACCACATGATGGCGCCGGCGCACATAATGCAGGGTTCCGCGGTTACGTACAGAGAAAGGTCGAACGGTGCAAGGTCGTAGGTTTTGAGTTTTTCGTGAGCTTTTTTGATTGTGTTGACTTCGGCATGCCAAAGGCAGCATTGTTCTTTTACCACGGTATTTGCGGATTTTGCGACGAGATTGCCTTCTTTGTCGTAAACGGCAGCCAAAAAGGGTCCGTAGCCTTCGTTAATCAATTTTTCGTTTTCGTCCTGCAATTCGTTCAGAATTTTGCAGGCTTTTTCGTACTCTTGTTCGGAGAGCGGCGTTTTGCCGTAAACGTAATCTGCGCACATGTCTTATACACCTCTTTTTATTGATACGTGCCGATTATACCACAAAATTCAATTGTCGTCGCGCAGTTTCGGAATTTCCATTCCGAAAACGCCTTCAAGGTTTACGGAGCTCAAAATCGTGTCGATTAGCCCCGAGGCGGTTGTGCTTTTGATTTTTTTGACAATTCCCAAAATCGGCAGTTGAAGGTTTTCCGCCAAAAAAACGGGGTAGAGTTTTGCGTATTTGTCGGGTTTTTCGGGGTAGTTGTTTATGATAATTCCTTTAACTTCGATATGTCTGTTTTTGGCGCATTCGGCAATCATCGCGGTTTCTTCGAACGAATTTACGTCGGTCACGATGACGACCGATGCCGAAAGGCTTTTTATAAGCTCAGCGACGTTGATTTCTTCGGAGATCGGGGTTAAAAAATTTCCGTCGAAGTCGACAAAAATCACGTCGCAGTTTTGGGAAAGTTTTACGTAACTTTTGAGCAACGTTTCGAGCAAAATCGGGTCTCCGGCGTTTTTTGCGACTTCCTCGGGAATGCCTTTTTCTTTGAAAATGTAGGGTGATTCGATTTTAATGTATGGGTCGGTTTGAGTGATAAAGGCGGTGTCTTTGGAAATCAGAAATCCGTTTTTTTCGATAGCGCCGGTTTGCACCGGTTTAAAGACCCCGGAAAAATATCCGAGAGACTGCATTAAAGCGGCAAGACCCGCTGTTATAACGGTTTTACCCGTATTTTTCCCCGCAGGCATAATAAATATATTCATGTCGTGATTATATAATTAAATTGTGTTAATTCCCTCAACCCGAGAGTCGAATTTTTTTGAGAATTTAAGTTTTATGAATGAATTTCGAATTATTTTGTTGTAAATCTTAATATTTCGTTATAAAATGATGACAAAGTAAGGTTTTGTATTAATATAAATGTGTAGCACGAAAAAGGATGTTTAAATATGGTAAACGGACCCGAAAAATCTTTGAATAATATATTTTCGCAAAAGTTTGTTCCCATGCCGACCAAAACGTCGACGGTTACTCGTACGACGACCGGTACATCGTTTAACAACCCTTTTATTTCCGCGAATACTCAAAATTTCAAAACCGAAAATAAAACGTACGGCGTCAACAAGCCTGCTTTGAACGGTTATTATGCGGGCGAGTACAACGGAAAACCGAATATTGTCGGAAAACGTTTGTTCCTCGAAGCTTAATCGCTGCGGTTGAAACGTAAGTATAAGGGATATGAAATTTACCCGAAAGCGCGGCTCCTCGTGTGGGTAAGTGTGCCGTGGTTTGTACCTGTACAGTTTGTTAAAATTGTGAAGAGACGTATTTTGCGGTGATGGTTGCCGAAAATACGAAAATTGCTGCGGTTCGGTTTACGTAGAAATGTAAAAATTTGCGGCGGTTTCCTCCGTTTAAGGGTTTGAAATTTTTCAAAAAGTGTTATAATTTATAACATGGACAAGAATGCCGAAAATGCCTTTTTGAAAGATGATTCCCGCAAAAATTCCGAGAACGAAAGTTCTTCGATTTTGCCGGGGTCGGCTTTGTTTAAAAAGCTTTACGGTAATTTTGTTCCCGAAAAGTCGGGATTGTCAAAGCGCGGCGTCGTTTCGTGCTCCGAAATTATGAAGGACTTCGGAAAGATGTTGCAGGAAAAAATCCCCGACGATATCGCGCTCAGAACCGATTTTTTGAAGGTTTGGGAGGATGTCGCCCCTCATAATGTCCGCAAATACTCACAAGCCGTTGAACTCACAAAAGACGGTGTTTTAAAGGTTTTTTGCGAAAACTCCGCGGCGGCGTTCGAACTCAACTCGAAAAAATCTCAAATCAATCAAAAACTTTCGGCGGAAGCTGAGGCGGTCGGGCTTGAATATATGACTTTTCGGGTCGTTTATCACAAATAACGAGGGTGGAAATATGAAGAAATATAACGCTTTTTCGCTTGTGGAAGTTTTGATAACTTTGTTGGTCTTAAGCCTTGTTTTTACGGCAATGATACCGGTTTTTGTAAACTCTAAGGTTTCTCCCGGCGAAGCTCCTTGGCGGTATGTCGTGAACGGAACGTTGTCTAATGTCGCGGGGGTTTACGGCGCGGCATCGGATTCTTCGCCGGTTGTTATCGGTGCAAACAAAATTCCGGTCGACTCAAAAGTTGCGGCAGGCGATGCAAATACGCTTTTCGGCAAACAAAGCCCGAAACTTATGATTGTCACAAAACCGGAAGACTCTGAAACTCCGACCGCAAGAAGACACTTAATCGACTTTTTTCAAGCCAATTCCGACGGAACATACACTAACCTCGGTAAATTTACAACCGACAAATACGGCAATATCGGAATAGGTCGATTTACCTTGGAGAATTTGGCTTTTGTTGCCGGTAATGATAATTGGGGAAAAAATAACATCGCAATAGGTAACAATGCTATGTCGGGATGTTCTTCGAGTGATTCTTCGTATTGTGTTCAGACAACGGAAAATACCGGGTCAAATAATATAGCTATCGGTGAGGATAGCTTAACTTCAAATACGACAGGGTACAATAACTCAGCTGTAGGTTCTCTGAGTTTGTTTTCAAATACAACCGGAGACGGCAATGTTGCTGTTGGTAATTCCGGTTTAAGATCAAATATTTCCGGTTCTGAAAATCTTGCTGTCGGTAGTTTCACTTTGTATTCGAATACGACCGGAGGCTACAATGTTGCTGCCGGCGCAAGGAGTTTACAACAAAATATTACCGGTAACAACAATACGGCTGTCGGTAGCCAGAGTTTATACTCGAATAAGACAGGAAGCAACAATGTTGCTGTCGGTTATCACGCAGGTACTTGTTCGGAATGTGCAGATTTATCATACAAATTGTATATAGAAGGTGACGGCTATGGTTTTACGGGGGCAAATGCTCTCATTTACGGTGAGTTTGACAATAGGGTTGTGAAATTGAACGGTAAAACAGTTACCGTCGGGACGAGCGACGCGACTCAGGTTGATATTCACGGAACGACACTTAATCTTGCAAAGGCTTCCGGCTCAAGGGTTTACGTCGGTGCGTCCGGGTCGACTGTTTATATAAAAGGCTCGACTTATTCGACTTCCGATGCCCGTTTAAAAAATATCGGTGCGGATTTCACGTCAGGACTTGACAAAATAGACAAAATCAACGTCAAACATTTCACGTTCAAAGACGACAAAACAAAAACTCCGCGGGTCGGGGTTATCGCTCAGGATTTGCAAAAAATCTTTCCGAACAGCGTAACAAAAGACGACAAGGGCTTTTTGAACATCAACAAAGACGAAATGTTTTACGCGGTCATAAACTCCGTCAAAGAACTTCATCAAATGTTTACGGATTTTTGCTCGTCGATAAAGGCTTCCGTCGATTCGTTGACGGCAAAAGTCGTTGATTTGGACAAACGCGTGAGCGCTCTGGAAAAAGCTTCGTGTGCGTGTGATTGCGGTAAAAGTTGCGCTTGTGAACGTTGTGCGTGTGACGTCGGTTGTTTGTGCGGCTGTGATGTCTGCAAAAACGGTACATACGGATGTTCAACGGGTAAAAAGTCGGATTGCAAATGCGCTTGCGGAGATACTTCAAAAGTCGCATGCGCCTGCGGTTGTGCGACGAAAAAAGTTGCCTGCTCGTGCGCTGCCGTCAAAACCTCAAAATGCTCGAGCGACTTGAACTCGCGGCTTTCGGAACTCGAAAAACAAAACGCCGACCTCAAAAAACAAACGGAAGAACTTCAAAAACAAGTCAAATTTCTGATGTCTCGGCAAAAATAATTGATTTATGTTTTGACAAATTCGCGCCCCTCACGGGCGCGTTTTTTGTATGTAGCGGGGGTCTGCGTTTTACGAGGAGCTCTGACTTTGTGTTTTTAAGGTTCTCGACGTTTTGAAAAGGGGATTGAATTTGCCGATTAAAAAGAATTTCAATGTTAGTGCGCTTTTCCCGGCGGTTAAAATTAACGCTTGGTTTAAGGTTCCGATGCTTTGCGGGGTTTTGTGCAAAAATTTCACATTCGATGAATGTTTTTCATTTTTAATACCGGAAAACACTACATACTCTTAAAAACGCTATGTTAAGTTTTGTGAAGCGGGGCGTTGCGGAAATTTTTCGGTAGCGGAAAAATTTGTAGCGTTCGTGTGTCTTTTTTGGAAGTTCGGCTTTCTGAATTTTTTGTCGAGATGTGTGGGCAAACAATAGTCGCGACAATGCATTGTGCGGGCAAAATAAAAAAGAGCCCGCGTGAGCTCTTTTTTGTGATTTCTTCGGACGTTTAGCCGTATCCGAAGTCGCCTCCCGTGCCGCCGACCGCCGACGAAAGTGCCGCGAAGTCTTTTGCCGCTTGTCTGTTGCCTCCGCTTTTTTGCTCTTTCAAAAAGGCAAGGGCGTCTTCCGTGTTTTTGAATTGTTTTCCGTATTTTGAGTTGATTTCGTCCAGTTTTTTGCGTGCGGTCGAATTTTGCGTGTCGACACCGGAGTCTTGTGAAATTCCGTTTGCGACGGTCGCTTTGGCAAAAGTTCCCGAAAGATTTTGTGCTTTTGCCGTTTTCCCGAGCAGATTGTTGAAAAATCCGGATTTTTTCTTTGCGACGGTTTTGTCTTTTTGGTTTTTGTCGTCGAGTTTGTCGGTCTTTTCGTCTTGTTTTTCCTCTTCTTCGGCTTTTTCCGTTTTATCCGACTTCTTGGTCTCGTCGGTCTTTTCGATTTTATCGGCGGAATCGGTCTTCACGGGCTCTTCCGCGGGGGTATCGACAGTGGTCGGTTTGATTGCCGTTTCCGTAGAAATGCTCGGGGTTTCGGGAATTTCAATCGTCGGTTCGTTCGACAAAACAACCGGTTTGGGTTCGTTTGAAACAGGTGTTTCGGGCTCTTTAACCTCCGGAGTGTCGACCGCCTTGTCGATACTCGTGCCGCCTTTTGCCATGTCGCTTACCGTGTCAATCGTGCTTTGTTCGGTGTTTGAAGTATTTGAGGTTGTTTCCGCTTTTTCGCTCGATTTGCTTTCCGTCATTTTACTTACGGTTTCGATTTGAGCATCCTCAATCTCGGGCATTTCGGTCTTTTGTTTTTGTTGCCCCATAAGGTTTTGCATTGCTTTCAAGGTTTCGGGGCTTGATAAACCGATGCCGACCGAAGCGATACCCGTCCCGAGTGCGCCCAAATTACCGGCCGAGCTGCTTTGTTGCGAACCCGACAAACTTTGCGTCAACCCGGACAACAAGTCGTTCAAAATATTTGAACCTTGATTTATCTTGCCTGCCGTGCCCGTTGCCTTCAAAACGAGGTTTGCTTTGTTTATCAGGTCGTTCGCGTTCTTTGTTTCTTCTGTCGCTTTTTGCGTAAGCTCGCTGATTTTGCTCGTATTTTCTTTTATTTTTGCGAGTTCCTCCTTATTTTTCGCCTGCAATTCTTTTATTTCACTTTGCAAACGCTTAATTTCGCCGTCCGCCGCGGTTATGCCTTCTTGAGCTTTTGCGGACTGCTCTTTGCCCTGAGCGACTTTTTCGTCGGCTTGTGCTTTCTTTTCGGTATGAGTGGTTTTTTCCTGTTCTGCGTTGGCTTTTTCGGTTTGCGCCGACTTGATGTTCATCTGTGAAGTCTTAATCCCGGCTTCCGCCTGCGTTTTTTGCGCCGTTGCACTTGCCATCAAAGCCGTTCCCTGTGCTTCGACCGCAGTACCCTTCGCAATCAGTGCGGCACCCGCCGCCGCGGTAAACGGATTGCTTGACATCGCAGTTCCTTTTGCAATCATTGCTTTACCGGATGTCAAAAGTTGGTTAGCCTGTTTTATTCCTGCGTTTGCGACCTTTAACAGCCCCTGAAACGACTTCAACTGAGCCTGAGCCGCTTCAAGTTGCGCCTGAGCTTTTTGTATTTTTAATTCCGCTGCCTGAATGCTTTTTGCTTCCGCCTGCGAAATTTGAGTCTGCTCGGAAACCTGAGTGTCGGCTTTCGCTTTTTCCTGAGTCTTTTCCGCTTTAACCTCAGTCTGTTTGCCTTTGTCGACCTCGTCCGTTGCGATTTGTCCTTTATTGGTTACAATGTTGTTTTCGCTCGTGACTTTTTCGGCGCCCGCTTCGTTCGCGCCTGTCAAAGCCTCTTTTGCCGCTTTCTTCGACGCGGTTTCCTCCGTACCGAGCCCTGTAAGCTTTGCCAATTCTTTCTGACCGAGCTCTTTTCCGTACTGCTTTATCCCGTCTTTTATCTGCGAAAATACGTCCGCTTTGCCGGTGTCGATACCTTTGTATTCTGCATCGCCCTTTACGTTGCCGACGGTCGCGGCTCCGGACGAAAGGTTCAATGTCGGCATTGTATAAGCGTTTACGCCGGCATTTTTTAACGCACCGTAAACGTCGTCAGTTTTTTCAAAAACCTCTCCGCTCGCTTCTTTCTGCTCGTCGGTCAGCTTTATATTTTCTTCCAAAAATTTTGTCGCGTCGTCCGTAACGTCGTGAGCCTCCTTCATTTCCGCTTCGGATGCTTCTTTCGTCGATTGAGCGTCTCCGGGGTCTGTCTCGTCGCCGACTTTGCTCCCTCCGCCGGTCTCTTTTGCCGAAATAGAAAATGTTATACTGTCTCCCGCGTTCCCGAGGTTGCCGCTTCCCGCCAACGAACTCGAAAGCTCGCTCGAAGAAGATTTCTTCCCGCTATCTACCTTTGGCGACGTCGAAAACAACCCCGCCGTAATCGACCCGACAAATTTCCCGACGGCTCCGAACACGGATCCGGATTTTTCTTCCTTTTCCTTTTGCTCGCTCTTCTCGGCACTGTTTGCGTTGTCGACTTTGTACGATTTTTGCAAAATTTTGTTCAGTTCATCAAAATTTCGGTTGATACTTTGACCCATGCCGCATTTCCTTTCACTTGAATTATTTTTCCTTCTCCATGTCGGCTCAAATCCGTTCGAACTTTAATTTTGTCCGGCTTAAAACCCGATAATGTTACATTTTGTAAAATATATAATAAATCTTTTTTATCTTTTTTTACATTTTTCGGCTATTGCATTTTTGTCAAAAAAATGTTATTTTAGCTTCAGACTGTTATTATTACATCGGAGGTTCTCATGTCAAGAGAAGAAAATAGCGGACTTATGTTCGGATTGGGCATTCTCGCAGGTGTTGTCGCAGGTATCACAGCAGGCGTTCTGCTTGCTCCTCAATCCGGCGAAGAAACCCGAAAACAATTAAAAGAAGGCGTAGAAGACCTTAACGAGTCGTCTTCCGTCGAAAACTTCAAAAAACGCGCACTCATTTCCGCGGATATCTTTCGCTACAAAATCGAAAGAGCATTCAGACATCTGCGCAATTCCGTCCGCGCAAGAAGACTCGCTAAAGCTAAAGATAAAGAACACACGGTTTACGGTATTTAGAGGTTTATTATGTTTATAAGTTCCGAATCAGCGCTCACAATGCTCCTGGCGGTTTCTTCCGTCGCTGTCGTTGTCGTCGCCGTCTTCCTCGTCAGATTTCTTGTCGAGCTCGTTAAACTCACGGAAAAATTGAACTTTATTGCTTCAAGCGTTCAAAACGATTTGGCTCCGGCTCTCGCCGAAATAAAAAAGGCTTTAACCAACATAAATTCAATTACTTCTTCCGCCGAAAACAAGTTTAACAACGTTAAACACTCTCTCGCAAAAGTCGTCGCCGTAGGCGCCGCAGCCGCTTTCGGAATGAAAGGCTTCACAAGAAGCTTTTTTACAGGACTCAAAACAGGGTTCGATTTGTTCAGAAAAAAATAAAAAAAGGAGAAAAAATATGTCAGCAGGAAAATTTGTTGCAGGTTTCGTTTTGGGCGGTATTGTCGGTGCCGTTGCAGGTATTTTGCTTGCCCCTCAATCAGGTGAAGAAACAAGAGAATTGATTTCCGATACTTCGAAAGAATGGTACGATAAAGCCAAAAACAAAACCGAAGATATCCAAAACAAAGCGGAAGAAGTCCTTTCCGACATCCAGGAAAAAGGCGATGAAATGCTCTCGAAATTGCAAAATTTCATCAACAAAAATAAAAACGAATTTGAAGGCTAGTCTTAGTTCGATTTTATCATAGTTTTTACGACGGAGGGTTCTGCCCTCCGCCTTTTTTGAACGGGAATGTTTTTTGTTTTCCCGGAAGGGTTTGTTGCTTTGAAAGTGTATACGAAGCAATCCCGTCTCATCGCCCGAACATTTTTTCCTTTCGGTGTGCAGCGAGAAAGATTTTTTATGTCGTCTAAAGGTTTGTTCCGAGCGAAGGCGCAATTTGGATGAATTGCCTTACCAAATCGGGATCCCACTGAACTCCCGCTCCGAGCTTCAGAATTTCGCATGCTTTTTCCATGCTCATTCCCTTCCGATACGGTCTGTCGCTGATAAGCGCGTGGTACGTGTCCGCGACCGCGACAATTCTTGCCGCAAGCGGAATTTCGTCCCCTTTTAAACCTTCGGGGTACCCTTTGCCGTTCCATTGCTCGTGGTGATATTTTACAATAGGAATCAAATCGTGCAACAACGGGTTCGGCTGCAATACCTTTGAAGCCCCTATCGACGGGTGCTGCTTCATTATTTCCCACTCTTCGTCGCTCAGTTTTGATGTCTTTCTCAAAACGTTCTCGGGAATTCCTATTTTCCCTACGTCATGCAAAAGTCCGCCCAGCTTGATTCTTTCGGTTTCACGCTCGGGCAAATTCATTGCTCTTGCAAGCGCAACCGCGTATCTTGAAACCGAAGTCGAATGACCTTTTGTATACTCGTCCTTTGCGTCTATTGCGCCGGCAAGCGACGTTACGACCTCGATTAGATGGTTTTGCGAACTTATTTCTTCGTTTTGGAACTTGTTCACCAATTCTTCTTCGAAATTTATTCCGATTTGCGCATGTCTTTTCGACAAGACCGACGCGAACGAATTGAGTGCGGTATCGTCCCAAAAATCGTAGTCGTTCGAGCTTACAATCGTCGAAATTCCGTTCTTGTAGCCTTTGCTCTTTGAAATATACATCGCCTGTTCCGCGAGAATTAAAATCTTTTCCTGCTCGACCGACGCATTCGGATACGACGCAATTCCGACCGAAACCTTTATCGGTCCGACGCCCTCGACCATGCAACAAGACAGAGTGTACGTAATGTATTCCGCAAGATATTTTGCTTCGTCCGTGTTCATTTTCGGCAATATAACAGCGATTTCGTCGCCGCCGTACCTGCCTGCGACACCCTGATTTTTAATGTTTTGCGTAACCTTTTCCGCTACGGTTTTTATGACTTCGTCGCCCTTCGCGTGCCCGAATTCTTTGTTTATTCCCGAAATATTGTTTACGTCGAAAATTATTACGGAAACTTCGTTATGTTCTCTTTCCGCATTTTTTATTTCGCTTGCGAGCAGTTCCTGGAAGTGTCTGTGCGAGTATAAATTCGTCAAATTGTCTTTATATGCGTTGTTTGCAGCTTTCAATGCCAAATCCGCGTTTCTGATGAACAACGAAAAATATTGCGACAACATTTGATATAATCCGATGTGCGTATCGGCGTCGTAATCGCCGATTATCAGTACGCCGCCGTTGTCTTCGACTTTCCCGAACGGCAAAACTATCGTTGCCGACGACTTCAGATACGGAATTTTCAAAAACGAGTTATTAGTATGAACCGAAAATTTTCCTTCGTTTATCGCACGAATGATTTCGTTGTCTTTTTCCGTCAAAAATATTCTCGAAGAATACACGCTGCCTATTTTGTCCGTGAGCTTGATATTAAGGCATTCCGAGTGTTTGCTTATAATTCCGAGCGACGTAAAATTTGTGAAAAGTTTTGTGGTCAAAACTCCGTGAACCGCCGCAAAAAGTGAGTTTACGTCAGCGGAATTCGCAAACGAGTCGTTCAGAGCACTGAGCATTTCCGGATAATTTATTGCCTGAACGGGCTTTTCGGTATAATTGGCAAACCCCTCGCCGCGAGCCCGTTTATCGGCTCTCGGGTTCAAAGAGTTTATCTTTGCGACTATGTTGGAATATTTTATCGGGTTGGTCTCTTTCCCCGTTTTTTCCGCTGTTTCCGCTGTTATATTTTCCGTTTGAGTTATTTTATTCACGACGTTTCTTCTTCCATTACACATGTATTATAAAATTTCTGAACTCCGAAATTTGCCTGTTTTTTGGAAAATTGTTACAATTCTTCACGTTTGCTGCCGTACAGTTCCTTCGATATCGCATCGGCAGCCGCTTCCGCCGAATTTTTACGCCCGAGCTCTTTTCTTATGTTGTTAAGCTCAAATCGCATGTTTTCTTCGTATTGTTTGTTTTTCAGAATTTTGACAAGGTTTGCCGCTATGATTTCGGGCTTTGCTTTTACTTGTATAAGTTCCGGTACTATGTCTTTTCCCGAAATAATGTTCGGCAGCGACACATTCTTTATGCATCTTACCGCCAAATAAATCAAATACAACAGCCACGGACCTTTGTACGAAATTATCATCGGAGTCCCGTACAAAGCGGCTTCCAGTGCGACCGTTCCCGATGCCAGCATCAGCGCGTCCGCCGTGCTTAAAAGTTCGTAATTCGAATTTTCTGTTATTTTTATAAAGTCCGGCAATTCGCGCTCAACCGTTTCTCGTTTGATTGTCGGTGCCAAACATAATGCAAATTGCGTTTCAGGCATTTCTTCCTTTATCGTTTTCGCTGCTTTTACAAATATTTTCAGCAGTTCGTTTATTTCAAATTTTCTCGAGCCGGGGAAAATGCCGATAAGTTTTTTACCCTCGTCAAATCCGTATTTTGCGAAAACTTCCCGTCTGTTTGCCGCCGGCGGCATTGAATTTACCAGCGGATGACCGACAAATTCCGCCGAAATGCCTTCCTTTTCGTACATTTCTTTTTCAAACGGAAAAATCGTCAATACTTTGTCTATGTGCTTTTTTACGGTTTTTATTCTGTGTTTTCTCGATGCCCAAATCTGAGGCGGAATGTAATAAAAAATTTTCAGCCCCGCTTTTTTCAAAAATTTCGAAATCGCAAGATTGAACCCGCCGTAATCGGTCAAAAGCACCAAATCGGGTTTGAATTCGCTCTTCAAATGTTCCGTGATTTTTTTTCCGAGCATTATGTGGTCAAAAATTATTTTTGCCCCGATTCCCATCGCTGACATTTTCGAATGGTTTAAAAAAATCTTTGCACCCGCGTTTTCGCAGTATTCACCCCCGACGGCTTCAACTTCGAGGTCGGGGTGCCGCTCTTTTAAAATTTTTATAATTCCCGCGGCGTGTTTGTCGCCCGAAAGTTCTCCCGTTACGACAAATAACCGCTTCATACCGCAATTACCGCTATTCCGTGTTTGTCCGCAAAATCAATCGCGTCTTTGCCGTCGACCAAAATGGTTTCGCCGGCTTCGACCGCAATTACCGATGCTTTGTAGCGTTTCATAATCTTCAACGTATCAAGCCCGAATGCGGGGATGTCAAAACGCTTGTCCTGAGAAGGTTTCGATGTCTTTACCACAACAGCTCCTTTTTTCGCCGTTTTTGCCCCTCGTTTTATGCATCTGTCGGTTCCTTCAATCGCTTCGACCGCCATGACCATTTTGTTTTTCAAGACGACAGTTTGCCCGATATCGATTTGTCCCATTGCTTTTGCGACCCAAAATCCGTATTTGATATCCTCTTCCTGTTCCGCGGTCGGTTTGTGCTTTCCGAGCACACCCGGAGGCGCCATCAGATTTTTTATGAATAATGTCTGATCCAAAACCGTTATTCCGATTTTTTCGAGTTCCCGAACCGCCAACATCATTACGGCATCGTCGTTCAGGCGCTTTGCCTCTTTTAAAAGTTTTATCGCGCGGGCGTCGAACTTCGGACGGCGCAAAACAAGCCCTTTGTGAACCTTTCCGATAAACGTAAGCTGCTTAATCCCTTCGCTTTTCAAGACCTCTTCGATTTTTGTAATTTGTCCGGGACCGAAATCATAAACCTTGGCACAATATTTTTTCAATTCTTTTTTATTGTCCGCGCTCAACGAAATGCAAATTACCTCGCGACCGTTCTCCGAAGCGTTTTTCGCCCAAATCACGGGCAGTTGACCGTTTCCGGCGACCAAGCCCTGCTTTTTATCCAATGTTAATGCCATTTTTTTTATTCCTTTTGGAATAATTATAATACAAAAACCCGATTTCCTGCAAATCGTGCGATAAAATGATTTATTTTTTTAATAACTTTTACCGACAAGCGAAAAATGCGTCCGAAACTCTATGTCGTCGTCGATTTTCGGTAAAAATTCGTCGAAAAATTCGGGTGAAAATTTGTCTTTGCCGTTTTCGTATTTCGCGTTTAATGCAAGAGCGGTCAAAAAGTCCGCAAAATGGGGGTTCTTTGGTAAAACCGATCCGTGAAGGTAAGTTCCGAAAACATTTTTTTTTCTTGCGCCTTCGGTTTTGTCTTTGCCGTTGTTGCCGTTACCGACGGTTACCGAGGCTATCGGAACGGTTCCTTCTTCGAGATAAGTCAGCCCCGCGTGATTTTCAAATCCGACGAGTGTTTTCGGGGTTAAAAAGTCGCTTTCGGCGGTCACGTTGCCTATAAATCTTTTGTTGCCCGCAACGGTGTATACGTCCAAAAGGCTTATCCCTTCAAGTTTTTCGCCGTCATGCGGCAGGTAGTGTCTGCCCAAAAGCTGGTATCCTCCGCAAATTCCGAGAAAAACCCTGTATTGTTCCGCAGCATCGGTTAATGCGTCTTTTTGTTTTTGAAGTTCTTTCGAAACTTCAATCTGTTGTTTGTCCTGACCGCCTCCGATAAAGAAAATATCGTATTTTTCGGGATTTATGTTTTCACCGGCTTTTATTTGTTCGACGTTGCATTTTATGTTTCTTGCTTCGCAACGTTTTTTTATCGTCAAAATATTACCGTAATCGCCGTATATATTGAGCAATTCGGGGTAAAGATGAGCGATGGTGAGTTCTTTCGTCATTTTATGCTTCCAATGCCGCTTTTACCGTTGCAATAACCTTTTCGACCGCTTCATTCGGAGTAAGCGTTTCGACTTCTCCCGTTTCTCGGACTTTGTATTCGACAAGACCTTGTTCCAAAGTCTTGCCCGCGGTAATTCTCAGAGGAATTCCGATGAGTTCGGAGTCTTTGAATTTAACGCCGGCTCTTTCGTCTCTATCGTCGATAAGTACGTCTATTCCTGCTTTTTGAAGTTTTTTGTACATTTCTTCGGCGGTTTTCATTTGGAGTTCGTTGCCGGTATTTACGGGGATTATCGTGACGTGATAGGGCGCAATCGCAATCGGCCACTTGATTCCGTGCTCGTCGTGAAATCTTTCGACAGCAGCGGCAGCCGTTCTTGAAATTCCTATTCCGTAGCAGCCCATTACGAACGGTCGTTCTTTGCCGTTCTCGTCCGTAAACGTTGCGTTCATTGCTTTTGAGTACTTTGTTCCGAGTTGGAAAATGTTTCCGACTTCGATACCTCTCGTAACTTTAAGCGGTTTGCCGCATTGAGGGCATTTTTCGCCTGCTTCGACAAGTCTTATGTCCGCGTAAATTTTCGGTTCGGGAACGTCTGTTCCGAAGTTTGCTCCGACGAGGTGCACGTCGTTTTCGTTGACCGCAACGACAAAGTTTTTGAGCTTTTTGACCGTTTCGTCGGCAACAACGGTTACATCGTCAAAACCTTCGGGTCCGATGAATCCGGAGCGGGCGTCGAATCCGTGAGCAGCCATAAGTTCGGCGATTTCGGCTTCCGAGGCGGTTCTGATTTCCTCTTTTGCTCCGACGGCGTTCATAAGTTTTGTTTCTTCGACGGTCTTATCGCCTCTGATAAGAGCCAAAACCGGCTTTTTGTCCGCAATGTAAACAAGACATTTGCAAATCAGCGAAGAGGGAACATTCAGTAAAGTTGCCAATTCATCGATTGTTTTTGCGTTCGGAGTCGGAACTTTTTCCGTTTTTTCAAAGTTTCCGACGATTTGAGTATTCGGCAAAACGGATACCGCGTGGTTTGAATTTGCAGCGTAATCGCAGTCGTCGCAATAAAATACGTCGTTTTCGCCGCTGTCGGTTTGTGTTATGACCATGTATTCGTGGCTGACGTTTCCGCCGATAGCTCCCGAATCAGACTGTACAGGCTTTGTTTCCAGCCCGCAGCGTTCAAAAATTTTTGTGTAAGCTTTTGCCATGATTTCGTAGGACTTTTTCATTCCGTTTTCGTCGACGTCGAAGCTGTAAGCGTCTTTCATTATGAATTCGCGGCCTCTGAGCAGTCCGAATCTCGGGCGGATTTCGTCTCTGAATTTTGACTGAATCTGGTACAAATTAACGGGAAGCTGCTTGTACGAACGAATTCCCTCGCGCGCAATCGCGGTGACGACTTCTTCGTGAGTGGGGCCGAGGCACATATTTCTGCCGTGACGGTCTTTCATTCGCATCAATTCTTTTCCGTAAACGTCCCATCTTCCCGACTCGCGCCAAAGTTCTTCAGGCTGAACGAAAGGCATTAAAATCTCTTGTGCGCCCGATTTGTCCATTTCTTCGCGAACAATGTTTTCGATTTTGTTCAAAACCCTGAACATCAGCGGCAAATAGTTGTATACGCCGTGAGTGAGCTTTCTGATGTAGCCTGCTCTGACCAAAAGTTTATGGCTTATAACTTCCGCGTCCGCGGGAAATTCTCTGAGTGTTTCCAAAAAAAGTCGTGACATTTTCATGATAAAATTTACCTTTATTTTTTGTTTTCCTGATTTTAGCACAAAAATTTTTATTTTGATGTCAAGTTTTTATAAAGACTTTAAATTAACGTAAAAATGGTGTATTATAGCTGTATGAAATATTTGAAGGACGAATTTATCGATTTTTTTAACGGCGTAAACGGCGGATTTTTGTTTTCGAAATCTTCCGACGATCCGTTTCGTCCCGATTTTCCCGTCGATTTGACAGATGCCGAAAAAAATCTTCTTTCGGAAGATTTTAAATCGTTTTCTCATTTGCTTTCTTTTTTGGACGGAACGTTCGATATTTTCGCACTTTGCGGGTTTGCGGGAAGCAATAAAACTTCTTATCTCAAAATTCTCGAAAAAACTCTCGACCCGAGCGTTTTGTGCTTTTTTATTACGCATTTCGAAGGCTCCGACCTTGACGACATGCTTCTTGATATTTACAAAAAATTTCTTGTTTTTCAAACCGAGAAAAAAATTGTTTTGCCCAAAACCGACACGAAAGTTTTTTCGGAAAAAATTAACGTTTATCTGAAATCAACGGGCAAAAAACTGCTTTTTGTCTTTGATTCCGCGGGTGTCCGAAAAGAATCGGACGAAATAATAAATTTTATTAAATACGTTTCATCTCTGAAAAATTCAAAGGTTATCGTAACCGGACGCGATTTTACCGCAAACCCTTACGGAAACGGGAATTTTGCCGATTCCGTCATAACGAAAAACCTTTCGCTCGAAACCTGCGAAGAAATTTTAAAACGTGAAAACGTCGACAGTTCAATCTCTCCCGAGCTTTTCAAAAAAATCAGAGGTCACAAAATTTGCGTAAAGATGACCGCGATAATCTTAAAACTCCTGAATATGCCGTTAAACGGTTTTTATAACGATTATCTGAAATCCGAAAAACCGTTCTTCGATTATATGCTCGAAAAAATCATTTCGCTTACTCCCGAAAGATTTTTCAAGGTTTTGTGGTTTTTGTGCGAAATCAGAGTCGGAGTTACCGAAAACTTTCTGCTCGGCGAAAAACTTGCGTCGGAATCCGAGCTGAATTACCTTGTCGACAGGCTTTTAATATGCCGCGAAAACGGTTTTGTCTATATGAAAGACTATGTCAAACAAAAAATATCCGAAACTTTGCAACCCGAAGACAAAAAGGAGATAAATACTTATCTGGAGCGTCTCTACGACTCTCAGCTTCCCAAAAAGCCCGGCGAACGCGATTTGAGCATTTCCCGCAGCACGATGCGCAAGGAATCCGCTTACCACCGACAAATCGCCGAAAAAGAGATAGTTCGCCAAAATAAGCCCAATTCGATATCGTATTTGAGTTACTCGAAAATTATCGGCGGAAATGCCTCGAAAGAACAGTCGAAACCTGCGGAACGTAAGGTTAAACCCGCTCCGAGAGGGTTTGATTTCAAGCGTGCGTTCTCGGGCAGGGTCAAACTTACCGACGAAGAACGTAAAATCCTTGAAAGACTTGATTTAAGAGCTTCTAAGGCGGAAGACTTCTCGTTGAAAGATGTTCGTGACAATCCCGAGCCTGTTCCGAAAAAAACTCCCGAACCTCAAGAAAAAGAGGATTTTTCGACTGTTTTAAACGACGCGGAAACCGCATTTGCCGAGTTTAAATACGAAAAATCCGCAACTTTGTTTAACAAAGCACTTTCTTTATCGGACGAAGACGAGCATACTGCAGGGCTTAAACCGTTTTTGACCGAGCAAATCGCGGTCTGTAAAAGAAAGCTTCAAAATAATGAAGAAGCCTTGCGTTACTTTGATGTTGCCGCAAAATTGTATCTTTCGGACGAAAAAATCGAAAAAGTCGTCGAGATTTTGTCGGAAAAGGCGCAAATTTACAAAGAAACGTACAATCGTTCCGCCGAAATAAACGAGTACAAAAAAATATTGCCGTTCGAAGGTAAAATGCCCGAAGAACAAGTTGTGGATGTGCTTTTCAGGTTGTCCGAAGCGGAATTCGATTCCGGAAATAAGCAAGAGGCTTCCGAATGCGCCCTTAAAGCCATAGATGTTGCGGTTCGGTCGTCGAATAAAATTCTCGTTGCCGAAAGTTGCTTTAAATACGGACTTTGTGCCGACGATGCAGGCGATTTGAATACCGCTTTCAGATATTACGCGCGTTGCATTCAGGAAAATAATGACCCGAAAACCAATAAATATTTAGCTTTTGCCTACTCCAACATCGCCGCGGTTTACGAAGAACAAAACTTGATATCAAAAGCCGTAAAATTTTACGAAGAAGCTTTAAAAATCGATAAATTGAACGAAAATTACGAAGGCATGTTTTTCGAATATTCGAAACTTTCGGAATTTGCCGCCGCAGCTTCGACCGAAATTGCGCTAAAATACCTGTTTTCGGCTCTGGATTGCGCAAAACAAATTAAAGACAACATGGGTGCCGCTTCAACTTACATGAAAATCGGAGACCTTTATTATGACTCGAATTCCGTGAAAGAGTCTCTCGAATATTACCTTCTCGCCAAGGCTCTTTTAATCAAACAACCTCGCGAAAGAGACGTTCGCCGTGTGAATTTGCGGATTGACGATATGAAGCGAAAAATCGGACCCGTGATGTTCGACTCGATGCTGAAAAGAATTCAAGGAACCGACCAATGACAAACGATGAAATTTTTTACAACTTAATCCTCGATTACCCCGGGAATTTAATGAGCAAAAACGCCAAAAACGACGTTTTGACGAAGCATATCCCCGATTCGGAGGCTATAGAAAAGTTTTTCGAAAAATACGGAACTGTCGAGTCGTTGCTTGATATCGGCTCCGGCGGCGGTTTTCCCGCCGTTCCGATTGCATATTCGTATCCCGATTTGTCCGTCACTGCGGTTGATTCGGTCAACAAAAAAATAAATTTTCTGAAATCTGTCAAAGAAGTCATGAATTTACAAAATTTTCACCCCGTATGTGCCAGAATTGAGCAAAAAAACGAGCTTTCGGGGAAAAAGTTTGACGTGATTACATCGCGTGCGCTTGCAAAAACCGAACTTTTGATAAAATACTCGGCACCGTATCTCAAAAAAGGCGGATATTCGGTATTTTACAAGGCTTTGACCGCCGACGAAGAAACCGCCGAAGCCCGAAAAATTTTGCCGAAATACAATATGAAATTTGTCGAAAATATCGATTACAAGCTTGATTTCGACGAAAATATCACCCGCTGTCTTGTGGTTTTTCAAAAAATTGCGTAAATTTTTGTAAATTTTTTGTAACAGGTTATTAAAAAAACGACAAAATCCTTTGTTGCCGGTATCATTTTATATATAAACGGAGGATTTTTATGGGAAAAACAGCTTTAATAACGGGTATAACCGGTCAGGACGGCTCTTATTTGGCGGAACTGTTGCTCGAAAAAGGGTACGAAGTTCACGGTATGAAGCGCCGCGCATCGTCTTTTAACACGCAAAGAATAGATCATCTTTACCAAGACGTTCATAACAAAAACGCAATGTTTAAGCTACATTACGGAGATTTGACCGACAGCACGAATTTGATAAGATTAATTCAGGAAATTCAACCGGACGAAATTTACAACCTGGCGGCTCAATCGCACGTAAAAGTGTCGTTCGACTGCCCCGAATACACCGCAAATGCCGACGGACTCGGTACTTTGCGCCTCCTCGAAGCAATCAGAATTTTAAAACTCGAAGACAAAACGAAATTTTATCAGGCGTCAACCAGCGAACTTTTCGGATTGGTGCGCGAAACTCCCCAAAAAGAAACGACTCCGTTTTATCCGCGTTCTCCCTATGCTTGCGCAAAACTTTACGCATACTGGATTACCGTCAATTATCGCGAAGGCTACAATATCTTCGGTTGTAACGGAATTTTGTTTAATCACGAAAGCCCTCGAAGAGGCGAAACCTTTGTAACAAGAAAGATTACTCGCGCCGCGGCTGATATCAAAACAGGTCTGCAGGATAAGTTGTTCCTCGGAAACCTCAGCTCCAAGCGCGATTGGGGACATGCCAAAGATTACGTCGAAGGCATGTGGCGAATTTTGCAACAAGACAAGCCTGACGACTATGTCCTTGCAACGGGCGTAACAACAACCATTCGCGACTTTTGCATCGCGGCGTTCAAAGAAGTCGGAATAGATCTCGAATTTTCGGGTGAAGGCGTCGACGAAAAAGGCGTGGATAAAGCTACCGGAAAGGTTTTGGTCGAAGTCGATCCGAGATATTTCAGACCGACCGAAGTAGATCTTCTTCTCGGCGACAGCGCAAAAGCCCGCAAACAACTCGGTTGGGAGCCCAAGTACGATTTGGATGCTCTCATAAAAGAAATGGTGGCTGAAGACCTTAAAGAGGCGCAAAAATCGGGATTTTTGCTCTCCGAAGGGTACGAAGTTTTGCAATCTCAAGAGGCTTAAAATGGAAAAAAACGCGAAAATTTATGTAGCGGGGCACAAAGGACTTGTCGGTTCCGCGATTTGCAGAAGATTGAAAGCCGAAGGGTTCGAAAATATTATCGGACGCTCTTCGCACGAGCTTGATTTGACAAATCAGGCGCAGACGGAGCGGTTTTTTGAAACCGAACGACCCGATTACGTATTTCTGGCGGCGGCAAAAGTCGGCGGAATTATGGCAAATTCGACATATCCCGCGGATTTTATATACAAAAATCTTATGATTTCGACAAACGTCATAAATTCGGCTTATAAATTCGGGGTCAAAAAGCTTATGAATTTGGGCTCAAGCTGCATTTATCCGAGGCTCGCTCCTCAACCGATGAAGGAAGATTGCCTTTTGACCTCGGAGCTCGAAAAAACAAACGAGGCGTATGCTTTGGCGAAAATTGCCGCAATCAAGCTTTGCAGATATTATAACCAACAGTACGGAACGAATTTCATTTCCGTAATGCCGACAAATCAATACGGAATCGGAGATAATTTCAATATGGAAACGGCACACTTGTTGCCGATGATAATGAGAAGATTTCACCTTGCCAAATTGTTGGCGAACGACGATTTTAAGGCGATTTCCAAGGATTTGAAAAAATACAAGCTCGGTTGGGGTCTTGACGATTCCATAGATTTTTCGAGTGAAAAATCCATGGAAGAAGCTCTGAACAAAATCGGGGCATACCGCGATAAAGCGGTACTTTGGGGTGACGGGTCGGTGTTCCGCGAAATGATGAGCTCCGACGATTTGGCGGATGCTTGCGTTTACCTCATGCAAAACAAAGATTACGACGAAATCGGAGAACTCGTTAATATTACCGCGGGTGACGACATTCAACTGAAAGATTTGTTTGAAATCGTGAAAAAAATCGTCGGTTTCGAAGGTACTCTCGAGTACGACAAAACCAAGCCGAACGGTACTCCTCGAAAAATGATGGACGAGACGAAAATAAAATCTTTGGGCTGGAGTCCGAAAATTTCGTTGGAAAACGGCGTAAAAGACTTTTATGATTGGTATGTGAAGGAATCTGTATGAATCCGACGGTAACGGTTGTCACAATTGTATACAATCTTGTAAAAGCGAACAGAGAGGCTGTCTTTCGGCGGTGTGTCGAGTCCGTGCATGACCAAACTTATGCGCAAATCGAGCACATTATAATCGACGGAGCTTCGGATGACGGAACGCTCGAGCTTGTCGGAGAATACGTCGAAAAAGGTTGGGTGAAGTGCTATTCGGAGAAGGATTCCGGAATTTACAACGCCATGAACAACGGTATAAAACACGCAAACGGTAAATATATTGCGTTTTTAAACTCCGACGACTTCTGGTTCGGCAAAGATTGCGTCGAAAAGAACGTCGCGGCTTTGGAGGGTGAAAACGCCGACTATTCTTATTCCGATACCTGTTTTTTGTATGACGGGGGAAAGCGCAAAAAGTATTCGAAGGCGGCTCTTCGTAAAATTTTGTACAAAATGCCGTTTTGTCATCAGACGATGTTTACAAAGCTGGAAACTTTGCGAAACGAAGGGTGTTTTAACGAAAAATACCGCGGGGCGGGCGATTATGACTTGATGTTGCGTTTGTTTTTGAAAGGTTATAAATCGGTCTGTGTCGAAGGTTGTTTTACCGGGTTTTCGGTTGCCGGATGGTCGGTACAAAACTCGAAAGTCAGCGATAACGAGTTTGTCGAGGCTTTGTCGTCTCATTTGTCCGACATTTTGACTCGCGAAGAATGTGAACAAATGTTTCAAACAAGAATTGTTCCCGAAAAACTTCTTGATTACGAAAAGTTGCTGATTTCAAAGAAAGATTACAACTTAAATAAAATTGACAATATTTTGTATAAAATAAAAAATATTCGGGGTAAAATAATAAGCATAAGGTTGAACAAAACACCGAAAGTTTTCAGGTTGTTCGGAATTGATTTTATAAAGGAATAAAGGTATGTTAAACGGAAAAACGATATTGATTACGGGCGGAACGGGGAGTTTCGGCAAAAAATTCATCAAAACGGTATTTGAAAAATATCCCGACGTAAAAAAGGTTATAGTCTATTCGAGGGACGAGTTTAAGCAGTTTATGATGCAAAACATGCCGGAGTTCAAGGTGCATTCCGACAAAATGAGATATTTTATCGGCGATGTTCGCGACGAATCCCGTTTGATGAGGGCGTTTGAAGACGTTGATGTCGTAATCCATGCCGCAGCATTGAAGCAGGTTCCCGCGTGCGAATACAACCCGTTCGAGGCGGTAAAAACAAACGTTATGGGAGCTCAAAACGTAATCAATGCGGCTATCGACAGAGGCGTCAAAAAAGTCGTCGCTTTGTCTACGGATAAAGCCTGCGCGCCAATCAACCTTTACGGCGCGACGAAACTTTGTTCCGATAAATTGTTCATCGCGGGAAATTCGTATTGCGGTAAAAAAGATACCCGTTTTTGTGTTGTAAGATACGGAAACGTAGCGGGCTCGCGAGGTTCTGTTATTCCGTTCTTCAAAAAGCTTGTCGAAGAAGGCGCAAAAGAACTTCCCGTAACCGATATGAAAATGACCAGATTTTGGCTGAAACTCGAGCAGGCTGTCGAAATGGTTTTGGAAGCTCTTGCGACGATGCAGGGCGGAGAATTGTACGTCAAGAAAATTCCTTCGATGAGAATGCCGGATTTGGCAAAAGCTGTGGCTCCGAATTTGGGAATAAAAGAAGTCGGAATTCGTCCCGGCGAAAAAATTCACGAGCAAATGATAACGACCGAAGATGCCCGAAATACAATCGAAACTAAGGATTATTACATAATTTTGCCTCAAATCGATTTTGAAAACATCGAGTATAAGTATCCCGGCGCAAAGCCCGTTCCCGAAGGATTTGAGTATCATTCCGGCAATAACGACAGATGGCTTACCGTTGAAGACATGCAAAAATTGATAAGTGAAATATAAGAGAATAAATATGAAAACTTACGGTTACGGAAAACAACATTTGGAATTTGACGACTACCTTGCGGTGTTGAAAACATTGGCTTCGCCGTTTTTGACGTGCGGTCCGAAGGTAAAAGAATTTGAACGAAAAATTTGCGAATACACGGGTGCAAAATATTGTGTTGTCGTAAATTCGGCAACTTCGGGGCTTCATATCGCAATGGCTGCGGCTGGAGTCGGTGTCGGAGACGAGGTAATAACTTCCCCGATAACTTTTCTGTCGAGCGCGAATTGTGCAAGGTTTGTCGGAGCGGATGTTCGTTTTGCGGATGTTGAGCCCGAAACCGCAAATATCGATCCCGAAGAAATTCGAAAACAAATTACCGAAAGGACAAAAGCTGTTGTTCCCGTTCATTTTGCGGGGCAGTCTTGTGATATGAAGGCGATAAACGATGTTTTGTGGGATACTCACAGAAAAATTTATATTATCGAAGACGCGGCGCACGCAATCGGTTCGGAGTACAACGGAACAAAGGTCGGGTCGTGCAAATATTCCGATATGACAGTTTTTTCGTTCCATCCCGTGAAGACGATTACAACCTGCGAAGGCGGTGCCGTAACGACAAACGACGAAGAGCTTTACAAAAAACTTTTGGCATACAGAGCTCACGGCATGCATAAAGACGGCGAAATGACGAAAACCTGGGAATACGAAATGCGCGAACTCGGATACAATTATCGAATGACCGATGTTCAGGCGGCTTTGGGAATTTCTCAGCTGAAAAAACTTGACCGTTTCAAAAAACGCAGACGCGAAATCGTCGATTTTTACAATAAACATCTCGGAGTAAAACATTTGGTGGAAAAACCCTTTTCAAACGCTTGTTTCCACCTGTATCCGATTCTTGTCGAAAATCGAAAAGAATTTTACTTTGACGCAAAAAAAGCAGGGTTGAATCTTCAGGTTCATTATATTCCGGTTCATACACAACCTTATTATCGCTCGCTTTACGGTAACGAAAAAAAATTTCGTAACGCAGAGTATTACTACGAGCATTGCATTTCTTTGCCTTTGTACTATGATTTGAGTGATAAAGACTTAGTTGAAATCGTAAAGAGAATTAAGCTTTTATTGCACCTGTAGTTGGCGGAGAATTGTATGGAAATAGAAAGATTGACGCAGGAAAACCTTGAAGAGTGGGATGATTTTGCGAAAAATTCGGATACGGCATGGTTCAGACATACGTCGGCATGGCAGAAGTATTCGATGTGTTGCAGGTTTGATTCGGATTCGAAAAATTATTCGTTTTTTGTAAAACAAAATCGCGAGATTGTTGCGACGGTTCCGTTGATTACCGAATATAACTACGAAAATCGTTCGGAACAAAGGTTTGCCTTTTACGGTGATTATACGCCGCTTCCCGCGTTTAAAAACGATTGCGGAATTAATAAAAAAGCTTTGAAAACCGCGATAAACGAAGAAATTTTGCGTGTTGCCCGCGAAAATAACGTTACAAGCGGGATTTTTTGTATTGACCCGTTGATTGAAAAGACTTATCAAAACGATTTTGTGTTGTTCGATATGATGGGCGACGGCGGAAATTTGCACGTTACGACGACAAACATCGCGGATTTGCGTCTTGACGAAGATGTTCTTTTGCGAGAAATGAGAAAAGGTCATAAAGCCGCGATAAAGCAGGCTTTAAAGAAGGACGGTTATCGCGTCGATATTTTTGACGACACGAACGTAACCAAAGAAATTTTGTTGAAATTTAAAGAAATTCACAAGATTGACGCCGGAAGGCAAACTCGGACGGATGAGTCATGGGATTGTATGTACGAGTGGATTTTGGCGAAAAATGCCGTGCTTGTGATGTTGTACGTGGACGAAATCGGCGATTATTGTTCCGGGCTGTTTGCAATAACTTATAAAAAAGGGGCTTATTACGGTTCGTTTTCGACTACCGATTCCAAAATTTTGAACGGACTCGGCGGGTATATAATGCAATGGCGAACGATACAATATTTAAAAGCTCACGGGTACGAAAAATACGACATCGGGCGAAATATTTACAATACCGATAATTTGAAATTAAAAGAAATCGCAAAATACAAAAGGGGCTTTAGAACAGGGGAAAGCCTTGCCGTTACTTACGATTTCGCATATGAGGATAACAAATAATGAATCTATGTCTGGGAACCGTCCAATTCGGGATGGATTACGGAATTAAAAACCAAAAAAAACCGTCGCTTGAAGATGCAATAAAAATGCTCGATTACGCGACTCAAAACGGAATAAATACCATAGATACGGCGTTTGCGTACGGAAGTGCGGAGGATGTCGTCGGTGAGTTTTTGAAACGAAAAACGATAAATCGCGAAAAATTGTTTATAAGCTCGAAATTCAAGCCGAATGACCTTGATGACGCTGACGAAAACGATTATGAAAAAATAATTCGCGAACACCTGGAAACTCAGTTAAAAAGGCTTCATACCGACTATCTCGACGCATATATGTTTCACAGCTCGAGATATGTTTTTAACGAAAAAATGTTGCAGGCTTTGTTCAACGTGAGAAAAGAGGGAAAAATCAAACATTGCGGCGTTTCGGTTTATTATCCCGATGAAGCGAAAGCTTGCATTGGCAGTCCTTATACCGATTTTATGCAATTGCCGTTCAGTATTTTTGACCAGAGAATGAATGAAGACGGGGTTTTCGAACTTTCAAAAAAATCGAAAACGACGCAAATTCACTCGCGGAGCGCGTTTATTCAAGGGCTTATTTTAATGAACGAGGACGAAGTTCCGCCGTTTTTGAATGATGCAAAACCGATAATTCGGAAAATCGACGATTTGTGTAAAAAGTATCGGGTTTCGAGAATAGCTTTGGCGATAAATTTCGTGAAAAGCTTCGATGCAATAACTCATTTGGTTTTCGGGGTCGATAACCTCGAGCAGTTGAAAGAAAATATCAAAATTTTCGAAAGTGATTTTCCGAGCGAAATAATCGGCGAAATTTCGAAAGAATTCGAAAACATTAACGCAAACATCGTGATGCCGAGCTTGTGGGTAAAGAGGTAGATATGACTGATTTGATGACAAAAAATAAAAAATGTTTGGAACTGCAGGAAAAGGCGGTAAAATTGATACCCGGGATGACTCAGTTGTTGTCGAAACGTCCCGATCGTTACAGCAGAGGCGTTTGGCCGACTTATTTTAAGGAAGCTCACGGGGTTGAAGTTACTGATTTGGACGATAATAAGTACCTTGATTTTTCGATAGGCGGAGTCGGCGCGACGGTTTTGGGCTACGCCGACGAAGATGTCGATAATGCCGTAATCGACGCGATAAAGCGGGGGTCGGCATCGACGTTGAATCCGGCGGAAGAAGTTTTGTTGGCCGAAAAATTGGTTGAATTGCATCCTTGGGCGGATATGGCGAGGTTCGCGCGCGGCGGCGGAGAGGCAATGTCGATTGCCGTGCGGATTGCGCGGGTTGCGACGAAAAAAGAAGTTATCGTTTTTTGCGGATATCACGGCTGGTGCGATTGGTATTTGGCTGCAAACCTCGGGAAGAAGGACGCTTTGGACGATCAATGGATTGCCGGTCTTAATCCGGCAGGGGTGCCTAAAGGGCTTACGGGAACGGCAATTCCGTTTTATTTTAACGATATCGAAAGTTTTCACGCGGCTTTGGAAAAAGCGGGTGATAACCTTGCCGCGGTTGTGATGGAGCCTATCAGGAATTTCGAACCGACGCGGGAGTTTATGGACTCTGTTCACGCTGCGGTCGCCGAAAAAAACGTTCCTTTTATTATGGACGAAATTACGGCGGCTTTCAGAATGTGTAACGGCGGAGCGCATTTGAAACTCGGTTGGAAACCCGACATTGCGGTGTTCTCTAAGGCTTTGGGCAACGGATTTCCTTCGTCCGCGGTCATCGGAAAGAAAAAGTTCATGGATTTTGCTCAAGATGCTTTTATTACGAGCACAAACTGGACGGAGAGAATCGGCTCCGTTGCGGCGTTGGCGATGATTGACAAGTTTATAAAAGTCGATGCTTCGACGCACATGCTTAAAATTTCTTCCATGGTTTGGAATATCTGGAAAAAAACAGCCGAAAAATACGGCTTGAAAATTCATATCGGCGGGTTCAAGCCGTTGATTCATTTTTCGTTTGAAGAAAATCATGCCGTCAACATCGCGTATTTTACGCAGGAAATGTTGAAAAAAGGCTTTTTGGCGGGCGGCGGTTTTTATGCTATGTACGCACATACGGAAGACGACGTGAGAAAATACGAAAAAGCTTTCGATGAAGTTTTCGGAAAGCTTGCGGTTTTGATAAAAGAAGGTACCGTAGAAAGTCATTTGAACGGATTGCCTGCTGCGAGCGGGTTTGCGAGGGTTAATTAATGAAAAATATTGCTATAATTACGGCAAGAGGCGGAAGTAAGCGTATTCCGCGGAAGAACATCAAGGATTTCGAAGGCAGACCGATGATTTCTTATGCGATAGAGGCGGCGTTAAAATCGCAAATTTTTGATGACGTTATGGTCTCGACAGAGGATTCCGAAATTGCAGAAGTTGCCAAAAGATACGGGGCTTCGGTTCCTTTTATGCGGTCGGAAAAAACCGCCGACGATTTTGCGACAACTTTTGATGTTTTGGATGAAGTTGTGACCGAGTATAAAAAACGCGGGGTCGAAATCGGCGAATTTTGTTGTATTTACCCGTGTGTGCCGTTTCTGACGCCCGAAGTTTTAAAGGATGCTTACGAAGTTTTCAAAGGACACGATGCTTTGTGCCCTGTTTGCAAGTTTTCCGTACCGATAGAGCATTCTTACAAAATCGAAAACGGTTTGTTGGTTCATCAAAATCCGAAAGCCATGAAAATGCGTACTCAGGATTTGGAGCCGAAATATTTTGACGTCGGGATGTTTTACTTTTGTAAAACCGAAAAAATGTACGAAAATAACAGTTTGGCTCCGAAAGACACGGTTCCGTATATTATAGACGAATCTTTGTGCCGGGACATCGACAATCCCGAAGATTGGAAAATTGCGGAAATGCAATACAGGATACTGAAACAAAATGTATAAACTCGGGTTGAAATTGTGGTCGATAAATACGGATTTTTATCTTTCCGAAGCGGTAAAACTCTTTAATGACGGAGTTTTTGACTACATCGAGTTGTATGTTGTTCCGGGAAGTTCGGATACTTTGAGTTCGTGGAAAGATGTCAAAAAAAATCACGGAATTCCTTTTATAATCCATTGTCCGCACTTTGCACACGGCTTCAATCTTGCAAAATCCGAAAAAAAAGAGAGTAATCTTGAAATTTATAAACAGGTCAAAAATTTTGCGGATGAACTTGACGCCCGGTATATAATTTTTCACGGCGGCATTGACGGAAACATTGAAGAAACGGCGGCTCAGTTGGCTTCTTTCGGTGAACATCGCGCGTTAATCGAGAACAAACCGTATGTAGCGTTGCCTAATCGAATGGGCGGAAATTTTTGTCGCGGGTATAATCCGGACGAAATAAAATTGGTGAAAGAGATTGCAAAATGCGGGTTTTGCTTTGATTTCGGGCATGCCGTCTGTGCCGCAAATTCCCTTTATGATATGAAAAATATCTCCAAAACTTTGGAAAACGCTCATATGCTCCTTGGCGACTCAATCGAAATGTCGAACATGATGACTGAAAAAAAACTCGAAAATCCCGTTTTTCAAGGGGTAAGAGGTCAGGATGATGAAACATTGTCTCGGCAAGATTTTATTTACACATATCTTGACGAGTTTATGCGGATGAGCCCGAATATGTTTCATTTGACGGATATCGACGATATTTCTTCTCCGTATGACTCGCATCCTCATTTGGGAACGGGAGAGCTTGATATTGCGCGAATAAAAACCGTTTTGCCCGAAAACGCGATTGTGACGTTGGAGACAAATAAAAATTCCAAAGAAAACCTCGACGACTTTATACACGATACGGAAATGATGAGATGAGCACTTTAAAAATCAGACTTGCGAATATAGATGATATGAAAAAAGTTTTTGACTTGTCGAATGATGATGTAGTTAGACAAAATTCGTTTAATTCATCAAAAATTTTATGGGAAGATCATGAAAAATGGTTTGAAAACAGGATTTTGCGGGTTGCTGACGAGCCGTTTTATGTTGTTGAAGACGAAAACGGTAATTTTGCGGGGCAATCGCGGTTTGATAAAAAAAACGGAGAAATCGTGATATCGGTGAGTATTGCGGAAGCGTTTCGCGGCAAAGGGCTTGCGGGAAGCGTTATAAAACTTTGTACCGAAAAAACCGGATTTGAAACGGTTTTTGCTTATATAAAAGAATCGAATATTTCGTCGGTGAGAGCGTTTCGGGCTGCTGGGTACGTGCCTGATTTAGGTTCCGATAAAAACGAGGGTTGTGTGAGGTTGGTTCACAGACTTTGATTTTCGTAGTATAATTCCTGCAAAGGCTAAGTTTGGAGCGATTTATGACTCGGACATACATTATAGCGGAGATGTCGGCAAATCATTGCGGGGATTTCGGGCTTGCAAAAAAAATTATTCGAACGGCAAAAGAAATCGGCGCGGATGCCGTGAAAGTGCAAACTTACACCGCCGACACAATAACGATTGACTGCGCAAACGAAGAGTTTCGAATAAACGACAAAGACAGCTTGTGGAACGGCGAAACTTTGTACGGATTGTATCAAAAGGCTTATACTCCGTGGGCTTGGCAGGGCGAGCTCAAAAAATACGCTGACGAAATCGGGATAGATTTTTTCTCGACGCCGTTTGATTATTCGGCGGTCGATTTTCTCGAAAGTATAGGCGTCCCGGCGTATAAAATTGCGAGTTTCGAGGCGATAGATTATCCGTTGATAAAGTATGCGGCAAAGTTCAAAAAACCGATGATTATTTCGACCGGAATTTCGTCGTTCGAGGAAATTCAAGAGGCGATAGATGCTTGTAAATCCGCAGGAAACGACAATATTACAATTTTGAAATGTACCTCCGCGTATCCTGCAAAGCCCGAGGATATGAATTTGAACACGATAAAAGACATGTTTGATAAATTTGCGCCGCAAGGCGTGAAAATAGGGCTTTCCGATCACTCGAAAAGCATTGTTCCGCCTGTCGTTGCGGTTGCTTTCGGGGCGGCGGTTATAGAGAAACATTTAATGACCGATGAGTCTTCGGGCGGCGCGGACAGCGGTTTTTCCCTGAATCCCGACGAGTTTGCTCAAATGGTCAATGCCGTTCGTGAAGCCGAAAAGGCGACGGGGCGTGTTGATTATTCCGTCAACGAAAAAAATCGTAAGTACGCGCGCTCGTTGTACGTCGTAAAAGACGTGAAAAAGGGCGAAATCTTTACTCCCGAAAATGTTCGTTCAATTCGTCCGTCAAACGGAATGCTTCCGAAATTTTACGATTTCGTCATCGGAAAATCCGCAACATGTGACCTGAATTTCGGCACCCCTCTGAAAAAAGAGTACGTGTCTGAATAAAATCGCTTAAAAATGCAAGAGAGTTTTTCTTATGTTTATCGTTGAAAATGAATAATGTAGGTGCCGAGGACCCCGGCATTCCTCGAGGGGCGGGCATGTTGCGTACAAACGAAGCCGTTCGTCTTTGCGAAATTGTAGGTTGGGGTTTCCACCCCAACATTTTGTTCAGCTCGGCATGAAGCGTGCAAAAATAAAAAATATTTCTTCCTCTGTTTATTTTGAGAGGCGGGCGTCCAAAACTTTCTTGTTCATTTTTTCTTTTTGTTCGGAGGCAAAAAGAAAAAACGAACCAAAAAAGAAAAACTCCCGTTAACGTCAGTAACACTAACCATTCGAACTTCGCTTCCGGTAACGTGGAACGGCTAAACAACCTCACGCTCGTTCAAATGCCAAGTGTTACTAAGCGGGATTTTTTCAAGGTGTCAAACAATTTTTCTAACTCAGATATTGCCTGACGAAATGTGCGTTTTAGTTGACCGAGAGTAAATGAAACATTTTATCTTTGCGAAAATTAAAAATCACTGTAGGTTGGGGTTTCCACCCCAACATTTTGTTCGTTGAAGCATGTTGCGTTCATCCCCATGCCCGCCGTTCAAAAATGTGACAAAAACCGACAAAATTTTTCAAATCCATGCCCGGAGCATGAGATGAACCCTTCCGAAAACGACAAAAGCATGCCCAAACTCCGACAAAAACCCGGTAAAAAACATTCAAAATTTGCTTGAAAGTATTGCGAAAGGTTAAGAGATATAAAGAAATATTTCAAAATTTTTGCTAAAACAGCAGATTGTAACAAAATGTAAATTTGACTTGACAACGGCGGAAACCCAACCATAATCCTCGATATGATATGATATGATATGATATGAGAAAACGTATGCCCTACCCGGCAAAAAACTTTCGGTTTTTGTTTTTATACAAGTAGGAAAGAAAAAAGGAGTTCGGGCATGGCAGTCTCGTTTAATCAAATGAATTCGTATCCGGTCGCGGGGCAAAATTTACAAAAGGCGAATAACGCACAGCAAGCGCAAATTGCGGCGCAAACAATCGTGCAGGACTCTTTCGAGAAACAAACCGCGCAAAACGTCGCGCAAACCCCTCCGAACGCTTCATTCAAGGGCTCTTCGACCTCCGAAACAAAACCGTTGTTTTTGGAAGGTGCTGCAGTGGGTGCAACTTCGGCACTCGGGTATATTGCAGGTTCATACAGTGGAAAATATTATACGTTAAACCATTCTAAGCCGTTTTTGAATGAAGAAGGATTTCTTAATAAGGCAGGTCGAGAACTGTATTTGGAAAATTTGTTGAAACACGAAGATTCTGCTAAGTTTATTGATAACTTTGATAAATTTTACAGCAATTTTTCAAAAATGAAAAACAACGATGAAATTATTGATTTGTTTGTAGAAAATGTATTTGTAAAAAATGCTGAAATTCGCGATGGTAAGGTGCAGGGTGGTTGGGGGCTTGAGACTGCATGGAACTTTTTTAAAGAAAAATCAGATACCTGCCTCGATGATTTAAATTTGAAATCAATAGATGAATTAAGGTCTCGGGCTAAAAAAATGGTTAATGCTTTATTAGCAGATGACATTGCCTCGGGAAAGATTGATTGTGGAAAAAAGCTTTCTCTCGTTTTTGAGCAAGCACTTCTTCCGAATTCTTTTAATTTTGTAAAAGCTTCGGATGACTTGGGGTATGGAAAATTTGCAGGTGGTTATGGCTCAGCAGTAAAAGATACATTGAATGAATTTTGCAAAAAGCCGAAATTGATATGGGGGGCGGTCGGAGCCGCGGTTTTGGGCGGAGCGACGATGTTGTATTGTTATTTCAAGAACAAATCCGCCGCACCCGAGACCCAAAAACTCGACACAAAAGTTTAGTTTGTAGTATGTATGTTGGGGTTTCACCCCAACTAATCTTGGATGTCGGTATGTTTCCGGCTTAAAATCATGAAAATTTCTGAAGGGGGTTGTTTGATGTGAGTGTCAATTGTCAAACGAAAGATTTGCGTCCTTTTAGAAAAATTCGTTGGGGTGGAATCCCCAACCTACAGTGATTCCGGATTTTTATTAAACATTAAGGTTTAAAATTGAAAAATCTCGTCTTTTCAGAAAAATTTGTCAGGCAATGCCTGTCCTACATATATATCAAAAAAGAAAGCCGAGGCAAACGCTTCGACTTTCTTTTTTTTTGCAAATTTTGTTATTTTGCCGATTTCATTTGAGCGATTTTTTCGGCGAGGACTTTTCGTTTGATTTTTGAGGTAGCCGTTCTTTCGAGCGGTTCTTTGAAAACATACGTGTATGTCGGGCGTTTGAAAATCGACAGTCTTTGCGACAGGTTTTTTACCTCGGCTCTGACTTGTTTTTCGAGGGTTTCGTCGTCCGGAGCCGCGTTTATGACTTGTTCCGTCGGGACGACAACCGCCGCAATGTCTTCCGTTCCGTTTTTTTGACCGCCGACGCGTTTTACGCCGAGGACGCAAACTTCGCTGAACATCGGGGATTGTTCCAAAACTGCTTCGACTTCTTCGGGGAATACTTTTTTCCCGCCGTTGAGGACAATCATGTTTTTAATTCTGCCGGTGATAAAGATGAAGCCGTCTTTGTCGATTTCTGCGATATCGCCCGTGTGAAGCCATCCGTCGGGGTCGATTGTTTCCGCGGTGAGTTCGGGTTGGTGGTGGTATCCTTTCATCACGTTGTCGCCCGAAACAAGCAATTCGCCCGTTTCTTCGTCGATTTTGACTTTCACTCCGGGCAAAGCCTTTCCGACGGAGCCCAATCTCGAGGCTTTATCGGTGTTTACGGACACAACCGGAGCCGCTTCCGACAATCCGTAGCCTTCGTAAATCTTTATCCCGAGGTTTTCGATAAACCTTGCAACTTCCATGTCCAGAGGCGCGCCGCCCGATATGCAACCCTTGAATTGTCCGCCGAATTTTGCGTGAATTTTCGGGAACAAAAATTTTCTGAATTTATACGAGGGCACCATCGATGCGAGTTTGTAAAGCAGATTAAATTTGAATTTTTCAAACTTTCCGTATTGGTTGATTTCCGCTTCGATAGTGGATTTCAGCAGTTTTAAAAATGCAGGAACCAAAACCATGAACGTTATTTTCTTTTCCTGCAAAATCGGGAAAACGTCTTTCGGGTTAAGACTTTTGGGGTAATAAATCGAAACCCCTTTGCTCAAGAATGTCAAAAATCCGACCGAAAGTTCGAACAAATGGTTCATCGGCAAAATCGACAGAAGTCTGTCCTCGGGTCCGAGCATAAAGCATTTTCCGATAGCCTTTACCTGCGCCATTACGTTCTTGAACGACATTTCAACGCCTTTGGGCTTGCCTGTCGTTCCCGAAGTATAAATTATCATTGCGGTCGTGTTGTACCCGCGGTGACGCCATTTTACGCCCTTTGCGTCGGGCAGGTTGTATATACTCGTGAATCCGTTATCCAAGAACAGCTCGTCTATCAAAATTATTTCCTTGAGCCCCGGGAGTTTTTCTTTCAGCTGTACGGCTTTGTTTATGTATTTTCCCGAGACGAACATGAATTTCGGGGTGCAGTCGGACAAAATCGAAAGCATTTCGTATTCTGTCAACTTGATGTCAATCGGAACGATAGTTGCGCCCGCAAGCAACGAGCCGAAAAATGCCGCCGCCCATTCGGGTTTGGATTCGGAAATTATCGAAATTCTGTCGCCTTTTTGCAGTCCCTGTTTTATCAGGTACGCTCCGAGTCTCATCGACAAAATGCTTGTGCCTTTATAAGTGTATTCTCGCCACCCTATATATGATTTTATCCCCAATGCCGTTTTGTCGTCCCAGCTTGAGCTTATCTTTTCCAAAAATAATAAAACGTTTTCTCTGTCCTTTTTCATAATGTCCTCGACTGTAAAGGTATTATCGGTTTGATTTTACCATAAACCCCGTTTTTTGTTCAACCGCTTAACCTTTCTCAAACTCGAGAACTTCCGTTTATTCGCGCTCTTTCAGCTTTCTGAACCTTTGTAAAACTTCGTCGAAATCGAGAGCTTCCGGATTTTCGCACATATATTTTCTGTAATATCTTTTCGCCCGTTTTGTAAATCCCGTTTTGTCGCTGCAAATTCCGAGCCCTAGAACGGCTTTTGTGTATTCCGGTTTCAGTCTTAATATTTCTTTAAAAACTTTTTCAGCCGCGACAAATTCTTCCGCATTCATAAGAATTTGAGCCTGCTTTATGTACGCATTAACGCAATTTCTTTGAGTTTGCGAGATTTTTTCGTATATCAGAAGAGCGGTTTCGGGCTCTTCCATAATTTCGTGTGTAACCGCAAGCCTGAACTGTGTTTTGATGTTTTTCGGGTTCAGTCTTATTGCCTCGCGAAAGTGGCGTGCCGCCTCACCCGCTTTGCCCGTAATAAGTTCACAGGTTCCGGTTTCGGAATAAATTTCGTCGTCGAAAGGCGTTATTTCGCGAGCTTTTTTAAGCGTTTTTACGGCTTTGTCGTATTCTCCGTTTTTTTTGTAAATTCTTGCCAACTTTTTATAAATTTCCGTATTTAAACGGTCTTTCATCAGCATATTCAGGCACGATAACTTTTCCTGCCTGATGTCCGGTTCGATTTTTTTTAAATTCGTCGTCAAAATTTCCCGCCTTTACAATTATGAATTCTATACGGATTTTGCGTTTATTTTATCGTCCCGTCGATGTATTTTTATTTGTTTTTTTACAAACAAAAACGCATCCCCGAAAGGACGCGTTTTTATTGTGTCGGAGCCTATTATCCGATAACCGGTGCGACAAATGTTCTTGTAGCAAGGTCTTTGTCCAAAGCCAACAACGAATTTGTGTCCGAACCGATGAGTTTCAGCGTTGCAAGCACCTTCCCGACGCTTTCTTCCTCTTCGACCTGCTCTTTCAGGTACCAGTCCAAAAACGACAATGCCGCTCTGTCTTTATTTTCTTCGACTACGTCCATAAGTGCGTTGATTTTCGATGTCACGAGCTTTTCGTGTTTCAAAATATGCTCGAAAACTTCAAGCGGCGAAGCCCAGTCGTTTTCGGGTTTTTCGATTGCGAAAAGTTCGACTTTTCCGCCTCTTCTGATAACGTAATCGTACATTCCGATTGCGTGAGCGCGCTCTTCCTGCGTTTGGACGTCCATCCAGTTTGTAAATCCCGGCAGATTCATTCTCTGAAAATATGCTTTCATCGAAAGATAAAGGTACTCCGAGTACAATTCGGCGTTTATTTGATCGTTAAAAGCTTTTACGGTTATTTCGTTCATAAGTTTTCTCCTTTTTCCGTAAAAATATTACCCCATTTTTGAATTTTTGACAATGCTCCGACCGGTGATTTCTTCTTTTAGTGTATATATGACTCTTTTTGGTTAAATTTTGTAACAATATTCCAAAAAACGCGCAATTTTTTTCATGTTGAGATGTTTTATACATGTCGAAACATGAAATGCAAGTATGAAATAAACCCACAATGAATGTAAATGTACCGTCTTTAATAACAAAATTCATATCCGATCCCATAAAACCGATTGTCGCAACGGAAACATTCGTAATCGCGGGAAGAACTTACGAAGCTTACAAAAGAGGCGGAGTAACGGAAGCTCGGGAACGTGCCGTCGAAGAAACTTCGACCACTTTGGTATGGCTTTTCGGAGTCAAAATTTTGAGTGACATCGGGGACAAAATTCTTGCAAAAATTCTCGGAACAAAGCAAACCGGCTTTGATGTCGGCGAAGACATCGTGAGAAAACCTTTCGAAAATTATCTCAAAAAAAATCCCGGCGCGACGAATCCGAAAAAATTCGGAGAGACTTCGATTGCGATGATGAAGGGCGCAAAAATAGGTATAAGCATTGTTTTGGCGAACCTGTTTATCGGCATGGCGTTGCCTAAAATTAACCATTTCATTACGAATAAAGCCATGGCGAAGAAAAAGTCGGAAGCCGCAAATAAGTCTGCGGAAGCGGCAAGCAAGCCTGTCGAAAATAACGGTGACAAGTTTGTTTCTCCTTCGTCCGAAAAATTCTCGGCTGCTTCGAGATCCGACGATAAATCCGCGGATAATCCTCTGAAATCGTCGGACACGACCTCGAAAAACCCGTTGAACGTTTCGTCGTTCAAGGCGGCTGCTCAAAACGGTTCAAAATCGGTTTCTTTCAAGGCAAATCCCGTAAACGTCTTTACAAATGCGATTGAAAGCTCCGAAATCGGAAAGCTTTTGTCGACCGATGCGGGAATTCTTGCCGGCAGAACCTATAACGCAAGAACCAATGACGAAAGACGGGAAATTTTATTCAGAGACGTTGCCTCGATTTACTTCTACATGTTCTCGAATGCCCACATTATGGGGCTTCTGAACAAACTCGAGTCGGGACATTTCGACAGACTCAATCCCTCTTCGACCGCGATTATCACAAAAGAACTTACCGAACTCCTAAAGAACGGAGGAAAAGACGTGGAATCCTTCAAAAAAGCGGTGTTCGGCGAAGGCAAAATTCCGGATTTGTCAAAATTGAATTTCGAAACCGAAAAAGTTTCGAAAACGGCGGAATTTTTCTCGAACTTAACGGGTAAAAAGTCCGTTCCCACGCAGGTTATCAAGCTTGAAGAACTTTTGAAAACCGTAACCGACGATTCGATGAAAAAAATCCTCGAAAGTATGGCGGAACTCCAACCGGAGCGGTTTGACGGCAAAGTTATTACAAGAAATCAAATCGAAGACGCGTTTAAAGGCGGGCTCATCAATTCTCCCGAATTTTTGAAAAAATTGTTCGACAATCACACCGAAGGTGCCTACAAAGATCCGCTCAAGTACTGTTCACACAAAGAACTCTACGCTCTGAAAGACGAGGTCGCGTCTTACGTCAAAAGACTTTGCGAATCGCTGAAACCGGGCGAGGTCGTTACGGAAGAGCTTCTCAACAAAGCCAAAAATTCGGGCATAAAAATGACGGGAGTCAATTTCCTTGCGGCGTTTACGGTTTCCACGGCGATGTTGGGTATCTTCATTCCGAAAATGCAGTATTATATGACGAAGATGATAACCGGCAAAAATTCGTTCCCCGGTGTCAACGAAGACTCGTCTCAAACGGCACAAAAAGCTTCCGACGTTCAAGCTTCAAAAACGACGAAAACTTCCGTAAAAGCTTAGTCTTGACCGCTTAAATTTTTCAAAATTTTTGACGGCTCCGAGCGGAATTTTTTCGTGCACGTCAGGTACAAAGCTCGTTTTGCCCGAGTAATGCCTACGTAAACAAGCCTCAATGTCTCTTCGGCAATTTCGCGTTTCATATCCTGTTCGCTTTTTTGCGCGGCGCTTTCGTTCAGTTCGTCGATTTCGCGTAAAAATTTCGATTTCAGTTTTATCTTTTTTTCTTCCGTGGGGTAGTTTTCCTCGGAAAATTCGGGCATGAAAACCGCGTCGAATTCGTCACCTTTTGACTTGTGAACAGTCATAAGCTTTATTTGCGAAATATCGGTATTTTCCCTTGAAACGCCGAATTTTAAAGGTTGTTTCGCGATGTATTCCAAACGCTGAATTATCGTTTCCGTCGTCGAATAAAGGTCGCAAATTCGCTTTATCAGCGTCGTTATTATGTATCCGTCCGCTTTGTCCGCGTCCGACACGAAAAATTTTTCCGTTATATTTGCCGCAAGCGTATCCTCCGAGGCGAAATTTTCGTCCGCCGAGAAATTTAAGTCCCACCACAAATTAAGCAGCGCGCTGCTCGGCAAAAGGTCGGGATTTATCGTCAAAAACGGCTCTTTCAGACCCTTCATGTACTCGTCGTCTTCGTCCGAAAACCGACGAATGTTTGTTTCTTTAAACACTTTTATAATTTCTTTTACCCTCGCGTTCGATTCCGGTTCCGCGTAAAATTTTATAAAGCTCAAAATAACCCGAAATACGGGGTTTTGCCCCAATAAATCACTTTTCGTTATTACCGAAAAACCTTCGCGCGTTAAAAAATCGTAATATTCTTCGACTTGGCGATTGTTTCTCAAAAGTATTGCTATCGAAGCTTTTTCGTCGGTTTTTAAAATTCTTTTTATTTTCGAGACGATATAAATTTTTTCGTCAAGTTTTCCCGTGAATACGTGAAATTCCGGGCTCTCGAACGGTTGAGGGTTTGTATCTGCGGGTGTCATTTCGACGGGATGGAAAGAATTTTTTAAAAAATCGTCGTTCAAAGTTGCCGAAATAAGCCTGTTTGCAAGGTTTTGTATCTCTTTTGCGTTTCTGCCGGAAGTTGTCATTTCCGTTTTTTTGTTTTTCGTGAAGAACGATTTGAATTTTTCGGGCTCCGAAGCCGTGAAAGATGCCGTAATTGCCTGGTTTACGTCTCCGCATCTCAACAAATTCTTGTGTTTTGATGAAATTAACCTCAAAAGTCGTTGTTGAAGTTCCGAAGAGTCCTGCGCCTCGTCTTCTATGGCGTATTTACAGAGATTTGCGTAGTATTTTCGAATTTGCGGATATTTTTCGAGCAGCTTGACCGCGTACTTGAGCATGTCGTCATAGTCAATCATATCGGATGTTTTCAGTGCTTTTTCGTATTCGTCGAAAAATTCGTAAAATTTATTCAGTTCGCGAGTGTATTTTCGCTTGATTTTGCCCGCGGAAAGCTTGAGTTTCGATGTTGCCCGTTCGTAATTGTCGTAGTCTTCGTAATCGAGCCCGAGCTTTGAAATCAGCTCCGTCATTACTTTTTGCCGAGTGCTGTCGTCGCAAATCGAAAAGTCTTCCGTCAAATTCAGCAGTGTGAAATTATTGTTTTCTTTTATAATCCGCATCGCAAGCCCGTGAATGGTCGAAATTGCCGGCAGTTCCGACGTTTGGGGAAGTGCCGCGCGAATACGCTCTTTTATTGTTTCCGCCGCCGAATCCATATACGTAACAATGAATATTTCGGACGGTTTTGTCCCGTTTTCGATGAGTTTCAGCGTCAGTGCCGTCAAAACCGCGGTTTTCCCCGCTCCCGGAACGGCATTGACCCCCGTATATCCGCCATTGTACTCGATTACAGGCTTTTGGTCGTTACGCGGAATAAATTTTTTCGGAGCGGGCGGAATTTCGTCAGGTTCCGGCACAAACAAGCTCGGGAGAATCCCGAAGTTCTCCGTTCCCGAAATGTCGTAAACCGACTCGTATGCGTAAATTTGCTCGCTTGAGCACAACATCAGTTTTCTCAAAACTCTTGCGGTTTTTTCGCGTTCAAAAGATTTGTTTTCTTCAAAATCGTACGGTGCGGGCTCTCTTTGCGCCGAAAACGCGGGCGCATTGTATAAAGGTCCGCAATCGCGCAAATTCCACAGTTCAGACGAAATGTCCGCCCAAATTCCGTATTTTCGCCTTATTCCGCAATCAATTATTTTTTGAGGCGTTCCGACAATCAGCGCATCATCGGGGATTTCCTCCGTATAAGAAGGGTTTTCGCTGATTATGTCGTTTTCGAATTGCGTTATTATTCGTGATTGAGCCTCCGCCGAGAGCTCCGAAACGTTTTCGAAACTTTTTATTTCCTTTATGAAAAATCCGAGCTGTATAACGTCCTTTTTTGAAGGCTTTTCTGTTTTAAGGTACTCGAAAATTCGAATAATGTTGTCGGAGAGTTTTGTCGGTTTTAATGTGTTTATAAATTCACAAAATTCCTTGTATTTTTCTTTGTATCGTTCGGTTTTGAACTCGACCGGCACAAATTTTCCCGCTTCGAAAATTTCGTCTACTGCCGAAAACGAACTTACTGCAGGGATTTTCAATACCGTATACAAAAGTTGCCTCAATCGGTTTTTGTCGGGTTTTGAGCACGGATAAAGCATTCGCAATATTGTCAATATAGAAAAAACCGACGGATTGTCTTTCAGCTTTTCGCTTCCGTCGAGGATTTTTATTTTTATTCCCGTATTTTTTAAAGAATTAACGGTCAGTTCGTCCAAAATCGGCGTAGCGACAAATATGTCCGAATTTTTACATTCTTTTGTCAATTCTTTGATTTTTTTTACGATTTTTTCCGCAGCTTCCGGGCGAAACATCGTTTTTGTAACTCTTATCGCTTTTGTTTCGGGAACGTTGCCGCTTAATATTTCTTTAAACATTCGTTCCGCTTCGCTTGCGGGGGTGTCTGTCAAGTCGAAACGGTATTTTTCTTTTTGCTTCCCGAACGAAAAATCAAGGTCTTTGCAGGCACAAAGGTATCCGAGTCTGCTGCTGCCGTTTTTGTCGAACGCAATAAAACTTCTTTTCAGCCTCGGTTGAAGAAACTTAATGAATTTGTACTGAGCAAATGTCATTTCGTCCGCGTCATCGACGAATAAATACTCCGTACCGGCGTAAATATCGGTGTTTTCGTAAATTTCACGAAAAAGTTTTATCTGCGAAATGTAGTCGAAACTTTGGTACTTGAAGGTCATGTCTTCAAATTTTTTCAGCGAACGTGCCGCTGCGTCCGCAAAAGTTTCGCTCAATGCCGCCGAACGTTTTTTGACGTCCTCGTCGTTCAGCGCATTGTTTACAATCAGCGTGCGACGCCTGAAAAGCTGGTGCATCAGGCTTGTTTTCGAAAAATAATCTTCAAATCCTTTCGCAATACTTTTTTTCAAAAACGCTTCGGAAAGGCTCAAACCGCACAAATTCGGTGTTTTTTTCGGATTTTGAATGTTGTGATTTTTAATTATAAAATCGAAACGGTTTAAAACCGCGTTGTGGCAAATTCCCGTAAACGTTCTGATTTCGGGTTTTTTGTCTTTTTCTGCAATCTCGTTTTCGATAAGTTTGATAACTTCGAGTTTTTTGTGTGAATTTTGGCAGATTATCAAGATTTTTTCGGGCGCAACACCCGAATTTATAAGCTTTGCTGCCTCAAGAACAAGTTTTTTTCTTCTCGATAATTCGTCGTTTCCGTGTATCAGCAAGGCTTTTCTCCGATTTTACGCCGAAGGTTCGATTAATGTTCTGTATTGCAAAGCTTGTGCTATGTGCGCGGTTTCGATGTTTTCGCTTCCGTCAAGATCGGCAATCGTGCGCGACAATTTTAACGTTCTGTCGTAAGACCTTCCCGTAAGCGCGAATTTTTTGCTTGCCGCCTTCAAAAGGTCTTCGCATTCGGCGTTTAATTTACAGAAGATTTTTATCGTTTTGGCGTTTAATTCGGAATTTGTGTAAAACCCGTATCCTTTGTATCTTTCCGCCTGGATTTTTCGGGCTTTTTTGACCCGTTCTCTTATACTTGCCGAAGATTCGCTTTCGAATTTTGCTCCGATAAGTTCTTCCGGCTTTAATCTCGGGACTTCGATTTGAATGTCTATTCTGTCTGTTAAGGGTCCGGAAAGTCCCGCTCTGTAACGCTGAATTTGATATTCCGTGCAGGTGCATTTTCTTTCTTTGTCGCCCAAATACCCGCAGGGACAAGGGTTCATCGTTCCGACAAGAATGAATTTTGCGGGATATTTAACGCTCATTTGCGCTCTCGAAATAACTATTTCGCCGTCCTCGAGCGGTTGACGCAGCGTTTCGAGAATTTGCCGCGGGAATTCGACAATTTCGTCCAAAAACAATATTCCGCGGTGAGCAAGCGTAATTTCGCCGGGTTTCGGGTTCGAACCTCCCCCGGTTATTCCCGCCGCCGATGCGGTGTGGTGAACCGTTCTGAAAGGACGTTTGACTATCAACGGTTTTTTTGTGTCAAGCAGTCCCGCGGTGCTGTAAATTTTTGTAAGCTCTACCGCTTCTTCGGGCTCGGGGGGCGGAAGTATCGATGCAAAACATTTTGCAAGCAGCGTTTTTCCCGACCCGGGAGAGCCCGACATCAAGACGTTATGAGCCCCGGCGGCTGCCGTTTCCAATGCTTTTTTTGCTTTTATCTGTCCTTTTACGTCTTTGAAATCAAACGTATCGGGCGTTTCTTTCATCGCTTTTGCCATATATTCGGTTAAATTAACCTTTATTTCCGGAAGGCTTTGACGCTGTTCCGTGTCGGTTATGAAGTGATTAACCGCCGAAACAAGGTCTTTTGCGCCCCAAACGGTTACTCCCGGCACCAATGCGGCTTCTTTGGCGTTCTCGAGAGGAACGACGATTTTTGTTATGCCCAAATCTTTTAATCCCGAAACTATAGGCAAAACGCCTCTTACGGCTCTTACCGAACCGTCCAGGGAAAGTTCTCCGATGAAAGCCGTGTCTTTGAATTCTTTGTCGTCAAGCTCTCCGCATGCCGCCAAAATCCCCATCGCAAGCGGCAAATCGTACATGCTTCCTTCTTTTTTTATGTCCGCGGGCGCAAGATTTATCGTTATTTTTTTTGCGGGAAGCTGAAATCCCGTGTTTTTTATCGCCGAACGCACTCTCTCTTTAGCCTCGGATACCGCAGTATCCGGTAATCCTACGATTATTATTGCGGGAAGCGAGTTGTTCATGTCGACTTCCGCCGTTACTTTGTGCGCGTCGAGCCCCGTCAACGCCGCAGTTAATACTCTTGCAACCATCTTACGTCCTTTTTTCGTATTATACCACGTTCAAAGGATTAGTGCGCGTTTCTTTTCGATTTGTTTTTTCGTAAAGCTCTTTTGCTCCGGTATTTCGGATATAATCGAGAATTGCGCCTCCGATTTCTTCCGTCGGATCAAAGTATTTTCCGGTCGGAAAAAACGTTTGTTTCAACATCATTTTCATCAAAGGTCCGAAAGCATCCGGTACCTGCGTTTTTCGGTATATTCCCGCCAAATAAACCTGAATGTTCGGGTTGTCGGTGTCATTGAATTTCGAAATGACGGGATAAAGCTTATCCACACCTTTTACGCCTTTCTCGAGCATTCTGTCCAGTACGTACAAACCTTCACAAATTTCCTTTTCGTTTTTTGCTTTGTTCAAAAATTCGGAAACCTCGGGAAGCGCGCTTTCTCTTTTGTTTACAATCCTTTCGACCCTTTCGAAATCAAATTCGAAATGATTTCTTTTTTCGTTAGGAAGTCGCGTATTTTTTCCGAGCCCCGAAACATCAGCTCCGATAAGGTTTTTCGTGTTCGTTATCATATCCTATGCTCCTTTTGAAAGATGTGCCGTCAAGGCTTCTCTCGTCTCGGTTTCGTCTTCTTCTCCGCCGAAAATTGCCTTAAAAAGTTTTGAAACGTTCTTTTTTATTGCTTTTATTGCTTTTTCGGCTTTTTCTTTCACAAAATTCTTTACTTCTCCGAATATTGCCGCGAGTTTTTCTCCGAGATTTATAAGTTGTCCCTTGAAAAATTCCGCGCCGCGAGTCAAAGCCGCGGTAAATTCCGCAAACTTGACCGCAATCGTCAAAATCGGCATAAAAACGACCGCATTCAGAACTTTTACAACCGTTGCGACGGGCTGAGGCAGCATTTGAGCAAGCGTTTCAATTCTTGCCGCAAAATTCTCTTTCATTGTTTTTAAAAAGTTCGCGGCATTCTCCGCCTGCGCCGAAAGACTTTGCAAAACCCTTGTGTTTGCCTGCTCGAGGCTTTCTCTGTACCTCATTTGCATTCCCACGGAATAGCATTTTGCGTACGACCACTCTCCGGCGTTGCTCTTTTTTACGCTCGAGCCTCCTCCGCCTCCGGTTCCGTTACATATCGGGCATGCTCCTATCGGAAATCCGTGAGGGCATGTCGCACCCGCTACGGGCGCCCCTGTTGCTGCAGCTTGCGGCATTTTTCCTTCTCTTCTCTCCGGCGTATGTTTTTTGCGTAAATTCCAAGTTTACTTTCCTTTATACCCGAAGTACTTGTAAATCCCGTTTCGACAAGTGTTCCGACTTTACGGTCGCGGTACGGCATCGGATTTTCACCGAACTTTCCTTGCTCGAAACATTTTCACCGTTTATTCTAATTCAAACAAGCCCGATTTGCAATATTTTCTCTGCCCGTTTTCCCGATTGACTTTCTTGTGAAATTCGTTAATTTTTACGATATGAAAAGATTTTTTGTCATACTTTGTGCAATCGTTTTTGTTCAAATTTCGGCATTCCCCGCGGTCTTGCAGGGCGGGGTGTCGAAAAACGTTCCGCAGGGATTTTTCGGTGTCTGGAAAGTCGCTGCGGTGCTTGAATCCACGACAAATCCCTCCATGTTTTCTCCCGCAACAAACGAGGTGTGGAACTTATTGCGCGACGGTAACGTCTTAACTTTAACAAATCCCGTTTCGGGTGCCGTTGCGTCAATCACCGTTACGGAATCGGGCTCCGACACGTTTACGTTCGTTCGCAAAACGGGCGACGGCGACGAAAACGTCATCGAAACCGTGAAGCTGAATTTAAAAGATGACAAATTCCTCGGTCTTGATACAATGGTTGTAAGAACTTATAAAAACGGCGCGAAAATCAGAGAAGTAAAAGCCCGTTACAAGCTTGCCGCGGTCAAAATCGGCAGCGAGAAAGACGCGCGCCTTTTTATGCAGACGTTCGCTTACTGACAATAAGGAGAAACCGAGTATGACGGAAATATTTGATTGTGACACTATTATCATCGGCGGAGGTCCCGCGGGCATGAGCGCGGGTATTTATGCGGCAAGAGGTAATCTCAAAACTGCCGTTCTCGATGCTTCGATGTTCGGCGGGCAGCCCGTAAACTACGGAGAAATCGAAAACTACCCCGGATTTTCGCTCATCGGCGGCTTTGAACTCGCGGAAAAATTCGAAGAACATCTCGATAAATTCGGTGTTCAAAAATTTCCCTATGCCGAAATCACCGAAGTTGACCTGCTTTCCGACGTAAAAACCGTCAAAACCGACGATAAAATCTTTCGCGCGAATTCCGTAATAATCGCAACCGGTGCGCATGCCAAAAAACTCGGAATAAAAGGCGAAAACGAGTTCGTCGGACGAGGCGTAAGCTATTGTGCCGTTTGTGACGCGGCGTTTTACAAAGATAAAACGGTTTGTGTCGTCGGCGGAGGAAATTCCGCGCTCGAAGAAGCATGCTACCTTACGAAATTTGCAAAAAAAGTCTTTATCGTTCATCGAAGAGATGAGTTTCGCGCGGATAAAGTCGTTGTCGAAAAAATGCTTTCCAACCCCAAAATCGAATGCGTTCTGAACTGCGTTCCCGTTGAAATTTGCGGAAATTCGGTCGTCGAAAAAATCGTTTTGAAAAACAAAAACAACGACGAAATTCTTGAATTGCCGACGGACGGTGTGTTTCCGTATATCGGTTTGGAACCCGAAACGGCGCTTTTCGGAGGTGTTTTGGACACCGACGAAAAAGGTTTCCTCAAAACAGATTCGAACATGCAAACCTCAGTCCCGGGCGTTTTTGCAGCAGGTGACGTGAGAAACACCCCGTTAAGGCAGGTCATTACCGCCGCCGCGGACGGTGCGGTCGCGGCGTGCTCCTGCGTAAAATACGTCGATGCGGTCAAAAACAAGGTTTCCGTCGTTTAAAACCGGCAAAGACAGTTTGTCTCCCGACGAAAAATTTGATAAAATCGTTACAAAACTTAAATAAAACCTCGTTTTTCTTCATAACGCTTGTAAAAACCGAAAATAAATAATAAAATCGTTTTATAAAAACGATTGTGAGGATTTAACAAACGATTATGAACGAATTTCAGGATTTGAACGTTTATAAAAACAAAGCTCGGTTGTTGCAAAAGTTTACAAAAATTCTTTCCGCGACAACCGTTGTTTTGTTTATTCTTGCGGGCGGTTTTTTGTTCTATATGCTTGCCGCGTCGCATATTTCGGCCGAGGATTATTTGGTTCAAACCGCCGAACAAACGGCGTCCAACATCAGGGGCAGAATCAAAGGCGATTTGCGAATGCTTGAGGTGTTGTCTTCAAACCTCTCTTCCGTCGCGTCTTTCGGCTCGGAACCTTCCGTCAAAAACTTTTTGCAACAAAAAGTTAAAGATACCAAATTTTATGCGCTTTCGTTTTCTTACCCCGACGGAAAAACGATAAAAATCGAGTCGAACGGTCGGCTTTCTTCCAAAAATATTTTAAGCGAAGATTGCTTTCAATCGGCAATGGAAGGCGTTTCGTGTTTTGCCGACAGAACTTCGTCGCCTGCCGCAAAATCCGGGTTTGTAAATAAATATTACGTTCCCGTTTATGACGGCTCAAAAGTGGTCGGAGTTTTGGGTGCCGCGGTCGATACGGACATTTTTTCGAAAATTCTCGCCTATAACGATTTTGACGGTTCCGCAGCAAACGACATTATTTCCTCGAACGGTGATTATGTCCTTAAAGACTCGGTTTTCACTTCTTCCGCAAACAATATTTTTAAAGAAAACATCAAATTTGTCTCCGAATCACCCGAATCCGTTCTGAAAAAATTTCAAACCGAAGGTAAGGGTACGTTTTGGTACAGGCATGCCGACGGTTCGCGGTATTTGGCGGCTTTTGCCCCTATCGGATACAATAATTTTCTGGCTCTGACTTCGGTTTCTCACGGCGTAATCACAATGAACGTCGACAGCATTTCGCTTGTCGTTTTCGGAATTGTCGGGTTGATTTGCGTGATTTTGATTTTGTTTCTGTTTTACGTTCAAAAAACCGGAAACGAAACCGAAAAGGCGGTTTTGGACTATATCTTCAGAGACAAAATTACAGACGGAACGAATCAAACAAAATTCTTTCTTGACTCAACCGAAATTTTGACTTCCTCGAAATACGCCAAATATGCTCTTATTTCGGTCAATTTAACAAAATTCAAAATAATAAACGAACTGTACGGACACGAAAAAGCTGACAAAATCTTAAAAAACGTTTACGACATAATTTGTGTAAACCTTACTCCCGGCGGGCTTGTAACTCGTATCGGCAGTAATTTTGTCGTTTTGATGACGTACGATAAACCTGAATTTTTGATAAAATATTTTGTTAAAAAAGTCGAAGAAACGTTGATTAATTTTAACACGCAAATAATGCCTCATCTTAACGAAGAAAATGGTATAAAGGTTGTTTCGAAACTGAATGCGACATTCGGAATTTATCTCGTCTCGGATAAAACGGTTTCCGTTCGTCAAATGTACGACCGCGCGGTTTTCGCGCTCAAAAACATTGTTCCGGGCTCGACTTACGAGTTTTACAACGAAAATATCAGAACCAAAATTCTTGCCGAAAAAGCTCTCGAGGAAGAAATGGTTCCTGCCTTACAAAACGGGCAATTCAAGATGTTTTTGCAGCCCGAGTACGATATAAAAACGGGGGCTCACCTCGGTGCGGAAGCTCTTGTTCGGTGGAATCATCCGACGCGCGGAATTATGCTTCCCGACGCGTTTTTGCCGACTTTCGAAAAAAACGGTTTTATTTTGAATATCGATGAATACATGTGCGAGCAGGTTTTTAAATTTTTGTACGACCGAAAGCAAAATAATTTACCGCTTTTCCCGATTTCGGTGAATATTTCCAAAATCGGCAGAAACAATGAAATATTTGCGGAAACCGTTATCGCGACTGCTCAACGGTACGGTATCGAGACAAAATACGTGGTTTTCGAGCTTTCGAACATTTCCGACCCGGACGACATGAAAAATTTCGAAGAAGTTGTCCATAAGCTTCAATCGTACGGTTTTGCGGTTGCTTTCGATAATTTCGGAGTCGGCTCGTTCTCGTTCGACGTTTTGAAAAATTCTTCCGTTAACGTGATAAAGCTCGATCGATCGTTTATTGCGGGCGAACTCGGGGATGCAAAGGGCAGAACGGTTGTTCTGAGCGTATTGAACCTTGCTTCGAGATTAAACGTTCCGACCGTGGCAACGGGCATTGAAACCGTCAATCAGGCTAAATTCCTGTCTGCCGCGGGTTGCGGCATTGCTCAGGGATTCTTGTACGGACGCCCGGTTCCCGCCGAAGAATACTCGAAAGTCTTTCTTCAAAACGGTTAAATTCGAAGTTTTAGGCAAAAATCGGACTTGTAAAACCGAACCGACGATAAAATTTAGAACGCAAACTAAAAGCACCCGCCTGAAGCGAGTGCTTTTTTGTAAAAATATTTTGTCTTTCGTCGCGGGTGCGGGGTTAAATTCATTACGGGAGAATTATTTGCCTGCGAGGCTTTTCGACCGTAACAAAGCCCTACCGTTCAGGCCCTTGCAAGGTGAGGAAGACCGCCTCCGTAGACCATTTCGATGACTTTCAGCATAAATTCCCTCGGGGCTTCCTGTCTTGCAACGTAGATTCTGTTGTTCGAAATATGTCGCGTACGCATTTCGCAAGGTTCGTTTTTGTCCGCGCAAACGTATAACGACGCGACTTCGGAGTCAATCAGTTTGTTGAGGAAGTTTTCGGGATTAGTCTGCATTATCGAGAAACAGTCTCCGTCTACCGCCAAAATTCTGCAACAGTTTTGGAATTCCGGCAATTTGTCGGGACGTCTTATAAATTGAGGTTTGTCGTTTGTCAGTGTCGTAAACCCTACTTTTCTCCACATTACCGAAATTTGAGCCGTTTGAAATTTTTCGTCGAACTTACAGTAAATGTCGTCGGACGAAATGCCTCGAGACGCGAATGATTGTTTGAAATAATCAACCGTGGTTTCGACATGTCTGCAAAGTTGCATGAACATTTCTTCCGTATCCGCAAGAGCGTTTTTGTAGTCGATGTATTGCGTGTACAGGTGCGATGCGACGATATTCATCCGCTCTCTTATGACCGCCGATTGCGCCGACGTGTTTAAGCCCGTAAAATCTTTATCCATAATGCCCTTTCAGACTTATATTATAATCGCTTTTTGCCTGCCGGGTATCATTGTTTTGAGGTATTTTTCGAATTTGCCTTTTTGCAAAAAAACGATATAATCGGTTTATATTCTATAAAAAAAATATTCTTCATGCAAGTAATAAAGGATTTTTTATGCAGAAAATAATTATTGCGGGTACGGGTCCGATGTTTGCTCATATCGTGTCTGCCGCCGTAGGTGCGGGAACTTTCCCCGTTGCGGTTTTGAGGCATGAAAAAATTCGCGTAAATCCTTTTTTGTTGTTTTTTAAGGACATTTTTGCCCCGAGTCGCGAAAAATCGTTTATTAACGGATATAATCTCAAAGAACTCGACGTTACGTCGTTGAATTCCGAAAAATTTGCAAAATTTTTGAAACAAAACAATATCGATGCGGTTTTTGTCGCGTCATGGAGTGAAAAAATTCGCCCCGAGATTTTAAAAATTCCCAAAGCGGGGTTTATAAACATTCATCCGTCGCTTTTACCGGCGTACAGAGGTGCAAATCCATACGCACGGGTTATTTTGAATAACGAAACAAAAACAGGCGTGACGTTTCATCTGATGGACGAAAACCTTGATACGGGCGCGATTTTGCTCCAAAAAGAGGTTCCCGTTTTTCCGGAAGACAACGGAATTACTTTGCGCGGAAGGTGCGCGGATGCCGCAAAAAAACTTATGATTCAAATGCTTGACTTGCTTGATAATTCTACGATTTTTCCCGTAAATCAAAACGAAAAAAAAGCTTCGTATTTTCCTCAAATCGATATTTCCGAGACTATTTTGAATTTCAAAAATTCGTCCGCAGAAGACATTTTGCGTAAAATCAGGGCTTTTACACCGTGGACGAAAACGTACATTCCGTTTAAATCGTCATTTTTTACTTTTGTATTGTGCAAAAAAGCTTTGAGCTCGTTTGAAAAAAATCTCCCGGGCTCGATTGTCGAAATATCTCGAAATTCTCTTACGGTTGTTTGCGCCGATAACGTAGCGTTGACGTTTTCGGGTGTGAAAAAGCTCGGGTTGAATTTGTTCTTTACAAATCTTTATATGAAATACCTTGTAAAATGCGGCGATTGTGCGATTTAATCAATTTTTTGACCGAATTTCCGGCATGATGATATACTCGTCTTGTAGAAAAAGGAAACAAAAATGCTTGATTTAAATGCACTTTACGAGGTTGTCGTGTATACTTTGGGTGATACCAAAGCGGGTTCGAAAATGGGAAAATTGCAGCTTCGCAATACAAACGACGATTCGCTTCTGAACTGTATTATGTGGGAAGAAACCGTCATGCGGCTTGACGAAAAGCTTTTCAGAACCGGAAATATCGTGAAAATTCTGACGGGAACTTTTAACGAAAAATTCAACAATTGTCTGATTTCCGACCTTCAACTGATAAAAGAAGCAAAAACCGGTCTCGATAAGGACGTTGAAGATAAAATGTATTCGGAAATTATCGATACGGTTCGAAATTTTAAAAACAAAAAGCTTTCGGATTTCGTATCGACTTTATTGTCCGAAAATGAGCATTCTTTCAGAGTTTCGCCCGCGGCAAAGCTTATGCACCATAACTATTCGGGCGGGCTTTTGCAACATACTTACGAATGTATGAATATCGCAAAAAACGTTGTCGACATGTTCCCCTCAAAGCTCGAAAAAGATGAGGTTGTGGCGGCTTCGATTTTGCACGATTTTGCGAAAATTTTCGAATACGTAATAAACGAAAAATCAGGCTTGATTGATTATGACGAATCTTTTTACGACAAGTGGATTTCTCACTCTCAGTGGGGCTTTTCGAAGTGTATGAACGCCGGATTTCCGCGTGTTGCAAAAATGATTGCGGCTCATCACGGAAGAACAGATTGGGGATCGATAATCGACCTTAATCAGCGTGATTTGGAACCTTACGTCTATGTTTTACACCATATCGACGATTTGTCGGCTAAGTTCGGAAAAACATCCGTCTCGGAATTATAAGGAGAATTTTAATGAATAAAATTTTGAAAACTTTACTTACCGCGTTTTGCGTGTGTTCAACGGCTTTGACTGTCAATGCCGCAGCCATTAAAGGCGATGTCAGAAGCGAACTTATCCCGACGGGCACCGTTATTACCGTAACGGCGGCTAACCCCGTGGACAGCGCTTCTTTGACTCCCGGCGCAAGATTTGACGTCATCACGACTTCGGATATTTTGTCTCAAGGCAAAATGCTGTTGCCGAAAGGTACCGTAATCAGAGGTTCCGTGGTTGATATCAACAACAAAAAAATGCTGTCGAAAGACGCTTCGGTTTACGTTAAATTCGATCACCTCGTAAGTCCGACCGGCGATCAAATTCCCGTTGCTTTGGGGCTTCGTCCCGCTTCAAAAGTCAAGTATGACGGAGGGCTCGGATACGGCGGAAATTACGCTTCCGCAAGCAGACAAAACGTTTCCAATGCCGGCACGATTATCAAAACCATGACAAACTGGGGTATCGAAACCGGAAACAAAGTCGATCCCGCAGGTTGGCCGAAGTACTTTTTGACCCCCGTGTCAGCGATTTTGTCCGTTCCTACGGCAGGAATTTACCTTGTTTCGGACGAAATTGTCGATATTTTTAAATCCGGAAAAGATATTTCCGTTGCGCAGGGTGAAAGCTTTGACGTCGTTTTCCTGAAAGGAGTCAGCGTTCCCACGCACTAAGATGTTAAAAACGATTTTTGATTTTTTGACGTTAAATCCCGAAAAGAAAATTTCCGGGATTTTAACGCGTAAGAACGAGACGGTTTCCGTCGGCGAATCGTGTACGGGCGGGCTTGTAAGTTCTTTGTTGACAGATGTTTCGGGAAGTTCGGCATTTATTATGTCAAATTTCGTCACGTATTCAAACGCGGCAAAGGCTCGTTTTATAGGTGTTTCCGAAAATACTCTTGAAACTTTCGGCGCGGTCTCCGAACAAACCGCAAAAGAGGCTGCTCTCGGACTTTTAAAGGTTTCGGGGTGTGATTATTCTCTGATGACGACGGGTATTGCGGGTCCTTCGGGCGGAACTGCGGAAAAGCCTGTCGGTCTGGTGTATTTCGGCATTGCGAATAAAAATCGGGTGAAGGTAGTGAAATTTGTCGCTCCGCCTTGCCCGGGCAGAAGATTTCGAAAGCTTGTTTTTGCCAAAAAAGGCTTAAACGAACTTTTAAATTTTATCGAAGAAGAAAATCGAAAGGATTGAAAATGAAAACAATAACAATAATTCCGGGTGACGGTATCGGACCCGAAATAACCGAATCCGTGCTTAAAATAATTGATGCCGCGGGGTTTAAATTCGAAGCGGATGTTCAAACGGCAGGCGCGGATGTTGCCGAAATCGAAGGAACTCCCCTTCCTCAAAGAGTTATAGACTCCGTGAGAAAAAACGGCGTTGCGTTGAAAGCTCCCGTCACAACTCCCGTCGGAAAAGGTTTCCGCAGTGTGAACGTCGCTCTTCGAAAAGAGCTCGACTTGTACGCAAACCTTCGTCCGTGCAAAAATTTACCCGGAATAAAAACCCCGTTTGATAATGTCGATATTGTTGTCGTTCGCGAAAATACCGAGGACTTGTACGCCGGTATAGAACGCAAAATCGACGAAGATACGGCAGAAAGCATTAAAATCATTACTCGCAAAGCGTCGACCCGTATTGCGGAATTTGCGTTTGATTATGCGGTCAAAAACGGCAGAAAAACGGTATGGACTGTTACAAAAGCCAATATTTGCAAGCTTTCCGACGGACTTTTTCTCGAATGTTCGAGAGAAGTCGCCAAAAAATATCCGACAATAGAACACAAAGAAATTTTGGTTGACAATTTGTGCATGCAGCTTGTCCAAAACCCTTCGAAATTCGACGTTTTGGTTTTACCTAATCTTTACGGCGACATTGTTTCCGATTTGACGTCAGGCTTAATCGGCGGTCTCGGGGTTGCAAAAGGCGCAAATATCGGTAAAGATTGTGCGGTATTCGAGCCGGTTCACGGTTCCGCACCCGACATAAAAGGTCAAAACAAAGCCAACCCTTGTGCGTTGCTGTTTTCCGCCGTCGAAATGTTGAAATATATCGGAGAAGCCGAATATGCTTCAAAAATCGAAAATGCGCTTTTGAAAACTTTAGCCGAGGCAAAAGTTTTGACCGCGGATTTGGGCGGTAACGCAACAACGACAGAGTTTACCGACGCCGTAATCAAAAATCTTTAATGAAGATATTTTCTCGTTTCTCGGCGATTACTTAAAAATAACAAAAGCTCCCTTAATCGGGAGCTTTTCGGCATTTGATTTAATAATCGGGTTTTAATAAAATCGGCCTTTCGTAGTTTCTTTTTGCCCGAAAGTATCGTTAATCGACGGTACCGGAGGATTTACGGTTTTTGCTTTTGTTTCCCGGTTCATCTGTTCTTTTTTCGGTTCGGCAAGTTCCATTCCCGTGCCGTAGTTGGAATGTTTCAGTTCCGGTTTCGGCGGTTCGGGCGTTGTTACGGTTTGTTGTTCCGTCGGTTGCTCCGAGTCCGGTGTCGCGTCTTCCCCGTCAATGACGTTTTCCTCCGGCTCTTCGTTCGAAGGCTTCAGCTTTTCTTCTTTTTCGGGTTCGGGGTAGTCGAAATCAAGGTTTTTGTACGGTTCGTTTGCGACAATCATTGTGTCATGCCAAATTCGCGCAGGGACGGTTCCTCCCGACATTCCGGGAAGTCTCGAGTTGTCGTCGTTGCCTATCCAGACGCCCGTAACGATAGCGGGCGTGTATCCCACAAACCATGCGTCTCTGCATTTGTCGGTAGTTCCGGTTTTGCCCGCCTGTGCTGCTCCGATGTCCGCGGCACGACCTGTTCCCGCTTTTACAACCTGTTTCAGCATTTCGTTCACGGTTCCCGCAACTTTATAATCCAAAACTTTGTTGATTTTTGTTTTGTCTGCTTTGTAAACAACTTTTCCCAGCGAAGTTTCAACCTGCAACACCGAAAAAGGTTTGACTCTCAACCCGCCGTTGGCAAAGCATCCGTAAGCGATGACCATGTCCATGAGATTTACATTGTTTGACCCGAGCGCTATAGTGTAGTCGTTTGCAAGCGGCGTAGTTATTCCGAGCTCGCGAGCCATCATCTGAACGGGTCTTATTCCGGTCTTTTGAATCAATCTGACGGTCGCAACGTTTGACGATACAGTCAAAGCTTTTGTCAACGTTATTTTGCCTCTGTATCTGTTGCCGGCGTTTTTCGGTGCCCATCCCGCAATATTTACGGGGCTGTCGTCTATCAAATCGTCGGGATTCGCTCCTTGATAAACAGCGGTTGCGTAAACAAACGGTTTGAATGCCGATCCCGGTGGTCTTGTTGCCTGCGAAACCCTGTCGTATTGGCTTTGCGCGTAACTTTTTCCGCCGACGTATGCCAAAATCCGTCCGTCAATGGGCGAGAACGAAAATACCGCGCCCTGGTTGTTTTTACCGGTCAAGCCCCACGCCGCAAGGTTTTTCCTGACCGCATTCACGGCAGCTTCCTGTTCTTTATAGTTTAATGTCGTAGTTATTTTGTATCCGCCGCTTGCGATATCCGATTCGTCAAATCCGAGTTCTTCCAACTCTTTCATCACGTAATTCACGAAATACGGAGCTCGGTTAAGCGTATTTGTTTCGCGGTTCGGGCTGAGGTTCACCTTTGCTTTTGTCGCGACTTCGTAGTTCTCTTTTGTGATATATTTCATTTTATACATCCTCAAAAGAACCTGGTTTCGCCTTTCAATCGCGTATTTCAGGTTGTTGAACGGCGAATACACCGACGGTGCCTGCGGAAGCCCCGCCAGCAAAGCGCATTCCGACAACGTAAGGTCTTTCAGCGGTTTGTTGAAATATATCGATGATGCCGCTGCCGCGCCGTACGCTCCCGAGCCCAAATATACGTTGTTCAAATACATTTCGAGAATTTTCGATTTCTCCAACGTTTTTTCTATTCTCGCTGCAATGATAATTTCTTTTATCTTCCTGTCATAACTTCTTTCGTTCGTCAAAAAAAGCATCCGCGCAAGTTGTTGGGTTATCGTACTTGCCCCTTGGACAATTTTTCCCGCTCTGAAGTTTGCCACCGTTGACCGCGCGAGCCCGAACAAGTCGTATCCAGAGTGATTGTAGAAATTCTTGTCTTCCGTTGCAATCAGGGCGTTTATCAAGTCCTGCGGAACATCTTTGATATCCGTATCCTCGTATTTGTAGGATGAAAACGTTTTTATAAGTTCTCCGTCTTCCGAGTAAATTTGCGTGACCAAATTGGGTTTCAGTCCGTCAAGATTTTTTATCGGCGGCTGAATTGCAAGATATAATTTAAAAACACAAAATACGGCAAGAATTGCCGTTATCCCTATCATAACAAGTGTTTTCAACATATCCCCGAAACCGCCGTTTCGTTTTTTGTTTTTACGCGTCATTTCAGTTCTCCGTTAGTGGATTTACCACTGATATTGTACCAAATAAATATATTTATGCATATTTTGTGAATTTTTATTTTAAATAATCCTCGAATTTTTTTTCTTCGACTTTATATCCGCATCCTTCGTGCAAAATAACGGGGAACGTCAAAATTTTTGCCGGGTAGTTTCTGCAAACCCTCGGGCGTCTTTTGTACACACTGCATTTGCCGTCCGCGGTTACGTCTTTGCAGGCGAAAATAAGGTTTCCTTCTTCATCTTTTCCCTTGACGTAAAATCTTCGGTACGCGGGGTTGAAAAATTGCATGATTTTGAACTCTTTTTCCGAATACGTATCCTTGGAGTACATATAATTGCAACACTTTCCGCATTGTTTGCAATGTCCCGTGATTTTGTATGTTTGTCTTTCCGGAACAAAGTATGACAAAATTTCGTAAATCATCGATTTTACGATATCCGAAAGCTTAGAAAACATCCGATATTTCTGCCGCCGCTTCGTCTTCTTCGACCAACTCGAGCTCTCCGCGTTCCGCTTTTCTGTTTTGTTTGTAGCCGTACACGAAGTATATTACTACCCCGATTCCGAGCCACAACGGGAACAACAATGCCGAAGTCTTAAGGTCTTCTATTACGGCAACCATAAGGTAAAGGCAAATCAGAATTCCCGCAATGGGAAACCACGGACAAAACGGCACTTTGAACGGACGAGGTCTGTCGGGTTCGGTTTTTCTCAAAATCAAAATTCCGAGACATACCAAAATAAACGATGCAAATGTTCCGAAAATGCACAATTCCGCCGCCACGTTGGCATCGGTAAATAACGCTCCCGCCATTACCGTAAGCGTTGTTACCCATGTTATGACGTGAGGGGTTCTGTGCACGGGGTGGATTTTTTTCATCGACTGAGGAAAAAAGTTGTCTCTGGTCATTGCGTACAAAATTCGGGTTGTTCCGTATTGAAAAACCAATAACACCGAAGTCAGTGCCGCAAGAGCTCCGAGGGCAATCCACCCCGCAATCCACGGTTGGTGTATAAGCCTTATTACGTGAGCTATCGGTGCAAGGATGTCGACCTTTCCGTAGTCCGAAACCGGGATAATTCCCGTAAATACGACCGCTACAAACGCGTAAATTATCGAACAGACTATCAAAGAGCCTATCAATCCTATAGGAAGGTTTTTTTGCGGATTTTCGGTTTCTTCCGCCGCCGTCGAAATCGCGTCGAATCCGATGTATGCATAAAATATGATAAATGCGCTTAAAATAATTCCCTTAAATCCGAACGGCATAAACGGCGTCCAGTTTTCGGGTTTTATATAAAATGCTCCGACGACAACAAACAACAATATTACGGCAAGCTTTATGAAAACCATTATCATTGCGGTCTTAGCCGATTCTTTCGTTCCCTGCAACAATACAAATCCTATCAACAATACTATAAACAATGCCGGCAGGTTCATACAAACAGGAATGCCGCAAAAATACGGAATAACGCTGTGAGGGTCTATTCCCGCATTTTTGCACTCCGCAATCGCCGTCGTAAAATCTTTTACCAACCATATCGGCGGATTTGTCAGCCAATGAGGCAAAAACGGAAAGCCTTTGAGCAATTGCATCAAATATTCCGTCCAACTCACCGCTATCGTGATATTTCCGATGGCGTATTCAAGCATCAGAACCCATCCCATCATCCATGCCGCAAATTCGCCCATTGTTGCATACGTATAAGTATACGCGCTGCCCGCAACGGGTATCATCGATGCGAATTCCGCGTAACACAACGCCGGAAATATACACGCTATCGCCGCGAGAATTATCGAAATTATCGTTGCCGGTCCCGCTCCGACGTGGGCATGGTTTCCGCATACCGCGGGTCCTATCATTACGAATATTCCCGAGCCTATTATCGCGCTGATTCCGAGGATTATCAGGTCGTATGCGTTTAATGTCTTTGATAATGCGTTTTTCCCCGAATTAGTTTTCTTCAGGAGCATATCGGTGTCTATCGTTTTCCCCATGTTTTTGAGGATTGTTTTTACTTTGTTGTTCATTATTGTTTCGTCAACTCTTCCTGCTTTTTGAGAAATCTTTCGTTAAGCATTATTTTTTTGTCTTCTTCGGCTCTGTTTCGTTTGTATCCGTAATAAAAATATATCGCCGCACCGATAAGCAACCACAACGGGAATAACGCCGCGGATTTTTCAAGTTGAGGCATGGCTTTTATCATAAGGAACGAGCATATCAATATTCCCGCAATCGGAAACCACGGGCAAAGCGGCACCTTGAACGGGCGCGGTCTGTCGGGATCGATTTTTCTCATAATCAAAATTCCGAGACAAACCAAAATGAAGCTTGTCAATGTTCCGAATATGCAAAGTTGCGCCGCGACGCTCATATCGATAAACAAAGACCCTATGATTACCAGTACGACCGCCGTCCAAGAAATAATATAAGGCGTTTTGTATTGAGGGTGTTTTAATCTGAGGATTTTCGGCAAAAAGTTGTCGCGAGCCATTGCGTACAAAATTCTTGACGTTGCGTACTGTAAAACCAACAAAACCGAGGTTAAGCCCGCAAGTGCGCCGACCGAAATCCATCCCGAAATCCAATCCTGATGAATGAGCCTTGTTACGTGTGCTATCGGTGCGTGAAGGTCAATCATTCCGTAATCGGACGACGGAATTACTCCCGTAAACACGATTGCGACAATCGCGTATACCGCCGAACAAATAAGCAAAGTTCCTATTATCCCTATAGGAATGTTCTTTTGAGGTTCTTTTGTTTCTTCTGCGGCAGTCGCGATTGCGTCAAATCCGAGGTATGCGTAAAAAATGATGAACGTTCCGAGCAAAATTCCTTCAAATCCGCCGGGGGCAAAAGGAACCCAGTTCGAAGGTTTTACATAGAAAAATCCGACGCCGGCGAACAGCAGAATTACCGCAATTTTGACGTAAACCATTATTTTTGCGAACTTTGTCGACTCCTGCATTCCTTTCATCAAGATGAACGCGATGCCGAGCATGACCAAAATTCCGGGAAGGTTGAACGATATCGGGACTCCCAAAATATGGGGAATGGATGTTGTAGGATCCGCGCCTGCGGCGATATATTTTTCGCTTGCGGTATTGAAGTCGTGAATGAGCCACAGGGGCGGATTTACGATCCAATTCGGCAAAACATTTTCAAACCCTTTTATCAGTTGGAACAAATATCCCGTCCATGCCGCGGCAACCGTTATGTTGCTTACCGCGTATTCTAGCATCAAAACCCAACCCATCATCCATGCCGCAAATTCTCCGAGAGTTGCGTACGTATAGGTATAAGCTCCTCCGGCAACGGGAATTGCCGCCGCGAATTCCGCATAACAGAAAGCGGGGAAAATGCAGGCGAGTGCCGCCGCAACGATTGATACGACAAGCGAAGGACCCGCCCCGATGTGTTCGGACGTTCCGCATGCCGCTTCCCCAATCATTACAAAAATTCCGGAACCTATTACCGCGCTGACCCCCAGAATAATCAGGTCAAACCAACCGAGAGTCTTTTTAAGTCCGTCAATTTGAGATTTTGCTATCATTTCATCCGGAGATTTGCGTTTAGTAATACTTTCAAAAAATTTTGTCACTTTTCTGCTTCCTTAAATTTAATGTTTCAATTGCTACGGTGCCGTGCAGGTTTCTTTTTTCAACAACGGGAAACCGGCTTCGGCTCTTTGTTCCACGTAAAGTTTTGCAACGCCCGAAGCTATTTTTCTTATTCTCGTAATAAAATTCATTCTTTCGTCTTTTCCGATAACTCCCCGTGCGTCCAGTAAATTGAACGTGTGCGAGCATTTCAGAACGCAATCGTACGCGGGAAGAACGAGTTTTGCGTCGAGGCATGTTTGAACTTCCGCCGAGTACAAATCGAAGATTTTGAATAACCTTTCGGGGGTCGAGTATTCGAAGTTATATTTTGATTGTTCTATTTCGTTTTGAAGGAAAATATCTCCGTATTTCAGCGTTTTGTTCCACATAACGTCGAAAACGGAGTTGACGTTTTGAAGATACATCGCGATTCTTTCGAGTCCGTACGTAAGCTCGAGAGCCACGGGTTTTACTTCGATGCCTCCGACCTGTTGAAAATACGTAAATTGAGTGATTTCCATTCCGTCGAGCCAGACTTCCCAGCCTACGCCCGCCGCGCCGAGAGTCGGGGATTCCCAGTTGTCTTCGACAAAACGGACGTCATGCTTTGAAAGGTCTATTCCCATTGCCTCGAGACTCTTTAAATATATTTCCTGAGCGTTGTCGGGAGAAGGCTTCAAAATTACCTGATACTGATAGTAATGTCCCAATCTGTTGGGGTTTTCGCCGTATCTTGAGTCGGTCGGTCTTCTGCAGGGTTCGGGCATGGCGGTGTGCCACGGTTCCGGTCCGAGCGAGCGCAAAAAAGTCGCAGGATTCATTGTACTTGCGCCTTTTTCGATGTCGTACGGCTGTTGAATTATACATCCGTAATCCGACCAATACTTCGATAAATTAAAAATTAATTCCTGGAAAGTAAGTCCCACTTTTCTTTTTCCTTCCGTAAATGTGTATTTTTTCGAATTTTTCGCACGAAAAATTTTTCGTACCTTTGATATTCTACACCAAACATATTATTTTTCAATTTTTTCCGAAAATTAAAATTTTGGACTTGTTTTATTTTTTTTGGTATAAAATGATAAATAAAGGTGTCGTTAATCGTTAAAAAGTTCGACACAGTGAGGAGTTTGACCATGACTTTGGCTGAAAACGAAGGAATTATTACTCAAATTATCGGTCCCGTTACGGACGTCGAGTTCGAAGGCGGGCATGTTCCCGACATATACGACGCGTTGGAATTTTATCTCGAAGACGGAACGAAGGTTGTATCCGAGGTTCAACAACAAATCGGCGAAAATAAAGTTCGCTCGGTTGCGATGTCGTCGACGGACGGATTAAAAAGAGGCATGAAAGCCGTCAATACGGGAAACCCCATTTCCATCCCCGTCGGTACTCCGATTTTGGGCAGGATTTTGAACGTTTTGGGCGAACCCGTCGACAATTGCGGTGAAATCGCTTCCGAAACGAGACTCCCCATTCACAGACCTTCGCCTTCCCTTACCGAACAAAATACCGATATTCAAATTCTGGAAACGGGTATTAAGGCGATAGACCTTCTTCAACCTTATCAAAAAGGAGGAAAAATCGGTCTTTTCGGTGGTGCCGGCGTAGGTAAAACCGTTCTTATTCAGGAACTCATTCACAATATTGCCATGGAACACTCCGGCGTGTCGGTTTTCGGCGGTGTCGGCGAAAGAACCCGCGAAGGTAACGACCTTTGGAACGAAATGAAAGAATCGGGCGTTATCGACAAAGTTGCTCTCATTTACGGTCAAATGAACGAACCGCCCGGAGCAAGAATGAGAGTCGGTCTGTCCGCTCTGACCGCTGCGGAATACTTCAGAGATTACTCGAAACAGGATGTTTTGCTGTTCATCGACAACATCTTCAGATTTGTTCAGGCAGGTTCCGAAGTCTCGGCGCTTCTCGGCAGAATGCCTTCCGCGGTAGGGTATCAGCCTACTTTGTCGACCGAAGTCGGTGAACTTCAGGAAAGAATTACTTCGACAAAAGACGGCTCGATTACTTCTGTTCAGGCAATTTACGTCCCCGCGGACGACCTTACCGACCCTGCGCCCGCCACGACGTTCTCTCACCTCGACGCTTCGACCGTTTTGTCCAGACAAATTGCGTCTTTGGGGCTTTATCCCGCAGTTGATCCGCTCGCTTCGAACAGCCGTGCGCTTTCTCCCGAAATCATCGGCGAAGAACACTTTGCGGTTGCGGGCAAGGTTCTCGAAATTCTTCAAAAATATAAAGAGCTTCAAGATATTATCGCAATTTTGGGTATGGACGAACTTTCCGAAGAAGACAAAGAAACCGTCAACAGAGCAAGAAAAATTCAAAAATTCCTTTCTCAACCTTTCTTTGTCGCGGAACAATTCTCGGGTATCCCCGGGGCTTACGTAAAGCTCGAAGACACAGTAAAAGGCTTTAAAGAAATTATAGAAGGCAAACACGACGATATTCCCGAACAGGCGTTCTACATGGCGGGAACCATCGAAGACGTTCTCAAAAAAGCCGGTAAAATTTCATAACAACAGAGATTTTTAAAATGAGCGAACAGACTATCGAACTGAAAATCATAACCCACGAAAAAGTCGTTTTCGACGGCAAGGTCAACGAGTTTTATGCTGACGGCGTTGCCGGTCAGTTCGGGATTTTGCCCGGACACACTCCGTTTATGAGTGCATTGAAAATAGGTGTCCTCAAAACCGTTTTCGAAGGTAAAGAAGAGTTCTTTTCCGTTATCGGGGGTGTTCTTCAGTTTAACGACAATAAAGCCGTTATTTTGACCGAAGACGCGGAAAACGGTAAAGATATCGACTCCGTCGCGGCGCAAAACGAAAAAGAAAAACTCGAAGCCCGCGAAGGTGACGAGCAAAAGGCAAAAGAAAATGCAAATGCCGATAAAGCTTTGGCAACGGCTCTCGCCAGATTTAAAGCGGCTGCAGCGGGCAAACAATAACGTTATTCGGGAGATTTTTATATGTTGAAACTTTATCTTAAATCTTTGACAAATTTCAGATTTAAAACTCGGGCATCCAAACATGAGTTCGGAAACTTTTTTTCGGTTTGGTTGTTTGTGACTGTTTTGTTGACGGGTTTCTTGTCGCTGTTTTGTGCGTTTAATTTTAAATCTTTTGCCGATTTTGTAAACAGTTTTTTCCTTACACCCGAGGCTACGGTATCGATGCCGATGATGGTTGTGTTTTACGTCTCGTTGATGTTGTTTTTCTGTTTTCAGGTTGTTTCCGCGATTTCGGGTGCGTTTATTGCTATAAGAAGGCTTCATGACCTCAATCTGTCGGGAATTTTATATTGGCTTTACGTTTTTGTATTGTATGTTTTTCTGTTCGGCAAAAACCAAAATAATGCGCTTTTCGGAATGCTTCTCTACGTTATTTTGTCGGGTTTGATTGTTTTAATTTTCGTAAGGGGAAATTCGTCGAAAAACAATTACGGTATGCCTCCGGAGGTTTAATTCGCCATGACGGAAGAAAAAAAAGATGTGCCTTTGAATAATAAAGTTCGTAAAAAGCCGAACATAAAAAACATGGGTGTTGACATAGACAAAAACGAATATTACGAGATTGTTACATCAAATTCCGCGCGTCCCGAAGCGGGATTCGGCAATTATCGACGATTTTGAAGCCGTGCTTTAAGAAAAATATTTCGGATATCGTTTTTTTTGAACTTTGTTTACGATATGATTATTTACGGAAAGGATGAAAAATGAGCATCAAAACTTTCGTATTTAATCGATTGTTGCCGAAGATTTACAAATTTTATTTGTCGATAAATACAAAACAGTTACCGTTAAATATCGCGGAAAACGAAAGAGCGATTTTGTTTGCGCCGCATGCCGATGACGAAAGTATCGGAACGGGCGGAACATTGGCTCGTTTCGGGAAGAATTTTGACGTTTATTGCATAACCGACGGAGTGAAAGGCTTGAAATCGTTGCCTCCCGAGGAAGCTGCGCGTGTCAGAAAAGAAGAGTTCTCGGAAGCGATGAAAATCGCCGGCGTCAATCGATACGAAGTTTTGGGTGTTCCCGACAGAGATATAATTTCCGCATACGAAACCCTTGAAAAGATTGATATTTCGGACTTTGATTACATTTTTGTTCCTAACTTAATCGATACTCATAAAGACCACAAGTCGGTTTCGATTTTGGTAAAAAAACTTTTGCAAAACAAGCCTCACAAAAAGGACGTAAAAATCGTTTTTTACGAAGTTTGGTCGACTTTGGCTTTGCCGAACGCTTTTGTCGACATAACAAATACCGTCGACAAAAAAGCTCAAATGCTCGAGTGTCACAAATCTCAAACCGCGTTAAGAAGCTATTTGCCTTCGTCGGTGGGCTTGAGCCGTTACAGAGGGCTTGTTCCGAACGTCGATAACGCAGAATGTTTTCTCGTTTTGGACGAAAAAACTTTTACTTCGCTTGTTAAAAATATATACGTATAAAGGAGAATTTTAATGGAAAATCAACGCAAAGATTCCGCGGATAACGTGAGAAATGCCAGAATACAAAAGCTTGCGACTCTTGCCGACAAGGGTATCAATCCTTTTAAATATTCTTTTCAAAAGGACGTTAAAGTAGCGGATTTGCAGGAAAAATACAAAGATCTCGAACCCGGTGCCGAAACCGAAGATAAATATAACGTTGCGGGCAGAATTACCGCTATAAGAAATTCGGGCATGTTTATGGATTTGACCGATGACAGCGGAAAATTGCAACTTTTTGCGCACAAAGAAAATCTTCCCGAAGATGCAGTCAAAAATCTGAAACTTCTCGACATCGGCGATATTTTGGGCTGCACGGGAACCATAAGACGCACGCCCCGCGGTGAGTTGAGTCTCAAAGTTACCGAATTTCAACTTCTTACAAAATCTTTAAAGGCGTTGCCCGAAAAGTTTCACGGTCTGACAGACGTCGAGACCCGCTATCGTCAACGATACGTCGATTTAATCATGAACGAAGACGTCAGAAAAACTTTCAAAATCAGGAGCATGATTATTACCAAAATCAGAGAATACCTCGTTAAACAAGGGTTTCTCGAAGTCGAAACCCCCATGCTTCACATGAAAGCTTCGGGCGCAAACGCAAGACCGTTCGTAACTCATCACAACGCTCTCGACATGGACATGGTTCTCAGAATTGCACCCGAACTTCACTTGAAACGCCTTTTGGTCGGTGGTTTGAGCGAAAAGATTTTCGAACTTAACAGAAACTTCCGCAACGAAGGCATTGATACCCGCCATAACCCCGAATTCACAATGATTGAACTCTATCAAGCGTATGTCGATTACAACGAAATGATGGCTCTTCTCGAAAACATGATTTCTTCGGTTGCCATGGATGTTCTCGGTACGACAAAAATTACTTATTGCGGTAAAGAAATCGATTTGACGCCCCCTTGGGACAGAAAAACCATGATCGGCGCCATCGAAGAATACACAGGCATGAATTTCGAAGGTTTGTACACCGTGGACGAAGTTCGAGCCAAGGCTGACGAATTGCATATCGATACCGAAGATTGCGAAACCTGGGGGAAGGTTCTCGAAAGAATTTTCGAAGAAAAAGTAGAACCTCACCTCATTCAACCTATCCACATTCTCGACTATCCGCGCGACATTTCGCCGCTTGCAAAGGTTCACAGAAATAATCCCCGATTGACCGAACGTTTTGAAACGAGAATTAACGGATGGGAAATTTCGAACGCGTTCTCCGAACTTACCGACCCGATAGACCAAAGAACCCGTTTTGAGGCTCAGGCGGCTGCAAAAGCGGCGGGCGACGAGGAAGCTCAGGACATTGACGAAGATTTCATCAATGCTTTGGAATACGGCATGCCTCCCGCAGGCGGCATGGGTATCGGAATTGACCGCGTGGTAATGCTTTTGACCAATTCTCCGACCATCAGGGACGTCATAGCGTTCCCCACAATGAGAAACAAAGATTAATATTTCTTCATAAAATTTAATGACATGAAGGACTGCGTTATACTTGCCTTTTAGGTTTTTGAAACGGCGCAGTTCTTTATTTTTGCCCTTTTTCGCGATTTTGTTTTTATAAATATCGGTTAATTGCCCTAGGGTTGAACGTTAAGCACTTGCATAAATTTTAACTTTTACTATAATGGGGATTGTAGATATATGAAAGGGGAAATCCAAATGAACAAAGAAGAATTGGTCCAAGAAGTTGCAAAAAAATCAAAAATTACTCAAAAAGAAGCAGCTGAAGTAATTAATTCGTTTATGGAAACTGTTCAAAAAACGGTTGCTAAAGGAGATAAAGTTACTTTGGTCGGTTTCGGAACATTTGAAGCAAGACAAAGAAATGCAAGAACCGGACGTAATCCTCAAACCGGTAAAACTATCGAAATTCCTGCTAAAAAAGCTCCCGCTTTCTCCGCAGGCAAAAAATTCAAAGAAATCGTCAACAAATAGTTTTCGAAACTTGGTTTATAAGGAACAATCTTTCGGGGTTGTTCCTTTTTTGTTAGAATTTGTTACAATCCGGAAATCCTTCCGTCGGTTGAGTTTTCGTCGACGCATGACGTTTTTTTGCTTTTAAGGGGGCAAAAAAATTTTTTCACGAGGTTTTTTATGCTCGAGAGAGAGTGTGCGGCATGCTTTGCCGGAAAGGATTTTTTATGTTGAATTCAAACGTGTCTTTGTTGACACCTCGCGTAACGGGAAAAAGTTTCGGTGCTAAATCTAACGCGGGTAACGCGTCAAAACAGGACAGATTTTTCAAAACCGAAAATGACGACTTATGCAAAAAAAGCGTTGCCGAGTTGAAAAAACTTTACGATGCCAATGAGGTCGAAAAAGACCAACTCTACGACGCTTTGGACAAACGCGAACAAGTTTTAAAATCAAAATATTCTCCGAATACGAAGGTTTCGTATTTTGAATTTTTGAATAACGATAAAGTTTTTTCCGAAATTCACGGGAAAATCGAAAGTTTAAAACGCAAACAACTTTTGATTTTGTGCGCGAAAGAAAAGGTCGAAAAACGCGGATAAATTGCGTTTTTCGATTGCTTGAGGATTTTGATGCTTAAAATTGTACGGCAAAGTTCGTCGTACGGTTTTTTGCGTATATATTAGCAGTTTTGATGAGCAAGATTTGAGGAATATTTCCGGAGGGGGCTTGCAACAACTTCCTCAGCTGAGTTTAAAAAGTTTTTCCGGAATGTGATAACGCGTATCGACTCGGAGTTCGAACACAAAACAACTTTACGGATTCCTCCGCTTTTGCCGGTCGATGACTCGTGACGGCATTCGCTGTTCGGATTTTACGGTGCCGGCGCCGCAGGTGTTAAAAAAAGAAAAGGCGGGAAATCCCGCCGTAAAGAAAAAAACAACTAACCAAATAAATTGGTGGAGATGAAAAACTACCTGTTTTTCAATGTACATTATATACGTAAATATATAACGGTGTATCCTCCGTTAAGTTTATTGGTGTACATTTTTTTGAATTTTTGAAACGGCGATATCTTAAAGGTCCTTTAAAAGGGCTCAATTAACCCGTCCTCAAATCATACCCGTGGGGATGCCAATCAATTGAAAATCGAAAAATACTTTGAACCGCAATCAAATCGAGCGGGCAACGTTCCCCAAAAAAAATGCAACCGTCAGTTCGGTTGCTTAATTCATATCCCTATTTTGTGGATTCTTCTTTTTTAGCGTGAATTCGTTTTAATTTATCAAGGTTTGTTTCTTTTTTATTTTTTTGTTCCGGAGAAATCGATTCTGCCGTTGAATTCTCGGGTTTTTTAAATTTTTCGGCTTTTCGTGTCGAATCGACGTTTTTTGCGCTTTTCAGGTTTTTAGATAATTTTACTTTTATCGTTTCGTCGGCAATCTCGACCGCGTTCGGGTTCAAAGACTTCGTTTCGGGCGGTATGGTGATTACCGCCTGTTCGAGTTCTTTCGTGGATTTGTTCAGTGCCTTGCTTACCGCCGTTGAAATTTTCGCGAACACTGCAAGTTTTTTTTCGGGTTCTTTAATGTCTTTTGCCTCGTTAAAGAGTTTTGCGAGCTCGACAACGGGTTTGTAAACGTCGTCGCCGTATTTGCTTTTGTTTTCGACGACTTCGACCAGTTTTGATTGAATTTCCGTAAGCGCTTTCAACGACTCGTCGATGGTTTGCGTCAGTTGTGCAATTTTTTCGCCTTGTTGTTCAAGACCTTGTTGAACGGCTTCTTTTTGACCGACGATTTGCTCCGTCAGGTTTTCAATCGCTTCTTTTATCGCGCCGCCGCCAACGGCTTCGCTCGCTCCTTCCGCGGCAGCTTCGGCTGCGTCGTCCGCGGCTGCACGGGCTTTATAGAATAATCTTGTTATGAAATTTATGCAATCGTCTTTTATTTCGCCCGCAACTCTCGGAATTTCGCTGATTTCGTCCGTACTGAAACTCATCAGTCTGCCGAACAAATCCGAAATGTTTTCGAACAAAGTTTTGCCCGCTTCGATGGTTTCTTCGTGGTCGGTGAAAAGTTCCTTAAAGTTTTTTCGACTCATTTTTTCGGCGATAACTTTGTTTCTGACTCCGAAAATTACGACACCCGCTGCGATGACTGATGCTACGGTGATAATCTTTCCTTTTGTCGTTGACCAAAAATCCAAAAATGATTTTTTGTATTCTTCGTATTTTTCTTTTGCGCGAGCTTTCAAAGAACCGAAGAACGTTGTTTCTTCTTTCGGTTTTTCGTCGGCTTTTTTATCTGCATCTTCGTTTGTATCGTCAGTTTTGTCGGTTTTGTCGGTTTTGTCGGTTTCGTCGGTCTTTTCGGACTCGTTTGTTTCGTCGGTTTTGTCGACGGAGGTGTCTTCGGAAACGGTCGAGTCCGTATTCGTGTCGTCTTTCGAAGACACAAATTCATCCGTTTTGTCCGTTTTCTCAGCGCTTTCGGCTTTGAACGAAGGCTTTGTGCTTAACGCATACATCGAAATTTTCGGTTGCGGCATGCTTGTTGTCAATCTCAAAGTCATATAAAAACACCTTTCGATTTGTTTAAATCCGGTGAATAAAAAAATTTGCCCCGACGATTTTTGGTGTTTTGACGAAAACCTTTGTCTCACAAGCGACTTGCCTTGAAAAATTCGTTTTTACAAAACTTTACAATGCTGTTTCGGGCAAAATTTTCCCTTGTTAAGTTTTTTTAATTGTGTTAAAATCGGGGTATGATAAAGGATTTGTACGATATAGCTCAATGGGAAGATATTACCGAACACCAACGAATCGGTGAAATTCTTATGGCTGCGGGGAAAATAACGCTTCAGCATTTGGATTTGGCGTTAAATCTGCAAAAGAAGAGCAATTTGCCGCTCGGGGAGCTTTTTGTGACAATGAAAATCATTACCGGAAAGGATTTGAAACGATCTTTGGTCGTTCAAAAGTATATCGATGACAAAATTTCTTAAAAGCGTTTTATTGACTTTTGCGGCTGCGGCTTTGTTGACGGGAGCATCCGTCGGCACGGTGTATGCAAAAACTTTGAATGTCGCGATTGTTTCGGATTCTCACCTTAAGCCGTCGGATAATCCGTACGTGTTTACTCCGTCCGAGAGAAACGTTATTTTTGCCGTAAATTCGATAAACAAAAATCCCGATGTTGATTTTGTCGTTTTTTTGGGTGACAACATCGATAAATCGAACGTCGAAAGTCTCGAATCTTTCATGAATATCGTAAAAAATCTCAATAAACCTTATTATATGGTTTTCGGGAACCACGACGCGTACAATGCGGGCGGAGTCGATAAAGAAGATTTCTTAAAAATTATTCACGAATACAACAAGCGTTCGGACAAAGACGAAACGTCGTATTATTTTCGTGCGGGAAAAGGCTTTTACGGCTTGGTTGCGGACGGCTCTTCGTACGTAGTGCCGGGCAGACACGGAAGATATACTCCCGAGCTCGTCGATGAGATGGAAAAACTTTTTAAACACAAAAAACGCGATTGTATTTTGTTGTTTCAACATTTTCCGCTTGTCGATCCCAACGACAACGTTTCTCACACAACTTTGGACAAAGAATATTACGAAAACATGCTGTCTAAGTATGACAACCTCGTTTTGATTGCGTCCGGGCATTTTCACCATAAAAAAGTTACCGTGGACGAAAGAGGCGTTTATCATATATCCGCCCCTGCTCTCGGTGCTCGCGCAGGCTCAAGCGGGAGCGGATTGTATCAGATAATAAAAATTGATTATAAAAAACCGTTTCTCAAAAAGCCTTCCGACGTCAAAGTCGAAGTTGAAGATGTCGCTATTTAGTTTCGAGAATTTTTGTTTTGGCGCAATTTAGCATAGCGTCGACGATTTCTTCGTTTTCGCGGACATTCATTCCCGCGGTGTTAAGTGTTTGAAGAATGCGTTTTTCCCAGTAAGGGTAAAGTTCTTCGACGGAAACGGACAGGATGTTTCCGATGTTTCGAAGTTCGTTCCAGTCGAGAGGCATGGGTGTCGCCCCTCTGAAAATATCCACGATTTCAACGCGTTTTTTTCGCGGGAAAGACTTCAGAAAACAGACCATCGATATTCCTTTTTCGTGTTGTTTTTCTTTTAAAAATTCTACGGTATCATCGATAAATAAAGGCTCTTGCGGAATTTTGTATTCGATAAATTCTTCGGGATTGATTTCCATCACGGCGGCAATTCGTTCTATTGTGGTGCTTCGCGACGAAAACGGAAGAGTCTCGTCAAGAAGATTGTAGACGTAGGAGAGCGTAACTCCTATCATTTGTGCGAAATCTTTTTTGTGAAGCCCTGTTTTTTCGAGAAATTTTTTCAATTTTGAACTGCTTGATTTAACATTCTTTTTTAAATTTTTTGTAACCATACTCTATCCCCTCATTTTCGGTAAAACTGCTTGATAAAAAAAGTTTTTTCGTTAGTATAGACATTATTAACCGTTTTTGTCGTAGAATTAAATAGACCGTGAAGGTTAAAGCGAAGGTTAATCGGCTCTTTGTAAAATCGGAAATAAGAAGTGAAAGCGAAATGAAATTGTTGGTCGGGCTCGGAAATCCGGGCAGGGAATACGAAAAATCAAGGCACAATGTAGGTTTTATGTTTGCGGACGCGTTTGCAAAGGCGCATTCGTGCGGTTTTTCGTTTAAGTCGAAGTTTAACGCGGAAATTGCGGAGACGGTTTTAAACGGTGAAAAATGCCTTGTTTGCAAGCCTCAAACGTTTATGAATTTGTCGGGGCATGCCGTTTCGGCAGTGATGAATTTTTACAAAATCGAACCGAAAGATTTGTTGGTCGTGTTCGACGATATGAGTTTCAAGGTCGGGAAGATGCGATTTCGGGCAAAGGGCTCGGACGGCGGGCACAACGGGATAAAATCGATAATTGCGTGCACGGGAAGTCTCGATTTCCCGAGGTTAAAAATCGGAATAGGTTCTCCCGTTTATAAATCGGCGGTCGTGGACTTTGTGCTCGGAGATTTTAACAAAGACGATTCTGAAGTTATTTCGGATATCGTCGAGGTTGCGGTCGCCGCGGCGGAAGAATTTTTTAAAAACGGAATAAATTTTGTTCAAAATAAGTATAATTAACGGTAAATAAAACATGGAAAACGAAAAAAAAGTTTTGGTCGGTGCGGATAAAGACGAAATTTTGAGTTTTGTCGAAAGTCTGAACGGCAGCAAATACAGAGCGGGGCAGATTTATTCCCGAATATATTTAAAATCGACGGGGTCATTTGAAGAAATGACCGAACTCCCGAAAGATTTTCGGCAAGCTGTGGCAGAAAACGCCGTTTTGTGCGATATGAAGATAAAAGACAAACAGATAAGCAAAGATTCGACGGTGAAGTTTTTATTCGAACTCGGAGACGGAAACCTTACCGAGGCGGTGTTGATGAGGTTTGACAACAGGGCTAATCTTACGGCATGTCTGAGTACTCAGGTCGGATGCGCCATGAACTGCGCGTTTTGCGCTACCGGCAAGCTCGGATTTAAGCGAAATTTGACTTACAAAGAAATTCTGCAGCAAATATTTCTTATTCAGTCGTCGATGGGCGTAAAAATAACGAATATCGTGTTTATGGGACAGGGTGAGCCGCTGCTGAACATCGAAAATCTTTTGCGCGCGATAAAAAGCATCAGGGAAAATTTCCAAATCGGAGCCCGCAGAATAACGGTTTCGACATGCGGAATTATTCCGGGAATAAAAAGACTCGAGGAAGAAAATTTTCAATCGACGGTGGCGTTGTCGTTGCATGCTCCGACAAGCGAAATCAGACAGCAAATCATGCCGGTCGAAAAAAAATACGGACTGAAGTCTGTAATCGGGGCTTTGCGCAGATTGACCGAGACTACCGGCAGAAGAGTCACAATCGAGTATACGCTGATAAAAGATTTGAATGATTCTCCGCTTTGTGCGAAACAATTGTGCGAGCTGCTTTCGGGGTTGAAATGTAACATAAATTTAATATTATATAATGAAAACGAATATTGTTCGTTCAAAAAGCCTGACAAACAGACGGTCATGAAATTCAGGTATATACTTGAAGCTTCGGGGAAAAAGGTTACGGTAAGGCTCGAGCGCGGTGCAGACATAGATGCGGCATGCGGTCAGTTGAGCTCGAAAAAGGATAAAAAACTTAATTAAAACTTGATTTTTTTTTGATTATACGATAATATCCGAGTAAGTAACGATTAATAATGAATAAACACGTAGATTTTTTTTACGGAAGGTTTAGGGGAAAGACAAAAATATTATGTATACAAATAAGTGTATTAAATGCGGTGCCGAGTTCGAAACAAAAAATCCGAAAAGAGTTATCTGTCCGGCATGTTTATATGCGGACAAAAAAAACGGTAATGACGAAGAACAGCCTAAGATGTTAGGTTCTTATACTGCTCAGTCGGAAGATACCCAACCTCAACGAGGATACTATTCTTCGGCTCCCCGCGACGGCTATAACAGACCTCGCGGTCAAAGACCGTACAATAACGCAAATCGCCCGTATAACAACAACGGCGGTCGTTATAACAACAATTCGGGAAGAGGCGGTTACAACAATCGTTATGTCAACGGCGGCGGAAATTACCGCAATAACAACAGACCGTATAACAAAAATTTCAAACACAGACCTCCTCAAAGAAAGAAACAGTTGCTGATTTCAAAAGAACAGCTCGCTCAAATCGAGGTTCTGTACAAGAAGGCTTTGCCTCTGCCCAACCACGATATTCACGAGGTTATCGGGCAAGCTCTCGGCATCGAACCGAGAAAGGTATTTTTCGGAATAAACCTTATCAGACAAAAAATGATGTTGCCGGTTATTCCGTTCCCGAAAAGAAAACTCGCGGTTACTCAAGATCAGCTGACGGCTATAAAAACTTTGTACATGCCGTTGTTGCCCCTGCCTCCGATAGGTTGTCACAAAATTATCGCGGCGCAACTTCGTATGGACGAATGGCGCGTTCACGTCGGAATAGGTTTAATCAGAAAGCAAATCGGCTTGGAACGTTGGCAACCCGACAGACCCGACGCTCCCGAAGAATACAAAATTAAAAAAGATGAACAAGAACAACAGCAACAATAATTTAATTTCGGTCGGAAAAATTCTTAATTTTCACGGAATAAAAGGTGAAGTCAAGGTCGGATATACAAAAGGTCGCGACGAGCTTGTTTCGGGGCTGAAGAACGTTTTTGTCGGTTCTTTTAAGTCGAAATCCGACGAAAAAAGAGCGTTGACTGTTTCGGCGGTGAGATTTCACAAGCAGCATGCCTTGATTAAGTTCAAGGAAATCAACACCGTGAATGAAGCGGAAGAGATAAAAGGGTTTGACATATTCGTTCCGAAATCGGAAGCCGAAAAGTACCTCGAAGACGACGAGTACCTTGTTTCCGATTTGATAGGGCTTGACGTGTTGGACACGGACGGCGCGTTAATCGGTTCGGTTGTAGATTTTTCGCAAAATTTCGGAAACGATTTGCTCAGCGTGCGGGACGGAAACGGAAAAAATCATTTTGTTCCGTTTGTGAAAGAGCTTGTTCCCTCCGTTGATTTGAACGCTCGAACGATTGTCGTCAACGATATTGAAGGGCTTATCGAGTGAAATTTGACGTCGTAACTTTGTTCCCGGGTATAATAGAAAAAGGTTGCTCCGAAAGTATTGTATCTCGGGGCTTGAGCGCGGGAATAAATTCCTTGTCGACGGTCAATCCGCGGGATTTTACGCATGACAAACATCGCAAAACCGACGACACGCCGTACGGAGGCGGTGCAGGCATGGTTTTGTCGTGTCAACCTTTTATGGATGCTTTTCGGTCGATAAAAAGGGAAGAAAATTCCGAGGCGATAATTCTTACTCCTCAGGGCGAAAAGTTTACTCAAAGAATGGCGCGCGAATTGTCCGAAAAGTCTCAGTTGGTTTTTATTTGCGGTCATTATGAGGGGTTTGACGAACGAATAAGAGTTCTGAGCGGAGCAAGAGAAGTTTCGATAGGCGATTTTGTTCTTTCGGGAGGGGAGTACGCGGCTTTGTGCATTATAGACGCGGTTTCGCGGTTGACTGAAGGTACCCTCGGAAACGGTGAGTCCGCGGATTTTGATTCGCATTCGGAAAATCTGCTCGAATATCCTCAGTATACAAGACCTCGCGAGTACGAAGGTCTTGAGGTTCCCGAGGTTTTGTTGTCGGGAAATCACGAGGAAGTCGCAAAATGGCGAAGACTCAAACAGTTTGAACGCACGGCGGAAAAACGTCCGGATATGTTTGATTCGTTTTTGGAAAAAGACCATTCGAAAGCGGATAATAAACTTTTAAAAATTTTTTATACCGAAACGAAATTGAAGGCGGAAAAATGAAAGCAGTAGTTGTAAAAAATCAAGGTTTTGAAATAGGAGAGAAGGAAAAGCCCGAACTTAAGGGAAAAGGGGCGATTGTTAAAATCAACGGATGCGGACTTTGCGGCTCCGACCTGGTGAAGTTGAAGCACGGTACGTTCAAGGACGGAGACGTTCCGGGGCATGAAATTGTCGGAACGATTGTTTCCGTCAATACGGATGCGGATTTTATGCCGGGCGACAGAATTGTTGCGGGGCACCACGTTCCGTGTTACGAGTGCGTTTTTTGTTACGGACAAAACCATTCGATGTGCAGAAAGTTTAAAAATACGAATATTGTTCCCGGCGGATTTGCAGAGTACGTTTATTTGTCCGAAGACCACCTTCTGAATACGACTTTTAAGGTTCCGGGGGGCGTTTCGGACGAGCATATTTCGTTTACCGAACCTTTTGCGTGCTGTTTGCGTGCGGTTAAGCGTATGAAAATCAATTACGGTTCAAATGTTTTGATTATCGGGCTCGGTTCAATCGGAATTTTGATGGGGCAGGCGGCAAAAACGGCGGGATATCGTGTGTTCGGCATAGATTTAATTTCGGACAGAGTCTTGAACGCCAAAAAGTACGGTTTTGACGATACTTATTTGCTGCAAAATACCGACGAAACCGTTACCGACATGAAGCTCGAAAATTGCCCGAACGGATTTGATGCGATAATTATGACGTCGGGTGCGGATGCTGCGTTGGAGCTTGCTTTGAAGGCTGTTCGCGACGGCGGGCTTATAAACGTATTTTCGTCCGTTAAACTCGACGAGACTTCGTATTCCAACAATGAGATTTATTACAGAGAATTGAGCGTAATCGGTTCGTATTCGTCGTCACCCGCGGAACTCGAAGAGTCTTTCGATTTGTTGGTTCGCGGAGCAGTGAAAACGGAAGGGCTTTATTCGGTTTATAAGTTTGACGAAATCAACAGTGCGATTTCGGACGAAAAGGACAAGAAAATATATAAGGCGTATTTGAAACCATGAAAATGAAAGCGATAAGATTTTACGCGCCGGGCGACATTCGGTACGAAGAAACCGAACTTCCGGAGCTTAAGAACGGCGAAATAAGAGTTAAAATAAAAGCTGCGTTGACTTGCGGAACCGATTTGAAAACGTATCGGCGCGGGCATCCCGTGATAATAAAATCGGTGCCGTGCGGCTTGGGGCACGAGTTTTCGGGTGTCGTTGACTCGGTCGCGGAGGGTGTAACTTCCGTGAAAGTCGGGGACAGAGTTGTTTGTGCAAATTCCGCTCCGTGTGGCGAGTGTTTCTATTGCAAAAAAGGTAATCCGAATTTGTGCGAAAATATCGAGTTCTTGAACGGTGCTTATGCCGAATATATCAACGTTCCCGCTAGAATTGTCGAAAAAAATACTTATTTGTTGCCCGAAAATACCGATTTTGAAAGTGCCGCGTTTTCCGAGCCTTTGGCTAACGTCGTTCACGGAATTGAGCTGACGGATGTTCGCCCGGGGCAGACGGTATGCGTCTACGGGGTCGGAACGATAGGATTGATGTTTGTAAGACTTGCAAAACTTAAAGGCGCAAGAGTTATCGCGGCAGGCAGAAATCCCCTGAAATTAAAACTTGCAAAAGAATTCGGAGGCGCGGACGAGGTTGTGGATTTGAAATCCTGCGATAATCCCGTGAAGACCATTCTCGATTTAACCGAAGGCGGACACGGCGTTGACGCGGCGATTGAATGCGTCGGGCTTCCCGAAACCTGGGAACTTATGTTCAAGTTGGTAAGAAAAGGCGGAACGATAAATTTGTTCGGCGGTTGTAAAGGCGGAACTTCGATAACCGTAGACACAAAAAGATTGCATTATGACCAACTTAAAGTCATCGGCGTTTTTCATCATACGCCGAAATATTTTAAGCAGGCCTTCGAGCTTATTTGTGACGGAAAACTCGACGTGAAAAAACTTGTAACAATGACCATGCCGCTCGAAAAAACTCGTGATGCTCTTGAAGCGGCGGGTGCGGGCGAAGCCGTGAAGGTTTTGATAAAGCCGTAGCGTTTTTGTCTGTATAACTTGTTCTTATGAAGTTTTATTTTTAGTTCTCGGTAAATCAAATAGTTTTGAACTGTTTTTTCGGAGATTTAACGATGGAATATGTTAATTGCAAAAAAGACATTATTTGGGTCGATTATTCAAAATTTATCGGCATAATATTGGTTATATCAGGGCATACTATGTCTTTATTCGGACAGAATTCGGATGTGAATTTTATAAACAGATATATCGCTATGTTTCATATGCTTCTTTTTTTTGTAATTGCAGGGTACTTATATAAAGATAAAACCAAGAAAGAAAATAACATAAAAATTGTTAAAGGTCTTTTAATTCCATACTTTATATACCAATTTACATATTTTCCTTTTATTGCAATAAAACAGATAATATTCAAAAATACAGATGTCTTAACGATGATCCAAAAAGGATTGTTTGGTATATTTTTGGGTCCAAATGTGCCGGAACCTGATTTCTTTTTTAATATATGCGGTCCATGTTGGTTCATTCTCGTAATGATTCAATTAAGGGTTTTGTTTAATAATATTAAACTTTCCGATAAAAATTTAATTTTACTGACTGTGTGTTCGATAATTTTACTCAAAGTACTAAGCTTGTATCAAATTGATCTATATTTTTGTCTTGATAATTTTTTAATGGCTATACCTTATTTCGTCCTTGGCTATTTTGTAAAAATAAAATATCCTGATTTTATTGAAAGTTTCAGTATGTATAAAAAATATTTAATTTTGTTTTGTGCTTTTTTTGTTTTTGTAATTATGAAATATAACGGACTTGTTAGCATTGCTGATTTAATAACTTCATTAAAACCTCAAACTTCGTTAATTTTGACATATATCGGCGGGGTTGCCGGTACACTTATGGTTTGTTTATTCTCAACTTATATAAAAGTTATTCCGGATTTTATAAAAACGATATCGAGAAATACTTTATTTATAATTTTTTTCCATTATTTAATAATTTTTATTGAATCAATTTTCAAAATTAAAATCGCTACCGATTGCTCAATAACAATAGTTGTAATTTCTTTAACTATAGTATCTTTAATTTTAAATTATGTAACGATAAAAATTCTTGAAAAATATGCCCCGTTTGTATTGGGAAAATACACTGACAAATAAGAAATATTTCCGGTTGTTAAATTTCATAAACTTAATTTTTTCGGAGTATGGTGTGGTGTGAATTTTGTTTTCGGTATGCTTTTTTGTTGAGTTTTGTATCGTCTGATTTGAAATACATGTGGTTCTCCGCGGGGTATGGTTGCATAGAATCGTTTAACGTCATGGTTTCGGCGGAAACAAAAATCTCCGGAGGTATGTATTTGCGGCGGTGTAGTACTAATTTGTTGAACCCGACCGCTTTTTACATCGGCATGCCTCTTCCAAAAAATTCTTTCCTTCCGTTAAAGGTCAGCGAGACGTACATGCCGCAGACATTCGAATACATTCCTTCCGTTAAAAGTCCGGGAGGCGGGCATGCCTCTCGAAATTGTACTCATAAAAGGTTCGAAAAACGGGAATATCTTCGTCAAAATATATCGACACCCCAACCAAACCGCAGAGAGTTTAGCCTTTTTGCGGTGATTTCGGGAGAGTTCAAAAAAACGTGGCTGAACTTTCTCCCCGCGGGCGGTCTTTTATTTTCGGTGATTAAAGAAAAAAGAAAGGAGAAGGGGGGATTCGAACCCCCGGTCCCCGTTAAGGGACTCAGACTTTCGAGGTCTGCACCATAAACCGCTCGGACACTTCTCCGTAAGCAATCACCATGCTTTATTTATCTTTATATTACTACTTTACCACAAAAAATATTTATTTTTGTAAATTTTTTTTAAAATTTTTTACAAAAGAGGCAAATTTTTGTAAAGAAAATACTTAATATTTGTACGAGCTTCCGATTACGGGGCATGGACGGAGTATGGAAAAATGATAAGAAAGAAAAAAACAATAAAAATAAATTTCGGTACGCGGAGTGCCGAGGATTTCGGGCATGCGGCATGCTTTTGCGGCATGTTTTTACGGTTTTTACTTTAGTTATAGGATAATAATTTTACCGAATGTGGTATTATGTTTATGACTGTTGTTAAGAATTGTAAAGCCTGAAAACCTTGATATATTGCACATACACGTAATAACGAGACTAAAAAATAAAAATTTTATTAAAGTTCGCGTTATGAGAGCCGAAATATGACAGGGTAGGCACAAAAAACGAAAGGATTTGTAGTATGAGTGACGGAATTAATATCAATCAATTGAAGCAAGCATTAATTGCAGGAAATTTCTCGGCAGCGGGAACAAAAGGTGATGTGGAAATCAAGGTTGACGGTGACGGCAAGCAAAACGTCAATGTCACGGCAGGCGAAGGGCAAGTTACTATAGAAGTCGATGAAGAGGAAGATTCTTCGGTAACGTTCTCGGATGAAGACGACGGAACACCGGACGATTATGTAAACGTTAAAGGCGATGGTTCGCAGGTGACGATAACAACGGGTGCGGGAAATGATACGGTTGTGACTGACGTAAAGAACGGAAGTTCGACAATAATGTCCGGTAGCGGAGCGGATTCGATTTTGGCTCAGGTGGAAAACGGAATCAATCAGATAGATGCGGGAGCCGGCAATGATGTAGTAAAAGCATTTACAAAAGACGGAGAAGCTGCAATTCTCGGCGGTTCCGGAGATGATAAAATTTACGCGGAAGGCGGAAATATTGTAATTGACGGAGGTGCCGGCAGTGACGGTATAACCGCGAAAGGTGAAACCGTTGCGGCATTGGGTGGAGCCGGTAACGATAATATCAGTGTGACGGCGGAAGGCGAAGTTTTGGTGTCCGGCGGTGACGGAAACGATTCTATAATAGCAAGAACACAATCGGGTGATATAACCATTGACACCGGTGCGGGCAATGATTTTGCGTTTGGTGAGGTAATCAGCCCTATTTCGGCATCGAATATTTCGATAACGAACCCGTCGGGAAATGATACATTGGTTGTGAATGCTAATCCTGAAAGTACGACTACCGTAAATTCGGGTACCGGTAATGACAATATTATGACGGCGGATTATTTGCTTGCCAGCGGATTAATCAAAGAAGACAGTGCACTTTATGATTTTATCAGCGGAACTCTGAAATCAAAATTTGATAAGGCGACCGGAGCGACGACCGTAACCGGTAACGGAAGTTTTGTTATCAATGATGCAGGCGGTGACAATAATGTTCTTATAAACAGCGGTGGGATAACTTTCGGAGGAACCTCGAAACCCGACGAAGCACCCAAGGCAGACGAAGCACCCAAGGCAGACGAAACACCCAAGGCAGACGAAACTCCCAAGGCGGACGAAACACCCAAGGCGGACGAAACACCCAAGGCGGGAGATGATTTTGAGTCGACCGGTGATTCATCTTCGCAAGCGGTAATGTATTCGGCAAGAATTTCGAGATACGCGAAAGCGGTGGAAAATGCGGTAAACGAAGCAACTGCACAACAAACCGAAAGTTCTTCGGCAGCAAATACTGCAAAACAAAATTCTATTTCGAAACCGACGGTAAAAAGACAGTTGGCAAAGGCACAAGCAGCAAAAGCAAGAACTGAAGCGGCGATAGAGTCGTTATCGGGAAGTTTGGCTGCTCTTAACGAACTGAAGGTGGAAGTACAGGGTATTAAGCCTCAACCGCAACCTACGGTCGAAAGCAGAATTGAAGTAGCAGAAAAGGCACTTGCGACGGCGAAGGCTGCAGACTTGTCTATTGCCGGGGATATTCAGTCAATTTCGACACTTGCTGAAACGAGACAATCAACGAAAGTTGAAGGTATGTTGGCAGTAGGTGCGGGATCATCTGCAGGTAAAATCACCTTAACTTTCGACGGTCTCAAACAATTGATGGATTCGAAACTGCAAAGTGCGGTTGTCGAACAATCCAAAGCAAACAAAGCTTACCAAGATATCAGAAAGATTGAAGACAGAAAAGAACTTAATGCACAATACGAAGTTTTGTTGTACAATGCAACAGATGCGTATCGCAGTATAGAAAACGGACTTCAAACCGTTGACAATTGTCGTGACGCATTGGTAAAACGACTTGCACAATTGACACCCGGATCTTCGGAATACGAAGCTGTTGAGTCCTTGATTGCTCACGCCGATAGTGTTGAATCAAGAATGGAAACTTATCTTTCAAATACCGAGGTCAGCAAAGAAGGGGTTCGTTCTTATAGACCCGTTTCAACCAATGTTGACAATGCTCAAAAATATGTTAGTGGTGCAACGACAGGTGTAAAAACTTTGCTTGCATCTTCTAACGCAGCTTACGATGAAGCTTATGCAGGTAAAGATAATAAGGATATTATATCCAAAAACTTGTCAAACGCAGTAGCTTATGCTCCGCATGCTGAAGTTCAACTTGCTTTGATTGAAGATGCCATTACTGATTTGGAAACTTTGAAAGAGAAAGCTGATAAGGATTTAGCCGATGCTCGTGAAGCGTTGGCAAGTTCAACGGCAGATCCTTCTTCTTCCGAGTATAAAGCTTTGCAGGAAAAAGTTGATAAATTGAAGGCAAATTCGGACTCTATCAATCAAAAAATCAGCGATGCAAAAGTTTCTTTGAAAGAACAGCAAGAAAACTATCAATCAATTCTTGAAAATATTGATAAAATCAGAGCTCTGTTTAGAGACTTGGTCGACATCGACTTCAGTTCTTACGTAGAAATCATTGATAATGCGGCTAAGGAAGTAGACCGTAAGCATTCGGATGCGGAAAAGACGTATGACGATGTTAAAGATTCCAAGGACAGGGACAAAATCAATGATGCCATCAATAAGGTAACGCAAGACAAAACGCAAGCTGAAAAAGAACGTGACAAAGCTTTGGAAGCGTTGGAAGAGTTGAAGAAATTGCTTGTGGAGCCTGACGTAATCGGAACGGATACTTATGACGAAATTCTTGACGAAACGATAAAGGGCGGCGAGAAGATAGACAAGATGAACGAACAGATTGACGATATGGGCAAGATAATCGACAATCTTAAGAATCTTGATGTTGGCGGAATCGATGATCTTGACAAGAAGTTGCTTGATATTGATCACAAGATAGAAGAAAATTATAATACAGACAGGAAGAAGAACTACAATTCTGTACACGTAATAGCACCGAACGTAGACAGAACCAGTCCCGATGCGATAAAGGATGCATTGAAGCAGATAGATGCAGATTACAAGGATGCAAAAGCTGCTTATGACGACACAATGAATGTACAGTTGCCTGCGTTGGAAGACTTATTGAGATTGCCTGAAGCGACGGACGAAGACAAAGCGAAGATAAATGCGGAAATTGATAAATGGACACCTGCAGCGACGGATCAGATGAAGAAGTGGGTAGACGAGATTGCGGCAATCAGACTCGAACTCGAACAAGCGCAAGAGATAGCGATTGACGTAGACAAGTACGTTAAGAGAATAAACGCTGATTATTCGGAGTTTATAACGGCGAAGTCTGAAGCGCAAGTCAAGTTTGATTCGGTAAAAGACTTGAAGACTAAGGCAGATTTGCCGAAGTTGGAAGCGGCGAAGGCGGCAATTGCGAAGTTGAGAGACAGCGTTTCGGATGACGTTGCGGATGCGAACGATGCATTCAGCGGACGCACTCCTAACGGATCGTTGAAGTCAATGCTTGAAGAATACTTTGGCAATGAAAAGGCATTGGAAATCATCAATGCGGGAATTGCGAAGACGGAAGGCAAAGTCGACGAAATGAACAAGGGCTTCCCGGGCGTATTCAATACGTTGATAGATCAAATTGACGATATTATCGATAATATTAAGATAAACGATTTTGACGACGAGCTTGAAGGATTAAAGAAAGATCTTTCTAAGTATGCAGATTATGTTGATCAACAACATGACGAAGCAAAAGGAACGTTTGACAAGGCGAACAAATCGACGGATCCGGTTGTTGTCAAGAAGGCACAGGACGATATAGACGATAACGTAGACAATGCTAAAGGTGATAACGGTCAACGCGGAGCGTTGGGAGTTAAAGATGAATTCAAAGCATTGGAAAACAAATACGCGGATGATCCGGAAGCGTTGAAGAAGATAGACGATGCTAAGAAGGATTGTAAGCTTGACGATACTCTTGCCGATATCGATAATAAGATAAAGGAAATGGAAGGGTTGAAGGTACAACTCGGAAGCAGAGAAAAGGTACTTGCGGATTGTGACAAGTATAAGAAGATTATCGAGAATGCATATCAAGACTACAATGTGCAAAAGGGTCGAGCAGAAGACAAGTACAATGCGGTTAAGGACTTGAAGACGAAGGAAGACCTTCCGACGTTGGAAGCAGCGAAGGAATACATCCAAGGCTTGAAGGAAAAGGCAGAAAAAGACAGAGATGCGGGTGTAGATGCTTATGAAGGCACAACGGCAAACGGATCTTTGACAACGATGCTTGATGATTATGCAGGCGATGAGGATTCTTTGACGATAATCAAAGACGCAATGGCGGAAACGAAACCGAAAGTCGACGCGATGAAGGAAGGCTTCCCGGGAGACTTTGATACGATTCTTGACAAGATACAAGACATAATCGACAATATCAAAATCGGTGATATCGAAGACGAACTTAAAGGACTTAAGAAGGATATCGATAAGTACGCTAAGTACGTCAACGAGCAGGATAAGGAAGCGACGGCAACGTTTAACAAAGCGAACAACTCGACCGATTTGAACGAAGTTAAGCAAGCAAGAGCTGATATTCAAGCCAATATCAGGAATGCCGAAGGTTCCGACGGACAAAAGGGTGCTTTGGGAGTAAAAGCCGAATTTGATGCATTGGCTGAAAAATATGCTGATGATCCGAAAATTTCGAAGATGGTGGCAGATGCTCGGTCGGAATGTGATTTGGACGGAAAGCTTGACATTATTGCAAAAGAAATCGAAGCGATGAAGAAGTTGGATGTACAACTTGGAACGAAGGAAAGCCTTCTTGTCGACCTGAGCGAATTCACCGACAGAATCGATAAGGACGTTGAACAGTTTGACGACAAGTTGGATAAAGCGGAAGATACTTTTGACGGTGTTAAGGACAGTATATCTCCGGAAGAAATTCAAGACGCAATCGATAAGATAAAAGACTTGAAGGAAAAAGCAATTCCGGATGCTGACGACGGACACGACGCATACGGCGAAAACGGACTTCAAAACCCCGAATTGCGTGAAAAATATCCCGATGAAGATTCGCAAAAATTGATAGACGATACAATTAAGGACTACAAAGAACCCGTAGACGGACTCGATCCTTCCAAGTTCGATCCTCTGATTAAAGAGTTGGAAGACAAACTTTCGTCGTTGCCCGAACTCGATAAGTTGAAAGAACAAATCGAAAAGGCATGGAACGCAACGAATAACGATGAAGGCTTGACGAACGACGCATTCGACGGAGCGAAGAACTCGGATAATCCTGCGGAAATCGAAAAGGCAATCTCGGTAATCGACGGACTTATTAAGGACGCCGAAAAGACTCAGTTGCCGAGCGCGATAGAAGCGAGAGACGCAATCGCGGCTATTAAGGCTGACCTGGAAGCTAAAGGCGTAACGGGTAAAGCACTTGAAGTGTGCGACGACGCGTTGAAGTTCGCGGACGAAAAGATTAACGGAACGGGTGCCGTACAAGATACGGGTATCACCGATATGATCGACAGAATGAAGGAAAAGAGACTTGAACTGGTCAACAAGATTTCCGACATCGATCCTGCGGGTGATTACTCGGTAGGTACCGATCTCGTTAAACAAGCTAATGTAGTTCTCGATAAAGCTAAAGGTTATCTCAACGCCGTTAATGATGATAATGAAATTAAAAATGTTCAAGATATTACTCTTAACATTATCGATGCGTTGGATAATATCCCTCAAGATCTCAAAGATGTTAATAACCTCTTTACCGATCTCAAAGAAAAAGCTAATGCGTTAAACGTTTCTGCTAATGCCGTTTCGCAAGCTAAGACCGCGTTGGATAGTTACGATGAAGTTAAACTGTTGGCTGAGTTGAAGTCGAAAGCTAACAAACTCAATGCCTATGCCGATACGTTAGTTACGACCGTGACAGGGACGAAAAAAATCCCCGGTACTACTACCACTAAATCGGTTACTAAAACGTCGAGCTTGTCACAATTGAAATCCATTATCAGCGCTCTTGTAAAAAAAGACAGCTCAGGTATTAAATTCGCGAACAGTTTTACAATTGTAGGTTCCTCAAGTGACGGTGGCACAAGCTCAAAGTACAGAAACCCTGCGATAGCCGTTGATACTATTTATAATGCGCTTATTTATGGAAAAAGTAGCTATTATTTTCATGCCAATCAAAAAACAGATGTGTTACCTTTGTCGAAGTGGTCAAAAGTAACGATAGACGGAAAGACTTATTACACACTTGCATTATCGGGAGCAGGTCCGGAGAATGTCAATAATGTATATAACAACAGAAGTGATGTAAAAGCATACTTCCCCAAATATCTTACGTTGAACGAATCTCAGTACAAAGCCGCTGTTCAATTGCAGGATTTGGTTGATGCTAACGGCGGTCAATTAATTTCGAAAGATATTCAGTCGAGATATTTCTCCGTATCAGCAAATGGTATTCTGGGGCAACAATATGTTGGCTATGACGGTGCTACCATTTTTGGACGTACTGCAATAGACAGCAAATTGTCAACACTTCTCAACGGTGAAGCTATTACGACGACAAAAACTACACGTGCAAATGGTTTCGTAGGTATTGTTCAGGGTTCGAAAACAACCGTAGGCGGTTCTGCTTACTCGTTACCGAATTCCTACACCTACACAACGACCGAAACCGTAACGACGAAAGACACGTATGTTTCGTACACATCGGAAGAAAAGTACACCGCGGTAGACACTTATAACGACTATGTCGATGCTTACAACGATGCGTTGGATGCGTTGAGAGAAGCTCTCGAAGAAAGCGGCGGCAATACGGCAAACCTGCCTAAGGAAGCAAACTACTGCAAGCGCCCGACGGCAACGAATGTCAAGAAGTCGCAAGCCGAAGCGAAAGACATCAAATCGGCTGCCAACTCGGCGGAACTTCAAGCGGACGTCGATGCGGATGTCAAGAACGAACTTGACGCACTCAAGACGGCAGTCAGTGACTACAACAAGGCGTCGGAAGAGTACAATGCAACCCGCAAAGACTTGCTCGACAAGGCTCCCGATGAAATCGACAAACATGTACCCGGTGAATCGAGTTCGATAACGGGAAGTGTCACGACCTCGACTCCTACGGCATCCGATATCGCAACGGTGGTCAAAAAATCCGAAACCATCAAGAGCGGAGCGAATGCGCCGGAACTCGAACAGGCTATCGACGATTACAACGACGAACAACTTCAAGACTACACCGATGCCATCAAAGCTTACAACGACGCTGTCGACGAATACAACAAACTCGTCGGCGAAAACGAAAAACTCGAAAAAATCAACGAAGATATGTTGAAAGATTTCGAAGCCGTTAAGAAAGCTGCCGA
>CAKUZL010000003.1 GCA_934718085.1 uncultured Candidatus Melainabacteria bacterium
GAACAGACCGACGACGGTTGCATGCTTTGCCCGAACGGCTATACCTACAACGAAGACCAAGACAAATGTATGCCGGGTTCAAATACATGTGAAGAAGGCTTTTCTTACAACTCATCGACCGGACTTTGCGAAAAACCGAAAGGCAATTGCGACTTTGACTCAAGATGTTCATATTGTCTTGAAAATAATAACTGCGGAGGGCGTTGGTATACTTGCTATACCGATGAATACGGAAGTTGGACTGACTATTTTTGTATTAATAAGGAAAGTATAAAAGCATATCAAATTAATAATTCGTCAGGGCAAAAAGTAAAAAGTGGTGGTGTTGAAGTTGCTTCGATTGATTCAGATGCTTCTTATGAAATTACTAAGTATTGGCTACAAGACTATTGTACAGGTGTAAAAACAGAAAATAAGGCAAGAGATTACTATAAAAATGTAATTAAAGATCCGTCGAGTCATCAAGTAAGAGGTGAAGATAAATATTTTTACTGTACAGGGGCATGTATGGGTAAATTAAAGAAACAAATATCTTATTCACACGACGGGTATAAGGTTATTAATTATCAATGTAACAATGAAACAGGTAATCTCAGAAAATCCGATGAAACAGATTATTACACAAATAACTTGGGGTATTATCCTGCGGGTACTGTATATTCTCAAGTATATAACTGGACATCCGGTGTTCGTTACGGTCATGATAGTGCTTGTAATACCCTAGGCAGCCCTCAGTATTATACGTATTCCATTCATTATACCTTTTCGCCTTGTGGAGAACCGAGATGGACGGACAAGTGTACAGGTGAGACAAGTTGTAATCATGTCGGGTATTATTAATAATGTACTACGTATGCTGCAAGTAACGGCGGGGTGTGTGATTCTGTATCTTGCGGAGAAAATACGGCAAGCGCGGCGCCCGGATGGGGAGTCGACGATACCGCTCCCGCATGTCCGTCTTGGGCAAAGTAGGACATTTCGAACCGAAGAGCGTTTAACCGTTCGCATATTTCGAACGATAACAAAATTTCATCTCCGGTGCGGTTACCCGCCGCACCCCCGGGCTCGCAAGAGTCCGTTTTTTTTGCGGTTGTGTTTTGAGTCGGTTTGATTTAAAATTTTGAAAAAGGAGAATTTTACGGACACTCGTGTTGCAATAATTTCGATAATAGCGGAAAGCACTGTTCCCGTTCCGGAGCTGCAAAAGATTTTGTCCGAAAACGAACGCTACATCATCGCACGAACGGGTGTTCCGTATCGCGCGAAAAATATCAGGATAATTTGCGTATCCGTCGATGCGCCTCAAGACGTAATCAACGCGATGGCGGGCAAAATCGGCAAAATCCCCGGCGTTCAAACAAAAACCGTTATGTCTTCTTTTTAATGATATTTACAAATCACAAAGTCGAAAGGAGTTCTGAGTGAAATGTATAATCCGAAATCTTTAAAGGCGGAAGAATTTATCGACGACGAAGAAATTTTGTCGACTCTCGAATACGCCGAAAAAAACAAGAACAATCTTACCTTAATTAACGAAATCCTCGAAAAATCCCGCCCCGTGCATACGGACAAAGGTACGTTTTGCAAAGGGCTTTCTCACCGCGAAGCAAGCGTTCTTTTGGCTTGCGAGGACAAGGACGTTATCCGAAAAATGTATGATCTTGCCCGTGAAATCAAACTTGCATTTTACGGCAACAGAATTGTAATGTTCGCACCGCTTTATCTGTCGAATTATTGCGTAAACGGTTGCGTCTATTGCCCGTATCACTTTAAAAACAAGCATATCCCGCGAAAAAAACTTACTCTCGAAGAAGTCGAAGCCGAAGTCGTCGCGCTTCAGGATATGGGGCACAAGCGTCTTGCGATAGAAGCCGGCGAAGATCCCGTCAACAACCCGATTGAGTACGTTTTGGACTGCATAAAAACGATTTATTCGGTAAAACACAAAAACGGAGCAATCAGACGCGTAAACGTAAACATAGCCGCAACTTCGGTCGAAAACTACAAAAAACTCAAAGATGCGGGAATCGGTACGTACATTTTGTTTCAGGAAACTTATCACAAAGATTCGTATCTTAAACTTCATCCGACCGGTCCGAAACACGATTACGCTTACCACACCGAGGCAATGGATCGGGCTATGCAAGCCGGCATAGACGACGTCGGGCTCGGGGTACTTTTCGGGCTTCAACGCTATAAATACGAGTTTGCGGCGCTTCTTATGCACGCGGAACACCTTGAAGCCGTCCACGGAGTCGGACCTCACACGATTTCCGTTCCCCGTATCAGACACGCCGACGACATCGACCCGAACGCTTTCGAACACGGTATTTCCGACGAAATTTTCGAAAAACTTTGCGCGCTCATAAGAATTTCCGTACCTTACACGGGAATGATTATTTCCACCCGCGAGTCGCAAGCCGTTCGCGAAAAAGTCCTGAAACTCGGCGTTTCACAAATTTCCGGCGCATCAAGAACATCCGTCGGCGGGTACGTCGCCAAAGACGACGATACCGTTCAATTCGACGTTTCCGACAACCGCTCTCTCGACGAGGTTGTTTGTTGGTTGATGAAATCCGGTTACGTTCCTTCGTTTTGCACCGCCTGCTACCGAGAAGGTCGCACCGGCGACAGGTTCATGAGCCTTTGCAAGTCGGGGCAAATCCAAAATTGCTGCCATCCGAACGCTCTTATCACGTTGAAAGAATTTTTGTCCGATTACGCTTCCCCCGAAACGGTTGCCGTCGGAAACGACCTGCTCTCAACAGAAGTCGAAAAAATTCCAAATCCGAAGACTCGCGAGCTTTGCAAAAAATATCTTTCCGAAATTACGGACGGAAAACGCGATTTCAGATTTTAACGATTAAAAAAACTTGAGGCGGATTTTTCCGCCTCGGTTGTTTTTGCCGTGCTTTTTTAAGTTATACTCCGATAAACGGATGTTTTTTTCACCGTTTTTTTTGAATGGTGTTTTTGCGTCGGCTTTAACCGCTTTGTTTTGGCGCGCAACTTTTTTTCGGAGCGGTTTTCACGGGTTCGATTTTGCAAACGGTTCCCTTGTCCGGAGCGGCTTTTGTCGGTTCTTTTTCCTGACGGCTTCAATTCATTTGTCTCAACAAGAAAAGAAAAGTCGGGAATTTTTGTTCCCGATTTTGTTTGTGTACTTAAAAAAGTATTATCGTATGAAGATTTATTCCGGGTTATCCCGAAATTCGAAATTGTCTTTCATTGCCCAAATTCCGCAAGGACATACTCCTGCGCAAATTCCGCAACCGATACACCTTTCGTCGTTCGAATAATATTCCGTTTCGCCGTTTTCGTTTATTCTCTTTTCGATTGCTCCCTGCGGGCATGCGTTCAGGCACAACTCGCAATCACGGCATTTCCCGCAACTTAAGCATCTGTCTTTTTCGTCGAGCACATTCATCGATTCGATTTGCGAATGCCTTAAACTATTGTAATACTCGGATTTTACCCGTTTTTTGTCAATCATCGGCTTCTTCTCGAATTTGCTCAACTCTCTGCCGCTAAACATATTTTCGATATTTATCGCGATGTTTCTTCCGTCCGCCAGAGCTTCCGTAAAAAGTCCCTGTTTAACGGCGTCACCGGCTACAAACACGGTATTGTCCGTTTTCAGTCTTAAAAATTCGTCCGTGTCCGCAAACTTTCGTTCCGTCAAACAATTCTTGTCAAGCATTGACAAATCCGGCCTGTCGCCTATCGCAATTATCACCGTGTCCGCTGCCATGAATTCGCCGTCCTTGAACTCGACACCTTCAGCCGTAATTTTTTGCGTGAATTTCGGGTACAAAATCTTTGCCCCGAGCGATTTTGCGTGGTTTATTTCTTTCTCGAACGCCGACGGCTTTTGTATATCGACCGCGGTAACTTCTTTCGCTCCGGCGTTGTATGCCTCTATAACCACGTCCATTGCGGCGTTCCCCGCTCCGATGACAACAACTTTCTCTCCGACTTTCGGACTCTCGCCGTTGTTGACTTTTTTCAAAAATTCAAGTCCCTTAATCAAACGGTCTTTGCCTTCAATCGGCAAAACAACGGGTTTATGCGCGCCCGTCGCAATTACCGTCGCGTCGAATTCGCTCTTGATTTTCTCAAATTTTTTCGCGTTGACTTTTTCGTCGGTACGGAACTCGATACCGGCATCCTTTAATCTTTTTAGCTCTTCTTCCAATATTTCCGCACTCAGACGTGATTTTGGAATTACCTGAGAAAGCTTTCCTCCGATTTTTTTGTCTTCTTCGAAAACGGTCGCCGAATACCCCGCCTGTCTCAACTTATAAGCGCACGCAAGCCCCGCCGCGCCGGCTCCGATAATTGCGACCTTTTGAGGTTTTGTTGTTTCGAAATGTCTTGCCGTGCGCCCTTTCGAAAGCATTCCGAGTCCGTCGACCTTTATTTGTTCGTCTACGCTCTTTCTGCCGCACTCGCTCATACAAAGGTTCGGACAAACGTTTCCGCAAACCGACTCGGGAAACGGTGTATACTCGCCTGCAAGGTTTATTGCCTCGTCGATTTTGCCTTCCCGAATAAGTGCGATTCTTTTCATCGTCGGAATCCCTATCGGGCACGAATATGCGCACGGCGCGAGGTATTTGTCGTTTTGCCATTCGGGAACTCTGAGACGGTTTTTACCCGTGTTGATGTAAGAAATGACTTCAAGGTCGTCTTTAAACACGTCTTCGAAAATACCGTCCTTTACCCATTCTGTTTGCCGAAATTCCTTCAACGACATCTTCTTTGACTCTTTTTCCGTTTGAGGTAAAATCTTATGCCACTTTTCGCGCTTAGTAAGTTCTTCGTACAGCTCGGGACGTTCGATTTTGCCGAGAAATTCCTTCATTCCGTTTTCCAAAAATCGGAAATCTTCTTCTTCAAGCTCCGTAACGTAAACGTCTTTCGATAAATCTTTGACGTGACCGCGAAAATAAATAACTCCGCCGACCATTCCGACGCACGCTCTTTCTCCGAGTACCGAGCTCATATTCTCGCATCCGTACCCGCAAATAACCGCCGTTCCTCCACCCGTGAATTCAAACCCGAACGAGCCGGTGTTTTTCAAAACCCATAATTCGGGTGCGGGAAATTTCGGGTCATGCTTCATCAACGCGCCGGAACGTGTTCCGACTCTGCCGCCGATATAAATTTTTCCGCTTGCCGCGCAATGTGCCGTGGTATCGCCGCTGTCGCCTTTTACCGTAATTACGGCTCCCGAGTTTAACCAACCCGTATCCGCGGGTGCCGAGCCTTCTACGATAATTTCGGTGTTCGGCATTCCCATCGAACCGACCCTTTGTCCGGGGTTTTTAACTCTGAAAATAAGCTTTTCGCCGTTTTTTGAATGCAGCGGACCGCCGATGTCGTGTTGTCCCGATGCCAAAATGTCAAATTCGTTGTAACCTTCGTCGATTTTTTTGTAAATAAATTGCAGCAACTGCCGCGTCGACATCCGGTTATCGTTTTCAAGCGTGTTTTTAGTTATTTTGGTACTCATTTTTTCCTCCGAACATCAGCAAACGTGTTGTATCTGCAATCTTGTCGCGACATTCTTGTCAACCGTTATCAATGCTTCCGACCGCCCTACCGGCAACGAACTGTTACCTATCGGAGCCATTAGTTTTTTCAGCTCCGTATCGGTCGCAAGAAAATAATTTACGATGTTTTCCGCAACTTTATCGATATCGAGTCTTTTTATCAAAGTCGGGTTTTGTGTTGTTATTCCTATCGGACAAAGCCCCGTGTTACAAGCGTTACACTTTCCGAAGTCGTTACCCGGACAGCCTGCCGCCTGCAATATAAGTTTTCCAGTGAAAATACCGTTTGCGCCCAAACATATCATTTTAAACGCATCCGCGGCAAGCGTTCCGAACATCCCGGTTCCGCCGCCCGCCCAAAGCGGGATTTGTCCCTGTTTGCCCTGGTGAACCGCAGCAAGGTAGCAATCTCTGAGTCTCGAAACAATAGGGTGTCCCGTGTGATCAAGCGAAACTTCGTGAGCCGCGCCCGTTCCGCCCGCAATTCCGTCGAGGAAGAATCCGCCGACGATATTGTAAGGGTCTCTCATCAAATTGTTGTAAACCGAAACGCTCGTTACCGACGCAGCCGTTTTTACCGCAACCGGTACTCTGAATTGAAAAGCCGCGTTCATCGACAAAAACATTTTCTGGATGCTTTCTTCTATCGAATAAAGCCCCTGATGGTTCGGCGGAGACATAAGGTCGGTCTTCGGAACCCCTCTGATTTCACAAATATGCGCCGCAACCTTTTTGGACGGCAACAACCCTCCGTCTCCGGGCTTTGCGCCTTGTCCGATTTTTATCAAAATTGCCGCGGGATCGTCCTGCATTTCGGGCATGGCGTTGATGATTCTGTTCCATCCGAAGTGTCCCGATGCGATTTGTAAAATCATATATTTAATATACTTTGATTTCAGCAGTTTTACGGGAACTCCGCCTTCTCCGGTGCACATTCTGACGGGTAATCCGCATTTTTCGTTCAGGTACGCGACTGCAATTGCAATTGCTTCCCACATTCTCGGCGAAAGCGCACCTATCGACATATCTCCCGTGATAATCGGGTATATCCACCTTGTCGTCGGCAAAGTGTCTCCCGGTGTCAAGTTTCCGTTTTCGTCAAGATTAAAGTTCAGCTCTTCCGGTCTCAAAATCCTTCCGAACGGCGCAAGCAGGTCAAACGTGTGTCTCTGCGCGTCAAGCGACGGGTCGGTCATCTGCGAAATCCGACCGATTTTTATTTTGTCGAGAGTTCTTCCCTCCGTATGAAGGTTTGTTCGTCCGCCTCTTTTCGGAGATTGTCCCGTTTCGCTCCTGTACTTGACATTTACTCGGTTAAATTTGTTGAACACCGGTTTTATTGCTTCGTTTGGACAAACTTTGGCGCAACTTCCGCAACCTACACAGTTTTTAGATTTTCTTGCAATCTGTTTTATCACGGGAACCGTCGTTTGCGTAACTTTCGGAAACGGCAAATTCCCTTCGGAATAAACCTTGCGCCGCTTTTCGACCGACGCTTCTATCGCTCCGAACGTACACGCCGCGGTGCATCTTCCGCAAAGCGTACATCTTTCGGGGTTATACTCGATTTGCCATTTCAAATCGTCTTTTGAGGTGTCCGCAACATTTACTGTTTCCATCTTTCTACCTTTAAATCGTTATTAATCACGACCGTTTCACGTTCGTTCGGGTATATGTCTTTCGAGCTGTCTCTGTCGGGCAAAACTTCGTTGATACCGCATACTTCCGACGTTATTATTACCGTATCCTTATTTCGACCTACCACGACGGGTCTGAGTTTTTTTGAATCGCACGTTACAAACATCGTTCTGTCGGGCGTTACGCCGATTATCGTATTCGGTCCGTTTATTTCCAAATTCGACAACGACGCCTTTATTCTCAACAAAACCTCTTTGTCGGGTCGTTTTTCCATCTGCTCGAACGGCAACGGCGTTATTACGTGTTTATAGTATTTTAACGGCCATTTTAATATTTTATTCACATAATGCAATGTGTAAAGAAAACATTGCGAGTCGCTTTCGAATCCGACGTACCCCTTGCAGAGATTTTTTTGAAACAGTCTGTTCTTTTCGAAAAACGTGTTTTCGCCGTTCGCAAGAACGCTGTAACCCTGCAAAAAGAACGGGTGCGCCGCATATCTGACGATGTCGTAATTCGTGTTCTGCCGACATTGAACGGTCATTACTTTTCCGCAAATTTCGTTATCGTCGCTCAACAAATTAAAATACATTCCTATGTCGTGCGGACTTCCGATTTCCTTCAACGTCAAAGTATCTTTCCAAAAAGAATAAACATACCCTTCGTTTTCGAGCATCCGTCTGAGTTTCAGCCCGGTGTTCAACAAAAGCTCTTCTTTTTCCGACTCCGGCGCGTATTTGTACGATTTCGGATAATTGAAAACTTCGAACAAATAATTCGGCATCGGTGAAATATTCAGCTTCGACGCCATCGCGACGTTTACGTCGGGCGACCACTGCATTACCCGTACAAATCCGATTTGGTGCAAAAATTCTTCCGCAATGTGCATCCCTTCGTTCGTACATGCCATCGAAAGTACCGGCAATCCTTTGTAATTCTCGAAAATACCACCCAGGTCCTGCATTATAAATGCAAAACCCGAGTTGTCGTGACCTTTTTGTTGCGAACGCATAAGCTTTAACGCAAGCGACGGTCTGAAGTATTTTTTCGATTTTATTGCGCCTATTCTGCACATATTAATATCTCTCCAGATATAAATCAAGCTCGTAAGGTGATACATACGTTCTGAAGTTTTCCCACTCTATCGTTTTTGCGGCGATAAACTCGTTGAAAATATGTTCTCCCAACGCAGATTTTACGACTTTACTTTTCTTCATCAATTCCAACGCTTCGTACAAGCTTCCCGGCAATGAACCGATTTTTGCCCGCTTTCTGGCGTTGTCGTCCATTTTGTAAATATTCTTTTCGACTTGTAGAGGCGGTTCGATTTTGTTTTCGATACCGTTCATTACGGATTCCAAAATTACCGCAAGCGCAAGGTACGGGTTGCAGCTCGGATCGGGCGAACGCAATTCTATTCTCGTTGCAATTCCTCTCTTCGCGGGAACTCTTATCAGTGCCGAACGGTTTGCGAGCGACCACGCAATATAAACGGGTGCTTCGTACCCTTTGACCAATCTCTTGTAGCTGTTTACAAGCGGGTTCGTAATTGCCGTAAACGCTTTTACTTCTTGCAGCAAACCGCCTATCGAGTACAATGCTTCTCTCGAAAGTTTGTATGCTCTGTTTTCGTCGTAAAACACGTTCTGTCCGTCTTTGAACAACGAAATGTTGCAGTGCATCCCCGAGCCGTTGATTCCGAATACCGGTTTCGGCATAAACGTTGCGTGAAGCCCGTTCAGCGATGCTACCGCCTTTACCGCGTATCTGAAAGTTACGATCTTGTCCGCGGTCGAAAGTGCGTCCGAATATTTGAAATCGACTTCGTGTTGACCGCTTGCGACTTCGTGGTGGCTTGCTTCAATTTCAAAATCCATCTTCGTAAGCGTTCTGACGATTTGTCTTCTTATTCCTTCTCCGAGGTCGTCCGGAGCAACGTCGTAATAGCCGGCTTTATCGTGCGTTACGGTTGTCGCTCTTCCTTCTTCGTCCTTTTTGAACAGGAAAAATTCCGCTTCCGGCCCGACGTTCATCATAATTCCTTTTGCCGCCGCCTTTGCGATAACTCTCTTTAAATTGCAACGCGGACACCCTTCAAACGGCGTTCCGTCGGCGTTGTGGATGTCGCATATAAATCTCGCAACGTTAGCGTCGTTGATTTTGTCTTCTCTCCAAGGCAAAATTTCGAACGTCGACAAATCCGGGTAAAAGTACATGTCTGATGTCTCGATGTGTCTGAAACCCTTAATTGATGAACCGTCCAGCATGCATTCGTTATTTAAAACTTTATCTATCTGAGTCGTGGGCACCGCCATATTTTTGACTTGTCCGTTCAAATCGCAAAACTGCAATCTGATAAACTCGACATTATTCTCTCTTATCGCTTCCTTTACGGATTCCTTGTCATGAATTTTTTTCATCTTCAAATACTCCTTCAAAATTCCGTGATTATATTTTTTACCTTTTTTCCCGTTTCGTCAAATAAAATTTTTTGTTAATTTTTATTAAGCGTTTTTTACCGGCGAAAAAAATTTTCGATTTTTGTTGTTTTTGTGAAATTTTGTCGATTTTTTCGTTTATTTGTCTTTGTTTTTTGTAAATTTGTATTTTTTTTATAAAAAAATATGTAAAAAAATTTTTTTTACATATTTTTACAATTTTATCGATTTTTGGATTTTCGGTTATTTATTTTACAAATTTGTAAAATAAAATTTGTTTTCCTTTGTTTTTATCATGCTTTTTGCATAATTCCGCCGCCCAAAACGACATTTTTGTCATAAAACACTATCGACTGACCTTGAGCAATCGATTTTTGCATATTTTCGAATTTTATTTTCAACCGTCCGTCTTCACACGGCGTTACCGTTACGGGCTCCGGCGGCTGCGAAGAACGAATTTTTGCGCTGCATTCGAACGGTGTTTCAAATTTTTCCTCAACAATTTTGTTCAGGTCGTACGCAAAAATTTCGTCGGTCATTGTGTCGTCTTTAAATCCCACCACGACTTCGTTTGTGTCCTTTCGAAGTTCCGTTACGTACAATGCCTCTTTTGCCGCAATTCCGATACCTTTCCTTTGTCCTATCGTGTAATTCCAGATGCCTTCGTGCGTTCCGAGGATATTCCCTTCTTTGTCGACGATGTTCCCCGCTTTCGGCTTAACCTCGAGCAATTCGTTGTAGTCGCCTTCGTAAAAATCCTGGCTGTCGGGTTTTTGAGCAACCTTTAATCCGTGTTTCAACGCGTAATCGCGGATTTCTTCCTTTGTACGGTCTCCGAGCGGCAAAATGATGTTTTTGAGTTGTTCGGGTTTTAGCCTGTATAAAAAGTACGATTGGTCTTTTTTCGGTGAAATTCCTTGTTTTAAAAGATAACGTCCGTTTTCGTCCTGCTCGATTTTTGCGTAATGTCCGGTTGCGAATTTATCGAATTCGATTCCGTTCATCCTTGCAAGCTCCGGCAATACACCGAATTTTATCAGCGCGTTGCACAATACGCACGGATTCGGCGTTCTTCCCGCAAGATATTCGTTTTTGAAGTTTTCAAGGACGATTTTTTCGTATTGTTCCGCGCAATCAAATACGTAAAACGGTATGTCAAGCTGTTTACATACTTCTCTTGCTGCTTCGATGTCCTCTTTTTCGTCGGGACCGTAGCACGCCCCGTGAGTCGACTTTCTGCCCGCTTTTTCGGCTTGTTCCTTAAGTTTTTTGTGAACGCCTTTGTCGCCCCAAATAGCCATTGTCGCGCCGATAACTTCGTGTCCCGCTTCTTTCAGCATTGCCGCCGCAACGGAAGAATCCACTCCGCCCGACATTCCCGTCAATATTTTCATTTCGATTTTCCTGCTTTTCGTGTGTTTTACGTCGCTATTTTACTTACTGAAAATTTTTGCGCAATAAAAGTCGATTGTAAATTTTTGTTAAATTTTTAATAAAAATTTACAACTAATTTTCCTCTTTTTAACAACGGAAGTGCCGAAAATGCAAAAATCACACTTTTTCTTGCGTTTTGAGCTCTTTTTCCGCGCGAAGTTTGCGTCTCAAATAAATGTTTTGTTTTACGTAAACATTGTTTGAAAACGACAAAAGTGCCGAACGTACAGTCTTTGACAGCTGAGTTCTTTCTCGTGCGCTGTTTGCCTCCGAAAAATCTCTGCTTACGAACGTCACTTTCAGGGCGTTTTCGAGCTCGAGCGCAAAAAAGTTAAACGCCTTCCTGAGCGGGTATTGTTCGGTTTGCATTTTTATCAATTCCGCAATATCCGAGATACTCAGTACGTTTTTCAAAATCCCGACAACGATAAGGTACATCAGGTGACTTTTGTTGTATTTCTTGTTTTTCGGCGGATGGATAATCTTTTGTTTTACGTAATTATTTATCATGGTCGGAGTTATGGTTTTTTCTTCGCCCGGGATTTCGAAAGGTGCAAGATAACTGTCCAAAAGGCTTACGGTCTGTTCCATATAAAGTTCGATGGAAGGCAGCTCTTCGTACCGCGGACAGTGGTATTCCGCGATTTTGTCGTTTTTGAAAGTTTCTTTTTGTTTTAAATCGTTTCCCATAATTCCGTTACAATTATGCGCAAATTTAACCTTTTTGTCAAATCCCGGGGTTGAGTAACACTTGACACGGTTTTTAATACGAGATAAAATAGCTTTGCTTAAAACATAAAAAAGTTTTAAAAATCAAAAGGAGCTTTTATGGGACGGATAACAATCGATAAAAACAAGTGTAAGTCCTGTTATTTCTGTATTAAAGCATGCCCGAAGGGATTAATCGGAAAGTCCGAGTTCAGAGGAATTGCGGGAAAGCCCGTTGCCGAGTTTAAAGACGAAAATTCCGAGTGCGTCGGATGTGCGATTTGCGCGCGTTCGTGTCCGGATCTTGCAATCACGGAGGTGTTTCGATGAGCGAAAAACAATTTGTCAGCGGTAACAGAGCCGTTGCTCAAGCGGCGTTCGATGCGGGATGCGATTGTTATTTCGGATACCCGATAACTCCTCAAACCGAAATCGGCGAGTATTTGAGCGAAATTATGCCCGCGGCAAACAGGGGTTACGTTTGTGCGGAAAGCGAAATTGCGTCGATAAATATGGTTATGGGCGCTGCGGCTACCGGTGCAAAGGCGATGACTTCGTCTTCGTCGTGTGCGATTGCACTGATGCAGGAAGGTTTGGCATACGCTTGCGGCGACGAACTTCCGTTGGTTGTAATCAGCGTAATGCGTGCGGGTCCGGGGCTCGGGTACATTTATCCTTCGCAATGCGATTACGATCAGGCTGTAACGGGCGGCGGAAACGGCGATTACAAAATTCCCGTTCTTGCTCCGTCAACCGTGCAGGAATGCGTAACCCTTACACATAAAGCGTTTTATCTTTCTCAAAAGTACAGAACGCCCGTGTTTTTGCTCTCTGACGGTCAGCTCGGGCAAACTTACGCCCCCGCGGAATTTGTTCCGTATCCGTACAAAGATCCCGATAATTCGAATTTTACTTTGACGGGCGCAAAAAACCGTCCCGCGCGAAAAATTCGTTCGCTTGAAACCGATTTCGAAAAACATAACGAAAATTTAAAAAGAATTTTTGCCAAGTATGAGGTCATGAAGCGCGACGAAGTTATGTGCGAAGAGTACATGACCGAAGACGCGGAAATTTTGTTGGTGGCGTTTGGAAGTTTGTTCGGCAATATAAAGGCGACCGTAGACGAAGGACGTGAAAAAGGTTTGAAAATCGGCGCATTAAGACCGATAACGCTGTTTCCGTTCCCCGAAAAACGACTTGCCGAGTTGGCTCAAACCGTTGATACTATTGTCGTTGCGGAAATGAATATGGGTCAAATGATAAAAGATGTGAAAGTTGCCGTGAACGGAAAGGCAAAAGTCTTTCATATCGGGCGTCCCGCCGGAAATTGGATTGATTCCGACGAGATATTGCCTTTTGTCGAAAAAATAACGGGAGAAACTTATGCAACAAGTATTTAAAATACCCGAATGTATAAAACGGGATGCGAAATTTACGTTTTGCCCGGGGTGTGACCACGGAACGGCATTGAGATTGCTTGCCGAAGCCGTAGACGAGTACGGCGTTCGCGAAAAAACGATAGCTGCGGCGTGCGTCGGGTGTTCGGTGTTCCTTTACGATTTTTTCGAAATCGACTGTCTCGAATGTCCTCACGGCAGGGCAACGGCGGAAGCTACCGGTATAAAACGCGCGAAACCCGATTCGTTTGTCTTTACGTATCAGGGTGACGGCGATTTTGCGGCAATCGGATTGACGGAATCGATGCACACGGCGTTACGCGGCGAAAAAATAACTTCGATTTGCATAAACAACACTACGTACGGGATGACGGGCGGTCAAATGGGGCCGACCACAATGCTCGGTCAGGTCACGACCACGACTCCGTTCGGGAGAAATGCCGACAGAAACGGATATCCGATAAAAATCGCGGAACATATTGCGATGTGTGACGGTACGGCTTTTTCGGCGAGAGTTGCCCTCAATAACCCGCAAAACATCGCGGCGGCTAAAAAAGCGATATTAAAAGCGTGCGAAGTTCAATTGAAAGGGCTCGGATTCGGGTTTGTCGAAATTCTTTCGGGATGTCCGACAAATTGGAAAATGACTCCGGCGCAGGCTCATTTGCATGTTGAAGAAAAAATGATACCCGAATTTCCTCTCGGGGTATTCAAAGACGTAACAAGAGGTTAAAATGGAACAAAGCATTATTATTGCGGGATTTGGCGGACAAGGGATAAAACTTGCGGGAATGATTGCGGCAAAGGCCTTTATGGCGGCGGGAAAGCACGTGACGTTGTACCCTTCTTACGGTGCCGAAATGCGTGGAGGTTCGGTCAATTGCGAAATTGTAGTCGGAGACGACGAAATCAGATGTGTTCACAAAAAGCAAATCGATTATCTTGTTGCTTTGAATGACCTTTCGCTGATAAAATTTTTGCCGAAAGTCAAAACCGGCGGAACGGTTATTTTGAACACCGATTTTGCGATTCCCGAAAATTTAAGAACAGACGTAAAATATTTTAAAGAACCGATTTCGACGATCGCCGAAAATGCGGGAAACGTGAAATCGGCGAATATGACGGCTTTGGGACTTTTCTTCCCGATATTCGGAATAAACGAAAGTGTCGCGACTGATACCGTGAAAGCGGCAATGCCCGAGAATTCTCCGTATACCGAAGTAAACGTCAAGGCTTTAAAATCGGGATTTTCAAGAACCCTTGCGGTGAAAGGAGCATAAGATGAGCAGTATTCCGGTTGCAATAAAAGAAATTTCGTTTTACGTTCCGGAAACCGTATTTACGAACGACGACATGAAAAAGCTTGTGGAAACAAGCGACGAATGGATAAGACAACGTACCGGCATCGTGACGCGTCACCTTGTATCGGGTGACGAAGATGCCGTTTCGATGGCGGTTAATGCCGTCAAAAAACTCTATCCGGCCGGCTTAAATTCCCAAAATACTCCCGATATGATTGTTTGCGCGACTTCTGCGCCCGTGCGTCCGTATCCTTCGGTCGCGTGCGAGGTTCAGGCGGCAATCGGAGCCGATAACGCGTCGGCTTTCGATATAACGGCGGCTTGTTCGGGGTTTATTTATGCAATGCAAATTGCGCGTGCAAATATTCAATCGGGGTTTGCAAACAGAGTTTTGGTCGTTGCGTCGGATGCAACTTCAAAATTCCTCGATTGGACGGACAGAGGAAGTTGCGTGCTTTTCGGTGACGGCGCGGCGGCGATGGTTGTCGAAAAATCCGAGGACGGTCAAGATGATTTCGTGGCTCTGAAATTAAAAGCCGACGGCAAATGCAAAGAAATGATTTCTTTAAAAGTCAAATCCGAAAATTGTCCGTTGACGGAGCCGTCTTCCGAAGACGAACATAACAACAAAATTTTTATGGCGGGAAGAGACGTTTACAAATACGTAATGCAAAAAATTCCCGCGGTTATAGCCGAAACATTGAATGAAGCCGGATTGACCGTTGACGATATCGACTTTTTCGTGCCTCATCAAGCTAATTTGCGAATGATAGAGGCTCTTTCGTCAAGAATCGGATTTCCTCCCGAAAAAGTCTTGACCAACATCGAAAAATACGGAAATATTTCGGCTTCCTCGATACCCGCCGTCATAAGCGAAAAACTTGCGGACGGCTCGATAAAATGTCCCGCGACGTTGTTGATTAGCGCGTTCGGCGCAGGAATGACTTCGTCCGCGGCGATAATCAGATTAAGAGAACACACGGAAGGTTAAAGATGAGAAGAGTAGTTGTAACGGGAGCGGGGTGCATTTCTCCTTACGGAGCGGGCGCCAAATACGCTTGGGACGCTGTAATTTCGGGCAAGAGCGGCATCAGAACGTTGACAAAAGTCGATGTCGAAAATCAACTCGTAAAAATCGGCGGCGAAATTCCCGCGTTTAATCCTGAAGATTATGTAGATGCCAAAGAGGCAAAACGTCTGGATGCGTTTATTTTATATGCTTTGATTGCTGCAAAGGAAGCCGCTGCGGACGGGCAGTTCGATATAACCGCCGAGAATCCTTACAAAGTCGGAGTTATAATCGGTTCGGCTCAAGGCGGGCTGGATACTGTCGTAAGGAGTCACGATGTTATGCTGAAACGGGGTTATTGCAAGGTTTCGCCGTTCACGGTTCCCATGATGATTCCGAATATGGCGGCAGGAAAAGTTTCCATCGTGTTGGGGGCAAAAGGTTTGAATAAATCCGTGGCAACGGCCTGTGCGACAGGGGCTCACTCTATCGGAGACGCGTTTCGTTCGATAGCCTGCGGAGATGCGGATGTTGTTTTTGCGGGCGGAAGTGACTCCAAAATCAGCGATTTCGGACTCGGAGCTTTTACGAGCGCGAAGACGTTATCAAAAAGAAACGACGAACCTCAAAAGGCTTCGCGTCCCTTTGATGTTGACCGTGACGGATTTGTTATGAGCGAAGGTTCCGCGGTTTTGATGTTGGAAGAACTGGAACATGCAAAAAAGCGCAATGCTCGGATTTATGCGGAAATCGTCGGTTACGGTCAAAGTGCGGATGCCTATGACGCCGTTGCACCCGATCCGAACGGCGGCGGCGCGGAATACGCGGTACGGGCGGCTCTCGAAGATGCCGGAATCTTACCCGAAGATATCGATTACATAAATGTTCACGGAACAAGTACTCATGTCGGCGATATTGCGGAATCAAGAATGATTGAGCGCGTTTTCGGAGATAAAAACGCAAACGGAAAACTTTCGGTAAGCTCGACGAAATCGATGACAGGGCACATGCTCGGAGCGGCGGGCGCAATCGAAGCGTTTTTCTGTGCAAAAGCCGTAAACGAAGATATCGTTCCTCCGACGATTAATCTTGAAAATCAGGATCCCGAGGTCGGAAACCTTGATTATACAAAAGATAAAGCGGTCAAAAAAACCGTCAACTACGCTTTGTCCGACTCCTTCGGATTCGGCGGTTGCAACGCGGTTTTGATTTTCAAAAAATATCAATAATTTTCACATTCTTATACATAAAACGCGCCGTTCGATTTCGAACGGCTTTTGTTTTGTCTCGAGTTTAAACGTGAGCCGAAAAGTCACGAAATTTGCAAAAACGGTGAAAGTGTCAACATTTCGGCGATTTTTGCCTGCCTGCGGTTTCGTTAATTCATGATTAATATTCCGAACGTCAAGTACGTTGCAAAAACGAGCCAGAGAAAATAGGGAATTAAAAGTATTCCCGCAAGTTTTGATATTTTTCGAAATTCAACGATTGTCATTACGACGAATATGTCCAAAATCATTATCAAAACGCTTGCGGCTAGCACGTTTTGAAGTCCGAAAAATACGGGAGTCCACAGCAAATTCAGGATTATTTGTATCGAAAAATAAACGTATCCCGCAGTTTTTGATTTTACGGATTTTTTCGTCAGATAAAGATAGAGCGACAGCGCCGTAAACGTATACAAAATCGTCCACGCGGGCGCAAAGACTTCCGCGGGCGGCGTAAGAGGCGGTTTTGTAAGGTTTGTGTACCAAAGTTTTTCGAACATACTTTTTTATAGCAGTTTTTTCCCTGTTTTTCATTAAACTTTCGGGTAAATATTTTACAATTTGTTAATATATACTTTTCATTCGGTTTTTTTTTGTGTATGTTAGATTTGTATGACTGAATTGTACTTGTGTACAAAGGAGAACAATATGCCGAAGTTTAATTTGATGTCTTATATTATGCCGCCCGAAGATAAGATGTTTTTTACTTATTTTCAGGATAGCGCGGATGTCTGCCAAAAAACGGCTCAATTATACGACAACATTATGCACAATCATTTGAACGAAGAATATAAAGAAAATGCTTTAAAGTTCAAAAAGAAGGGTAAATTTTCTTATCGGGCGGTCTTAAAACAACTGAATAAAAGCTTTATCACTCCGATAGAACGCGAAGATATACAGTCGATAGCCGTTCAACTCAACAAAATAACAAAAAGAATCGTAAAAGCCTGTCTTAATTTGGAAGTGTACAACCTGAACACGTACACCGACGAAATGAAAGAACAGGCTTTAACTTTGGTTCGTGCAACGGACAAGCTTCGCGAAATCATCGGCGAATTCAAAAAAGTTTCCGACGTCGAAGAAATTACCCGTCTGAGTATCGAAATGAAAGAACTTGAGTCACACGGAGACGAAGTTCACCGTCAGGCGATGAGAAACCTGTTTTCGGGACGTTACGACGCGTTGGAGGTCATAAAATTGCGCGATATTTACAAAGAAATCGAAAACGCGCTTGACGCTTGTTTTTACGTTTCGGACACCGTTCTTAACGTTGTGTTGAAGCAAAGTTAATTTTGTTACGGAAGGATTGAAAAGATGTCATTAACTATTTTGATTTTAATCGCCGTAATCGCAGTGGCTTTGGCTTTCGAGTTCATAAACGGATTTCACGATTGCGCAAACGCAATAGCTACGGTTGTTTCGACTAAAGTTCTTTCGCCGAAACAGGCGGTGCTTTTCGGTGCAACTCTCGAATTTGCGGGTGCTTTGACCGGAACTCACGTTGCAAAAACTATCGGTTCGGGTATCGTAAACGCCGACATGATTACTTTAACTGTCATTTTCTGCGCTCTCTTGGCAGCGGTTTTGTGGAATTTGTTTACTTGGTGGCTCGGATTGCCTTCAAGCTCTTCGCATGCTTTAATCGGAGGGCTTTTGGGCGCGGCTGTCGTCAAAGCCGGAGTAAGTGTCGTGCATATTCATACGTTGCTCGATAAAGTCATTATTCCGATGTTTATGTCGCCGGTGCTCGGGTTTGCCGCAGGATTTTCGCTTATGCTTCTGATTGCCTGGATTGTGATTTTATTGCGCGAACGCCCCAATACCGTGAATAAACAGTTCAGAAAACTTCAACTGATTTCTTCCGGCTTGATGGCGTTGAGTCACGGCTCGAACGATGCTCAAAAAACGATGGGGATTATCACTCTTGCGCTTTTGGCTGCGGGTGTTCTTCAAAAATCTCCGACGGGTGATTTCGATATTCCGGTTTACGTAATAATCATTTGTGCATTAACGATGGCTGCAGGTACGATGAACGGCGGTTGGAAAATCATCAAAACGATGGGGCACAAAATTATAAAACTGAAACCCATCCACGGTTTTGCGGCGGAAACCTCCGCGGCGGGGCTTATTTTGACTGCTTCGCACTTCGGAATTCCGCTCAGTACTACACACGTCATTTCAACTTCGATTATGGGGGTCGGCTCGACGTTTCACGCCCACGCCGTAAAATGGAGAATTGTCGGAAATATCGTTATCGCTTGGGTTGTTACCATTCCCGCGTGTATGATTATTTCATCGATTATTTATTTCTTAATTTACAAAATATTTTAATCGACAAGCCTGTTTATCAAAAAAGTCGCTCTTTCGGGCGACTTTTTTGTTGAAAGTTTTTCGATGGTTGGCGCGGCCGGCGGTTGAATTCAAAAACGCCTTGTCGCTAACGATAGTCCGGCTTTTTAAGTATTAAAGAAGTATTTATACCTCCGAACGCGAAATTGTTTGTCATCACGTATTTTGTGTCGATAAATCGCCCTTCGTTGACGATATAATCGGCTTTTCCGCATTTTTCGTCGAGGTTGTTCAAATTCAATGTCGGGCAAAACCAGCCGGAGTTCATCATTTCGATGCTTAAAATTGCTTCGATTGCGCCGCATGCGCCCAAAGTATGCCCCGTATAGCTTTTTATCGAGCTTGTCGGAATTTCACGTCGAAAACATTCTTCGACCGCGTTTGATTCGGCAATGTCCCCGAGAACGGTCGCCGTGCCGTGCGCGTTTACGTACCCTATTTCTGCCCGCGAAATATTTGCGTTTTCGATTGCGGATGACATTACTTCGCGCATCATATCTTTGTTGGGGTTTGTGATGTGAGTACCGTCAGTGTTTGTGGCAAATCCCGCAATTTCGGCGTAAATTTTCGCACCTCGGCTTTTTGCGTGTTCGTATTCCTCTAAAATAAGCGTTCCCGCGCCTTCTCCGACAACAAGTCCGTCTCGGTTTTTGTCAAACGGAGCAGGCGTCAAATTCGGCGTATCGTTTTTTGCGCTTGTTGCGTAAAGCGTGTCGAAAACTCCGACCTGTGTCGGGTGAAATTCTTCCGCGCCGCCCGCTATCATTACGGTTTGGTATCCGTTTTTTATTGCTTCGTACGCGTATCCTATGCCCATTGAGCCCGAAGTGCACGCGGTTGACGAGTTTATGAGCCTTCCGTGAGTTTTAAAATACAAAGAAATGTTTACCGCCGCGGTTTGAGGCATCATTTTTATGTATGAGCCGGAGTTCAGGTTTTTGACTTTGTTGTCGATGCACATTGAGTAAAAGTCCAAAATCGCGTCGAGTGAACCCGACGAAGACCCGTAGCTTACGCCGGTTTTGCCGCTTGAAATTATTTCGTCGTCGATTAATCCGGCATCGTCGAGAGCTTGAATTGCGGTCGCTGTTGCCATTAGAGAGACTCGTCCCGCGGTGCGTTTTACTTTTCGGTCAAATCCGGGGTCGGAAAAACCTTCGACGAACGCCGCCAAACGGGTATTCAGGTTTTCGTACCTGTCGAGAATTTCCGCTCTCGTGATGCAGTTTTTGTAAATTTTTAACCTGTTGAACGCCGTTTCGACAGTCGATCCGAGCGGCGACGCAATTCCTCTTCCCGTGATAACGACTCTTTTCATTATATGTAAAGCCCTCCGTTTATCGAAATGACTTGACCCGTAACGTATTCCGCCTCGTCGCTCAGAAGGTAGTTTATAAGTCCCGCAACTTCGGTCGGAGTTCCTTTTCGTCGCATGGGGATTTGGTTGACGATTTCGTCGGGAATGTCTCGTGTCATTTCGGTGTCGATAATGCCTGCGGCTATGCAGTTTACGGTGATTTTGCGTTTTGCGACTTCTCTGGCAAGTGCCTTTGCCGCGCCGATTAAGCCGGCTTTTGACGCACTGTAGTTGACCTGTCCCCGATTTCCCGTAAGCCCGGAAATCGATGACATTACTACAATCCTGCCTCTTCGCGCCTGTATCATCGGCAAACAAATCGGCTTCAATACGTTGTAAAATCCGTCGAGGTTGGTTCTTAAAACGTTATCCCACATGAAGTCTTCCATTGCGGGAAACGGCGCATCTTCGGCTATTCCGGCATTCAAGACCGTTCCGTAATAAACTCCGTGTTCCTCGATGTCTTTTTGTAAAACTTTTTTTGTTTCCTCTCGATTTTTTATGTCAAATGCCAAACTTCTGCATTTTACGCCTTTTTGCGAGATTTCGTTTTTCAAATCCTTTAGTCGCTCGGGATTTTTTGAACAGTGCAAAACAATGTCAAAGCCTTTCTCCGAAAGGTATTGCGCCGTTGCTTTTCCTATTCCGCGGCTTGAACCTGTTATCAAAATTTCTTTGTTCATCTTGGCAGCTCCGTATTTTTTCCGTTTTGAAACACATTTATCGAGGCACTTGCGATTTCTTTTCCGAATTTGTCGAAAATCGAGCATCCGAAGGCGGAAATTCCTTCGTCAAAGTAAATTTCTTCCGCCGTCACAGTGAAAACATCTCCGAGTTCGAAAACCTCCGTCAGGTTGTTAAAAAGCCTCGAACCGAGCAAAAATCCGATTTTCGGTTCTTTTTCTCCGTTTGCGAAGTAGGCGTAACAACCTATCGTTTGCGCCATGAATTCTATTCCGCAAATCGAAGGAATTCCGTTGACGGTTTTGTCGAAAAAAATATTTTTATCCGTAACTTTAAAAGAAGCTTTGACATACTTTTTGTTCAAATCGATTTCGACAATGTCGTCAAGCAGCAGCATCGGCGGTTTATGGGGTAAAATTTCAGATATGTCGGTCATTTTTACCTCTCAAAATTATCGCGGCGTTTGTTCCTCCGAAGCCGAAACTCAGGTTTAGACAGGTTCTTAAACGATTTAAAACCGTTTTTTTATCGGCAAGTTTTATTTTCGGAAGGTTTTCGTCGTATTGTCCGTCAAAAACATGCGGAAAAACTTTTTTGCTTTCGGTTTCGATTAATTTGCAGCATAATGCCGTTTCGAGACTCGATGCGGCTCCGAGGCAGTGCCCTGTCAGCGGTTTTGTCGAGCCTGCCGTGACTTTGTTCTTAAAAACGGTGTGCACCGCGACGGATTCGGTTAAATCGTTTGAAATCGTGCCTGTTCCGTGAAGATTGACGTAATCGACGTCTTGTGCCGAAATATTTGCGTTTTTTAAAGCTTTTTTTATTAATTCGATTTCGGGGACGGCTTCGGGGTCGGGGGTTGTATTGTGGTAAACATCGGTGTTTTCGCCGATGCCGGCTATCTCGATTTTGCCTTTGTCGTTTCCAACGACAAAAACCGTTGCGGCTTCGCCGATGTTTATTCCGTCGCGATTTTTGCTCATCGGATTGGTCGGTTTGTCAGTCAATACTCCCAAAGAGTCAAATCCGAAAATCGGAACTTTGGTCAAAGAGTCTGTGCCCGCAACGATGACGCATTTTGCAAAACCGCCGTCAAGCAGGTTTTTTGCCGCGGAAAACGCTTTTATTCCCGAAGAACACGCTGTTGAAACGGATGCGCAAAAATTCTTTGTACCTAAATATTTTTTCATAAATAACGCGGGGTTTGAAAGTTCGCAGTGCCCGGGGTCTTTTGACGTTTCAAATTCTTCGGTTCCCGAATTTGTTGTAGCGACGACAATTGCGACATTTTCGGCACCGTATTTTTTTATGTACCGCTCGACATCAAGTTTTTTGCAGCAGGTTAAAAGAAGTCTGTTGCAGCGGGTATCGAAGACTTTATCGTCGATTTTTTCAAGCGGTGCGGAGATTTTTGCGACTCTGACTTTTTTGTTTTTTATAATGTTGTCGCAAATTTCGAACCGAGAATCGTCGCCGTCAAGCGCATTAACGAAAATTTCGTCAATGTCCGCGCCCAAATTACAAATTGCGTTATAATCGATTATTTCCATGGTTATTAAATTTATTATATAATAAATTTATGAAAAATTCAGGCGGAAAAATTTTTTATATCAACGATTTTTGTTTTTTCGAAAACGATGTTGATTTGCCGACGTTTCCGATGTCTATGCGAAGAAAAACCGGAATTGCGGACAAATACGCTCTTGCAGCTCTTTTGAACTTCAAAGATTTTCGCCCCGACGAAATTGTCTACGCTTCGAGGTTCGGGGAGTTTGAAAAGCTGTTAAAGCTGATAAATTCCTACCTTTCAGAAAACGCGGTTTCTCCGACGGTTTTTTCGGGTTCCGTGCATAACTTCCCCGTCGGGATGTTTGCGGGACCGGCGGGCTTATCTTCCCCTTATACGGCACTTGCCGCGGGTGAAAATACTGTTTCTTCGGGGCTTTTAACTTCTGTTTTGTCCGAAAACGAAAATGTTTTGTTTTGTTATGCCGATAAAACAACCGAGGGCGCAAAGGCTTTATCTTGTTCGATTTCAAAGACTGCGGGCAAAATTAAATGCGTGTTGCATCAATCTCAAACCACCGTCAAGTGTGACGAGTTTGCCGAATTTATTGCGTTTTTGAGCGGAAAAACTTCGTTTGTCGATTTCGGGTTGTTTTCCGCGGAAAGATTGGCGTGACACGTGAGTTTTCGGCGTTTTTTTCGTTCCTTTGTTTGTGTTTGCATTCTCGTTCTGTTCGGCGCGTGCGCATTGGTGTTGAATTTTTTTGTCTTTCCTATTGCAAAAATCGTTTTGAGCAAAACTGATTATATCTTTTTATCGTCGGATTTAATTCGTTTCTTGTGGGGTAAAATACTTTTAAATTTAATGGTTTTTACCCGTTTGATAAAACTTAATGTTAAAAATTTACAAAAATTAACATTAATAAAAAATAAAATAATCGTCGCAACTCATCCGAGTTTTATCGACATAGTGATATTAATCGGCTTAATTCCTCGAACTTCCTGCATAGTAAAGAACGAACTTGCCGAAAATCCGCTTTTTTCGAACATCGTTAAGAGTTTTTTTATAACCAATGCCGTTGATATAGACGAACTGAAAAACGAGTCTGAATTTATGACGAATTCGGGGTTTAATATCGTTGTTTTCCCCGCGGGAAGCCGTCATAAAAATTCTGATATCCCGAAACTCAAAAAAGGTGCGGCTTTGATTGCTTTAAATTCGGAAAAGGATGTTGTTCCGGTAAAAATTCAAACCGACGGCGAATTTATGTTTATCAATAAACCTTTTTATGACGTCGACGAAAAAACGGTCGTTTTTACTCTCGAGGTCGGAGATTCTCTTTGTGTTCGCGATTACGCAAACCTTTCCGACATCGAAGCCAAAAAACTTTTGACCGCCGATATCGCAAAATCTTTGTACAATAAATAAATTTATAGTATAATTTACCTATGGACGATTTGGTATTTGAAATTAAAAAGCTGATTATAGAAAGTTTGGAGCTCGACGAACTTTCTCCCGAAGACATAAAGGACGACGAACCCCTTTTTAACGATGGTTTGGGGCTCGACTCGATAGACGCTCTCGAGCTCGGATTGGCGCTGAAGAAAAAATTCGGCATTAAAACAGATGATGATAAAGATGCAAACAAAAAGCATTTTTATTCGGTTAAAACATTGTCCGATTTTGTGAGGTCGCAAACAAATGGCTGATTTTTCGAAAGACAAAATTTTTACCGAGCTCAAAGATATTTTGGTGAACGAGTTTGAACTTCCCGAAAACAAAATTACGCTTGAGGCGGGGTTATTCGACGATTTGGACTTGGACAGCATAGATGCGGTCGATATTGCGGTCAGATTGCAAAGGTTTGTGAACAAAAAAATTTCGCCCGAAGAATTTAAACAAATCAGAACGGTTTCCGATGTCGTAAGTGCGGTTTATGAGTTGCTGAATGAGTAAGGTGAAGTTTGTTTTTCCGATAATCATTATGTTTGTCGTGATTTTTTTGTTTCACGCGACAAATTTGACGTTTGTAAAATTTTATCCGGTTGCGGTGAATTTCGGCTTTTTTTGTATTTTCTTTTTTTCCCTGTTTTCGCGAGAAACCGTCATTCAGCGCGCGGCAAAGGCTTTTGAGCCCGATATAAAGCCGAAATCTCTCGAATATACGAGAAATCTGACTTATGTCTGGGCAGGCGTAACATTTTGCAACTTTCTTGTTTCGTTGTGGACTGTTTTTGCGGACGAAAAAATCTGGGCGTTTTATAACGGTTGTTTGTCCTATTTGCTGATAGGGACGGTTTTTGCGGCGGAGTATTCGGTAAGGGTAAGATTCAAAAAAAAGTATGATTGTTGATTTTTTGAAATATTTTTATACAAGCGATTTTGACGATAACGTTATTTTGAAAAACCGTAATCGTGACTTCACCGTTCGCGACGTAAAACCTTTAATATCGGCGAAAATCGGATTTTTAAAAACCTTAACCGAAAATAACGTCATTTTATTTGCCGACGACACGTTTGAATTCTTCCTGAATTTTTTCGCGTGTATTTTTGCGGGAAAAGAAATTTTTATTTTGAATAACGAAAAATCCGCGAGCAGTCGTGAAGGGTTTGTTTTTACGACTCAATGCGATACGAAAGATTTCGGCATCGTTGACACGGTAAAGAACTGTTCGACGGGTCAATTTCGTTCCGGGGATACAAAATTTTTCGGTGCCGTCGACCCCGATAAAATTCTCGTAAATATTTTTACGTCCGGTTCTGCGGGCGAGAGTAAATGCGTGAAAAAATCCCTTCGTTGCCTGATTTGCGAGGCAACGGATTTGGCTGCCGAACTGGATTTGAAAAATTCAAAAACGGTTATTTCTACAACAACCTGCAACTATTTGTTCGGATTGACGTTTTTCCTTATGCTCCCTTTGTATTCGGGAATTGTCGTAAATACCGACAGAATATCTTATCCGGAAAACATATTCGGCGAAAACCTTTTGTTCATAACGACTCCGTCGTTTTTGGAAAAACTTGCGAAATACAATAAATCCGCTCCCGTTGTTTTCGAAAAAATTATCACGGCAGGCTCGAAACTTAAGGAGCCCGAATTCCTGTATGCGCTCAATTCGGCACTTTCCGTCACCGAAATTTACGGAAGCACGGAATCGGGCGTTATCGCGCATCGAGAATCCCCCGAAGAAAAATTAAAACTTTTCGATAACGTCGAAATAATCGCAAACGACAAAGTTTTTGTGAAAACGAATTATTCGCTCGAAAAATTTCACGAGTCCGGTGACGGAATATTTCTGTTCGATAATCGAAAAATCGCTGTAACCGGGCGAAAAGACAGAATTTTAAAAATTAACGAAAAACGTGTCTCCGCTCAGGAACTCGAAAAATGTTTGGAAGAGTATCCTTTCGTAAAAGAGGCTTATTGTACTTCAATCGACGGTAAAATATCAGTTTTTGCCGCACTTTCGCCGTCAGGTTATCAATACGTTTTTGAAAACGGTATTCCTGCTTTAAAACGAATTTTGAAAAATTTCGTCGCGGAACATTTTGAAGTAACGCCGAAGATATTCAAATTTACGGATGAAATTCCGAAGAACGAACGGGGAAAGGTCGACAGCGACAAAGTTTTGCAAATTCTCAACATGAAAATGTCGTATCCTCTGATTTGTTCGCGAGCTGTTTCAAACGATTTTGCTGTTTTTAAAATTTACTTTTACCGCAATTGCAATTTTTTCAAAGGTCATTTCGACGACTTTCCGATTTTGCCGGGAGTTGTACAGTTGTTGTTTGCGGCAATGATGATAAAAGATGTTTTCGGCTGTGATTGTACGGTCGGACAAATCAGAAAAGTCAAATTTAAACGAACGATAACTCCGAATTCTGCCGTCGAGCTTAAAATTCTTCGAAAAAATACAGGTTTTGAATTTAAGTATTATAATAATATAAATGAAGAATGCTCGTCGGGAATTTTACCGTCGGAAAATGTTTTTGAGGGTGAAAAATGATAAAATCAAAAACGAAAATTACGATACCGTTCAACGATCTTGACCCCATGAACATCGTTTGGCACGGAAATTACGCAAAATATCTCGAGCAGGCGCGGTGTGAGCTGTTTAAAAAGCTGGGGTACACTTATCTTGACATGTATAACGACAACTATATGTACCCGATTGCGAAATTTGACATGAAGTTTATCAAGCCCGTAACTCTGGACGATGAAATTTCCGTCGAATGTACCCTTTTGGAAATCGAGCCTTCAATGATAATTGCTTACGAAATTTTTAACACGAAAACGGGCGAAAAGATTTTTAAGGCAAAAACAATGCAAATAGGTGTTTTGGTCGATACGAAACAGTCGGTTTACGTTGCACCGAAAAAACTTGTCGAAATTTTTAAGGATTACGAAAATGAAAAATAAAATTCTTCTTTCGGGACTTATTTTCTTTCTTGGAGTTTCTCCTTCAAATGCCGATGTTTTTGACCATCCTCAAAAATTGGAAACGGTCGTGCAAAAACTTCCGCCCGTCGGTGAGGTCAAATGCAATTTCAAACAGGAAAAAACAATGCCCGGAAATGTTGTGCTGAAGTCTTCCGGCAAATTTTCGTTTAACAAAAACTCGGGTGCGGTGTTCAATACCTTTTACCCCGTAAAATCGGTGAGTTCCTATTCTTCAAAGGATTATCGACAAATCAACGATATTGTCGACGCCGTGACAACGCGAAATTATTCGAAAATCGAAAATTATTTCGACTTTTATTTTATCGATTCAAACCCGTGGTCACTTGCGATGAAGCCGAAACCCGCTTCAAAAGCCGCAAAATACCTGAAAAGCATCGAACTTTCCGGTACAAACCGTATTTCGAAAATGACGATAACCAACGTAAATTCGGTAAAAACGACAATTTGGTTCTACGATTGATATGAAAAAATTTTTAATTTTACTTTTCGTAATATTTACAATTCTTTTGAGCGTTTTTTCGCTGCAAAACCTAAAACCGGTAAATACGGATATTGTGACGGCGTTTTTGGACGAAAAGTATTCCGAAAAATTGGTGAAGCTTTCAAAACTTGCGTCGAATAAAATTAACGTTGTTTTTGAGACTTCTTCGTACGATGAAAATGAACGATTGAAATCGGATTTTCTTTTAAAAATCGATAAGGCTGATTTTGTCCCCGAAATTGATGATTTCTCGGGTGTTTTGGAATTTTACGAACAACATCCCGGAAATTTTTTAACCGCTCACAAACGAAATTTGATAAAAAAAGAAAATTTTGCCGAACTGGAAAAAGAAAGTTTGTCAGATCTGTATAATCCCGCGGGAATTATCGTCGAAACGCCCGATAAGGATCCGTATCTGTTTTTGACCGATTACGTAAAATCCTTTGCCGGGTTTGATTTTGCGCCTTCGAACGATGTCGTCGGTCATGACGGAAAATACTATTCTTATGTCCCTTTGTCGCTTGTCGGCAAAACGACTGCGGTCAAAGATTTGATAACCCTTCAAAATTCGTTCAATGAGGCTTCCGACGGGCATGTGTACCTTACGGGTGCGTTAATCCATTCATGGTTGACAAGCTCGAAATCGGTCGCGGAAATTAACGTTATATGCACGATTTCTTTCCTTGCCCTGTTTTTGTTGTGTAAATTTTTCTTTAAGTCCGCCAAAATATTTTTCCCTGTCGTTATAAGCATTTTGTTCGGAATTTTTTTCGGATACGTTGTGACTAATTTGCTTTTCGCGTCCGTAAACGTCCTGACATTCGTATTTTCGACGACTTTAATCGGCATAAGCCTGGATTATTCGCTGCATTATTATTTTACCGAACGCGACAAAACATTTTATAAAAGTCTTACTTGCTCAATGTTGACAACAGTTTTGGCGTTTTTTGTTCCCGCTTTTACGAACATCCCTTTGTTGCATCAAACTGCCGTGTTTACAGGGTTCGGGTTAATCGGTGTGTATTTGTTTGTTGTTTTGATTTTGCCTCTTTTTAAATTCGAAATCCCTGCAAAATCACTTGTAAATATCCCGGATTTTTCGCGCTTTAAAAAACAAACTTTGATTTTTGTTACGGTAATGTTGTTTTTGGGACTTTTTCAAACTCGTTTTGTCGATGACGTAAAATCTTTTTATGTTCCCGGAAAAGACCTTATGAACTCCGAAAAGCTTTTCAACAACGTCTTCCCGCGAACCGATACCGCGTTTGTTCCTGTTGCGGGGAATAACATTGAAGAATTGCTTCAAAATGAAGAGCGTATTGCCGACGAGCTTGCCGCGAAAAATATTCCGTATCTTTGTTTGAGTAAAATCGTTCCGTCCGAAAAACGTCGAGCGGAAAATCAAAAGTTGATAAAAAGTTTGTACCGGAAAAATTTAAGTTCTTACGCGACTTTTTTGGATTTCAAAACGATAGAAACCCTCAAAGTATCACTTGATTTCGATAAAATCGAACCTTTTGATTATGAAAAGTATCCCGTTTTGAAAAAATTTTCGGTTGACGAAAAAACTTCTTTTATCGTCGTTCCGAAAGACGCCGATGTTGCAGGTAAAATAACAGTTTCGAGCGATATTTCCAAGGTCGTCGAAAAATGCAGAATTCGTTGTCTTAAAATTTTACCGTTCGCGTTTTTGACCGTATTCGGCTTTTTGGTTTGCGTTTTCGGGGTAAGGAAAGCTTTAAAAATTTTGTTGTCACCGCTTTTGGGTGCGGGGCTCGCCGTGAGCATACTCTCGTTGTTCGGATGTACCCTCAATGTTTTTAACGTTTTGGCGCTGTTTTTGATTTTGGGATTCAGCCTTGATTATTCGATATTCAGACTCGCCGACGGTACAAATTCGGAAACTGCGGTTTTTGTTTCGTGCCTGTCTACGGTCTTTTCGTTCTTTTTGTTGTCTCTGACGAGCTTTGCGTTGGTTTCGTCTATGGGTAAAATTTTGTATATCGGAATTGCGACGGCATATTTACTGAGTATCGTTTTATTGCCGAACGCCCGTCGTTCGTGATATTATGTCCGAGGCAGGGTTTTATGGCGGAAGAATGGTTTAAACAGAAAGAGCGGGCGGCAGGCGTAAAAAGATTGCTTTTGTCGTGGTTTATTTATAAGCATTTCGGAGTTTTCCCGTTAAGAATGATTGCTTTTTTCGCGGTTTTGATTTCTTTTCCGAGTCTGAAAACGCAAAATCGGGAGCTGAATACTTATTTTAAGTTGCTTTTCGAATATACGGGCGACAAAAAATACAAACCTTCTTTTTCTAATGTGTTTAAACTTTTGTTTAATTACGCAAATTCTCTCGTCGATAAAATTCGATGTTTTTCGGGTGAAAATTTAAAAATCGTTTTTGAAAACCCTTCCGATGAGCAGCTTTTAGACGATTTAATTTTCAAAAAAAAAGGAGCGTTTTTTATAACAAGCCACATCGGAAATATCGAAATAATGATGTCAGAACTTTCGAGCTCGTCGCCAAAAGTCAATATTTTTATGCAACAACGGCAATGCGAGACGTTTAACGCCTTTTTGAAACGGATTTCCGTCAAATCTTTCGCCGATATCATTCCCGTTGAGCAAATCGACGTCGGAACTTCGATAGAAACCGAAGAACGGCTGCAAAACGGTGAATTCGTTTTTATGGCGGGAGACAGAGTTTCTGCCGCAAATACGGAAGCCTGTTATTATGAAAAAGTTCTGAACGCGGATGTCAAATTTCCGACAGGCGTAATAAGATTTGCGCAAATGATGAACTCCGAGATATTTTTTATTACTTGCGCTCTTGAAGACGGAGTTTATAAAATCGGCTTAAAACGTTTCGAACGTTCTTTTTCCGCGCGAGAAAGCGTAAAAAAACTGCAGACCGAATACGTTTCGTTTTATCGATCTGCAATTTTGAAATATCCTTTTCAATTTTATCAGTTTTTTCGGTTTTTTGATGCCTGAAATCAGCTTTTTTTATTCTTTTTTTGCGGCGTCAGCTTACAGGCTTTCAATAAGTTCTCGTAATAAGCCTTTTTTTCTTGCGGATTTTGAATTTTCTCCGCTTCTTTCAAACCTTTTTCAAATTTAATTTTTTTCGTGTAATAGCTTTGGTTCTTCATTTTTGTTGAAGCGTGGCAAATCATCGGAATTCCGACGGGTGCCGTTATGAGCAAATCCGTCAAAAATATTCCGACTGACAATTCCGCGATATTTTTGCCTTTGTTCGGGAATGAACGCGGATTTTGGTATTTTTTCGGAACGTAATCTTCCCAAATCGGCGCCGAAACATTGTTTGCGGTGGTCGTCACGGCAAAAACAGGGGCGTTTGCGTATAAAAACGCGAAAACAAAAAATATCGATAAAAGCTTTTTCATAAAATCCTCCTCCTTTGATTATATAACGAATTGTAAATTTTATAATCAAAGATTTTCTTCAATGCACAAGTATCGTCCGCCTTCGGGTTCGAGGTACGAAAACGAGTCTTTTCCGAGGTTTGCGGTTGTGCCGTCTTCGGTTCGAATTTTGTAAAGAATTTTGTTGTCGTCGTTAAGTCCGATTTTTTGAAGGATTTTTCCGTTTCTGCGAGCGTCTCCGAGTTGCGCGAAATGAACGTTGTCAACCTTGCCGTCGGTTGCGTCGACAAGCGGTTTTACGTTTGTTCCGTACAAAATTTCGACAAATTTTACCATGTCCTCCCTCGAAGCGATTTTTCCCGTGCATTCGGATTTGTTTTCGACAAGCGAACCCGAACAATTTTTGCAAAGACAAAAACCGTCTTTCGGTGAGCATAAGTTCAATTTCACCGGTGCGTGCGTGTTTTCGGGTTTTTCTCCTCTTAATTTGCTCAAAATCGAGAGCGTGCCCGCATTTTCGGGGCTTAAAAGGTCTGTAAGGCTCGTGTCGTTTGATTTTAAATAAATTTGTGCCGCGCAAAGTATTATGATTATCGTTGACGCCAAAATTACAGGTCCTTTTTTCATTTTTCCCTCTTCTTTACCGAATGCGGTGTTTATTGTAATATATTTTAAAAAATAAATCAATAAAGGCGCAAAAAAATGGATGATTCAAGAAAATTACAACAAATTTACGAAATAAAAAGTTACGAGTGCGACAGAAACAAAAAGTTGCGTATACGCTCTTTATTCAATATTTTTCAGGATATGGCGGATACGCATGCCAATATTTTAAAGGTCGGTTATTACGATTTGCTGTCTAAAAATCTCGGATGGGTCGGTGCAAATTATGAAGCAAAAATTTTTAGAATGCCGGAATGGCGCGAAAAACTTACCGTTTACACTTGGCCGTCCGTTACAAAAATTTGCAGTGCTCTTCGCGAATTTGATATATACGACGAGAAAAATAATCTCATCGTGTGTGCTTCCAGCCAATGGGCGCTTATCGATTTGATAAAAGGCAGACCCGTCAAAACCTCGGAACTCGGTGCTTTTGAGACTTTGTCCGAACGTGCGCTCGACACCGATTTCAAAAAAATTCATTTGCCCGAATCTTTTGATTACGAAAATATTTTTCCGGTTCGCCTCGACGATACAGACATGAATATTCACGTAAATAACGGAGTTTATCCGAGTTGGGCGTACGAATGTTCACCCTCGAACCTCCGTGACAAAAAAAATATTATCGGCATTTCCGTTGCATACAAAAAACCTCTGAAATTTCCGGGCTCGGTTAAAATTGCTTCATCCTCGGACAATAACTCGGTTTTGCACGTCGAAACTTCTCTTGACGGTAAAGATTGTTACGCCGTTGTAAAAATTGAGTATAAATAATTATTGATTTTCTTAATTTTGTGATATCATTGTGTTGTACCGATTCGGCATGTACCCGGGCAGGGGTAGCAGTTTGCTTCCGTATATGCACGATTTGACGGCTCGGTAAGTTGATAAAATCGGAATGTAGCGCACGAGGTGAGCGAAAGCGAAACCGTTTTCAATTAAACCAAACTGCGCACGAAAATGACAAGTAAATAATCAAAAATCGGAATGTAGCGCAGTTTGGTAGCGCACCGTGTTCGGGTCGCGGGGGTCGCAGGTTCAAATCCTGTCATTCCGATTTTTTGTTGCATAAAATAGTTTTCAATTAAACCGAATGCGCGCGAGATGACAAGTAAATAATCAAAATCGGAATGTAGCGCATGAGGCGAGCGAGAGTGAGCCGTTATAAATTAAAACAAGCCGTGAAAGGGAGCGGGCAGACTTGCTAATCGGCTTTGTAGCGCACCGTGTTCGGGTCGCGGGGGTCGCAGGTTCAAAGTCCCGGCATTCCGATTTTTTTGTGTAAACCGTGTTTGTGGCGGTAAAGTTTATGTTATGCAGTTTGTGGTAACGAGGCTGCAAATTGTTACAATTTTTTACAAACTTTTAAAAAATCGGTATCGGGAAATTTGTTTGTTGTACAATTTTTTTGAAGAAATCTCGATGGCATGGGTATGAATTGAAGTCGAAACGAAATGTTTTTGAGTCGCGGGCGGTGTTTTTGCTCGTAGCGGGTGCCCGAAAGTCGCCATTTTGGGTAACTCCCGACAGTCGGTTCGGCAAATGAATTTTTAACCCCGGATATGTGAACAAGAAAAGGAGCGATATGAATATATTTTTTGGAAGCGGTATCTCGATAAATCGCAATTTCGGACCTCAAAGCAAGGCGGCGGTTACGACAAACCCGATAAACCGGGAACAATCGACCTCGAAAACAATAGATTTGAATAAAATGCCGAATTATCGGTATCAACTGTCGTTCGGTGCGATGAATATTGAAACTTTCGCAAAAATGCGAACATTGACTAGTCAAGAAAAGTATGATTTTCAAGATTTGTTGAAGTTGTTTAAAGAACTTTCTTTGACGGCGCAAAAAAATGTGAAGGGTTTGGTCGAAAGACTTAAAAAAGACGGAGTATCTCTTGAAAAATACCTGCCGGCATGCGTCGAACAAGAAGACTTATTTTATCAAAATCCCGAAACTGTCGAATCGAGAGTAAACGGATTGGTTGAAAAGTTTGAAGGAGACGGAGTGACACGTGAAACGATGCTGAAAGCAAGTCTTAAGGCACCTTCGTTATTTTATCAAAAGCCCGAAACAATAGAATCGAACGTAAACGGATTGGTTGAAAAGTTTGCAACGGAGGGTGTGAAACGAAAAGATATTGTGGATGCATATCTTTCACAACCTTCGTTATTTTGTCAAAAGCCCGAAACAATAGAAGCGAACGTAAACGGATTTGTTAAAAGGTTTGAAGGGGACGGAGTAACACGTGAAGCGATGGTGAAAGCATGTCTTTCTCAACCTCAGTTATTTTATCAAAATCCCGAAACTGTCGAATCGAGAGTAAACGGATTGGTTGAAAAGTTTGAAGGAGACGGAGTGACACGTGAAACGATGCTGAAAGCATGTCTTAAGGCACCTTCGTTATTTACTCGTGATCCCGAAACGATCGAATCGAACGTAAACGGATTGGTTGAAAAGTTTGAAGGAGACGGAGTGACACGTGAAGCGATGCTGAAAGCATGTCTTTCTCAACCTTCGTTATTTTGTCTAAAGCCCGAAACAGTCGAATCGAACGTAAACGGTTTTGTTGAGAGGTTTAAAGGAGACGGAGTGACACGTGAAGCGATGGTAATTGCATGTCTTAATGCTACTTCGTTATTTTATCAAAAGCCCGAAACAATAGAATCGAACGTAAACGGTTTTGTTGAGAGGTTTAAAGGAGACGGAGTGACCCGTGAAACGATGGTAAATGCATGTCTTTCACAACCTTCGTTATTTTATCGAGATCCCGAAACGATAGAATCGAACGTAAACGGATTGGTTGAAAGATTTGCAGATATGGGATTAACCCGGGGAAAAACGTTGGAAGCTTATTTAAAATCGCCTACGTTATTAACGTTTAGCCCTGCTACCGTAGCGGAACATATAAAAGCATATATGTACGCCGATAACAATTTGGGGTTGGAATGTGCTTTGAAAAAACCTTTGACAGTTTCAACTTCTTTAATATATTTGAGACAAATTGTTTTGCCGAAACTGAAAATTCAGTGTCCGGAGGTTAAGTGGAATAAATGGTTAGGGTTGAAAGGTCAAATCAAAAAGTATTTTAAAGCTCATCCCGACAAGCAGGTTGTCGTGACCGCAAAAGAGGGCGAGATGAAAGAGAATTTCATCAAAACTATTCGCGAATATTGCAAAAAAGACCTCGGTCGCGAAGACGCAATCTTAATTATCGACAAATCCGCAAAAGCCGGAGCCTGAGAAGTCGACCACAGGTTTGAAACAAAAAGGACGAAACGGTTTGCAATACAAAATACCTTCGTTTGTTAATTCAATCGAAGGTATTTTTTTGATGAGTTTAATTTGTTTGTCTTATTTTTGCGATATCTTGCCGTAATGTTTGTATTTCCGCAGTTGTTGCAGGTTTCGGGAAACTATCCATATGCTTTTCTATAGCGTCGATTATGTCGTCTACCGTTACAGGCTGTCCTTGTGGTATTTCACCTTGTGCGTTTGGCGACAAATTCATTGCTGCGGAGTTTACGACGGCTTTTGTTTCTCTGAAAGCCGCGTTGTGGTCTTCTAAAAATTTACTTATTACCTTAACGTAAGGTGTGTTTTGGTCCTGAAGTTCAGGCACCGCACGATTTCCGAGAATTTTGTATGTATCTTCGAGTGCCACTGCCTGTTGATCTTTCGTAGGAGTGCCGACTTCTATTTTTTTCTCAAATCTGCTCAACATTGCCGAGTCAAGTTCTTTTCCGTTAAGTTTTGCCAGTTTCGGATCTATTTCGAAGTTAGTTGCGCCGATTACTACGATATTATCTCTTTTGGCAAATCCATCTTCGAGAGCTTTTTTGTATACGTTCAGCAGATCGTTTGAATTCTTTCCGTTTATTCCGGTATCTTTCATCATTATTGTGTCTATTTCGTCCAAGAATACAAATATTCTGGGCATTTCGGGGATTTTTTTACCTTCTTGAGTTGCTTTTTCAACTGCTTGGGCAATTTTAACTTTGTCTTTGCTGTTTACAACTTCAGAACCGATAACTTTGCTCAGTTTTTCCAAATATTCGGCGTACATCTTGTCTGCTTTTTCACAGATTTGATCAACCATCCTTTTGATTATTTTTTCACTCATTGAGCTGAAACAACTTTGCATTTGGTCTGTTTCAAGGTTTGCAAATAACGAGTCCGGGAACATCTTTGCGAGAGCTTTCGAAAAAGTCGATTTTCCCGTTCCCGGAGGTCCGTACAACAAAATTCCTTTTATTCCTCTTCCGCCTCTTTGAATTACTTCCCAAAAATCGGAAATAGTGATTTTTACTTCATTTAAACAATCCTTAAGTTTTTTTGGTAATGCCATTTGATCAATGGTTTTTTCATTGGAAAGATCTTCGAATTTTACGTTGCTTTCCTTAAGCAGCTCCTCTTCCATCGATTTAATGCTGTCTTTACCCTGCGATTCTGCTTGCTTTGAAGCTTTTTGCACCCCTTTTGTAACAGCTTCCGTAACGTTTTCAACTTTTTTTACAGCCGCTTCGGGTGCTTTTCTGCACATAAGCGCAATCGAAATTCCCAATGCCGTCAAGGAAGCGACGACAGATGCAATAATTCCCGTTTTTATCAAATTTTCGTTGCCGTCTTTCTTTTTTTCCGCAGACAAGTCAACCGTGTCCTTTCCCGCAGGAGGCAGAACTCTTAAATATTGGGGTCTTTGCATAGACCTACCGTCAATGTATTTAGGTATTTTATCCTGAATATCAGGTGCTTGCAGCATGTTTTTTAACCTTTCTCATATCACTATATGCTTTATTAAAAACAATTCCGGTAATGATATTGCTTTTTTTTCGGGTGAAAATTAATAAAACTTTACAAAGTTGCTTCTTATTTCACGGTTAAAAATATTTGTCGCCGAGAACGAACTCATTTGTGTCGTAGTTTTTCGCTCGCGTCGGTTTGCGAGGTGCGAGGTGCAAGGTGCAAGGTGCAAGGTGCGAGGTGCGAGGTGCGAGGTGCGAGGTGCAAGGTGCGAGGTGCGAGGTGCGAGGTGCGAGGTGCGAGGTGCGAGGTGCGAGGTGCGAGGTGCAATTCTCAATAAAAAACAACCGCTCTTTTTCAAGAGCGATTGTTTCGTTTGTTTGTTTGTGAATTTATCGTCAGTTCGTGAACTACGCGATAATTTTGTCAACAACACCTGCACCTACTGTACGTCCGCCTTCACGGATTGCAAATCTCATACCTTGTTCGATTGCAACAGGTGCTATAAGTTCAACGTCCATAACAACGTTATCGCCGGGCATTACCATTTCGCCGTCGAATTTGATTGATCCGGTTACGTCAGTCGTTCTGATGTAGAATTGAGGTCTGTATCCGGGGAAGAAAGGAGTGTGACGTCCGCCTTCATCCTTCGTCAATACGTAAACGTTAGCCGTGAACTTGGTGTGGGGTTTGATTGAACCTGGAGCTGCAAGTACTTGTCCTCTTTGAATTTCGGTTTTATCAACACCTCTGAGCAAAGCTCCGATGTTGTCACCTGCAAGACCTTCGTCCAATTGTTTTCTGAACATTTCAACACCGGTTACGGTAGTTTTCTTGGTTTCGCCGAAGCCTACGAGTTCAACTTCTTGTCCGACTTTTACGCGTCCTCTTTCAACACGACCGGTAGCAACGGTACCGCGACCGGTGATTGAGAAGATGTCTTCAATCGGCATAAGGAAGGGTTTGTCGAGTTCACGTTCGGGGGTGGGGATGTAAGAGTCGATAGCATCCATCAATTCCCAAATCTTATCAACCCATTTGTCTTCGCCTCTCTTGATTGCGGGGTTAGCTTGAACTGCTTCCAGTGCTTTAAGAGCCGATCCTCTGATGAAAGGAATGTTGTCTCCGTCGAATTCGTAAGAAGAAAGGAGTTCTCTTGCTTCCATTTCGACCAAGTCGAGAAGTTCTTCGTCATCGACCATATCGCATTTGTTGAGGAATACGACCAATCTGGGAACACCTACTTGACGTGCCAACAAGATGTGTTCTCTTGTTTGAGGCATCGGTCCGTCGGTTGCCGAGATAACGAGAATACCGCCGTCCATTTGTGCGGCACCCGTAATCATGTTCTTTACGTAGTCCGCGTGACCTGGGCAGTCAACGTGTGCGTAGTGTCTGTCTTTTGTTTCATATTCAACGTGCGCAGTCGAGATGGTTATACCTCTTGCTTTTTCTTCAGGAGCTGCGTCGATTTCATCGAATTTTTTTGCTTGAGCTTGACCTGCTGCAGCCATACAAGACGTAATTGCTGCCGTCAACGTCGTCTTACCGTGGTCAACGTGACCGATGGTACCGATGTTAACGTGAGGTTTTGTACGTTCAAATTTTTCACGTGCCATGAGATTAATCTCCTTTTCTGTACTATCGTATATTTTCCTATTGTATATTATAGGTCCGTTAAAATAAGCCTTTGACGGGATTTGAACCCGTGGCCTCTCCCTTACCAAGGGAGTGCGCTACCCCTGCGCCACAAAGGCTTGTTTTAAAAAGTTTGGGCAGAGGTGGATTCGAACCACCGTAGTCTCGCGACGGCAGATTTACAGTCTGCTCCCTTTAGCCACTCGGGCATCTACCCATATTCTTTTGTAAATGTGCTTATCAGCCGGTGATAGGAATCGAACCTACAACCTACGGTTTACAAAACCGTTGCTCTACCGTTGAGCTACACCGGCATGTTCGCCTTAGAGCTGAATTGCTCTTCTCTGATATAATATTAAGGACAAGACCGATTGTCAAGTCTTTTAATCCTACCGGTATTTCTTTTTGTATTTCTTTGTGGTATCATTCCCCCTGTAAATACTCAAGGAGGTGCTTTATGTCTGAAATTCGCGAAATTAACGATGCCGATTTCGAATCCGTCGTTTCTTCCGATAACATCGTTGTTGTCGATTTTTTTGCTCCCTGGTGCGGTCCCTGTCGAAAAATCTCGGGAATTGTTGCCGAAATCGCTTCGGAGTTTGAAAATTCCGTCGACGTCGTAAAATTGAATATCGACGAAAATCTTCAAACCGCTAAAAAATATACTATCAGCAGTATTCCGACAATTTTGGTGTTCAAAAACGGTGAACCGTGTGAAAGATTGGTCGGCATGATTTCAAAATCGGCGTTAAAAGACGTTGTTGCAAAAACTTTACAATAATTGTTTATCATAAATTTTTTTGACAAAATAAAAACTCCCGGAAAAAGGGAGTTTTATTGTTTTTGCATAATTTTTTTATTTTTGCGGATATCTTGTCGTCGTTCCTTTGAGCATGCCCGCAAGTTGTTCGCAACCGTCAAAACCTCTTGCGGTCAGCTTTTTTGCCGCCGTATCCGTATCATAGTCGACGAGTCGGTGTTCTATTTCGAAATCGCCGTTTTCTCCTATATTAAGCGAGGCGTAGCATGATTTCGGAACTTCCGCGAACGGACGTCCGACACTGCCGACGTTTACGACGGTTTGGTTGGTGTTTGTCACGTAACCGCAGGGGACATGCGTGTGTCCGCAAAAAATAATATCTGCTTTTTCGCCTTTTATAATTTCTTCGATTTTCTCGGGGCTAAGGTCCGGAGTTATGTTTTCGTCGTTGCGTCTCGGCGAACCGTGCACCAACAAAATATTTACTCCGTTTTCGCGAATTTCCTTTCTTTCGGGCAGCGACGCGAGAAAAATTTTGTTTTTATCCGTCAATTCCTTTAAATCCGCCTCGTAAGCCGATGCCATAATCGGAACATTCTCTTTTAATTTATTCAAAAATCCTTCGTCGAACGTTCCGAGTTTTTGATCGGTATTACCCTGAATAAGCTCGAAATTTTCGTTTTCTGACATTTTTTCGATTCTTTCGACGGTTTTATGCGGTTCGGGGCCTGCCATAGCCAAATCTCCCAGGCAAAAAATCTTGTCGTGAGCTTGATTTTTAATGTCTTTTAAAACAGCGTCAAGAGCCTCGTTGTTACCATGAATATCGGAAATTATCGCAATTTTCATTTTTGTTCACCTTTCGTTTTTATGTTATAATTAAATTATCATGATTATAAGAAGAAATACAAAGAAAATTTTTGTCGGAAACGTTCCTGTCGGCGGAGACTCTCCGATAACGGTGCAATCGATGTGCAATACCGATACTCGAAATGTCGAAGCAACGATTGCTCAAATCCGCGAACTTACCGATACGGGTTGCGAAATCGTCAGAGTTGCCGTATTGAATAAGGATGCCGCCGCAGCTGTCGAACAAATCGTCAGAAAATCGCCGATTCCGGTTGTTGCGGACATTCACTTCGATTACAGACTCGCGCTGACTTGCATTCAAAACGGCGTTGCCGCTCTCAGAATCAATCCCGGAAACATCGGTCGTGACGAAAACGTTAAAAAAGTCACGGACGAAGCAAAAGCTGCGGGAATTCCCTTAAGAATAGGCATAAACGGAGGTTCTCTCGAAAAAGAATTTGCTGCTTTGGACATTCCGCTTCCCGAAAAAATGCTTAAAAGCGCGATGAGGCATGTAAAAATTCTCGAGGACAACGATTTTTCGGACATTGTAATATCGTTAAAATCAAGTGACGTGCTTTCGACAATCGAGGCTTATCGTCTTGCGGCAAAATTCGTCGATTATCCGTTTCATCTGGGCGTTACCGAGGCCGGAACCTTGAAAGGCGGTTTAATTAAATCTTCCGTCGGCTTGGGAACTTTGCTCGCCGAAGGCATCGGCGATACGATAAGAGTTTCGTTGACCGAAAACCCCGTCGAAGAAGTTAAAGCGGGCTTTTCAATATTAAAATCGCTCGGGCTTCGAAAAAAAGGCGTAAACTTTGTATCCTGCCCGACTTGCGGACGTTGCGGAATCGACCTTATTTCTCTCGCGAAAAATGTCGAAAAACGATTTGAAAATTACGATAAAAACATAACGATTGCGGTCATGGGTTGTCCGGTAAACGGCCCCGGAGAAGCAAAGCATGCCGATTTCGGAATTGCAGGCGCAAACGGCGAAGGGTATATTTTCAAAAAAGGCGAAATCGTTTTGCGTGTGAAGGAAGACATGCTTCTCGACGAATTTGAAAAACTTGTAAAATCCGAAGCCTGAAAAATACATTTTTTGTATGTGGTTAAGCTTTTTTTGACCCGGTAAACTTTCATATAAAAGAGGTTGAATATGAAAAAATTTTTGTTTTTGACGGTTATGTTTCTGGCGGCGGGTGTTGCGGCGCAAGCGTACGTTGATTCTTCGCACACGATGACGGAACAATATATGTTGAATACCGGGTATTCGCGTGAAATCGTTAAGATGTCGAACGTAGCGAACCACGACGTATACGCACCCACGGACGACGAAAGATTTGCGAAAACTCCGAAAAGACTTTTAAAAATGATTTGGAGAAAAATCGACCCGATGGCATTTCCCGACGAAAACTACGTATGGCATGACATCGAGTATTATCCGAGTTTTTACGACTATTAATAAAATATCAATATGTGTGTGTTTGTGTAACAGAAAAATGTCGAAAATTTCGGCATTTTTTTTGTTTATATTCCCGCTGCGCACGTATTTGCAAGGCTTTTCAATGTTTCGGGCAGTAAAAATATTGCCGTCGTGAGAACGGCGCATATAAGCGGAATAAGTCCGTATCCGCGTTGTTTTTTCAAAATCGGCATAAACGAAGGTTTTTCGAAAAATATTTTTAATATTTTGATGTACGAAAAAAATCCGACCGGAATCAGCAGCAGCAGAGGAATAAGAGCGAAAATTCCCGAACCGTCGGGGCTTATTACGCTCAAAAACAAAAAGATTTTTGCCCAAAATCCGGAAGTCGGAGGAAATCCGATTAATGCGGTCAAAAATACGGTAAAAGCTGCGGTTTGCAACGGATAGTTTTTTGCCGTTCCCGCGTATGCACCGATTTTGTCCGAACGTTCAATCGTGAAGAACTTGTATGCGACGCACCATGCTCCGAATACGGCGATAACGTGGCAAACCGTTCCGAATATCAACGCGGCGATTCCGTCCGTCGAAAAATTCCCGAGGGCGGCAAGCAAAAATCCGCAGTCGGCAATCGCAAGGTGTGTCAAAAATCTTTTTGCGCTCGATTCTCCGAGAGCCGAAACGTACCCGAAAAATATTGTTATTATCGACAGCAAAATGATGAAGCGTCCGACCGACGGAGTGCCGGAGAAAATTCCTGAGCAGATTTGCGCGGTGATGCCAAACCCCGCGGCGACGGGAACGGTCGTTAAAAACGCACATATCGGAAATGTCGTTCCTTCACAGATGTTGGGTAAAATATTTGAAAACGGTAAACATCCGATTTTCATTGTTAATCCCGTCAGAACAAGGATTTGAGCAAAATTGAACAACGGTGTCGAAGTTCCCGGGAAGTATGCAAGTTGCAGTACCGAAAAATTCAATTCTCCGCAAATCGCGTAAATATAAGAAATTCCGGCAAGCAAAAATCCCGTTGCGACGGTCGAGGTCACAAAATATTTGAACGCCGTTTCTTTGGCGATTTTTTTATTCTTGTAAGAAATCAGCCAAAAACACGATATCGAAAGAATTTCGCCGCATACAAAAACCACGGTGAAATCTTGCGCCGATACGAGCATCATTGCCGCAAAAACCGCCGCGAGAATAAGGTTGTAGTACTCGTAAGTTTTGTACCTTACGTGTTTTGTGTGACCCGTGAAAATTACCGTAAATATCGCGCAAACAATAATAATTATTTTAAACAAAATCGTAAACGGGGTTTGAATAAACAGGTTGCAGTCGGACGCGCCCGCCGTGCTTGTGAACGAGAATGAGCATGCCGTCGCCAAAAGTCCGTATAACGTTGTTTTTGAAGCCAATTCTCCCGATTTGTCCGCGCCGAATCCCGATAAAAGCGTGTTTATGACGATAAATATCGCCGTGATTATTTCCTGTATGAAAAAGCTTCCCGAAAAGATATTTATCATTGATTTACCCCGCTATTATCGTTAAAATTTCATCGCTGACGTCCGAAACAATCGAGAACAGGGCATCGGGGTAAAGTCCGAAAATTATAGCCGCGCAGCAAAAAATAATCATGAATTTAGCGTTTCTGCCGTTTAAGTCCTTTTTTGTTTCATGCGTCGATTTTCCGCAAAAAATATCGTGAATAATTTTCGACACGCAACATGCCGTCAAAATTGCCGCGAATATTGCCGTAATTGTCACAATCACCGGCAGCATGCCCGTTCCGAAATCTGATGTCGCGCATCCGAGAAAAATCAGAAACAGCCCCGGAAATCCCGCAGTTAAAGGAATTCCGACTAATGCAAAACATGCCGTGTACGTCGTCAGCATAAAAAGAGGTCTCGATGTTCCGATTCCGCCCAAGAAGCCGAGAAACGTCGTGCCGTAAGTTTTTGCGATAATTCCGGCCGTTAAAATCAGCGCTGCCGTCGCAAATCCGTGAGCAAATATTTGAAACATTGCCCCGTCAAGTCCGTATTTTGTCAGCGAACAAAGCCCGAGCAATATTGTTCCCGCGCCCGCAATGCTTAAGTATGCGACGATTCGTTTCAAATTCTCGCATCCGTACGCGCAAAAAATTGTCCAAATAATTCCTATAACGGCAACAATCATTATCCCGGGCGCAAAAAAGGCGTAAATTTGCGGAAAAAGTTCGATATTGAACCTTATCAGTCCGTAGATTCCCGTTTTTATCAGGCATGCCGAAATCATCATTGCAACCGGAGTCGGTGCGTCCGTCAAAACGTCCGTTATTGCGGAATGAAATGGAATTATCGGAATTTTTGTTCCGAATCCCGCAAAGAATCCCGTAAACATCAGAATTTGTACGACCGGAGAACTTATTCCGTCGGACAGGTCGGTTCGTAAAAAGTCTATACTTGAGCCGGCTTCGCCGTTTAATGCAAATCCGTAGCAGTAAAGTGCAGACATTGAACACAACAAAAGCATGCTTCCGGTAATCAAATATAATGCGTACCTTCGAGCCGATTTTGTCGCTTTTCCGCTTCCGTAACGTGCCGTCAACATATAAACCGGAACGATTTCCGCAATCCAATATGCGAAAAACAAAAACATGTCTTTCGCCGCAAAAATTCCGATTGTACACCCGAAAAGCAGCGTCAAAAGTGCGTAAAACGTTCTATCCGTGTTCTTTACAGTCGATTTTCCCAACGCCGTTGCGCACAAAAACATAAATGAAGTAAAGACCGTAAGCAGCCCCGTAAGTCCGTCAAGACCGAACGACGCCGTAATTCCGGCAGATTGTGACCACGGCTCCCCGAACGGCAAAAATTCCGAGTAAAATCCCCCCGGCATTGTCGGCTTTGTGACCGCGAAAAACAACGAATACAAAAAATGCACGCCCGCAAATGCTTCGGAAAATTTTCGTGCCGCCCCTGTGTTGTTCCGAAATATCGGCAACATCAGTATTAAAAACGCCGCAAGCGGTGAAAGTATCAATAATTTTAGTGAAAGAAAGTTTTCCGTATCAGTACCCTCCGAATGCCGAAAATCCCGTCATAAACAGCGTAAACAGGAGTCCGATTGCCAAAATCGAGTAAGCCGCGTACGTTTGAAGATTTCCGTTTTGCAACGAGCCGAACCCGCTTGCTATAACCCTAAACGTAACTCCCGAAATTCTTGAAATCTTTCCCGGAATTTTGTCCGCTTCCGCGAAAAATCTTTGAATTCCGTTAAATATTTCCGTCAAAACAAAATTAGTTATCGTTTCCGCGAATAAGCCTTCCTCCGATAATTTTTTTAATCCCCGGGGAAGCGCATTTTTTTTATTTTTTATGCAGAAAAATGCCGCTGCCGTCGCTGCCGCAACGATAATTGCAACTGCGATTTCCGGAAAAATTGCGAGTTTAGTGAGCGGCTCCTCAAATATATCGAAATCAACCGCAAAGAACGCAGGAATGCTTAATATTGCGGCAATAACTCCGATTTTCATTCTCGACGAAATTTTTCTGTGTTCTCCGAATTTTTTGTTTGAAATTTTTCTTAAGAACGTCGACATTAAGCAATATACCGATAAAAACACCGCTGTGCCCGCAGCCGTCATTATGTAAATATTTTTCGTTTCCGTGATTTTTTCGAAAAACCCTCCGAAAAACGGTGCCGTGAGCGCAAATATCCCCGCTGTTCCGCAAGCAACGGGCAAAAAGTTTCTCTTTACCGAAATTTTTTCTTCGTTTGAAAAATATTTCACAAAAATTCCTTCAAAAAGGCTCAACAAAAGAATTCCGAGGATTGCCGCCGTCATGAATTCAATCGCGGCATTGAAATTTGAAAGTCCGACAAACATTGTCGTGAATCCGAAATATGCTGCCGAAACGAATGCGATTTTTTTCTTTCCGTCGGGTTGCGAAATTGCCGAAAAAGAGCTTAAAACCGACGTAATCAGACCTATGTAAAAAATGGTCGCGACGGCTTCGGGAGAGGTTTCGAAAATCGGATAAAAGCGTATAAACAACAGTATTCCCGTTGCGGGAACCACCGTATGAAGGTACCCCGCAATCGCGCTCGGCGCGCCCGTCTGATTTTTTTGAGTTGTAAAAAACGGAAATATCCCCGCTCTGAGCGCAAATGCGGCAATTAAGCATGCGCAAAACGCAAAATATTGAAAATCCGATAAATATACGTAAACATCGTCCGTCGTGCTTCCGAGATTAATGTAAGTTCCGAGTCCGCAGGCAATTTCGGGGTTTTGTGCCGTCGCAAAATAAGCAATCGTAATTAACCCGGTCAACAATAAACAATAGCCGAAAACTTCGGTAATCAGAACATTTCGTGCGATTTTTGCTGCTTCGGGACTTTCGTAATAAAAATTTACAATCATAAAAATTATTGCTCCGACAGCCGCGTAAAAAACAAAAGTTCCAAGCGGAGTTGAGCTTAAAATAAGCGCATTTACCGCAAAACAGAGAGTATTTGTCATGGTGAACCAAAGTTCGAATTTCGGGTGATTTTTGAAAAATCCCGCGGAATAAATTTGCACGATTAATCCCGCTGCAGATGCAATCGTCAAAAATAGCGTTCCGACTTTATCCGCAAGCAATCCCCAGGTAAATAAGAAATTCCCAGATTGAAAAAGTACAAAATCGTCCGAAATCGGGTCTTTTATTCCGAAAAACAATATCGCTGACGCTGCCGTACAAAATATTCCCGTAATTGAGGAAACCGTTGTTATTGCGTTTCTTGAAGCAAAATTTTTCGATATTACGTTTACGAAAGAAAATATCGCCGCGAACAGCGGAAATAAAACGATTAAAAGTATATTGCCGGAGAAAAAGTTTGTCATTGTTTGTTTTCCCTCGATTTTTCGGGTTTTCGGCAGTTAAATACTTTTTGTCCCGCAATTGCTCCGGCGCAAACATGTATAGCCGAAATCGAAAGAATTATCGTTGCAAATACCGTTCCCGCAGAGCTTTGGCGGTATGCCGAAAATGTAACGAAATTTAACGCGATGCCCGCAAACATGATTTCTGCCGAAAGCAAAATTCTTATAAGGTTTTTGCATGTTACCATGCCCGCAATTCCGGTAAGAAACGTCAAAAATGCGGCGCCCGAAAGAATTATCGGCATGTCTGTCGTCAAATCAATCATTTTTCCTCCGTGCGCGCGTGAAATAATATCCCGACACTGTCAAAAATGCGTAGAAAGCCGTGAGAACCGGGATTTGCGGATAAAATACGAACAAATCCGCCAGTGAAGTTTGAAAATCTTTGGAAACGGGGTGCAGCAGCGGCAATCCGCCGGTTACAAAAATTCCTCCGAGCGGCCCCGTCAAAGAAATCGCAATCAGTGCCGTTCCGATGATAACGACAACGGTGTCGAGACGGGAATTCTTTTTTATCGGTTCGCAATGTTTCAAAATTTTGAAAATCGGTATTGAGCCTGCCGCAAAGAGGATTATAAGGTCGACGGCGGGGTAAGGGCAAAAAAGCGACAACATCAGTCCCGACAATGACAAAATTGCCGTAATCGAATACACAACGGCATTTTCGGTGCTTTTTGCAATAACGCTTGCCGTCGCGCCGAAAACAGTTAAGAAACATAATATTATTTGTATTAAATTTGTTTGATTGTTCATTTTTTACCCGTTTGTACCCGGTTGTTGCGTGAAATACGGTATTTTTCTTTTTGGGCGCAATAAAAAACCGTGCCCGCGATAATTGCCGCCAATGTAACCGTTTCGAAGAAAAATAAGTCTTTCAGCTTACAAAAAGTTACCAAAAACGGAAGTGTCTGAAACGCAAGCGAGGTCGCAATAATCGCAAAAATTGTGACCTTTGCTGCGTTACCCGGATTTTTTTCGGATTTCGACTTGAAACATCGAAAAGCCGCAACGGCAATAAATATCCCCGCGACCACGAGCAACGTCGCCAAAATTTCGATTAACGAAAATCCCGAAAATTTGTCCAATTTGCACCCCGTTTTTTTATTTTTGGTTTATACTGGTTATACCATATTATTCAATGTTTTCATAAGAATAATCGGTATTTGTTAAGTTTTGTCAACAACGGATAAAAATATGAACGGAAATCTTGTAAAATATTTGGTTTTAGCGGCAACTTTCATTTTTATTTACGAATTTGCCATGTCCGAAAAGTTACAAAATGTAACAAATGTTCAAAATCCCGTCGCGGAAACTCAAATTTCGGGCAGAACTCCGGGCTTGAATGTTCCCGATAATCTTGATTATTCGGACGTCATCGACAAAATTCGCGCGGAAGAAGGCATGCTTCCTTCAAAGCGGCATGTCTCTCAGACAAATTTTTTCTCGTCAAAAGGCATGACCGCTTCGGAATGTCTTTCCGTTGCCAACGAAAGCGCAAAACTTGCAAAAACGGTGCCGGACCCCGACGAAAGAACTTTTTTGCTCCGAAAAGCACTCTTTTTTACCGATGCGTCGCTTAAGGGCAATCCTGCGGATAAATCGCTTCTCGTAAAAGCGGGCATGCTCGCATGCGATTTAAAAAATCGAACGACCGCAAAAAAATATTTAATGAAAGCTTATGCTCTGTACCCCGAAGATCCTTCGATTTTAAAGGCTATGGGTGATTTTTCCTATTCTTTCGACGAGTACAATACGGCTCTCGAATACTATAAAGCCGCGCTTGCGGGCGGTTTGCTCAAAGACGAAGAAACAAATATTGCGACGGCGCAGTGTTATTCAAAACTGGGAGATCCCGAAAATGCTCTTCTTTATTGGCAAATCGTCTTGTATCTTAATCCCGATTCCGTGCTTGCAGCGCAAAAAATTTCCGAAATCGACAAGACTTTTTCGGCTTCCGGAAAATCGGATGAGTTCTCCGAATCTCAGGAAAATTCACAGTCTTCCGACATCAATTCCATCATCGAAAAAACTTTTGAAATAAAAAATTAAAAAAACTGTTGAAAAATTTTTTTGTTTGTTTTATTCTGGTTGTACGCGGAAGTAGCTCAGTTGGTAGAGCATCTGCCTTCCAAGCAGAATGTCGCGAGTTCGAGCCTCGTCTTCCGCTAATTTTTTTACTCTACGGCGACATGGCCAAGTGGTAAGGCAGAAGCCTGCAAAGCTTTTACCCCCGGTTCGAATCCGGGTGTCGCCTTTTTGTAAATAAATGTAACAAATACCGGTAGAAACTCTCAAAAATTTTTTTTCTCGAGTTTTTACAAAAGTGTAGGTAAGTAGTAAAGGATATGTGTTAATGAAAGTGAATAACATTTCGGTATCTTCCTCTTATACGGGAAAAATTCAAAATAAACCTTCATTTAAAGGTGGTTCGTATTCAGTTAAGACTGTTGTCAAAAAAGCGGGTGAGTACGGACGAACAATTATTCCTCCAAAAGTTGTGGAATACGGTGTAGCGGCTTTCTCTGCGACATTAATCGGAGCAGGCGTTTATGTTGCTTCGGCTCTTATGCCCGGAAAAACCGATACTACAGGTCTTGTAGGTGAATATAACGATGTTTTTGCTCGGAAATCTTCTGTCTCTGACAATGTTGATTCGGATGTAAAAAAAGACGAAAAAGTCGAAAAAGAATCTTATAAAGTGCCGTTTTATTCCTATCTCCCGGCAAAATCTCGTGAAATGTTGGCTGTTGCTTATTCCTCTTTGGCGTCCGAGTCCGACAAAGACAGTCTTATAAAAAACGGTGAAGCTCTTGTCCCGACATTGAAGCACATAAGAACGACAGGTGTTCCGTATATGCATACGGATATCGGTGAAGTTGTTCCGAAATCAAATCTTCCCGAAAATATTTTGATGTATGCGACGTATTTGGCTAATCCCCAAAGATCTTATACTCAAGGATTTGATTTTGATGATTACAGTCATAAGTCTCATAATATACAGGTTGCTCAACGTTTTCTTTCCGGGTTTGCAAAAACAAAGGTAGGAAATGCTCCTGCCGTTAATTCGAATTTTGTTAAATACCTTTCCCCGAATTCCACTCCGAGAATAGCGGAAGCCCTTGAAAAATCTTATATTCGTTCAATCGGTTCGCAGTTCTTCACCGATAAGTCGGAATTAGCGGCGCGTATGAGTGAAATCGCTCCTCAAATGATAAATCCGTTTGAAGGTACCGAAAACCGCTTGCACGATTCTAGAACGGGCATGGCCCTTTCGGACATGGGGTACTATACAATGGACGCCGTTCGTGATGCAATCGCATCCGGCGCTTGTGATGTTTCTTACGGTCCCGGTATTCACATCGAAAGCCCGAACGACCCCCGATTAGACAAATTCGCTTCTCCCGACGATGTACTTTCCGAAGCCGAAATGAATGCCGACATTGCGGATGCTATAAATTCTCACATAAAAAGTTATTTAAAAGTTTTGGATGACAATCAAATCGATTTTAAAAATCTCGATATGGCGACACATTTGCTTGCTTTTTCGCTCCATTACAATATGAATATCGAAAATGCTCCGAAAATGTTGGAAAACATGGGCATTCTTGCGAAAGACAGAAGTGCTTCCAAAAATCTCGGGCTTAGATATAAGGTATTATCGGAATTTGTCGATAATGTTTATTCCGGTAACGAAGTTATGCGCGGGTTGGTTACAAGACGTATCGCGGAAGCTTCGATGTTTTTAAACGGCTCTCCCGTGTACCCCGACGTTGTTTTAGCCGAGTATGAAAAACAACATGCACCGCATGAAAAATTGCAAGCGGAAGAACTTGCGGATACCGTAAACGGAATGTTGGACGAAGGTGCTTCAAGAGAAGCAGTTCACGAACTTAAAACTTCTTTGTATACGGGTGATTAATCAAATTCTTTTTCTCGTCGTGAGAAAGTTGTTTGATTTTATATTCAAGCTTAAGAGCTTCCGATTTTGTCGGAAGTTCTTTTTTGTATACTATTTTTACGGGTTTATCCGAACGCGTGTATTTTGCGCCTTTTCCCGAAACGTGCTTTTGAAATCGTTTCTCGACGTCGGTTGCGTATCCGCAGTAATAGTGTCCTTTTTCGGTTAAAAGAATGTATACGAAATGCTTTTTGTCAGAATTCGAGCTCATTTAAAATTTTCAAAACCTCGTCGTGTTTTTCTGCCGTGACAAGCTTGTACCTGAATTCTGATGCGTTTTTGACGCCTTTTATGTAATATGCATAAAATTTTCTGAAAAATTTGAGTCCGTTTTCTTCTCCGCGAAGATTGATTTCGTTATTCAAGTGTTCTTTTAAAATTTCGAGTTTTGAAATCGTTGATTTTGTCGAATATTGACCCGTTGTCAAATATTCGTCGATTAATCCGGGCAATTCGGGGTTGCCCAAAATCCCTCTCCCGACAGCAACACCGTCTGCACCCGAAATTTCGAGGGCGGTTCGTGCGATTTCCGGAGTTGTTATGTCTCCGTTTATGAAATACGGAATGTCTATTTCGCCTTTAAGCTTTGCAACCGCGGCGTAATCGGCTTTTCCCGAATACATTTGCGCTCGGGTTCGGGCATGGACGCAAACTGCGGAAGCTCCGGCTTCCTGCATTTTTACGGCAAATTCCACAAAGTTTATGCTCTCCGAATTTGTTCCGAGTCTGAATTTACACGTAACCGGTATGTTTACTGCTTCATTTACCGATTTTACGATTTCTGCGGCGAGTTCCGGATTTTTCATAAGCGCGCACCCGTCGGTCGCTTTAATTACTTTGTTCACGGGGCATCCCATATTTATATCGATAATGTCGGCTTTTTCTTCGAGCATTTTTGCCGCTTTTACCATAAGGTCGGGTTTATGCCCCGATATTTGGTACGCAACGGGCGTTTGAGCGTCGCTTCGTTCCGTTACGAAGCCTTTTCGGTTTTGATTCAATGCTTCCGAGCTTATCATTTCGGTTGTCAGCAGGCAATTTGCGGAAAATTTTCTTACCAAATCGCGCAAAACGCTGTCGGTTATTCCTGCAAGCGGAGCAGCGACGACTTTGCTTTTTATCGTTACGTTTCCGATTTTAATTTGCTCCGAGAGCTTTGAGTCTGTCTTTTGCATAATTCGTATATTCGTTTTCTTCCTTTGTCATTGATAAATATTTTTTGAAATTCGAAATTGTTTTTTGAGTATTTTTTAATTCGTCGTAATTCACCGCGAGCGAGTAATAAACCGTCGGGTTCGAAGAGTCGTACATTGCGGCTTTTTCGTAGTCTGTGACCGCTTGAGCCGCTTTGCCCGAATTTTCATATATCGAGGCTCTGTAATAATAAGCCGACGCGTCTTTTGTGCCTCCGTTGATGATTTCGGTCAAAAGCTTCTCTGCTTTTGCGTATTGCTTTGATTCGTAAGCATTTGCGGCTTCCGTAAGTTTAGAATTCGAATTCATCTGCGCTATGTAATCCTTAAATTCTTTTGCCTTCGGGTCGTTCGGCTTTTTTTGCAAAACTTTTTGCAAAAACGTTTGGGCTTCCGCGTATTTGTCTTCGTTCAGGTAAAGTCCGCAAATTGCAAGTGCAATGTCTGTATTTTCGGGCGCGAGTGCCAGTGCTTTTTTGTATGCTTCTATAGCTTGAAAATTGTTCCCCGTTTCGGAATAAACCCCTGCAAGTCCGGTTAAAGAATCGAGCGTCGGCGGATTTATCGACGAATACGCTCTTATCGCGCCGGCGTAGTCTTTTTGTGCGACAAAATTTTCCGCTTCGGCGTATTTTGCGGCAATATTTTTTTCGTTAATGTTTTTTAACATTGCGGAAATTCGATTGTCGCCCGGGAACCTTGTTTTAGCAGTGTTTAGCAGATTTTGTGCTTGCGCCGTATTTCCTTTGTCCGAATAAATTTGCGCCATGTTCAAATATATCGAAACGTCACCCGGGTTCAGAGCAAGTGCCTTTGAATAATATTTTAAAGCTTCGTCGGTATTGCCTTTCGAGTGCAACGAATAGGCGAGTTTGTTTTGTATTTCCGCATTATTTGCGGCTCCCGGGAGTTTTGCAAGTTCTTCCGTCGCGGTTTGAGCTCCGTACATCTTTGTCGTAAGGTCGAAAAGCTCGGTTTGAGCTTCCGTATTTGTGCTGTCGTATGCCAAAATCGATTTGTATTCGTCAATTGCTTTGCCGGGTGCGTTCATTTTTACAAGGCATTTCGCCTTTTGCAGCCTTGCCGTCGTATTTTTCGGTTCCGCCTGTAAAATCGAATTGTACGTTTCGTTGGCGAGTTTATAATTGTTTTGTTCAAAGTACAAAAGTCCCAAATTCAGCCGTGCCTGCATATCCGCAGGATTCAACCTTATAGCCGTCGAATATTCTTTCAGCGCGGCTTCGTAATTTCCCCGTTTTTGATAAACCGCACCCAAATTGCAGTGAGCTCCCGAGTCCGAAGGGTTTTGCTCCGCTTTTTGTCTGCATATTCGTTCAAGCGAATTCATAATGTCTTCTTTTTCGTCCGACGATTGAAGGGTTGTATTGTATTTTGAAACGGCTTTGTCGTAAGATCCCGTTTTTTCGTACGCGCCGGCAAGTTTCAGTCCGAGTTCGGCATTCGAAGGCGCAAGTGCCGCGGCTCTTTCGTAATATCCGACGGCATTTTGAGGCATTGCAAGTATTTGCATTATGTCGCCGCAACCCGTCAATGCTTCAACTTTGTATTTTGCCGAATTCGTCAACATCTCATAATCGTATGCAGCTGCCGCAAATTCGCCTTTTGCCCTTGATTTTCTCGCCGAATTTATTCTTCCGGTTTCGCTCACGTCGCTTCCCGTTTCTTTTTCAAGCGTTGCAAGGTTAGAAATCGCGGATTGATGTGCTTGAGAGGTGTTTTGACCTCTTGTCGGGTTGAAATATTTAAAATAAAATATCGCGGATTTTAAGTCCGAAATCGCGCCTTGAGCGTTATTTGCCGTATTGTTGTAATATTGCGCCCTCATTATGTATGAATTGACTATCCCCGAGCGCGCGGAATGATTTGCCGGATTTTGCCTCAAAGCCCGTTTAAATTCTTCTATCGAGCTTGTGTATCTGCCGTCCTTGTAGTATTGCAATCCCGCTTTGACGTATGCATTATTCGAAAAATCGTCATAAGTTTCGCAATGCACCGATTGCGCAAGCATCAACAACAAAATTCCCGTAACGATACTTTTTTTCTTCATAAAATCATCCCGCTTTTTTATTTTATTTTAATAAGCAGTTAAAATTTTTCTATCCCCCGAAAAGGTATACGGGAAAAGTTTGCCTTTCCCCGTATACTTGTCATTTAGTTCTATTCGACTTCGCCTTCGGATTGGATGTTCAATCCCGCTGCTTCGTCCGAAATATCTTCTTCGTCAAGAGCGTATTCTTCCGCGTTTTCGTTTTCTTCCTCGAAATTTTCTCCGCGAATTTCTTCGTCTGCGGCGTCTTCTTCGTATTCTTCGTTTTGTTCTCGTTCAAGACTTTCCGCTTGCGATTGTGTTTTGATGTCGATTTTCCATCCCGTCAGTTTGTGTGCCAATCTGACGTTTTGTCCGCCTCTGCCTATCGCGAGGCTGAGTTGGTCGTCCGGAACGATTACCAACGCCGCTTTCGAGCCTTCTTCTTCGTTCAGAATGTCTATCGAAAGTACTCTTGCGGGAGCAAGCGTGTTGACGATGTATTCGACGGGGTCATCGGAATATCTTACGATGTCGATTTTTTCGTTTTTCAATTCGCCGATAATCGTCTGAATTCTGCTTCCTCTGGGTCCTATGCACGCTCCGACGCAATCGACTTCGGGGTCGTTGCTTGCTACTGCGATTTTTGTTCTGAAACCCGCTTCTCTTGCTATAGACTTGATTTCGACAATTCCGTCTTCGATTTCGGGAATTTCGAGTTCGAAAAGTTCTCTTACGATTTCGCTATGTGCGTGCGAAACGATTACCTGCAGCTGACGAGGCGTGTCTTTAACGTTCAATACGAATACGCGAATTCTGTTTCCCGCTTTGTAATATTCTCCCGGAATTTGTTCTCTTGAAGGCATTACGGCTTCGATTTTGCCTATTCCGACAATAACGTTGCGTCCTTCTACCCTCTGGATTATGCCCGTCGTCAAAGTCCCCTTCTTTTGCGTAAACTCATCAAGAATCATTTTTCTTTCGGCTTCGCGAATTCTTTGCGTTATGACCTGTTTTGCCGATTGAGCCGCGATTCTGCCGAAGTTTTCCGGCGTTACTTCAATTTTTACTTCGTCGTCGAGTTCAACGTCTTCGTCGATTTCTTTTGCAGCGCCGAGCGATATTTCAAGGTCTTCGTCGGTTACTTCTTCGACTACCGATTTTGTTCTGAATACGCCGATTTCACCCGATTGTTCGTCGAAAATCGCTTCGACGTTCGGTGCGTCCTTGTCTTTGATGTGTTTTTTGTATGCGGTTACCAAAGCATCGCAAAGTGACGCCACGATGACGTCTTTGCCGATACCCTTTTCTTTTTCGAGCTGTTCGCATGCTTCAAACAGCGCACTTCCGATTTTAATCATTTTTATCTCTCCTGTTTTGTTAAGTTTTATAAATCTTTTGCATACAACTCGGCTCTTACGATGTTGTCTTTCGGTATGGTTATTTCTTTTTTGTCTTTGTACGAGTACACCGTCAGCCCTTGTTTTTCGTCGAAATCAACGATTTTGCATACAAATTTCGTGCAATCGTCGTCAATTCCGTGTTTCAATTTCAAATTAATGTCTTTTCCTGCGAATATTAAGTATTCTTTGTACGATTTTAATTTTCTTTCTATTCCCGGGGAACTTATTTCCAGGTTGAATTTCACGGGAATGAGCTCGTCGGTAAACTCCCCGAGGCTTCTTGACATGTTTTCGCAATCTTCGAGAGTTATTTCTCTGCCTTTTGCAAAAATAAATATCCTCAAAAACCAGTGTTTGTTTTCTTTCGTCAAGTCAACTTCCACGGGTATCACTCCGAAACGCATTGCCGTGTTTTCGACTATCGGCATGAGCTTTTCGAGTACTTCGTGTCTGTTAAAGATTTCGTGTTTGATTTCTCTCTTCTCGTATTTCATGTCGTCCCCTATAACAAAAAAGAAACGGCAAGCCGTTTCCTTCTCGGATATTTTCTATTCTATCACATTTTACCGATTTTTCAACATTTGTTACAAATTATTAATCAATTAAAGTATCTTGGTCGATTCCCGTCAAACGTCTGAATTCGTCGGGGCGTTGAGACTTTGACAACGCGTCTTCGACAGATATTTTCTTTTGCAGATAAAGTTCCTGCAAAGATTTTTCGAGCGTTTGCATTCCGTATGACGCTCCCGTTTGTATCGATGAATAAATTTGTGCGGTTTTACCTTCCCGAATAAGGTTGGAAATAGCGGGATTCACAATCATTATTTCCTGCGCCATGACTCGACCTTTTTTCTCGCCGGTGCTCAGGGTCATGGGAAGAAGAGTTTGCGAAAATACCGCAATCAAAGACGATGCAAGCTGAATTTTTACCTGTTGTTGTTGCATTTCCGGAAATACGTCCAAAATTCTGTCTATCGTTTGGCTCGCGGATGACGTGTGCAACGTTCCCATTACGAGGTGACCCGTTTCCGCCGCGGTCAAAGCAAGCGAAATCGTTTCCAGGTCACGCATTTCTCCGACCAGAATAATGTCGGGGTCTTCTCTCAACGCCGATCTCAACGCGTTTGAAAACGACCTTGTATCCTGTCCGAGTTCGCGTTGATGCACTATACTTTTCTTCGATTTGTGTATAAATTCTATCGGGTCTTCGATTATCAGAATGTGTTCCGCCCTGGTTTCGTTGATATGGTCTATCATGCATGCCAAAGTCGTGGATTTCCCCGAACCCGTCGGCCCCGTTACCAAAATCAACCCTCTCGGACGTTCCGTAATTCTCTTGACGATGTCGGGAAGCCCCAAATCTTCAAACTTCGGAATCGAGCTCGATATCGTTCTGAATGCCGCCGCGTACGACCCTTTGTCTTTATATATGTTTACACGAAATCTGCCGATTCCCGTAATCCCGTACGATAAGTCGAGTTCCCACGTCTGTTCGAGTGTTCGTCTCTGTTCGTTGTTCAACATCGGAAACAGCATCGAATCGAGTTCGTCCGGCGTTAAAACGGGATAATTCGTTCTTTGCAGAACTCCGCCGACTCTTATCACGGGTTGCAGTCCCGAAGACAGGTGTAAATCGCTTGCACCTGCTTTTACGGTCATTTCCAGTAATTCTTCTATTAACATCTTCGTACTTTCGTTTGCTTTTTATTTTGCGGTATCTTCTTTATACCACACCGAATTAAATTTTAATGCTATTGAGTATTTTTTGCAATACTCTTTAAGTGCGTTTTTGATTTCGGGTGACAAGATATAGATTGCGATAATGTTCGGAACAGAGGTCGAAATCATCATTGCGTCAACGATATAGATAACGCTTTTGACGTTTAAAACCGAACCGAGGACGACTACAACGCAATACAACAGTTGAAACGTCAACGAACGTTTTTTGCCTTCTCCGAACAGATAGTTCCAGCATTTTTGTCCGTAATATGCCCACGAAATAAGGGTCGAAAGCGCAAACAGGATTACGACGCAGGTCAAAATGGTAGGGAAGAACGGCGCAACCTGTTCAAACGACGCGGAAACCATCTCGATACCCGCAACTTCAGCGGTATTTGAATGATATGTTCCCGTAACCGTCACGATAAACGCGGTTAAAAGGCAGAGAAGTCCCGTTAAAAAGGGCTCTATCAAGGATACAAAGCCTTGCGAAACGGGTTCTTTTGTCTTTGCGGTAGCGTAAACTATCGGAGCGGAACCCGTTCCCGCTTCGTTTGTTTGAACCGAACGGCGCAATCCGATGATAATTGTTCCGAAAATACCTCCCACGACGGATTCGGGGAAGAATGCTTCATTGACGATGGTCATAAGTGCGTCCGGAATCGAGTGGATATTTACGGCGATAACGGTTAATCCGGTAAAAATGTAAAGGAAACACATAAACGGAACGATTTTCTCGGTAACCTTTGCTATGCTTTTGATTCCGCCGATTGTGATAAGACCGACGACAAATGCCACCAAGACTCCGACAATCCACGGAGATGCCGCGAAAATACTGTTTTCTCCGCCGGTTACGGTTACCAGCTGTTGTGTAGATTGGTTTATCTGAATAAGATTTCCTCCGGTTAAAGCTCCGCCCATAAAGACTATTGCAAATACCACCGAAAGGAACTGCCCGAGCTTTCTGTGACGTTTTTTCGTCAAACCGTGTGCGATGTAGTGCATCGGTCCGCCCGATATCGTTCCGTCGGAGTTAAAAGTTCTGTACATAACCGCCAGCGATGCTTCGGCAAATTTCAAAGACATTCCGAAAACCGAGCCGACGAGTATCCAAAACGCCGCGCCGGGACCTCCTATCGATATCGCAATCGCAACGCCCGCGATGCTTCCGAGTCCTATGGTTCCCGAAAGAGCCGTTGCCAACGCCTGAAACGATGAAACTTCGCCGTTGTCGTCGCCGCTTGCGTTTTTTCCGCAAATGACTTCGATCGAGTGCTTGAAGCCCCAAAACGGGATAAGTCTGAAATAAAACGTGAAAAATATTCCCGCGCCGAGTATCCACAGTATTATCGCAGGAACCTGCGCTCCGAAAATATTGACCGGCGTGAAAATGAAATCGGCTATCGCGTCCGTGAAGGGTGTGATGTTCTTTTCGGCAAATTCTTCGAATGACGAAGCGTGTGCGTTTGAAATTTGTGTAAGTAATACGGTTAATGTGACCAAAAATTTTTTCATCTGTTCTTATTCCCGATTTTATCCTGTAATTTGCGTTAAAAGAAGGAATCTTTTTACGCGCTTTTTACCCATTTTATCTCAAACATACCGATTTGTACGTAAAGATTATGTAAATATTGCTAAATTGTAATTAATAAGTGTATTTATGACAAAAATCTTTATAATTTTTTTATGCGCAGGTTTCGTGTTTTTTAGATTTTTTCTGTACACAAAAAGTTTATTCGTGTATAATTGTTTTATATATATAAAATAATTTTCGGAGGAACCATGGGTTACAAACTCGTTTCAAAAAAAATGCTCTGCCCCGGGCAGTTCGAATATGTCATAGACGCACCTTTCGTCACCAAAAACGCTAAGGCGGGTCAGTTCGTCATTCTTCGCGTCGACGAAGACGGAGAACGTTTCCCCCTTACAATTGCCGACATAGACAAAGAAAACGGCTTGCTCACGATTGTTTTCATGGCTGTCGGTTATTCGACCAAAAAACTCGCAAATCTTGAACCGGGCGACGAAATTCACGATGTAACCGGTCCTCTCGGCAAACCGACGCACATTAAAAATTACGGTACCGTGGTTTGTGTTGCGGGCGGATATGGCGCAGCACCCTGCTATCTTATCGCAAAAGCCTTTAAAGACGCGGGTAACAAAGTTTACATGATTACTGGCGCAAGAAACAAAGATTTGATTTTCTGGCAAGACAAAATGAAAAACGCGTCCACCGAGCTGTTTATCACGACCGATGACGGTTCGCTCGGAACAAAAGGTTTTGTAACCGGCGTTTTGAACGACATTATCTCCCGCGAAAAAGTCGATTACGTCATTGCTGTCGGACCCATGCCGATGATGAAAGCGGTTGCGGACTTGACCCGAGACAAAAATATTTACACGGAAGCAAGCATGAACCCCATTATGATTGACGGAACCGGCATGTGCGGAGCTTGCAGAGTAACGGTCGGAAACGAAGTAAAATTCGCTTGTATGGACGGTCCCGACTTTGATGCTCATTTAATTGATTTCGATGAAGTTATCAATCGTTCGAAAATTTATAAAGATTTTGAACGCAAACGTGACGAGTCCTGCAATTTATTGAAACTCGGATAGGTCGTGCGGCTTTATGGTAAGGAAGTTAAACGAAGAAAAAAGACCCGACAGAAAAGGTGGAATCCCTGTTTGCCCGTTGATGAGTGCGGGGGCGCCTTCGGAAGTTTTGTGTCTCGAGGAGAACTGTGCCTGGTTTATCGGCGGATACAGAAAGTGTTCGCTTTATCTGCAGGGTCATAATATCGCGCTTGAAATCAAAATGAAGCAAAAATATAATGCTTAATTTTTCGGTTTTATTTTTGCGTAAGCGTTGAGAACTTTTTTGACTTCGTTTACGGGAACCGCGAATCCTATACCGATATTGGAACGGTTATTGTCCGGGTTGTATATGGACTGACTTATTCCGATGACTTCTCCGCCGGTGTTTACAACGGGTCCTCCTGAGCTGCCGGGGTTTATTGCGGCGTCGGTTTGGATTTTGTTTCGAACGTAGTCGATTCTCGAAATTATTCCCGTGGTGAGCGTTCCTTTAAATCCGAACGGGTTCCCTACCGCGAGCACTTTTTGTCCGACTTTGACGGTCGAAGAATCTCCGAGCGTTACTGATTCGAGTCTTTCTTTCGGCTTGATTCCGATTACGATAAGATCGGATTTGTCCTTCGGTTTGTATAAAACTTTTGCGTCGTAAGTTTTTCCGGACGCGGTCGTAACTTCGATTTTTGCATCGCCTTCGATTACGTGCGAGCCCGTTACAATGGTTCCGTTTTTGTCGATAATAATCCCCGTTCCCGAGGATATTTCTCCGTCGCTTAATGCTTCTATAAATACCGTGGAGGGGTTAATTTTTTCGTAAATCATAACGTTTAAAGCCTCGTCGGGAGCAAAAGATTGCGCACCGGCGTTAAGCAAAGTCATTTGCACCAAAACTGCGAACGAAATTATCAGTTTCTTCATATTCTTCTCCTTACCTTATCCGCATGCAGTCTAGAATTTTTTCGCGGGATAAAAATCGGAAACGGAATTTTTGTTTCGGACTAAAAAACACGGAATATAAAATATAATAAAAAACCGGACATAAGTTTTAATTTTGATTTATAATAAAGTTATGAACACTGTATTGTCTAAGGAATTTATTTCTGATAAACTTGTCTCGATTTTAGGCTCGGACAAGGTTTTGCGCGATTCTTCGCAATGTCTGTGTTCGTCTTTCGATTCGACGAACATCGCGGATGACGTTGTTATTTGTTCCGCGGTAGTTTTGCCCGAATCAATCGAAGATATCGTGAACGTCATGAAATTTGCTTACGAATATGAAGTTCCCGTTGTCGCAAGAGGCGCGGGGACAAACCTTGTCGGAGCATGTCTGCCGAAAAAAGGCGGAATTGTCATGGACTTTTCGAGGATGAACCGAATTTTGGAAATTAATCCCGAAAATCTTACCGCAACGGTCGAACCCGGAGTAGTTTCGTCGGTTTTTGCAAAGGAAGTCGAAAAATTAGGGCTTTACTATCCTCCGGACCCTTCAAACCATGCCGTTTCTACAATCGGAGGTGCCGTCGCGTTGTGTTCGGGCGGTCCCCATTCGTTTAAATACGGCACGACAAAAGATTTTGTAATCGATTTGAAGGTCGTTTGCGCGGACGGAAGGGTTATGAACACGGGTTCGAAATGTCCCAAAAACGTTACGGGGTATGACTTGACGAGATTGTTTGTCGGCTCGGAAGGTACCCTCGGGATAATATCGGAAATTACGGTAAAATTAATTCCCAAACCTTTGAAAAAGCGGGTTATGATTGCGTATTTCGATACTCTTACGGATGCAGGAAAAACAGTCAACACGATTATCGAAAACCTTGTAACACCCGCCGTTACGGACTTGATGGACTACAATACTTTGAATACCATTGAAAAATTCATGCCTACCGGCTTGAAAACCGACAGCGCGGCGGCTTTGCTTATAGAAACCGACGGTGCAAACCCCGAAAATGACGAAAAACTTGTTGTTGAAGCCTGCAAAAAAAATAACGCGTCGTTTATTCAAACTTCGGATACTCCCGAAATCGAAGAAAAAATCTGGATTGCGAGACGTTCGTCTTTCGCTGCGATGGCAAGACTTGCGCCAAACGTTTCCGCCGATGATTTTGTCGTTCCGAGGGAAAATATCGTTCCCGAAATCGAAGGAATAAAACGAATTTGTGAGAAATACAACCTGAAAGTCGGAATAATGGGGCATATCGCGGACGGTAACATTCATCCGAATATTGCGCTTGATTTGAGCAACGAAACCGAGAAGAACAATTTGAAGGAAGCTCGAAAAGAAATGTACGCGCTGACTCTAGGGCTCGGTGGCATGCTTTCGGGCGAACACGGAATAGGGTGTGAAAAATCGGCGTTTATGAGCTTAAATATCGGTGAAACGGCTCTTTCTTATATGAAAGCGATTAAAAAACTTTTTGACAAAAAAAATATTTTAAACCCGGGCAAAATTTTTGAAAACTTAGAGGAGGAAAAATGAATTTTATTATCGTAAATTGCACGACTGCGACAAAAATTAACGCAATGGAAATCGCAAACTATCTTGTAGAAGCAAAACTTGCGGCATGCGTAAATATCGTTCCCCACGTAAGCTCGGTTTACGAATGGGAAGGAAACATTGTCGAAGGGCAGGAATTCTTATTGATTATTAAAACTAAAGAAAAACTTTTCAAAACCGTCGAACAGGCAATTAAAGAAAGACATGAGTACGCAATGCCCGAAATCGTAGCAACTAAAATCGAACACGGGAACAAAGACTATTTGCAATGGTTAAAAACTGCAACCGCATAGACGCGGTATTGCTGAAAAAGCGGCTTACCGACTACATAAAAGCGACAGGAACCGATGTCCGCCTGAATACAAAAGCGCGCGGACATCACGGGTTCTGTACGGGTAAAAGGATTGACGTTTCAAAAAATCTTTCCGACGAAAAAACGGTCGAAGTTTTGATTCACGAATTTGCCCATTATTCGCATTTTTTGCTTGAGCCCGCTCTTATCCGAACGGGCGGAAATTTGTCGGTATTGTTTGATATGCCTGACATCGACGGTCTTAAAGTCGAGCTGCGTGCTGTTACCGAACTTGTTTATGATATGCGTCCGCTCGAAAAAATAACCGCGTTAAAATGTTCGAACGACGAAGAAGTCAGAATTTTGAGAACCGCCGTAAAAGCGGTGTACCCCGATTTTAAGTCGTCCGAAAAGTTCCCGCCGTTCATAAAATACGCCCGAAAATCAAACGCTCGCTGGCTTTTGAAATACGATGTCGTCAAAATCCCGGGCTTTTTGTTTTTTCAGCCGAAACTTATCTCCGTTAAGACCTTGGACGATGATTTTCCGGGCATGCCCGAAGTTTTTAAAAACTATCTTCGACTGAAAAGTGCTCAACGTCGCGGAAGAAGGCTTTCTTCGCGAATTCGGGCAATAAATTCTTATTTGGACAAACCGGGCGAATTGTTTGCAAGATTTGTACAGGCTTACGTTTTATACCCCGAACGAACGCGGAGTCTTGCGCCTCGTGCTTCGGCGATTTTCGCAAAACTTTTATCGACCGATTTTTATCCCGGTTTGAAAAATTTTTTGGAACTTTGCGACGGGTTTACTTTTGAGTAAAAACGTATAACGATAATATTCCGGTAATCGCAATATAAAAAATTGTTAGTGTTATTACAATGTTTGCGATGATTTCGGGATAATAATCGTTATTTAACAGCTTCAGTTTTTTTATCGTTTTTTTTGTGAAATCGCATTTGTGATCGTTGCTTGCATGTTCGACGGACTTTGCTACAATTTCGTTCAACCGCAATGCTTTTTCCAGCTTGTCGCCGTTTATCGGATTTTGCACCGATAATCCGTTCATTTTCATATAATCTTCATGAGAAAGTTCGTTGTCCGTGTAGGCATCAAGATTTCTCATGAAAAAATCTTCTTCGAGATTTGTTTTTGTGCGCTTTTTCGGAAAAATTGCGCCTAATATGCTTTTCAATAAATCATAATCGTTTTTGGTTTTTTTCATTTTTACCCCTTCAAGCAATCGAGATATGGTTCCAAACACTCGCGAAGCTTGTTTCGCGAACGCGAAATTCTCGATTTGACCGTTCCCGGCTCGATTCCCGTCGCTTTTGCTATTTCGTCGTACGTAAGCCCTGCAATTTCCCTCAAAACGGTCACTACTCTGAAGTTTTCGGGCAATTTGTATATCATCTCTTTTATGATTTTGTCCGTTTCTTCGTGTATCGTTTTTTCTTCGGGAGTTCTTCCCCTGTCGCAAATCTGAAGCGCAGGGCAGGTTTCGGAGCTTTCTTCTATCGATATTTTTTGAGGCATGCCGCTTTGTTTGCGCATTCTGTCGTAAAAAATCCGCGTAACAATCGTGTTCATCCAAGACGAAAACGAGTTCGGATTTTTCAGATTTTTTATGTTTTTGCAAATTTTTATCAGCGCATCTTGAGTCATGTCCGCTATATCGTCGCAATCGGGACATAAATAATAAAAAGTCATGTATATTTTTTGTTGTTCGCTTTTGATAAGTTCCTTTAAAGCCTTGTAATCGTTGTTTTTTGCGCGTTCTATCACCATGCTCATTTTTTTTGGTTCGCTCATTATTTTTTCCTTTTTCGTTCCGGAATTTTAGCTTTTCACAACGGTTAAAAAATCCCTCCGCGTCGTCTTTTTTCAAGTTAGCCGAAAAATTTTTTAAATTTATAAAAAAAATATATTGACATTAAAGTTTGCTTATCATATATTGTAATCAAGGTTGAGTTACCTGAACGCCCCCATCGTCTAGTGGCCTAGGACACCTCCCTTTCACGGAGGCGACAGCGATTCGAATTCGCTTGGGGGTACCATTTTTAAGAGCCGCAAGGCTCTTTTTGCGTATTATGACTTAGGATTTTATTATGCTTTCTTTTTTTGCAAATTTACCCGATTTTGTTACGGATGCCTTTAATGATTCGTTTGCGGCATTACCGTTACTGTTTTTGGCGTTTGTTTTTATTGAGGTCACAGAAAACTTTTTTTGCGGCAAAATCAGGCGAATTACTTCGTCTTCGAGATTTGCGGGTCCGTTTTTCGGCGGATTGACGGCGATTATGCCACAGTGCGGATTTCCCGTTATCGCGGCGTCTTTGTATGCGGGCGGATATGTCTCCCGCGGAACGTTGCTCGCGGTTTTTCTTGCTGCATCGGACGAGGCTCTTCCGACATTTTTTGCGTTTCCCGAAAAAATCTCCATGCTGATTCCCGTTTTGACGGTTAAGTTTGTTCTTGCGGTTACGGCCGGAATCTTGCTCGATTTTGTTTGGAAAAAGCCTGTCTCCGCGGTCAATGAGGAAACTTTGCAAAATGACATCGATGACGAAACCGGTTGCTGCGACGAAAAAATCGTTTCCCGTAAAAATCTGATAATTCACCCGATAAAGCACACTTTGCATGTTTTTGTTTTTATTTTGGCGGTAACTTTATTTCTCAGCTATATGAACGAATTTTATGCGGACTCGCTCCAAAATATTCTGCTCGAAGGATCTCCTCTCATACAGCCCGTTGCGGCGGCGTGGATCGGCTTGATTCCGAACTGTGCGATATCATTGCTTATTACAATGCTTTACATAAAAAACTCGATATCGTTTGCTTCCGTAATAGCGGGACTTGCTTCCTCTGCCGGGCTCGGAGTGCTTGTTTTGATACGAAAAAATCCATCCGTTAAAGATACCTGCTCGATTTTGGCAATTCTCTTTGCCGTTGCGGCACTTGCAGGCGTTTTTATCGCTTTCTTGCAACAAATCTTTGCTTTTTGATACAAAACTTTACAAAAATAATTTTCCGGGGTAAACTGACGTTGTGAAATCATACACGTTTGAAAGGAGATTATCATGAACGGAATGAATGAATTCAAAAATGCAATGAACAACAAATGTGCGGTAAAAATTATCGCAGGTATAGACAATCGTAACATCGAAAACGTAAGAAACGTTATTTCGGCGGCAAATCAAGGCGGCGCAAACGCTATAGATATTTGTTTCGACAAAAACATTTACGATATGGCTCGCGAAATGACGAATCTTCCGATTTTCGTATCTTCGATTATTCCTTCGGAATTGGCTCAAGCGGCTCAATGGGGCGCAGATGCTCTCGAAGTCGGCAACTACGACGTTCTTTACAAAAAAGGCATGAGAGTTTCTGCTTCCGACGTAAGAAATATCGTTTCCGAAACTTTGAGACTTTTGGACGGTCAAAACATTTTCATGAGCGTAACGATTCCGGGACACATCACAGTTGACGAACAAATCGAACTTGCTCATTGGCTTGAAACTCAAAACGTAAACTTGATTCAAACCGAAGGTGCTGCTACCGTAAATACTCAAAAAACGGGTTCGCGCGGAATTCTTGAAACCGCTGAAGTTTCGCTCGCAAACACGATGGAACTTTCGATGAACACGGATCTTCCGATTATGACGGCAAGCGGTATCGGAGTGCAAACGGCGAAAATGGCGTTTGCAGCGGGCGCATCGGCAATCGGTGTAGGTTCGGCGGTCAACAAATGTGATTCGTTGATTTCGATGATTGCGGTCGTAAGAACGATTATGGATAACGTAAACTCTTTGAGGAGAGAAACTTTGAACGTATAGTCGAATTTTTATAAAGCGGCGGTTTTAAACCGTCGCTTTTTTGCAAAGGAGTATTTTGAAGTCGGAACTTAAGAAAACCGAAATTTTGAGGATGTCCGTGGATGATTTGATTTTGTCCCTGGACAGGTTGACGCGTTTTAAAAACCCCGAGATTAAGTACAGACGCGTGTTTTTCGATATCATTTCGAAATTTACTCATCCCTCGATTTCCAAGCACAGATGCGAGGAGCTTTGTGCAAAAGAGATTTTGGCAATTGTTGAAGAAATCTGGAATTCTTCCGTTGAAGTTTGTTTCGGCAAAAGTGAAGAAAAAAAACTTTCACCCGGCATTTTCGACGAATTTTGTTTTTCGATTGCTGACGAATATACCAAAACTTTGATGAACGCGAACCTTGATATTTTACCGCTTTTGCATTCGGAAAAGGCTCGAAATTTTTCGGAAAATTTGAGATTTTGCGCGGAATTTACGGACGGCAAAAAAGACATTTTTAAGTTGCGCGAAGAAAAATCGTTACATTTTCCGATATCGCGACTGATTTTGACTGAGGGCATTACCGAAGAAATTTTGCTTCCCGCGTTCGGGGAGTTATTCGGAAAGGATTTTAAAAAACGCGGAATATATCTGATTTCGGCAGGCGGGAAAACAAAGGTCTTAAGTTTGTATGCGGAATTTAAGTATATTTTGAAAATTCCGATGACAATTTTGCTGGATAATGACGCGAAGCCGATTTATGACGATATTAATGCCGTTTTACGAACCGAAGACAATTCGTTTTTATTGTCGGGAGAGTTTGAGGATGTTTTGCCCGATGAGCTTATAAAACGGACATTTAACGATATGTATTACGATATCGAACCTGTTACCGACGAAGAGTTGGCGGCGGATGAAAAAATGACGTTGATTTTGGAAGAATTACATAAAACTCGCGGACTGCCGGAGTTTCGGAAAGCAAAATTTGCCGCGGCGGTAAAAAATCATGTAGAAACACGAAACGACATTTCAGAGGAGCTTTGCAGGTTTTTCGAAAGTTTTGATTGAACTTGATGTATTTTTGAAAAGCGTAACCGGTGCGCGAGGCGGTAATCCGAACGGCTTGTCGTTTTACGGCGTTGCCGACCGCAGTGTCTGACTTCTTGTGATGTGCCGGTTGAACGCACGTTATTCGTCGACGTAGATTTCCGCGGGGTTTTGGATAATTCCTCCGAGCTTTGTCGGGTAAACGTTTTGGAGTTTTTTGTCGACCGCGTAAATCCTGAGAGGTGAGTACAGGTATATTATCGGTTTGTTGTCGTAAACGATTTGCTGATACTCGTCGTAATATTTTTTGCGTTCGTCATAATCTGTGACCGTAACGGCGTTGTGAAACGCTTCGTCAAGTTCTTTTTCAAATTCGAAAAGGTCGTCGGTTTGGGAGTTTCGTTGGTTAAACAGATGTAGTGCGCCGTCCGAAAACCATACGTTTTTGCCGGAGTGCGGCTCAAGTGTGTTGCCGGTAAGCCCCAGAATGATTGCGTCCCAGTTGTACGTGTTTTGAATTTTGCCGATTAACGTGTTGAATTCCAGCGGCAAAAAATTAACTTTCATCCCGAGTTCGCTCAAATCGTCTTTTATCATAACTCCGGTGAATTCGCGTTCGGTGTTGCCGGCGTTGGTAAGTAAATCAAATTCAACGCGATTGCCGTGTTTATCGAACAATTCTCCGTTTCCGTTCTTGTAAAATCCGCTTTTTTTCAACAATTCTTCCGCTTTTTTTATGTCTCGCGGGTGTCCGTTTGCAATTTTTTCGTTGAGAAATACCGATCCGAACGGTTCCGGCAAAAACAACGGCGAGCCCGCTCCGTTCAGGATGTTTGCGCAAATCGAGTCTCTGTCGATTGCGTAATCGACCGCTTTTCGAAAGTTTATGTCCGAAAACCACTCTTGTTTTTCTTTCGGTACATAATATTTACCGGCGGAATTTCTGCGGGGGTTCAGGTTGAACGTCAAAAACGATGTTCCCGTATCCGGTCCGAGGTTGTACATATCGTAGTTTGCGGATTTTTGTTTTTCTTTAAATCGCGCCGCGTCTTTGCCTCTGACCGAAATCAAATCGGTTTCTCCGGCTTCGAATTTCAAAATTTCGTTGTTCAGGTCTCCGACGATTAAAAATACGTATTCGTCAAGGTACGGCAAGCGTTTGCCGCTTTTATTCACCATGAAATATTTCGGATTTCGTTTTAAAACGACTCGTTGAGCGGGAACATATTCTTTTAATATAAAAGGTCCCGAGCATACGAATTTCGAAGGGTTGTCCGAAGTTCCCCAAAATGCGTCGAATGCCTGTTTTCCGCGCTTTACGACGGGTGCCAGAATATGTTTCGGAGCGATACTTTCGCCGAGCATTCTGAGCATCGGAGCAAAAGTTTCGCTGCTCGAAAAACGGACGGTGTATTCGTCGACTTTTGTTACAATCGGCATTTTTCCGTTTACGGTTACCGAATCCTTTAGGCTTGTATTCCCGTATCCCGCGAGAATTATGTCGTTCCAGGTGAAAACGACGTCGTCCGCGGTCAGGGTATGCCCGTCCGACCACTTTAACCCTCTGCGAAGCGTTATTTCGTACGTTTTGCCGCCGTCGAATTCTTTTATCTCTTTTGCAAGGTTCGGAATGACTTTGCCGGTGTTTAAATCGGTGGTCAGCAGCGAATCGAACATAAGCGCCGCTATCGTCGAAGACGTGTTGTCTTTCGACACCCACGGATTGAACGTTTTCGGACCCTCTCCGATGGTCGATACGACAATTTTCGAGCCGAATTTACCTTCGGGCAGCATAGATTGCAGAAAATCCGTTCCGTTTATCGTCTTCGTTACGGGTTCGGGGTAGTCCGAAATCGTTTTTACGCTCGATTCTCCGGGGATAAAATCGTTTTTCGTATTGTCAACTCTGAAACACGAAACGCATATCAGCGTTGTCAGCAAAAGCAGGTATAAAATTCGTCTTTTCATGCCTTAAATTTTATCATAACGTTTAAATCTTTTTAATACCTCCCTGTTGAATATCTTTACAATGTTGCCGGCTTTTAAATACTTTTTTATAATTTTTTCGTGAGATTACGGAGATTGTTTTATGACTTTGTGGCAAATTTTTGTTTTAATTACCGTCATTACTGCGTTTATGGAAATGTTCGTTCCGTCGTTGATTTTTCTTAATATTTCGTTTGCCGCACTGCTCGCGGCGGGATTGGCTTATATCAATGTTCCCGCGATTTTCGTAACAGTCTCGTTTGTACTTTTTGCGACGGTCTCTCTGTGGTTCGTCAGACCGATTATGATGAAATATTTTTACTTCGACAAATCCGAAAATACCGGCATGGACTCAAAATATATCGGGAATACCGCCGTTGTCGTCAAAGATGTTTCGAAAAATTCCGGCAGAGTCGCCATCTACGGCGAAGAATGGGAAGCAAGAACAACAAACGACGATGTAATCCCGAAAGGTTCAAACGTCAAAATTTTATCGAACGAAAGTATCGTTCTTTACGTAGAAAAAATATAAGGAGTTTTTATTATGGCATTTTTTCTTTTTATTTTCGCGTTGATTTTTATCGGCGTATTTACCGCTAAATCCGTGAAAATCGTCCGTCAGGCGGAAGTTATGATTATCGAACGCTTGGGTAAATTCGACAGAATTTTGGAATCCGGGTTTCAGGTAATAGTTCCGTTTATCGATACCCCGCGTGGGATTAACTGGAAACAAACCGCGACCATGCCCAACGGCGCAACGTATTCGTATATTGCGGAAAAATCAAGAATTGACCTCAGAGAGTGTGTTTATGACTTTCCCCGTCAAAACGTTATTACCAAAGATAACGTTTCCATCGGAATTAACGCGTTGATTTATTTTCAAATCGTCAACCCGAAAAGTGCCGTCTACGAGATTGCCAATCTGCCCGAAGCTATCGAAAAACTTACTCAAACCACTTTGAGAAACATTATCGGCGAACTCGATTTAGACGAAACTCTCGTTTCTCGTGATACCATCAACCATAAATTGCGTCAAATTCTAGACGAAGCTTCGAACAAGTGGGGCGTGAAAGTCAATCGTGTCGAACTTCAGGACGTTATTCCCCCCGCCGATATTCAGGCTGCAATGGAAAAACAAATGAAAGCCGAACGTGACAGACGTGCAGCGATTTTGGAAGCGGAAGGGCTCAAAAAGGCGGCAATTCTTGAGGCCGAAGGGATGAAAGAATCCGCAATCAATCGCGCGGAAGGTGAAAAACAGTCCGCCGTTTTGAAGGCGCAAGGTGAGGCAGATGCCAGAATTATTCAGGCTGACGCGGAAAAAGAAGCGATAAAACGTATTATCGACGCTTTCGGCGAAAACGGTCAACCCGATAAGTACCTGATTGCGATGAAATACCTGGAATCGTTACAGGAAATGGTTTCGGGACAAAACAACAAGGTTGTTTACATGCCTTACGAAGCGACCGGTGTGTTGAGTTCGGTCGACGGGATTAAACAACTGTTGGACGGTTCGAAAAAATAGTTAAGTTATTTTATATGAACGGGAAAGAACGGCAGAAACACTGTTTCACCGTTCTTTTCTTTTGGAAAATTTCACGTTTCTAAATTCTCTGACGAACTTAAGTCCGGGTTTGCATTTGATTTTTGTATACTTTTGTAACATTTTTGTGATTTTTGTATATAAAAAGGCAATATTTCGTTTCCGAAAAACTTTATATAAACGAGAGTAAAAATACGAGGTTGTTATGAATTTTAACGGAAATTTTATGAAAATTCTGGGCGGACTGGCAGGCGTGGGAAGCGCGTTGGTCGCAGCTAACCCTAACAATTCAACGGGAACAAGAACCACTTTTGCAATGCTTGCGGCGGCGGTTCCTACGATTACGAGTTTGTTTTCGGGCGGAGGCAATAATGCGGCGGGAGCGGTAAACGGACAAAATGCTAATCCGTCGATTTTCGGGGCTCAACAAGCGCAACAGGCAAACGATTTACGTTCTATGTACGCCGCGTACGCAGGAAATCCGACGCAGCAGTTTCTGTTTGTAAACAATATGAGAAACAAGGTGCAACAGGAAGCACAAAAGGTTCAGCAAAACGGTAATACGATGTATTTGAAACTTAATTCTCAGGTTAACTCTCAACTTGAAGCTTTGAAAGAAAAGCTTGAGAAAAAAGAAATTACGGAGGACGAATATAAAAAACAATATGAAGAGTTGAAGAAAAAATACGATGCGGCGCGCAAAGAAATCGATGACGGCGTAAATCTCGGATATTATCAAATCGACGTTCAGTCGGGAGGCATGCTCTCGTCCATGCTTAAACAACGTGCAGCGCAGCAACAACAACAACAACAACAAACGAATTTTAACGGGTATAATTTTAACACTTCGTTCTCGTCGTTCGGATAAAATCTTTTCAATTATGTTAAAAACTCCGCAGGAACCGTGCTTGCGGAGTTTTTGGTTTTATATGTGCTTTAAATCGACGGAGCTTTTTTTATTCTGTCTTTTTGCCGAGAATAGCCGCTTTTTCGGCGGTTTTGACTATCGTTTGTTTCAAAATTTCCGTAATATTATTTTCTTTCAAAACATCGTTTCCGACCGCGGTGCATCCGCCCGGCGTTGTTACGTTCACGATAAGTTGTTCGGGGTCTGTTTCCGATTTCATTATTAAATCAGCAGTTCCGGAAGCCGTGTAAGCACTGAGCATGAGAGCGGTTTTTCTGTCAAGTCCGAGGCTTTCCGCAGCTTTTGCCATGTCCGTTATTATTCTTGCGTAAAACGCCGGTCCCGAGCCGCTCAGCGCCGTTACCGCGTCGATTTTGTCTTCGGAAATTTTTACTGCATGTCCGCATGTTTTTGCCGCTTCAAAAACGTATTCGAATTGTTTTTCATCAGCAAATTTTCCTTTGCAAACAGCGCTCATGCCCGAATTAACCAACATTGGCGTGTTCGGCATGATTCTGATAACGGGAATTTCTCCGACTATATTTTCGATTTGTTCGGTCGACACACCCGCCGCTATCGATACGATAAGTTTGTCGTTTGAAACAGCCGATTTTATTTCGTTCAGAACGTTTTCGACAACGAACGGTTTTGTGCAGATAAAAATCATTTCCGCGTCTTTTGCCGCGCTGACGTTGTCTTTTACCGTTTTTACCGAATATTTTTCGTTTATCGCTTTCAGATTTTCTTCGTTAACGTCCGAAACGGTTATATCTTCAGGCTTCAAGAACTTCGCTCCGAGAATTCCGTTCAATATTGCGGTCGCCATTTTGCCCGCTCCGATAAAAGTTGTTTTCATTTTTTAAACTCCGTTTGACTTTCAGGTTTCTTTTGAATATTATTATGATACGACTAAATACGATTTATTCAAGGAGAAAATACTAATGAGACGTACGCTTGAAGGAACTAAGAGAAAAAGACAAAATGTAAGCGGATTCAGAGCAAGAATGGCTACCCCCGGCGGAAGAGAAGTTCTTAACAGAAGACGTGCCAAAGGTCGCCACAAAATTGCAATCACCGCCAAAGAAAGAGCTTAAGCTTCTTCCTTACAAAAGTTTTTCCAAACTCTCGCTTTTTTTGCGAGAGTTTGTTCGGTGTTTTTTATGCTTAAAAAAAATCAAAGACTCAAAAATAATCGCGCGTTTACCGCTACTTTCAAAAACGGGCATGTGCTTTCGGGAAAGTTTGTAAAAATTTTTTGCGGTAAAGAAAAAACGAAAGATATTCCGACAAAAGCCGGGTTTGTCGTGTCGAAAAAAATTCACAAGCGCGCCGTTGTTCGAAACAAAATCAAACGCAGATTGCGCGAGATTTTTTCCGTGTACTTAAAATCTCGGGATATGACCTGCATGTCCTTGATATTCTTGGCGAAACAGGAATGCGTCGATGCAAATTTCGATGAACTTAAAAAATCCGTTTTCGAAAATTTGAACGATCTTTACCCGAATTTAACTTGATGAAAAATTCCGTAAATGTGTTATAATGAGGTTATAAAAAGGAGGTTATTATGAATTCCAATCCCGTTTTAACGTCGGCGTTTAAGGAGGGCGGATATTCCGCGGGACGTCCCATGACCGTAAGCGGAGTTATGAATAAACTCGGTCTTATGACTGTTTTAATGATGCTTTCGGGCGGTGCCGTCTGGTACAATTTTGCAATAGGAAATTTCGATAAAGTAGAGTTGTTGACATGGGCAGGCGTAATCGTCGGCTTCATCGCGGTGTTGTTTGCTTCGTTTGCAAGAAAAACTTCGCCGATAGCGGTTCCGATATATGCTTTCGCTCAAGGTGCTTATTTGGCGGGAATTTCATGCTTTATCGAAGCAAGGATTCCCGGAATTGTTATCAGAGCCGTAGGACTAACGTTTTTGACTGTTTTTGCAATGTACTTTTTGTACGCCGCTCGCGTAATCAAAGTCACGGAAAAGTTAAAAAGTACAATAATAACAATGACTTTCGCCGTTGCAATATTTTATCTGATAGCATTTGTTCTGTCGTTTTTCGGTATCAATATTCCGATGTTGTATGACGCATCGCCTTTGGGAATAGGCTTCTCTCTCTTTATGACGGGACTTGCGGCATTTAACTTGCTCATTGATTTCGATTTCATCGAAACCGCGTCAAAATATATGTTCCCGAAAGAATACGAATGGACGGGTGCTCTCGGGCTTCTCGTAACGATTGTATGGCTTTATGTGGAAATATTAAGATTGCTCGCAAGATTTCAAGACAGAAATTAGTCGGCGGTCAATCGGCGTTGTTTTAAAGCTTAATTGCGAATAAAAATAAAAAAATCGGAGCTTTCGGGTTCCGATTTTTTATTCCGAAATAATATTCTTTGCGCAAATATAAGCCGTTGACCAACAAAGTTGCAGGTTAAACCCGCCGGTGTAACCGTCTGCATTGATTAATTCGCCCGCAAAATACAGTCTGGGAACGATTTTCGACTCCATCGTTTTGGCGTTTATTTCGTCGAGATTTACTCCGCCCGCCGTCACGATTCTTGCCGCTTTATCCCGTGACGTAACCGTCAGGCAAAGTTCGGTCAAAAGTTCGATGATTTTCCGTTTTTCGGCGTTGGAAAGATGTGTGATTTCTTTGTCCGGGTTGACATTTCCATGCCCGAGAAGCATTAACGCAAGTGATTGCGGTATTAGGAGCGACAAAATATTTTTAAGCATCATTCGCGGGTGTTTTTTGATGCAGTTTGAGATGAAGTCTTCCGCTTCTATCGGAGTTTTTCCCGTAACGTTAATTTTTAAAACGAGAGGGTTTTTAGGTGAAAATTCCGTAAACGCGCAGTCGGACGAAATTTTAAAAATTCCCGGACCCGAGAGTGATTTTGCGGTAAAAAGCATGTCCGCACGAGTCGATGCAATTTTTTTGCCGTTGAAAAACGCTTTAATCGATACGTTTTTAAGCGATAAGCCCGACAAGTCGTAAAATGATTTCTCTTTGATTTTCAGCGGAACAAGCGATGCGACGGGAGAAATTATTGTATGTCCGAGCGATTGCGCGATGTCGAAAATTTTTCCGCCTGTTGCGAGAATAATTTTTTTGAAGTTGTAAGAATTCTTGTCCGAAACAACAGTGAATATGCCGTTTTCGGTTGTTACGGAATTGACGGTTTCTCTTATGAAATTTATACCTTGAAGTTTGGCTCTTTTCAGCAATATTTCGGCAGTTATTTGTGAGCTGTCGGAGACCGGGAAAATTCGGTTATCGGCTTGTACGTACGTTTTAATGCCGTATTGTTCGAATTTGTCGACCGTATCGTTCATGTCGAATCGATTGAAGACCGAAAACAGAAATTTTGCGCCTCGCGGGTAATTCATGACGAATTCCGAAATGTCGGGTTCGTAATATGAAAGGTTGCATCTTCCTCCGCCCGTCGGAAGTAGCGTTGTCAGAGGTTTTTTGCCGTCAAAAACGTAAACGGAGGCAGTAGACTCGTCTGCAATATTCATTGCCGCGAAAACTCCCGCGGGACCTGCTCCGATTATTGCTATGTCATTTGTGTCATTGTTCATCTTTTGTTCCGTAAAGGTTTACGTCTTCGGGGTTTTCGAGATCTTCGAAAATTTTCGAAAACGATTTTTTGAAGACAGGGTGTATGCGGTTCGGAATCAATTCCAGAAGAGGAACCAGCACGAACGCTCGTTCATGCATTTTTGCGTGAGGAATTGTCAGCCGTTCCGAATTTACGACGAGGTCGTCGTAAAGAATTATGTCGATGTCTATTGTGCGCGGCATATATCGTTCTTCGGTTCTGACTCTGCCGAGTTTTTTTTCGATGTCGTTGCAGACGTTCAGAAGCTCTTCGGGCGAAAGTTTTGTTTTCATTTCGGCAACGGCGTTAATAAAATCGGGTTGATTTTTGTTTTCGCACGGTTCGGTTTCGTAAAACGCCGAGCATCTGATTAGGGTTGTTTTATCGTTTTCCGCAAGCATTTTTACGGCTTGCTGAATATATCCGACCCTGTCGCCGGTGTTTGAGCCCAAAGACAAATACACAACTGCCATGACATACTCCCTTTTTCCTGATTTTATTACGTATTTAATATTTTAGCAAGTATAAAATATTTGTGGTAAAATAAAGTTATGTTTACGGGATTAATCGAAGAAACAGGTTTTGTAAAAGACCTGAAAAAACGAGGAGACGGAATCGAGCTTTGTATAAGGGCAAAGACGGTTCTTGAGGGGTTGCGCGTCGGTGACAGCGTTTGCGTGAACGGAATTTGTTTGACGGCTGAAACCTTTGACAGCGACTCTTTTTCGGTGTTTTGTTCTTCCGAGACTTTAAAAACGGCAAAACCTTTCGAAAAATCGTCGGAAGTTAATTTAGAGCGGGCTTTGACCTTGTCGGACAGGCTCGGAGGGCATATAGTTTCGGGACATGTCGACTCCGTCGCCGTTGTAAGAAGTGTTGAAAAATCAAGTGTTTCAAGCACTTTGACTTTTTCTGCGTCCGCCGATGTCGTTGCGGGAATCGTCAAAAAAGGTTCGATTGCGGTTGACGGTGTAAGCTTAACGATAGCGGACGTTTCGGGTTATACTTTCAAAATTTGCGTTATCCCGGAAACCCTCGAAAAAACGACTTTGAAAAATTTGCGAAAAGGTTCAAAAGTCAACATCGAAACCGATATGCTCGGAAAATACGTGGAAAATTTTTTGAAGAATTCTTCGTTGCGGGGCAATTTTGATTTTCTCGGGAAAGAACCTTTTGTTTAGGAGACGAAAATGGCTGATTTTAATACGGTAGAAGAAGCAATAGAATATTTAAAACAAGGTAAACCGATTTTGACCGCCGACGACGAAAACCGCGAAAACGAAGGCGACGTGATTTTTCCCGCCGAATTTGCAACGCCCGAGCTTGTAAATTTTATGATGAGCGAGTGCAAAGGAATTGTCTGTCTTGCTCTCGACAAAACCGTTTCAGACCGTCTGGAACTGACGGAAATGGTTAAAAACAATACCGACGCCAAAAAAACGGCATTTACTCAAAGTATCGACGCTTCTCAAAAATTCGGCGTTACAACGGGTGTTTCGGCGTTTGACAGAGCCAAAACGATAAAACTTGCAGCTTCTCCCGACTCGAAGCCCTCGGATTTTACCCGTCCCGGGCATGTTTTCCCGCTTATCGCGAAAAAAGGCGGTGTTCTCGAACGTGTCGGACATACCGAGGCTTCCGTCGATTTGATGAAATACTCGGGGCTTACCCCCGCGGCTGTAATTTGCGAAGTCGTTAAGCCCGACGGTTCGATGGCCCGAAGAGATTTTCTTTTTGATTTCGCAAAAAAACACGATTTGAAGTTCGTGACGGTCTCGTCGCTGATAAAATATCGTCTCAAAAAAGATTCTTTCGTAAAACGTGTCGCAGAGGCGAATTTGCCCACTCAAGTCGGCATGTTTAAAATTTTGGCATACAAAAACGAACTTGACGGAGTCGAGCATGTCGCTCTCGTAAAAGACGACGGCTCGGACAAAATTCCGATGGTTCGCGTCCACAGCGAGTGTCTGACAGGAGACACTTTACTCAGTTTAAAGTGCGATTGCGGTACCCAGCTCAAAGCCGCGATGCAAATGATTAACGACTACGGAAAAGGTGCACTTATATATATTCGCGGGCATGAAGGACGCGGCATAGGAATTGCCAACAAAATCAAAGCTTACGCGCTTCAAGACAAAGGCGAAGACACTGTTGAGGCTAACGTTTCGCTCGGGTTCGAACCTGATTTGCGTCATTACGGAGTCGGCGCGCAAATTCTTTCGGATTTGGGGTATTCCAAAATCAATCTTATTACCAACAACCCCAAAAAAATCATCGGACTTTCGGGTTACGGTCTGGAAATAGTCGAAAGAATCGAAATTCCTACTCATCCCAACAAATATAACGAAAAATATTTAAAAACCAAAGTCGAAAAAATGGAGCACATGATTCATTTTTAAACGGAGAAATTATGGCAGATTTACTTTTATACAAAATAGACGAATATAAAGAAGAATACAAAAAAATTTTTGCGGGTCTGTACAATGATTTTAAAATGAAGGCGATGTCCCGCTACAAATTCGAGCTTGAACCTCTCGAGTACGAAGATTTTATAAGCTCGATTTCTTCCGGACTCTTAAAATGTCTGATTTTGTTCGAAGAAAATTTTCCGACGGCGTTTTTGGTGTATACGACGGTAATTTCGGAGTCGATTGAGCTTAACATTATTCACTCGGTTTCGGACGAAAGCCGCAATAACAAGATGATGGTGTTGCTTGAAAAATTTCTCGAAATGACTCTCGAAGAGCGGAAGACAAAGCCCGTAACGTATCCTTTGACGGGTATTCAGGCGGATTTTTATCCCTTTTTGACCGATTACGGATTCAAGTGCGTAAACCAATCGGTCATGAAATTCGATTTCTCGGACGAAGAGTCCGTGTCAAAAATAAGAAATCTGAGGCTTCCCCCTTTGCCCGAAGGTTACGAAATCAGAACAAGTTGCGATTTTTCGGGCAAGAACACTGTCTCGTTGATTCTCGAAGCTTTCAACAACTCGTCGGACGCGCTTTTCGACGTACGATTCAAATCCCGTTCGGGCGTTAAAGATATCATATTTAAAATCGTCGGCGAAATCTACGGCGAATTTCTTCCCGAATGCACGTCGGCTCTGTTTCGCAAAAACGAACTTATCGGCTTGTGCTTCGTAAATCTCACGAACTCCAAGATTGCAAACATTCCTATTCTCGCCGTCGCTAATAAGTACAAAAATCAAGGCTTCGGAACTCTTTTGCTGAAAAATTCGCTTGTCGAAGTCTATTCGTCGGTCATGAACGGGAAAAGGGCTCTGAAAGAATTAAACGCAACATGCGACAGGGATTTTCTCCCTGCTTACAAGGCGTATTTGTCCGTCGGGTTTAAAGAGGACGAGTTCTACAAACTCGCATACAAACCGAAAATATCGTCGTAGTTCGACTGTCGTCAATTATTACTCATGACAAGTCTGAATGTCGCAAGTTTTCTTATTGACAACATTTTATGGTATATCCTTTGCTTTTCCGCCAGTCTGAAAATCCTTATTATTCTGTCGATTTCACACTTGTCCCTGTAAGTTGCCAAAGAATATACATTTTTTTCGGGGTCCGCTATGATTCCCGTCAATGTACTCATTTCTTTTTCGTTCATGATTTAACCCGTTTTCCCTTGGTATATTATTATAAAGTATTTTTCTTAACAAAAATTGCCTCTTTTTCGTTTTTATGTTAAGAATTGTGTAGTCGAATTTTTATAATTTTTATATAAAAGGCAGGTATAGCGTGATTATTGATGATTTAAACAATATAGAAAAGTACTCGGATGTTATTCCGAGCTTCGGGAAGGTTTTCGAATTTATGAAAACCGTCGACATTTTTAATCTCGAGCCCGGCAGACATGAGGTTTGCGAAAATATTTATCTGAATGTAGATGAATATGAGACAAAAGAGAATTCGATACCCGAGGTTCATCGCAGATATGCGGATATTCAGATAGTTTTGAGCGGAACAGAACAAATCGGATACGGCGGAATTTGCGATAATTTCGAAGGGTATGACGAAGCTCGCGATATTTTGTTTTTAAAGGCGGATTGTGATTTTGTGAAGGCTGATAAAACAAGGTTTTTTATGTTTTATCCCGGTGAAATCCATCAACCGTGCATGACTCGCAACGAAAAATCAAAAATCAAAAAAGCAGTTTTTAAAATATTGTGCGAATAAATTCGTCGAGTTTCGACGACAACAATGCTTCGGTGCAATTTGAAGTAAATAACCGCAGCTCTCAGGTTCCTGATTTTTATTTTCGTATTACGTCGGGCGGTTTGGCGAATACTTAAAAAAGCGATTGTTGCGGGCTTTCGAGGTTCAATATTTTAGCGGCGTAGGGGGTGATTTTTCGTCCTCCCGGCGTGCGCTGAATAAATCCTTCCTGCAAAAGATAGGGTTCGTAAACTTCTTCGATGGTTTTTGCGTCTTCTCCGAGTGCTGCGGCAAGCGTGTTAAGCCCGACCGGCCCACCGTTGTATTTTTCCGCAATAACAGAAAGAAGGCTTCTGTCCGTCGTGTCGAGCCCGTATCTGTCGATATTCAGCGAGTCTAAAGCTTCGCATGCGATTTTTTTGTTTATTTTACCGTCCGATTTTACGATTGCGTAGTCTGCAACACGCTTTATCAGGCGGTTTGCAATTCTCGGGGTTCCTCTCGAACGTCTTGCCGTTTCAGCGGCTCCCTCGTCATCGATTTCGACGTTAATAATTTTTGCGGTACGTTTTACGACCAACGCCAATTCTTCGGGCGTGTAAAACTCAAGCTTGTGAATTATTCCGAATCTGTCGCGCAACGGTCCCGACAGTGCGCCCGCTTTTGTCGTTGCTCCTATAAGCGTGAATTTCGGTACGGGTACCCGTAAAGTCTTTAACGATGCACCTTTTCCCGTTGTCATATCAAGAGTGAAATCTTCCATTACGGGATATAAAATTTCTTCGGCAATTTTGTTCAGACGGTGAATTTCGTCGATGAACAGGATTTCGCCTTGCGAAAGTGACATAATTATTCCGATAATGTCTCTCGGACGTTCGAGCGCGGGTGCCGACGTAATTTTAATTTCGCTGTTCGTTTCGTTTGCTATAACGCATGCAAGAGTAGTTTTCCCGAGCCCGGGCGGTCCGTAAAATAAAAGGTGGTCAAGCGGCGTTCCTCGTTTTTTCGATGCTTCCAACGAAATTTTTAAAGTTTTCGTAAGATTTGACTGTCCGATGTACGAGTCAAAAGTTTTCGGTCGAATTTGTGCCTCGAAATTTTTGTCGCAAGGCTCTTTGTTTGCCGATAAATTTTTATCGTTCTTTTTCGGCGGCAGTATAAAATCGTCGTCTTCAGTAATAATCATATTCTATATTGTACATCGATGACCGACAATTTTTCAACTTTTTGAAAAATTTTTATGAGTTGTGGTAAAATCGAATTATGAAAGACGAGAAAATAAGGTTAAATAAATTTATCGCGTCGACGGGTTTATGCTCGAGACGTGACGCTGACAAGCTTATCGAAGCCGGAAAAGTTCTTGTGAACGGCGAAAAAGTTACCGACTTCTCCTTAAAAGTTTCGAGAAAAGACAAAATCAAAGTTGCGGGAAAAGATATTTCAAAAAAAGATTTTGTTTACATAAGGTATTACAAGCCTGCGGGCTACATTACGACCTGCGATGACGAAAAAGGTCGCAAAACGATTTATGACGTTCTGCCTCCCGAGGTTGCGGGATTAAAGCCTGTCGGACGTTTGGACAAAGACTCGACCGGTCTTTTGATTATGACCAACGACGGTGATTTGATTAACAAAATGACCCACCCTCGGATAAAAATTCCGAAAGTTTATCGCGTCGAAGTCGAAGGAAAAATAAAACATTCCGACCTTGTAAAATGGGAAGAAGGGCTCGTTCTCGATGACGAAAAAACCGCGTTCGCGTACGCTTATGTGCTTGAATTTAAGCCCTCTTCGACCGTTTTGAGCGTAACATTGTTCCAGGGCTTGAACAGGCAAATTCGGAAAATGGCTGACTTAATAAAACATCCCGTAATTTCGCTCAAACGTGTTCGCCACGGTTGCGTAGACTTAACGGGGCTGAAAAAAGGAGCGTTCAAATACATTAAGCCTGCTCAGTTGAAAGAATTAAAAGCTTATTTGAAAAAAGCCGAAAAGGAAAGTGAAAAATCATGAAGAAAATATTGGTCACGGGCGGAGCGGGATTTATCGGCTCTAATTTGTGCAAAAGACTTGTCGAAGAAGGGCATTTCGTAATTTGTCTTGACAATTTGTTTACCGGCAGAAAAGAAAATATCGAACCTCTCGAAAATTGTGAAAATTTCAGGTTCGTTTTGCATGACGTAACCGAACCTTACGATTTTGAAGTCGACGAAATTTATAATTTGGCATGCCCCGCAAGTCCTCCGGCTTATCAAAAAGATCCCGTAAAAACTTTGAACACCTCGATTTTCGGAATAATTCACGCCCTCGAGCTTGCAAAAAAATATAACGCTAAGCTGCTGCAAACTTCGACAAGCGAAGTTTACGGAAATCCGCTTGTTCACCCGCAACAAGAGTCTTATTTCGGAAATGTCAATCCGGTGGGGCTCAGAAGCTGTTACGATGAAGGAAAACGTTGTGCCGAAACTTATATTCACGATTATCGCGCAAAATACGGTATCGACACGAAGATTGTCCGTATTTTTAATACTTACGGCGTAAATATGGACGAATTCGACGGCAGGGTCGTTTCGAATTTTATCGTTCAGGCACTTGAAAACAAGGACATCACGATTTACGGCGACGGTTCGCAAACCCGCTCGTTCTGCTACGTTGACGATTTGGTCGAAGGCTTGGTAAAAATGATGAATAACGATAAAGATTTTCACGGACCCGTCAATTTGGGAAATCCCGCAGAATACACTGTTTCCGAGCTTGCGGAAAAAATTATCGGGATGACAAAATCGACTTCAAAAACCGTTTTTATGCCTTTACCGTCCGATGATCCCGTCAAGCGCCGCCCGGATATTACTCTTGCGGGAAAAATGCTCGGATGGAAGCCCGAAATTTCGCCCGACGAAGGTCTTTTGAAAACGATAAGATATTTTGCGAACCTGAAAAATATAAAATTTAAAAGTTGAATCGGTTTTGTATTTTTGCGAAACAATATGTAACAGATGTTCTTGACAGTACAGCCGACAGGTTTTGCGGAATTTTTAATTACGTAATTCTGTGAATTTTGCGGCATTCCCTTTTTGATTCGGAGTGTTTTGTCGGGGTATTTTTTGCGGTTTGTAGTCCGCATCGCGTAAGTACGTGAATATTTTTCGACCGGGTCGTTCGCAGACTATATCGAAAAACTCGGAATATCCCGTTTTACGCGAACAAAGTCGCGCTTTCGGTGATTTAAAACGTCATTCTTTCTTTAAGTCGTTCCGCCGAATCTTCGTATCCCGTTCTGCCCATAAGCGCATAGGTGTAGTCTTTCGACAAATCCGTACCCGGCTGTGAAAACGGGTCGATGTTATAGAGTTCGCCTGTTATCGCCGTTTGTATCTGCAACATGTACAAAAGTTGCGCGAGACAATATTCGTTGATTTTCGGTATTGTTATGCAAACGTTCGGACGCGAATAGTCCGTAAGCGTCGTTTCCGTTGCGTGAGATTCGGCATTGATAAGATCGTTCACGGTTTTTCCGCAAAGATAATTTATTCCCGTGTACTCAAAAATCGTCGGAATTTGAAGTACCGTGTCAAATTCTTTTACCCGAACGAACGTAATAACCTTGTTGTTGGGGCCTTCCGTGAAAAGTTGAAGCTGCGTGTGTTGGTCGCTGCAGCCGGTAGCTTTCATCGGCGTTTGCCCCGAATTTATTCGGTTTCCCGCGCGATCATATTCTTTTCCGAGAGATTCCGACCATAAATGTACGTACCAGTCCGCAAAAAGCTTTAATCTCGACGAATACGGCATCATGACCGAAATATTTTTCCCGTGCCTTGTGTCGAGCAAATAATGTATCAAAGCGTTTTGTGCCGCGATATTTTGGCGAATGTCCGTGTTTTTCAAAATGACGTCCATGTCCTTGACGCCTTTGATAATTTCGTCGATATTCAGACCCGCAATTGCCGCGGGAAGCAATCCGACGGGCGAAAATACCGAAAATCTTCCGCCGACGTCGTCCGGAAATTCAAATGTTTTGTAGCCTTCCTGATTTGCAAGTTGGCGTAAAATACCGCGTTGATTGTCCGTCGTGACGGCAACGTTCATTCGATAGTCATCACCGAGCTCTTTTTCGAGTCGGTCTTTAATTATCATAAATTGCGCCATTGTTTCCGCGGTTTGACCCGATTTTGTTATGACGTTCACCAACGTCTTTTTTAAATCCAAAATGTCCAAAAGCGCGCTTATTCGGTCGGGATCAACATTTTCCATAAAGAAAACTTTCGGAAAATTTTTGCGTTCTTCTTTTGTCCGGCTGTTCCAAAACGGAGGCAACAGTGATTCGCAAAGCGCTTTTCCCGCAAGCGACGAGCCGCCGATTCCGAGCACCAAAAGGTTGTCGAAACGCTCGTTTATCATCGCCGCGTATTCCTTGATGTACCACAAAGTTTCCTCGTTGTACGCGGAATTCATCCATTGCAGCCACTGTCCAGGCTTGTCTTTGTTCGAATTCAGGTTCAGAATGATTTGCTTAATCTGCTCCGAGTATTTGTCGAACTCTTCTTCGATGTTCAAGCCGTGGTCAGCGCCGATAATATCACTTTTTATGTTTCTGTACGAAAATTCGGTCATTTTTTCACACTCCGTTTAACTGTTTTATACCAAAAAAAACAATATTTTATAAGTGTAAATGAGTGTTTTGTAAATTAATATTTACATTTATTTTGTTAAAGTTTAAAATAACGGTATGAAAGAGTTGGATTTTTTGAAAATCATTTCGGAAGAATTGACCGATAATTCGTTTATAGGGAACGATTGCGCGTATTTGTCCGATATCGACACATATATTACTCAAGATGCACTTGTCGAAAACGTTCATTTTTCGCTTGATTATACCTCTCCGTTTTTACTCGGACGAAAATCTTTGTCGGTTAACGTTAGCGATGTCGCGGCGGCGTTTGCAAAGCCCGAATACGCAAGTTTGAGTCTTTCTTTGCCGAAAGACGTTTCGGATGATTTTGTTCGCGAATTTTATCGCGGATTGAACGATGCCGCAACCGAGTACGGCGTGAAAATAACGGGCGGCGACATTACGGCGTCTTCCGAAATATCTGTTTCGATTTGTTTGCTCGGCAAAAAAGTTTTCGATTTTTCTACCGCAAGAAATTTTTTGAAACCCGGTGATTACGTTTTTTCGACCGGTTCGTACGGAGCCTCTTCCGCAGGATTTTACGGGCTTTCGCATGGTATTGAAGTTTCTTCCGATTTGTTGAATGCGCATTTGAATCCGCGGGCAAAAATTAAAGAAGTTTTCGATGCGGCATCTTTTGTTCACCAAAATATCGCCGCAATCGATACATCGGACGGATTTGCGGACGCTCTTATTCGTTTGGCTTCGGCTTCAAATGTCGATATCGAAGTCCGAAACGTTCCCGTATCCGAGAAAGTTTTGAATTTTGCCGAAAAACAAGGTGTTTTGCCCGAAAAGTTCGTTCTTTGGGGCGGTGAAGACTACGAAGTGATTTTTGCAGTGCCCGAGGTCATCGCCGAAAAAATCTCTCACATTGAAGGGATTTCTCTTATCGGACGGGCATGCCGCGTTGCAAAAAATCCGAAAGTGTTCATAAATTTCAACAATCGCGATTTCGCTTGTGATTTTGAAACCTTAAAAACGGCGGGATTTAATCATTTCGGAGAAAACATCCATGGATAAAGTCAAAGTTATCATAACGGCAGGCGGAGTTTCGAGCCGCTACGGCAAAAACAAATTAACGGAAATATTGGCGGGAAAGCCCGTCATTGTACGTTCGGTAGAGGCTTTTACCTCTTTGGGGTATAATGTCGTCGTTACGGCTGCCGCGGCTTATATCGACGGTTATCGAGCTCTTTTTGACGGTAACTCTTCCGTAAAAATCGTACTCGGCGGCAGCACGCGCCAAGAATCGGTTTATAACGGTTTGAAGGCTTGCGGCGCGTGCGAATTCGTCGTGATTCACGATGCCGCGCGCCCTTTAATTTCGAAATACGATATCGAAAATTGTCTTAATATCGCGTTCGATTGCGGCTCAGCGGTTCTGGGAGTCAAAACGACCGACACGATAAAAGTTCTCGACGAAAATATGAATATCATAGATACCCCCGACAGAAAAACTTTATTTAATGCTCAAACACCTCAAATTTTCAGATATTCCGAGCTTTTTACGGCTCACGAAAAATTTGCGAATACCTCCGGTTTTACCGACGATTCTTCGCTTGTTGAGGCTTGCAATATCCGTCCTAAGGCTGTTTGCGCCAAATTTCCGAACATCAAAATCACGGTTTCCGAAGACATAAAAATTGCCGAAAATATTATTTCATCCGGTTTGTAAATTTTTGTAAAAATTTATGCCGAAAGGGGCAATTTTTTGCGTTCAGGTGTTTTACTTTATCCGTGAGTAAGTGAACAGGCGGACGATGTATGGCAAATTCCAACGATATATCAATGTCGACACCCTCAAAAGGAGCGTTTCAGTCGATTTTTTACGTAAACGACATTCACGGACAATTGCCGAGAATGGAACAGCTCATGACCGCGTCGAAACAGTTTGATACGTTCGTTAAGGAAAATAAGTCGGATTCTTTAAAACTCTCCGGAGGAGACAATTTTATCGGATGCGACGAATCCGTTAATAATGCGGCAGCCGCGTTTTTGAATACGGCCGGCATTGAAGCCACTGCCGTCGGCAATCATGAATTTGACATGTCCGCATCCGTTCTTTCAAAAGTGGCGGATAACCTGAAAAACACCAAGCTCGTTGTGTCAAATTCCGTTATGCCCGCAAAATCTCCTTTATCGAAAAATCTGGTGACTTCGTTCGTCAAGACCGATAAAAGCGGGCAAAAATACGGGATTATAGGCATGCAGTCCCCCGAAATCAAAAACGCGCTTCGTGATCACGGGCTGATGGAAGGACTTTCGATTGCGGGCGAACGCGAAAAATATCGACTTCTCCAAAAAGCCGTCGATAATCTTGAAAAACAAGGCGTCAATAAAATTATAGCGGTTTCGCATTCGGGGTTTGAAGAAGACAAAAAAACCGCGCGGAACGTCAGCGGAATCGACGTTATAATCGGCGGTCACACCCATAACCTGATAAAAGATATCAAACCCGGGCACAATCTTCAATATTCGCCGAAAGGCGAACCCGTAGTTATAACGCAGGCGGGCAAAGATGGTGCTCAATTCGGCATTTTAAACGTTACTTACGACGATAAAGGAATTATAACTTCCGCTCAAAACAATGTTTTAAAAACCGAAGATTACGGCAAGGATTTGGAAGCCGTTGCGCTGAACAATTCTTATGTCGGTAACGCAAATGTACTTGCAAATATTACGGAAACGCACAAACCGCCTAAGAAATTCAATGCTTCCGAATACGGATGTGCCGACAAAATGTGTGATATCATAAAAGATGAAACCGGCGCAGACATTGTGCTTGTAAATTCGGGCAATTTCAGAGGCAGCATCAAGAAAGGTTCGTTTACCCAGCGTGACTTGAATTGTTTTATGCCGTTCGACAACAAAATGTTCAATGTTGAAATTAACGAAAAAGACCTCGTCGAAGCTTTAAAGCACGGCGCAACGACTGTTGCAAACCCCGACCTTAAGCCTTCGATTTTGCAGGTTTCCGGTTTGAAATACTCCGTAAATAAAGACGGCGAGTTGACGGCGGCATCTTTTGTCGATAAAAAAGGCGAAGAACATAAAATCGACGTCAATAACCCCGACGAGAAAAAAACTTACGTCGCGGCTTACGACGAATACCTTCTCGGCGGCGGAGACGGCTTTAAATCGCTCAAAAAAGACGAAGACAAAATTTTGAAAAAATTTGAATGTGACAAGAGCAAAATTGTTTCGGAATACTTTAAGAAAAACGGCGTAAAAGATCTGTCTCTCGAAAAAGATAACCGTATTTCTATTGATGATTCCGATGATGACGACGATGATGATTAGTTTCTTTTTTCGCCGGACAAATTGACTGACAACTTCGAACCATTCCGTTTTCGACAAAACAATATTCTTGCGAATATGTCCGGTTTCGGCTGTTTAGCGGTTTTTACAATCGAATTTATTTGACACGATAATTTTTATTTTCTACGGGCATGATTCGTTTTTTCGGACTTAATCTTTGTATCTGTCGGGAATGTATTTCATCCAGTCGCTTTCGAGCCCCTGAATGAAATTATGCGCGTCAAGAACATCGTCGTAATTAATCGCCGAAGGCGTTTGTTGAACTTCCAAAATATCGTCGTCGTCCTCGTCTTTGTCCGTAAATGAAGTCGGGTTAAACCCTAAAATCGCAACGCCGAAAGACTTTTGACAGTTGTTGCAGATAACTTGAAGTACCAGCAATCCTTCTTCTTCTCTGAGTATCGACACCGAATTTTCGTCAAATTCCGCGCCGCATTCCGAACAACAAAGGTCGGCAAAAAGTTTTTTAATTTTATGCATGCTCGTTTTCTCCGATAAAATACTCACATACATAAATTATACCGATTTTTTTTTGAAAATCATTTAAAAATTTTTTCTTTTAAGTGTTATAAAAAATTTTTTCCGGGAATATAACATGTGTGAGGGTAAAACCCTCGGAGTTACGGAAAGGAGCCGTGTATGGATATTTCTCAAGTTATTGAAGTTGTCACTTTCGGAATTTTATTGTATGTCGGATTAATTGCGGTTCCGACGATTTTGGATATAAAATTCGACAAAAAAGTTCATCAATAAGATAAGTTTTTTGAAATTGGAGCGAATTTTTTACTTTTTTGCACCGACTGCGATACGTTTCGAAATTTCAAAGTTTTTGCCCCTGCGGCAATATTAATTTTTCGGGAACGAGGTTTCGCCTTTCGGTGCAAATTCGCTTATTTTTCGCACCAAACGGACTTTTCTTTTCCGTCTTTGAAAACTATTCCGACTTTGTCGAATTCGTTTCTGATTTTGTCCGATAAGTCCCAATTCTTTTCGGCTCGGGCTTTTGCGCGGATTTCAAGAATTTTGTCCATAGCTTCGTATGCGTTTTCGACGTCTATTTGAAATTCTTTAAGAATCGGCGCAATTTTTTCGCGGAGCTTGTCTTCGGAGATAAGTCCTTTTTCGCAGGTAAACCCGAGAACATGCATCAATTCGGAAAGTACCGTTACGTATTTCGAAGCTTCTTCCGTGTTGCCCGCTGCGTGTGCGCTGTTTGCTTTACCTGCCGTGTCGAAAAGTACCGAAAGCGCGACGGAGGTGTTAAAGTCGTTATCCATTGCATTTTTGAACTTTTCGGTTTCTTCGGTTTCAAATTTCTTGTCGACGACGAGGTCTGACAGGTTGTCCAACGTGCCCTGAAGTCTCGAAAAACCCGCTTTTGCGGAGTTTAAGGCTTCTTCGTTAAATTCGACGGGCATTCTGTAGTGGTTTGTCAGTATGAAAAATCTTACGGTGTCGGCACTGTATTTTTCGAGAAGTTCGTTGATTGTGATAAAATTTTTCAGAGATTTCGACATTTTTTCTTTGTTAATCGTTACAAAACCGTTGTGAAGCCAGTATTTTACGAACGGTTTGCCGTTTGCGCAGACCGATTGCGCGATTTCGTTTTCGTGGTGAGGGAAAATCAGGTCGGCTCCTCCTGCGTGGATATCTATTTGTTCACCCAAATATTTTTTTGACATTGCGGAACATTCTATGTGCCAGCCCGGACGACCGATGCTCCAGGGCGAAGGATATCCGAATTTTTCGTCTTTTTTCCACAAGGCAAAATCAAGCGGATCTTCTTTTCGTTCGTCTGTGTCGATTCTTGCGCCTGCTTCCAGGTCGTCAATCGGCTGTTTGCTCAGCATTCCGTAGTCCGGAAAACTTTTGACCCTAAAATAAACGTCGCCGTCGACTTCGTAAGCATGGCCTTTTTCTATAAGGGTTTTGACCATTTTTATCATTTCTCCGAGCGTTTTCGTCGCTCGGGGTTCAAAGTCCGGGGAAAGGGTGTTCAGAGCTTTCATTGCGTCGGCAAAAATTTTGTAATATCTGCCCGAAATGACTTCCGCCGTTGTATTTTCGGCAGCCGCTTTTGCAAGAATTTTGTCGTCCACGTCGGTCACGTTTCTGCAGTATAAAACGTTGTAGCCCGAGTATTTCAGGTATCTGTAAACCGTGTCCCAGGTTATGTAACAACGCGCATGCCCGAGGTGAGGATAATCGTAAACGGTCGGACCGCATACGTACATGGTTACTTTTTCGGGATTCATCGGTTGAAATTCTTCCGTTTTGTTTGACATCGTGTTGTGAACTTTTAACATTGTTTTCCTCTTTCGGTGCAGTTTTTCGATTATTATATATCAAAAGAAAATTTTGTGTTATTATACCGATGTTGATAAAAAAATTTTTAAGAGGAGTATTTCATGGAAAAGAAATTCGGTATAGGCGTTGATATCGGCGGAACAAACGTAAAAATTGCTTTGGTTGACGACAAAGGAGCGATTGTTTATTCGGATACCGTTCCGACGCGTGCCGAAATGGGCTATGAATATACTCTTTCTAACATAAAAAAAGCAATTTCCGATTTGCTTAAAGAGTCGAAAATCGCGAAAAACGAAATCAGAGGTATCGGTTTCGGGTTCCCGGGGCAAATCGACTGCGATAGCGGTATCGTAAAAGAATTGCCGAATATTCCGGGATGGGTAAACGTTCCCGTCGCGAAAATTATCGAAGATGAATTCGGTATTCCCGTAAAACTCGATAACGACGTGCGTTGCGCCGCTTTGGGCGAACTTCGTTTCGGTGCGGGTAAAGGTTGCAAAAACCTGATTTGTATTACCGTCGGAACAGGCATCGGCTCGGGCTTAATCGTAAACGGAAAGCTTGTCAGAGGTGCTTCGTGCGCCGCGGGCGAACTCGGTCACGTGAAACTTTCGATAAACGACGGTCCCCTTTGCGGTTGCGGCGACAGAGGCTGCCTTGAAGCTTATGCGTCGGGACCTGCGGTAACGGCAATGGCAAAAGAGTATATCGAAGGCGGAAAATCGACCAAGTACAGAGAGCTCGCAAACCCGGACATTACTCCTTATATCGTCTGTGAAGCAGCAAAACAGGGTGATAAAGTCGCGAAAAAGATTTTTGAAATAATCGGAAACTACATCGGAGTCGGGCTTACGAGCGTCATAAATTTGTTGAACCCCGAAAAAGTTATCATTGGCGGCGGAGTGGCCGATGCGGACGAGTTTTTGCTCGACCCGATACGTAAAACCGTGAAAGAACGTGCAATGCAAATTCAAGGTGAATGCGTCGAAATAGTGAAGGCTGAACTCGCAAATACGGCAGGTGTTATAGGAGCGTCTTTGTTGACGGAAAGCTGATATGCCATGCTTTTTTTTCTACGGTACCGATGATTACAAAATCGAACTTCAGATCGAAAAATTGAAGTCCGAACTTTTGGATGAAAATTTCAAGTTCATGAATTTTCGGACTTTCTATTCGCCCGCTCCCGCCGAATTGTCGGACATTTGCGCGTCAACGCCGTTGATGTTCGGAAATATGATAACGCTTATAAAAGTCGATAATTATTTTTTCAAAATAAAAAACCGTAGCGTCGAATTTTCCGATAAACAGGCGGATTACCTTGCGGCAATTCTCGAAAAAATTCCGCCCGCTCACACATTGATTTTTACGTGTGTTGTTCCGAACGGCAAAAAAATTGATTCGAGAAAAAGAATTTTCAAAGTTCTTTCAAAATCGGCAAAATGCACTGAATTAAATAAATTCAGAAGTTACGACAAAGATTTGATTCCGTATATTGCAGGCATGATAAAATCAAAAGAACTTTCCGCCGATACCGGTGTCGTAAAGCTTTTAATACAAAGGCTCGGTACTGATTTGCGGTTGATTTCTTCGGAAATAGACAAGTTGAAGCTCGGAATTTATCCCGCAAAAAAAATTACAGAAAAAAACGTCGAAGAATTTTGTGTTATAAAAGAGGACATTTTCGCTCTGACCGATTTGGTCGCCTCGTTCGACAAAAATGAGGTTTTGCGCCAATATACCGCCGTTTGCGCCAAGGCTCACCCGCTTGAAATTTTGGCATGGCTTCAGTCGACAGTGAAAAAAATGTTGTTTGTAAAATTAAACGAAAAAACGATGTCCGCAAAAAACATGGCGGTTGTTCTAAAAATGCAGGAATACCCCGTAAAATTGCTAATGCAGAAAATTTCCCGCCTCTCGGGCGATGATATTATAAATTTAAAGCACGCTCTGACGGAAGCGGAGTACAAAATCAAAACGGGAAAAGCCTTTGATAATGCAGATTTGCTGGAATCCGTTCTTCTGACGGGAGGAAAAAATGTTTGAACCTTTTTCCGGCAAGTATTCTCTGATTTCAAAATTTTTCGAAAACTATGCGATAAACGGAAAAATTCCGAATTCGATAATTTTGTACGGACAAGACGTGCCCGCCCAATATTGCTTTGCGAAACTTCTTGCCCGTGCCGCAAATTGCACGGAAACCGGGCTATTTGACTGTTCATGCAAAAATTGTAATTTTATTTCTTCGAACACCCATGCCGCAATTTCCACCGTTTCGAAAATTGACTCAAAACCCGCCGATGACGCGACAACAACGGTCATTTCCAAAAAGCAGACGGATGCGGTAAAGGACAAAATTCTTCATACGTCGGATTATCACAGATTTTTTATTTTTTGCGATGCCGAGTTAAAAACCCTTTCCTCCGCCGAAAAGCGACACTTTGAGGAGTTAAGAAAATTCAATGTCACTTTTCCCTCAACAGAAAATCAAACTTGGGTTCCCGAAGGGTTGACGCCGCGGTGTTTTTCGGACGTGACGGCTAATTCCTTGCTGAAATGTATCGAAGAGCCGCCCGAAAAAGTTTCGTTCGTTTTTCTTACTCAAACTCCGGAAAACCTTATTTCTACAATAATTTCACGATCGCAAATTTTTTACGTCCCCGGGTCGGTCGAAAAAGTTTACGATTGCGATTTTTTTGCAAAATATTTCGACCTTTATCCCTTTGTTCCAAATTCCATGATTTGCGAAATTTCGCGCTTTTTGGAAGATTTCAAACTTTCTTCGGGGATGTCGACGTCAGAAATTTTAGACAATTTAATATTCGGATTTGTACAAAAACTTAAAACAGCTCAAAACTTTGCTTATCAGTCAAAAATTTTTTCGGATATCGAAAAAATTAAGAAATGTAAAGAAATGGCAAATTCGTCCGTGAAGGACGAGCATGTTTTTACCGAAACAGCTTTTGTTTTTGTCGGAAAAATTTAGTTTTTCGAACTGATGTTAAAAAACGGAGGAAATGAAGGTTGCTTTTTGATGTCCGCCTTTTTCAGTCCGAGTCCGCAAAGTCCTACGACAGGCTCTTTTTTGTTTTTTTTGAAAAAATCGATTTTAATCGGTTCCATTTTTTTTCTCCTTTGTTGTATAATCAATTATAGATTAATGTTGATGATGTAAAAATCAACGGGAAAGAGGATAATTATGGCAAAAGTTACAAAAGATATGAATATTATCGATATAGTTCAAGCTCACCCCGAATCGGTTGAAGTGTTCGTGAAGTACGGCATGGGTTGTATCGGTTGTGCGGCGGCTAAGTTCGAAAACCTCGAAGCAGGTGCGAGAGTACACGGTTTCGACCCCGACGAAATGGTTGCCGACATAAATAAGCTTATCGGCGAATAAGGAGATTTTTTATGGAAAGAACGTTTGTTGCAGTAAAACCCGACGGTGTTCAAAGAGGTCTTGTCGGCGAAATTATTTCCCGTTTTGAACGCAAAGGATACAAAATCGTCGCGATGAAAATGTTGGTGCCCTCCGAAGAATTGGTTTCAAAGCACTACGAAGAACATATCGGCAAATCGTTCTTCCCTCGTTTGTTGAAATACTTGTCCTCGGGTCCTGTCGTCGCGATGGTTCTCGAAGGCATGAACATCGTTCACGGAGTTCGTCATATCGTAGGTGCGACAAACCCCGATGAAGCGGATGTAGGAACAATCAGAGCCGATTTTGCTCAAATAAAACAACAAAATGTTGTTCATGCTTCGGACTGCATTGAAAGTGCCAACCGTGAAATCGGAATTTGGTTTGACGATTCCGAACTTTGCAACGAAGAACAATCGTTTATGGAATCACTCATGATGCAGGAACTCGAAGAGTTGAGCGCGGCAAAATAATGGCGAAATCGGATTTCTTCAGGTTTGAACTTTTGAAAGAGTGCAAGCGAACAAAGGCTCGCGCAGGGATTTTTCATACTCCTCACGGAGACATAAAAACACCCGTATTTATGCCCGTAGGAACTCATTCCGCGGTAAAAGCCCTAACAAAACATCACCTCGAAGAAACAAACGCTCAGATTATTCTTTCAAATTCGTATCACCTGTTTTTACGCCCGGGTCACGAACTCATTCGCGAAGCCGGCGGACTTCACAAGTGGATGAATTGGCAAAAGCCGATTTTAACCGATTCCGGCGGGTTTCAGGTGTTCAGTCTTGCTCACCTCAGAAATATTTCCGAAGACGGAGTTAAGTTCAAAGACCCGAAAACAGGCTCTTCATACTATATTAACCCCGAGATTTCCATGGAAATTCAGCAGGCTTTGGGTCCCGATATTGCAATGGCGTTCGACGAGTGCTCTCCGTATCCGTGTTCGTACGAACAGGCAAAATCCGCGATGGAGCGTACTCACAGATGGCTCGACAGGTGCTTTAAAGCTCATAAGCGTGACGATCAGGCACTTTTCCCGATTGTTCAGGGTGCGTTTTTTGACGATTTGAGAAAAGAAAGTGCAAAAGTAATTTCGTCGTTCGATGCCGTCGGCTACGCTATCGGCGGTGTCAGCGTCGGAGAGCCCGCAGATATAAAAAATTATTATACAAATTTCGTTACCGACTTTTTGCCGCAAAACAAGCCCCGTTACCTGATGGGTGTCGGAACGCCCGAAGATTTGTTGGACGGCGTCAAAAACGGTATTGATATGTTCGATTGTGTATTACCTACCAGAAATGCCCGCCACGGCTCGTTCTTCACTGATGCCGGACGAAAAATCATTAAAAATAAAGAATTCGAAAAAGATTTCTCGCCGCTTGATTCAAATTGCGATTGTTTTGCCTGCAAAAACCATTCAAAAGCGTATATCCGTTATCTTTTCCGCGAAGGCGAGTCAAATGCCGCGATTTTGATGTCGATTCATAATGTGAGATACCTCGTTCGGTTTTCCGAAATGCTTCACGAAGCGATTTTGAACGACGCTTTTCCCGAATTTTATGAAAATCGTATGTCGTTGTTGGGCTGTTTGAACAGATAAAATTCTTTCGCAAGGTTTGGATAAAAGCGTGTGCCCGTGTGCAAAACCGCAATGGCGGACATGCTTTGTTTTTTGTCTAATTCAGCGGTTTGTCGGGCAAACAAGAGTTACGCGAAAAACATTCTCTAATCAAATTTTCCATACAAAAAAGACCTTCCCGAAAGAAGGTCTTTTTGCTTAATGTTTTTATTAAACCAAAATTCCCGCAATGCAGGCGGATATGTATGATGTAAGCGTTCCGCAAATAAGCGCCCGAACCCCGAGACGAGCGAGGTTTTTGCGTTGATTGGGCGCAAGTTCGCCGATACCGCCGATTTGAATAGCGATTGTTGCGATATTTGCAAATCCGCACAGTGCAAACGTTGCGATAGCTTGGCTTTTCGGAGTCAATGTCATTTTTACCATATCCATATATCCGAGAGTTTCGTTGATTACGAATTTTTCTCCGATAAGTGTCCCGACATTCGAAATATCCGCGGGAGAAACGCCCATTAACAGAGCAAAAATCGAAAATACCTTACCGAGTATCGCCTTTAACGAAAGATGCGTTATATCGAGTCCTACGCAGCTTAAATCGAGATGTGTCCAATCGTGCAAGAGTATGCCAGCTTTTCCTATAAACAAATCGATAAACGAAAGCAACGCTACAAGTGCCAAAAGCATTGCCACGACGTTCAAAGCGACTTTCAGCCCTTCCGATGCGCCTTTCGAAATCGCATCGAGCACATTTACGTCGGTTCTTCTTTTTCTTATTTTAAAATTGTCCTTCGTTTGGGGTTCGCCGGTTTCGGGGAAAACGATTTTCGAGACCACAAACGCGCCCGGAGCAGCCATAACCGACGCCGCGAGCAGGTATTGCATGGGAACGCCCCATCCCGCATAAAGCATCAAAACGCTGCCTGAGATACACGCCGTCGAACCCGTCATCGAAGCAAGAAGTTCGGAGCGGGTCAAGTTCGGCAGATACGGCTTGATAACCGATTGCGCCGCCACATTGCCCAAAAACGTGCTTGCCGCGTTCGAAAGAGCTTCCGCACCGCTGACGTCCATTATTTTATTCATTGCTTTCCCCAAAAGCATAATGATTTTTTGCATAATTCCGTAATAGTACAAAATATTTACGAGAACCATCATGAAAATCAGGGTAGGAATAAGCTGTAAAGTAAATATAAAAGAGTTTGAGCCGAAAAGCTCCGTAAGTTTGTCGGGGCTTGCCGTCAAAAATCCGAATACGAAATTTGCACCCGCCATTGCGGATTCCAAAATTTTGTTGACCAGATTTCCGATAAATTCGAAAATCTTAATTCCGAGCGGAACCTTCAAAATAAACACCGCAAGCGCGACTTGCAAAAGGAATCCGACCGTAACGGTTTTGTAATTAATCTGCTTCCTGTTGTTCGACATCAAAAACGCGATAGCCAGAAACACTACGATTCCGACAATACCGATAAATCTGTCCATAAAACACCTCATCTCTCGTACGAATCCGATTTTAAACCGCTAAAAAAATTTTTCAAACAATTTGTTACAAATCTATACATTTAAAAATTTTTCAGAGCATTTTTTGCGGCTTTTTTCATTGCCGAAAAGTCCGGGGTTACTCCCGTCCATATTTCAAAGGCTTTCAGCGCCTGCCAAACAAGCATGTCGAGCCCTTCCACCGTTTTTAATCCGCATTTTTCGGCGGCTTTGAGAAACTGCGTTTTTGCGGGATTATAAACGATATCGTATGCAACGGCGTTGTTTTCGGCAGTTGCAAAAAGTTTTTCGTCAACAGGTGTTTCGTCGACGAATTTTCCGTACATTCCGAGCGGAGTGGAGTTTACTATAAGGTCAAAGCCCGACAAATCGGTAATTTGAGTCGTTACCGTAATTTTTACGCAGGGAAAATTATTCGTGACCTGATCTTTTAAAACATTGCCTCGTTCAAAATTTCTGACAAGCAAAGTCAAATGCGGTGTTTTTTTGTCTGCAAGTGCGGTTGCGGCGGCTTTTGCGGCACCTCCGTTTCCGATAATCAATGCATTTTCAAAATCTTTTTCGAGTCCTTTTTGAAACCCGAAAATGTCGGTGTTAAAGCCCGACAAACTCCCGTCGGCGTTGATTTTTACCGTGTTGGTGCACCCTGCGGCGCGAACGTTATTGTCAATATCCTTCAAAAATTCCGTTACAGCGGTTTTGTGCGGAATTGTTACGTTAAATCCCGTAAAGCCTTGTTGTTTAAGGTTTTCTACGGTATTTTTCAAGTCGCCGGGTAAAACGTCAAAAACTTCGTATTTGCCGTCGATTTTCGTTTGAGAGAAGGCGGTTTCGTGAATTATTTTTGACAGAGAATGACCCGTCGGATGTCCCAAAAGTGCAGTTTTAATCATCTTTTAAACTCTTTGTGTACGAACAGTTTTCGTTTAAGCATTCCAAATGAGGGTTTTTCTTCGAAATTTTTTTGACCAGAACTCCGCCGCATTCGGGGCAACGTTCGGAAACGGGTTCGTTCCAGGAAACAAAATCGCATTTCGGGTATTTGTTGCAGCCGTAAAAAATTCTTCCGCGTTTTGATTTTTTAACGACAACATCGCCGTCACACCCTTCTTTCGGGCATTTTACTCCGATTTTCTTTTGAATGCTTTTTCGCACTCCGCACGATTTACATTCCGTGTATTCGCCGTACGGCCCGACTTTTTTGACAAGATCTCCGCCGCATTGTTCGCATTTTTCGTCGAGCGGTTGTTCGGAAGGAACGCTTGTGTCGGCATTGAGCGGCATCATTGTTTTGCATTCCGGATATCCCGAGCATCCCAAAAATTGCGTTCCGAACCTGCTTGTCCTGACGACCATCGGTTTTCCGCAATTTGGGCAGGTTTTTCCCGAATCTATCACGACCTGTTTCATGTTTTCGCGCGCCGAATTGACCGTTTTTGTGAACGGTTCGTAAAAATCTTTTAAAACTTCGTTCCAAACGGCTTTATTTTCGGCAATTTCATCGAGTTTTGCCTCCATTGACGCCGTAAAGTCATAGTCTACGATGTCTTTAAAATATTCGCATAACTGCCCCGATACGGTTTTTCCGAGAAGGGTCGGTTTCAACGCTTTTTCAAATTTTTCGACGTAGCCTTTCGTTTGAATTTTCGAAATAATCGGCGCATACGTACTCGGGCGTCCGATTCCGTGTTCTTCCAGCGCTTTGACCAACGACGCTTCGCTGAATCTCGGCGGAGGTTGTGTGAAGTGCTGTTTCGGGTTGATTTTTTTGAGTTCCTGAACGGTTCCTTCTTTAAACTCCTGCATTTGCGAAAACGTTTCTTCTTCCTCGGAACTCGTGTAAACCTTCATAAAACCGTCAAAAAGCAACTTTGACGCACTTACCCTGAACATATAATCGCCCGCCGCAATTTCCGCCGAGGAAATTCTGATTTTTGCGGGTGCGCATTGCGAAGCCGTAAATTTTTCCCAAATCAGTTTATAAAGTCGGTATTGTTCGCTTGTAAGCTTTGACTTGACGCTTTCGGGCGTCCTTTCGATGTATGTCGGTCTGATGGCTTCGTGAGCGTCCTGAACCTGTTTTTTCTTGCCGGCTTTAACGTAATTGTTAGGCTTTTCGGGATAATATTCCGCGCCGAAATTTTGTAAAATAAAATCTTTTGCGGCAGCTTGTGCGTCGTCCGAAATTCTGACCGAATCGGTTCTCATGTAGGTTATAAGACCGACGGGACCCGACCCGAGGTCAATTCCTTCGTAAAGTTTTTGCGCTATCTGCATTGTTTTTGAAACGCCGTAACCGAGCTTTGAGCTTGCTTCCCGCTGCAAAGTCGACGTTATGAACGGTGCCGTCGGATTTTTTGTCGTATCTTTTTTGCCGACTTTGGCGACTTTATATTCCAAATCCTTTTGATTTAAGTATTCAAGCGCCTTATCGCATTCTTCTTTGTTTTTTATTTCAAGTTTTTTGTTCTTGTATTTTACCGCATCCGCAGTGTATTGTTTGCCTTCGTTTGTCAAATCCGCCGAAATTGTCCAGTATTCTTCGGGAACAAAAGCTTCAATCAAGGCTTCCCGCTCGCAAATCATTCTCAATGCGACGCTTTGGACTCTTCCCGCCGAAAGTCTGTTGTTTCTGAGCTTTTCCCACAAAACCGGACTGATTTTGTACCCTACGAGTCTGTCGAGAATTTGACGCGTTTGCTGAGCTTTAACTTTATCCAAATCAATGCTTCGCTTGTGTTCGACGGCTTCTTTTATGGCTTTCGGGGTAATTTCGTTGAAAACTATCCTTGAAATCTTTTCGTCCGGAACCTTCAAAACCTCGCGAACGTGCCACGCGATAGCCTCTCCTTCGCGGTCGGGGTCGCTTGCCAGAAAAACTTTGTCGCATTTTTCCGCCAAATCGTTCAATTTCTTTACAACAGCCCGTTTTTCGGGAATTACTTCAAAAGTCGGTTTAAAATTGTTTGCAACGTCAAATCCGAGTACTTTCGGGGGAAAATCCCTGATGTGCCCGTAACTTGCTTCAATTTGATAGTCGCTCCCCAAAATTTTTCCGATGGTTTTTGTTTTGGCGGGAGACTCCACTATTACCAATGTTTTCGATGATTTTTTCGTTTTTGTCGTTGTTTTTTTTGCCGCTGTTGCCATAATGTTTATTCCGCTCTGTATGCCGCGCCTTCCGTTTGTGTTATTAACCCTTCAAGTTCAAGCTTTGTTAATATTATCATTAAATCCGTCGATTTCAAGTCCGTTCGCATCGCAATTTCGTCGAGAGTAAGCGTATCGCGCCGTATCACGTCCAAAACGGCTTTTTCGGGAGAGTCTTCCTCGTACTCGCAATCGGGTTGTTCGGAGGATTCTGCGCCTTTTACGTCTATTGACCAGCCGTTTGCGTTTAATATATCGGAACTTTCCGTAACTATACCCGCGCCTTCCTTCAAAAGCTTGTATATGCCTGCCGTGTTGGGGTTCGTTACAGGTCCCGGAATACAAAGGAGTTCTCGGTTATACTCAAGACACAATCGTGCACTGATAAGCGCACCGCTGTTTAATCCCGCCTCCGCAACCAGCGTGGAGTTTGACATTCCCGTAACGATTCTGTTCCTTTGCGGAAACTGAAACGGCATGGGAATGACCTCGGGAAAATATTCCGTCAAAACAAGTCCGCCCGACCGGATTATTTCGTTGAACAACGGAACGTTTCTCGGCGGATAAATATTGTCAAATCCCGCTCCGAGTACGGCAATCGTCGGCATGTTATATTTAAGGGCCGCTTTGTGTGCGACGGTGTCTATGCCCGCCGCCATGCCCGAAACAATACAAAGATCGCTGTCTTCGAAGTCCGATAAAATTTTGGTCAATAAAGACGAAGCCGCGGTACTTGCTTTTCTCGAGCCTACAACCGCAAGTTTTCTCGGTAATTTAAGAAGGTCGGTGTTACCTTCGTAAAAAAGTAACCCCGGCGGATCGGGAATGTTCCTGAGCAACTCGGGATAAATTTCGTCTTCGTATGTGAAGAACTTAAGATTTTTCTTTTTAATATCGTCCAAAACCGCATTAGGATTGATTTTATTCCTTCGTTTCAAAAAGTTGTTTGCTTTTGTTTCGGATAAAAATTCATACAGCAAAAGCTCGGATAAATCGGCTTTCCAAACTTTGTCGATTCCTCCGAGTCTTTCACATAAAAATTTTATGCAAGCTTTATCAAACGTGCGTTCCAACGCAAATGCCGCTCGATATTTTTCCGTGTCGTTCATACCTAAACAATAACGTTAAGTTTTTTTGCGTTCTTGCCGTTGCCTGCAAGTTTTTCGTACGCATCTTTATAGTACGCAGCCAATCTGCATGCCATATCATACTTTTGTTCCATTAATTCGTTCTTTACGGCAGGTGCATTTTTTGCCGAACTGCCAATCTCTCTCAAACTTTTTGTCGTAGGTGCCGCTTTAAAGCTCGGACCCGAAACAGGTTTTAAATTCATAACATCCCCGCATGATTTTACTGTAATAACAAATTTAATCTAGCACATAATTTTTCTTTTTTCAAGTCCTCTTTATAATATATTTTAAACTATACCTTCTTTTAATGCTTTCACCGCAGCTTGAGTTCTGTCGTCAACAACCAATTTTTGAATGATGTTGCAAACGTGAGCTTTTGCCGTATGTTCGCTGATACTGAGTATTTTGGCTATATCGTTGTTTGATTTCCCGTCAACGACCAGTTTTAAAACTTCGTATTCGCGTTCGGTTAAATCGGCATGCTGAGAGCGAAAAGCGGCTCTTCCCGTTTGTTTCTTCGGAAGCACCGTTCCTCCTTTATCGCGAATAAGCGGCACTATGTGGGGGTCAAGCCAGACTGCGCCTTGTTTTACAGATTTTATTATCATTTTTAAAATTTCGGTATTTACATCTTTCATAACATACGCATATATCCCTAAAGCAAGCGCAGCTTTGATTTCCGCCTCGTCTGAGTGCGATGTCAAAATAATAATTTTCGTTTGCGGCAACCTTTCGAGAATGGTCTTTGATGCCTTAATCCCGCTTATATCGGGTAATCCGATATCCATAAGAATAATCTCGGGGTTGGCGGACATTGCCTTTTCTATCGCCTCTTTGCCCGTTGCAGCCTCTGCACACACCTTAAACATTCCGTCTTCTTCAAGCAAAAATTTCATTCCGAGCCGCATTAACTTGTGGTCTTCAGCTAACATTACTTTTATTGCATTTTCCATTTTATTTTCCTCTCGTTTAAAATATATTTAAATTTTTTCCCTCTTTAAACCTCCGAAAAAATTTTTTCGGAATTATTTCAACACGATTTAAAAAATTATTTTTTATAAAAAATAAAAAAAGAAAAATTTTTTACACATTAACAATATTTCTATTCGAAATATAAAGATAACACCATATCAAAAACAAAATAAAATATCACTACATATCTAATCGACATACAATGATAAATAGATAAAGTCATAGAGTGGTTATCATTTTATATCGTATAGATTTATATTGATAATCATTTGATAATTTATCTTAAAAAATGTACAAATTATTTTTTAATATTATTTTGTCAGAGTTTGCATGCATTAGTGCTCCGGCTCGTTATCGAGAATTAATTAAAAATCGGTAAGTTGTGTATGTATCGGAGTTTTTCAAAACGGCATGCCTGCCCGTAATGTACTCCCTTCATTTTTGATTTACAATTGTTTCGGAGGGATTATGTTTGATAATTTTCGCTTTTTTTTGACGGATGACGGCTCTGTCGGGCTTTATAATTTTGATGTCGAAGATATTTATCATTCGCGCACCGGCGCGTATACCGAGGCTAAACAAAAATTTCTCGAGGCTTCGGGATTTGAAAATTTTACACCCGTAAATAAAACAGTAAAGCTTTTCGACATTTGTACAGGTATCGGATACAATATCAAAACGGCAATCGAGTCCGCAATAAAAAAAGGGTTATCTCTCGAAATCGATTCTTTCGAACTTGATAAATCTGTTGTTTTTCTCTCGCCGTTTATTAAAGACGGTATTGTATCACCGGTTCCTGATTTTGTGATTTTAAAAAATCTTCTTGAAAGATTCCCTGAATATTCCGAATTTCTTGAGCAAAATATTGAGTTTTTAAACAAAATTGCACAGTCGTTTTTAAGACGCGATATGCTCCCGATTATTCAATTTTTGATATCATCACCCGATAAATCCTTTCCTCGTCTCTTAGAGTACGTGCATTTACATAATATATATTATCATAATATATCGGACAGCATGAAAAACGGTTTGAAACCCTTTGATTTTGACAATGTAAAAATCAACTTTCATATCGGCGATGCAAGAAAAACTCTGCCCATGGTTCAAACTTGTCCTGATTTTGTTTTTCACGACGGATTTACTCCATCAAAACAGCCGGTTTTATGGTCGTATGACTTTTTGAACGTTATAAGATCGAAAATGAAACCGAGTTCGGTTTTTGCAACATATTCAAATACGTTGTCGGTTCGCTCGGCGTTGAAAAACCTCGGATTCTGTCTCGGAAAAACCGTTATCGACGGAAAGCAGTTCGGAACTGTCGCTTCACTTAATGCCGATAAAATTGCTAACCCTCTTGACGATTTCGATTGCGGGTTGCTCGAAACCAAAACGGCAATAAATTTTCGCGACGAAACTTTATCCGCTTCGTCCGATGAAATTTTGTTAAGATATAACACCGAATACGAAAACAGTGATAAAATCAGTGCAGGAAAGTACAAAAAATTGAACGGTTATCATGCTGAAATTTGATTTAACGGTAGTCGGCGGTGGTGCGGCGGGGCTTGCGTGCGCTTACATCGCGGCAAAACACGGATTGAAAACTTTGCTTGTCGAAAAACAATTGTTTTTGGGCGGGTTGATGACACTCGGGCAGGTAATTCCCGTAATGAAAACCTGCGACGAAGGCATAAACGTTGAGTTTTACCGCGACTTAATCAAATTTATGCGTGATAAAAAAGCTCAAATTACTTACTGTGACAGTAATGAAGGCTGGTTTAATCCGGAGTTGCTCAAAATTTATCTTCCGCTTATGCTGAAATCGGTCGGGGTAAAAATTCTATCCGACTCAAAAATTGTTAAAATAAACGAAGGACATAAATGCAAAGTTCTTTCGAGAGGTTTATCGGTATATTTCGAAACGAATTATTTTGTAGACGCTACAGGTAACGGAAATTTTTCTTGTGAATTTTTCGGAAAAATTTTTTTACCGAAAGAAAATTTTTCTCAGGCAGAATCGCTGAGATTTATTTTGGGCGGAATAAATTCGAAAAAATTTGTCGACTTTTTGAAAAATTCAGACGATAACGGCGATATTTCGACATTTTGCAATGTCGACGGCGACATTTATTTTTCGACTTCGTACACACGAAATTCCGAAAAATCAAAGGTTTTAAAGCCCTTATTCGAAAAAGCGGTTGCGGGAAAAGTCTTAAAACCCTCCGATAGCGAGTATTTTCAGATGTTTTCGGTGCCAAAAATGCCGGGGTGCGTATCGTTCAATTGTCCTCGAATTTACCCCGGGAATACGCCTTTTGACCGTGCCGAAGCTTACATTGCGGGAGGAGAGCAAATTCTACGTTATATTGATTTTTGTAAAGATTTTTTACCGGGGTTCGAAAACTGCTTTTTATCGTCGATTGCAACGGTTCCCGGGCTAAGAGAAGAATCAAGAGTTCAGTGCGAGCATGTTTTTTCGGAAGACGACATTTTATCGGATAAAATTCCCGAAAACCCCGCTTTTGCGTCGGATTATCCGTTTGATATTCACGGTAAAAAAAACGTTCTCGAGAAGTCGAAAAATTCGATATGGTACATGCCTTTTGATACGCTTCGTTGTACCGAAAATCTGTTCGTTGTCGGAAGGTGCATGAGCGCGACGCTGAAAGCTCATTCCGCTGCAAGAACCCAGAAAAATTGCTTTTCGGCAGGCGAGTCGGTTGCAAAGTATTTAATAAAATTAAAAAAACTCGGCTGATTTTTTGTTTTTGTTATAATAATATTGATATTAAAAAGAGGCTGATATAATGACTGATATTTATTTGGGTATAGACGTAGGCTCGGTCACGACGAAGCTTGCGGCAATCGACACCGAAGGCAAATGCCTTGACTGTTTTATGATAAGAACTTCGGGACAGCCCGTAAAAGCGGTTCAAACGGGCTTAAACGGTTTGTTCGGACAGGCAAAGACCGAATATAATGTTCTCGGAGTCGGAACGACCGGTTCGGGCCGTTCTCTTGCGGGTGCGCTTGTCGGGGCGGATATCGTGAAAAACGAAATTACCGCACACGCCGTTGCAGCGGGTACTTACGTTCCCGGTGTTCAAACCATTCTCGAAATCGGCGGGCAAGACTCGAAAATTATTATATTGCGAGACGGTATCGTAACCGATTTTGCAATGAACACCGTTTGTGCGGCGGGTACGGGAAGTTTTCTCGACCAGCAGTCCTCACGTTTGAACGTACCAATTCAAGATTTCGGAGATTTGGCGTTAAAATCGACTTCGCCCGCAAGAATCGCCGGACGTTGCGGTGTTTTTGCGGAAAGCGACCTTATTCACAAACAACAACTCGGATATCCCCGTGAAGACTTACTTTACGGACTTTGTCTCGCGTTGGTCAGAAACTACCTCAGCAACCTGGCTTTAGGCAAAGAAATCTTGCCGATTGTGTCGTTCCAGGGCGGTGTCGCGACAAACAAAGGCATGGTTAAGGCGTTTGAGGAAACTCTCGGCATGGAAATCGTCGTTCCCGAAAATCACCAAAACATGGGGGCAATCGGTGCCGCGCTTCTTGCGATGGAAAATCATCAATACACGGGTGCTCCGACGAAGTTTAAGGGCAGTTGCGTCGGAGATATGGTGTTTCACTCCAAAACGACTCAGTGCAACGGGTGCTCGAACAATTGCGAAATCATCACGATTACGCAGGAAGATCCCGAAGATTCTTCGAAAAAGAAAATCATCGCACGTTGGGGCGGCACTTGCGGCAAATGGGATTTAGCCGCCGATTAGTGCTCCGAAAACGTCTTTATAGATAAATAACGCGATAACGATGAAAATTATTCCGCTGAGCTTGATAAGTACGGCGGAATATTTTTGAAATTTTCTGAACCCTTTAAGTACCGAAGCGAACATGCCCGCCAACACAACGGGGACGCATTGTCCGAGAGCGAACGAAAACAGCATTAAAAAAGCGGTCTCGGGCTTTTTGGCAATTGTTGCGGCACCGATAATTGCTACGAGCACGGGAGACGAGCAAGGAGATGCCGTTAATGCGAAGAAAATCCCGACCAAAAACGGATAGACAATGACGTTCAATCCGTTGTTTTCGGGGATTTTGGTCACAAAAGCGGGTAGGGTAAAGTTCAAAACGCCGAGCAGACTCAAGCCCAAAACCGTGAGCAAAGAAGCAAACAAAAGCAGTAAAACCGACGAATTTCCGCCCGCAAAAACGCTGCCTGTCATTGCGCAGACGACGCCGATTATTGCCAATACCGACGAAAGTCCCAAGCAAAACGACAGAAGTTTTAAAAACAGATTTTTTTTGGTTGAAGATTTATCGACTCCGCAAACGTACGCCAAAATCAACGGTAAAATGCCCAACGTACAGGGCGAAAGCGATGTAATCAACCCTCCCGCAAAGCTTCCCGCAACGGCGACGGGAACCGATATATTCATTAAATTTTCGCTTATCATAACAATTTATCCGCTTTTTGACAAAATTCTTCTTTCGAAAGCGCGCCTTCCGCACGGGAAACTTCATGTCCGTTTTTGTCGGTAAAAACAGACGTCGGAACAAGATATACATTATATTTCTTTACTTTTTCCTGCACTGATGCGTCCGAATTTGTCGCGTTTATTTTTATAACATCGATTTTATCTTTATATAATTCTTTGACTTCGTCGGCGACGGGTGCAAAACGCTTGCATTCACCGCACATCGGCGACGAGAAAATATATACCGCCGGGCGTCCGTCAGCTGCCACGGCCTCGTTTTGAACGTTTCCTCCGAAATGCGAAATCGCCGCATATATCGCCAACGGGACTATAAAAATTAATCCTGCTATAATTTTGTTTTTCATTGATACACCTCTGCTTTCAACAAGGTAAATAATACCTTCCCTACACGCAAATTATATCGTACGAAAGGATAATTTAAAAGTCCGGTTACAAATCTTCGGGAAGAAAAAACGGCTCTTTTTCAATAGCTTTCCTGATTTTGGACGCCTCTTTGCCGCTTTTTGCCAAAAGAAAAAATTTTTCCGCTACCGCAAATACGTCTTCCGTGCACATTCTGATTAATCTTCGTCCCTTTTTGTTTTCAATGATTTTTGCCATAACGTGTCTCCCAACGTTACCAATATACACCGATTTTAATGCGTTTTCACCCTTTATAAGATTTATAACCCGTGATTCAAATTTAAACCCGTAGTTCAATTTGTTTTGCCGAACCGGGTAATTTTAAATTTTTGGTAAACATAGACAATATATTTGCAGAGAAAAGAAAGATGAGGAACGAAAAATGAATTCTATCGTATTGACCGCACCGAAATCAAATCTTAAAAATTTTGAACAGTTATTTATCGAAATGACTTCATATTCGCTTGATTACAACCCGTCAGGCATGCCGGCGTCAAGAATGAAAAAACTTTCGAAAAGCGAGTATATGTCGTTCGAAAAAATCAGAACCTCGTTTTCGGAGCTAAAAGGCAATAAAATTAAGTATATTCATCTTTGCGGCGCGGAACCGATGCTTCATCCCGAATTCAATTCGATTTTGCGCTATTGTCTTAAGCATGCCTCAACCGTCATTCACACCCACGGATACAGCATTAACGATAAAAAAGCCGGATTTTTCGCAAAAGTCGAGAAAGAGAATTCTTACGGAAATGAAATTGTCGTCGCGTTAAAGCTTTCTCACTACGACGAACGCAAAAACGACGATTACATGGGGCGCGGCACCTGGCGAAAAATCGTCCATGCCTTGTGCTCGCTTCAAAAAAACGGATATACTCCCGTTGTGTCCGTCGTAAATCACGAAAATATCGACGAAGAAGTTCTGAAAAACAAGTATTTTGCCATGTTTAACCAAACGGGAATTTCTTCCGAAAACATGATGTTCAAAATCGTTCCCGATTCGGCATGCCTAGGCGAGTTTGACGCAAAACGAGAATACATTAATACGGATTGTTGCAAATCAAGAACCCTCGGACTCACGGGGATTTACAACTGTCCGTTTGCGACTTCGGACTACAGATGTTATTCCGGCGCGGATTTCAACGACTTTTCAAAGCATGCCAATTTGGAGCTTTCACCGTGTTTGGCATGTATGCAAAACGACATGTCTATGATGACTTTGAGCGTATAGAGATGTTTTATTAAGTTTTGTAACGTAATTTTTTTACCGAGTATGGAGCGAAAAATCCCGATATAATTGAGTATAGCGCATTTCTTTAAAAAGGCTTCAAAAAATATATACAAAATATTTCATTAAAAAGGCAATTTTTTAAAGCGTCATGTTTTTATATAAGTAAGAGGTCGATAAAAGAAACAGACGAAAGTCGGGAGAACACAAATGGGCTTATACTTGGCAAAACAATTAAGGTTATATCAGCTGTACAACGTTAAGAGAGAAATCGAGCGTAAGCAGCTTGAGATGAACCAACAGATGACCGATTTGATGAATTATAACTCGGCAATATCAGACGGGTTTATAGCTCCCGATGAATTTGTGTCACTTTGCAGTAATCCGCTTCTTGCAACAAGAGCTGCGGGGTTTGCGGTTAATTTCTCGCAATCGCTTAATCCTGCGGTAATCCAACCGTATATTCAAAAAGCAAGTATGACGGCAATGTATCAGGCAGCTGCTTTGGGTCAGGTTTTCAAAAATAATCCTCAATACGCACAGTCACAAATGCCTCAATTTGATACTAACTATTGTTTGTCCAATGCGGTTGAAATGGTTAAAAACATTATGATTAAGCAAGAAGGTCAGTTGATGAGTAAACTTCAATCGAGAATGGATCAGGAAAAAATCGCTCTCGAAACGCAAGCTAAAAAGGTCGATGAAGAAATTAACAGCCTTAAAGAAGCAATTGATAATAACGCAAAAGACTCGGTAGTTAAATACTCGTAATAAAAATTGAACACATAAAGCTCCTGCCCTCGGGCGGGGCTTTTGTTATGTATTGTTTTTTAGTGCCTGCAATAACTTACGCCGCAATAACGTTTTGTCGAACATTTGAATTAACGGTTTATTATTCGGAAAATACTGTACGAAGCAATCGTATCGAAACTCGTGTTATTTCGTTATTCGAAGACTGTTTATAACTTTTTATTGTCGCAGCTGCAAAGTTGAGACTGTTTTGCACTCGAGAAAACCGCTGCCGTTATCCGTTCGACAACGACAACCGACTATATTATATGCCCGGGCGCTATTCTATCGACTGAGGTTCGGAAACGTTAATTTTATCGGGCTTAACCGGCTCGGGAACAGGCGCTTCGGGCTCTTGTTCCTTAGGTTCGGTTACCGTTGTATCCTCATTATTTTCTTTATATTCCGTAAATTCGTTTTCACTGTCTTTATCAATATATGTCGATTCGGTTTGTTCTTCCGCGCGAGAGTTGTTATAAATTCCGTCGTCATCGTTTTTGATTTCTTTCAAACTCGAATCAACCGAAGCTGCCCCGTATGTTTCGGTTTCAGAGTTCATGTTGTCCGGGAAATTAAGATTTGGCGAACAAATTTTCAAAAACAAATCTAGCGCAAAAAACGTTACGACAAACACCGTTACAAAAATTAACAACAACTTCTTCCAAAAAGGCAGACATCTAAGCTTTTGAAACAAATTTCGGGGCGATTGTTCGTTCCCCGCGTGATTTTGTCTTTTCAGTTCGTTTTCTATATATTTAACCGTCATCTTCTTCCTCGGCACGTTCTATCTCAAGCATTATCTCCTTTGCGGAAGCCGCAAGCCTTGCGGAGGTTGTGCTTTCAATGATATTTTTAATATAGTCCTTATCTTTTATATTGTAAAGAGCTATCAACGCATTTTTTACAACCTCGTCGGATTTGTCGTTCAAAGCATTGTAAATTAATATTTCGGCATTGTCGTCGCCGATTTCGGATAACGCTTCGATAGCCTTTATTCTGACCTGCTCGGAATCGTCGTTCAAAGAATTTTTTAAAGCGTTAAAAACTCTGTCATTGTTGGGATTAAGCTTATTTAAAGCTTCTATGACTTTTTCTTTTAAGAACGAAAACTTACTTTCGAGTTTTTTCTTTGTTTCAAGAATTCTCACAAGCGATTCTACCGCCTGAACGTCGCCCAACAGACCGAGTGCAAACGCCACGGATTCTTTTATGTAGACGGAATGTTCGGTTTCGTCCTCAAGAACGTCAACAAGCGGCATGACGGCATATTTATCGCCGATTTTTCCGAGTGCTTCGGCGCAACTTAAGCGAACCTTGTAATTTTCGTTTTTGTCGTTGAGGCAATAAATCAAAGAGTTTACGGCTGACGAGTCTTTTATGTTTGCCAAAATTTTGACGGCATTTACTTTTATTTGATTTATAATATCGAAATCAAGAATTTTGGCGCGGTGTTTACCCTTCAAAAGCAGGGTATCTACAAGCACGGGGACACTGAGCGGACTTTTGTACTCGTTCATTTTTTTCAGCAAATAATTCAAAACCCGATAATCGTTGCTTATCGAGAAAAGGTAGTTTACCGTCAATATTCGGTTTTCGTCCGATTGCCTCTCCAAAACGCAACCGATTTTGGAAATTATCGACTGCGCATCGTCGGTTCTGTTGATTAAACAGTCCTTAGCAATCTGTTCGAAATTCGGTTGTAGTTCTTCAGCCATTTTGCACCCCGATTATTGAGGAAATTGTATACGAAACATTATAAATCCGCAAGCAAATCAAGATTTTTGTTTTCGACCGCGGACATAATTAATTTGTATGCCTCGTCGACGGTTTTGTTCATCGTGAAATTCTCGGGAATTATAAGCATATCGGTAGTTTCGGTGTTTATAAATCCTTCGTTTTGAACGACAAAATCTCTGTAAATATTTGTAACGTCGACCATGTCATCGGGTAAAGAAATATTAAGATTGTAATATTTTAAATCCGATAGAAACGCGTCGATGAATTCGAGGTTAAAATCGGAGTATTCGGCGGGATTGTACGCCGCGAGGGATTGTTCGTCAAGGTTGATAAACGGATTGTTTTCGATTTTGCAACCCGGCAAATTTGTTTTTAAATATTTTGCCCAAGCGAGACATCCTTTGTGGAAGTAATAGTTGTTCAGGAGCAATTTGACGAGACTTTTTGCGCATGAATTAAAATAAAGTTTTTTGCGTTTATACGAAGGCATGCTTTCAATGTTTCTGCGAACTCCGTACACGAAAGGAGCGGCGTTGGTGAACAAATCGCCGATTCCGGGGTCAAAAGATGCGATATTTTCGGTTTTCATGTTATTTAACTCCGTCGAATTGTGATAAGAATCTTAAATCGTTGTTGAAAAACAGTCTGATGTCGTCAATTGCGTACTTGAGCATGGTCATACGTTCGATACCGGTTCCGAAAGCAAATCCCGAGTATTTTTCGGGGTCGATGCCGCAATTTTTGAGAACGTTTACGTGAACCATTCCGGCACCGAGAACTTCGAGCCAACCGGTTCCGGAACATACTCTGCAACCTTTTCCGTTACATAAAATACATTGAACGTCGACTTCGACGCTGGGTTCGGTGAACGGGAAGAAGCTGCTTCTGAGCCTTGTCGGGCGTTCCCCTCCGAAATATATGTTTACGAATTCGTTCAGAGTTCCTTTGAGGTCGGCAAGCGTGATGCCTTCGTCAATCAAAAGACCTTCGATTTGGTGGAACATGTTGCTTTTGCGCGCGCTGACCGATTCGCAGCGATAAACTCTTCCCGGCGAAATGACGCGAATGGGAGGCTTTTGAGAAAGCATCGTTCTTATTTGAGAGTTTGAAGTTTGACTTCTCAAAATTACATTGGGCGCAATTTCCGAAAAGAACGTGTCCTGCATATCTCTTGCGGGGTGTTCGGGCGGGAAATTGAGCATGTCGAAATTTATATACTCGGTTTCTGTTTCGGGGGAATTTTCGGGTTTAACTATCGAATACCCCATGCCCTTAAAAATTTCGGTAATTTCGTTTGTTGCGACCGTCAGAGGGTGAAGTTTTCCGTGCGGAACGTAATCGGAAGGCATCGTGATGTCTACAAATTCGGATTGTAACTTTTCGTTACGTTCTTTCGTCAAAATTTCTTCGCGCTTTTGATTGAGAATGGACTCAAGTTCGCCCGAAACTTTGTTTAAATAAGCTCCGAAAGACTTTTTCTCTTCGAGCGACAAATCTTTAAGATTTTTCTTTAAATTGCTCAACTCGCTTTTTCTTGAAAGATATTTATTTTTGATTTCGTCCAACTGAAGCGAGTTTTGGGCGTTTTTAATTTCCGTTGACGCCGCGTTATATATTTTTTCGGTTAATTCTTTCATGTCTTCCTCCGAACGGTTACAAAATGATTATACGACAAAAAAATTATAAAAGCGGTTATTTGCAAAAAAAAAGAAATCGAGGTATCATCATCAATGTAAAACAGTGCGAAGGAAGATTTCCGAAATGGCAAATTACAACAACACAATACCTGTCGAAGTTTATATTTTGACTGCCGATAACGACATAAAAGGAACGGTTCACGTTTCCGAATACACCAACAGCAATCGCGAATTGACCGATTTGCTTAACGACACGGGAAAAAGATTTTTGGCGGTTACAAATGCCGAAATTATCCCGCGAAATTCGTCGGCTCCGCCGAGAAAATACGACTTTTTGGAAGTTCACATGGACTGCATTCAGCTGGTTCATCCTTCGACACAGGTCGTTTTCAAAGAATTCGCAAAGGCGCAGGAAGATATCGCAAGATTTCGCGAGTTGCGCCAAAAATTGAACCAAACAAAACCTTTCTAATGTTATGTCAAAAAAAATTTTATTAATAAATTTTGGCGGAATCGGGGACGAAATTTTGTTTTTGCCTGTCGTTTCCGCTTTAAAAAGCAAATTTTCGGATTGCGAAATCACGCTTTGCACGGAACCGCGAGCAAAGTGCGTTAAAAGTTTGTCTAAAGATATTGATTACATAATAACCGCAGACATAAAAGGCAAACATAAGTATTTCGAACTTATCAAACTTTACTTTAAAATGCTCTTCGGAGGCTACGATGCGGTATTTTCGAGCGGTTCAAACAAATTAATCCCTATTTTACTGTTTTTGTCGGGAATTAAAAAACGAGTCGGCTTTTCAAACGGCTCTTTTTCGGATAAGTTGCTGACACGTGCCGTTTCTCTGAACAAAAATCGTTACGCCGCAAAAATGTATTTCGAGCTCGTAAAGGACGAAACCCTCTCGGAATTTGAAAACCCGAAAATCGAAGCGGACAAACTCTCCGGGCTTGACGATTGCATTTTGATTCATCCGGGAGTCAGCCTGATGAGCATAAAAAAAGGAATTTACAAAAACGTCGATCCCTCGATTTTGCAGACGGTTATTCTCGAATTGTTAAGAAATAATAAGAGAGTCGTTCTGGCAGGCGGTCCCGACGATGCCGAAATTATCTCAAAAATTCTCGAAAACAAAGAGATTTGCGATAATCCGCTTTTTCTTGATTATTACGGAAAGACAAAAAATATTTTTGACCTTGCAACGTTGTTTAACAGCGTAAAACTTATATTTTGCTGCGACTCTGCGCCTTTTCACATTGCCGCCGCGCTTAACAAAAATACCGTGGTGTTTTTCGGTCCGACCGATGAGAAAAAATTGGTTCCCGAAAACAAAAACGTTGCTATTTTGACCGCAAAGTGCGATTGCAGACCCTGCTTGTGGGATAAGCGGCAAGTAAACTGCAACGATAATTTTTGCCTGAATATTTCTGCGGAAGAAATTTTGGCGGAAATCAACAGGTTTTGACGATTTGTGATAGAATAAGTTCGAGCTATGAAAAGAAATACGAAAAGAAGAATAAAAAAAATTATAAAAATTGCAATAATCCCGATGATATTGGCGGGAGCGTTTTCCGTAAACGAGTTTGTGATAAAGCCCGGTGCCGCAAAACACCGAATCGAAAATTCTAAGTACGAGTTTTCTTCGGAAGGCTTTTTGCGTGCGATTTCGGATAACGACACGAGAATCGCGAAGGATTTCGTGTTGCTGGGGACTGATATTTCGGCGAAATCTAAAAACGGATTTATGCCCGTGCATGCCGCCGCGTATGTCGGCAATACGGAAATTTTACGAGCTTTAAGCGCAAAGGGCGCGAGTTTTGAGCCCGTTGATCCGGGAATACCCGCACCGATATTTTTTGCAATACATTCAGGAAACGAAGAAGCAATAGCTTATATAATTTCGAAAGGTGTTGATTTGAACGGAAAAAACCCCGACGGAAGGACTCCCGTAACGGTTGCGGCATCAAAAAACAACTACCCCGCGCTCAAACTGCTTACGGAAGCCGGCGCGGACGTAAACATAGCGGGCAAAAACGGCATGACGGCTTTGCATTACGCGGTTTGGAACAATAATTCGAACATGCTTCAATTTTTGGTTTCACACGGAGCAAAAGTAAACGTTGCGGAAGATACGGGTATTACACCGCTGCACATAGCGGCATACCGCGGAAACGACAAAGCGGTTTTGTTGCTTTTAAGTGCGGGCGCGAACGCTGATGCCGTGTCTAAAGACGGTTTAACGCCTTACGACAAAGCTATTGCGAACCAACAGTACAAAACGGCGAGAATAATTGCCGAAACAGCTAAAAAACAATAAGGAAAGACCTATGAAAGAAATCAAATATAATCCCGGAGTGATAGAAAAAAAGCATCGCGAAAAATGGTTGAACGAAAAAACAAATAAAGTCGAAAAAGACGATAACAAGCAAAAATACTACGTTCTATCGATGTTGCCTTATCCTTCGGGAAAACTTCACATGGGGCACGTTCGCAACTACACGATTTCGGACGTTATCGCTCGTTTCAAACGAATGAACGGGTTCAACGTTCTTCACCCGATGGGTTGGGACAGTTTCGGACTTCCTGCTGAAAACGCTGCCGTTCAACACGGCGCAAACCCCGAAAAATGGACACTTGACAATATTGCCTACATGAAAAGTCAGTTACAGTCACTCGGACTTATGGTTGACTGGGACAGAGAAATAGCAAGTTGCTTGCCCGATTATTACAAGTGGACTCAATGGTTTTTCCTTCAATTTTACAAAAAAGGATTGGCATACAAGAAAGAAGCTGCGGTTAATTGGTGTCCCAAATGCGCAACCGTGCTTGCAAACGAGCAGGTTATCGACGGTAAATGTTGGCGCTGCGACTCCGTTGCAGAGAAAAAATACCTTTCGCAATGGTTCCTCAAAATAACCGACTACGCCGAAAAACTTCTGCAGGACATCGATAAGCTCGAAGGTTGGCCGGACAGCGTCAAAACAATGCAAAAAAACTGGATAGGTAAATCCGAAGGTGCAATTTTGAACTTCAAAGTAAAAGAAGTCGAAGGCCTTGAAGTTCCCGTCTATACGACCCGTCCCGACACGGTTTACGGCGTAACCTACGTTGTTGTTGCTCCGGAATACAAAGATATCGACAAACTGACAACTCCCGAAAATGCGGAGGAAGTCAAAAATTATCGCGAAAACGCCTCGAGAATGACGGAAATAGAACGTCTTTCGACCGAGCGGATCAAAACCGGCGTTCGTTTGGGCACTCACGTAATTAACCCGTTCAACGGCGAAGAATGCGAAATCAGAGTTGCAGACTACGCTCTTGCGGAATACGGTACCGGCGCGGTTATGGCGGTTCCTCTTCACGACGAAAGAGATTTCGAATTCGCGAAAAAGTATGACATGCCGATAAAACAGGTTATTCAAAATCCCGAACATCCCGAGCCCGATTTTTCGAAGGCTTATACGGAACCCGGCATTTTGGTAAATTCCGGCGAATTTTCGGGAATGAAAAACGAAGATGCCAAAAAGGCAATTACCAAATATGCGGAAGAACACGGATTCGGAAAGGCCAAGACGCAATACAGACTCCGCGATTGGTTGATTTCGCGCCAAAGATACTGGGGGGCTCCGATTCCGATTGTTTACTGCGAAAAATGCGGAGCACAGCCCGTTCCCGAAAGCGAACTTCCCGTTTTGCTTCCCAAAGACGTTGATTTCAGTGTAAAAGGCAAGTCGCCGATTTTGACGTCACCGACGTTTTTGAAGACGAAATGCCCTGTTTGCGGAGGAGAAGCGGTTCGCGACGCGGATACCATGGACACGTTTATGTGCTCGAACTGGTATTATTATCGTTATACCGATGCAAAGAACGACAACGCGCCTTTCGACAAGGACAAAGTCAATTATTGGGCGCCCGTCGATCAGTATGTCGGAGGTATTGAACACGCGATTTTGCACCTTCTTTACGCAAGATTTTTTACAAAAGCCATCCACGATTTGGGACTAGTTGAATTCGACGAACCGTTCAAGAACCTTTTGACTCAGGGCATGGTTTTGAAAGACGGTTCGAAAATGTCGAAATCAAAGGGTAACACGGTTGATCCCGACGAAATATTTAAAAACTACGGTGCGGATACGGCAAGATTGTTCATTTTGTCGGATACTCCGCCCGAAAGAGACTTCGATTGGTCGGATGCAGGCGTCGAGGGCTGTTTTAAGTTCATAAACAGACTTTGGCGTATGTTTACTCAATTTGCGGATGTCGTTAAACCCGATGCAAAAATCGAACACCCCGAAACCTTGTCGAAAGACAATTCGCATTTGTTCAGACAAACGCACTCCGCCATCAAAAAAATTACGGAAAACATTAACAATAAATTCCAGTTTAACACCGTAATTTCGGCTTATCGAGAATTTACGAACACCATTTACGAATACATCGGCAAAAATGAAGTTAAAGACGAAGAAAGCATAAACGTTTTGAGCTTTGCTCTTGTTTCGTTGTTAAAGCTTTTATCCCCCGTAATCCCGTTTATGGCGGAAGAAATCGGAGATATGTACGGATTTAAAACGTCGGTGTTAACTTCGGAATGGCCGACTTTCGACGAAAAATTCGCAAAAGACGAAGAAATCACGCTTGTTGTTCAAATCAACGGCAAAATCAAAGAAAAAACAACCCTTTCCGCGGAAGCGACAAAAGAAGAGGCGGAACAAACCGCGTTGAATTTGCCTAAAATAAAGGAATTGACCGAAGGCAAAAATATCGTGAAGGTCATCGTTGTTCCGGGGAAACTTGTCAATATCGTCGTAAAATAGCGATACAACAAGCTTCATCGAATATTTCTTTTAACGTTTGTCAGCGAATCAACAAATTCACAAAATAAAAAAGAAGGCTCAAGAAGGGCTTTCTTTTTTTTAAGCCGTAAACGTTCGACGAAATTCGGCAATACAACTCGATTACAGTAGTTTTGATGCTCAAAATCGGAAGCGACATTAATGAGTCACAACAAAATCTCCGCCGCGACACTCGTTTGTTCGTATAAATAATGTGTCATTACGGTTTGCAAAGTCTTACCGTAAAGCCGGAGCAAACCTTAAATATCGACGTTTTGCATCATTTCTATCAGGGTTTGAATTGTCAAATCCATGCTGACGCTGTCCGAAATTCTTTGTTGCAAAAAGGCGTTGATTTGAGGCATCAGCTCGATTGCGGTATCAAGTTTCGGGTTTGACCCCGGGTTGTACATCCCGACGTCGATTAAGTCCTTGTTTTCACGGTATAATGCCATCAATTTCCGCATTTTGTAAGCCGCAGAAATGTGATCTTTCGAACAAATTTCCGTAAACAAACGGCTGACGCTTCCGAGAACGTCGATTGCGGGATAATGGTTCATTTCGGCAACTTTCCGCGAAAGAAATATGTGCCCGTCCACAATCCCCCGAACCGTGTCGACGATAGGGTCGGAGATGTCGTCACCTTCCATAAGAACGGTATAAAGCGCGGTAATCGAACCCTTCGTACTGTTTCCGGTCCGCTCCAAAACTTTTTGAAGCCATGAAAAAATCGACGGCGGATAACCTTTCATTGTAGGGGGTTCGCCGATTGACAACCCAACTTCCCTGCCCGCCATTGCACAACGTGTGACGGTATCGGTCATCAAAAATACTTTTTTTCCTTTGTCTCTGAAATATTCGCAAACCGCGGTTGCCGCGTGTAAACATTTTTGTCTTATCAGAGGCGGCTGGTCGCCCGTAGAACAAACCAAAACCGACTTTGCCATACCCTGTTCACCCAGAGAATTTTCAACAAATTCTTTGACCTCTCTGCCTCGTTCTCCGATGAGTGCGACTACGTTGACGTCGGCATCGGAATTTCGGGCAATCATACCCAAAAGTGTCGATTTTCCGACACCCGACCCCGCGAACAAGCCCATCCGTTGCCCGCAACCGAGCGTCAGCAACGAGTCAATCGCCCGAACGCCGCATGAAAACTTTTCTTTGATAATCGGTCTCTCGAACGCACCCGGCGGCGGATTGTCGATTGTCATCATCGTTGCGCCTTCGGTGTTCATGGGAAGTCCGTCAATCGGCTCGCCGAGGGGGCTGATGATTCTGCCGAGCAAGAAATCCCCGACGGGAATGATAATCGGTTTTCCCGTTGACTGAACGAGTGAGCCCTGTCCGATTCCCGAACCGTCGTAAAGCAGCAGAAGTTGGGCGTATTCGCCTTTAAAAGCAACAACTTCCGCCGCTTTTTTTTCTCCGGTATAAGTTTCGATAAAACACAAGTCTCCGATTTTCAGCCCCGGCAAATTGACCTCGACCGTCAACCCCAAAAGCTTGGATACCGAACCTTTATAATGAAACAACGGCGTATTGTTGATTATGTCATACGCCCTGGATTTCATATACTGTATGGATTTCAGATAATTTTGATCAAGCATAATTATGACCCGAAATTGTAATCTTCCACATAAGCTTCTCCTATTGTGTCGACCGCTTCGACTCGAATGTCCGTAATAAGTTCCGAGTACGAAATGACCACAATCGTCGGAATGTGACGTTCCAAAAGCTGATACAACGGCAATCTTATTCTCGGCGAACAAAGTATGACCGGCTGTCTTCCGATGTTTTGGTGTGCCCTCATAAGCGTTTGAGCCGAAGTTTCGATAAGTTCCTGTACCTGCAGCGGGTTCAGCAGGAACATCGTTCCGAGCTCCGTCCGCTGACAGCTGTCGTCCAAAGTTTTTTCCCAATCCGCCGAAAGCGTCAAAGCGTACAAAACCTTGTCCTTCGTGACGTTCGAAAGACAAATTTGTCTGCCCAAAGCCGCTCTCAAACGTTCGGACAATATGTCCGGTTCCTTCGAAAATCTTGCGTAATCGCACAAACGTTCGAAAATAAATATAATATCCTTGATGGAAACTTTTTCCCTGATGAGGTTGACGAAAATTTTCCGCAAGTCGCTGGTCGAAATAATAGTCGGCACAAGGTCGTTGACAAGCGTCGGGTCTTGGCTCTTTACAAGTTCCATAAGTTTCAGAACGTCCGTCTTCGTCATAACGTCGTCCACGTATTTTCTTACGCATTCCTGCAGGTGCGTTACGATTACATCCACGCAATCGACCTGAGTAACGGGATCTTCCAGTCCGATATCATTGGGGTTCAACCAATAAGCCTGAGTTTGATACGTAGGATCGACGCCTACAATTGCATCTTGAGGAACCTCTTTACCCAAAGAATCCCACTGTTCCGCGATAACCATGCTTCGTCCCGGATAAACCGAACCCGTCGCGACGGTATTTCCTCTTATCGCAATAAGATATTCGTTCGCTCCGAGAGCGGACGAGTCCATAATTCTTATGTTCGGTATGATAAATCCGAGTTCGTCCGTTACACGTTGACGAAGTGCCGCAATTTTAGGCAAAAGCTGACCTTCCTGGTCGGGATCCGCTATAATCAACAACCCCGATCCGACCTGCAAGCTCAAAACATCGACCCCTAAACGTTCGTACATTTTGTTCGGGTTTACCAAATCCTGCATATTTTGTCGAACGTTTTCCAATTGACCCAACTGTGCCTGAACGTCTTCGTTTACCAACATTGAGAACGCCGAAATCGCAATAACGATTGTAAATATAACGAACGGATACCACGGAAGTCCCGTCCAGAAAGAAGTTACGGCAATCAACATCAAAAATACACATGTGAAAAACAAACTGTAAGGTTTGCTTAAAATTTGCGCCGCCAAATCTTTACCCAAAGAAGGGCTTGCCGCCGTAGAACGGGTCATTACGATACCTGCGGATATCGACATCAAAAGCGAAGGCAATTGCGCGCACAATCCGTCGCCGATGGTCAACACTGTATACTTTTGAACCGCTTCGCCTGCCGACAGACCGTTTTGCAATATCCCGATCAACAAACCACCTATAATGTTAATCAATGTGATAATGATACCCGCCATGGTATCACCTTTTACGAACTTCATGGCACCGTCCATGGACCCGAACAAACTCGATTCGCGTTGTAAGTCTTCCCGTCGTTTAACCGCTTCTTCCGGAGAAATCAACCCCGCGTTGAAGTCCGCGTCAATCGTCATCTGTTTACCGGGCATTGCGTCCAAGGCAAATCTTGCGGATACTTCCGCGATACGTTCCGCACCTTTTGTGATTACCATGAACTGTACAACGGTAATAATAAGAAATATTACGAAACCGACAATCAGATTTCCGCCCGTTACGAAGTTCCCGAACGCGTCGATTACGGCGCCGGCTTCGCCTTTCGACAAAATAAGACGGGTCGAGGCAATCGACAAAACGAGCCTGAACAACGTTCCGATAAGAATAATCGAAGGAAACGCCGACAATTCGAGCGGTTTTTTGATATACAAAGATATCATTACAAGCAAAATGCCGAGCGTTATATTGAAACTGATAGAGAAATTTACCACCCAGTTGGGCATTTCCATAATCAAAATCAATATAAGAAGTATGACAAATATCGCCAGTGCTATTTCACTGAGCGGATTTCCTCCTCCTGCATTGTTGTCGGGTTGCGCCACTTCTTATTTTACTCCTGCATTTGCTTGAACGCCTGTTCCAATATGGAAAGTCCGGTATCGACCGTTGCATCTATTATCCCGTTTTCCGTCATTATTATAGCACCTCCGGTGACGATATTCTCGTCCGGGATGACGTTTATGTTTATTTCGTTCCCTCCGTCGATTAAATATTCGGGAAGCATTTCCTTTACAATCGGCGCATCTTCGGGCTTAACCTTTACCGTTATTCGGTTTTGGTGTTTGTACGTATCCTGCAGCGCGTTTTTTATTAAGCTCATCAATGCCGTTTTGTCCTGTTGTAATTCTCTGTTAATAATTTTTCTTGCAATTTCAACCGAAATATCGTATATCCCCGCGGAAACCGCCTTGAACACTTCGTTCTTATACTCGAAAAAATCGAGAAGAGCGTTATTGAGTTTGTCAATATCCTCCGAAGCTGCCTGCAAGCCTTCTTTTTTACCTTCTTCTATCGCCTGAAGTCTTATCGATTCGGCTTCTTCCTGAGCTCTGGAAACTACACCACGGTCTTCACTCCGACGATACCCGCGACGCCTTGAGCCGAGACGTCTTTCGCTTCGCGATTCCAAATTAATGTCGTCAAAATTTATATCCGCCAAAATATCCGCCGCGGTTTGCTCGGCAACAGGCTCCGTTGTCGGTTGAGTTTGTTCGAAAGCTTCCCCCGTTTCCGCAGCCGAAATCTTCGGTGTCTCGTACGCAACTGCACTTTTCTCCGACGGTTGCTCGCCGGCCTGCTGTATATTCTTATTTTGCGATTTTTTTGTTCTTTTTATAATCATTTATTTTGGATTCCGTGTGTGACAATATCACGTTCAATACGTACGGTGAAATTTTTTTCTCGCTTATTCCCGAAATATCTTCAAATACTTCCGCGACTTTTGACCGTTCGTTTTCCGCGGTTTTTGCCAAAACCTCTTTCGGAACGTTCTTTATCAGTTTTCCGAAGTTTCGTTTTATCTTCTCTATGCTGATTGCTCCCGGCACGTCGACAATCGCCTGAACGTCCTTTAAACACTGAGTCATCAGCGATTTGTCAATCTGATTTTCAAGATTGTCCATCTGCATATACTGCATCAAAACCTGTGCATCCGACGGTGAAAACTTGGTCAAAATCGTTCCCGCTTTATCTTGAGGAAGTTTTTTCAACACGAGCGCAAATGCCGCAAGCTTAATAATTTTGGCATCACTTGCATTATTAATCGCTTCGTTGTCACGTTTTGCCATTTCGTCGATATTTGACTGCGAAATCGCCGCAACTGCCTGCTGCTTGGTCAAAGCCCCTTTCTGAGTCAACTCGGCAAGGGCTTCTCCGTAAGATTTCTTAACATGGTGCTCGGCAAGCGTTATCAACTGATCCTGAGGGAGATTTTTCAATATTCCCTGTTTTGCTATTTCAAAAATCGTAAACGCGATTTTTTGCAAAATCGGATCCCTGAACTGGGGCGGAATTTCGCCTTTTATAACGTCAATCGATTTGTGAAACGTCCATTCGCCGATTAATTGAGTAATAACACTCGCCTGGTCTTCGGTATATTTGTACGAATCGTCGTTTACGAGAGCTTCGGCAGCTAAATAGCAAAAGTTGTGAACCATATTAACGACGTATTCGCCGTCTTCTTTCGACAATTCGGGCGGAATTACGGCTTTCGCCTGTTGTGCCATGTTTTCGGCAAATTCTTTATATTGAAAATTATCTACGCTCATCCGATTTTACCGATTCTAAGATTTTTCTATCCAACTTTTTACCTTATCAAGCATTTCGTCGTCGTCGCCGAGTTCTATTCCCGAAGTTACATCCTCGAGAAGTTCTTCGACATCGTCTCCGCCCGTATTTTCCGGAACGGATGCCTGTTGAGCCTGCTGTTGACCTATCGGTTGGGGATTTACCGCCACACCCGACGCCGCCGCGGCAACCGCCGCCGATTGAGCCGCAAGCTGCTGAGCCACGACCTGTTGCTGTTGCATCAGACCTTGTGCCATTTGCGCCTGTTTTTCTATCAACTGGGAAGCCTTTAAATTTACGTCCAAAAGTTGTTTTTCCTGTTCCGCGGTTTTTTGTTTCAACGCGGTAACTTCTTCGGACTGACGTTGCGCTTTTTCGTTAAGTTTTTTGGAAACGTAGGCAAAACCGCCCGTTAAGCCGATTGCAACTATCGCAATCGTTATCCACCAGGGGTTTCCGGTTTTGTCCGGCGAAGGCAAATTGACCGGTCTGTCGCTTGCCAGGTACGGATCAATGGAATCAGAATACACGACCGACACGTCGTCCGCGGAAACTTTAGGCGAAGCCGAATCCGCAATCATTTCTTTTAACTCGTCCGTGGTAATATTTGCCGGCATTGCGGAAGAATCTATCGTGACGGCAATTGAGACCTGTTCTATAACTCCGGGTTTGCTGTATTCGTTTATTTGCGTTTTTGAAATTCCGTACTGAGTTTCTCTTGCAGTCCGAGAATAACTTCTGTTTTGAGAAGAATCGCTGCCCGACGCGGGAAGACCGTTCGGCAAATACACGCTGACCGCGTTCAGACCTTTGTTGGAGTCCTGAGTTTTGTCTCCCAAACCTTCCGTAAATGTTTGTTCGGAAACGGAGGTTTTCGAATTGGGGTCGTAAATAATGCTTGTTTTTTCTATCGGAACCTGGCGCAAAAACGTGCTTACGGTAACGACGTATTTTCCTTTTCCTATCAACCTGTCGAGTTGCGAAGAAATTTTGTTCTTCATATATTTGTCGTTCTCTTCGATTTTTGAAAGCTGATCGTCGACGGTATTGCTTATACTGTCGTAAACATTGCCGTTTGTATCGGTTATCGAAATATTTTCGCTTTCCAACCCCGAAATACTTCCGAGTAAAAGGTTTTCTATGGTTTTAATTTTAGATCTGTCAAGTTTTTCGCCGGAAGGAATTACCAACTGAACGGTAGCCGTAACGGGCTTTTTGTCCGCGGTAAACATGGTTTGTTCCGGAATCGACACAAACACGGATGCGTTTTCTATCGGTTTGATTTTTCTTATCAACCGCGAAAGTTCGCCGTTTATCGCACGAACGAGTCTTATCCGTTTATCTTCTTTAGTCGAAGTAAAATCACCTTTATCGAAGATTTCGAGTCCCGTAAACTGATCCATAAGTCCGCTCGAAACAATCGAAAGCAAGGCTCTGTCGCGTTCGCTGGGTTTATAATCTTTAAGAAACAAAGTCGTTTTACTGCCCTCGTCCTTGCGGTGAACGGTAATTCCTTCCCGCGCAAGCAACGCCTGAACTTCTATCGCCTTTCCGATATTGTCTGTCGTAAACAAAGACAAAGGTTCTTTTATCGGTTTTTCAATCGGAACTTTTTCCGCACCGTCGCCGCCTTTTGTCGCAACAACCGCGCCCGTTATTATTACCAAAAGCAAAACAAGTACTACCGCACCGATTACCGAGTACAGCACTACTTTGTTTTTTAAAAGCTCTTGTAATTTTTCAGGCATATACACAAATCCCGTTTCTTTTTCATGATTATTATACTATCTTTTTCCTTTTTGGGAAACTATTATATTTGTATTTGCATTATTTTGTCGTAAGCTTGGATAACTTTTGTCGTAATGTTTGTTGCCGCCTGAACAGCAAGTTGTGACTTGTTTATGGAAATTATAACGTCGTGAATGTCAACGTTTTCGTTGCCCGACATTTGTTCTTTCAACAATTGGTCGGGGCGACTGATATCTTGATTTAAGTTTTCCACAAGCCCGGTAAAAACAGACTTAAAATCGGTTGTTTCGGGCTTTTCGATGTTATCGAATCTCATCGCCGTTCTGCCCATGTCGGTGTATTTCGAAGGTTCTATCCTCGTAAATACGTCTATGTTCGGTACAAGTCTTCTTTCAAGCATGCTTTATCTCCTATCCCAAGTAGTTTGCCAATATACTTTTTACGTAATTTTGTGTTTCTTTGTACGGAGGAACTCCGTTATATTTCTTAACGGCATTCGGACCCGCGTTATAAGCCGCTAAAGCCAAAATGACGTTTCCGTTAAATCTGTTCAACATGGATTTTAAATATTTTACGCCGCCTTCGACATTCTGAACCGGGTTTTTCGGGTCGGTAACGCCCAAACCCTTTGCCGTCGCGGGCATAAGCTGCATTAATCCGGTTGCTCCCGCTTTCGAAACAATCGTCGGATTAAATCCCGATTCCTGCTTTATTACCGCCAAAACAAGTTTTTCGTCTACTCCGTGTTTTGCCGATATTTGCGAAACGATTTGTTTTATCGCGTCTTTCGACATTTTTCCTTTGCTTGTGGCAGTAAGCCCCGTACCTTTGCCTATAAGGGTTCCGAAGACGCGATTTGAGTTTTGAGAAGGCAATTTAAACGCGTATTTGTCCTCATCCGAAGTTTGTTTGAGCACCTGTCCGAAACTTTTTACGCTTTCCGTGGAAGACGTCTCGTCGATGCCGTTAATTTGCGAATTCAGATTGTTTACGTACGTTTGCAGTTGCGCGGCTCTTGTTATTGCCGCGTTCTGCCCGCTTGTATTTATTAAGTTTTGTATATTTGCGGAAAATGCCATTTTCTATCCCTTATCCCCGTATTTTATTTGTATTTATCGTATTTTATTAAGTTTTGTTAAAATTATCAGCCGTTACCGAGCTCGACCGCTCTGTCAGCCATTGATTTCGAAATTTTTACTACCGCCAAAGAAGCCTCGTAAGCGCGTTGAGCCATAGACGCGTCACCGAATTCGACCAACGGATTTACGTTTGAAGCTCTGATATATCCGTTTGCGTCGGCATCGGGGTGTCCCGGTCTGTAGAGTCTGTCTCCGAGAGTCGGATCTTCCACAACTCCCGACAGAGCAACGCTCCCCGAAGTAAAAGGAACATTTCCGTTTGCAAACATGTCGTCCTTCATAACGTTCAACAATCCGGCAAACGAAACATCGTCGGTTGAATTGAGAACGGGAATTTTTCTTACGTAATTCGGAGTATCGAGGTTTGCAACGTTTTTCGCGATTATGTTCATTCGGGTTCCGTGAACTCCGACCGCCTTTGCTCCGACATCCATAGAATTGAGAATCGTCATATTTTACCCCCTAACTTCCTACGTTAATAACCGTTCTGATTTGAGAAATCGCGGAATTCATTCGTTTTATTGCTGTAGCGTAGGTCAGCGCGTTTTTTTGCATTTCGGTCAATTCATAAACCACGTCGACTTTACCCCGTTTTTCGGTAACAACACCCGACGCTCCGAGTTTTGAGGACAATTCGGTTTCCAAAGGAGAGTTCATCGTTCCGAGGTACTGAGCAAAGTCGATATCTCTTCTTACATATCCCGGGGTGTCCATATTAACGATGTTCGACGACAAAGCTCTTTGTCTTTGTGCCGCCAAATCAAGCATTAAGTTACATTTCTCGAATGAAGTTTTGGGTGTGTACATTATTTACTTCCTTTCATTATTGTTGAAGATTGATGGCTTCATCGTAAATCTTGTTTACCGCCTGAACAAATCTCAAGCTTGCGGTTTGAGAAGCCATAATTCTCATGGCGTCGTAGGACGACTTATACATATCGACGTTCGAGCGTTCGAGCATTCCCTGTCTGATGCCTTCGTGGTTTTGAGAAAGGTAAGGGTCGCCTGATTTTCTCGTTGCGAGGTATTTGTTACCGTCGAGTTGTTTCAACCCCTGCGGGTCGGGAAAATTCACAACGGGAATGTATCCTACGGTTTCGGGCTTATTGCCTGCTTCCCTGATAACCTGAACCACACCGTCGGGTTTAATCGTAATATCGTAGTAATTATGAGGAATTTTTATTCCGTCGCCGACCAGAAAGTTGTCAAAAGTAATAAGATAACCGTCTTTGTTCACTCTCAAAGAGCCGTCGCGCGTATAAACAACATCGCCGGTTTCGGACGTCACGGGAATATACCCGGGAGTTGCAAGCCCGATATCGAGCTTTTGTTCGGTTTTCATCAATGCGCCGAGAGAATGGTCGGAAGTCCCGACACCGTCGACGTATCCGTCTTCGGTGACAAATTGTTTGAAATCAACCCCTTTATACGCATTCGTGTTAAAATTTGCGAAATTGTCGGAAATTGCGCCGAGTCTTTCGTTTTGAACATTCATATTTACGATGTTTCTTCTGACGAGTCCTTGAAACGATACCATTATTCAACCTCCTACATTCCGCTCAACGTTTGTACCGCCTGTGATACCATATTGTTTTGCTGCCTGAACATCGACTTGTTTGCCATAAAATTCTTCGGAATAGGCAGATACTCGAGGGTTTCCGTGTACAGGTCGACGTTTGAATCTTCCGTATACCCTTGGCGTACGCCGGGATCAAGAACCGCTACGCCCTCTTTGGTAACAACTCCGAGAGTGCCGCAGGAAACGAGCTTTTTCGCGCTTCTGTTAAGCAACTTGATGTTTCCCGCCAAATCTACCGAAATATCTTCAAGTTTTTCCGGTGCAAAAGGCAGAACTATAGGCGTTCCGTCGGCACCGAGAACCTTTTCGTCTTTGAGCGAAAGCAAATTGCCTTCGTTGTCGACTTTAAACCTTCCGTCACGTGTCAACACTATCCCGGAAGGTCCTTCGACCTGGAAATACCCCTTATTGCTCAGAGCCAAATCCAAAGGCTTTTGACTCATTGCAATTCGTCCCGGAGTATCATCGACCGCATAAGACAAAGCATGCGCCCCGACGTATTCGGAAAATGCGGGAACGACGGGCTTTTTTCTTTGGTATCCGACTTTATCGAACCCCACGAAGTTTTCCGAAGAAATTCCCATAAGTTCGTTTTGAAGGTGCATTGCCCTCAAACTGACCGTCAACCCGGGTTCGAAATAATCTGTTTGTCCTTTTAAAATCATGCTAAGACCCTCCGCATATCCGTTTTAATAATAACTTATATGAAGTCAATTTTTTACGAAATTTGGCAAAAATCATACGTTTACGGTATCTTTTTTCTCATAACGAAAATTCTGTGCTATATTTATATCCAAAGGGAAATGTATAATGAAAATTTTTAAAAACATTATGATACTCGTCTTTTGTATCTTATGTTTCACGGATATGAAAGCGCATGCGGTCAAAATCGGGCTTCTGATAGAAACAGACAGACTTTTGACCGGAACCAGCACAACAGGAATTATTACCGACGAAATGACCGGCAAAAATTTTTGCAAACTCGACGCTATGAAGCCTTACGTGCTTACGCCCGGTAAAAAAGGTATTAAAATTACGGTAAACGGCGAAAAGCACGACATTGCGTCCGAAAGAATCGTCGTAAGAACCGCGACTCCCGGGTTTGTCTCCGCGAAAAACCGCTGGTACAGAGGAACGCTTATCGTCAGAAAAGTCAACGGAAAACTTACCGTAATAAATAACATTCCGCTCGAAGAATACCTGCTCGGGGTTGTTCCGTCGGAAATGCCGTCCTCATGGCACAGCGAAGCATTAAAAGCTCAAGCCGTAGCGGCAAGAAGCTACGCGGTCGCAAACCTCGGTAAACAAAGCAGATACGGGTTCGACCTGAAAGACAACACCGAAGATCAAGCCTACGGAGGCGCATCCGCCGAAACCGCGAGAGCACGCACAGCGGTAGAACAAACCGCGGGCATCGTAATCACCCAAAACAAAGAAGTAGTCCCCGCTTTTTACTGCGCCAGTGCAGGCGGAAAAACGGTTAACGCGGGCAAAATCTGGTCAAAAGATTTACCTTACCTGCGTTCGGTACCGTCGTTCGACGGAGGTATGAAAAAAATGGGACACGGACTCGGGATGAGTCAGCACGGCTGCAATAACCTTGCAAAACAAGGCTATAACGCTTATCAAATTCTTATGTATTATTACAACAACATAAAATTCGGAAGACTTCTGAACAATTCGGTTTAAATCACCGTTGCATCCCGCTTATACGTCGTCATTCATGCGGCGACGGTTGTTTCAAACAAAAACTCTTAACAATTTCATTAAAATGCCCGCAATAAACGCGAGCATTTTTTGCAGTCTATTTTTCTTTGTTATAAAATCGACTATTTTACACCGGCAATCGTTGCATAGTCAAGAATTGCAGCTCTCGAACCATTTTCGTCTTTCAAAATTTTAACTCCGGCAGCAACAAGCTTGTTTATCAAATAATTCTCTACAATATTCTCATTCAAAGAACGTGAAGAAAATTTGTTAAAATTCCGTGTTTCGACATCCGGAAAATGTTTGCTCAAAAGTTTTTCGAGAGCGGTTCCGCAATCTTGAGCCAGAGATTTGTTCAATTTGTCAAGCATATTGAAATCAAGTTTTGAAGCCGGCCCGAAGATCATAAGTTTCATAGAATTTTCATCTTCGTTTCCATATGTATCGATTAATATTTTGCCAAGCCCTGTTTGTTCCGAAGTTTTTGCAACCGGTGCATTAAAATTGCTGTCTGTTAATTTTTTTGCTTGTCTTTCAGATACGTTTATCGTTCCGCTATACGAGCCTAATTCGATATTCAAGTGCACATTCCCGACAAAATCTTCCAGACTTTTGAGACCGAACGATTCAAGCAATTTTGTTGCTTTACTTTGAGAAAAAACTTTATCTAAATCCTTTTCGAACATTATGGCAGCTTCTCGTGCAAAAAGTTCTGAAACCTCGTTATTATCTTCAACAATGTTTTGATGTAATCCGCGTAATTCTTTTATTACGGGATGGTTTGCCATTTTTGATTCAAAACGTTCTTTGTTAAATACCCGTGTTCCTTTGAGGCGTTCATTTTCAGCCATTTCCGCTCTGTTGATGTCAAGTGCGTAAGCCGTGTTTTGGGCATCTTGAGCCGTTTTAGCAGCAATACTCGCGTATTCGAACGCTTTTGACCCGGACTCGGTCTTTAACTTCGGTAAAAGTGACAAAAAACTTGCCACACCTGCGGTTACGATACCCGATAATTGTTTTTTTGAAATCTTTAATACTGAACTTTCATTATTTATCTTACCGGTAACAAATTGTTGTCCGTAGGCGAAATTCAATGCTTTGAAAGACATATTTGCCTTGTTTCCGACGTTTTTACCGGACGAGCTCCATAAATTTTGCCCGTTTACGGAGATTTTGTTTATACTCATCTACATATCCTCGTTTCGACACCATTTCAAAAGCGAATGTACGCTTTATATTACAAAAAAAACATTTTGCAGTCAACAAGCAAAATGTTTTTTTTAATATTTTGAAACATTGTCCGGTATATCATTCGTCGAGCGAATTCTCCGTAAGCGGCTGTGTGAAGGTAATTCCCTCCCCGCCGATTACGTCTGTGCGTTTTCCGTTTATTTTTAAATAGAAATCTTTATCGGTATTTGCAAGTACGGTTTTTATCAACTGACGCATTCTTGAATAAATGCTGTCGGATCCGCCGCCCGAACCGAAATCCGCACTCAAATCCACCGTTACGGAATTTGCGGACTCATTGACCGAAATCAATCGAACACCGTCGGGAACCGCCGTATAAACACCTTTGTCATCCTCGTAATTTGAAGGACCGTTTAAAAGCTGAGTAACGCAAAACTTAACTCGCGACTCGCCCTCGGGCAATTTCCGTTGAACCGGAGTAAGGTATTGAACCTTGTTTTTGTCGGTCTTCAAAAAGTAAACATAAACGGTTTCCTGCTTTTGAGTTTCTTCTGGAACTTTTACGTCCGGCTTCGAAGGTCTCTCGGGAACGAGAGTTTCCTCGGAACCGCCGGGAACAATTTCACTCGGAACACGATTTTGAAAAAAGTGCTCGTAAATCATTAATCCCGTCAAAAATAAAACTAAACAAATAATTATTTTAAACAATTTATCCATAACATGAACAATTTATCATAAATTTTGCGGCATGGAAAAAGTTTAATATTTATTCACAAAAAACGATTCGGGGCTTCAAAATACCGTCCGAAACCTCACCAAACGCAATAAATGAGCCGTTTGAAACGGCAAAATATTTTCCGTCAATTGAATTTACATTAACAAAATTACCGTTCTTAACTTTTTTTAACATTTCGGGGGTTAACTCGATAAGCTCAGTTTTTATCGGTTCGACCGGCGAAATAAGATTTTGCTCGGCAGCCTCTCTTGACGAAAAAAACTCCAACGGTACGGCATTTTTTATAAGCATGCCTCCCGACAAAGTCCGTCTCAAACCCGTCATGACGGCACCACAACCGAGCATTTGTCCCGCATCGTGAATTATCGAGCGAATATAAGTACCTTTGGAACATTTTATTTTCAACATCCCGGTATCTCCGTCAAATTCCGTCAATTCGACGCTTCCGACAAAAATTTTGCGTACGGGAATTTCGACCTGTTCGCCTTCCCGAGCCGACTCATACAATTTTTTCCCGTTGATTTTCACGGCACTGTAAATCGGCGGCTTCTGAAAAATTTCACCTTTAAAAGAGTCTAAAACAGTTCTTACCGTAGTTGCGTCAGGTCTTTTGTCGGAAAAATACTCAAGCTCGGTCTCGCAATCGTAAGATTTCGAAACATACCCTAACCGAAATGAAGCTTCGTACTCTTTTTCGGTCGGCAAAAAATCAAGCAACCTTGTCGCCTTACCGACGGCAATCGGCAAAACTCCGGTCGCACAAGGGTCAAGCGTACCGGCATGACCGATTTTTTTTATTCCCGTTACTTTTCGCAACCGTGAAATCACGTCGTGTGAGGTCACTCCCGCAGGCTTGTCGACATTCAAAAAACCGAACATTAAATTTCGCCCTTTGAAACTTTATTTATCAGTTCCGTGATTTTTGATCCGCGCTCGATACTGTTGTCAAAAATAAATTTTAATTCGGGCGTAACGCGCAATCTTATTCGTTTTCCGATTTCGTAACGGATTTTCGGCGTATCCTGGTCAATTGCCTCGATGGTTTTGGCTTTCACGTCTTCTGGCGCAAAAACCGAATAAAAAACCTTCGCATAAGAATTATCATGCGACACTTCGACATCGGTAATCGAAACTACACCGCCGATTCGTTCGTCCTTCAACTTTTTTTGAATAATATCCGCAACTTCTTTTTGAATTGTCTTTCGTACGCGTTCGTTTCTTAAAGTCATTTTTTACACCAAAACCTGTCTTTCGATTTCCTCGGTCGTCATAACCTTTATTATGTCACCTTCGCGAATATCGTTGAATTTCGCGAAAGAAATACCGCACTCGAAACCTTGAGCAACCTCTTTGACGTCATCTTTAAAGCGTTTGAGTTGGTCAATCGGTCCCGTGAAAATTTCGACTCCGTCACGAAGAACGATCCCCGTTTTGTTTCTGACAACCTTACCTTCAAGCACATAGCAACCCGCGATTTTCGTCGTTTTTCCGACGGTGAAAATCTGACGGACTTCCGCTTTTCCGAGCTCAACTTCTTTTATTTCGGGCGAAAGCAGATTTATCATCGCTTTTTCCAAGTCTTCGAGAACCTGGTAAATAATGTCGTATTTTTTGATTTTTACGTTATATTTTTCCGCCGCGGCAAGAGCATTCGCGTCTTCTTTCACGGTAAATCCCAGAATTACAGCATCGCCTGCGCTTGCAAGCATAACATCGGCTTCCGAAATATCACCTACTCCGACGTGAATAATTTTCGTGACGATTTCTTTGGATTCCATACCCGAAACCGCTTGGGAAACCGCTTCGGCGGCACCGTGGGTATTGGCCTTAATAATCAAATTCAAATGTTTTATTTCGTCCGAATTTTCGCCGACTGCATTGTTTCTTATGTGGGAAGGCAACATCGCCTCGAGTCTTGAAATACGTTCTTTTTCTTTGCGTTCGGCAATAATTTTCTTCATCGTTTTTTCATTGTCTACAACTTCGAAGAAATCTCCGGATTGGGGAACTTCAGTCAAACCTAAAATTTCGACCGGCGTCGACGGACCTGCTTTTTTGATTTTCTCGCCGCTGTCCGAAAGCAAAGCGCGAACTTTTCCTCCGACGCATCCTACGACAAAGCAATCGCCTGTTTTTAACGTACCGTTTTGAACAAGCAGTGTTGCAACGGGACCTTTACCTTTATCGAGGTTGGACTCGATAATGACGCCGGCCGCCTTTGCATCGGGATCGGCCTTGTAATTTTGAACGTCTGCCATAAGCAAAATGTACTCGAGAAGTTCGTCGATACCGGTTTTCTGAAGCGCGCTGACTCGTACGCAAACCGTGTCGCCGCCCCATTCTTCGGGAACAAGTCCGTACTCGGTAAGTTGTTGCATAATTTTGTCGGGATTTGCCGACGGCTTATCGATTTTGTTTATCGCGACAATAATGGGTACTTCCGCCGCTTTCGCGTGGTTAATCGCTTCTATGGTCTGAGGCATGATACCGTCATCGGCAGCAACGACCAAAATTGCGATATCGGTTGCTTTTGCACCTCTTGCACGCATTTCGGTAAACGCTTCGTGACCGGGAGTATCGATGAATACAATTTTCCTGTCGTTCGAATAAACCGTATACGCCCCGATAGACTGAGTAATTCCGCCGACTTCGTCCGACGTGATTTTGTGTTTTGTCGCCCTGATGGCATCAAGTAAAGTTGTTTTACCGTGGTCAACGTGACCCAAAATACTTACGACGGGTGCTCTCGATTGAAGATTTTCGTTGTTTGATTTTGCGATTTGCTTATGTTTTTCTTCGAGCATTTCTTCTTCGATGAAAGCATCCAAGTCTTCGTCCTGAACTTCTATTCCGAAATTTTCGCAGACCTTCTTTTGGATTTCAATACTTATTACCTGGTTTACGGTAGCCAAAACACCTTGCATCATTAGAAATTTAACGATTTCGGCGGTTGATTTTCCGATTTTTGCGGCAAGTTCGCCGACGGTAATCACAGAATTAATGACAACACTTGTAATTTCTTTTTCCTGAACCTCGACATGCTCTTTTTTTCTGTGTTTTTGAGCCATTGCTTTTTCAAGGCTGATTAATTCCTGTTGTTCCTGTTTAGATTTATACTGTTTTTCTTTGGATTTTGCCTGCGGACCCGATTTACGTTTCCCGAAGCCAGATTTATTGTCATACATGTCGGGAGTGATAATATGACGTTTTACGGGCGAAGGCGAAGTTCCGTCGGAATTTCGTTTTTCGAACGGTTTTTTGTCGCCTGCCGGACGAGTTCCGAATCTTTGACCTGCGGGACGCTGCGGACGAGGACCGTTCGGACGGTTATCGCGAAGTCTTTGTTTACGTTCTTCGTTTCTTTTTGCAATCAACTGTTTTTCTTTTTCGAGCTTATCTCGCTTTGATTGAGCGATTTGTTCGGCACGGAATTTTTGACTGTTCTTGTTGTTATAAGCCAACAACGACCGAATTTGAGGAATTGTTTCCACCGTTTTTTCGGGAGTTGCAGGTTTATCCGCAGTTTGCGCGGAAGCAGAAGCAGCTTCATCCATACGAACAGGTTTTTCTTCTTTTTTGAGGTTCTTTGCCGTTTGCGAAGCTTTACTCATTCGAAGTTCATGATTAAGTCGAGCCATCGACTTTACTGTTTCACGGGGTTTTTCTTCAGATTTTGCAGATTCCTCGGTTTTCGGCGCGGAAGCGGGTTTTTCGTCTTTTGATTTTTTGACAACAAACGCTTTCGGCTTTTTGGAACTTGCCGCGGTTCCGCCGGTCAATGTATTTTTAAACATTTCGAACTGGGATTCCGTCAACACGCTCGAATGAGATTTGACTTTTATTCCCAAATCTTTTTCGAGCCTTTCGATTATCTCTTTATTGGACATTCCCAATTCTTTGGCTATTTCATATATTCTCTTGTGTTCAGTTGTCATCTGTATGATTTTCTCCGATAAAACCCGTAGGATTCAAAATTTCGCGGCAATATCCACCCGCATTTTAATTTTACCATGAATATTTTATTTTTGTATCACAATTTACTTTTTTAGTACAGAAAATATTTGTTCTTTTACATTTTTATCGATTTTTTTCTTAAAAGAACCCTCGACGCGATTCTTCAAAAACGCGTCTTTTACGCACTCTTCGTTTTTATGAACATACGCCGATCTGCCGTTTGTCGCACTTTCGGGGTTCACGAAAAATTCTCCGTTACAATACGTAATTTTATTCAAATCAGACTTCAATGAAAATTTTCCGCAGGCAACACATTTTCTTTTAAATTTATCTTTTCTCGACATTTTTACATCACCCCGAACTCGTCCAAAAGTTTTACCGCGCCCGAAAACGTTGCGGCTCTTGCCGTAACGGTGCCGTTTCCGAAAGTCGTTCCTGCCGTAAGAAAATTTTCGATGTCCGAAAATTTTTCAAAATCGTTTACGATTCTTGTGCATGCCGCACAATCGGAATTAAAAATGTCTCCGATGTTTTTGTCATCGCAAATCCCGCAAAAAAGTTCGAACAAAGAAATTTTAAGCAACGGTTGCAACGTTTGCATGTGAATTTGTTTAAAAAACGGTATCAATTCGGTCAAGAAAAAATCATTTCCGTCGGTTACGACCTCTGCGCCGATAATTCCGCGATAACCGCACCCGTTTTTTAAAATTTTATCGCGAATTACTCGCAAAACCCGAGTTTGTGCACCGTCCGGCAAGTAAACGTCGGGCGCGTTCACCGTCGTGGGACAAAAACTGTCCTCACTCGAACAACACGTTCCTACGGGGAAAATCCCGGATTTATTCACGGCAAAATACAAATAAACAACCCGTGCATTCACGTATTTTTCTGCAACAACCGGCATTGAAGGAAATTCCGCAAACAAATTTAACAACGCTATTTTTGCCGCGGCAAAATTTTCGACTTCGACAGGCAATGCCGAAACGCAAGTGTTATCGGGTTTCAATAAAATCGGATAATCCGCCTTTTGCAAATAATTAACCGCTTTTTGCTCCTTATCGAAAATCGAAAATCTGAGCGTCGGAATATTTTCCGAATGAAAAATCCGCTTGCAACGAGCACGCGAAAAAACAGGTTCGCAGCCGGTTACGCAAGGCGCACAAATTTTAAGATTTTCCCTCTCGAAAAACCCCGCAATATCAGCGTCTATCGCCTCAAACGATGTAACAAAAGTATAATCGATGTCGTTTTCGAGCGCAAAATCTGCCGAACGAGCCGTATCCGTCGCGGAAACGTCTATTTTTTCGGCAACGTCTTCCGCTCCGCAAAATCCCGGTGCCATAAAAACCGAGTCAGCGTATTTTTGAGCATCTTTGCATAAACTGTAAGCGTTTACGTCCGATCCGACAACCAATATATTCATAATACGATTTTACTACAAAATTATTTTTGGTTCAAATCGGGACGCAATATTTTTGCATCACGTAAATAAACATGTTTTATAAGACTGCGAGGTTTTTCGGAATTAAAATACAAAATCACCCTCAAAGCCCGTTTTAAAGAACCTTTAAACTCAAACTCCCTAAAACACATAAACGGAACATCCGTCCATCCGAGCTCTGTTCGCGCAAATTTTGCCGGCACTGCCGACTTTATGTCGTCCGTTACGGAAAATTCGGCCGAGATTATGTCGTCCGGCACGATTTCGTTGGATTTTACGATTTCCGTCAACATCAAAACCACCGCGTTTTTTATTTCGTCGGGATTGTCGTTTTCAACGGTAATCGCACCTCTTACCGCCCTTATCGCATTTACGCCCATTACACTTTCTCCGTGGTAAGACATTCGCCTTTTTTCATTCTCAATCCGTTAATCCACGCACTCGCGGGAATTTCGCCTTTGCTTTCGGGTTTTACTGTATAAATTTCCAAAGGTTCGTCCGCACACATTATTGTAACAAAATCTTTACAAATATCCACAATTTCGCCCGGTTTGCAATCAGTTGCCGAATTTTTACATCTGCATGTTTTGACAAGTTTTACGTTTTTTCCGCAAACGTTGATTTTAGGAGACTCCGACATTGCACGAACCTTATTGTGAATACATTTTGCGCTCATTTTAAAATCGAGTGAATATTCCGATTTGTCAAACTTAGGAGCGAAACAAACTTCGTTTTCGTTTTGTTTTATAAAATTCATATTTCCCGAAACAATCATTTTCAAAGTTCGATAAATCAGATACGGAGAGCGTTCCGACACTTCATGCGAAAGTTCGTCGATCGTCATGTTTTCCGTTATCGGAATTTTTTCCTGAAGACAAATATCACCGGCGTCCATTTTTAAAACGGTTTTCATCGTCGTAATTCCGGTTTCCGTCTCACCCGCCGCAAGCGCGGCCGCCATAGGGTTTGCACCTCGATATTTCGGCAAAAGCGAAGCGTGAAGGTTAATTACGCCGAATTTCGGAATATCCAAAACTTCCTGCGACAACATTTGTCCGAACGCAAAAGTCACAATGAAATCGGGAGCAAGTTTTTTCAAGGTTTCAATAAGATGAGCATCCTTGGAAATCGAAGGCGTCTGATAGCAGGGAACTTCGGTTTTTACGGCACATGTTTTGACGGGCGGCTCACAAAGGTGTTTTCCTCGTCCTGCCGGTCTGTCGGGCATCGTAACAACCGCCTGCATCTTGATGTCGGAAAAATTCATCAATTTTTTTATACTGTTTACCGCAATTTCGGGAGTTCCCGCAAAAACAACGCTAATCAACTTTTTCGTCCTCCGGCTTTTTCTCGACGAGATGTTCGAGTTCTTCGATATTTATTCCATCGTCAATAACCATTTTGTCGGGGTCAACGGGCGGTAAATCACACTTTCCGAGCTCCGCATCGGCATCAAAGCGATTGGTAACTCTGTCTACAAACAAAATTCCGTCCAAATGGTCGTATTCATGCTGAATTGCCCGCGCCAGAAGTTCTCCGTCCTTCGCTTCGAGAACGAAAGACTTTCCGTGGATGTCAAGTGCTTTGACTTTTACGTCTTTGTATCTTACGACATCGGTAAATACGGCGGGAAAACTCAAACAGCCTTCGGAGCAAATCACGGGTCGTTCTTTCGAAATAATTTTAGGATTGACAAAAACACGCGGACAAAAAAGTTCTTTGGGCAACGAAACGTCAATTACGAATATTTTCAGCGGTTCTCCGACCTGAGGCGCGGCAAGACCTACGCCGTTATTGGCATACATCGTGTCCAACATGTCTTCGATAAGCGTTTTTATTTTTTTTGAAATTTTAGAAACTTCTTTTGTTTTGCAACGCAAACGCTCGTCACCGTATTTTAAAATTTTCTTTACAGACATCGTTTACTCCGTTTTTTTAGTCGAAAAATTGATTAATATCATAATTACAGCCAGAACAACGGCATATATGAAATATTTTATCACCGAAACGTTAATCAGCAATACGGCGGTAAATCCCGATAAAACCGAGACAAGAGACAAAATTATCACGGTTTTGTTCTGAGAAAATCCGGCATGCAAAAGTTTGTGGTGAATATGCTCGGCATCCGCGACAAAAGGCGATTTACCCTTCAACAGTCTTCGCGTCGACGAAAAGAAAATGTCGGCGACAGGAACAATCAAAACAAGCACGGGCACCCACATTCCGAATGATTCTATTCTCATAACCCCGGTAACGGAAAGAGTCGCGAGCATAAAGCCCGCAAATAACGCGCCCGAATCACCCATAAAAATTCTGGCTGGATTGAAATTATAAGATAAAAAGGCAAGCATTGCACCCGCAAGGATAAACGCAATCAGAGGGCTGATTGTCGCGGAAGTCGTAAGCGAAGCTGCAATAAGCCCTAACGTCACCGCGCTTACGGAAATCACGGAACCCGCCAACCCGTCTATTCCGTCAATGAAATTAACCGCGTTGCTGACCCCGACAATCCATAATACCGTAACGGGCCAGGAAAAAATTCCGAGACCGAAGTGAATTCCGAACGGCAGCCAAACGTGTTCTATTTGGGTTCCGAGGCAGAACGCAATTGTCGCGATACTTATTTGAATAAAAAATTTGAATTTGGCATCAAGACAATAAATATCGTCGATAAGCCCGAGCAAAAACATTAACGTACTTCCGATTAAAACTCCGGAAAGCCTTGAACCGTATGGATAATAGCTTAATGCCGTCAAAAAGACAAATGTCAACATTGTCGCAATCCAAATCGCGACGCCTCCGAGACGGGGAATCGGGTGAGTATGGATTTTACGGGTTCCCGGGTTATCGACAAGCCCTTTTTTTTGCGAAATGTAAATCACCGCGGGTACGATAAAAACCGACAGCAAAAACGATATAATCGCGCCGATTATATGGGCATCAGAAAGTTGCATCAACGTCATCGGAAAACTCCTTAATATAACGGGTATTTTTCGCACAATTTCAAAGCGCGTGCTTTTAATTCATCGAGCGAATTTTCGTCGTCTTTTGTTTTCAAAGCCGAAGCGATTATTTTTCCGACTTCGACCATATCGTCTTCTTTAAATCCTCTGGTCGTAACGGCAGGTGAACCGAGTCTGACACCGCTTGTTACGAAAGGACTTTGAGGATCGTTCGGAACGGTATTCTTGTTCGCGGTAATTCCGACCTTTTCGAGAATATTTGCTGCATCCTTTCCCGTAATTCCGATATTTCTCAAATCCATCGTCATTACGTGGTTTTCGGTTCCGTTACCGACCAAATCGATGTTTTCGTCGAGCAAAGATTTTGCAAGCGCTTGAGCATTCTTAACGATTTGAGCCGCATATTCCTTAAAATCGGGAGACAACGCTTCTTTTAAAGCCACCGCTTTCGCAGCGATAATGTGTTCGAGAGGTCCGCCCTGAATTCCGGGGAAGACAGCTTTGTCGATACCTGCGGCATGCTCGTTTTTGCACATAATTATGCCGCCTCTGGGACCTCTTAAAGTTTTGTGAGTGGTTGTCGTAACGAAATCCGCGTAAGGAACGGGCGACGGATGAACTCCACCCGCAACAAGCCCCGCGATATGCGCAATATCGGCAAGCAAAAGTGCATCGACCGATTTTGCGATTTTCGAAAATCTTTCGAAGTCGATTATTTTCGAATAATTGCTTGCTCCGCAAACGATAAGTCGAGGTTTATGTTCTTTCGCAAGTCTTTCGACCTCATCGTAATCGATTTCGCCGTTTTCGTTTACGCCGTAGGGAACAATGTTAAAATACATTCCGGAAAAATTAACCGGTGACCCGTGAGACAAATGACCGCCGTTCGACAAATCCATGCTCAAAACGGTATCTCCGTGTTTTAAAGCATAAAGAAAGACCGCCATATTTGCCTGTGCGCCGCTGTGAGGCTGGACGTTTGCGTGCTCGGCTCCGAAAAGTTTTTTGCAGCGTTCCTGAGCAAGCGTTTCGATTTTGTCGACAACTTCACAACCGTTGTAAAACCTTTTTGCGGGCTTACCTTCGGCGTATTTGTTGGTCAAAACCGTTCCTGCGGCAGCCATTACCGCTTCCGAGACTATATTTTCGCTGGCAATCAGTTCTATCGTATTTCTTTGTCTTTCAAGCTCTTCTTCAATCAAAACCGCTATTTCGGGGTCAGAGTTTTTTATTGTTTCAAGTTCCATCGTTAATCCCTCCCATTGGCGTACCTTTACATCATATACCAAAAAGATTGCCCGAATACGTTTTCACCCGAACAATGTTACTTTTCGTAAAATAACCCGAACTTCGCATTGATTAACAAAAAAAATTTATTAAACTGAAATGCACGTTGGTATACATACGAGAGGGAATTTTTATGGAACAAACAAAAGATTATTACGGAATTCTCGGAATCGACCCTGATGCGACTTTGGAGGAAATAAAAAAAGCTTTCCGCAAAACTGCCGTAAAATACCATCCCGACGTGAACAAAAACGGCGCGGAGTTTTTCAAAACCGTGAAAGAAGCTTACGATATTTTATCGGACGCTCAAAAACGGTCGAATTACGATTTTATCAAGGGTTACGAGTTTGAAAGACTGAAACGCCGAACACAAAAAAAGGTCGACGAAAACAAACGCAACGAATCCGAAAAGCCTGCAAAAACCGACTCATTCCGTAAAACAACCGTGCCCGACAAAACGGAAGAAAATTTCTTTACAAAAATTTACAAAAAATTTACCGAATACATTTCAAAACGTAAAGTTAAAATTAACGGTCACGACGTTACAACCGAAATAACAGTTTCTCAAAAAGACGCAATTACGGGATGTCACAAGGCTATAAACGTGTTGCATTCGCAAGAATGCCCCGTCTGCGGCGGACGAAGCGCGATTAATAATGCGAAATGCAAATATTGCAACGGAAAAGGCAGTATTTCGCTCCACAAAAAATTGAACGTCAGAATTCCAGCGGGAATAACACAGGGCAAAAAACTTTGTCTGAAAGGCGAAGGAACAAAAGGGCTCAACGGCGGTAAAAACGGAAATCTGTATCTTAAGGTAAAAATAGAATCTTCGGGCGAATTTACGATAAAAGGAAACAATGTATACTCGGAAATCATGCTTACACCTTGTGAAGCGGCTTTGGGTTGCGAAAAAAAGATAAATACTTTGACAGGAAAAGTAATTCTGAAAATTCCCGAATGCACCTGTTCCGGGCAAAAATTCAGACTTGCGGGCGAAGGTAAAACCCCGGACGGCGACCAAATAACCGTCGTAAAAATCGTTTTTCCCGAAAAACTTTCGAAGCGGGAACAAAAGTATTACGAATTAATAAGAAAATTAAGTTTGGACTAGCGTTATAAAACGTTACGTATTTGCAAAATTTAACCGGAGAAAATTATAATAAAATAATGAATAATTTTGATATCGGTCTGAGACCCGCGGCAATAGGAAGTATGCCGCACAAAAATCCCGAAGAAGCGTTTTTGATTACGGATAAGATTTTTAAGGATATTCCGTTTTGGATGCAACTGCCGACAAAAAGCGCGACGGAATCAATGAGCATGCAGTTTTCCGACGGAATGCCCGGAGTGAAAATCGAAAATTCGAAAATCAAATTCAACCCGACTTCGGACGAATTTTTCGAAAAAACCGAGCGTCTGTATTCTGACTTTGAAGAAGTTTCGGCGGGAAACACGGAAATACTTAAAAAATACGCAATTTCACCTGATTTTTCCTGCAGTTTCGATTTATTTCTAAAAAGAATAAAAGAACAAAAACCGAAATTCGCGAAAGGTCAAATAACGGGAGCTTTTACTCTCGGAACAATGATTTGCGACGAATCGGGAAACGGAATTTTCGGAGACGACACTTATCGCGAAATTTTGACGAAATTTCTTTCATTGAAAGCTTTATGGCAGATTTACGAAATTAAAAAGGCTTCAGACTCGACCGTTCCGATAATTTTTGAAGACGAACCCGCCGTATCGCAAGCGGGAAGCTCCGCTTACCTGTCCGTCGGCGAAGAAGACATTATTGCCGCAATAAAAGAAATTTCCGACGGCATTCGACAAAACGGCGGGCTGAGTGCTGTTCACTGCTGCGGAAAAGCAGACTGGTCAAAGATTTTAAAAACCGGCGCAAACATTATAAATTTTGATATTTATTCGTTTTCAAAACATTTCTTAACATACAAAAATGAAATCACAATGTTTTTGAAAAACGGCGGGATTCTTGCCTGGGGCATCGTTCCGACAATGTCAACGGAAGTCGTCCGAGCGGAAAATTTCGAAAATTTATTCAAAATTTTGGACGAAAACTTTACGGAATTGTCAAAAACCGTTGATTTAAGGACGATTGTCCGACAATCGATAATTACGCCCTCTTGCGGAGCGGGCTCTCTTGACGTAAAATCAGCCGAGAAGGTTATGGCTTTAACGGGAGAAATTTCGGAAGCGATGAGACAAAAATACGGAGAATTACTGAAATGACACTGACGATAGCGGTTATCGGAAAAGGCGGAAGCGGAAAAACAACCGTAACAAGGAATTTAACGAACGTTTTAAAACGGACATACCCCGATAAAACAATTTTGCTGTTCGACAACGATTTGACGTGCGAACTCGGAAGAACATACGGAAAAGACGTCAGAAAGACGCTTTACGGTATCAGAAGCGGAAAACACGAGTACAAAACGGGAATTCCCGCGCACATGTCTAAACAGGAATTCGTGGAATGGGCGATAGAAGACATTATTGAGCCCGTTGACACTAACGTTGACCTTGTCGTTTCGTGGCTTTCGTCGTCGAAAGATTGCAGGTGTCCGATTACGAAACAAATGAACGACGCACTTGAAAAGTTGGTTTTACGATACGATATCGTAATTTTCGACTGCGAATTCGATCTAAAATATTTGTATCAGTTGGTCGATGTCCCGATAAATTCGGCACTGATAGTGACTTTACCGACCGAAGAATCAGTCGAGCTTTCCGCAAGAATTGCGAAATACTCGGCAAAGTACGCCGCAGGAGAGCAAATGGGAGTTATTTTCAACCGAACCGGTTCGGAACAAACCGCAAAGGCGTACGAACTTGCGGAAAAATTCGAGCTCGAAACTTTGGGTGTAATTCCCGAAGACAAAGCTCTTTCAAACGGTTCTTCAACAAAAATTTCGGAAGTCGTCGAAAAAGCGATCGAAGAATTCAAGTTTCACCTGAACATACCCCGAGGAGTCTGAGATGCCGATTATAGCGAACGGAAAAGAAATTGCGGAAAAAATTTATTCGGAAATAAAAGCGGAAATAGTCAAAAACGGTTATAAACCGAGGCTTTCGATAATTTTGACCGACGACAACGAAAGCGGTAAGATTTACGTTCGCAACAAAATCAAAGCAGCGGAAAAAACGGGAATACAAACAGATTTGACGATTTTTCCCGCAAATGTTTCGGAAACCGAACTTTTAAACAAAATACGGGAACTGAACAACGATGTTACGACAGACGCAATATTAGTGCAATTGCCGCTTCCGGCGCAAATCGACCCCGAAAAAATTTCCGATGCGATTTTGCCCGAAAAAGATGCGGACGGATTTCATTTTTCCAACGCGGGAAAGCTTTTTGAAGGACGAAAACCGCTTGTTGCACCCTGCACGCCGTCAGGAATTTTGTACCTGCTTGACGAATATAAAATTGACTTGACCGGAGCAAACGCCGTGGTCGCAGGTCGATCAAACATTGTCGGAAAGCCCGTCGCACAAATGTTATTGCAACGAAACGCGACGGTGAGCATTCTTCACTCAAAAACAAAAAATTTACAAATATTTACAAAAAATGCAGACCTCATTGTGTGCGCAACCGGGCATGCCGGACTTTTAACCGGAAATGACGTAAAAGAAGGCGTTGTAATCATTGACGTCGGCATAAGCAGGGTTGACGGCAAATTGAAAGGTGACGTCGATTTTGATTCTGTTTATCCGAAAGCAAAGTTGATAACACCCGTCCCCGGTGGCGTTGGACCTTTGACGATAGCAATGCTCGCAAAAAACACGCTTGAACTTCACAAAAACAAATTACGCAACGTCAAACAGTGATTTTAATTCATTTTTGATGATTTCTTCGTCAAGTTCACCGGTAAATTTATTTAACTTTAACGCTCTGTTATAGAGTTTTGCGGCTTTTACGTCCATATTGAGCTGCGCGTATGCGCGAGCGGCACTGTAGCAAGGCAAAGCCGAAAGCAGATTGTCTTTTGTAGCGAGTTCAAAGTATTTCACGGCTTTTTCGGGATCATTTTTGTCTTCGAGATAAATAATACCGAGGTTGTTGTACAAAATATTCGAAATATCGCCGGGGGATTTTATCGCTTTTTCGTAAACGGTTACAGCTTCGTCGATGTTACCCGTTAAGCGGAGCGAAGCCGCGTATTTATTGAAGAACCCCGCACCTCGCATTCCGAACGTAAAAGCAGCTTTGTAACAGCGCGAAGCACGGTCGAAATCTGATATTGCAACAAAAAGGTCTCCTAAATCTTCGTAAATTGTTACATCCGTCGGGACAAAAACCAAAGCTTTTTCGAACATAGTTCTTGCTTTTTTTAAATCACCTTTAACGTCTTTATAAAGAACACCGAGAGCCTTGTAAATATTGGCGGACAGAGAATCGTCGTTACATAAAGTCAAAGCAAAAAGGTATTGTTCTTCGGCATCGTCGACCTGACCGCAGGCAAAGAGGGCAAAAGCCGCGGCGTTTCTGAAACAGGGATTTACGGGGTCTTTGTCGCATGCAAGCTTGAACGCGTTTGCGGCATTAACATAATCACTTTTTTTGACGTATAAATCGCCGATTTCGTAGTAAACGGGGGCATTGTCGCCGTCGGTGGATAAAACTCGGGTGTAAACGTCGATTGTTTCGTCGATTTTTTCGGGGAAAAACGCCTGCAGGACGGAAGCCGTTTTTAAAAGCAAATCTCGAGATTCCGGAGATTTTTTAAGCGCAGAATTGTAAGCCGCCAAAGCTTTTCGAGGATTTTTTTGTTTAATTTCGAAATCACCCGCTTTCTCCAGAAACTCCGATTTTTCGGAAGTCAGCGAAGCCGCCTTTAAAAGCAGGTATTTTGTAGTTTTTCGGCTGTTCAAAGTGTTTGAAACCGATGCGCAAAAATTCAGGAAAAACGCACCCGCATTGTCCGAAACATACGTTTTTATCAGTAAATAAAGATTTTTGTCGAACAGACCGCAAATCAGTCCGGAAAGAAAATAATATCCGGATTGAAACAATTTCGGCAATTTGTTTTCCGTAAACGCGCGCTCGAAAGTCAAAAGAGCCATGTTTGCGCGCAATCGCGGCGACAAAAAATGTGATTTCAAGGCTGTTTTAAGAATATTTTCGGCTTCCTCGGATTTATTTGCCAAATACAGGAAATAAGCCGAATACATTCCCGCATTAAGGGTTCCCGGGGAATTTTCGAAAGCGGAAACACACCGCCTCAAAGCGAATTCGAGACTCATTTTACCCGCCTCGTACAGAAGCATGGTCATTTTGCAGTAAGAATCGTAATCGTCGGGATTTTCGCAAGTCGCTTCGGAATACAAATTCAAGGCTCTGTCGAGAGCCGTTTTGTCCGAATATTTCAGCCATTTTTCGTGGTAATAGCGCGCTTGTTCGGTTTTCGACATATTTTTTTCTTTTTGGCAAAAATTCATAACTGACCTTTTTTAATCTTCATGATAATTTTATATTTTTCGAGAAATAAAAAAACGGTTATTTAAACGAATTGCAAGAGTAATTTACGAAAGTATGTGAAATTTTGTAACAATATTGAGAAAATCGAACAATTTTTCGGGACGAAATGTTTTAATAGTAACGAAAAAGGAGGAAGCATGTCGTATCCGTACAGTCCTTATATAAATCACAGTGTGTATTACGCGCCCGGGGATTACGAAAGCATAAATTTCGCCAAGAACATGGTAAGTTCGACGGTCGGCGATCTCAGCGTTCCTCTTGACGTAGCGGCAAAACAGATGACGTCATATTCGCCGAAAATAAACTCGGGATCCCCGAAAAACGATGAATTCGGACTTCCGAAAGAAGAACCGTTCAAAACGGAAAACTATAACGACGAGTTCAAAAAATCAATTGCTCCGCAAACCCCGAAAGGTCTGTTTTCAAAAATAAAAGGGCTTTTTACGGGAAAATAAACAATTGTTTACATATTTGACAGTACCGTTTTTTGAAAAATATAATATTCATAAAGGGGAATTGTCTTGGAATTTTCGTTTATACATACCGCCGACATCCATCTCGGAAGAGTTTTTTCGGGAGTGAAAGGATTTTCGAATGACACGTCGGGAATTTGCGAGAAAGCGTTTTTTAAAATTGTCGATACCGCAATCGAAAGAAACGTTGATTTCGTGCTGATTGCGGGTGACTCGTTCGACGACGTGCACGACATTTATTCAAAATCGGTATTTTACGACGGATTGAAACGATTGAAGGACAACAATATAAAGGTTTTTGCCGTTTGCGGAAACCATGACCCCGCGCCGGTTTACACGGATATTTTTATCGAAGAAGACGATTTTATAAAGATTGTCGGCGTTAATACCGAGCAAAAAACCTTCGACGTATATAAAAATCACGAGTTGAACTGCGTCATTCACGCATTTTCGTTTTCGTCGGGATGCGAAAAAAATCCGTTGCCGGCGATGAGCGAAAAAGTGACCGGCGTATTCAACATCGGACTGTTGCACTGTGATCCCGACGGTTCGCCGTCAAGCCCGTACGCACCGTGCCCGATGACCGAATTAAGAGAGCTCGGATACGACTATTATGCGCTCGGACATGTCCATAAAAGATTTGAAAACGAAAACATCGTCATGCCGGGAACACCTCAAGGGTGCGATTTCGGCGAACCCGGCACTCACGGATGTATGTACGTAAAAGTTTCGAACGGAGAATGCACAAAAGAATTTATTCCGACCGATTTTGCCGAGTATAACACAGAATCCTTTGATATAACGGGAGTTTCGGACATCAATGCCGTAAACGAAATATCAAACGACTTTGCAAAATATAATGACGGAAAAATAAGGATTTTAACCCTTGTTTTGCGGGGAAAAACGGGGTACAAGCGAAATCTTTCGGACAAAATCGACGAACTGAAAAAAGCAATAAACGCAAAACTTCCGGAGAATGTTTTTATTGCCTCGATTTTCGACGAAACTGCTCCCGAAATCGACAAAAACGTTTTAAATACGACGTCGTCGGGCTTGCCGAAAATTTTGTACGAACTTGCGGAAGACGAAGATTTAAAAACCGAAATTATCGGAGAGTCCGAAAAAATGCTCGAACGTGTTTTTTTACAGGGGCAAACGCTTTCGGAAGAAGCAAAAACACGAATTTCCCAAAAAATCTCCTCAACGGGACTGCGACTTTGCGAAAAAATATACTGCGAGGAAAACAATGAATAAAATAACGTTCGAAAACGCCGATATAGAAACCAACGACGTAAATCTTCACGTCAAATTTTCCGAAGGCTTAAACATCGTCTGCGGAAAAAACGAGGCAGGGAAATCCACTCTTTACACGTTCTTGACGAATACGTTCTCGCAAAACGGCAACCAAAAAGGAAAAGCTCAAATTACTTTTGCCGCGGGAAACGAAAAATATGAAGTAAAATTCGACAAAACGACAAAAAAGCCCGAAACCGACGAGAAAACGGCAAATTTCATAAACTCCGAAATAGATAAGTTCTATTTTCGGGAAGCCTTCGGAATAACAGCGGACGAATTGATGTTCGCAAGCAAGGAAAATGACGTGAAGAAATCAGCGTTCTTCAAAGCAGTACGCGATTTATCGGGCGAAACTCTTACGCGCGAAGAACAAATCATCACAAAAGAATTTGAAACGATGATTACCGCAAACACCAACAGAATCAAGAAAAATTCGATTCTTGACGTTCTCGGAAAGCAAATCAAAGAAAAAGAAGAAAAAATCCCCGAATTATACGAAAAACAAAAAGATTTGGCGATCTGCAAAAAAAATCTCGAAGATATCGAAGAAAAAATCAAAAATTTAAAAACGGAAGAAGCGGAACTTTCAAAAGCCTTAAAAAAAGCCGAAACGTACGAAAAATTTTGCAACTTGAAAGAAAAAGCTCAATCCGTTAAAAATTCTCTGAACGAAAAACTTTTGAACGTAACCCCTGACAAATACAAGGAATTGTCGGAAAAATTCATCGTCAACGAAGCACAGATAAAATCGGCGGAAGAAGCTTTGTCCGAATGCGAAATTCCCGAAAAACCCGCGGACGAACCTCCGAAAAGCGACGTAAAAATCGCCGCCTGCCTGTTGGTTGCTGCAGTTGTTTCAACGGTTATCGGAATTTTTACGAACCCCGTTTTCGGAACGGCAATAACGTTCTTTCTCTTCGCGGCGGCACTTTGCGTTTATTTGATTTATCGAAACAACTTAAATCGCTATACGGCACTGCATGAAAATTTCAAATCGAAAAAAAATGAAGTCGAACAAAAAATCGCATCTTTGAAAGCAAAAATTGACAAACTTCAAAACGAAAACGACGAAATTACCCGCGAATTTTTAAATTTCGAAAATGAAACCGAAATAAAATTCGAAAAAAATTCCGTCGGGGAGAAATTCGCGCAAATATGCACAATATGCTCGGAACAAAAGTTTTTACGACAAAATTTCGAAGAAATCGAAAACGAGTTAAAATCCTTCGATTTTGACGAAACGGAAGAAAAACCCGATAAAACCGTTATTTCTGACAAACTTGCCTGCTTAAAGGACTCTCTTGACGAGGCTTTGAAGAAAAAAGGCGAAATGAAAGCCCGTATTGCGGGATTGACAAATTGTTCGAGCCTTACTGAGTTAAAGTCCGAAATAAAAAATTTGAAAGACGAATACCTTAATATGACCGAACACGCGGTGTATCTGGCATCAATGCTGAAACTTTTACAAAAAGCAAAAGAAAAATTCAACGAAGAACAAATAAACGTGCGGGAAGCGGAAAAGTTTTTGAAAGAGCTTACTTGCGGCAAATACGACAAAGCTGATGCCGAAAAGATTGAAATAACCGACGAAAACGGATTTTCGAAAAAATACGACAAACTCAGCCGGGGAACGGCGGAACAGTTTTATTTGTCGTTAAGACTCGGATACGCTTCAAATTACGAAAAGAACACAAAAGGTAAAATGCCTCCTCCGTTGCTGGTCGACGACGCATTCGTAAATTTCGATAAAGAACGCACCGAACGCGCAATCGGTTGTCTTTACGATTTTTCAAAGACAAATCAGGTTATATATTTCACCTGCAGGGGCGAGGAAGTTTGCGAAGTTCTTGACAAAGCCGGCATGCCCGACGTAACAAAAATTTACATTTAACGAAAGGAAACGAATGGTTCATCAAATTTTACCGATAACAATGCTGATGATTTCGAACGTATTTATGACATTTGCGTGGTACGGGCATTTGAAGTTTACGAAGTCTCCGTTGTGGGCAGTTATAATCATAAGTTGGCTGATAGCATTTGTGGAATACTGTTTTCAGGTTCCGGCAAACAGACTCGGATACGAATATTTTAATGCGGCACAACTTAAAACAATCCAGGAAATCATTACGTTGAGCGTTTTTTGCGTATTTTCGGTTTTCTATTTAAAAGAAGGAATAAAATGGAATTACCTTGTCGGCTTTGCGTTTATAATACTTGCGGCGTTTTTTATATTTAAGAAATTTTAAACTTTTGAGGCGAAGAAATGAAAATAACGGTAGTGACGGTTTGCAGAAATTGTGAAAATTCGATAGCGGAAAACTTGAAAAGTGTTGCGGCACAGACTTTTGACGACTACGAACACCTGATTGTCGACGGAGCTTCGACGGATGCTACGATAAAAATCGTCAAAGAATTCGAGAACCCGAAAATCAGACTGATTTCGGAACCCGACAACGGCATTTACGATGCCATGAACAAAGGAGTGAAGAACGCAAAGGGCGAATATATAATATTTTTAAACGCCGACGACAAATTTGCGGACGAAAACGTCCTGAAACGGGCGGCAGAGAAAATGAATACGAAAAAAGACCTTTATTACGGAGATTTAACGTTTTTTGACGTCGAAAAAAATACGTATAACACTCGAAAACAGGATAACGTAAATTTTGTTTATATTTGCGGGGGAATGCTGTTTCATCCGACGATTTTCGCGGCAAAAAAGCTTTTCGAACGCGCGGGACTTTTTGATACGAGCTATAGGATAGTAGCCGATTACGAATGGATTTTGCGCGTTTTGACGAAATTCGGAGCAACACTCGAATATCTCGGTTTCACGACTACGATTTTTACCCAGGGAACAGGCGCCTCGACGACTCCCGAAAATAAGGAAAAACACAAAGCCGAACGCAAAAAAGTTCAGACGTTGTATTTTTCAAAAATTCAGTCGACGATTTGCAATTTTTGGTACAAATCGATGCGAAGCACTCTGAAAATTGCGCCTGTTAAGTATTTGCTTCAAAAATCGTTTTTTAAAAACCGTTAAGCTTCGATGTCCGGTTTTATATATTGTTGATACAGTGTATCGAGCGGATTTTTGTACGCCAAAACCCTGTTGTAATTATCTTTTACGGCTTCGAGTCTCGACAGGTATTCTTCTGCAGTGCAATTTTTGAGAATTTTTTCGATGTCTGAATGCGTATCGATTTTGATTATTCCGTCGGGGTTGAAAAATTTGTCGATTTTTGTCGCCCCGAGATAAATCGGTATCGTCATCGAAGCAAAACAATTGAGAATTTTTTCCGTAAACCAGAAAGGCTCGATGTTGTTCTCGATTGCTACCGAAAATCGATAATTTTTCAAAGTATCTTCAATCGCGATGTAATTTCCGCCGTCAAAAGTTCCGAATGCGTCGGCAAGCCCGTAAGCTCGACACTTTCGCGCCAAATCGAGTCTGAACTTATGCAAATCGCACATGGTTTTTTCGGAAGATACAATCGAAACATTTTTTGTTTTTGCGGCAATAATGTCTTCGATTGTCAAATTCCCTTCGGACGGTTCATACCAATAGTGCGCGCAAGGTGAGAAAAACCTTGCGTTGTCGAATTTTTCGAGAAACCTTTCGGTAAAAGTGAAAATCAAATCGAAATCTTTTTCGAGACCTTTGTTATTGTCAAAAATTTTGTAATCATCGGGAACGAGAGACTCCGGTTCAAGGTACATTCCGTAGCGATAGTGGGGCGCGCCCATCGTTTCGAGCATGGACGAATGAGTGTAGAAATGCACATCGAGTCCGAAATTAAATCTGTCGAAAATAAAATACTTCGAACGATGATTACACGGACAATTCGAGTGGTTCACGTCACGTAAAAAGAAAGTTTTGAGCGGAGTTCCGTCTTTATTGTAAATTTCGTAAGAAGACGGATCCTGCCATGCCGCTTTTGAATAATGGGGATAATAAATTTTTCCGTAATGGTCGTTAATCATATACGGCGAATGAGTATGTCCCTTTTTTGTTTTGGACAACGACGCCCGAACCGATTTTCTCAGTGATTTCACGGGGATAACGGAAGAAACGGTTCTTGCGAAAATCCCCGACAGCAGATTTCTGAAACTTCGCATGGGAAGAAAAGACTCCGAATACGCGACAAGAGAATAATAAATGGAGACGGCGGGAGTCGAACCCGCGTCCGAAACGGAAATAAGCGCATATCTACAAGTTTAGGTCTGTTGTTCTCGTCGCCGACACGGCACGAACCGTTCCTGAGCCGACGATAAAGCAGAATATACCGATGCACGGTTTGGCGGAAAAAGCTTGGTATGTCTACCGCCGTCAACATATTGCGTCTTGCATGTTGACCTTCCGCATAACGGCAAGCAGGTCATACGGAAGGGACTCGCGCTTAAATACTAAGCGGCAAGAGCTTGAGCTCTTGAAAAGTCAGCTTTGATAACGTTATTAGCGTTTATCGAATTTGCTCGTTGATAACCCGGAACAGCGCCGGGACCTGCAACACGATTACCTCGATCGCCCCGTCAAATCCAAAACGTCCCCTTAATATTCAATTGTCAAAAGTGCAACTTTGACAGTATAGCGCACAATCGCGATAAATTCAATATGTTAAGAAAAATCACGAATATAAAAAAACGAATTGTAGAGTTTTGTAAATAATCGTTGTAGATATTGCTTTGTAGACTTATATTTTCTTTTGTTTTGTGGTATAAGAGAGAAAAGAGAAGTTCAAAAAACAACAGGAGGGAGAAAATGTCGGTAGGTTCATTTGTATTTATGTTACACAGCCATTTGCCGTATTACAGAAAAGCGGGCATGTGGCCGTTCGGTGAAGAGAACCTTTACGAATGTATGTGTGAAACTTACATACCGTTGCTTAACGCGATTTCGGAATTGTACGACGAAGAAGGAATCAAAGCGAAATTGACTGTCGGAATCACCCCGATTTTGGCGGAACAGTTAAACGATGAACACTTGAAAGAAGGTTTCATAAAATACCTCGATTCAAGAATTGCACAGGTATCAAAGGATTTGGAACGATATCCCGATCCCAACGTTGCAAATTCGCAACACTTAAAATACCTCGCAAATTACTACCACATTTGGTTCAAAAACATTAAAGACTCTTTTATAAACAAATATAACAAAGACCTGATTGCGGCATTCAAAAAATATCAGGATCTCGGGTGCATAGAAATAACCACCTCGGGCGCAACTCACGGATTTTCGCCGCTTTTGGCTACAGACGCAAACCTCAACGCTCAATTCAGCGTCGGCTCGCAAACCACCGAAAAACTTTTCGGCAAAAAAGCAAAAGGAGCATGGCTTCCCGAATGCGCGTACCGTCAAGGCTACGAATATATCGGCAAAGACGGCAAAAAGAAATGGCGTCCCGCAATTGAAGTCACTCTCCAAAACAACGACATAGAATATTTCTTCACGGAATCTCACGTCATCGAAGGCGGAAATTCGATAGGAAACCGCAGAGTCGTGGGCGTTTACGGAAATATAGAATACATCCCGCTTCCCGAACGCGAAGCAACCGGGTACGACACGTATTCCGCATACTGGCTTCCCGACGCACAAGTCGCCGTTATGGGAAGAAACGAAAGAGCGGGCTATCAGGTTTGGTCAGCGGCTGACGGCTACCCCGGAGACGGATGCTACAGAGAATTTCACAAGAAAGACGACAAGTCTGGTATGCACTACTGGAGAATAACCTCACCTTCTGCGGACTTGGGCAATAAAATGCTTTACGATCCCATTTTGGCGTTATCTCAAGTTAATTCGAACTCCGACCACTATACGACCTTGATTTATCACCTCTTGAACGACTATAAAAATTCTCACAACGGAAAAGAAGGTTTGGTCATGGTCTCGTTCGATACCGAACTTTTCGGACACTGGTGGTTCGAAGGCGTGGAATTTATCAAACAGGTCATCAAGAAATTCCACAAATACCTTCCCGAAGTCGAAAGAGTTACGGCGGGCGAATACCTGAAAGAACATCCTCCCGTCGAAGCAATTCAAATACCGGAAAGCTCCTGGGGTCAAGGCGGACACTTCTACGTATGGCAAAATCACCTTACGGAATGGATGTGGCCGATTATTCACGCTTGCGAAAAACGGATGTCGGCAATTGCGGACAAATTCAACAAAGTTCCGGAAGATAAACTTATGCAAAGAGCATTGGCTCAAGTTGCAAGAGAAAACCTGTTGTTGCAAAGTTCCGACTGGCCGTTCCTGATTACGACTTGGCAGGCTAAAGATTACGCAACGGACAGATTTAACGAACACGTTCACAGATTTGTAACGATTGCAGATATGATTGACGCAAATTGCATAAACGAATCGATTTTGTCCGAAATCGAAAATATCGACAACTGCTTCCCCGACATCAACTACAGAGTCTACAAAACCATCGAAGAAGGCTCGATTCCTCAACAAGCGGAAAAAGTTGCGATGTTGAACAAATAACGTAAAATAACAAAATCAAAAACAACATAGGGCGAAGTTTTAAAAAATTAAAGCTTCGCTTTTTTGTGTTGATTTTAATAAAACAAAAAATTATTGAGTCACAAAACAAGACAAAAAAGAAAATAAATAAATTCCGTCAAAACATTTCCTTAAGCAAGAATTCATTCGAAATACCCGATTAATTATCCGAAACGACATCAACGATTTTTACGACACAATCACGACAAAAAACGGAGCCGGGTGTGCCGCTCCGTACCGACATTCGACTCAAGACGGACACAATAAAAAAGGAAAGCCCGGGCGGCTTCCCTTTTCGAGTTCAGGTTGTGTTGATTTTTCATGCGTCTTGCCCGCAAATTCGGGCTTTATCCTTGAAGGGACGCAATCAATTCTTTTATCGTATTTTCAGCCAACGACAATTCATCGATTTTCGATTTAGTCTGTTCCAAAACCGCATCGGGAGCGTTTGCCGTAAAGTTCGGATTACTCATTCTGGAAGAAAGCGAACCTTTTTCTTTTTCGAGTTTTTCGAGCTTTTTGGACTGACGTGAAATTTCCGCGGAAATATCGATTAATCCCGTAAGAGGAACGATTAACTTGGCTTCGCCGAGAACGGCGGAAGCACACTGTTTCAGGTCATCGGCGGAGTTAATGAATTCGATGTTTTCGACTTTGGCAAGTTTTTTGATGTACGCCGAAGCTTTTTCAAAGACCGTTTTTTGAGCTTCGGGAGCCGCAATTTTGAGATTTACGGGAGCTTTGACGGGAACATTGAAACTTTGACGAACATTTCGCAACGATTTTACCGTTTCGAAAACAATTTCCGCCTGTTCCGCTTCATCGGGGAAAACGAAATTGTCGTTGAAAACGGGGAAGTCCGCTTTTATCAAAAATCCTTGATTTACGGGCAGCAAACCGAAAATTCTTTCGGTCAGGTGCGGCATAACGGGGTGGAGAATTCTCATCGTCATATCGGTAACGTAAAGCAAAACTTTTTGAGTATTTTCTTTCAGATTTTCGTCCGCAAACTGAATTTTTGCGATTTCGACGTATTTATCGCAATAAGATGTTCTGAAGAAATCGTAAACGGTTTGAGCATACTCGCCGATTCTGTAGGTTGAAATTTGCTCGTTGACCGTTTTTACGACGTTATTCAGTTCGTTCAAAATCCATTTGTCGATTATCGTGAGTTTGTCAACGTCAAAATCTTCGGACGAACAGCCTTTGAGGTTCATGAGTACGAATCTCGAAGCGTTCCAGATTTTGTTCGCGAAGTTTCTTCCGTACTCGAATCTTTCGTCGCTGATTTTTATGTCTTGACCGCCGTAGGTGCAAAGCGAAGCGAGAGTAAATCTTAACGCGTCGCAGCCGTATTTGTCGATGATTCCGACGGGATCGATTGTGTTTCCTTTCGATTTTGACATTTTTTGACCTTTTTCGTCACGAATGAGCCCGTGTATATAGACAACGGGGAAAGGCGCTTTGCCCGTAAATTCATACGACATCATAATCATTCTCGCAACCCAGAAGAAAATAATATCAAAGCCCGTGACGAGGAGGCTCGTCGGGAAAAATTTCTTAAAATCGGGCGCATCGGTGTTAGGCCAACCCATGGTAGACATCGGCCAAAGACCCGACGAGAACCAGGTATCGAGAACATCCGTTTCCTGCGTATATTTTGAAGGATCGGGATTTTCTTTTGCGACAATCATTTCGCCGGTTTCTTTGTTATAGAAAGCGGGAATGCGATGCCCCCACCATAGTTGGCGGGAAATGCACCAATCGCGCATATCTTTCATCCAATTAAGATAATTTTTCGTCCAACGTTCCGGAACGAATTTCAATTCGCCTTTTTCGATTGCTTCAATACCGGCTTTGGCGAGTAAACTCGTTCTTACAAACCATTGTTCGGAAAGGAGCGGCTCTATGGTCGTGTTGCAGCGTTGGCATTTTCCGACGTTATGTTCGTGGTCTTTCGTTCTTATCAAAAGATTATTTAAATTAAGCCAATCAAGCGTTTTTTTACGGGCTTCGAATCTGTCCATGCCTCTGATTTCTTCCGGAACGTCGGGGCAATCTTTCATGCAACCCTTTTCGTCGATAACCCAAACGGGACTGAGATTGTGACGTTTCCCGACTTCGTAATCGTTGGGATCGTGAGCCGGAGTAATTTTGACGGCACCCGTTCCGAAAGATTTATCGACGTATTCGTCGGCGATGACGGGAATTTCTTTGCCCGTAATCGGCAGAATGACGGTTTTTCCGATAAAATCTTTGTATTTAAAATCGTCAGGATGAACGGCAATTGCGACGTCACCGTAAATCGTCTCGGGACGTGTGGTTGCAACTACGATTGAGCCGGGTTCGTCTTTAAGGGGATATTGAATTTCCCAAAGGTGACCCTGTTCGGTTTCGTATTCGGTTTCGATATCCGAAATCGCACTTTGACAACGAGGACACCAGTTTACGATATATGCGCCTTTGTAAATCAATCCGCGCTCGTAAAGTTTTACGAAAACTTCTTTAACGGCTTGCGAGCAACCTTCATCGAGGGTAAATCGTTGACGGGAACGGTCAAAAGAAGCCCCGAGTCGTTTAAACTGGTTCAAAATCGCGTCTTTGTGTTCGTTTGCCCATTTCCACGTTGTTTCGACGAATTTGTCGCGTCCCAAATCGTGTCGGGTTTTGCCTTCTTTCGCAAGCATTTTTTCGACAACGTTTTGAGTTGCGATACCGGCGTGGTCGCATCCCGGAACCCAAAGGGTCTCAAAGCCCGACATTCTGTGGTATCTTACCAAAATATCCTGCAAAGTTCCGTCGAGGGCATGCCCCATGTGAAGAACACCCGTGACGTTCGGCGGGGGGATGACGATTGAATAAGGCGGTTTGTTCGAAGTTTCGTCAGCCTTGAAACAATTGTTTTTTTCCCACAATTCGTAGATTTCTTTTTCTGTTTGAGCCGAGTCGTAAACTGTCGGCAGATCATCAATATTTACCATTAAATATTCTCCGCAATCAATATCGTATAATTAAATGATACACCAAAAAAAAAACATGTTATATTTTTGGAAAAAAGGGAATAACATGCTCGGAGGGACAAAGAACGAATGAGTTACGTTTATGATGAAGACGCATTGCAGTTGCTTGAATCGTCGCTGAGAAATTATATTTTAAGTGAAAAGGAAAAAAGACCTCACGTGTATGACGCAAGTCTTATCAAATATCGAGGGCTGAAGCTCGGAATAAACGACGAAAATCCGGCGGAAATAACCTTTACGGTGAGAATTGCGGGGTTCGAGGCTCAATTTCGGACGTACGACGGACAGAAGGTCTTGGGCAGCATTTGCGGCGACGAACGGGAAGTTTATCGTTGGTACAACCTGGGTGACATAAAAACGAAAATGGTAAGTATTATTGCCAACGGAACAAGAAGCAAAGAAAAGGAACAGTTGAAAAAAAGGGCAGAAAACAGCGTTGCCATTCAGGAGAAAAAATCTATTTGGCAACAGGCATCGGAATCGTAACAAAAATATACAATTGTCGAATTACAAAGAATACCGCTCTCGCGAACAAAACAACGTTTTTTCGCGAGAGTTTTGCATGTAATTAAAAAATATCCGTGATATATTTTTGTCATTATGAAAAAGATTTTCGGGATATTTATTTTAATAATATTTACGTTTTTCGCAACAAAAACGCAAACGTTTGCAATAACCGATTTTACGGGAGTTTCCGACGGAACGGAACTTTCGATTGAAGATTGCGTGCAAATCGGGCTCAGCAACGACCCGAATATCACCAAGTACGAAAATTATATTAAGGTTGCAAAAAGTTTAATAGGACAGACAAAATCCGCGTATTTTCCGACTCTCGGACTGACTACGGGGTATTTCGTTCAAACAAATTCCGAACCGCGTGATACCACAAAATATTACGGACTTAATTTGAACGCCAATCAGTTGATTTGGGACTTCGGGAAGACACAGGCGAAACTGAATATGAACAAATACAACCTTCAGGCGGCGAAATACGATCTCGACAACGCCGTTTTGGAGCGTACGTATAAGGTAAAATCTGCTTATTACGACACTTTGAGGTCTATCGCAAAACGTTATATCGCGGAGCGTTCCGTAAAAATCAACGAACTTCACGTAGAGCGAACGAAAGCTTTGTACTACGAAGGACTCAAGTCGCGGATTGACCTTGTAAACGCCGAAGTCTATCTGACGGAGTCAAAAATCGCGTTGGAAGACGCAATCAGCTCGTTTTATATATCATTGGTCATTTTGAACGGCGAAATGTATTGCAAAAACCCTCCGATGTACGGATTTAAAATGCCTCGCGGGTTTGAAATAAGAAACGATTACCTGTTGTCTTTCAAAGACGCGGAAAAAATTTCGGCGGAAGCAAACGGCGACGGAGAGCTTTTGACGACGGGAATAAAAGTCATCAACATTTTGGAAGATTACCCGTACAAAATGTATGAAAAACCGCTCAAGGAGTGTCTGGAAGACGCCGAAAACAACAATCCGTCTTTGTTGTCGCTGCGGCTTGCGGAAAAAGCTTCGGAAGAGTCGCTGAAATCCGTAAAAAGAATGTATTTTCCCGAAATTACGGGAACAGTGGGGTATACACACAGAAACACGCACGTGCTGATAAACAACGGATTTTCGGCGAATGCGTCGTTCGATTTGGGCTCGGTCAACATAATGAACGTCAAAACCAAAATCGATGAGGCAAAAGCTCTCGTCGAAATCGCAAAATGCAACAGAGACATACGTTCCACCGATTTGCACTTTAAAGTCAGAGACGCTTACGGCAATTTGTTAAAATTTGTAAGCCTTGTTCCTTTGAGGAAAGAAAAAGTCGCACAAACTCTCGAAAACTTCAAACTCGCGGACGGCAGATATACCGTGGGCACGGGTAATTTTATTGAGTTACAGGAAGCACACAACAATTACAACGAAGCGCAACTCGAATACGTCGATACGATTTTTGACTATAATATGGCACTTTTGGATCTTTCTTACGCGATGGGGGATAAATGAAAAGGAAAATAATTTTATCGTTTATAGGTTTGATTGTAATAATTGCGGGAATTGTCGTTTGCACAAAGTCCTGCAACAAAAAACCTCTTTTTGACACCACAAAAGTCGAGCGAAGAGACATCGTAAAAACGGTCGAGGCTTCGGGTACAATAAACCCGGTTCAAACGGTCAACATCGGTTCACAGGTTTCGGGGATGATAAGCGACATTTACGTTGACTACAACTCCGAAGTCAAGAAGGGGCAATTGCTTGCAAAAATTGATCCTTCACTGTTTCAGGCTCAAGTCGACAAAGCGACGAGCGATTTACAAAACGCAAAAGCAAACTACCAAAAGGTAAAGAGCAATTATATCTACCAAAAAGCAAACTACGAGCGGTATGCAAGACTTTACAAAAACAGATACGTTTCAAAAAGCGAAACGGAGCTTGCTTATGCCGATTATAAGTCAAAAGAAGCTGAACTTGCGGCTTCGAAGGCTTTGATAGATCAGGCGGCGGCAACTTTGGAAAACAATTTGACCAATTTGAAATATACAAGAATCGTTTCGCCTGTCGACGGAGTCGTTATAGCTCGAAAAGTGGACGTCGGGCAGACCGTTGCGGCAAGCTTCCAGACGCCTGAGCTTTTCACCGTTGCGCAGGATTTGACTCAAATGCAAATAGAAGTAAGCGTTTCGGAAGCGGACATCGGAGACATCAAAGTCGGGCAGAAAGCGGACTATACGCTTGACGGCTACCCCGACAGAATGTTTTCGGGAACGGTTCAACAGGTCAGAATCAACCCTACGACGGTTTCAAACGTCACCACGTACACGGTTATCGTTAAGGTTGAAAACGAGGAAAACATTTTGAAGCCCGGAATGAGCGCAAACGTTACGATTACGACGACAGAGAGAAAAGATGTTTTGTGCGTGCCGAACAACGCTTTTAAATACATTCCCGAAGGCTTGACCGAACGCTACGACAAAGTCGGAGTGTGGGTTTTAGACAAAAAGAAAAAACAAAACCGCGTCAAAGTCGAAACGGGAATAAAAGATTCCGAATACACGGAAATTTTGTCAGGGAACTTATCTGAGGGAGATACCGTAATAATTCCCTTGGGAACGAAAAAGAAAAACAATATGCCCAAGCCGCCCGGAATGTTTTAGGAGTTAAATCGCAAAATGCCCGTAATAGAAGTACAACACCTGATTAAAACATATAAAACCGGAGACAGCGAGTTTAATGCGCTCAACGACGTGTCGTTAACTGTAAATCACGGAGGTTTTGTGGCAATAATGGGCGCGTCGGGTTCGGGAAAATCAACGTTTATGAATATGCTCGGATGCCTTGATATTCCTACGTCCGGCACGTATTTACTTGACGGAACCGACGTCAAAACTCTTTCGCCCGACGAAACCGCAAAAATTCGCAACAAAAAATTGGGGTTCGTTTTTCAGGGATTCAACCTTATTTCACGGACAACCGCGCTGGAGAACGTCGAACTGCCCATGATTTACGCGGGCGTTCCGCCCGAAGAGCGACACGAACGTGCAAAACGTGCACTTGAAATCGTAGGACTTTCAAAGAGAATGACCCACATGCCGAACGAAATGTCGGGAGGGCAGCAGCAGCGGGTTGCGATTGCGCGAGCCATCGTGAACGATGCCCCCGTAATTTTGGCGGACGAACCGACGGGAAACCTTGATACGAAAACAAGTATCGAAGTTATGAATTTTTTCACGGAACTTAACCGAAAATTCAAGAAAACGATAGTTTTGGTTACTCACGAACCCGATATCGCCGAATATGCACGCAGAACGGTAACTTTCAGCGACGGAAAAATAATAAAGGACGAAATAAAATGATAGATTTATCTGCAACAATAAAAATAGCTCTTCGTTCTTTAAGAACAAACAAAATGCGCTCGATTTTGACGAGTTTGGGGATAATCATCGGCGTAAGTGCCGTAATAATAATGCTTTCGATAGGGGAAGGCGCAAAAGCGAAGATTACGAAAGACATCGAGGCAACGGGGTCAAATATTTTGACCGTAATGTCGGGAGCCGCAACATCGGGCGGAGTAAGGTCGGCGGGAGGTTCGCAACCGACATTGACGATAAAGGATTCCGAGGCGATATTGAAATATTGTCCGTCGGTAAAAGCCGTTTCGCCGTTGGTTTCGGAGACAAAACAAATCGTTTATTCGAACAGAAACTGGTCGACGACCGTTCGAGGCGTAATGCCCGAATATCTCGAAATAAACAAATGGGAAATAAGCAGCGGCAGGAATTTGACCGCGGAAGACGCCCGTAACGCGGCAAAAACGGCGATTATCGGGAACACGACGGCGGAAAATCTTTTCGGAGACCTTGATCCGGTAAATCGTACCGTCAGAATAGGCGGAGTTCCGTTCAAAGTTGTCGGTTTACTCGCGTCAAAGGGGCAAAATTCGATGGGCATGGATCAGGACGATACCGTGTTTATTCCCGTCACGACGGCACAAAGAAAGCTTTTCGGAACAAGCTTCCCGGGCTCGGTAAGACAAATAAACGTTCAGTCGACCGATGCAGATACGTTAAATTCAGCGGAAGACGAAATAAAATCGCTGTTGAGAGAACGTCACAGGCTCGGAAAAACCGAAGAAGACGATTTCACGATACGAAATTTTACACAAATGCTCGAAACCGTAAAATCCGCAACCAACACAATGACCATGCTTTTGATGTCGATAGCCTCGGTTTCGCTGCTTGTCGGAGGTATCGGAATTATGAACATCATGCTCGTTTCGGTAACCGAAAGAACCCGCGAAATCGGCATCAGATCGGCAATCGGAGCGACAGCGAAAGACATTCGTCTTCAGTTTTTGACGGAAGCGTTGATTTTGTCGTTTGCGGGAGGACTTATCGGAGTTTTTGCCGGTGTTTCGATTTCGTTGCTGCTCGGAGCCTTGACGACAATGAACATCGCCGTTTCACCGGTATCGATAGTCGTGTCGTTTGCGTTTTCGGGAATAACGGGAATAATTTTCGGCTGGTACCCCGCGTACAAAGCATCAAACCTTCGCCCCGTCGAGGCGCTGAGGTACGAATGATTACGAAAACTTTATATTATTTTATCAAAACAAAATCCGGGATATAATAAAACATTATGAAACAAAGTTCGATTTTTGATATTATTTCACCCGTAATGACGGGACCGTCAAGCTCACATACGGCAGGAGCCGTTCGCCTCGGGCTTCTAGCGGCAAACATTTACAACGCGAAGTTCGACAAAGTCGAGTTCACGCTTTACAACTCGTACGCAAAAACCGGCAAAGGTCACGGAACCGATAAAGGGCTGCTCGCGGGAGTTTTAGGGCTAAAAGTCGACGACGCGGGAATAAAAAACATTTTCGACCTGCCGTGCTCGAAAAACGTAAAATATTCTTTTATAAGGAAGGAAGATTTAAACAGACACCCGAACGCGGTTGATATCAAATTTTCGGGCGAAACGGAATTTTCGTTGTCGGGAGCGTCGGTCGGCGCGGGAAATATTGTTATCGACAAGATTTGCGACTTTAAAGTCGAAATTACCGGGCAATACGACACACTTACAATGATTTACAGCGATGTCCCGGGGATGATTTCCGAAGTCACGGGCATTATTCAAAAAGAAAACATCAACATCGCGTCTTTGATTTGCGACCGCACGGCAAAAGGCGAAAAAGCGTCAATGAGCATTTGCCTCGACGGATTTCCGTCCGACAAAACGGTTGAAGAAATTTCAAAACTCAAAGGCATGGAATTTGTTGCAAGAATAAGGAAAATTCAATAATGGCGGAACTGACAACGTTTAACGACTTAATGAAAGCATGCGCGCAAAACGGCAAAAACATAAGTGAAATTGCAGTGGCAAAAGAATGCGCTCTTTCGGAAACAACTCCCGAAATCGTTCGGGAAAGAGTTTTGAAAATTATAAACACAATGCGAAAAACCGTCAAAACGGGTCTAAAATCAACAGAACTCTCCGCAAGCGGTCAATGCGGCGACGACTGCGCAAAATTGCAAGAAGCTTACAAAAGAAGAGCTCCTCTTTTCGGCAAAATGTTCGAAAAAATTACGACTTACGCCCTCGCGTCGATTGAAGAAAACGCGCGGATGGGCATTATAACCGCATGTCCGACGGCAGGTTCGTGTGCAATCGTTCCTGCGGTGCTGATTGCGGTTTCCGAAGAACAAAACATCGACGACGACAAAATTATCGATGCCCTGATAACGGCGGGGCTCGTCGGAGAAATAATTGCGGCAAAAGTCGCACCCGCGGGAGCTGCGGCGGGTTGTCAGGCGGAATGCGGAACTGCTGCGGCAATGGCGGCGGCGGCATTGGTGACGTTCGAAAACGGAACCCCTCGACAAACCGTTCATGCTGCGGCTTTGGCGCTGAAAAACATTTTGGGACTGACTTGCGACCCCGTTGCGGGATTGGTCGAAATTCCCTGCGTTAAGAGAAACGTGTTTATGGCGATACATGCCGTAACGGCGGCGGAACTTGCACTTGCGGGAATCGAAAGTAAAATTCCTCCCGACGAAGTTTTGGACGCGATGGCACAAACCGGGAAACTGATGTCACCTATGCTGAAAGAAAGTTCCGAAGCAGGGCTTGCAAAAACCGCAACCGCCTTGAAAATAGAAGAACTTATGTCTTAGCTAAACTTGCCTGCAAACAAAAATCGAGCAAAAATTTTTTGTTGCCGAAGTTGTCGCGATTTTCGGACAATCAAAACCAATGCAAATATTGTTGATAATAAGCATACAAAACCCCTGAACACAAAACGAAAAGCAATAAATAACTCTTAAAACAAACGCCTTTCGCTAAAATACGACTGCGGCAATAAGCGCAAAAATTATCAGCGGGATATTGAAATGCAAAAACGTAGGAATGCACGTATCGTGGATGTGATCGTGTTTCCCGTCGGCATTTAGCCCCGAAGTCGGCCCCAAAGTCGTATCGGAAGCGGGAGAGCCCGCATCACCGAGAGCCGCGGCCGCCGCAATTACGATAACCGTACCGATGTTCGAAATTCCCGCCGACAAACAAACCGGCACAAACAGAACCGACAAAACGGGAATGGTTCCGAACGACGTGCCGATTCCGAGCGTCAAAATCAGCCCCGTCAAAAGCGTAAACAAAGCAGCAGCAAGCCTGTTTGAGCCGATAAACGGCAAAAATGTATCAACAAAAGAACCTACTCCGCCGGTCGAATTAATAACGGCGGCATAACCTGCCGCGGCAAGCATTACGAAAGCAATGTACCCCATCAATCCGACGCCTTCGTTCATCAATGAGTCGGTTTTCTTTTTGTTTATCGTTCCGGTTGCGAAAATCAAAGTCAATCCCGCAATGGCACCAAGCGGCAAAGACCCCGTCACAAGCTGAACTACAAACGTCAAAACGGCGGCAGCGATTATTACGTAATGTTTTTTTGAAAACTTGTTATATTTGCCCGTCGAAACAAAATCCGGCTTTTGAGTTTCGTAAGTTCGAGGTTTCGAGTAAGAAACAAAAACCGCAAACAACAACCCTGTCAACATCGCAAGGCCCAAAAAAGAAAGATATTTCCAAATCTCGGAAAAATTGACCTGTATACCGTTCAAAGAAAGGTTATCATATAAGAGTTTTTGGAAAATGAGTCCGTACCCTGCAGGAACGACAATATACGGAGCCTCGAGCCCGAAAGTCAATGCACATGCAACCGCGCGACGATCGATTTTTAAACGGTTCATCAAATTCAGCAACGGAGGAATCAAAATCGGAATAAACGCGATATGAACGGGAATTAAGTTTTGCGAAAGACACGCTGCAACGGCTATTATAGAAATTAACAAAATTTTGTTTTCTTTGACGGCGGAAGCCGTTTTTACCGCCAGGACCTTGGCAAAACGTGTATAAACCATTGCCGCGGCGAAAGTTCCGAGCAAAATGTAGCTCAAAGCGGTTTCCGTATTCCCTCCCATGCCCGAAACAAAAATTTTCATTACTTCACTTACAGACATACTCGAGCAAAAACCTGCAATCAGAGCGGAAATTACCAGCGACAACAAGACATTTACGCGTTTCATGCTCATAACGCACAACGCGACGACCGATATTAAAACGGGATTTAAAAGCACTTCCTCCATAAGAACAGCATAACACAAACCCCGACAAAATCGGGGTTTGTTTAAAAAGTATTTACAAAATTACATCATATTATTTTCGTTTTCTTTGACGGCAATTTCAAGAAGTTTGTATGTCATATACGCACCGAGAGCAACCGCCTTGGGGTCAAGCTCGGTATTGTTTGCGGCTTCTATGATTGCCGTGTTGATTTCGGGATTTTGTTCTTTTATGTAGTGAATCATCTGTTTACGCCACAAATGAACATTTTGAAAAATCTCCGCAAAGAGAAGCGATGACTGTTCTTCCGTAATTACAGGAAACAAGATAAATCTCCTTATTATTCTTCCGAACCGGATTCGTTAAGCGACGAAGTTCTGATAGAGTCGGACTTGTCGGCTTTTACGTATTTATCTTTATATTTGTTGATTTGACGAACGAGTTTATCCGCAAGCAAATCGATAGCTGCATACATTGTTTCGGCTGTTTCTTCGAGTTTCAAAGTACCGTTATTGAGTTTACAAATAACTTCCGCGGTGTGATTGGCTGCTACCGAAGGGTTTTTGGTAACATTCAAAACAACTTCCGCCAATTGAATTTGGTCGTAGTGGTTAGCCGCTTTACCGATTTTTTCTTTTGCATAAGCCTTAATGGCTTCCGTAATTTCAATATTTCTGCCGTTTACAACAATTCTCATAATCGTACCTCCTCCGCACCGGAAATATACCTACTTATTGAGTATAACACAATAATTCAAATAACAATACCCTTTATAAAGGAATTTGTAATCTTTTGTATAAAAAGTATGTCAAGAATGAGATATTATTTTCCGATAAACGCCAAAATCGCGTTTATAAACGTAAGCGGGTGAACGGGACAACCGGGAATGAATAAGTCGATTTTTACGTTGCTTAAAAATTCGCGATTTAAAGTTTCGGAATTTTGGAAAACGCCGCCGCTGATTGCACAAGCGCCCGTCAAAACAACAATTTTGGGATCGGGAACGGACAAATAACATTGTTCCGAAGCGTACGCCATGTTTTGAGTTATCGGACCGGTTATGACGATTCCGTCGGCGTGCTTCGGGGATGCGACAAAGTCTATTCCGAATCGTCCCATGTCAAAATTCACGTTCGAACATGCATTCAGCTCGGTTTCACAGCCGTTGCAGCCTCCTGCACTGACTTGGCGCAATTTCAGCGAATGACCGAAAACCTTTACTATTTCCCGACGAACCTCGATTGCGGTTTTTTCGAACTTTTCGGGAGTGACATCGCCGGTGATAATCAGCTTTTGCCTGTCGGTTGACGCCGATTTGTAAGCGGAAGAAAATTTTATCGCATTCGAAGGACAAACGCCCGCACATTCGTTACAAAACGTACATTTTCCGATATCTACCGAAAGGGGATTAAGCGATATCGCGCCGGTCGGACAGATATTCAAACATTTTTCGCAACCGTCGCAATTTTTCGGACACAACACGGGAAACCCTCTGAACCGCTCGTTTATTGTCGCGTGTTTAATGTCCCCGATATATTGACTTCCCTGAAATATTCGTGATTTTAGAGTATTAAGCATCGTTTTCTCCCTATAAATCGTTTCCGCAATACGACAGATTAAAACTTTTATTGCAGAGCGGAAAATCGGAAATTTCATTGTTTCTGACCGCCAATGCCAACCCGTACCAGTTATTGAACGACGAATCTTTTATTTTGATGCGCTCTACAAAGCCTGTTTCGTCCGTAATCGCACAATGGACAACTTCTCCGCGCCAACCTTCGGTGACGGAAATGCAAAGTTGCAAAGGAATAAGCCTTTTTTCGTGCGAAAGAACCTTTATTCCGCCGGGTTCATACTCTGAGAGTAAATCGAAAAACTTTTCGATTAACGCCGTCGATTGTAAAACTTCTTTATATCTTATGCAAAAACGTGAATAAACGTCGCCTTTGGGGTTGAAAAACACTTCGGGCATGTCATTATATAACGCGGTTTTGAAAATTTTTCGCGAATCTTTATCATATCCGCTTGCTTTACCTGCAATTCCGACGATATTAAGACTTTGAGCATTTTTTCGACTCAAATATCCTGTTTTTTCGAGCCTTGAAATAACCGATGACGAATTTAACATGGTTTTGGTCATTCGTTTAACGTCTTTTTCGACTTTATCCAAAGTTCTTAGGTATTTTTCGATTTGCGCCCGGGAAATATCGAAATTCACTCCGCCGAGCGTTATAAGCCCCCGTCCGAAGCGGCTTCCGCAAATGTCCATCATAGTATTTATAACAAGCGTTCTCGTTGCTCCGAAAACCGAAGCCCCGACCAAATATGCGATATCTCCCGCAATTGCACCCATGTCGCCGATATGAACGGCAATTCGCTCCATCTCCGAAGCAATCGCCCGAATTATTTGAGCTTTTTCGGGAACCGTAACTCCCGACAAGCACTCGATAACTTGTGTATACGCTAAATTATGAGCAATTACGCTGTCTCCGCAAACCGACTCCGCAAGCCCGGGATTATATTTTTTGCGGTTCAAAAACAATTTTTCGATATCACGATTTTGATAGCCCAATTGAATTTCCAAATTGTAAACTTTTTCACCCGCACACATAAACCTAAAATGTCCCGGTTCGATTATTCCCGCGTGAATCGGACCCACCGCAACCTGATGGATTTCCTCACCCTTCATCTCAAAAAATTCGTATTCTTTATCATGCTTTCTAAGCGGTTTCAACCAAGGATGTCCGACCGGCTCGATACCGAATTCCTCGAAAAATTCGCGCTCAAATACGTGAAAAGCCGGTAAATCTTTCGTTATCGACTCGTAAGACTTTACATCGTTCCCGAAAAACGCCGAAGAAAGTAAAATTTCACCGTTTTCGTCATCCGATAACGCAACAAAAAGCCTTACGCCGTCGTTCTCTTTTTTACCGAAAAACAAAAGCGGACGCTTGTTTTCTTTGATAACATCTTCGCGCAACTTTGAAAATTCCGTCAAAGGAATATCGAAAACCGAAATATTTTGATTATTTTTAATTCTTACAAAACTCATTTTTACAACCCGCCGACTCCGATATTGATTAAATCATTTAATCTTTCGGGAATAAAAAGTCCCAAAACGAAAACGATAAGCAACAAAACAACCTGTGGAACAATCATGCAGGGTCTGATTTTGGACTTATTTGCAACCGCCGTTTCCAATCCGCTTTTTTGTCCTTCAGAGAATACGATTTTGAACACAGTCGTCGTTATTCCGAAAATAACAATCGTCAGCAAAATCAACAACAAAATCGCAAGCACATATTGTTTGTCGATAAACATCTGTTTTAACAAAAGAAATTCGCTTATAAACAACAACGACGGAGGCGTAGCGACAATCGCAAAACAACATGCCGTAAACAGCCACGCCGTCCGACTTTCGACACGCATTACGCCGCACGCCGATTTTACTTTTTTACTTCGAAACATAGTCAAAATATTTCCCGAAGTCAAAAAGAACGAGGCTTTTACCAAAGAATGCCCGATCATGTGCAAAATTGCGGCATACATCGCAAAACCGCCCATAGCCGTGCCGATAGCTAAAATTCCCATATTTTCAATCGAGGAATACGCCAACATTCGTTTGTAGTTTTTTGAAGAATACAAAAATACGGCGGCAATAAATACCGACAGAAATCCGGTAAGCAAAAGCATAATTTTCGCCTGTTCGGCACATCTCGCCAAAATCAACACCTTATAGACCCGAACGATTATCAGGTATGCACAATTGAGCAACGATGCCGACAACAATGCCGAAACGGGGCTCGGTGCCTGCGCATGAGCGTCGGGCAACCAAAAGTGCATCGGCGCAAGTCCGGTTTTGGTACCTATTCCGAATAAAATAAACACGAACGCGATTTTCAACCAAAACGGACTGAAGAAACGCGCATTATTGTACAAATCAACGTATTCCAAAGAATTATAATCGCCTGCCGCCGTCGAAAGAAGAATTATTCCGACAAACGCCAACGCAATCCCGATTGAACATATAAAAATGTACTTCCACGCGGCTTCAAGCGAATGTTTCGTTTTTTTGAAATAAATCAAATATCCGCTCGCAAGGGTGGTCGCCTCGACAAAAACCCACGCAACCGCAAGATTTGAGCTCAAAATCGCACCCGACATCGAAAAAACAAACAGTAAAATCGCCGAAACGTATTTTGAAGACGTTTTGGCATCGAAATTTTTGTTGGCGATATATCCGTTGTTATAAACCGTCGAAGCCGCAAAAACGACTGACAACACCGCCAAAAATATCAAATTCAATCCGTCGACCGAAAAATATTTGAGCCCCGGCAAAATGTTTGCAACTTCCGGTTTGAAAAAATAACATGCCGTAACCGAAATATGCAACAATGCGTACAAATTCAGGAAAAAAACATTCAAAAACTTTGATTTTGCAAAAAACAAAACCAAACATGCTGCCAAAGGAAACAATAAAAGCAATTCCGTCATAACTCGGTATCCCTCAAGTCATCTAAATGCGAGGTTTCCAAATCCCGAAATTCGGTATTGATTTTTCTTACCAAAAAGCCCAAAATGTAAACGGCAATGAAAATATCAAGCAAAACCCCTATATTCACTATCATCGGCATTTTATTCGCCTGAGAAAGAGAAAGCAAAAATATTCCGTTCTCCAGCGAAATGAACTCAATTACGTTTGTCAAAATTTTGTGTTTTACGGTTATCAGGAACAAGCTGATAATGATTACGGCAAGTCCTACCCCGAAATACAACGGATTTATCGTTTCGAACGCCGAAAATTTTATGTTGCAAAACAAAAATCCGAAAAACAAAACCACGCTCGAAAACAAAATGCAATAAAAATGCGGAACATTTGCCGCCAAATCGCGAAACGCCTTTGTCTTCGAAATTATGTTTCGCAGGAATGCCGGAATCACAAAAGCTTTGATTATCAATGTTTCGACTATCAGGAACGCAAAATTCACAATATCGGTCTTGTCCACATGAACGTAACAAATCAAAAAGAGCAAAATCCCTTGCAGAGCGAGAATATCCGCTTGCGCCTTGAGTCTGTTTGTTGCCGTCATAAAAAGCATCGTCAGCCCGAACAGAATAATGAAAAATATCTCCATTTACGCAAGCCCTCCATACATTTTGATTGCAGCAATCGCCAAAATTACCAATGCAATCGGGGTCATTATGAAAACAAATTCGAAAACGTGCAACATTCTGAGTCTGGCAGTTGCGGACTCGACGGTTCCGACAACAACGCCGATTAACAAAACCGAAAGCGCAAACAGCAAACAATTCAAACCTTCGGGCAACACTGACGGCAACAACAAATTAATTATCAATGCCGAATACAAAAACATTTTTATCGCCGAAGACCAAGTAATAAGAGCCAAATCGACACCGGAGTTATCCAAAATCATAACTTCGTGAATCATTGTAAGCTCAAGGTGAGTATTCGGATCATCAACCGGAACCCTGCAACATTCAACCAAAAGCATTATAAACAACGCCGCAACGGCGGCAGGTATAATCAAAAGAGAAAACGTATGTCCGAACGAATTCAGAATAGAAAAACTTTCAAATCCCAAATTTTTCGTAAAAATACAAACAGACCCCGCAATAATGAAAAACGCCGGCTCGACCAATGTCGAAAAACAAGCCTCGCGACTTGCACCCATTCCTTCAAAACTGCTTCCCGTATCCAACGCGGCGATTATCGAGAAAAACTTTCCAAACCCCAAAATATAAGAGAATAAAATAAATGCACAATCGACGTCAACAAGCGTAAACCCGCCCGCCAGCGGTACAAAACACGCCGCGGCAAGAGTTGTTGCAAACAATACCGTCGGAGCAATCCTGAAAACAAATGTTGTTTGAGGACTTATCACGGACTCTTTTTTCAACAATCTTACAAAGTCAAAAAACGGCTGAAAAACACCGGGTCCCTTTCTTCCGCCCCAAAAAGCTTTTGTTTTTTTTATGACTCCGAGCATAACAAACGGCAAAACCGCTAAAAATATTAAATTCATCAAAAATAAAAATACGTTCATACCCTTAAAACTCCGCCAAAATAGTCATAACAAGCATTATCACAAGAAAAATCAATCCGTAAAGAATATACTGTTGAAGATTTCCGTTTTGCAGAACCCTGAATTTTTGCAACAACTGTTTGTCAAACCTTAACGCGGGATTTATCAGCAATTCTTCTTCAATGTCTTCTACATGCGAGCCGTAATGAGCCTCCGTCGGAAAAATCGCTTCCGGACGCTTAACGTCGATTTTTTTGACAAACAAAGGTTTTGTGATTTCCAAAAACGACGAAACGAACGAAGATGCGGTATATTGCATTTTTGAATTCGGTTTGTCGTATCCGCATCCCCAAACTTCGAACCCTCTGTCGTTACGGAAAAACCCTCGCACAACGACCGCTGCAAAGCACACCGCACATAGTGTCAACGCTATGTTAGAAACATTATCGATAAAGTTTATCGGTAAATATTTTTGAACATCGCCCGCCGCGGAAAAAACGGCAAAAGAATTTTTGAAAAACCCGACGACATATTTCGGGAAAATTCCTATAATCAGGCAAAACGCCGCCAATACAACCATTGAACTTTTCATCGAAAAAGACACGTCCGATTTGACGTTTTTTGAAAAATCGCTTCGAGCTGAACCCGAAAAAACAATTCCGTAAGCTTTTGTAAAGCACAAAATCGCCATAACACCTACAAAAGCAAGCCCCGCAAAGGAAAACATCAACGCCGAAAACAAAATTATATTGTGGTTTAACATGCCCTGCAACATAGAAAAATAAATCAAGATTTCGCTCACAAACCCGTTTAACGGAGGCAAACCGCATATCGCAACGGCACCGATTAAGAAACATACCGCCGTTACGGGCATTTTACGAGCCAAGCCGCCGAGAAGCTCGATATTTTTCGTATGAGTTTTGTTGTACACCGCTCCCGCGCCGAAGAACAACAGACTTTTGAAAATCGAATGGTTCAAAACGTGCAAAAGTGCCCCCGCAAAACCTGCCACCGTCAACAAAGGCAATTCAAAAGCAAGTCCGAGCATTCCGCAACCGATACCGACTCCGATTATTCCGATATTTTCGATACTGTGATACGCGAGAAGTTTTTTCAAATCGTGTTGGGCAAGAGCGTATAAAACCCCGTATAATGCCGAAACCAAGGCTATAAACAACACCGAATACGACAACGCCGGACTCGGAATTCCGACAAGCGTCAACATTCTCAAAATTCCGTAAATTCCCGTTTTAATCATAACGCCGCTCATCAAGCCCGAAACATGGCTCGGAGCCGCGGGGTGAGCGTCGGGAAGCCAATTGTGAAAAGGCAAAAAGCCCGCTTTTATACCGAATCCGACAAAAGTCAGAGACAAAAACATGGTCGAATATTGAGGATTGTTTTTCAAAACCTCGGAAAACGCCGCAAAATCAAGACTTCCCGATTTGATGTTAAGCAAAACAAACCCCGCAATTATAAACAATACCGAAATATGCATATAAATAAAATATTTTACGGATGCCTTTAAGACCTCGGGCTTTTCGTTTTCGAATGCAACAAGAAACAAAGACGAAATTGACATTATTTCCCACGCAATAAGAAAGAATAATGCATTTTGCACAAGAACTACAAGCAACATCGCACAAATCAAAGAATTAAAAAAGAACAAATGACTTCCGACCGGCTTGTTTTTATCGATATAAGGCTGCAAATAACCCTTTGCGTACACCGTTGCCAAAAAGCCCGCAACGGCTACAATTATCGCGAAAAAAGCACTCAACGCATCGAGCCTTACCGGAACGTTTCCGATAATTCCCGGCAAAAGAAAGTTAAATTCTATCGGACAATTTACGGTCAAAACGCGAACGGACGGAATTAACACGAGTATCATCGCAACAAAGTTCGAAACCGACAAAATCGACGTTGCATTCTTGTTTCGACTAAAAAAAACGCCCGTAACAAAATATAAAATTATTGCCGCCAAAACAAAAGACATACCGAAATCCCGATAAAATACTTCCGAAAAAATTATCTCATAAAAGTATTTAACCGGCGCAAAGCAACAGCAAATTTATTTGTAAATTTTTATAAAGTACTCGTTCTTACCGTCATGAAAAATTTGCACCGAAAGTTTACGCACCGGCAGGTATAGCCGCCAACCCCGCTTCAGGTTGACGTACAAAGAAAAAAGAGGGGAGAAAACATTTATCGATTTGTACCTTTTATATTAAATTTTGTAATAACATAAAAAATGCCGGGCGTTGTACCCGACATTTTTAGAAAATCAGTCTTTGTATCGTAAATATTTGAGTTCGACAAACAAAAAACAAATCGCGCTCAATCCGACAAGGCAGTAAACAATTCGCGACAAGATACTCATGTTTCCGAACAAAAATGCGACCGCATCAAACCCGAAAAGCCCGACCAATCCCCAGTTTAGCGCGCCGACAAGAACAAGAATAAAAGCAGTCAATCTTAATGCATACATAAAAACCTCCTTATGTTTGCATTTATTATCACATCTTCTCCGCCGGAAAACATTACGCGAATGTCGAATTTTTAACCCGCGCGCCCCGGTCGTCAAAACAGGTTTATTTAAAACAAAATTTGCCGGAACTTTTCGAATGCAAAGAATTCCCGCAATACGGAAAAACCTGTCGAGCAGGCACAAAACATCCAAAAATGTAAATTACGGAATAGTTTTAAACGATTTTTATAAATCCGGCATTTTAAAGCTAATTCATTTAGACGAACACTGACGGAGATTAACGGACAAATAATCCGCCGCGCCTTGTCAGAATTATTCCGTTGTAAAGTAACACATGGTTTGATTATTTGTAACAGATAGATTGAGTATTTCGGGCAACATAAGAAATAAATTTTTCTTGTTTTTATTGTAAATTGACACAGATATTAAAAAAATGTGACGGAGAATTTTGAGAAAGTTTTTGTTCAAAACAAATGCATTATTGCTATTTTTATAGTATTATCAAGATACAAATAAATGAAATTTGAAAAGTCTAAAGACAGTAAGGAATTAATTTGTCTGGAAGTGATGATAAGATAATTAATAATAGTGGTGGCATTCACTCATTAGCTGGTTTTGCATTTCAGATAAAAGTGTTTGCTTATTACGCCTTATGTATAACTAAAGTTAATGAATTTGTTGAATTTGAAACTTTAGATGATATAAATGTCAGATTGACTCCTAAAAATATTGCTAAAAAAGTTGATAATTTTATTTGTAATGCTAAATATAATGATGAAAATAATTTAATACAAGTTAAAAGAACAAAACTTGCACAAGCTGATTTTAATAAAACATTATATAACTGGATTCTGCAAAACAATAATTCGTTGAATACAATTACTAAATATATTCTTTTTTCTGATAACGAATACAATAATACTGATTTAATGTTTAATCAATCTTTAGACGATTTGTATAACATAGCTGTCAATACACAAAAGCAAAAAAGCAATGCAATAGAAGTTCAAATTAAGAATAATTATGAAAACGATTATAAAAAATTTAAAAATATTTATAACTATATTCAACAAAGATATTCCTTTATTGGAGACAAAAATATTGACGAATTAATTTATAATCAAGCAAAGTTCCCATTAAGATTTAATGAAAATAATAAATCTTTATATAAAGAAAGATTAGAATATTTCATGAATACTATCCAAAATCATTTGCTTGAATCAATAAATAAAAAAGAACCATACATATTAAGCTGTAGTGATATTGTAAAAATATACGAGGATATGAATACCGCTTTAAATGAGAATACATATTGGCCTCCATACTATTCGTTCAAGGAGAAATTTGAATATATTACATTAGAACATTCTAAAGTTTCTGGTTTACGTGAAACAAAACAGTTGTTATATTGCAATTTGCAACCTAAAAATGCTATCGAACGAATTAAAAAACTTTTATATTATAAACATTTTAGAACTTTAAGCATTGAAAATGGCAAAACTTCTAAACCAATAAGTATAGAAAATACAACTTATGATAATTTCCAATCAGTGTTGGAAGAATTAACTAATTCTATGCTTGATAAACCTATAACAAGGCTTTTAGAAACGGAAAAACGTGATAATAGTCATGCTATAGATAATGATATAAGAAAAGGTTCTTGTATCTATTTAACCGGAGACAATGTAGTCAATCAAATTTCTTGGAAGGATGACAAAGATGTTAACAATTGAACAAGAATCCGAAGTTTTACAGATAAGCCACTATACAGAAATTATTATACAAATATTGTATATGCATAAAGTATTGAGTCTAATAAAATTAATAGTTTTTGCTTATATTATCAAAAATAAGAATTATGACTTATATCGTTCAAATAGCTCAATAGAACTTAGATATAAAGGCATTTCATTATTATCCGGAAGTTATAATGATTTTCTTCATAATATTAAACCTATTTTAAAGTCTATACATATTTTGGTTTCTTGCAAAAGAATTACGATAGAAAATTCAATTGTGCAAATTCTTCATTATAAAAGTGTTTTAAATCAGATATATGAAGAAAGTTCTTTTATATATAAAGCAATTAATGATAGTAAAAGAATGTCTGATAGACAATTCCTAAAAGAGGTAATTTGTAATGTTTAGAATAGATAAATTAATATTTATAAGTGATGAAGAGAAAGAATACACTTATTCTTTTTCTAGTGGTATAAATTATTTTCAAGGAAGTAATGATACTGGTAAAACAGAATTTTATGAATTTCTTGATTATATGTTTGGCAGATCTGAACAACTTGATTTGTCAAAAGAGTGGTATGAACATTTATCAAAAGCCATATTGAGTTTTACATATAATAATATTTCTTATACTATAACTAGAACGAAAGATATAGACTGTAATTATTTTGAATATATCGACGAAGAGAAAAATGAAGAAATACTTTCTCTTAGGGAATATAATGAACGATTAAATTCAGTTTTTGGAATAAATAAAGAAATTGCGACAACTATCAAAGAGTTTACAGGCGAAAATGAAACATTTAGAATCTTTACAATGTTTAATTTTCTTGGGGAAACTAGGCAAGGTGTAACAAATGACTTTTTTGATAAGTGCTCAAGAATAGAATACAAATTAAAACTATATGCTTTATTAGATTTGATTTTTAACAAAAATATAAGTGAAATTATGTCTCTGGAAAAAGAATTAGAACAACTAACAAAAGAAATAAAAGATTTAGAAAAAACGGAGTTTAAATATGAATATATTAATAATCAAATAAATGATTGCATAAATATTCTTGGATTAGGCATAATTTATGATGGTACAAATAAGAAAAATATTCTTAACAAACTTGAAAAAATCAAACAATTAAATTCAATACAAAAGAAAAAATCAGAAAATATAATTGAACTAGAATATTTATTTAATCATATAAATGAACAAATAAAAGTCTATGAAAATGCTCAGGTTGATATAAATCAGATTGATATAGCAAATAAAAATAGGGAATTATTGTTAGAAAATTTAAACGAAATTATTAATGACAATCCAGATTTCGAGTACTTGGTAAATCCAATAAAAGCAACTTTGAATGAAGTAAAAAAATCTATATCTTTAACAAATTATCTAATTACAGATAAAACTATTTTAGAATTAAGAAAGAGAAGAAAAGCAATAAAACAAGAATTAGATAATAGTAAGCATTACAGTAAGCTATATGACCTTAATGAAAAAGAACGTGCTTGTGCTTTACTGGAACGTTTTCTACATGAAAGCAGTTTGGAATCATCATTACAAAGTATAAATGATAAACGTAACAGGCAAACTGAAATAAGAAGATTACTAGCAAATTTAAAAAAGTCTCAGGATAATGATAAAATAAAGTTATTATCTGAGAACATAACAAGCTTATATAAAAAAGCTGTTTCTGCATCACTTGTTTCTGGAGATATGACCAATGATGGATTTAATATAAAATATTTTAAAAATGGAAACTCATTACAGACTTTTAGAAATGAAGTCATAAAAGAAGATAATATTGAAAAAATAGTAGAGATTAGCTATTCAAAAGGTAGTATGGCCAGGCATACATTAATTCAGCTTGCTGGATATTTAGGGTTTTTACAACTTCTATTGTCTGAAAATAAATATCCTATTATTCCGTTTTTAGTAATTGATCACATTTCAAAACCATTTGATAATGATAATAGGAAAGGTATAGGTGAAATTCTAAATTATGCAATTTCTGTTATAGGAGAAAATAATTTACAAATTATTTTATTTGATGATAAAAATCACGAAGAATTATTGTTAAAACCCAATCATGCTGAATGCTTGGTAAATGATGTCAAAACTGGATTTGTTCCATTTTTTGTGCCAGATGATAAAGAAGAATCTAAAGCTTAGGACAACACATATCTTGCAGAAAACGACAAATAATATGTAAAAATTTTTAAATAGAGGAAATATGCCAAACGAATTACAATCACTTGATCAATTATTTCAAAATAAGTTATTTAGAATCCCTGATTACCAAAGAGGATATGCTTGGCAACAAACGCAATTGGTAGATTTTTGGGAAGATTTGTTAAATTTACAAGATAATCGATACCATTATACTGGCATGCTATCTTTAAAGGTATTAAAAAGAACAGACATTGAAAATTGGGGATCAGATTTATGGATGCTTGATAAAGGTTTTAAACCTTGTCATATTGTAGATGGTCAACAAAGAATTACAACATTTATTATTTTATTAAATGAAATTATATGTTTTGTCCGTTCAGCAAAAAATAATCTAGGTAAAAGCGATGAGGAAATTGTATTAGGTTATAGTACATTAAAAGAGGTCGTTTCTAAATATATATTACAAATTAGACCTCCTCAAAATATTATTAAAACTTTTTTATTTGGTTATGAAGCAGACAATCCAAGTTCTGATTACTTAAAATATAAAATTTTTAATGAAACTTTTTCTGGTACAGTAAATGAAACTTACTATACAAAAAACTTAAAATTTGCTAAAGAATTCTTTAACAAAAATATTAATTTGTTATATCAATCAGAAGGAATGAGGGCTATAAATGCACTATTTCTCAAATTAACATTAAGACTGATGTTTAATATTCATGAAATAGAAGATGATTATGACGTATTTGTTTCATTTGAAACAATGAACAACAGAGGCAAGAAATTAACAAATCTTGAATTATTAAAAAATAGGCTTATCTACTTAACAACGCTTTATCCAGATGCAATTATAGATGAATATGAAAAGACCTCTTTGAGAAACGAAATAAATGATACTTGGAAAGAAGTATATTTTCAGTTAGGAAGAAATGATAACATCCCATTATCAGATGATGAATTCTTAAGAGCTCATTGGATAATGTATTTCTCTTACTCAAGACACAAAGGTGATGATTATATCAAATTTTTATTAAATAAATTTTCGGCAAAAAATATATTTGAGAAACAAATAATCATAAATAAAATTAACGAAAATTTTATTGATAGGTCGGATAATGGAGAAGATGATCTTTCAATAGATAACGATTTTGAAAATGAATCTGAAACAATTACTATTTTCAAATTAAGTCCAAACGAAATCAAAGATTACATTAATAGTTTAAAAGATATGGCTAAATATTGGTATGACTCATTCTTCCCATTTTTAAGCCCTAATTTAACGAAAGAAGAGCAAGAGTGGATTGATAAACTAAATAGAATCGGAATTGGACATTTTAGACCTTTGGTTGCAGTTATAATTTCATTAAAAGAAGAAAGTGCAGAAAAGAAAGTAAGCGCATTTAAAGCCATAGAAAGATTTATATTTATATGTTTTAGAATGGGTTATTATAATGCATCATTCAGAAGTAGTGAATATTATCGTATGACAAAAAGTTTATACTTCCGTGAAATAAAATTAGATGATTTTATTCAGGATATTGAAGATATAACTGCGACAAATATTGAGTTTGTAATTCCTAATTTTATTGCAAAGATAGAAAAACATTTTAAAGATGCAGAAGGATACTATTCTTGGAATTCAATTAAATACTTTTTGTATGAATATGAATTCAGTTTGGCTCAAAAAAATAATATTGATAAAATAAGCCGAGAAATGTTTACAAAGTCTGAAAAAGACAAAATAAGTATTGAACACATATTTCCACAAACTCCAACAAATTATTATTGGCGAAATATGTTTCGCCAGTATGATAATGATGAGAAAATTTGGCTAGCAGGAGCGTTAGGGAACTTACTTCCTTTGTCACAAAGCATAAATTCAAGTTTACAAAATGATAGTTTTGATGATAAAAAATCACCCAAAGAAGATAAAAGAAGAGGGTATAAAAACGGGTCTCATTCCGAAATTCAAGTTTCAGAAGCACCATATTGGGATTCTAAAAAAATATTTGACCGTAGCAGAACTTTATTACAATTTATGGAAAATCGTTGGCAATTTAGTTTAACGGAAGAACAATTTGACAAATTACTTTATATTAATTTCGTAAACGATAAAAGAGAAATTCCAGCAGAGTTGCCGGAAGAAACTAATGACGAAAATAATAACAGCTTTGTTTTAGAAAATATATTGGAAAAGCAGCAATGCCAATTCTGGACAAATTTTGTTGAATATTGTAAAAATCAAGACCGAAATGATATTGCAGCAAAAAAGCCAAGCGGACAAAATTGGTACGATATATCAATTGGAGCAAATGATTTTTATATATCATTTACAATTACAAGAAGTAAATATATCTCAATATTAATATACGCAAACAGCTTAGAAACATTTAATAGACTTGAATCAAAAAAAGAAGATATTGAAATAATGTTTGGAAATAAATTAGATTGGTATTCAAGTAGAGAAAAAAGTTCTGCAAAACGAATTATATATAAAAAAAATGCTGAAATTTTTAATGTTACCAAACAAAATGAAATATTTATGTGGATGATAGAAAAATTTGATGCATTAACTAATGCTCTTAGAAATATCAATGAGATTTAAATTGCAATTGGAATATGTCTAAATGTAATTTCTCTTTTCTTTTGACTAGTTTCCATGAGCAAAACACTTATACAAAAAGAAGAATACTATTATTGTAGGTTATAAATTAGGTTAAAGATATAAAAGATCTAAGACTCATGATAAAAATGGCGAATATATGTATTTTAATTCCTAAATGTGTAAGGTGACGGTTGCTCAATATGGCTTTGTCTCTTTGCCTGATAGTAACGGCTATATAGTATATCATAAAACGCAAAAACATACTCCTAAATAGTATCATATAAAAATGATAATGGATACTCTAAATAAAAATAATATCATTTGATAAACTTAACATATAATTAATTGATATTTAACTGGTTTTACGAAAAAGTCGTTTATTCAAAAGTTTTTCATGGATATTAATTATCAAATTTATTTCTTGAGTTGTAAAGCCCAAATTATCTTTTAATAAAAATTTATTTGTATATTTTAGTAATTTGTTTATATCTTCTTTGTTTTTTAAAACAGTTTCTATCTCATAAAATAAATCTAGTGCAGTTTCTGAATAAGGAATAATAATATTTGAAACTTCTGATGGCATAAGTTCAAGGGCTCCACCACCAAAGCTCCTACCTTCAAGTTCAACAAAACAAAATGATAATGAATTATAATAACTAGCTACAAAAGCTTTTTTATTAATGCCATCCTTAATATGCACTCTATGCATAGTGTCAGTTGTATATGCGTTTGCTTCATTTAAAATCATCCTCGCATATTTGTTATTACGACGAGAAAAGAATGCATTTGATAATGAAACGGATGGTATAATTTGCCACTCTTCTCTTATTCTACACTTATACCCATCGGCAAAACCTTCTTGAATACCGTATTCTATATACTTCAGTGCAGATTCATTTTTTTTTAATTCTTGTAACTTAGGAAAAATTAAAATATTAGCCTTGGCATTGTTATCAATATTTTGTTTAGCTTTTTTAGTGTCAAAAGTTATTCCACTTACTAAAACGCTTCTTCCTATAAGTGGATGCGAATATTTTGAAAGATTATATTCATCAATTACACTTTTACTTACAGTAAAGAAATCATTTGCACCAGTAGTAATACCAACTTCGACATCCGCTAAATCTTTTACTTTAAATAAATCTTTTCTATTTTTGATTTCTTCTAAAAAGTCCAATTCTTTTTGTTCTAGAAAATAATTTGTCCATTTAGAAGAATTATGAATATTTTTTACTGGATTTTTTAATTTGTATAAATCCATATTTTTTAAACATTTATCATCTTCTACTTCGATATATTCAATATGAGATATTCCTTTACCCTTCTGGCATAACAATAACACAACGTCTTGTTGTATGGCATCAAATACTAACTTTTTAAACGATACAATGGAAATTTTTTCATAATTTTTGATCAAAAAATCTCGTATTAATTTAGCATGTGAAACTTGTAATAATTCTGCTGGTAAAACAAAACCTAATTTCCCATTTCCTTTTAACAGATTTGTGCAGCCCACAACAAATGCACACCAAGAATTCATTAATTTAGAATATTTAATATTATTTCTATTAAATATTTTCTCTGCTTCTTGTTGCTGAACTTTATCAAAATATTGATATCTGATGTAGGGAGGATTGCCGACAATAATATCATAACTATCATTTGTATTATTACAATACTTATGAAAATCTTGCTCAAATACACTTAAATTTTTTGCTGGGATTTTTCTTATTTTAATAGCTTCTTCTGTTTCGATTTCAATTGCCGTAACTGAATTATATTGATATTTTCCATCAACTAAAGACTCAACAAACACTCCATCACCCGCACTTGGCTCTAATATATCGCAGTATTTATTACCATTAAAAGCCCATCTGAGTATAAAATCAGATATTGTTTTTGGAGAATAAAATCCACCTCTTAATTTTTGTTTTGTAGCATTTTTAATTAGCTGCATAAAAATCCTTTATATCGGGAATTAAATTAAATTCCTCTTTAGTCATACCATACAATGATAATAGCTCATTATCAAGCAATTGTTTCGTTCTCTTAAAATCATTTTCATACATTATACATTGCCTGTGATTGTCTTTATTTAAAAGAATATTTTGATTTATTGAAATTAATTTTTCTTGATAAGAAGTAATTTTATCATGTAAGAGTTTTTCTTGTTCATTCTGAAAATCAATTGTTTTTATAGGAAGTTTTTCTAAAACTTTTGTTCCTCTGGCAATATATCCTCCCCTAAAAATTTCTCCATTTAGTGAAGCTAACCATTCCAAACATTTTGAATTTAATATTGCCTGTAAATAATATATTGAATATTGTGAATTCTCAGGAAGAACTATCATACAATAACCAGCAGTGCCACCTGATGATATAAGTGTTTGAAATTCATCAATAGCATATTTATCACCTTGAGAAAGAACACCTACAACTATTTTCTTTTTTATATCTCCAATTTTTAATGCTTGTTGACGACCATATCGATACCACTCATTTTCAGTCGTTACTGCTGGCTTTATATCTCGTTTACGACCTTTTGCTGAATAAATAAATTTTTCTTTATTCTTTATAAAATAATTATAACACTCTGGATAATGCTCTTGCAGTTCTTTTATTTCAATAAACTGAACTTTATCACCATTCAATTTATATGGATATATTACAAAGCTATTTGGTTCAAATCTTTTGTAAGTACTCAAGCTATCATCAGATTCAGCATTTGGAGTTTCATAGTATGGTCTCACAACCTCTTTTTCAATCTTATATTCTTCTCCATTTTTATCAAAATAATAATATCTTTTATCATTTTTCTTTGTTTTAAAAACATAATAATCATTACGACTAGTTTGAATACCATTTAAGATGTTGTTACTACCCACAAACTCTTTTAGACAAATTGTATTATTGCAAATTTTATTATAAATCGATTCTAAATATTTAGGATACATTATCCAACCATTATCGAACAAATTTTTTGAAACAATTTTATTAGAATATTTATCATAATCATAGTTACGTATTAACCAATCACTTAATTTGTTTACTTCTGAATATTCAATCTGTTCATTTGATTGCTCTGTTAATATTAATATATTTGTATAAGTTGTTTTATCTTTGAATACTTGATTTGCTCCAAATGATATAATTTCTCTAATATATTGATTATCTTTTAATAGTTTTCTTAATTCTAAAGCAGAACCGACTTTCATAAATTTATTTGGTAAAATATAACCAATTATGCCATTTTTATTAACCAATTGCAGACTTCTTTCAATAAAAAGAAAATATTTATTATATTGCTTATATGCCGATTTATAATTACTTTCATATATAGGTTTTTCTAATGGTGTTAGAGTCTTTATATCCTCTGTCTTCATATATGGAGGATTCCCAATTATTATATCAAATTTATGATCCTCATAATCAAAAGCATTAACTGCAGAAGCTGTTTCGGAGTTTTCAGTCAAGTCATTAGATATTAATGAATTTTCCCAAAATATATTTTTATTTAATTTAGGCAACACTTGCCTTGATGGAAGCGTTTCAATATTTTCATCTTCTAAAAGTTTTAGTAATAATCCGAATTCCGTTGTTTTTACCGCATTATAATCTTTATCTACACCATAAAAACAGTTAAGCAATAAATTCTTTTTTATATTAAATTTTAGTTTATAAGTTCCAAGCCCAGTATGTAATAATTTTGATGCATCATGTTCTTTATAATAATCTATAAGATAATCGTTTAAATATTGGAAACTTTCTAACAAGAAAGCCCCTGAACCACAAGCAATATCTGCAATTTTAATATCAAATATATTTCTTTTGCTGTTTTCTATATAAGGTTTGATGGTTCTATTAATTATTTCTCTTATTATATAATTTGGTGTTGTGACAACATCCCTATCAACATTTTCTAGCTTTCTGTCTAAGATTATATTCCCATGCCTTATATAAAGTTTGTCTTGAAGCATTATTTCGTATATATTGCCTAAAATTTCAGAAGATAATACTGAAAAGGAATAAGAACTATTGGGATAATACAAATCAGAAATGATTTGCCAAAAGATATTGGATTTTTTAGATAAAAACTCATCGATATAAGGAAGCTCAAATATACCTGAATTGTAATATTCATCAGCCTTTTTTAATTTTTCAAGTAACTTTATACTGTTTTCAGAAGCATTTTTGATATTAATTAACGAATTATATTGCTCAATGTTTCTATCTTCACAGACTCTTAAGAAAACTATACTATTTAAATATAATTGAACAACATCATTTAAATCTGTTTCATCTATATCATTTTTAATTTCAAATAAAGCCTGTCCTAATAAGGTTCTCCATTTATTAATTTGTTCAAGGAATAAATTATCAATACTGTAGGTTTGAATTTGATTTTCAATACTTTCCCAATACTTGTCAAAATTGCCATTATATACAGCGTCCTTGCCCAATAAGTTTTTTATTTCGTTGAATTTTTCTTCATACTCTGTAAAATGATATTTTTTTATACGATAAGAATTGTGAGTTTCGCCTTTTGCTACAGGAGCTGAACAATCATATATAATTAAATATTCAAAATTAGACAAAACAGAAATTTTGAGCTTTGCCGTAAAGCCATATCTACGAACTTGAAAAGCTGGTTCATCTATGTTTTCAATTTTTACATGCGGCTTTTTTGCTTCCAAGAAGAACTTTCTTTCATTATATAAACGAAATGTATAGTCAGGCTTTTTAGAAGTTTTTCCGGTTTGTAATCCTTCTTCAAGAATAACTTCTCTTTCAAACGTTGATTTACCACTTGTATTTTTTATATCCCAACCAAGTAATTCAAAAAATTCGTCAAGAAAGTCTGCACGTAATTGCGATTCATTATATCTTTCTGAAAGATAAGTACCTCGTTCTTTTTTATATTTCTCAACTAAATCTTTTATTGACATCCCATTCTCCCCTTATTATCATATTAAAAATTTTTTATTATTGCAAATCATGAACATAATTTAATCAATTATGTCTGAATGTAACTTCTTTCTTCTTTTGGCTAGCTTTTCTCTATCTTTGTCGGTAGTGTGTTGTGTGTCAAAATGAGGATAGATTATAAAAGAAGTTTCAGGATTTAATATCACAGAAGAAGAGTTTAAGTTATTATGTAAAAAAGCTAAGTCTATTTACAATATTTCAGTCGTAGCGGATTATTTTTGTGCAACACAACAAGAAATAGAAAAGTTATGCAATATAACTCCGATTATTAAAAATTTAAGAACAGATGCAGATTTTTTGGACGCATTTTTTATTCAAGCGGAATGGAATAAGGGTTAGTTTAAACAATGATTAAAAAACTGTTCAAAAAGTGTTCAAAAGCCATCAGAAAGTCTATTAAATTATTTATATGGCAAATGTGTTGATGATTTATAAAAACTAAGCGTATAGTCTAAGATTTAACTTTGGGTATTTTTAATTCACAATTCCAAAATTCTTCTATTTCTTTCAATATCTCTATTAAATTATAAGTATTTGTTCCATCATCAACAATCAATTGTGTATATGTATATGAACCTTCTTTTTTGCCTGTTTGATATTTCTTTTCTTTGTTACAATGTTTTGTACCGTTGGCAATACTTTCTAATACTTCATTAAAAGGTATTTTCGCTTTTAGTTCGTTTCTCTTGTTTTTATCATTTGGGATATACCAATCTGCAAGGTGGTATAAAGTTATACAAGCATTAATAACCTTTCTTGAATTTAGCTCATCTGCATAGTAATCTTTTAAATTTTCTTTAATAACGTTGATATAAAATGCTCTTGCATTGTAATTTTCAAACGAAGAACCTTTGTGTATAACAGTTGCATTTATATCCAAATCGATTTCCAATCCTAATTCTGGTACACATATTTTATTAGTTAATATTGGCATTTAAATTTCCTTTTTAATTTTTCGATAATTAATTTGATATTGTCGAGAAGTATTATCAATATACATTTCAAAAGTTGTTATATTATTCTTTTCCGCAAAATCTATTAATTTATTTCTATTTTCTTGAGACATATTAACCCCTAAATAGATTGCAATTGGTTTTTGGATGATTTGTGGAAAAGTGTCGCATTGTGAAATAATTCGCCATTCCTTTTCATGGCTCCAATCATTTGATTTATATAGTAATGTTTTATATAGAGCCAATTCATCATCTTGGGGTATAAAAACTTCAACCGGATTATTTACAAATATTTGTTGCAGCAAAAAAGAGGCAACAAAATCTTTCGCATTAAATCTTTCATCAGAATAAATAACAGGAAATAATAATTCATAGTGTTGATACTTACATCTTTTTGAACAATCTGCACATGGCGTATTGTAATTTTTAAAATCATATTCTATAACAAATCCTTTATGTGAATCTGCATAATACGCCCACATTGTTGGTGAAGTTTGGATTTCAGAAAAACAAACAATATTTTGATGATTTTTTATATAGTGAATACAATCTCGAATAGAGTTATCAATTATTTTCTCTAATTTAGGAGAAAATAGCCTCATATATAATGCATATTTACTCGACGATTCAGATAAAAGAGAATTCATTTGTTTCTTTTGATTTTTTGTTAAAGAATTTGTTAATATTGGATTTAGTTCTAGCCAGTGTTGAAATTTCAATCTGTTTTGGGGATTTTTAACTTCTCTTAAAATCTCTTCTTTATCAACATATAGTAAACTGTCAAATGGGTCATTAAACATTTTAGGTTTAGAAGATGTGATTAAGTTTTTCTTTAATGCATCAAAAGTATTTTCGTCAAATATTCTATATCGAAACAATTTCTGTGGTTTTAATTCTTGAACTTGTTTACAAAAATTTTTAATTTTTGTTTGCTTGGTTTCTTGATTATCATAATTTCTTATGACTGTTGTTTCTAATATTTCTTTAAATCTTGCTCTTGGAGTTTTTTCTGTTTCCATACTTTTATTATATAGCAAATAAGAGCCTATAAGATAGAATCATTTAACAAATAGCAATTTATTTATTAAATTATACTGCTCGTCAAAATCTTTACCATATTTCCAAAGCTCCTCTGCTAGATGCAAATGAAACATTTTCTCAAACGATCGACTTAAAACTTTTCTGTAACTTCTTAGATATATGTTTTTTATTTCTAATCTTTCAGCTTCAGTATGCTTTTTAGCATTCTTGTTTTCAAGATATGTTTTAGAAATATATAATTTGTGATCGTATAAATAAAGATAAACAAGCGTATTCATATACACTCTTTCCTGTGGTAATTTTGGTTTTTTAGCAAACTTTTTTAATAATTCTGACCTTTGTTTTTCGTAGAGTATTGTCCTAAAATATTTATTAAAATTATCTACCATATTCTTTGAAAATCCAAATAATGTTATCATTTTACTTGCTTCCACGTTAGAACAAAAACCTTTAATCATATAATTAATATCTTCTTGTTTATGAAATTGAAAAAATAGCGGTAATTTGGAATTATTTTTTCTTGTTTTACTTTGCTTTATATATGTATAATTATCTCCTTTACATTTTAGATAATTGTCGGCAACAAAAGTTTGTAGCAGTAATTTCATAACGCTTTCGTCAACATCTTCAGCTATACCAACAATTTCTTCAAAGCTAAATTTATCCAACCTTTTGCAAAGTTTTAATATTCTGTCTTTCATTCAATAATCCTTTCAATGTGCATTCGTCTAATTCTTTTATTTCGTTTGTTTCAGACAATTTTTCAATTTTGTTAATCAATTTTACTAATTGTCTAAATTGATTTGTCCTTGTTGCAAGATATTGAACTGCATCATCTGTAAATTGCAATTCAGTTAAATTAGATAGTATTTCTTCAATATCATTTTGGTTGTAGCTTTCAAATTTCAGCGATTTGTAAATCCTGTCACAAAGATGTGGATACCTTGCAAGTTTTTTATCCACCGCTCCCATTCCTACCAAAACTATCGGACAGCTTGTTTTATCATGTAAATCTCGGAGAGTTTCAACGGTATTTTTCTCAATTAAATAATCAACCTCATCAACAATTATCGTTTTGGGATTATTTCTCAAATGACCTTCAATAAGCTCAAAAGTTTCTTGTGCGTGCCAAAATGGCTCTTCACCTAATTCTTCAGCAATTTCAGATAATAACCAACGGCTTGTCATTCCTTGATTTGCTCTAACATATACAGAATCGTTTTTATCTGCCCACCATTGAATTGTTTGAGATTTTCCGAGTCCATGTTCACCGTAAACCAATGCTAACTTTGGAATATTCGGTGGAAGCTTTTGTAATTCATCCATCAATCCCACAAATCGTTTTACATTTTTTGTTCTAATAAATGTTCGTTTCATTTTTAATCTCCATATAAATTTAAATATTCATCACTTCTAATATATTTAGTCAGCCAATTTCTATCTTCAGAATTCGTGCAACCATTTTGCATTAACCATTCATATTTTTCATAATTTGAACTAAAAATCGGCTTGTTCATTTGTTGTTCACGAGGTGTTTTCTTCTTTTCTTTTTTCGGTTTTTCTTCTATTGGCTCAACTTCCAAAATCGGCTCTTTTTCAATTTCCAAAAGCTGAATTTCCTCTTTTGGAAAGGTCTTTTTTACCTGCTTAATTAATTTATTCTTAAATTGTTGCTGCTTTTTGTACTGTTGCTTGTATTCTTCCATATCCTTAACCGTTCCGAGAACTCTAGCCATAGGATGAACTTTTTGAACTCTATGAGCTACACACAAAAACTCGCCTTTTGTTGAATAAACGTGGATTTTTGAAAGGTCAAACAAACTGTAGCGGATATTGACTTTATCTCTAATCCCAATAATTGCCTCACTCCGGTAATGCATATTCAAAAAAGTTATTCCATGTTTATTTATTGTTCTACATTCTGTTTTCATCATTAGATCGTTTAAAACATTAATATTTATATTTTGCTTTTGAACACTATCCAACATTTCTTGAATACTTTTTGACCGATCGTTAGGACAAGGTTGTGAATTATGAAATTCAATCCATTTATTAATATATTTAATAGCCTCTTGGACCGTTGGAACATAATTATTTGTTAGTTTCTTATGCCATTCTTGGTGTAATTTTTCACCTCGTTTTAACCACGCAGGTTTATTTTCAATACTTGTACCGATGTAACTCGGCATTCCCTTTTCCAAATCTTCTTGAAATTCTAAGAAAAATCGTTCAATAACCTTTGCTCTGGCATTATATGGTTTTGCAAAAACAGAGTGTATGTTTAAATTTGCATATACACCATTAAATATGTTTTCATCAAAATCATTATTTTGAAAAAATCTTGATTTAAAAGCTCGACCGTTATCTTGATACACAACTTTTGGAATCATTCCAAGATTTAAAATACTATTCCTTAATGCGCTTGCTATGCATTGTGTACTCTCAGTCATCATAATTTCATATCCTACAAGTGCAGTTGTTTTCCAATCCAAAAAGCCAACGAGAGTTGCTCTCGTTGGCTTTCCTGTAAACGGATTAATAACTCGGAAATTTAAAACATGACCATCGGCAATAATAATATCTCCAACTTCAATTTTTGAAATATCTCTTTCAATATACGGTTCAACCTTGTCGTGATATGCTTTCATTCCTTCTCTATGGAGAATCCACTCTGCATAATTATTTTTTCTAAAGTTTTCGGCATATCTTTTAAATGTCAAATCACAAGGTAAATATTCATATCCACGTTTTTCAAGTATCCCTTTGGTAAGTTTAATTGCTTTGCCTATTTTATACTGGCTTGGGTGAAGTAATAATGTTAGCAAAATATTTTTCATTTCATTATCTAAAATTGTATTATACTCACCCTGTCTCGTTGATTTATATTTTGGAATAAGACAATCCGCATTTTCATGTTTTCTGTATGCTTGAATCCATCTGCGAAGTGTTCCGATTGAAATGGATCCCAGAAAATTATATGCTTTAGGTAAAAACAGTCCCGTGTTGTATAAGTCTAAAAAATCTGAATCCGACTCTTTTATTGTTTTGTAATTTTTTCGTTTTTCAAGAGCGGCTTTTACAATATTTATTCTATGATTTCGAGTAAGTTTGGCTTTATCTGTTACAAGTATTTCAGATTTGTAATTCAAAGGAACAAGTTCTGTTGATTTGTTTTCTGCTTCTCTAAGTTTTTGTTGAAGTTCTGGTTCTAAACTAGAAAACAAGATTTCATAAGAAGTTCCACCATTGACTTTTACTTCACGAGAGATATATTTGCTTTCAGGTTTATTAATCTCTAATCGTAAAGAACGAGTGCTTTTTAAACCTTTTGCCTCTGCTATTTCTTTTATATTTATATAACTATCTTTCATCAAGGAACACATTAGCTCCGAAGATGATAAATTGGAACACCACTTCCGAGCATTGTGTCCGTTTTGTATCAATTGAAAAATTTTTCAAAAAACTAAAATTCTCAAAATGGACTTTGCCGAAATAATCATTTTATCCGTACAACTCCCACACAGGGCTAAAATGTAATAATAATCTAGTAGAACACCCAACTTTTCTAAATAATCATTCTAACCGTTCAACCTAAAAATGTTTAATTTGACCGTTTTAGTGTACGGATAGATTGATTATTTCCTACCCCTCAAATGCCGATATATTGCTAACTTTCCCAAATAATACTTCTATCCGTTCAAACCAAACTGGTCGTTAAAATACATCCGTACTGAATTTTTATCGTTTATATTAGACAAATATTTAAAATTATAAGTCTTACGGACTGTTAGAATAAAAAAAGACGTCTTTATCAAACGTCTTTTTTAAATGGTTGCGGGGGCCGGATTTGAACCGACGACCTCCGGGTTATGAGCCCGACGAGCTACCAGGCTGCTCTACCCCGCGCTGTTTACATGACTATTATCGTACAACGGATTAAAAAAATCAACCCTTATCTTTACAATTCTTCACACTGTTTGAAAAACCGTTTCTGCAAAACTTTTACGAAACTCATACCTCCGGCAACAATGCCCGCAACGATTCCTCGATTTACGGAGATGTTTTAAATCAAAACAAGTCTTAAACGGCATGACTGCGACAACAAGGCGTTTAACACAAAGATGCCGCTAGTTTTTAAAACACAAAACAACACCGCAACATAAAAAATAATTTGATACGGCGGCATTTTACCCTTTGCGGTTCCGTGAACAAATTCGACACAAATAATCCGCTGAGATTTTCGACTCATCGAACACCGCCTGTTTCAGGACTGCGCGAAAACCGTTAAAACAGCGTATCTTTGGAGTCCGAAGAGCCGTTTCCGACATTGCCTATAAAGGTTTTTACGTTACCTTCGGCGTTAAAGTCTTTGGGGTTGAGAGTTAAGACTATTTTGTCGGCTTCGACGGAACGCGTTTCCTGAGTAATTTTGGAACGTCCCGAGAAAACAACTCTGTTCAATTTTCCTTTGTTATCGGGGAAAACTACCGCGCGAGGACCTGTCGCGGTAAAATCTTTGTAAATGATTTTTGCATGCCCGCTTGCGCTCATGACGTTTGTTTTTTGGTTAATTTGTTGGTAATCCGACCAGACTTTGATGGAATCTTTTTCGTCTTTAAGATCGGTAAAAACGTTGCCGTCAGCGGTTGCGACTTTTTTGTCGGCGTAATAAACGAACCGGTGAGCGGTAACGGTCGAGTCTTTTTGGGTAATTCTGCCGTTTCCGTTAAGTTCGATTCTTTTCACGTTATTTTGTTTATCCAAATCCACGCGAGCGTTGTCGGCAAAAGCGTCGATGTCTTTGTAGCGAACGACGACTCCGCCCGACGCGGTTATGATGTTGGTTTTATTGTCGTAAGCCTGAGTGTCGGCAGTTACGGTGATTGTCGGGATTTTACCTTGAAGAACGGTTGACTGCGTTTTACCGTCGGCGGTGATTACTTTGTCGAGCAACGACATTTCAAGAATTCTCGATTTTATTTCGTTGGTTTTTTCTTTAGTTTCTTGGTAGGAATAAACATCTTCGAAAAATTTCACGTCTTTGACCTTACCGTCCTTCAAATTGACCGTTGCACGCGGACTTTTGACGTTTACGTCATCATATTTCACGCGAACGTCACCTCTCAATTCGACTTTGTTTTGCGCATCGATGAAGTGTTGATTATCGGATTCTACGGTCAAATCGGCAGCTGCGACCGAAAGGGGGATTATTACGCATAATCCGAGAAAAATCGCGGATGTTTTATGTAAAAAATTTTTCATAATTCTATGTCCTCATCATAAATTTCGGTTTTGGTTTTGCCTAGAACTTTAAGTTTTGTAAAATCCGAGCTTAACGTTGCTCTGTCGGAGTATACGACGACTTTTGAGGGGAGTTCCATTCTGACGTTGTGTTTTGCGACAATGTCGGAATCCTTGCCTTCCCAGACTATCCTGTCGGCGGAAACGTTTGATCCGTCTTTATAAACAATGACCGAATCTTCGTAAAGCATGATTTTTTTTGTTTCTTTGTCGTAAGTTCCTTTCGAAGACCTGAAACTTGCGACTACCTTGTCATCGGAGTAAAAGTTTCCTACAATTCCGTTGAGGGTGGCTTTGTTCGAAGAACTGTCGTAATAACCGTTATCGGCAAACATTTCCCAGTGTTTTTTACCTTCTTTTGTTTCGGTTACGAGAAGATTTTTGATGTTGACTTCCTGCATGCCGAGCTTGTTTGCGGCAAGTTTTGCTCTGAACGAACTTGTGATGATTCCCGCGGAAACAAACGCCCAAACACAAGCGACAAGAACGATAACACCTAAAATTATATATAATTTATTTTTCTTTTTCATGACAAAATCTCAATAAACAGTGTACCATAAATGTTTTTTATCGGATAATAATATTATGAAAAATTACGAAGATATAATAAAACGAATTTACGCTTGTTCAAAATGCGGCTTATGCAGGGCGGTTTGCCCCGTTTTCGAATTAACGAAAACAGAAAAATCAATTCCGCGCGGCAAATTTATTTTGGCAAACGCGGTACTGAAAGGCGAAACGCCCTATAACAAAGAGGTTTCGGAATTTTTTAACGACTGCCTTTTTTGCGGTAAGTGCACAAATTTTTGTCCGACGGCAATAGAAACTCCCCTCGTAACGGCAGCATTAAACCGAAAATACGGCAAAAAGGGATTTTGTACGTTTTCACAAAATTTCTTTTTTAAAATTTTAAGTTTCTTTACAAAAAAGTTCAAACCTTTCGAAAAGCAACCGAGCAATGCCGAAATATACCTGTTTGAAGACTGCATGAGCAGATGTGTCGACGATTCGGAAACAAAATCCGTTGTCAAAATTTTCAAACACTTCGGGCATGCCGTCCGAAAAGTCGATTGCGGATGCTGCAAAATCGACGAATTTTTCGAAGGCAAAACTCCCGAAAAAACGATAAAATCTATAAAGAATCGTATTCCCGAAACGACAAAAGCACTCCTGTATTCGTGCGACACCTGCGGATTTGCACTGAAAACATACGCCGAAGAATTTGAAGAACTCGCTTATCTTAAAAACAAAATTTTTTCGGTAACGGAATATTTCGAAAAAATTACAAAAACCGAACTTAAAATATCTTGCAAAAAACCTTTAAAAGTTGTTTTTCACTGTCCATGCCGAGGCACGGGTATACCGAACGTCTTGAAACAAATTTCAAAGCTTCAACTTGTCGAACTTTCGGAAAAATGCTGCGGGTTCGGAGGAAAATTTTTCTTCGAACATCCGATAAAATCGTTGAAACTGATGAAAAAAAGGGCAAACGAGATAAAACAAAAGAACCCCGAATTTGTAATCACTACGTGCATGCTTTGCAAATTCGGGCTGTCAATTGCACTTGCAGGTTCAAACGCAAGAATTACCGGTCTTTACGAGTTTTTAAACCGACATTGCAAAATCGATTAAAAATTTTGCTTGACCAAAAATTTTGTGCATGCGATAATAGACGGGTCGGCAATATGGTCGATAACGCAAAATAAGCCGCGTTAGCTCAGTTGGTAGAGCAAGGGACTGAAAATCCCTGTGTCCTTGGTTCGATTCCGAGACGCGGCACCACTTAAAACAAGGTTCACGCCTTGTTTTTTTGTGTAAAAAATTTTTACAAATTTGCCCCGATTTACCGTTGATGTCAAGCTTTTATACAAATACATCGCAAAACAATACGAAACGGGGCTGAGAAATTTGGCAAAATGTAAACGCAAAAATTTTTATCGTGTTAAAATCGAGTTGTTTAAGAATATTTGTTTTTTTCACAAAAAAGATGCATCACTATAACTCGGAGATACAGATGAAATCAAAAGCAGGAGTTTGTCCGATATGTCGCCAATGTCACGAATTGTTCGAAGCCCGCGTATATTGTTCGGGAAAAGATTTTTACGGAGATTGCGCAATATTTATTTGCGAAAATTGCCTGAAGCGTTGCCCGAAATGCGGCAATTACATAGTTACACCCGAAATTCGCGAATACATTAAAACCGTGCAAAAAGATTGTACCCACAATCCCGACGGAAAGTGCAACTTATTTGCCTGCACATGTCCGAAGAAACGGGAAAAGCCGGTTACGGTTTTAGAAATCATTCTTATTGCGGTATTTTTACCTGCCGCGCTCTTTACGTTTTTTGAAAGATACAGATTTGTCGGAACATTGCCGCTAATCACGCTTTATTATTTACTGCTGCCGTGTTACATAATCGTAAAAATTCACTTAAAAAAATACCGGGAACACATCGCGAAACACAAGACCGCGGGGATATCCGTTTGTTTATTTTTGATATTTGCGGGGTTGTCGATACTTTTACTTTCAAAATATCTTTATTACAAAAATTCGTCGGCAATCTACAAAATGAGACTCGAAAACAAAGAAAATTACAGCAGACGTCTCGAGGCCGACATAAGAAGTTTACGATAAATTTGAGCAGACAATAACGCAAAACACCTTCCCATGCCCGTCAGAAAAAATGCCTCTGAAAAAAATTTCAAAAAAAAGAGTAGGGAGAAGGTTTGTAATCAATCAAAAATGCATCAAAAACCGTAAAAACTTAGACGGTTGTATTGCTAACAAAAACAAGGCTTAATACCCTGTTTAAAAATCGCGCCCGGCAAGATTCGAACTCGCGACCTTTTGGTTCGTAGCCAAACGCTCTATCCAACTGGGCTACGGGCGCATGATTCATGCTTTATGTCCGAAGACAATTATATAATATTACGAAAATCTATTTTTTCAAGTATTGAATTTATTTAAAAAATTTGGTAGAATGTACACCATGAAATCAGAGTGCGTGAATTAGAGATGTTAAAATAAAACAACCTCGGAGCAGTGGAAGAATTCCACCCGCATTGCGGGCAAACTCCTTGGTTTAAGCGAATATAGGCACAAAAAAAAGCTGCATCGTGCAGCAATGGTTTTAGTAATCTTGGGAGGAGATTTGGGGATTTAATTATATCATTATAATATGACAAATTTTTTATTTTGTTTAGTACTTTTTATAAAAATTTAACAAATATTTACAAACTTGACATGAATTTCACGCAATCCCGAAAAGGTTGATTTTGTAGCGTTTTTCAAGTAAAATTTTTCCGAAAGGAAGGATTTATGGAAACGTTTATAATAAATTTTTCGGTTTTAGTGTTTTTATATTTAATAATTTTTCTTGTATATTTTGCGGCATGCGTCATAATTTCGACCCGAAAGAAAAAAATCGGGCTCAAAGACAAATACGTTGCAGACGACCTGCAAAGCAATTTGACGGTCGTTTTGTACGTTTCCGAAAACACTTTGAACCTTTCGCAAATTACGGGCATGCTCGAAAATCAAAATTATTCGAAAGAAAATTTAAAAATTGCGATAGTTGCTGACAATGTCCCGGACGAAAAACTTCAATACCCCGAAGACAAGCATTTTATTTCGGTTCACAGAATAAACAACGGAATAGTCATGGGTAAAGACGCCGCTATTTCGTGGCTTTTAGGCAAACTTGTTTCTTTCGGAAACATAAATGCGTTTGTATTTTTGGACACAAATTCGGTGATAGCGCCCGATTTTTTGTCGCAAATCAACCGCATGCTTTTTTCGTACGACGTAATTTTCGGAACGACGGAACTTGAACCGACTTCAATATACGCAAAGTACAAAAACTCCGTAACTCGTTTCAACAACAGGATTTTCAACATCACAAACACGGTTTTGAACTTACCTTCGCCGATAAACACAAAATGTTGCGCGATAAAACAGGAAATTTTGGAACACTTGAAAAAAGTCAACTTCACGGACACCGAAGGCGAATTCGAATTTAGCGCATATCTTACAAAATCGGGGTTTTCTCCGATTTTTGTTCCCGGACTCGTCGCGCAAAGTACACCAAAAAAAGATTTAACGGTTCTTCAAAAAATAAAATTATTTAAAAAACTCGGTAAGGACATTTTTTCTTCGGGATACAAATACGCGGCATTGATGTTATCTATGTTAAGACCTTCGGGCATGGTCGTAACTCTTTTGTTTGCAGGACTTTTCCTGTTTATTTACAATTATGATATAAACAATTTCTTGTTGCGTGACGAAAAATTAACGACAACCGCGGCAGCGTTGTATATAATCGTTTTCGCGGCGGCATGCGCAGTAGCGCGCGACGAAAAAATCAATTATTTTCTTTTCATACTTTATCCTTTCATCAGACCTTTCGAAAAATTCAAAAAACATTTCAAAACCGGGCATGCCGAAGCCGAAACAAAACAAACTTTGAACGAATACCCCGTTTCCGTATACGACGGAGATAAAAATTTTAAATGTACCTTAACGTTTCAAAATCGCGAAGACGGCGTGACGGCGACCTTCGGATACAAGAACAAAAGCATTTCGGGCTCAACGTATTCGAACGCACTCGGAGCGATTGCGGAACTCGACGGAAAATTGTGGGAAAACGGGTTAAAATTAAAAATATGTGCAACCTGCGCACACTTCGCCCTGAAATCCGATTCTCGTACAAACCCTATGTGCGGACAGTGTTTCGAGGAGTCGCGAACAACGGACGGAGTTCACCCGACAACACACATCACTGACGGATGCGAACTTTACAAGTCTCCTTGCGAATTTCCGGACTACGGAAGAGAACAAAATTAACAAAACTAAACATTGTGAACAAATGTTACAAAAATTCGTGAAGAACGGGTAAAATATTTAAAGTTTTTTATTTAACCGACCGACATGAATATCACAAAGCAAGTGTATACGAAAAGGAGTGCACATGGGTATAGCATCATCACAGGCAAGATATTTAATGTTAACGGCACGCAAGAGCGATCTTGAGTACCGAGCGCAGGTTATATCACAAAGAAAGATAAACCTTTCGATGCAAACCGAGCAGTTGGCGACCGATTACTCCAATGCGTTGACGAACAGGAAAATGACCTTCACGTACGGGGTAAGCGGAACGAACGTAACAAGCGAAGACTTAAGCTACGCGGGACTTACGGGAATAAACTCTCAGACGGTCGGAGACTACCTTGTCAAAACTGCGGACGGTGCGGCAGTGGCTTCTTATTCGAAAGACGCGGACGGAAATTACTCCATCGACGACGCTTGGAAAGTTGTACAAAAACTTGCAAAAGAGGCAGGCGGAACGGAAGAAGAACGAGTCAAGAACATCAAGACCACTGACGAGGTAAAACAAATCGTTTCGGAATATGTAAGTGCGGGCAAAGTTAAGCTTATTGCGGGCTTGGACAATAATCGATATTTTCAGGACGCATTGAGAAACGGAAACCTTTACATATACAAATACAGACAAAACGACGAAACGGGGGCAGCGGGATACGAATCGGTTTCCTGGTCGGGAATGAGTGAAATCACCGACGCTTACGACACTTCGGACGACGCGGCTGCGGAAGCGGAATACGAAGCAAAGTCGTTGGTTTTGGAAAATCAGGACAAAAGACTCGATCTGGAACTGAAACAACTCGAAACTCAACAAAGCGCGGCAAAGAACGAACTCGATGCCCTTAAAACATTGATAAAAGACAACGTAGATAAAGGATTCAAATACTTCAGTTAAAAACCCGAATCTATATCCCTTGAAATAGAGAGACTCGAAAGAGTCTTTTTTATTGTAAAAAAAAATTTACAAATACTCTCAAAAAAGCAATTATCTCAAATTAAAATTTTTTATTTTAACGGTCGGTAAAACAAGGACGAAGTATGAGCGAAGGACTGAATATTCAAGCGGGAAACATAAATTCTGGCATGCCTGTGCAAAATTTCACGAGGCAAAACGCTCAAAATGTCAAAATTCCCGAAGCAAAAAACGATGATTTTACAAAAAGCGAAATCACGCCGGACGAGCTTACGCGGATGAAAAATATAGCAACATTTTTGGAAGAGCACCGCTGCTTTGAGGATTTAAAAAAGAATTTGCCGACAATCGAAGAAAAATTTGCAGTCGATACGACCCGCAATTCGGAAAAAGACGGGAAACTTAAACCCGGAGTCGAAAAAAACGACGTTTCTCCGCAAATAAAGGGGTATTCTTACAATGCCGGAACTTCGATTGCGGGAATACCGAAAGTAAACTCGTTAAATAATCCGGGGACAAACATTTCGGGCGTTCCGAAAGCCGCAAAAACGCTTAATGCGGCGGGATACGCGAATATTCAAAAGCCTTCGGG
>CAKUZL010000004.1 GCA_934718085.1 uncultured Candidatus Melainabacteria bacterium
TCAACAAACGGGTAAAACGGAGCTTCCCGAGCAACATTACGATACGGTAATGCCTTCGGTTCGGCAAACGGCAAACAACAACCCGGGGCAAAATTACAACCCGCAAAACGGCGTAAATCAGTCCATGCCCGATTATTCGGGAGTACAAAACGGAACCGTCGGAGCAACGACTGCAGGTAATGTTGCGGGGACATCGGAATACGCTCAACCGGGCGGAATCGGAGCGTCATACGCAAATCCGCAATACGGCGCACAATACGGTGACTTCCCCGGCGGAAACGGTAATTCGCAACAATATTTTGCTCCGGGACAAGAAACAAATGCTCAAAACCCTTACGGGGCAAACGATTTCAACTCGGCATACGGACAAAACAATGTCGAGGGAAATCCGATGCAGCCCGGATATCCTCAAAACAACGGCTTTTACGACAACGGAGGGTACCAACCGCCTTACGGATACGGTCAAAACTACTCCCGACCGGGCATGCAAAACGGATATTACACAAACACTCCGATGAACGGAACCGCGCCGAACAACGGCATCAACCCGCAAGACCAAATTTCGCATACAGGCGAAACAAAACCGAAAAAAGAATCGGGAAAAATAAAACGAATGCGCGAAGAAAGTAAAATTTACGTTCCGTCTGCCAAGGCAACGCAATTTCCGCCTGAAAAAGACGTCGACGAAGAACTTCTCAACGGATTGATGCGAAAAGCCGACGCCGTCGAACGAAACGCAATGAAAACGTTGTAAACTTCCGCATACCGGTGTAAAATCGAAGTATGTTGATTCACGAAGTTGCGGCATATTCCGAATACAACGAAACCGAAAGAGGGCTTTCCGTCAACACGATAGAGGCGTATCGTCGCGATTTGACGCAATTTTGCGATTTTATGGCGGAATCGGGCATAGATGAAGTCGGGCAAATAGAACGGCGCCATCTTAACATGTTTATAAAAAAAATCAGAAGCGATGGCGCGAAACCGTCGACGACGGTCAGAAAAGAAGCGGCTCTTCGGGGGTGGTTCGAATGGCTTACCGCGAACGACAAAATCAAAGCAAACCCGGCACTGAACCTCGAAAACCCGCGACTTACGGCAAGATTGCCGAAAGTTTTAACCGTTCGGGAAGTTTTAACGTTGATGAAAGAAAAAATGAGCGTTACGGAAAAAGCGGTTTTTATCCTGCTGTACGAAACAGGAGTGCGCGTTTCGGAATTGACGGGGTTAAAAGTCAACGATATCAACATCAGAGGCAATTACATCACGTGCTTCGGAAAAGGTTCGAAAGAAAGAATCGTTCCCTTCGGCAAAAAAACCGCAAAAGCTTTGATCAACTACTTAAAAGAGCGAAAATACCTGATTTCGCGGCATGATTTGAAAACCGACAAACTTTTCGTTACCGAAACCGGCAGAATCATGAACAGACAAGACGTTTACGTTTTCATAAAAAAAGTCACGCAAAAAATCGGGAAAAAATGCTCTCCGCACACTATGCGACACACTTTCGCGACCCATCTGCTCGAAAACGGAATGGATTTAAGAATCGTTCAGGAACTTTTGGGGCATGCCGATGTTTCGACAACACAACTTTACACACACGTCAGCAAAAAGCACCTCAAAGACGTGTATTTCGGGATAAACAAATGAAACTTGAAGAAATTTATTCAAAAAACGGTGTCATTTCGATAGAAGTTTTTCCGCCTAAAAACGGCGACTTCGAAAAACCGAAAAAAGAAATCGAAAAGCTCGGAAAGTTCGATATTTCACTGATATCGGTGACTTACGGAGCCGGAGGAAGTTTAAACAAAAACTCTTCGGACTTTTTAATTTACCTGAAAAACAGCCTGACAATACCTCTGATGGCACATTATACCTGCATAAACACCGACAAAAACTCCGCCGCCGACTACCTGAGAATGCTTGAAAAAACAGGAATTGAAAATATTTTGGCGCTCAGAGGAGACATGCCGAACGGAACAACCGCAACATGCCGCGATTTTAAGCATGCCGAGGACCTGATAAAATTTGTTGCGAAAAACTCCGGCTTATCCGTCGCTTGCGCAGGCTACCCCGAGGTTCACCCCGAATGCGAAAGCCGGAAACTCGACATAAAAAACCTTAAACGCAAAGTCGAAGCCGGCGCAAAATTTGTTTACACTCAACTGTTTTTTGAAAACGACTCGTTTTTAAGATACAGGGACAAAATCACAAAAGAAATTCCGAATGCCACAATCATCCCCGGCGTCATGCCCCTGAAATCGGCAACTCAACCCGAAAAAATCGCGGAAAAATGCAACGTAAAAATTCCGCACCAACTCAGAATTCTGACCGAAAAATACACCGACCCCGAACCGTTCGTACAATACTCGATAGACCGAGTCAAACACCTGAAACAAAACGGAATCGAAGATTTTCACTTCTACACGCTCAACACGGCGGAACCCCTGAAAACAATTTTGGAAAATATTTAAAAAAATCCGCTTGCAAAATTATTTTTTGTGTTAAAATAAAGACACAAGGTATGCGTCCGTAGCTCAGCCGGATAGAGCATCTGCCTTCTAAGCAGAGGGTCGAGCGTTCGAATCGCTCCGGGCGTATTTTTTAAACAGGGCTCAATGCTCTGTTTTTGTTAGGAATACCGTTTTTGAATTTTTTTGTTTTTAACACATTTTTTGCTTGATTACAAAACTTCCCCGGTATTTCCCCACTCGAAAGGACGACTATTTTTTACCTCGCCGTGAACAAGAAAATCGACGAAGGACGCAAGCAACTTTTATCATTATAAAAATCAGCCCGCAAAATTCTTACCACGGTCGGAATATACTATTTGTTCAATAATCGAGGGAGAAGATCCGAGTTCCTCGGCACTGACTGTTTTGACATCATTATTACTCAACAGATTTTTTATCCCTTCCGCAAAGTGCTCCCTTGGTCCTTTTATTCCACAGATGGATTTTAACAACTGTTTCAGGCAATTTACCCGTTCCTGCTCTAAAACTTTAACAACTTCGGTGTACAAGAGAGAAACATTGTTAGCGGAATTTGCAAGGACGGAATTGCCGTTGGTTTTTCTCGATATATTTTTATCGTACATTCTTTGTGAATGAAATCCGACTTTGTATGCAGCCGCTTCATCCGAAAGATAAGATATAAAAACGGTAAGGTCAGCTATAGCTTTGCACAGAGATTTTGTATCGTATCCCGGTTGAAAAATTTGATTTTTATTAGTTATTTTCCTGATTATTGAATGAAGCTCTTCACGAGACGTACAACCCGTGACGTCAAGTAAATCAGCCGAAGTTTCAAGAGTTCTCGTTGACAGAAAAGGAAAAGATTTTTGCAAATCCGTTTGATAAGAAAATCCTTTATTTGCAAACTCTCTATACTCATCAACGGATAATTTATCCAAAAATCCGACAGCAATAAGTTTAGCAGCCAAAGAATATCGATTATACAAATAATGAGAAAACTCATGCGTCACAACCTGAGAAACAAATTTATTTAGGTTAGGAATTTCCGGTCTTAAATGAAAATATATATCATCACCTTTCCCCTTCAGAATTACCGCACCCAAAGATTGCAAATATACGGATAAAGCCTCCTGTTTTGACACACCTGCATTTTTTTGAGCAATTTCTACAAAATGTTCCTTTGATCGAATTGTTCTCATTTTTGAAAACTCTTTTTTACCCAGAGAATTTTCAATTACCGAAAGGATTTCGTTTTTTGAAACACTCGGATTTTTCGACTGCAATTCAACCAGCGACTCGCCTAATTTTTCGGCTTTTCTGCGAACCGTATCCGCAGTCATGATACCGGTAATTTCATATAATTTATCGCCCAAATACTCGGAATTCGTCATTTCTCGAACTTTTTCCGAAACCGAACGAAGATAACCGACCGCAACTGCGCCCAACGCTCCCAATGAACCCAAAATTCCGACGGCAGCCGATTTTCCTCTGCTTTGAAGAGCTCCGGATGCAGACGATTGAAACTTATCAACCGCCGTGTTCGCAGCGGAAAGAAGCGTTTTTGAAGACATTCCCGGCGTCGTTTGCAACGCCGAAGAAAGCTTTTGAACCGTCGTTTTACCTGCACCTGCAGCAATTTTTTCAACTTGATTAAACATAATTCATACCCTTTCATTACACTCTGCACAAAAAACATCATCCGACAAAAAATTGCCCCGTTTACAAAGAAAATTAACAAATCGTTACATATCAAGCAACCCCCGTTTCGATAAAAACGGTGAAACAGGGAGACAACATACTACAACACCGCGTTTAACGATTTATCGGGTAATACTGAGACCGAAGGAGGATGTATTGCTCAAATATTGATTAATAATCGAGATTTCATAAAGCACCCTTTTTTTTAATTACACCCGAAATTAAGCAAAGAAGTATTAACAAAGCATGCTTAACACATGTTTTGTCAGGCAATGCCTGACCGTATCACAATAATGCTGAAACCTTTCAATCCAGAAAAAGCCGGCGGTCTTTGGTTTACATAAACACTGACGGATAAACGAAAGTTTTTCGTTCTCACCGAAAAATTCGTTGGGGTAGAAACCCCAACCTACGGTGATTTCGAATTATTCACCGAAATGCACGGTCTACAGCTATTTTAATTTTTCACAAAAGAATTATGCAAACCGTACATAAAACAAACACAAGAAAAGAACAAATTGCCGAAAACACGCAAAACAGGCAGAAAAATCGGAACGCCGGGACTTTGAACCTGCGACCCCTGCCACCCCAAGGTACTCCGCTACAAAAGCCGAAAACAAGACTATCCGCCGACTTTCACGGCTCGTTTTAATTAAAAACGGCTCGCAGCTTGCTCTAAATTCAACAGTTTTATACACAAAAAAAATCGGAACGCCGGGACTTTGAACCTGCGACCCCTGCCACCTCAAGGTACTCCGCTACAAAAGCAAAAAAGCAAGACTACCTGCCGACTTCCACGGCTCGTTTTAATTAAAAACGGCTCGCTCACGCTCGCCTCGTGCGCCACGCCCGATTTTTTGCCTGTTAACTTATCTTTTTCGGCTCGCAGCTTGCTCTAAATTCAACAGTTTTATACACAAAAAAAAATCGGAACGACAGGATTTGAACCTGCGACCCCTACCACCCCAAGGTAGTGCGCTACCAAGCTGCGCTACGTCCCGATTTTTGTCTATTAACTTATCATTTCGGTACGCAGCTTGGTTTAATCTTAACGGTTTCGCTCCCGCTCACCTTGTGCGCTACGTCCCGATTTTTCAAATTCAATTTACAAACTAATTTTACGGCGAAAGAAAAAATTTTTCAAGTGGTTAAAGTATTTTACTTTTTATTTTTTAACATTAAAATACGAGATATGAAGAAAATATTTGCATTGGTTTTATGTTTTACGGTATTTGCGGCATCGGCGTTATGTGACGGAACCTCCGACGACGGTTCGTTTTTCGGCGAAGATTATCGAGACACGACAAATTCGTTGAAACATTTTTCGGACAAAGATTTTGACAACGCAATCGAGCAGTACAAAAACAAGTTTAAAAAGCCGAAAAAGGTGCGGCAAAAGGATATCAAGACTCCGACTTCGTCATACGACGCAAAAGATTACAACTCCGAATTCAAGGAGTTGATGGGGATTGTCAATCACACTTGCAGCGTGATGATTCCGGTAAGAGTTTCGACACAAAGCGGAAAAACCCTTGAACCCGGCTATTATTCGCTTTCGACAAAGACATTTCCCGACAAAACGATAAAACTTATTTTATCTCAGGCGGGAAAAATTTCGGCATCGATACCGGCACAAAACGCACCCGAGTACGATGCCGAAACAATCAATTATTGCAACAGCGTAGGGCATTCCGACTATGTCGAACTGATGTACGGCAACATCGATCTTTCTCTCAAAGGAATTTTATACATCGCAAAATAACCATGCCCGCCGGCAAAAAACACATGCCGCAAAATCAGCACTCGACGCAAAAAAGCATACCCGCGACAAAGCAAAGCATTCGTTTTTGTTATTTTATTTAATTTTTTTCGAAGCTCTGAGTTCGGCAAGTTCTTTTTGGAACGGTGAAAGAGCCGCAATTTTTTCGATGACTTCGGGGATGACATGACAGGTATAGTCGATATCTTCCTCGGTTGTATATTTACTGAGCGAAAATCTTACACTTCCGTGCAAAGCCGTAAACGGAACACCCATTGCTTTAAGAACGTGGCTCGCGTCGAGACTGCCGCTTGTGCAGGCGCTTCCCGAGCTTGCGCAAATTCCTTTGTCGTTTAAATAGAGCAAAATCAATTCGCCTTCGACGTACTCAAATCCGATGTTTGAAGTATTCGGGACTCTGTTTGCAAAAGAAGAATTGAGTCTTGCGTTGTAAACGTTTTGTAAAATACTTTTTTCGAGTTTATTGCGAAGCCTTTTTACTTCCGAAGCCTCGTATTCCAAAAAATCGAGTGCCATTTCGGCAGCCTTGCCCATTGCAACGATATAGGGAACGTTTTCCGTGCCGGCGCGTTTGCCGCGTTCCTGGTGACCGCCTGCAATCAGCGGGACAAAAAGAGTTCCGGGTTTTACGTACAAAGCACCTATACCTTTCGGCGCGTGGAATTTATGCCCCGAAACGGACATCATATCTATCAAGGAATTTTTAACGTCGAGTTTGATTTTTCCGGCACCTTGAACGGCATCCACAAAAACCTTTGTATCCGGATTTTTGGATTTTACGACTTCGGCAATTTTGTTTACGGGAAAAATTATCCCGGTTTCGTTGTTTGCAATCATCGTCGAAACCAGTAACGTATCGGGACGAACCGCCTCTTCGAGTTCGTTCAAATCGATGTTTCCGTCCGCATCGACACCTAAATACGTAACACTGTACCCTTTCTTTTCGAGAATTTTATGGGTATTCAAAACGCAAGGATGCTCGACCTTTGTGGTTATAAGGTGTTTTTTCGACGGATTGGCGGAAGCAACTCCGCGAATTGCGGTATTTGCGCTTTCGGATCCCGACGACGTAAAATAAATATCTTTCGAAAATTCCGCGCCGAAAAGCTCTTTAACAGCCTCACGGGCTTCCGTTAAAGGTTTTTTCAATATTCCCGCAAAATCATACATCCCTCCGGGGTTTGCATACTTCTCGCAAAAATACGGAAGCATTGCTTCCAAAACTTTTTCGTCGACCTTTGTCGTTGCATTATTATCCAAATATACCAATTTATTAAACACGGATTACCTCGATTTCGGGATTAATATGCTCTCTCAATGCCGTTTGTACAAACGCGAAAGTCAATTTTGCATTTTTGCAGGCATGGCACTTGCCGGTCAATTTTATATAAACTTTATTGTCCTCAACGTCAATAAGCTCGATGTCTCCGCCGTCTTTTCGAAGTTCATCCGAAACATATTTATCGATTACGTTATTGACCTTCAAAATCAGCTGAGTTTTGGTCATTTTCGGAGCGTTTTCGCGATCGAGAATGTTTTGAATCGCCGATTTACAGCGTCCGCAAGCACCGCCCGCTTTAGTGTAGTTTGTTACGTCTTCGACGGTCTTCAAATGACCTTCCTTTATTGCGGCAACTATCGCGTCTTCGGTCACGTCAAAACATTGGCAAATAACCTTCGATTTTGTTTCGGGAACGGCATCTTCGCCGTAATAATCCGCAACCGCGGCTTCCAAAGCTTCGTGCCCCATTACGGAACAGTGCATCTTCTCGGGAGGAAGCCCTCCGAGAGCATCGACGATATCTTTATTCGTAATTTTCTTCGCTTCGTCGATATGTTTGCCGATAATCATTTCGGTCAAAATGCTCGAACTTGCAACCGCAGAGCCACATCCGAACGTTTGAAACTTCGCGTCGCGAATAATTCCGTCTTTATCTATTTTCAAATACAACTTCAACATATCGCCACATGTCAGGGAACCCGCTTCTCCGACGGCATCCGCGTCTTCGATGGTTCCCGCGTTTTTCGGGTTTCTGTATAATTCGTTAACCTTTTCGCTGTATTCCCACATATTTTATACCTCTTTTTTACACCGGTATTTTATCACAAACAAAAAAAATTTCATTAAAAAAAAGGGGACTCCTTCCGGATGTCCCCTGCTTTAGAAAATCTAAAGAGAGAGAGAGAGTAATTCTTTTTTAAAGTTTAAATCCCGGTTATCCCGCAGACTTGAACTTCGGTGCCGAAGCCTTGATTGCCGAACTTTCGGTTTCTTCGACCTTGGAAAGTTCAGAAGTCATCGCTTCAAGTTGAGTTTCCAACCGTTTCTTTTGAAGATCGATTTGTGAAGCTTGAGCTTCAAGCGCATTGATTTGCGAATTCGACATATTTGCTTTTGCTTCGTTCATATTCAACGATTGTTGAAGCTTCATGTACTCTTGCAAATAAAGCGCGTTGTAATTCGGATCGTCCGACGAGTATTGAGACATGTTTTGCTCAAAAATGCTGTATGCGTTGTTATTGGCTGCAGAAGTCTGCAAAGATTTGAAACTTTGCGCTTGAGCTATTTGGTTATCGATGTGTTCTTCCTGCGAACCGAGAAGCATCAAGCGTGCGTTTGCTTGGTTTATTCTCGAATTCAACGATAACTTTCTTGCCGTAAACAGCAGGTATCCCATCAGACTCTCTCCTCTATTATTTTATTTTTTATCGACCTTTATTTTTTAAATTTTATTTATTTACCGACTACGATCCTGCCGTCTTATACTTTGCTACACCTTTTTGCGTCGATTGAGTGTTAGCTTCTTCAAGTTTGTCAAGTTCCGCAGTGTACTGTTCAAGTTGAGTTTCCTTATGCTTAACTCTTTGTTCAAGCAACGTCGATTGAAGTTCGAGAACGTTCGTGTCGTACGAAGTTTGGTTTGCGAGCAACGAGTTTTGATTTTTCGTCGTGTTCATTTGTTGCCACAAACTCAGGTATTCCGCGTTATACGTCGAAGAATTCGGATCAAGCGCGTTCACCGCCGTTGCAAAACTTTGTTCGGTTTGCATATTTGCGACCGTGACATTCATGGAACGCAACTCTTCCTGATGAGCCAATTGATTTTGAATTTGCTCCTGTTGGTTGTTCAACTGGGTTAATTCCGCGTTAGCTTTGTTGACCTTTGCTCTCGTGTTCAACAATCTGCTGAAGTACATAAAGTTTGCCATAATTCTTCTCTCTCTTTCTTTTTCTTATTGCTGACTTTTTACTTTCCGCTCTTGCTTATATAAAAACAAATTGATATAAAAAATTGCTATTTTGGATATCTTTTGATTTACAAAACTTTACACAATCGTCAAAAACGTTATATACAAAGGGTTTTCAAATTAGCCATATTGTTATATACTTTATACAAAGTCCGCAAAACATGCGCCGGGCATGCTTTTTGAAGCTCTCGGCATGCCTCACTCGAACAAAGCATGCCGCCATAAAACTTTACAAAATCCAGCATTTAACCGCAATCGTAAAACTTTTACGCCACAACTCGAAACTTTTCAAAACTTTAAATTTTAACATGCTGTTCTAATCTTTCACAGACAACAAACTTCACCGTCACATACACAAAAAACGCGCCATATAAGGCGCGCATTTATTTTATCGTTAAACGAGCGTTTAACCCCATTTATACTTTGTACCTTCGTTGTTTGACGAAGCTTTTTCCAAGTTCTCGATTTCCGTTTCGATTTTCTTCAACCGCGTTTGAAGGTTGTTTTGCCTGATTTCGAGAACGTTTTCAAATCCCGACAACAGATTTATTTGTGTTTGGTCAAACATACCGTGACCGTTGAAAATTCCCGATAACGAGGCATCTCCGAACAATCCGTTTGCCATCGCGTAAGGCATGCCCGACGAGTTTGTAATTTGACCTATCAACGACGTGTACGAAGACGGGTACGACGTATAATAAGACGAAAACGGCGTCGAATACGAGCCCAAGCCCAACGTTGCCTGCGAATTGAGACTTCCGACACCCGTTGAATTATAAGCTCCGTACGCATTATTTGCCGCAAATAAATTGTTTGTCGACGCACCGTTTGCCGATGATGACGAACCATACGCGTTATTAACCAAAGAAAGCATGTCTCCCGGATTTGCAACGGGAGTTCCGCCTCCGAAAAGAGAATTATTCGCGGCATTCATCCATGAATTTTGATTCATGCCCATTATCGAAGCCCAAGTATTGCGGTTTGAAACCGCGGCTTGCGCATTGGAAGTAACTTGCGAAATCGAATCTCTGACGTTTTGAATGGACATCAATTGAGATTCAACATTAGCCCTTTCCCGCATTTTGGAAAGGCATCGAGCAAATGTTAGAAATCCTGCTTTGTATGCGCACATGCTTCTCTTCTCCTTATATCTCTTACTTATATAAAGTAGATATACGATAAAAAATTGCGTTTTTTATATAAACAATTTTACAAATCTTTACACAGCAGGTAAAAAAGGAAATTTTCAACATTGCAAAGAGCAATACGAAACGTGGCGATTTGCGGGTACAACGGTAAAAGTCCGGAACTCGTCAGATTTTGTAAGCTTTTTTGTAATACAACAGCGCTCCGACACCCGCAATGATAACATTCGGAAGCCATGCCGCGACAAACGGGTTTAAAACACCCGATTCACCGAAAGAAATCGAAAACGCCCTGATAATGTAATAGAAAAATATAATCAAGATACTGAACAAAAACCCTCTGTTATACCGAACGCGAGGAGGCGTAACGGCAAGAGGAATACCCAAAATGACCAAAATCAAAGATGTACAGGGAAACGCCGTTTTGTCGAAAAGGTTAATCAAACATAATGTTCGTTCTTTTTCGGGCATTTTTTTATCGTACGGAGCCGCAGAGTCTTGAATCAGAGTATTTGCAAGTTCGTAAAAATTACTCGACTTTCCGGCATCGTTTTCCTGAAGTTTTTCCGCGACTTCGGAACCGAAATCGACGGAAGTTTCTTCGAGCCACGAGGTACTGAGGCTTCTGCCTTTCGGGGTAATCGTGTAGGCGGAGGCGTTTTCGAAAATCCAGCCTTTATCGCCCGAACGACCGTTTTTTGCCTGAATTATCTGTATCATGTGAGGGTCGGAAAAATCGAGGACGGAAACATCCGTAAATTTGTTGTTTTGGCAATCGGCAACGTAGAAAAAGCGTTTCAGCTTACTGCCGTCCTGAAGTTCCTTGAGAGTAAAATTCTTTTTGCCTTCGGGAATATGACGTTGTGTAATCGACCACATGGCAAGGTATTTGGACTGTTTCATCGTAACGGGCACGACGGTTTCGTTAATAAAAAACGTGAGCAGTGTAGCACAAATCGCAAACAAAAACAGCGGTTTTGCAATGGTATTAAGGCTTACGCCGCATGCCTTGAGAACGGTTATTTCGGAAGCGAGACTCATTCTGTTGACGGTCATGACCGTTGCAAACAGTGCGCTTATCGGAACCGTGAGAACCATAACCGCGGGCAAATTCAGCAAAATCAACATAAAAGCGGTTTTCAAAGGCATGCCGAAGTTTGAAATTTGTTTGACCAAAGTCGTAAACGTATCGGACGCAAAAATAATCGAAGTGAAAATAAGCATGCCGAAAATAAAGACTTCGAGCGTTTGGCGCAATATATATTTATCAAGTACTGTAAAATTTATCTTTTTCATTATACTATTAAACACCCGATTTAAAATTATTTCAAATTATTAACTTTTGTACAAAATTCCGAAGCGGAATTTGACGATTTTCCGGAAACGAAAGAGCCGGCGGCGTAATTCAGGAGTTCCGAGATTTTTTTATCGTCGGAAGATTTTTTGACGGACGAGCGGGCATGCTTTATTTGGTCAGCGGAAATAAAGCGTGCATACTCTTCTTTGGTGGATTGTTTTGAAAAATAAGGATTTTCGAGGGCTTTTTTATTTGCGGGAAGCACGCCCGTCAATTTTGCAAATTCGAGTTGATTTTCCTCGTCGGTCAAGAATAATGCGAATTTAAGGGCAGCATCTTTATTTTTGGCTTTCGAGGGAATAATCAAAGTCATGACGGAATAGTCGAAGCTTCCGGTTTTTCCCGTAATTTGAGGAAATATTCGGGTATTTTTCTCGGTTTCGGGAGCGTTTTCGGCAACGAGTTTAAGAAAGTTTACGCCGCCCGAAAAGAAGAGCGTCTGCCCCGCCATATATTTCTCGAGAGCCTCGCGATGAGCGGAAGTCAACGATTCTTTCGGAATATTTTCCGCATCGAAAAGAATTTTGTAATTTTCGAACAAATTTTTAACCGAAAGGCAAGCGTTTTCGTCGAAAACGTCAATGCCTTCTTTTCGAGCGACTTTCAGAAGATAATCGTTTTCGGACAAAAGAGGCATGAACGCATACACGTTTTTGTCGGAGATTTTTTTTGAAATTTCGAACAGTTCGGAATAAGTCGCAGGAACCTTAGAAATTGCGAATTTCCGCATCAAATCGACATTTGCAAACGTCACGGCGGAGGTAAGATAAAACGGCAACGCGAATATTTTTCCGTTATACGAAACATCCGAACGCAAAATATCGGGAAAATTTTCCGTCACCAAAGGCGGCAACTCCCACAAAGCGTTTTTCTTTGCGGCGGTCATCGAAAAATCGGGATTGAGGTTTATCAAATCCGGGGGATTTCCCGACAAAAGCGAAGCGAGTGTGCGTTTTTCACCTTCGGAATAAGGAACGTCGATAATTTTTATTTTCACGCCCGGATTTTGAGCTTCAAATCGAGCCGAAACATCGTCAAAATACTTTGAAAACGGCAAAAGTTGAAGCGTTTGAAACGTTACGACCGTAACGTTCGAGGAATTTTTGTCCAAAAATCTTGTTGTCGCAAAAATTACGGCAACCAAAACAATTATAGATATCGTAACTTTTTTTAACATTCGTCCCGTCCGTATTTTTTGGTATAATAATATATATGATAACATGTAAAACAGGGATAAGATGAATTTATTCGATACGCTGAAAGAAAATTGCAAACAAAAGCCTTTGGCTGAAATTTTGCGCCCGAAAACGCTTGAAGAATACGAAGGTCAATACGACCTGATGTCGAACAATTCGGCACTTTCGGGTTTGTTGAAATCGGGAAGACTCTTCTCCGTGCTTTTCTGGGGACCTCCGGGATGCGGAAAAACCACTCTCGCAAGGCTTATCGCAAAGCAGACCGACAGCGCGTTTATCGAATTGAGCGCGGTAACATCGGGAGTAAAAGACGTAAAAGAAGTCGTCGCAAAAGCCGAAGAGAACCTTGTTTGCGGGAGAAAAACCGTTCTGTTTTTGGACGAAATTCACAGATATTCGGCAACTCAACAGGACGCACTGCTTCCGCACGTTGAAAACGGGACGTTTTACCTTATGGGCTCGACGACCGAAAATCCTTCGTTTAAGGTAATTCCGGCACTTTTATCGCGGGTCAGGGTGATGAGACTCTCTCCGCTGTCCGAAGAAAGCATCAAAAACGTTATACGAAAGGGGTTTAAGTACCTTGAGACAAACTATTCGCCTGCACAAATCGAAGAGGGAGTCGACGAAGCAATAACGGCTTACGCCAACGGAGACGCAAGAGCCGCACTGAATTTAGCGGAAGACCTGTTTTTTGCGAGCGAATTCAAAGACGGAAAAAGATTTTTGACAAACGAAAAAATTTCGCAGTTAATTCAGACTTCGTTGATAAAATATTCTCAAGACGACCACTACGACATAGCTTCTGCGTTTCAAAAAAGCATGCGCGGTTCGGACAAAAACGCCGCGATTTATTGGCTTGCAAAAATGATAGCCGCGGGCGAAGACCCTCGTTTTATCGCGCGGCGGATGATAGTCTGCGCGGCGGAAGACGTCGGAAATGCAGACCCCGCGGCTCTTAACGTTGCAGTCAACGCATTTAAGGCGTCCGAACTTCTCGGACTGCCCGAGGCAAGAATTCCACTGGCACAGGCGGTTGAATACATTTGCGACGCTCCGAAATCGAATGCCGCGATAACCGCAATCGATGAGGCTTTAAACGACATCGTTTCGGGTAAAAATTACCCCGTTCCGATGCACCTTCGCGATTCGCATTACAAAAACGCCGCAAAATTCGGGTTCGGAAAGGGTTACGTCTACACTCACGCAAACCCGGAGATAAAACAACAGTTTATGCCCGACGAAATCGCCGACAAAAAATATTTTCCTTAAAACACTTTGTAACAATATAAAGCCGGGTACTTGAACATATACTTTTCTGCGCGTTATAATCGAACAAACAACACGCAACTAAGGAAAACTTATGTTTTTTAAGAAAAATTTAACCGTTAAAAATATCGCTTTTGTCCTGCTTGTACTGTTTTTGATATGGTTTATCGGACAAATTGCGGATATAACGTTGATATTTTTTGCGGCATTCGTAATCGCATGCTCGCTTAATCCGCTCGTAGACAAAATGAGCAAAAAAATTTCGAGAATGAGCGCAACCGTAATCGCGCTAACGCTTATGTTTGTCGTCGCTTTCGGAGTGCTGATTCCCGTAGGAATTCTGGCATATAGGGAAATAGCCGACATCGTGCAATTTCTGCCGTCTGCGGCGGCAAAAGCGATTATATGGCTGAAATCCGCCCACGTACTGGGTTACAAACTGACAACTTTCGTAGATGCAAATTCCCTGAACTTCGACCCGAGCTCTATTTTTGCTGAGGTTCTCGGAAAGTCGATGGACATTACAATGGGCATCGCCGACACACTGACGGCATTCTTCTCGATTGCAATGATTGTTTTTTACCTCGTATACGAAAAAGATTACATCCACAAAAGCTACAGACGACTTTTCCCCGTGAAAATGAAAAAACGTGCTTCTGAAATTTTATCGACGATAGAAACAAAAGTCGGCGGATACGTCGTCGCCCAACTTCTTTCGATGTCGACAGTCGGACTTTTCACGGTCATAGGACTTATGATTTGTAAAATCGAATATTCGCTGCTTCTCGGAACAATTGCGGGCGTTTTGGACATCATCCCGATTATCGGACCGACAATCGCTCTCGCGCTAGGACTTATCGCCGCCGTCTCGAAAGGCTGGATATGGACGCTTCCCGTAACGGCGGTATTTTTGCTGGCTCAGTGGCTGTCGAACCACTTCGTCAGACCCGTCGTGTTCGGCAAATTAATGCAAATCCACCCGCTGACCGTCATTTTTGCATTTTTGGCGGCTGCAAAATTCCTCGGCGTTTGGGGCGTTATCCTTGCTCCCGCAATAGCCTCGCTGATTTTAACCCTATTCGACGAACTCTACATAAAAACCGTCAACGGAAAGAACGAACAATGAAAAACGAAACTTTTTTATACGAACGAAAACCGTTTAAAAACGGTAATATAAACGTAAGAATAGCGTTTCCCGGCGTCTACAACCTCGGAATGTCCTCTCTCGGGTTTCTGTCGGTTTTCAAAATCTACGATACTCACGAAAACGTCAACGCCGAACGAATTTTTACCGACACGAAAGATACAGAACTGTACTCGCAATATATCGATATTTTCGCGTTTTCGGTGTCATTCGAACTCGATTTTCTTCAAATTTTTAAAATTCTCGATAAATTTTCGATTCCGTTTCGGGCATGCGACAGAGACGACTCATATCCGCTGATTTCCGGAGGAGGCCCCGTTCTTTCGTGCAACCCCGAACCTTACGCCCCTATTTTTGACTATATAGAAATCGGCGACGCCGAAAATACAACAAAAAAAGTTATCGAAGCCGTTAAAAACTCGAAAGATTTGACAAAACAACAAAAATTACACAAACTTTCGGAAATTCCCGGCGTTTACGTGCCTTCTCTCTGCGAATTCGTCGAAGGCAAAGGAATGATGAAAGACGGCGAACCGTATTTTGTCGAAAAATCTACGGCAAAGCTCGAAAAATGTCTTGCAACGCCGATATTGACACCGAATACGTATTTTAAGAATATGTACATTATCGAAACCGGACGCGGATGCCCGCAAAAATGCAACTTTTGCGCAACTTCGTTTTTAAATTCGCCGTTTCGCCCGTGCCCTAAAAATGAAATTTACGATTGTATAGAAACCGGGCTGAAACATACAAACAAAATCGCGTTTTTGGGTGCCGCAGTCGCCGCTCACCCGAATTTCGAAGAAATCTGCGATTTTATGTACAACAAGGCGGAAAAAGATGAAACGTTGGAACTCGGAGTGTCTTCTTTGCGAGCGGATTTTGTGAGCGACAATGTTGCACGTACCCTCGTAAAATGCGGTCAAAAACACGCCACTATCGCACTGGAAGCAGGAAACGACAAACTTAGGAACTTGATTAACAAAAATTTAACGGACGAACAAATTTTCTCGACAGTCGAAATAATGGCAAGAAACGGCTTTAAAGGCGTTAAAATATACGCCATGACGGGATTACCCGGCGAAACGGAAGACGACGTAAAAGATTTGATCGAATGCGCAAAAAAAATAAAACAAATAAAAAAAGGATTTGATGTAGTTTATACACTTTCCGATTTTGTACCCAAAGCACACACTCCGTTTTGGTTTGCGCCGTTTGAAAACACCAAAAGCCTCGAAAAGAAAAGTGAATTCATCAAAAAAGAAATGCATAAAGCGGGAATTACCGCACGGTGCTCAAGCCCCGATTGGAGCGCAATTCAGGCGTTAATTTCGCGCGGAGACAGAAGATTGTGCGAATATCTCATACAAGTTTACGCAAAAGGCGGAAATAAAGGTGCTTTCAAGTCGGTAAGAAAAGAGTTCGAAAAAGAAAAGTATATCACCGATTTTGATGAAATTATTTATAAAGAAAAAAATAAAAATTTTATCCATCCGAGCGATTTTATAACGTTGAAACTAGGAAAGCCTTATATTTCGGATAAATACGAAAATTTTAAGAAATGTAAATTTATAGAAAAATAAAAATACGACACTTGACAATAAAAAACCATTGTCGTATTATTCTTGTACCAAATGATTTAAGTGTAATTCTTACACTGGTTCAAAACATTAATAACTTTCTTACATCCGAAATAAGTAATAACACACAAAATAAAGGAATCTAATACACTCTCGAACACATATAAAACTCCTAACAAAACACACACATTGGACAAATATTAGGATGCAGAAAACAACCGTTTGAAAAGACGGTTTTTTTTTACGAAAAATCAAAACCATTCCGACTAACCCCAAAAAAAAGCTCATATAAAAGGTTTTCGTTCCCAAAATTCTTTTCGGACATCCGACACCGCAAAAGATTGAAACTTGTCTACACCACCAACAATTGTACACAACACACTTGTTTTCCTCGGGAATCCTCGGGAATCCTCGAATAAACCCTTCGAAAGAACTGCTCGGAAAACCCCGAGATATATTAATATTTATTAATAAATTTGTTTTTATCAAATATCCGGAATATCATAGTTAATGTAGGGAATTTCAGGTTTTAAGCTTTATGTACAAAAATAAAAAAATACTGATACTTGACGATGAAAAAATAGTAACGTCCACGTTGAAAACGCTTTTGGTGTTGGAGGGCTTTACAGACGTAAATCTTTTCAATTCGCCGGAGGAGTCACTCGAGTTTTTGAAACTTCAGAGACCTGACTTAATAATTTCGGATTTTATAATGCCGGAGATGAACGGGCTTGAGTTTTTAAAACGTGCAAAAGCAATGTATCCCGACGTTTGTATGATGCTGCTGACGGGTTATGCCGACAAAGAAAACGCTCTTAGGGCGATAAACGAAGTCGGGCTTTATAAATACATCGAAAAGCCTTGGGACAACGACGATTTGATAATAAACATAAAGAACGGAATCGAAAAAAGCAAGCTGGTAACGGATTTAAAAGATAAAATTGCGGAGCTTAACCATGCCAACGAAGAGCTCGAAAAATATTCTCAGAAGCTTGAGGAGATGGTGGAAGCGAGAACGCGCAAAATCGAGGAGACAAGCGAACAACTGAACGCCGTCATCAAAAATTGCGCTGACGGAATTATGTTGTTGTCAAAGGATTTTCAAATTTTGTCGGTAAACGATGCGACGGAAAATCTTTTCGGACTCGGACGCGAGCTGATAAAGCAAAAATCGCCCGACGAGCTGATTTGCGACGCCGAAGGCAAGCCGTTTACAAATGCGGTTAAAACAAAAGAAACAAGCGAAAAAATCATCGGCGGACTTTATGCGAAAAATATCGTCAACGGAACACAAATACCGATAGAAATAAGCCTGGCTTTCATCGAGAAAAACGATTGTTTTGTTTGCGTTTTGAGAGATATTACAAAAGCAAAAGAAATCGAAAAATTGAGGGAAGACTTCATCGCAACGTTAACTCACGACCTCAGAACGCCTTTGCTTGCGGCAATTCAGACGCTTAAATTTTTCAACGACGGTTCGCTCGGAGAGCTTACGGAAAAGCAGGGTATGTTGTTGAAAGCGATGGCGCAAAGCAATAAGGACATGCTGGGGCTTGTAAACGCACTTTTGGAGGTTTACAAATACGAATCGGGTAAATCGGTGTGCGTAAAAAACACTTTTGCCGTAAACGACCTGATAAACGGATGTTGCGACGAAATTTCATCGCTTGCGTGTGCTAAACAAATCGAGATAACAAAAGATTTGGATAAATCGTTCGAACCTGAAATATACGCGGACAGAAGCGAGCTCAAGCGGGTTATAATAAATCTTTTGGGCAACGCCGTTAACCATACTCCCGACGGCGGACAAATCGTCGTAAAAACGAAGCTGACCGACTCTGATTTTATGTTTTCGGTAAAAGACACGGGCATCGGAATTTCGGGCACGGACACTTCAAAAATATTCACAAGATTTTCGGGAGTAACGCAAAAGACAAACTCCGTAGGGACGGGGCTTGGACTTTATTTGTCGAAAAGGATTGTCGAATCGTATTCGGGCAAAATTTGGTTTGAAAGCGCAAAAAACAAGGGCAGCGAATTTTTCTTTTTGTTGCCTGACGTAATAAAATCGAAAGTCGGAGTTGAGGCATGAAAAAAATCAAGGTATTGTTGGTTGAAGACCACACTATGACAAGGCTCGGACTGAGAATGGTGCTCGAGCGCGAGGATAATATCAAAATTACAGGCGAAGCTTCGGACGGAATAAAAGCGGTCGAGCTTGCGGGCGAAACAAAACCCGACGTAATTTTGATGGACATCGGACTTCCGTTTATGGACGGAATCGAGGCGACTTCGACGATAAAGAAAAAATATCCTGAAATCAGAGTTTTGATTTATACGTCACGAGAAAACGAAGACGACGTATTTTCGGCACTTTCGGCGGGAGCGGACGGGTACATAATGAAAGGTGCGGAAGAAGACCGACTTATTACGGCGATTACGGTCGTTTCCGAAGGTACGGCATGGCTCGATCCTGCGATAGCAGGGCTGGTTTTATCGAACGTCAGAAAGGAAAAAGCTCGGCCCGAAGTGAGCGAGAACGATTTTAATCTTACGGGAAGAGAGTGTGAAGTTTTGGCACTTATCGCGGAAGGACTGGACAACAAACAAATAGCCGAAAGGCTTATCGTTTCTTTATCTACGGCGAGAGCGCACGTTCACAACATTTTACAAAAATTGTATGTAAAAAACAAGCACGAAGCTACGGTAAAAGCATTCAGAGAAGGACTCATAAAATGAACTTCAGGACGGCGATTGCTGTATTTTTGTGCGTAATTCTCGCAGTACCTTGCGGTGCGGCGTTTTTCGAACAATATCCGACCGGTGCGACTAAAGATGCAAAGGAAGCACCCGCCGAGCAAATCGAGGTCGACAAATTGCCCGACATTTTGCAACCGTTTCCCGAAACCGAAAAAGAGCGAAAAAAACGCGAAAAAAAAGAGTTGAAAGAAGCGAAGCAAAATTCCGGAAACAATTTATACAAACGGAAAAAGAAACAAAAATTTACGTATGACGAAGTAAAACGAAAGAATACTGCGCCCAAAACGCTTGAAGAATACTACAAAATGTCGCGGGACAAAAAACGCGAAGAGCTTGATTTTCCGAGCGCAAAGGTAAAGCCGGACGAAAAATTGGAGCCGCTTCCCGCGCCCGGATTGCGATTGGTGAAATACAACGACCCTCCGGGGTCACACGAACCCGACACGACAATGCTGACGAAAAACAAAATCGCAAGGTCTCAGGGGATATTGTCGCCGGACGGACAAAGGATTGTTTATACGGAAATTTACCTGTACCCGACAACAATGCAGGCGGCGTCTAGCTTGAGAGTCTACGCGGCGGTCAAAGGTTCGACAAATATTGAAAAATTGAAGTACGCAAATACCGCGCTTGCGTTCGGAAAACCGCTTATATCCGTAGGAACGGACAGACTTTATAAATACGAACGTCGGGTACTGGTGCCGCTCGACTGGTCGGAAGACGGTACGAAATTTGCGGTAAAAGAGAAAAAAGGATCAATTGAAGGTCAAACCTGGCAAACCGACATTCACGTATACGATTTCAACACGGGGAAAGCAATAAAGCTTTCGGCGCTGCGCGAAGCAATCAGGTATTATTGGAAAACGCAAAAAGATATCGATTTAATCGATAATCTTTGGGATATCTACCCGCTCGGCTGGTCGGTTCAAAACCCGGACAGATTGGTCTCGTACGCCTACGTGTACGACAAAAACAACGGAACTCCGAAATTTTTGGGAACCTGGAGTATCGATTACAAAAACGAAAGTCCCGTTCTCGAGTCGTTGACGGAAACAAACTTTGAAATCAGTACAAACGGAATGATTTTAAAATTCAAGAAAGAGTAAGTTTTCTTTCGATGTTCGAGAAGTACTCCAAACTATCGACAAGTTCGGATTCGTCAAAGATTTCAAAAACAATGTTCGGAGAGAGATTTTCGTCGAGCAGAGTTTTTATGACAAATTCAAAATTAATTGAACCGTTAGTCAGCCCCGCGTGGTCGTCGTTTGTTTTAAAATTGTTGTGAATGTGCATGTGATGCAGCTTTTGCCCGTAGCACATTATCCAGTCCGAAACCTGCATAAGCGAACACAAATTAGCATGCCCGGTATCGAGAGTAAATTTCAAATACGGCGAATTGACGGTTTTGACAATTTCGACCAAAGTGTCGGGCTCGCGTTCAAGAACATTTTCGATTGATGCCGTAATTTGGTATTTTTCAAGTTGTTTGACAAAATTCGCCCAAAAAGCAATCGACCCGTCAATGAAATTTTGGCGGGAACCATGATGTTTCGTGGCTTTGTTGCCTGAATGGAATACGATTGTTCGGGCATTGATTTCCAAAGCCGCCCGCAACGACTGTTCAAATCGCTTTTTTGCAATTTCGCGGATTGCACCGTCGCGACTCGCGGGGTTTAAATCCGAAAACAAAGCGTGCAAAGAAACTTCGCCGTCGAAATTTTTGACGGCGGATTTCATATCGGATAAAATCGCTTCAAAATCCGTATTAATTCTCGACATCCCCGGGAACCTGCTTATTTCAAGATTTACGCCCAAAGATTTTGCAAAAGCCACAGCGTCGTTCAAATTTTTTTTAACGGAAGAAGTGATAAATTTTTTCATTTTATGCCAACTTTACCAAATAAATACTAACAAGAGAGAAATATACAGCCAACCCCAAAACATCGATGGTTGTTGCAATTACGGGTCCCGAAGCAATTGCGGGGTCGACCTTCATTTTTTTCAGGACGAACGGCGTAACCGCGCCCAACAAAGTAGCCGTCGCCATATTTATCGCCATAGCAATTCCGACAACCACACCCAACGCGAAATTATCCTGCCGCTGCCAGGTTACAAGCGCGACAAGAAGCCCAAAAAATGTTCCGATAAACACTCCGACGCGCAGTTCACGCAAAATGTGAAAAATAGCCGAATTCAATGAAACTTGCCCCGTCGACAAACCGCGAACCATAAGGGTGATACTTTGAGTTCCGATGTTTCCGCCGAGACCCGCCAAAAGCGGCATAAATATTGCAATAACGGGCAATGCGTTAAGAGTGTTTTCAAAACGCCCCGCGACACTTACCGCAAGAAATTCTCCGATAAGAGTTATAAAAAGCCACGGACACCTTGCCCTGACCGCATCCAGAGTCGACCCGTAAATAATTTCGTCCTCGTCGACAACACCCGTGTTAATCCCGGAAGACGCGTAAAATTCTTCGGTCGTTTCGTCTTCTATAATGTCCTGAACGTCATCCCACGTAATCATACCTTTCAGTCGTCCGTACAGGTCAACGACGGGCAAAGCGGAATATTGGTACTTTGTAAAAATATCCGCGATTACGTCCTGAGGATCGTCGATATGAAGCTTCACCAGGTCTTTTGTCATAATGTCTTCGACTTTGGTCTTGTACGGCTTAGTCAAAAGCGCACGCAAGCTTATAACCCCGAGCAAGTGCTTCTGATTATCGGTAACGTACAAATAATAAAGCTCAAACTCGTCTTTTTCCGCCATAACTTTGATGAACGACAGAACGTCTTCGACGCGCATGTCTTTGTTGACGGTTATGACGTGAGGAGTCATGATACCGCCCGCGGAATCCTCTTTGTACGCAAGCAGTTCCCGAATTTCGGACGAAACCTTTTTCGGCAGTTTGTTTAAATACGCCTCGGTATCATCGTCTTCCATTTCGGCAAAAACGTCCGCAACCTCGTCGTGAGGCATTTTCAAAATAAGTTTCGCGGCGTCTTCTTCTCCGATTTCCGAAAGCAGTTCAACCTGAAGTTGCGGAGTCATATACTCGAGAATTTCGGCAGCTTTGTCGTCTTCGATTACGCGAAAAGAAGTCAGTCTGTCTTCCGGAGAGAGTTCGCGCAAAATTTCCGCCAAATCGGCACAGTGATAACCGTCCAAAAGCTCCTCGAGCGACGAACGGTTTCCGGTTTCGATTATTTCGTGAATTCTGTTTGAGATATTTTCGAGATTAAGCATCGCGCACTCCCGACAAAATTATATACCAAACATTTTTTCACGAAAAAACATCCCGAAAAATTCGAGATGTTTTTTAACATTTTTCTAAACAATTTACAAAATACTTTTGTACATATCGAGATATTGTTTTGCGCTCTTATCCCAGGAATAATCGTAATTCATGGCGGATTTTCGCATAGCGTTCCAAGTATATTTATCTTTGTAAACATTTATTGCGCAATAAACCGCCTGCATCATGTCCCAAGAATCGTAACGCCAGAATTTGAAGCCGTTGCTGTTGTCGAGAGGATATCCGACAATTGTGTCGTCAAGCCCGCCCGTAGCACGTACAACGGGTAAAGTTCCGTATTTGAGAGCAATCAGCTGACTCAGACCGCAAGGTTCGAATTTCGACGGCATTAAGAAGATATCCGCACCGGCATAAATTTTATTTCCCAATTTTTGGTTATAACCTATATAAACTCTGATATTCGAGGAAGTTCGGGTGAGATAATCGAGATATTGTTCGTAATCGTATTTACCCGAACCCAAAACGACAAGTTGTGCGTCCATGTTTCTCAAAGCATGCTCCGCGCCGTAGAAGAGCTCGATACCTTTTTGTTCAACCATTCTTGAAACAAGCCCGATAACGGGTTTTTCCGGATTATATTCAAGGTTGAATTCTTTACATAAATCTTTTTTACAATCTTCCTTGCCTTTCATGTTTTTTACGGAATAATGTTTGACAATCGACTTGTCTTTTTCGGGATTGAAAACATCGTAATCCACACCGTTTAAGATGCCTTGAATTTTATTTGAATTATACCTCAATGTATAATCCATGCCTTCGCCGTACTCGCCGGTCAGAATTTCGCGGGCATAATTCGGGGAAACCGCGATAATTTTGTCGGAGTAATTTATGGCACCCTTCAACCAGTTAAGCATGCCGAAGTGCTCCAACCCCCACGAATGGAAAACATCGCAAATGTACATATTCGCAAAATTCAAAATATCGTAATCGTAAGTGCCCTGATAAGCCAGATTGTGAATCGAAAAAACGCATTTCGTGTTTTTGAAAAATTCGTCGTTTCGGTATGTATTTTTAAGATAAACGGGAATCATCGCTGTATGCCAGTCGTTCGCGTGAACGATATCGGGTTTGAATCCCAATTTTTTGGCATATTCCAGGCATGCCAGAGAAAAACAGATAAAACGTTCCTGTTCGTAGCGTGTATCGATGTATTTCGGGTAAACTTCACGAGTACAGCCGAAATATCGGTAATTTTCGACAAAATACACGTCAACGTTCGAGCCCGGCAGTTTCGTCGTCCGCAAAGTAAAAATAAAACGAGCCGTTCCGAACCCCAGTTCCATACGAGAGCCCGGAACCTCCTTGATATGATATTTTTCGTTATCGATAGACCCGATTAACGGTGTAAAAACCTTTACGTTACACCCTTTTTTCTCGAGCTCTTTGGGCAAAGCTCCCGCAACGTCGGCAAGCCCTCCTACCTTAGTAAAAGGTGCCGTCTCAAATGCCGCAAATAAAATATTCATGAATTACCCTTCCGTATTATTGTGCCAAAAATTTTAACGCGTGAGCAAGAATCTCTTCGTCGGAATCGATTTGTACGGGAAGCGCAGCCAAAGCGTTTTTGATTTCCTCTCTCGAATATCCCAACGTAGAAAGAATTTCCGCCGTTTGCGCATAATCACCCGTTTTATCGGATACGACCGAATCTTTGCAATCAAACATATTTTTATTTTTTAATACCTTATCGTAAAGTTCCGTAACAATTTTTTTAGCCGACTTTTCACCGATACCTTTTGTTCTCGAAAGCGTTTTATAATCGGAGTTTACGATAATCTCGATAAGGTCTTCGGGCGAAAATTCGTCGATTATTGCAAGCGCGGCTTTCACTCCGACCCCGGACGCGGTTTGTAAAAGTTCGAACATATCTCGCTCGAGTTTACCGAAAAACCCGCAAAAAGACATGGAATTTTCGCGATGAATTAACGAAAGATAAACGGTAACATCTTCGTCGTGAGGCGTCTTCAAAGTTCTTTCGGATGTTCTTATCAAATATCCGATACCCGCATTTTCGACTGTCATAAAGACACCGTCGGGAAGCTTTTTAGCCTCGATTAATTTGCCTTTTACGTAATCGTACATACACCCTCCGATTAAAGGATATACGAAAAACGAATTTTACACAAATTTTTTAAGAATCTTCACCGAACTTATTGTAAATATCAAGCATTTTTTGAACCTGCTTCGGCTTATTGAGCTGTTTATAGGTCAAAGCAAGGTTGTAATAATAATTTTTCTTTTTCGCATCGTACGTAATTGCCCGCATAAACGCCTTTTTGGCATAATCGTACTCTCCGAGCTCATAATAAGCACACCCGAGATTGTACCATCCTTGCGGGAATTCGCGATAATACTTGACCGCCGCCCGATAATACGAAATCGCGGTATTATATTTTTTTTGTTTAAAATTTATGTTCCCCAAATTGTAATATGCTTTATAATACTTGGGATCGGACTTTAACGCCCGCTGCAACAAATAAACCGCATCAAGACTTCTTTCGTAATCTTCCGTAATATTTGCCGCAAGCAGCCACAACTCGGCATCGCGCTTTTCCTCGGGAATAGAAGATATCACGGCGTAAGCCTCTTTCAGATTATTCGCGTTATACAAAGCAATCGCTTCGAGCTTTTGCGAATTGATTTCCGACTCACTCATCGAAAACGCGGGAATTTGCGCCAAAACCAAAAATAAACCGATTAAAATATTTCTCAAAATTTTCATAACTACATTATAACCGCTTTCGAGAAAAAAATACTCGAATCATGTAAATTTTTGTAACAAAATCGGCAATTTTTCCGGTTTTTAAGCAAAAATAAAAAGTAAATAACGTTTATATAACAAGAGAGTTTTAAAGGAACGGCAAAATGATATATCTCGATCTGAATTTAAAATATCTGGAACGAATGTTCGGGTTTCAAGCCGGCAACATAAACGACTACACGGGAAAATCGATAAAAGAGATAATGGAGTCGGAAGCTGCCGCAGGAAACGTTAATGCCGCAAATTTCGAAAAGGACGTATTTTCTTCGCCGGAAGAAATTATGGAGGTTTTCAACCTCATCGATCCCGAAAACCGCTATCTCATTTTGACCCAGCTTTCATCTTTGGAACTCCAAAAGCTGATGCCATACCTCAGTGACGAAGCGATGTACTCGGCGCTCAATTATCTGACGAAGGACACAATGCTGAAAGTCCTGTACCGACTGCCTCAAAAGGATTTGGCGCAAATTTGTTTTACCGTAATGCCCGCCGAAAAATTTCTGCAAAAAACGAAAGAAAGCGAGCTTAACGCGTTTTTCGACTCGACAAAAGTCGAAAGGCACGACGTAATAAAATCAATCGAAAGCCTTGAACCGTACCAACTTTGTTCGATAATGGAATCCATTACGGGAAAACCCGTTGAAAGCTGCCAACCGCAACAAATACAGGAAAAACTTTCGCAAATGGATCCGACACAGTTCAAAAAAACGATTGCGGCGTTTGACCACGAAGTCAAAGCCTCAATGATTATGAATATTTTGGAACAAAAACCCGATTTGACGCAGGAGTTTTCAAAACAAGCCCTGATTTCACCGTTTACGGAAATGAAACGCGACGAATTTCTTGAAGCTATGTCCGCAATGAAAACCGACAACCTGCTCGAAATGATGAAAGAACTTCCCGAAGAAGTACTTCCGTCGGTAGTTTCCGCCATCGACCCCGAAGATTTTGCAAAAATTTTGATGACCGATTTCAAGAGTGTTTTGGCATCCGCATCGTTTAAATAACCGACCGAAATTACGAAGGGGTTGATTATTTCAAGTTATACTTCGTTTTCAGCTTGGTTAAAGTTCCGTCGTCTTTTAAATCGTCCAAAATCATATCGACGTGTTTCATCAAAATCTGCGAATCGGGTGATTTTTTAAACGCAATACCGTAGGGTTCGACAGTCAGTTTTTGAGAAAACATTCGATACCCGGGGTTGTCTTTCATATAGCCCAAAATCAGCACGTCGTCCTGAATAAGGGCATCCGCGTTGCCCGCTTTCACGTCGCGGACGTTTTCGATGAACGATTTTTGCCTTGCGGGCACGGCATAAGGCGCAAAATGTCTCAAACTCTGTTCGGAAGTCGTTCCCGTTACCGTTCCGATTCTACGGTTGTTCAAGTCCGAAACCGTTTTGATGTCACTGTTTCCTCTTACCATTATTGTCTGAGCCGCCAAATAATAGGGCTTAGAAAAATATACGGAAATTTTTCTGTAATCGTTGATGGTCATTGTCGCAATAACCATATCGACAGTTCCGTTGTTGACCGCTTCTATTCTGTCATTGTTGGTAACCGGAATAAATTTGACTTGAGCGTTCGCACCGATAAGCCTTTTTGCGATTTCTCGCGCCAAATCTATTTCAAACCCCGTCGGATTTCCGTTTGAGTCCGAATACGTCATCGGCTTCGAATTCAAGATGATTCCGACGCGCATTTCACCCGAAGAAATAATTTTTTCGTACACCGGAATTTGTTCCGCCTTCGAGGATTCTTTTTTTGAAGACTCTTTACCGCAGGCACAAAGAAAAAGCGGCAAAATCAAAATTAAGAAATATGTCAAATACTTTTTCAAGATTATATTTTCCACTTTTGTTTCAATTGAGCTAACGTTCCGTCGGAGCGCATTTCGTCAAGAATTAAGTCGATACTGTTTCTCAATGTCTTATCTTCGGTACGTTTTACGGCAATTCCGTAGGGTTCAACCGTTAATTTGAGAGGAAGCATTTTGTACTCCGATTTATGGTCTTGCAAAAAGCCCAAAATTAAAGCATCATCTTGAAAGACAACATCGACGTTTTTGGCAATTAAGTCGTCCGTCGACTGATTAAAAGTTTCACGCGCGATAATTGTTGCATTGGGAGCGAGCGTTTTCGCACTCTTTTCGCTTGTAGTCCCTGCAACCACACCTATTTTTTTGTCCTGCAAATCCGCAACGGTAAAAACTTTCGACTCCGCCGGAGCCAAAATAGCAAGACTTGCCGTATAATAAGGATTTGTAAAATCAACGAAAATTTTCCTTTGAGGGTTAATCGTCGTTGTCGCAATAACGATATCTGCTTTGCCGCTGTCAACGATTTCTATTCTGCCCGCGCTGGATGTTTCGATAAAAGTTGCCAACTCGGGTTTTCCGAGAATTCTCTTTGCGATTTCTCGTCCCAAATCGATTTCAAACCCTTTGTAATCGCCTTCTGCATCCTTGAAAGACATCGGTTTCGAATTTGAAACCGTTGCGATTTTTATCTCTCCGTTTTTCAAAATTTTTTCGTAAGAATTAAGCAAAACAGGAGCATTTGTTTCCGTCGTCGGACCCTGGATTTTAGAGCATCCGCATGCACATACCGCCAACATTACCGTTAAAGTCAATAAAAATTTTTTCATATTCTCCTCACAGGCATTTTTTGAAGTATTGATATCATTTTAACACAAAAACAAAAAAACATAAAGATGACTTTATTAAAAAAAAATGTATAATTTAAGTATGAAAAAGATTTTTTTGTACATGGTTTTGACGATATTTCTTTGCGGAGCGGGCTATGAAGGAACTTTACCCGACATCGAAGCCGATTTTGCCTACAAAAAGAAATCGGAAAAATCGACGGCGCCGTACGGAACGCAAGAAATTACCGACAAAAGCGAATTGAAAGAGGCGCCGGTTTCTGACCCCGAATACATCAACATTATTTTGAAAAAAGAAAAAAACGGGGCGTATTTTACCGATATAAGAAAGATTATTGCCATTCTCGAAAAATTAAAGTGTTATATGGAAGACAACGCCTCGGTGCAGCTGTTCAACGCATGCGTCAGCAATTACATCGACAACGCGGCGTATCTGCAGACAACATACGAGGGCAAACCCGAAGAATATTATGCGTCTTACCGAGCGGTAACGGCACTTGCGGCAACGGCTCGCGACGTTGCGGTTCTGAAAACGGAAAGCCTGATGTACACGAAATATCTTCCGTATTCGGCTGAAGGTGCGGCGTATTCGCCCGAAAGAATAAAAGAAGCCGAAGACTCTTTGTTAAAACAACTTTACGACACTTTATACGTGCTTAAAAATCTCGAATAGCCCGTTTTTCGTTCCTTCGGGCAATGAATTTTGCGAAAACACATCGTAAAATTTTTTTACCGGCAAGAAGGAAAGAAAAATGAAAAAATTTGCAATATTTTTTGCACTTGCGATTATCGTCGCATCAAACTTTTCAAGCACACCCGCAAATGCGTACATCGACGCACGTACGGAACAAATTTTATCTCAAACCGAACGAAAAATCTTAAACCGTGATTATTACGGCGAAAACGAACTCGACAGGCTCGAAAGGCTCGAACTTGAGCTGTTCGGAACCGTTCAACAGGGCTCATATCAAAACCGCTTGAACTTAATCGCGAGAAACGCGGGGTCGCGGCGTTCAGGCGTTTTATCCGCGTTGTCGGAAATATTTTCACTGCGTGATTTTCGCGGAGGATACGCGACGGGATACACTCCGCCGGTTTACGTTCCGTCGTCGTATTCCGCGGGAAGTTACAACAATTATTACGGACATCGCGGACCGCATCGGGGATACGGAAATTATTCGGGATATTCGGGTTTTTCCGGATACGCGGGAGCACCCGTTCGCGGCGGCACCGTCATCGAAAAAACTTTTTAGTTTCTCCGATAAAATCAAAACTTTACAAAAAGTTACAAAAAACAAAGCGAACCCGAAAGAGTCCGCTTTGTTTGCATTCAAATATTGAATTAATTACGCTTCGTAAACATAAGGAATCAAAGAAGCTTCTCTTGCTCTTTTGATTGCAACCGCAAGCATTCTTTGGTGTCTTGCACACGTTCCGGTAATTCTTCCCGGAAGAATTTTTCCTGCTTCGGTCAAATATTTTTTCAATTTCGAAGTATCTTTGTAATCGATGACTTCAACTTTATCTGCACAAAAACTGCAGCTTTTACGTTTTTTCTTGTCTTGATAATCTCTTGCCATTTTAAATTATTCCTTTACTGTTTTGTATCCGTTAAAAGGGGATTTCTTCGTTATCTATTAAATCGTCCGAAAAATCGTCTTCGGCAAATTTAACCTCACCTTTCGGTGCTTGTTTTGACGAACCGTGCGACGATCCCGAAAGAACTTCGATTGAATTTACTTCAATCTGCATAATTCTTTTGTCTTCGCCGTTTTCGTCCTGTATAACGTCGGTTTCGAGTCTTCCTTCGACAACGACTCTGTCGGATTTGGATATCGAACTTTCGACCGATTCCGCCGTTTTTCCCTTGGAAATTACACGCAACAACAAATCCGGGTTATCGTCCAGTTGTAACGTAAAAAACGTTACGGGGACGTTCTTGCGGGTAAATCTTTTTTCGGGTGCGCGAAAAACAGTTCCGCTAAATATTGCTTTTGCAATGCTCATTACGCCTTAACCTTCGAACTTTCCAAAAACATTGTTCTGATTACGTTATCATTCAAACTCAATTGTCTTCTGAATTCCGAAACTTTATTTTCGGGCAAATCGAGTTTTATAACGCACATAAAACCGTCTTTAAAGTTTTTTACGGTGTACGCAAGTTTTTTGCGTCCGAGCATGTCGGTTGCGGTAATTTTTCCGCCGAGAGCAGCAATCGACTCTCCCATTCTGTCGACAACAGCCTGAACTTCGTCGTTATCTACGGTCGGCTTTATTGTCATTAACAATTCATAATTTTTCAAAGCTCTTTCTCCTTAAATGTTTACACACGGCATGCTACCACGAACAAACTTTTATTACAAACACGAATTTTTTAAAATATCGGTTAAATTTTCGACGGCGCCCTTGTTTTCGTCAAACACCGAGCGTGTATTGTTGCATGCAAAATCGTAAAATTCGGCGTCGGAAAGCAGTTTCAGGCAAATTTCGAAAAGTTCTTCGGGATTTGAAACGACAAACGCCGCTTGTTTTTGAGTCAATATTCCGTAGACGTCCTTAAAGTTGAAAACGTCCGGCCCCGAAACCGCAGGTTTGTTCCAAATTGCCGCCTCGAGAGGGTTATGACCGCCCGTCCCCGAAAAACTTCCGCCTATAAACGCGAATTTACAAAACGAAAAATATTTTGAAAGTTCACCTGTAGTGTCCGCCAAAATAACGTCAAAATCGTCAAAATTATCGCCGGAGGAAACCTTACCGGGATTTAAATTTTCCGACTTCAAAAGCTCAAAAACGGACTCGAAACGTTCGGGATGTCTCGGGGCAAGCAAAAATTTCAGGCTCGGTCGTGATTTTTTCAATTTTTTATACAAATCAATCACAATTTCATCTTCGCCTTTATGAGTACTTGCGGCAATAAAAATCTCTTTTCCGAAGGATTTGAACCGTTCGTTCATCGCCGCGGTTTCCTCGGCATTCATATTCCTGCCGATGTCAAACTTCAAATTTCCTCCGCAAACGGTTTTGTCCGCGGGCGCACCGACATCGACAATTCGGTTTACGTCATCTTGCGACTGCATAATCAGCGCGGTATATTTTTCCAAAATCGGCTTAAAAATGAACGAAAACTTTTTATACCCGCGATACGAATGAGGCGACAAACGCCCGTTTGCAACGTAAAGCCCGATTTTTCGCTTTGCGGATTCGAATACAAAAGCCGGCCAAATTTCGGTTTCGGCAATTACGATTTTCGAAGGACGAAACGTATTCAAAAAAGAATTGACCGAGAACGAAAAATCGAGAGGAAAGTAAGCGATATAATCAACAACGCCCGAAAGCGACTTAACGGCGGCATCATGCCCTGTTTTTGTGGTATTCGTAAAAACAATTACGGTATCGGGATTTTTTTCACGAAAAGCCTTGACCGCAGGGGCAACGGCATTTGTTTCGCCGAGAGAAACGGCATGAAACGCAACGACCTCTTTGTTTAGGGGAACCTTTATTTTGCCGTAAAATCCGAGTTTTTCGAAAAACCCGGCGCGGAATTTCGGTACAAAGATAAGCGCAACAAAAATCAGTGGCAGCGTAATCAACGCAATTACCGGCAAAAAGAACTTATACGACGAATAAAGAATATTTTTCAAATTATTCTTCTCCCGCACTTCCGACTATTCTGATTCCGAACTTCGAGCGGAAAAGGTGTTTTACGGTTTCCGAACGAATTTCGTACATCATGTTGTTAAACAAATCGTAAGCTTCTTTTTTATATTCGATGAGAGGGTCCTTTTGTCCGTAAGCCCGAAGCCCGATACCTTCGCGAAGCATGTCTATGTTGTGAAGGTGGTCTATCCACTTGTTGTCGATAACTTTAAGTAAAATGTCGCGCTCGATGTTTCTCATAACGTTATCTTTTTCGAAAGGCACTTGAGGGTCGTACGATTCGTCGTACTTCGATACGACATCGTTGTAAAATTCGACCGTTTTGATTTCATGCGCCTTATAAGCGTCGAGGAAAACATCATGAACTTTTTCTTTAACGTGTTCATAGCCGAGCCCCGCGACATCTTCTTTCGAAATCATCGAAACCGCTTGAGGAACCGTCGACCAAATTTCTCTGATTAACCCGTTGATATCATCTTCTGCATACTCCGAAGGCGGCATGCCCTGCGCAATGTAGCTGTTTATAATTCTGTCTGCTTCGCATTCGAGCATATACAAAATATCGTCGTAAACGCTTTCGCCTTCGAGAACGCGTTTTCGTTGGGAATAAAACTTCTCACGTTGAATATTCATAACGTCGTCATACTCGAGGACGTGTTTTCTGATATCGAAATGATACGTTTCGACTTTTTTCTGAGACGACTGAATTTGTCTGGTAATCAAAGGCGATTCGATAGCCATGTCCTCTTCGACGTTCAAAGTATCCATAAGTTTTTTTACGTGTTGTCCGCCGAAAATTCTCATCAGATTATCTTCAAGCGAAAGGAAAAATTTCGTGGACCCGGGGTCACCTTGCCTTGCCGCACGACCTCTGAGCTGGTTGTCGATACGCCGAGATTCATGACGTTCGGTTCCGATAACGTGAAGCCCGCCGAGCTCGACGACTTTGTCGTGTTCCGCCGAAGTTGTTTTTTTGGCTTCAGCAAGTGCTGCCGACTTTTTTTGTTCGTATTCGGGCATATCGGGAGTTATCCCCTGCTTATCGAGCTCTTCTTTCGCCAAATACTCGGGGTTACCGCCCAAAAGAATATCGGTACCTCTTCCCGCCATATTTGTCGCAATCGTAACTGCACCGAGCCTTCCCGCCTGAGCAATAATATATGCTTCTTTTTCGTGATGTTTCGCGTTCAAAACATTATGGGGAATTCCCTTTTTAGCCAGCAGCGACGATATAAATTCCGATTTTTCGATACTTATCGTGCCGACAAGCACCGGTCTTCCGATTTTATGCATCTGCTCGATTTCGCGAACCGTTGCCAAATATTTTTGAAGTTCCGTTTTGTAAATAACATCGGGATAATCGTGTCTGATATCCTTTTTATTGGTCGTAATAACGGTTACCGGCAAATTATAAATCTTTCCGAATTCCGCCTCTTCCGTCAGCGCCGTACCTGTCATGCCCGAAAGCTTCGGGTACAATCTGAAAAGGTTTTGGAACGTTATGCTCGCCAGAGTTTGAGTTTCGTCCTGAATTTTAAGGTGTTCTTTTGCTTCAACCGCCTGATGAAGCCCGTCCGACCAACGACGCCCCTCCATAATCCTTCCCGTGAACTCGTCGACAATCATAACTTCACCGTTTTTGACAACGTAATCGGTATCGATTTTGTAAAGTTCTTTGGCTTTCAGAGCCTGCAACAGGTGATGTGCGTATTGATTCGAAATATCGAACAAATCATCGACGCCCAAAAGCTCTTGAGCTCTGTCTATACCTTCTTCCGTCAAAATAACGTTTTTGTTTTTTTCGTCGACTTCGTAATCGCGTTTGACCTCCAGCATCGGAGCGACTTTCGCCATCGTTACGTACAATTCCGCCGATTTATCGAGTCTTCCGCTGATAATCAGAGGCGTACGGGCTTCATCAATCAAAATACTGTCGACCTCGTCGATAATCGCATAATTATAAGGTCTTTGAACCAACATTTCCTTTGATGACGCCATATTATCGCGTAAATAGTCAAATCCGAACTCGTTGTTCGTTCCGTAAGTTATATCGCAGTCATAAGCCGCTTTTTTGGCTTCGAAATCGTCGTAAGCGTTATTCGCGAGAACAACCCCGACCGTCAGCCCCAAAAATCTGAAAATCTTTCCCATCCAGTCGCTGTCGCGCTTTGCAAGGTAATCGTTTACAGTCACGATGTGAACACCTTTTCCGGTCAACGCATTGAGATACGCGGGCAAAGTCGCGACCAAAGTTTTACCTTCACCTGTTCTCATTTCGGCGATATGACCTTCGTGAAGGAATATTCCTCCGATTAACTGAACGTCGAAGTGACGCATGTTCAAAACTCTTTTTCCGGCCTCGCGAACAACTGCGAACGCTTCGGGCAAAATTTCGTCCAACGCCGCTTTTTCAAGAATTTTATCCGCATTTTTGTCGGTCGAAGTTTTACGCTTCGCCAAACGGTCTTTAAATTCTTGCGTTTTGGCTCTTAACTGCTCGTCCGACAATTGAGAAATCGTTGCCTCGAGATTGTTAATATGGTCTACAACAGGCATAATCTTTTTGATTTTACGCTCATTCGGGTTTCCGAGCAACTTAAGAAGTAAATTTATCATTTTATCCTCACAATTCAAATTTTTAAATGCTTCGAACAGTTCAGCAAAATTTTCGCGAATTATTTCGAATTATCATGAACCATGATACAATACACAAAAAAAAGAAACAGATAACTTAACAAAAAATTAACAAAAGGAACTTTTTATGAATTTTGAAGATATAACTTTTATGAAATACTTGGTCTCGGGATTCGGCAAAATGATTTTGAAATTCCTGCTTTGGCTCGTCGTTCTCGGATTTATTACAAAAGGAATTTCGGTACTCGGGCACAAACTTAAAAAATCGGTGCTGCGAAGAACTCTCGACCACGAAGCCCGAAAACAGATAGAGACAGGTTTTTCGATGGGAGTTTCGGTAATAAACATTATCGTCGCGTTGCTGTTTTTACTCATTTTGCTCGATAAACTGGGGATTAACCTTAAACCGATTTTGGCAACTGCGGGAGTTGCGGGTATTGCTGTCGGGTTTGCCGCAAAGGCAATCATCGAAGATATTTTGAGCGGAATTTCTTTGATTACCTCGGGACAAATCAGAGTCGGAGATTACGTCGAAGTCGCGGGAAAATGCGGAACCGTCGAAAAAATCGACGTTAAAATGATAACTCTCAGAGACATCGAAGGCAGAGTTCATTTCATCAGAAACCGCCTGGTGGACATCATTACCAACTACACCCGCGAATACGCTTTTGCCGTGCTCGATTACGGAGTAAGCTATAACGAAGATATCGACAATGTTTGCAACACTCTCAAAGAAATTTTCGACAACGACCTGAAAACAAACCCCGAGTACGCGGGCAAAATCCTCGACGAAATCGAAATTCTCGGACTCGACTCTCTTGACGAATCGTCGGTCACGATAAGAGTCAGGATAAAAACCCTGCCGAAAGACAATTTCGAAATAAAACGAATTTTCAACAAACTGGTCAAAAAGAAATTCGACGAAAAAGGAATCGAATTCCCTTATCCTTGCCGCACGGTGTTTTTGAAGAAAAACGACTGAGAAAATGCCTGCCGGGATGAATTGCTGCAAATATTATAAATTTTTGTAACAATTTTTCCGCCACGGACACCGTTCGTCCGACTCTGCGCATAACACAATTCTCGACACCGTTAGCCCGACCGCGTGCTCCGATACTCGACATCCGCCGTTATCAAATCGAGGAGAGGATAAAAAAACGCATTCGGCGAACTTCGTCCGTTTCACGTTATCCGGACAAAAAAAAGCACAAAATATTACACCCAAACTCGTCACGAACGAAAACGAATTCCCCGTAGCGATTAAAAACGGAAAAAGCATTGTCAAAAATCAAACTTCAAAAAGAAGCACTCACGCAAGAGTGCTTCTTTGACGATATTCGGTTTTTACGGGGCAAGCCCCGACTTTTTAAACATTATCCTCGAAACTAAACCGTTTTGAATTGAATGTTCAATTTTTCGCCGGTCGCATAGTTGACTTGAACGTCTTGAACCTTTACGTTGTAAGAGTTTTTACCTTCTTTAAGGGTCAAGGGCGAGGTAACGTCTTTTGCGTATGCCGTCGAAAAAGCTTTATTGTCAACGGTCAAAGAAACCGAATCCATGCCTTTGCCGTAAACGGTCGCGGGAATTTGACCTTCTTTTCTGAGTTGAGCCGGAGTTTTGCCGGTATTGTTCAATTGTGCTTCCAAAGTTTCAGTCATTTTATTTCTCCTGTACAATATAGAATTTTTAAGTTACTCTTATTTAGCATACATGCTTAATTTCGAAAGTAAAGTAAAATGTCAAAAAAATTTCTCGTAAAACCGTTTTCGGACAATTTATCGAAAGAACTTGACGACATAGCGTTTTCCCGCGAATACAAATATGTTGCCGAAAACAAGCTTAAACCGTTAAAAATAAAGATTTTCGGGCTCAAAACACCCGCGGGAAATATTTTAAAACAACTTTGCCTGTCGTCGGGATTTGATTGTATGGTATCGCGCGACACGGTGACGTGCAAAACGAAAACGACCGACGCATTGATTTGTGCAACGAGAAAACAAATTTCCGATTTGACGAAAAAGCTGAAGTTGCAACCGTTCGGGCTGAAAGACCTCGCCTCGGAACTTGAAGAGTACATAACCGAAAGAAGAACTTTTATCGCGGGCGGACGCGAATTTTCGAACCGAAAGACTGTTATTGCGGGCATTTTGAACATCACGCCGGACTCGTTTTCGGACGGCGGACGGTATTTTGAAATCGAAAATGCATTAAAACGAGCGGACGAGATGATTTCGGACGGCGCGGAAATTATCGACGTCGGAGGAGAATCGACCCGCCCCGGTTCGACGAGGATTTCTCCCGAAGCCGAAATCGAGCGCGTTTTACCGGTAATAAAAGAATTAAATAAAACGTACGGCGACAAAATTTTGTTGAGCGTCGACACCTTGAACCCGCAAACCGCAAAGGTTGCAATCGACTCGGGTGCGCGGATTATCAACACGGTAACCCGCCCCGAAACATTCGAGAAACTTTTCCCGATAATGAAAGACAACGAAATTTCGCTTATAGTAACTCATTCCGAGGAAATTCCGCCGAAGCCCGTAAACGACGACTGTAGAGAAGACATTGTCGACAAAATTTCGAAATATTTCTTTGAAAAGCGCGAAAAATGCGAAGGTTTAAGCCTTATTTTCGACCCCGGAATCGGATTTTCGAAGTCAATTAACGATTCGTTCGAGCTCATAAAACGCGCGGGGGAATTTTTACCGTTTACGCCCGTAATGTTTGCAATCAGCCGAAAATCGTTTATGAAAAATACGTTTGAGGGAAACGACATCGACGAAGTTACGAATTTTTACCATCAAGCACTGGTCGAAAAAGGCGTCAACATTCTCAGAGTGCACAATACTAAAGATACGGCAAAAATCGTAAACTATTTTTCCAAAATCCGATAATTTTTGCACGGCTTGTTTTTGAGAGAGTTAAAAACCTTTGAAAACGAGTCTATTGGGATAAATTTGTAACCGCATTTTTCACTGAGACACGAACCGAACGAAAAAATTATTTCATCGGGATAACGCCTGCAAATCAAGGGTCTTCGCTTATGAATGACACAAATGTGCCGTTCTTTGTCGAAATTTTTGCACGCAAAAACAACTCCCGTTTCGTCAACGTCCACAGGTGTCAAATAAGAATAAAAAACATCGTAACGCTTTAATTTTTCAAACTCTTCAATCGTCTTCACGACAGCTTTTCGACTTTTTACGTAAATCCTCGAACAGCAGTCACCGCAACGATTACACGAACCTTCCTTATAATAGGTACGTCTTAAAATATACTTATAAAAAAACCTTTTGAGCATGCCTTTTCCGAATTTAACATTTTTCAAAATTATATTACGATTATTTTGTTTATGGTATAATTTCTTCGAATAAAACACACGGAAAAAAGGAGATTTTTTATGAATATCAAATTCAAAGCGGAATTACCCGGCAATCTTAACGATTTTGCAAAAGATGCCGTTCGCGACGTAAATCAAAGATTCGGAAAAAAAGGTCAGTTTCTCAATTGGATAAACGTTCTTCCCGAAAACCAACTCAAAAACCTCGACCACCTTTTCGAACTCGCAAAAGAAGCTAAAAAAGGCGGTTTTGAAGAACTCGCGATTATCGGAATCGGCGGTTCCAGACACACAAGCGAATCGATGGCAAACCTTCTCGGAAAAAAAGTTCACTTTTTCTCGTCGGTCGACCCCGTAAGCTTTGAAAGATTTTTCAAATCGTTGAACCTCGAAAAAACAAAATTCGCGGTTGTCTCGAAATCAGGCGGAACGATGGAAACCTCGACGGCATACGAATTCACCGCAAATCTTCTTAAAAAACATTTTAACACTCAAGATGTTTCAAACCGTTTCGTCGCAATGACCGACGCGTCTTCCGAAAAAAGCAAACTCAGAAGAATCGTCGACAACGGCGACATCAAGCTTTCCGGATTCGTTCACGATGACGTGGGCGGAAGATTTTCGATTTTCGACGACGCAACGATTTTCATGCTCGCATTCGTCGGAGTCGCAAAAGATGACGTAAAACGCATGCTCGAAGCTTCTTTGAACGCGCAAAAGAAATTTTTGTCCGAAAACATTGAAGAAAATATCGCGCTTCAAGCCGCAATGTTCAACGTCGGTGCGTTCAACGTCGGCAAGAAAAAACACTTTGTCGAATACTTCTCCGACGCATTTTCGGGCACCGTTCTTTGGGAAAAACAACTCAAAAACGAAAGCTTGAAGGCAAGAATTTCGACCGACACAAATATCGGACCCGGATACCTTCACTACAACGCGGAAGCGGATTTGGACGAAGCAAACAAAGATTCGTTCTTCACTTTCGTAAGCTACGAAAACGACGACAAAGTCACCAACGCAATTTTGAAAGGCGTTGTTACGGCATACTCGGCACAACACCCCGTTTCGCAAATAATTTTGAAGAATTTGTCGATTGAAACAATCGCCGAATTTGCCGAATTCAAGCATTTTGAAACTTTATATACCGGGAACATACTTCGTAGAGAAGTCGGTGACGTAACTCCGCTTGAAAATGCACTTCCCGAAGTCCTTCAACCCAACGTTGAAAAGTACAAATCGGAAGTTCGTAAAGCTATGGCGCAGTAGCAATTATTAACTTTTGTTAAGCAAAAAGTATAGAAAAAGGCAATAAATCCCCGCGTTTTGTTTTTATAAGAGTAAAGGTCGGAAAGTAAACAAAAACATGCGGGGGTTTTCCTTATGACAAACGTTAATACGGCACAAGCAATACCACAAAACAACGGATTGATGAATTTCGGCATGCCCGGGTCAACGGGGTTGCCGAGTTTCGATACGACATTTCCAAATCTCGGATTGCCGGCGATAACGCCCGGAGGGACGGATTCGTTACAAACGCAGCAGCCGACGACGGTAAACAATTTGACGGCGGGCGCACCTTCCGCGATGAATTATTCTTTTACCAACAATGCGCTGGCAGGATTAAATTCCGCGCTGCTCGGATCGTCTCTTGATATGATGCCGAGCCCCGGTCTTTTGGGATACAGTCCGTATTCGATGAGCATGAATCCTTATATGATGGCGATGTCGCCCGAATACATGGACAGAATGCTTGACACGCAGAAAAAAGGTGCGGCAATGAACGTTGAATTAAACAAATACAACGTCGCCGCGAATAACCAAATAAGAAGGGCTCAAGCCGGGGCAGACATGGATTTTGCAAGATCGCAAATGTACGCAAGAGACAACTTTAACAATGAAGCTAATACAATGGGCGATGCAGGGTTGCAAACAAAAATGAAACAACTTGCAAAAGATGTAACAATGGACATAGAAGAGCAAAACTATGCAAACATTGCAAACGAGTTAGGAGACGCAAAAAGAATATACAAAGAACACATGACGGCGCAAATAATGAACAACCCTAATTTCAGCGACGAAGAAAAGAAAGCTCAAATTGCGGCACGCTTGAGTGATTCAAACGTAACTTCGGAGGCAAACAGATTGCTTGCAAGTTGTGCGGGTATACAAGACATAGACAGTCTGAAAAAAAACGCAATAGACAAGGCTTATTCATCTTTTTGGTCGGGAGCTATCAGATCATGTCCTATATTTAGGAATAACGACAGAATGTTGAGCAAAGCGGAAGTTCGACAAAGGCTTGACGGAAAACCTATTCAAAACGGAGATAAAAACGCTAAAAAATGGGGGAACTTGGTCGGTTCTGCATTTCAATGCGGTGGCGCCGGTGCAGCGGTCGGTCTCATCGGAGGTCCTCCCGGAGCACTTATCGGAGGCACAATCGGAACAATCGGTTCCATAGTTTATAACCTGTTTAATTGGGATAACGATTAACGGTTATTTAAACGATTTTTAAGATCCTCGACTTCGTATTTCAGGCGATTGAGTTCGCAAGAAACGGGGTCGGGGATTCTGTTGTGCATAAGTTGTCCCGCGATGTTGAGTTTTTGCTTGACGATTCTGCCCGGGATGCCCGTTACGGTGCAGTGTTCCGGAACATCCGCCACGACGACGGACCCGGCACCGATGCGCGAATGCGCTCCGATTGTTATATTCCCGAGGACTTTTGCACCTGCACCGATAACAACGTCGTCTCCGACCGTCGGGTGACGTTTTCCTGCCTCTTTGCCCGTTCCGCCGAGAGTAACGCCCTGATATACAAGCACATCGTCACCGATAATTGTGGTTTCGCCGATTACAACACCCATTCCGTGGTCAATAAAAAACCGTCTCCCGATTCTCGCGCCGGGGTGAATTTCGATTCCCGTAAGGAACCTCGAAACTTGCGAAATCAAGCGCGGAACGAACGGAATTTTCCAATAATTGAGTTTATGAGCAATTCTGTGGAAAATCAGCGCATGGAGCCCGGGATAGCAGAAAAAGACCTCCGCCAAATTTCTTGCGGCGGGGTCTTTGTCGTAAATTGTTTTGATGTCCTCAAAGGTTTGAGTGACGGCTTTTACAAGCAATCTCACGATTTAATCTCCGTAAAGTTCGGTGGAAAGATAGCGTTCGCCCGAGTCGGGAAAGATTACGACGATATTTTTGCCTTCAAATTCCGGGCGTTTCGAAAGCTCCGAAGCCGCTTTCAACGCCGCACCCGCCGAAATACCGATGAGAATACCTTCTTTTTCGGCACATTCGCGAGCGATTTTCATCGCATCGTCGCCTCGGACGGTAAAAATTTCGTCAACATATTTTTTATCGAAAATTTCGGGAACAAAATTCGCGCCGATACCCTGAATTTTGTGAGAACCCGCCTTACCTTGAGAAAGAAGAGGGCTTTCCGCGGGTTCGACACCTACGGAGTACACCGACGGTTTATAGCTTTTCAGTTTTTTCGAAATTCCCGTAATCGTACCGCCCGAGCCTATTCCCGCAACAATTACGTCTACGGAACCGTCCGTATCGGAGTAAATTTCTTCAGCCGTCGTAAGTTCGTGAATTTTAACGTTATCGGGGTTTGTAAATTGAGACGGCATAAACGAATTGTCGGTTTTTTCGAGAATATCGAGAGCCTTGTCCAACGCGCCTTGCATGCCGTTTTTTGCGGGAGTCAAAACCAATTTTGCACCGTAAGCTTTGAGTATTTTTCGACGCTCGATACTTGCCGATTCGGGCATGGTCAAAACGAGTTTCATGCCTTTTGCGGCACAGAACATCGCAAGTCCGATTCCGGTATTTCCGCTGGTCGGCTCGATTATAAGAGTATCCTTGTTGACCGAGCCGTCACCCAAAGCGCATGTCAGCATATAAGACGCCGCCCTGTCTTTGACCGACCCCGAAGGATTGAAGGACTCGAGTTTAGCGAGAATATTTGCTTTACCCGGGTTTATCAAATTTATTTTTACGAGCGGCGTACCGCCGATGAGTTCCGTTATGTTATTGAAAATTTTCATTATACAGCCTTCACAAATTTTCTCTTACCGACTTTTATTACGACGGGAAGTTCGTCGGTTTTAACGACAAACGCAACGTCCGAACACTTTTCGTCGTTTATTTTCACGGCACCCTGTGCGATTAAACGCTTGAATTCGCCTTTACTGTCGCACAGCCCGTTGTTCAAAACAATCTCCGACAGAGGGGTATCGCCCCGGAGTTTCACTTCGGGAATATCCGACGGAACGCCTTTGTTCGAAACGACGTTCACAAACTCGTCACGCGCAGCGTTTGCGGATTCTTCGCCGTTGTACATTTTTGTAATCGTGTAAGCGAGATTAAGTTTGATATTACGCGGATTTTGAGTTTTGAGGTCTTCTTCCGTTTGTTTAAGCTCTTCGTCGGAAGCATCGGTCAAAAGCGACATATAACGCATTATCAAAGTGTCGGGAACAGACATCAGTTTTCCGAACATGTCGTTTGCGCTGTCCGTCAGACTGATACAATGTTCGGGGTAAGATTTCGACATCTTCACGACGCCGTCGGTTCCTTCGAGAAGAGGCAAAAGCATTACGATTTGAGGTTCTTCTTTGCCGTAAGCCGTTTGCATGTCGCGTCCGAGAAGAGTGTTAAACTTTTGGTCGGTTCCTCCGAGCTCGATATCGCAGTCCAAAACGACAGAATCGTACGCCTGCATAAGAGGATAGAAAAATTCGTGAATCGAAATCGGACGACCTTCTTTGTAACGTTTCGCAAAATCGTCGCGCGCCATAATTTGAGCAACGGTCACGTTCGACGCAAGCTTCATGATTTCGGTCATCGAAAGTTTATGAAGCCAGTCGGCGTTGTTCAAAACTTGCGTGGAGTTTGCGTCTATGACTTTTGAAATTTGGTCAAAATAGGTTTTGGCGTTGTAATCGACTTGTTCTTTCGTCAGAGCGGGACGGGTTTCGGATTTTCCCGAGGGGTCGCCTATCATTGCAGTAGCCCCGCCGACCAACAACTGCAAAGTGTGTCCGAGCTCCTGAAACTGCTTGATTTTCCGCATTACGACCGTATGTCCGAGGTGAAGATCGGGACGGGTCGGATCCATTCCGAGTTTGATTTTCAACGGAACACCGGTTTTTGCCGATTTTTGAAGCTTCAGCGCAAGCGCTTCGAGCCCGCCCGGAAGGATTTCGCAATCACGTGCAAGTTTTTGAGCCTGAATTAAAAATTCGGTTTCGATTTTTTCGTTTTTATCCATATTTTCCTCTGTAACAATATTTCCAAAATTCTTTCGGTATCTTTGTCGCCTCTGCCCGACAAATTAACGATAACGACATCGTCTTCGTTTGTGGAGGGCATCAGTTGTTCGAGATAAGCAACGGCATGCGCCGACTCAATCGCGGGAATAATGCCTTCAAGCCGCGAAAGTCGTTCGAAAGCGTTGATTGCGTCGGTATCGGTAGCGGGAACGTATTGAGCTCTGCCGGTGTCTTTCAGCCAACAATGCTCGGGACCGCATCCCGGATAATCGAGTCCCGCCGAAATACTGTAAGATTCGCGGGGTTGACCCTGTTCGTCGACCAGTACGTATTGACGAAATCCGTGCATTATCGAAACTTTTCCGCGTTCCAGACTTGCCGCCGTAAAATCGGTATCGAGCCCTTCGCCCGCAGCTTCAACACCGATAAGTTTAACGGATTCTTCATCGATAAAATCGGCAAAAGCACCTATGGCGTTTGAACCTCCTCCCACACAGGCAATCACGTAATCGGGAAGTTTTCCTTCAAGCTCGAGAATTTGCGCCTTGGCTTCGACACTTATGACGGATTGGAAGAATTTAACGATTTTCGGGTAAGGATAAGGACCGACCGCCGAACCCAAAACGTAAAAGACTTCGTCGGGATGGTTGAGCCAATAATCAATGGCGGCATCGCAAGCGTCTGCAAGCGTTTTTGTACCCGAAGTCACGGAATTTACTTTGGCCCCGAGAAGTTTCATCCGTTCTACGTTCAAACGTTGACGCGCGATATCGGTCTCACCCATAAAAATTTCGCATTCCAAATCGGCAAGCGCCGCAACAGTAGCCGTCGCTACGCCGTGTTGCCCCGCACCGGTTTCGGCAATGACTTTTTTTGCGCCCATTCTTTTTGCGAGCATGACCTGTCCGACGACATTATTGATTTTGTGCGCGCCGGTGTGATTCAAATCTTCGCGTTTCAGATATATTTTACCTTTTCCGTAATGCTCGGTCAGTCTTTTCGCAAAATATAAAGGCGTCGGGCGTCCGGAATAATTTTTTAACAATTCGTAAAGATCTTTTTTGAAAGATTCGTCATTTGAAGCGGTTTCAAAAGCTTCATCCAGTCTTTGAAGAACCGGAATAAATTTTTCGGGAACGAACATTCCGCCGAAATTCCCGTAAAACCCGTCAGCGTCGGGTAAATTATTTTTGTTTCGTTTTACAAACATCGTTATCTCCGAAAATCAATACTTAATCATTTTTACACAAAAAAATATAAAAAAAAGTATTTTCGGGTTATAATTATGAAAAAATAAAACAAAGAAGGGAGCCGAGAATGAAATATACGGGAAAAGCTTGGAAATACGGCGACAATGTCGACACGGACGTGATTATTCCCGCAAGATATCTGAACACTTCGGACGAATCGGAGCTTGCGACTCATTGTATGGAAGACCTGGACAAAAGTTTTGCGAAAAACGTAAAAAGCGGCGATATAATCGTTGCGGGCGAAAATTTCGGTTGCGGAAGTTCGAGAGAACATGCTCCGATTGCGATTAAAGCGGCGGGAGTATCGTTGGTTATTGCAAAGTCTTTTGCGAGAATTTTTTACCGAAACGCAATAAACACCGGACTTGCTATTGCAGAAAGCAAGGATTTGCACGACGAATGTTCCAAAGACGACATCGTAACTGCGGATCTCGAAAACGGAACGATTACAAACGAAACGACGGGAAAACAATACAAATGCAACAAATTTCCGCCGGAAATAACAAAAATAATAAACGCGGGCGGATTGACCGAGTACACGAAACAAAAAATCGGAGCGTAAAATGAAAGAATTTAACATCGCACTTCTGCCGGGAGACGGCATCGGAGAAGAAGTTACCGCCGAAGCGGTCAAGGTATTGAACGCACTCGGCGAAAAATCGGGGTATCGATTTAATTTCGAAAAATGTCTCATCGGAGGATGCGCATACGACGAATTTAAAACACCGTTGCCCGAGCAAACCGTAAATTGCGCCAAAGCGTCCGACGCCGTACTTTTGGGCGCGGTCGGTGATTGGAAATACGATACACTCCCCCCCGAAGTTCGGCCGGAAAAGGCACTTTTGGGAATCAGGAAGGCACTTGATTTGTTCGCAAATCTTCGTCCCGCTGTGGTTTTCGACGAACTCGTTGCGAGCTCGACTTTGAAAGAAGACGTGATAAAAGGCACCGACATAATGATTGTTCGCGAACTTACGGGTGACGTTTATTTCGGCGAACCTCGCGGAATTGTCGAAAAAGACGGTCAAAAAATCGGCTTCAACAACATGATTTACTCCGAACGGGAAATCGAAAGAATTGCAAAAGTCGCGTTCGAAACGGCTCAAAAACGGAACAAAAAATTATGTTCGGTCGATAAGGCAAACGTACTTGACGTTTCAAGGCTCTGGCGCAAAGTCGTCTCGGACCTTGCGAAAAATTATCCCGACGTCGAACTTACGCACATGTACGTCGACAACGCGGCAATGCAGCTGATAAAAAATCCGAAACAATTTGACGTTATCGTGACCGGAAACATTTTCGGAGACATTCTTTCCGACGAAGCATCAATGCTCACGGGCTCGTTGGGCATGCTTCCGAGCGCGTCCGTCACAACCGACGGTCCGGGACTTTTCGAACCCGTTCACGGTTCCGCTCCCGACATAAAAGGTAAAAACATCGTAAACCCTGCGGCAACGATACTTTCCGCCGCAATGCTGATGAAATACGGACTGAACGACAACGAAGGTTACAACCTTATCGAAACTTCGGTCAAAAATGTTTTGAAACAAGGTTTCGGAACCCCCGACATCAGCCCCGAAAAAATCGTCTCGACATCGGAATTCGGGAACCTTGTCGCAAAAGAACTTTTAAATTTGTAAAATAACATACCCGAGCAGTGGTGAAAAAAAAATAATATGCTAAAATATTCAAAGTAAAGGATAAAAAAATGAAAAGATTTTATTTGTTTTTGGCAATACTCGCAATGACAAGCGGCGCGTTATTTTACACCAACACCGACTCGGGATTTGTCGAAGCGGTAGCCGTAAAAGCCGCCGCAACCGCGCAATGCGTAACCGAACACCCCGCAATAAAAGTGAGTTCGCCGGTTATCATAGCAAATGCGCCCTGCGAATATCTGAACAAAACAGTCTCTTTCAGGGCAAAATTCGCAACGTTTACGGGACTCGGGCTTGATTATTCGCCCGTAAAACGTCCGTCGTCCGAATACATCGGACTGTTGGTATACCGCGACGATACCCCCGTTGCGCGTTCGGTTCCTCTGTCCGAACTCAAAATGTTCGTAAAACGCAAAGACATAGAAAAATATACCGACCTGAAACAGGGCGATGATGTCGAAATAACGGGAAAAGTCTTTTCCGACGCTCTCGGAGACGGGTGGCTCGACATTCAATCGTTGACGTTCAAAGCTGACAAAACGGCTGCAAAATAACATCGGAGCAATCATGAGCAACAAAAAATATTTGACCGTACACGGACACTTCTATCAACCGCCTCGGGAAAATCCCTGGCTCGAGTTTTTGGAACTTCAGGAAAGCGCGTTTCCCGCGCACGACTGGAACGAACGAGTCGCAAAAGAATGCTATTGCCCGAATTCGGTTTCAAAAATCGTTGACGGCTCAAATAAAATTTTGGACATCGTAAACAACTACGAGTTTATGAGCTACAATTTCGGACCGACATTGCTGTCGTGGCTCGAAAAATTTTGCCCCGATACTTACGAAAGAATCATCGATGCGGACAAAAAAAGCGTCGAAAAACACAACGGTCACGGAAATGCGATTGCCCAGGTTTACAACCACATAATAATGCCGCTTGCGGCAAAAGAAGACAAATATCTTCAAACGGTTTGGGGAATTCACGATTTCAAAAAACGTTTCGGAAGAATGCCCGAAGGTATGTGGCTTGCGGAAACCGCATGCGATGACGAAACCCTCGGAGTTTTGGCGGATTGCGGCATAAAATTCACGATATTGTCTCCGCATCAGGCAAAATCGTTCAGAAAAATCGGAGACAAGAATTTCATCGACGTTTCCGGCGGAAACATCGACACAACCGTACCTTACGTCTACAACATCAAGTCGCGCCCCGGTAAATATATCGTCTTGTTCTTCTACAACGCGCAAATCTCTCAAGCGGTCGCGTTCGAAGAACTTCTGACCGACAGCAAACGTCTCGTCGACAAACTGAAAACCGGAGTGAACAACGACGAAAGTCTTCCGCGGCTTACAAACATCGCAACGGACGGCGAAAGCTACGGGCACCATACAAAATTCGGAGACATGGCGCTTGCATACGCAATGAAAGTCAGAGCGGACGAAGAAGGCTTCACGTTCACAAATTACGGGGAATTTTTGTCACTCGAAGAACCCCGCTTTGAAGTCGAAATAAAACCGGTTTCGGCTTGGAGCTGCTGCCACGGGGTCGGACGCTGGAAAGAAGACTGCGGATGTTCCACGGGCGGACTTCCCGGGTGGAACCAAAAATGGCGAAAACCGTTAAGAAAAGCTCTTGACACGCTTCGTGATTTTGCATTCGAAGTTTGCGAAGAAAACGCCCCCTCCAAGTTCAACGATTTTCACACCGCTTTACAGGAATACATCGACGTGATTTTGTCTAGAACCCCGGAAACGCAAAACAAATTTATCGAAAAATTTATGAAAAAAAATCTTTCGGAAAAGGAGATTTCGGATGCGTTCAAGTTGCTTGAAATTCGTCGCTTTTCACAACTTATGTACACCAGCTGCGGATGGTTTTTCAACGAACTTTCCGGTATCGAAACCGTGCAAATTCTTAAATACGCCTGCAGAGTAATTCAATTATTGAAGGATTTTTCGGACAACGATATCGAAAAAACTTTCACCGAGATTTTGGACAAGGCGCAAAGCAACATAAAATCATTCGGAACGGGCAAAGACATTTACGAAAACATTATAAAACCGTCCGAGATTTCGCTTAAAAACATTGCCGCACTTTGGGCAATAACCGCTCCGTATAAGGATTACGACAAAATTTCGACCCTATATTGCTACGAAATCGAAGATTTCAGCACAAAAATCGTCGAAAAAGGCAGCGGAAAGCTTCTTATCGGCAAAATAAACGTAAAATCGTTAATCACGCTCGACCAAAAAGAATTTGTCATAGCACTGTTGCAATATTCCGAAGAAGACTTCCATTGCGCGGTAAAAGAAGCTTTGCCGAACGAAAATTACGACAATTTGGTAAAAGAATTAACATTCACGTTCAATAACGCGTCTCTGACCGAAATCATCAGAATGCTCGACGACAATTTCGGACGGGATTACTTCACGTTCAAAGATATTTTTGTCGACGAAAGAAAAAATATCGTCAAGAAAATTTTTCAATCGAGAACGGACCGGTTTGCCGCACTGTACAAAGACGTTTACAACGAAGGCAAAAGCATTCTTTTCTATCTCAAAGACTTCGGAATTGCTCCGCCGAAAGAATTCAAAGTTGCGGCGCAGTACGTTCTGTCGAGGAACTTCAACGAACTTTTCGACGAATACAACTGCCTCGAGTACGAAAGCACCGTGCAAAACGCGCTTGACATTCTGGAAGAGGCAAAATATTTCGAGCTCGAGCTTGACAAAACTCCGACGGAACAATTTTTCTCGGACATAATTTCGGACACGCTGTTTACGTTTACGGAAAATTTCGACACAAAGTTGCCCGACAAAATCTTGAAATACTTCGGTTACGCCGATTTATTAAAATTAAACCCCGACACGTCGAGAACGAGAATTATATATTTCGACAAAATTCACTCGAAATTTGCAAAATTCATACAAAAAACTCTCGCGAACGGCAATATGTCCAAAATCAGAGATATTTTGATGAAAATTCTGAAAATCGGCGAAAAACTTAACATCAACACGGAATTTTATCAAAACACCGTATCAAAAGCGTCAAGCGCGGTCCTCACCGGAAAAACTTCGTAAAAACTTAAGTACGTTTATTCCGAGTTTTTCTTCGGACTCGTTGTTGAAAATGACGTAGTCGGAATGTCCGATTTTTACTTCCTGCGGAATTTGCGATTTTATACGGGCGACCGCCTCGTATTCGCTGAGTCCGCGCTTTTCGGTCAGACGAGAAATTCTGGCGTTGTCGTTTGCGGCAACAAGAAGAATTTCGTCCGCAATATCCGTCCAACCGACCTCGAACAACAACGGAACCGATATAAACACCAAACTTTCGCCGGCATGCGCTTTTGCAAAATCGACCAGTTTTTCTTTCACCCGAGGATGAAAAACATTTTCAACAAGAGCTTTTTTCGAGTTATCGAAAAATACGCTGCGAACAAGCTCCGTTCGTCGTTCTTCGGGGGAAAGATCACTAAGGTTTATTCCAGTGACTCGAGAAAGTTCTTCTATAACATCGGGCTGTTCGCGAAGTTCGCGAACGATATCATCTGCGTCGATTACGGAAAAACCTTCCCGTTTTATGTAATTTTCGACCGATGATTTTCCCGCTCCGATATTTCCTGTTATTGCAATTACTGTCATATTTTTAAATCTCTATATTTTTCAAGTGTTCGATTTTGGGCGAAACGGTTCCGAGAACGGAAACAACGTCTATTCTGAACGCTTTTCCCGCGCCGTTTTTGTTCATATACATATACGCGCCTTTAACAATTTTTGAAAGTTTATTTTTGGTTACGGCTTCGAAAGGATGTCCGCACGAGAGCGATTTTCGGGTTTTAACCTCGACAAAAACGATAACGTCGCCGTCTTTTGCAATGATATCGATTTCGCTTTCGACTGACAAATGTACGTTTGTATCGAGAATTTTGTACCCGAGATTTTCCAAATATCGACGAGCAATCAATTCGCCTTCCATGCCCGTTTTACGATTTTGAGATTTCGAAGAATTCATAACTCCGCCTCGACGAATCCCGCCGTTTCAGGTTGTCCTCTGTCGCCGCCGTCGCACCCCGACGCCACACATTGTATCCTTCCTCATAGCACCGGTACGTCGACCGACTTTCGTTCCCGGTTCGGAGAATGTCGTCGCGCCCGACAACACGCACAAAAAGTACCCCTGAGAGGACTCGAACCTCCAACAATTTCCTTAGGACGGAACCGCTCTATCCTGTTGAGCTACAGGGGCAAATTGCTTTATTTTTCGATTTCATTATAATACAAAACCGAAAAAAATCAAAGTCCGAAAATTGCCCCTCATCGGATTAATCGTCTATCGCCATGCCTCCCGCGTTTACATCGATAATATTATCACCGCCTTTGTCTTCGATTTTTACGTCGGAAGATCCTTTCAATACATATTTTCCGAGGTTTTCATCAAAATAAATGTTCCCTGTTATAAGCTCACTTAATGCATCCGAAAACTCCCCGGCATCAAATTCGTGTTTCAAAACGGCATTATCGACTGTCATTATTTTATCATTTCCTGTACCCGAAGAAATCGATATATTACTTCCGAAAAACAAAATATCATTATTACCGTTACCCGAATCGATTTTTGCGTTATCACCGACAGAAATTACCTTATCGTTGCCATCGACGGTTTTTATATCCGAATTATCACCTTTTGCGAAAATCGTAAAATTACCGTTCTCGGATTTTATAATATTTGTTTGTCCTATGACTCTGACATCAGCATCACCATCCGTCGTTTCGACGACATTATCGTCACCCACGGCATCAACTCGGGTATATCCGTCTTTTCTGCTGATGACATTTCTGCTCCCTTCAATTTCGACTTTTGCAGTACCTTTCGCCATACTTATCTTATTATTATCACCGATAATTCCGGCTTCATACTCTAAACTCTCCGTGTCGGCTATATTTTCGGAACCTTTGAAATTAAGATTTATTTTTGTTGCATTCGATAACACTCTATTTTTTGAACCTTTTACGGAAAAATGTGCGTATCGGCTCATTTCTGTCGAAATGACATTGCTTTCACCTTCGGAATCGAGAACAATATCTCCGTCGTTTGAACTCAATATATTTTGAGAGCCCGCCGATCGCAACGAATAATTCAAGCCGCCCGTCAATGAAACGGTATTCGAATCACCCGTCAAATTCACGGCGGTATCGCCTTTATCCGTCGAAATATTCGATTCCGCCCCTTTGTAATCAACTTTAACGTTACCCGAATTACTTGTTATCGTTGCGTTTTTCAAAATTCTTCCGTCTGTTACGAAATCTTTGAAATCCGTACGAAGTCCTGCATCTGTCGCCGAGCCCAAATCCGCGATATAGTTGTCACCGCCTTCGGAACTTATTTTTGCGTTGTCTCCGTAAAAAATCAGGTTATCGGAGCCGTTCGTCGAAGTTATTTCTGTATCGTCACCTACGGACAATATCGAATTTTTGCCGCCTGTCACGTTAAACGTATTTCCCGTTCCGATTGAAACAAAATCTTCTTCACTGTCGCCGAACTCTTCGGAATTAGAAGAAATTATTCTGCTGTTGTCCCCCGTCGACTTCAATTTGTTACTTCCGTCGAACAGTCCGAACGCGTTCTTATCGCCTTCCGCCGTGATTTCATTGTCACCGTTTTTCGCGGACACGGTATTGTACGAACCTTTCAACGAAATCAACGAATTTCCGTCGGCAACCGATATCTCCGAAAAATCACCTTTTAACGAGATTTTGTCATTGCCGGATTCGTTGGTAATCTTTGTTCCGGACAAAATTCTGTCCGAGTCGACGTGGTCTTTCCAACCTTCACGCTCGCCGTCTTCGACCGCGGACGGTAAATCTTTTACGATATCGTCGCCCGCTCCGGTTTCGATGGTGTTATTGTCGCCGTAAAAATAAATTTTATCGTCGCCTTCGCCCGTCGAAATCGTTACGTTGTCACCCTTCGAAGTGATTATATCCTTCCCTTTTCCGGTTTTGATTACGTTGTTGGTTTCTACGGTATTTCCGTAAGTCGCTCCGTCGTACATCGTAATGTTTTCGACATAATCGTTCGAATCGTTGTCGGAATAAATTTTGCCCTCGGAACCCGTGAACAAAATCGTATTGTTTCCGTTAAAAATATCGACGGTATTGTTGTTACCGAGAATTGTAATGACGTTGTCGCCTTCTTTTGCCGTCACGGCATTATGTCCGCCGGTAACGCTTATTGTCGAATTACCGTTTTCGGACGTTACGTTCGAATTGTACGCATCGAGAATAATCTTATCGTCTCCGCCGGAGTTTTCGATATTGATATAATCCAAAATTCTTTCGTTGAACAGCAATTTGTCCGTAGAAACCTTTGTCCCGTCGGATTTCGTATACGACCAATCCGTATACAAACCTTTGTGAGCCGCGGATTTTAAGTCGTAAACTTCGTCCGCGCCTTCGCCTGTTTTAATATTGTACTTGCTTCCGTGAAACACGACATTATCGGAGCCCGATCCCGTACTGATATCCGCTTCGTTACCTATAGACAAAACAGCGTCTTTACCCGTCCCCGCAGACAAAGAGTTTTTGTCGCCTATCATCAAAAATTGGTTTCCTACGTCGTTTGACGCTCCGTCCGCCGTTATCGCGTTACCGGAACCTTCGGTCACGACAACGTTATCGCCGTCTTTTACGTTAATTTTGTTTTCGTCGCCGACTCCGAATATCAAATTGTCGCCGTTTCTCAAATCAAAGGAACTGTTTTTTCCCGAATATTTGACAAAATTGTTCCCTCCCGACGATTCGACCGTGTTCATGTCACTTTCGAGAAAGACACTGTCGTCTCCGTCGGACAATATAACAACCGTTTCGTCCGCAGCCGAAGTTATTTTGCCTGTTCCTTCTCCATCCGCTATCAGGTTCTTGCCCGCACCTTTTATGTTCTTGTTCTCCGCAATTTTTTGCGTACTCGATGATGCGGCGGATACCATTTTTGTAATGTTTGACGAAATTGATTGCATATTGTTACACCTTTCGTTTGCCTTCCTTCTCGTTATCGTCCGTTTGCAAAAAAACTTTAATTTTTACGAGCTTCAAAGATGTCGTTATTTACAATACTTCACAATTTGAAACAAGACAAACATTAACGTTCGATTTTTTCGATACGATAATCCGGGAAGTTTTGACTCCGAGCTTTTATTTCGGGGAACGACAACAACCCTTCGTGTGCATCGAACGCACTTACAACGGATGACGAGTTTATCGAAGCGTAAACAAGCGACGTTTCCATATCCCCCGTTCTGTCAAACGACGCAACAAACGTCGAAGCGAACGCATCTCCCGCGCCCAAAGTACTGACGACTTTTGCGGGAAATTCGGGACATTTGTAAAAATACTTATCGTCAAGAGCATAAGCACCGTTTTTTCCGTCCGTGATGATGACGATTTTTGCGCGGGTCGACTTCAAAACCGAAAGCATTTCTTTCATGTCGGGGTGAATAAATTCGCCCGAGAATTTATGTTCCGAAGAATCGGGGCGAACCTGAATTCCCGTCAGCATGCTCGCCTCCTCGGAATTCAAAATGACAACTTCTGCTGTTTTTAAAATTTTACTCAGATATTTTTTACCTTTTTTAATACTGCTCGTACCGACGTTAATTGCGGTATTTACACCGTTGTTTTCGGCAAATTCGGCAATTTTATCGAGAACCTCGGTACTGTTGCCGTTGAGCGGAGCAATGTAAAGCCAACGGGAATTTTTAAGTGCTTCGAAATCGATATCGTCGATTTTAATGTTTGAATTGGGTCCTCTGTGTGCGAGGACGGTTCTGTCGCCTTTAAAGCTTATTAAAACCACCGAAAACCCTGTATTTTCACCTGTTTGTTCGACCATATCGTCCGTATGTACGCCGAATTGTTCCAAAGTTCGTTTAATTCTGTTTTTTGCATCGTCGTCGCCGGTTTTGACAATCGCGGATACATTCATGCCGAGTTTAGCGAAGTTACATGCGGTATTCACGGCACCTCCGCCGAGGGACATTTTAAAATCGGATATTTCGGTTTTTGCTCCGTACGGGTAAGACATAAAACTTTGCATACCGTTTACGGACTCTATCGACGCGATGTTTGCACCGTCCGTTTGAATAAAGACATCCGTTGTCGCACTGCCTATGGTAATTACGTCATACATACCGTTAATCCTCCGATGTTATTGTTCCGTTCCCAAATGTGCCGCGTTATAAGCCGTTTTTAAGCGTTCCGTTGTCACGTGAGTGTAAATTTGAGTATTGCTTATTCCGGCATGCCCGAGCAATTCCTGAACACTTCTCAGATCGGCACCGTGTTCGAGCAATTTTGTGGCAAAACTGTGTCTGAAAACGTGAGGCGTAACGTTTTTCGGGAACTGCAAAAGTTCGACCGTTTCTTTTATCGCCGCACGAATACTTTGAGGTTGAAGTCTGAACCCGGTTTTATTGATAAAAACGGGAGAAGTCGGCAAAGTATCGGGCTTTGAACCTCCGTCCGTATCGACGAGCGAACGCGCGGATTTTATGTAGTCGAGAAGAAAGTTTTTCGCACGCTCGGAAACCAGCACTATACGTTCTTTTGCACCTTTACCGAAAACTTTTATCTCGTTTTCCTCAAGGTTTAAATCAGAAAAATTAAGCCCGCTTAATTCGGAAACCCGCATGCCTGTTGCATACAAAAGCTCGAGGATGACTTTGTTTCGGAACCTTGCGGGAGTATCGGATTTTATTCCGTTAAGAATTTGCATCGTTTCGTCTTCCGTTAAAAATTTGGGCAAACGCTTTTCTTTTTTGGGGGAATGAATTCCCGTCAAAGGATTTACGTCGACGAGGTTTTCCCGATACAAATATTTATAAAAAAGCCGCAAGGAAGCGATTTTACGGGCACTTGTCGTTTTCGCAAAATTAAACTTACCTATAAAAACAAGATAGCGTTTTACGTCTTCACGGGTAACTTCGGTGCAGTCTTTGTCTTCGAGAGTTATCAAAAAGTCCGTAACGTCCGAAGAATACGCGCGCACCGTGTGCGGTGAAAAATTCTTCTCCACCTCGAGATATAATTTAAAATCTTCAAGACAACGTTTTGAAAAATCCTTCATGCTTCAGCCTTTTAAACGCGTTTATACGGCGGTGAATTTACCGAGTTTGTATTCCGAAAGACATTTTGCAAGCTGATCCGGGCAACTTGTGTCTTTTGCGCCGCATTTGATACCTTCCAGACGAGCAATCAAATCGTCGATATTCATGCCTTTTGCAAGATGAGAAATCCCCTGCAAATTGCCGGGACAACCTCCGACAAAACCCAAATCTTCGACAACTCCGTCTTTGACTTTAACAAAAATCATTTTCGAGCAGGTTCCCGAAGTCGCATACTTAATGACATCAAATTGACCGTCTTTTGAAACTTCCATTATTCAGCCTCCGTTTTACGAAGATATGGTAACACATTTGTAAATTTTTATCAAAAATTTTAACATTTTCTTAAAAGATAGTATCATGCTGTCACAGAGACAAAAAATAATGAAGAAACTTTTTATAATATATATTTTATTTGTTCTTTTTTCGGGAGGCACACGTGCGCTCTGCGAGCAGGTCGACGATTCCGTCGACGAGGCAATAAAATCAAAATTTAACGTTTCGGCGGAAGGCTTGCCCGCACTGCCGAAAACATCTCCTTCGGGATTTTCGGAGCAAAGCGATTTAGAAAACATTAAAATTCCTGCGCCCGCAAAAACAGTGCAAACACCCGCGGATACTTCAAAAATACCTTCCGTCGGAGAGATGAAAAAAACTCCGCTTCCGAATTTCAGCGCGCAAACGTCAAAGTTGAAAAGAGGTCAAAAGCTCAACGTAAAGCTTTTAACGCCTGTTTCCGACAGAACCCGCGAAGGAGCGAAAGTAAAAATGGTTTTGACCGCGCCCGTTATAACTCAAAAATTTATGCTTAACCCGGGAACGATTATTTACGGAACGGTAGTCAACTCGCATGCACCGCAAATTTTGGGCAACGGAGGGCTTGTCGCGATAAAAACAGACTACATCGTTTACAATTCAAAAACGTCTTATCTCGACGGAAAAATCATTCAAAAAAATCACAGACACGTATTTTTCAACAATATAAAAGGCGATAACGGATACATTGACGGAGTGAAAAAAATCTCCTCGCCGGGGATAAAATTCATGAAAAAAACAAACCGCGTTTCAAAAAAACTTTGGAACGGACCGGGCGCGATTTTAACCCCGATAACTTACGTTGCGGGAGGAACGTTCCTTGTTCTGAATTGCGTCGTTGCGCCCTTCGGCGCGATATTTTCGAAAGGTAAATCCGTATACCTTCCGAAAGACACGACTTTTGTCGTAAAATCAGGTACAGAAGCTTATATAGAGTATTAAAATGTTTATGAAAAAAAGTTTGATAGTAGGGATATTACTGGTATTAACGGGATTTGCCGGAATTTTCATGCTCGGAAATTCTTCGGGCAAAAGCGAAAAACAATACGCACTTGCGGAAAAGCTTTACGTCGAAAAGAACTACCCCGAGGCTTACGCCGCGTTTTTGAAAATTAACGTGTTTTCGCCGTGTTACAAACCGGCACTGTTTAAACAGGCGGTAACCGCGGAAAAAACGGAAGATTGGAAAACCGCAAAAATAAAATACGACAGAATTTTACGATTTTTCCCCGAAAGCATTTTTGAAAGCAGAGCTTTATATTCGACCGCAAAATGCCGATACATGCTCGGTGAGTATTCGGGCGCGAAAAAAAGATTTTTGAAAATCGCCGAAAAATCGGACGTTGAAGATTACAAAATCGCCGCCGACTACTTCCTCGGAGAAATCGCGCTGAAAGAAGACAACCCCGAAAAAGCCGCCGAACACTTCGAAAAATACATTTCAAAAGCCCCTGACGGCAGATATTCCTTAAAATGCGCATATTACCTGAAAGACCTGAATGTCGACCAAAACGTCAAACTTAAAGCCGGGAACGTGTTTTTCGCCAACGGAAAATTCGCGGAAGCCCGTTCGATTTTCGTAAAACTTCCCGAAAAAAGCGTCTGTGCAAGACTTGCCGTCTGCGAATTCAAAATGAACAAAGTTCTCGAATTCAACGGACTTATGAAAAAAATTTACTCGGAATACTTGAGTTCATTGACGAAAGAAGATTTCAAACTCATAACTGATTTTTATTTGTCGTTGCCCGGCGCAAAAATCGAAACCCTCGATAAAATGCTCGATAATAAAAAATATAGCGGAAAAGATTATTTTCTTTACAAAAAAGCCACTTTGTCGGACGAACAAAACGCGATAAAAACGTACAAAATCCTTGCTTCGGCGTTTACATCAAGCGATTACACAAAAATCGCACTCAAAAAAATTCTTTTGTCCGACCTGAAAAAGAACGACTATGCGGCAGTTGCAATTACCGCGCAAAGATACCTCAATACATTCAAAGACGACGAAAACGAGGCGTTTTTCCTTTATATGGCGGGCGATTCGCTTTCAAAGACTTCAAAACCCGGAGAAGCCGCAAAATATTTTAAAACTCTGACGAAAAAATATCCCGACGATTACTACGCTTTCAGAGCGGAACGATACGGACTTCCGATAAGAGAATCCTGGGCGTTCGGGCATGAAAAAATCGTCGAAAATCCTCAAATCTCGGCGCCGATAAACGTCTTTCAACCCAAACACAGAAAGACCGTCGAATATATCGTTTCAATCGAGGACTACACGATTTGGGACGAAATTCCGAATATCGATACGCTCTTCGGTGCGTGGGTCGAATACAAAAAAGGACACCCCGCAACTTCGATTTACCTTGCCGAAAAATATCTGAAAGAAAACCGCGACGAATACAAAGACATCGCGAAAAAGCTTGCGTACCCGATATATTATTCCGACGAAATAAACGCAAAATGCACGGCGTTGAACCTGGATTGCTACCTGATGCTGTCGCTGATAAGAGAAGAAAGTCACTTTATCCCGAACTCGAGAAGTTCTTCGGGCGCAAGGGGGCTTATGCAGCTTATGCCTCCTACGGCGGCGTACATTTCGGCAAAAAGAGGAGTAAAATACTCCGAGAACATGCTCTCGAACCCCGAATACTCCATAGACACGGGAACAGAGTACTTTAAATACCTGATGAAAGAACTTTGGCAATTTCCGATGTACGCGACGGGAGCATATAACGGAGGTCCGAATGCCCTGAAAAGTTGGCTTGCCGACTCCGAAAATTTGACTTCCGACGATTTTGTCGAAAAAATTCCGTACGAAGAATCGGCAAATTACATCAAAAAAGTCTATAAAAGCCGTTATAATTACGAAAAAATTTACGGTTCGGGAAGATAAATTATTCAAAATGTTACAAAAATGCCCGAAAAGTATTTTTCGTGTATAATTAATCCGAAGCGGAGAGATTGTGTGATGAAAATCGAAACAAAAAATCTTGTAAAAATATACGGAGACAGAACCGTCGTGAACGATATTTCGTTTAGCGTAAACAAGTCCGAAGTCGTCGGGCTTCTCGGGCCTAACGGTGCGGGGAAAACAACAACATTCTATATGACGGTGGGGCTCGTTAAAGCCGACGGAGGAAGGGTTTTACTCGACGGACAAGACATCACCGACATGACTATGGACAAGCGCGCAAAACTCGGTATCGGATACTTACCGCAGGAAGCTTCGATTTTCAGAAAGTTGTCCGTAGAAGACAATATTCGCCTTGTTTTGGAGCTTAACGACAAACTCGACAAAGACATGAAAGAACAAACCCTCGAAAATTTGATGGACGAGTTCGGTATAAAAAAGCTTCGTCGCGAAGCCGCGATTTCACTGTCAGGAGGAGAAAGAAGACGGGTCGAACTTGCACGGGCATTGGCTGCAAGCCCGGAATTCATTCTGCTTGACGAACCTTTTACCGGTATCGACCCGATTGCAATCGGCGAAATTAAAGAAAATATAAGACGTTTATCCGAAGAAAAAGGCTTGGGCGTTCTGATAACGGATCACAACCCGAAAGCGACTTTGTCCATTACGGACAGAGCTTACGTCATTTTCGACGGAAAAATCAAAATCGAGGGAAAAAGCGAAGAAGTCGCTCTCAACCCCGTCGCCAAAGAATTTTATTTAGGAAAGGACTTCACCCTTTGAAAAACTTAAAAATCCTCGATAAATATATACTTTCGCAGGTCGTAGGGGTAACAATCGTTTGCATTCTGCTGTTTTCGATAATCTGGATTGCTCCCGAAATTCTGCTCAGAACCGTTCAACGGGTACTGAACGGCACGTATACGTTGGAAATGGGTATCTCCGCAATACTTTGCGAAATTCCGAAAATTCTCGCCAACGCGCTTCCCATCGGAGTGTTTTTGGGTACGCTGTTTACGTTCGATAAACTCAGCAAAGACTCCGAAATCTATATTTTCAGAGCAACCGGCGTTTCGTTCTCGAGAATGATTGCGGCATGCCTTGTTTTCGGTGCGATTGTCGGAGGGCTGACGTTCTTCGTAAAAGACCGTGTTATTCCTTACGCCTCGATGAAATACGACATCGTAAAACGAGCAAACCCCGTGGTACACTTCGTTTTCCCGGTTACAAACGAAGACGGCTCAATGAACAGAGTAATAATTGTTCCGGAATACAGAAACCACAACGTTAAAGACGTTGTCGTGCTCAATTTCGCGTCAAAATCCGACGGACAGGGACAAAGTATTCTGAACGACGTATACATGGGCGATTTTGTGAGGTTTAACGACAACCGATGGATTATTAACGACGCTGTCAGGTATAAAATTGCATCCGACGGAATTTATACCCGTACGGGAACCTATAAAAATCTCGAAATTTTAAACGGAATAAAAGCCGCTCACGCGTACGAGCTTATGAAAGCTTCAACAATGCGCGAACGAGATATGACAAACAAAACTTTGAAAAACGTCATACGACTCATGAAAGAAGAAGGCATGGACGACGAATACCGGTTTATGACAAACAAGTATTTGCAACGGTTTTCGGGAGCACTGATGTCGATGCTGTTCGTAGTTCTCGGTGCGCTGCTAGGATTTTCCAAACCTCGCGAACAACGATTGATAGGGTTTACCGGTGCAATTTTGACAATATTTTTGTATTACATAACAATGCCGTTTTTGGATTTACTTTCCGAAAAAGGATTTTTGCCTCCGTTGTTGTCGGCGTTTTTGCCCGCCATAGCGGTAATTACGGCAATATACTTTATAAAACGGCATAAGGGGTTATAATTATGAAAAAACTTTTAACGATTACAACCGTGATTTTTGCGGCGTTTATGATGCAAAGCGCAAATGCGGGAGGAATTGGAGTCAAGGTCTTCGATATTCCGGTCGAAAAAAGTCCGCTCGAAAGATTTTTGCACTACGGAGCGGCTCCGATACCGGAATTCGGAAAAGAAGAACAGGTTTCGCACAAAACGGCAGTCAAAAAAGACATCGAAGTCGAAAAAGTCGACGGAATTTATTTCATTAAGCTCGACACGAAACTTTTAAAAGGGAAAATCAAACCGCACTATCTTGTGCACCTCGATACGGCGGAGCAGGTAATAAAAGATACAAAAGCAAGATTTGTCGTAAATGCAGGATTTTTCGATCCTAAAAACGAACAAACCACGTCCTATCTGACTTTGGACGGAAAACAAATTCTCGACCCGCACAACAACGCGAGCTTGATGAACAACAAACATTTGGAACCGTATCTGAATCTGATTTTCAACAGAAGCGAATTTCGAATTTTGCAGTCCGAAACCGACAAAGACGACTATATATACGACATTGCGCCTCACAACGCACCCGTCAAAAAAGGATACAAAATTTTGCACTCCGTTCAGGGCGGACCGGCGTTGGCGCCGCTTTTGCAGCTTGAAGAAGAATTTTTCGTACTGACGGAAAACGGCAAAATTATAAGCAGAACGGCATCATCACTTTCAAAATACCCGAGAACGCTGATAGGAATAAAAGACAACAACGTATACATAGTAATCGCGCCCGTCGGAGCACCCGTCACGTTGCCCGAGGCTTCGGACATAATGAAGAAAGCCGGCTTCGAAAAAGCAATGGCTTTCGACGGCGGAGGCTCTGTTTCGGTGGAACTTCCGGAGGCAAACCTGCACATAATTTCGGACACCGACAAAACGGCAAGAAAACTCAAATCGTTTTTGCTTGTTACCGATTAATATAACAATTCAAGCAAAAACGAGCCCGACTCGGACGACAAACATATACAAAACATATCACAAAAAGCTCCTCAAAAGGGAGCTTTTACTCTTCTTCCGAATTTTCGATTTGTTCCAAAAACGCTTTAAACCCCGGATCTTCACTCTCGTAAGAAATTCTTTTCGAGCCGAATAAATAATCTTTCAAAGAAAATCCGCCGATGTTTTTAAACGCGTTGTCGTAAGAACAGGTGTTTTTGCATGCGTTTTTACCGAAAATTCCGAAATCCGCATTTTCCGCCATAAAAAATCCTCCTCGTATATCTTATTTATATAAAGTAAAAAGCTTCCCGAAAATTGCCGGTAAAAATAAAAATTTTTACAAAACGAAATATATCCGAATAAAAATATTCGAGTTAAAATAAAAGCATAAAGAGGAAGCTGATATGAAAAAATTAAAACGAACCAAAACAAAAATTGTGGCAACCCTCGGGCCTGCTTCAAACACTTACGAAACAATCAAAAAACTTGCGGAATCGGGCGCTTCGGTGTTCAGATTGAACACTTCCCACGAAACTCCCGAAGACCACGCGAGAAGAATTAAACTTGTCAGACAAGTCGCAAAAGATTTGTCACTGTATCTCGGCATTCTTGTTGACCTTCAGGGACCTAAAATCAGAGTCGGAATGATAGAAAACCCGATAGAAATCAAAGCGGGCGACATCGTAAAATTAAGACACACAAGCGAATATAAAGACGGAATAATTCCCGTTGATTATGAAGGCATAGCAAACGACGTAACCGTCGGAGAAAGAATCCTTTTGGACGACGGAAACGTCGGGCTTGAAGTTACCGAAATTAACGGCGATGTTGTCACCGCAAAAGTTATTTACGGGAAAGAAATCAAAAAGAGAAAAGGTATAAACATTCCGGGAACACAAGCCGGGCTGCCCAGCATAACGGAAAGAGACAAGGAATATATCAAATTTGCGGTAGAACAGGATGCGGATTTTCTCGCAATGTCTTTTGTCAGAAGCGCACAGGACATAAAAGTCGCAAAAGATTGTTTAAAAGAGCTTAATGCGGATATTCCGATTATAGCTAAAATCGAAAAACCTCAAGCCGTTACGAACCTTACGGAAATTTTGAAGGAATCGTACGGTGTAATGGTTGCACGCGGGGACCTCGGAATAGAAATGTCTCCCGAACAGGTTCCGATTGCACAAAAGAAAATCGTCAAAAAAGCCGCCGAAATGAGAAAAGTTTGCATTGTTGCAACACAAATGCTCGAATCAATGATTACACACCCCATTCCGACCAGAGCGGAAGCTTCGGACGTTGCAAACGCAATTTTGGACGGCGCGGATGCGGTTATGTTGTCGGGTGAAACGGCATCGGGCGAATACCCCGTCAGAGCGGTACAAATGATGTGCTCGATATCAAAGAACGTCGAATCGGGCGGATTCAGACCAAAAATGCTCGACATTGCGGTCAGCCCCGATTACCAAATTACTCCTCAGGCAATTGCGGCGGCAGCCGTTAAAATGGCGTACGACCTTAAAGCAAAAGCTATTTTATCGTTCACTCACACGGGTTACACCCCGAGACTTATTTCCGAATTAAAATCTCAAATCCCGGTAATCGCCCTCTCCGACCAAATTTCGACCTGCAGAAGGCTAAACCTTTCCTGGAACGTCTATACGTACGAATTTTACAACGACGGAAGCCTGGACAAAGAACTTCTTGCTAAAATCGACGAATTTTTGTACGAAAAAACCGACTTCAAAAAAGACGACAGAATTATTTGCGTCGGCTCGATTCCGAACCTTATCACGGGAAGAACAAACTTTGTTCGAGTTCACAGAATCGGCGCGTAGCAAAACAAATCGACAAACAGACAAAAAAGAGGCTTGTAAAACAAACCTCTTTTTTTATCGAAAATAAAATCCGCAAAATCGTTCTCGCTCGTATGCCGCATTATTTCGAACACCCAAAACGTGCTTTTCCGGAAACTGCGTGAAACGGATTAAAGAGCAACTATTCCCGATGAAACGGAAGCTCTTACGGTATTAAAGATATCCGACGCGAACGACGGAGAAAACGAATAATTGCTGTCTGTCGGAAGAATTTTCATAAACGAATTTCCCGAACCCGAGCCTGCAATAGTTACCATAAATTCTTTTGACAACGCCGAAAACAAAATCGTTCCGGTTTTTGACTGGACTTCTTTTACGTTGAAATTCATTTTTGAAAGCGACGCCAAAGTCAGGTAAAACAACTTGTCGGCACTGACGGAAAAGGTATCGCAACACAGTGAATAATCGGCGCGTTTGACGTTTTGAACGGAAGCCGTCGAACCGGAAGAAATTTTGACTTTGGAAGACGAAACCGCCTTGACGGGCTGCATCAAATCGTCGGCAAAAGCGACCGAAGAGGACAAAACCGATAAAACAAAAAGAGCAATGAATTTTTTCATATTAAGTCTCCTTTAACGAATTTCCGATTGCCATATCAACTTTCAGGGGCACCGTCAGGGGATAAACATTTTCCATAGAGTCCTTGATGATATTTACAACCGTATCTTTTTCGGATTTTAACATATCTACAACAAGTTCGTCATGCACCTGAATGATGATTTTTGAAGATAAATTATTTCTTTCGAACGCATTAAACGTTTTGACCATGGCAAGCTTCATGATATCGGCGGCACTGCCCTGCAACGGAGCATTGACGGCTGCTCTTATTGCGGCTTCGCGAGCCTGAGCCTTTGAAACAAAAACGTCAATCATCCGTTTGCGCCCGAAAATCGTTTCGACGTAACCGTTTTGAGAAGCAAACTCAACGGTTTCTTTCATATAGCGAGAAATTCCGGGGTATGTCGCAAAATATTTTGCCATAAATTCTTCCGCCTCGGTAGACGAGAACCCGAGAGCCGAAGCCAGACCGTATTTCGATTGACCGTAAATAATCCCGAAATTGACCGTTTTCGCTTTGTTGCGCATTTCTTTTGTGACGGCTTCGAGGGGGACTTCGTAAATTTTCGAGGCGGTCAACGCATGGACGTCAACATCGTCGTTGAAAGCATTCAGAAGATTTTCATCCTGCGAACAATGAGCCATCATGCGAAGCTCGATTTGCGAATAATCGGCGGACAAAATCAAACGATTGTCGTCCGAGGGAACGAACGCCTGCCTGATTTTAGCGCCTTCCTCGGTTTTAACGGGAATATTTTGCAAATTAGGATTGCTTGAAGAAAGCCGTCCCGTCGAGGTTACGGTTTGATTGAAAGACGTATGAATTTTACCGTCCGAGGGCAAAATCAAAAGCGGCAAAGCATCGATATAAGAGCTTTTCAGCTTTGCAATATGTCGATAATCCAAAATGTCGGCGGCAATTTTGTTGTCTTTTGCGAGCGACTCCAAAACATCGGCGTTTGTCGAGCGAACTCCGCCTTTTTTCTTTTTAGCTTTTGCTTTCAGTTCGAGTTTGTTGAACAAAACATCGCTTACCTGTTTCGGGGAATTGATGTTAAAGCGCAATCCCGCTTCGGCAAAGATTTCGGACTCCTTCAGCGCCAACTCCGTTTTGGTCTCGTCGGAAAGACAATTTAGGTAATCCCTGTCAATTTTAACACCCGTAAACTCCATATCCGCAAGCACTTCGGTCACGGGAACTTCGATATCGTAAAGAAGGTCAAGTTCTTTTTCCGAAAGATTCGTACTCCAAAATCTCGAAAGTTCCAACGTTACGAACGCGTCGTCGCAAGCGTATTGCCCTGCTTTTTCAATGTCTTGAGCGGCAATGTCAAAAGATTTTTCGGTAACCTCGTCAAAGTTTGTCATCAAATAGCCGAGATGCTCCGTAGATTGGATTTTCAGTCCGTGCTTACGTGAAGAATCTTTGATATAACTTGCAAGCATCGTGTCAAAAATAAGCCCTTTTGTACGGACACCGAATTTTCTCAAAACATTTATGTCAAACTTCGCATTTTGCATAGTTTTGGCAATTTCGGGATTTTCAAAAATCGGGAACAAGGCTTGTTTTATTTTTCCGCGGGAAACCTGATTGCCCGAGTTGTGAGAAACGGGAATGTAGTACGAATGCGTAACGTTTTCAAAATCGGAAAGAACTTTAACCCGTCCGTTTTTAGCGACAATATTATCGTTAAACGCAATCGAAATGCCGACGACATCATCGACAAGCGGATTTAAGCCCGTTGTCTCCGTATCGACGGAAATAAGCAACTTTGTTTTCAAAGTTTCGGCAAGATTGTTCAATTTGTCTTCCGTATCAACGATTTCGCGGGTTACGTCGTATTCTTTATGAGAATTTTCGACTGTTTGTTCGAGAAAATTCAAAGTTAATTGGCAAGCCGAATTTTTATCCGCAGCAGGGTTCTGAACAGTCGTTCCGGTGAATTCTTCAGCATTTTCGACTTCAAAATGTTTCAAAATTCCGTTAAGATTTTTTAAAAATCCGTAAAAAGCGTTTTCTTGGAAAAATTTTGTAACTTTTTCTACATCGGGCAAAAGTTTTTTGGTGTGCTCAAAATCGAAATCCACCTCAACATCTCTACAAATCGTCGCAAGAGTTTTACTTAAAATCGCATCGTCCTTGCCGTCGATAAGTTTTTGTTTCAAGGCTTTTCCCGAAACCTCGTCGATATGCCCGTAAATATTTTCCAATGTTCCGAATTGAGCAAGAAGTTTTGCCGCCGTTTTATCACCGATTCCTTTAATACCGGGAATATTATCCGACGTATCGCCCGACAAGCCTTTAAAATCAACTATTTGCTCCGGATAAACTCCCATTCGCTCAAAAACCTTGTCGCGGTCGTAAACGACGACATCGCCCTTAGACGGCATTATGACGGAAGTTCCCTTTAAATCGTCGACAAGCTGAAAAGAATCCCTGTCGCCGGTCAAAATCATTGTTTTTACGCCTTTTTGTTCGGCAATTTTTGAAATCGTACCGATAACGTCGTCCGCTTCAAAGCCTTCTTTTGTATAAACCGGAATATTAAACGCGCAAAGTCCGTCGATTATTGTCGAAAGCTGAGAATGCAAAGCGTCGGGCATAGATTCGCGATTAGCCTTGTAATCGTCAAACATTTCCGTACGGAACGTTCGTTTTCCGACGTCGAAAGTAACCGCTATCAGGTCGGGACTGACTTTTTTTTCTTCCAGCAAATCAAAAATGCATTTAAAAAATCCGAAAACCGCCCACGTAGGTTTGTTTTCGGGAGTCTTCATGCCCGTCATTTCCAGAGCGAAATAATATCTGTACGCCAGGGCATGCCCGTCTATTAACAATAAAGTTTCAGGTGAATTCATACATATATTATACTTTTTAAATTAAAAAACGGATAAATATTTCCTTTTTGTTACAATCGAAAAAATTTACCCGTTAAACTAAAATTTCAAAAATTATTCGTCAATCGGCTCGTTGACAGCACCTTGTTCGGGAGCGTTTATAAGCGACTTTCCGAAGTTTTTGAGCGTATTTTTGCCCATGTCCTTTAATGTATTTTGAAGTTCCTGTTTGTTCGTCGGAATGACTTTGACGGTTTCCTGCAAAACAGATTTTACGTCGGAAGTTGTAGTTGCAGCCGATTGAGCACTTTTGATTTCGGACGCCGTGTTGAGCCATTTAAAGGATTTTACCGCCTTTTGAGGGTAAGTTAAATCGCCTCTGAGAACAACGGTAAACAACGCGGTGTTATCCGCAGCGGGCGTCAATGCGGGAATATTCGCCGATTCTCTCGCGGAAATTTGCCTAAAAAATCCTTTATACAACGTCGAAATAATTGAAGCAATCTTTTCCGATTTTATCATTGTCACGGGATTGAGCTTAAACAAAGGTCCCAGAACGGATGTTACGCCCGGAGATACGCGCCCCGCAATATTCATGTCAGCGTTATTGTTTATAAGATTATATTTTCCGACAATGTAAAGACTCATATTTTTGCCGGAAGAAGACAACTTAGAAATGTCTGCGTATCCGTTCGCAAAGGTCATTTGACCGTTTAAAACCGAGAATTGAGCCGTATTATACGGTGCTACGCTGTTTATCAGGGCTCCGATCGAAGATGATAAAAATGTATGAGTCAAAAGGTTGTCCGCACGCAAGAAAGTTTCAAATCGCCCGAACGACCCGAACTGTCCGTCTTTTATCATCAGATTTACCGCACCTTTCAACGAGTTCATTTGTTCTTGATACGTCGAACCCTTGAACGAAATATCCGAAACAAAGTTCAAAGTTCCGTACAAAGTGTTTTTCATGTTCGCACAATCAACGACCGTTTTGTCGGCGTCAAGTCCGGTTCCCTTGACTTTTGCTTTTATAAGCCCCGAAACGATATTTGTCGAAATATCACCCGAAAGCTTACCGTTAAACGCATCCGCCGAAAAATCGTTGAGGTAAAAAATATTTTTGTTCATCGAAATTTTCGAAACAATATTTTTCAAAACAATATTTCCCGACGATAAATATTTGATATTAAGATTTCCGGAAGATATTATAACGGGAACATTTCCCGACGACGAAGAAGAAGACGAAATATGCACCGCCACGGATGACGACGAAGGCGCATTACCGAGTTTCGAAAAATCTTCGGTAACTTTCAAAACTTTATCGGCATTCACGGATTGTGAAACAACTTTAAGATTGGAAACTTTTACCGTCGAGTTCAAAACGGTGTTCCCCGAAACATTGAAAGACGAGCCGTTGAGGTTCAAACCGGTAACGTCAAAATCTGCGGCAGGATTGTTTATCGCAACAACCGCTTTATTTATCGAAGTATGTAACGCCGGAATCGACAGGTTAGTTATGTCGAAATTACCTTTGATTTCAGGTTTCGACAAATAGCCCGAAGCCGTCAAATGTCCTTTTACGAACAGTTTTGAATTTCTGAACGCACAAATTCCGAGTTCGCGGACTCCGTCGAGCTCGACTTTCAGGTTTGAAATTTTGGGATATTTTTTGGAAACATCTTTGATTTCGCCGTTTACGAACAAAATCTGTTTTGCCCCGGCAATATTGGTTTTCGGGTTTGCCGAAAACGAAGTCGGGAAGTTTTTGGTGTACAATCCCGTATCCTTAATCGTAAGAACATCATCTTTCAAAACCGCGTAAAGCTGCATTATACTTTGTTTTCCTACAGCCGACTTAATATCGACCGGAGTAAAATAGTCCGAATTGTCGGAACTTGTTTGAACGGTAACAAAAAGTTCGTCCGCACTTCCCGTCAACAACGCTCTTACGGGGATGACACCGTTTCCGTAAAAATAAGGATTGTTCACGGTTTTTTTCAAATCCGCGGCACGTAAATTACCCGCCAACGCTACATTTACGGAAGGTTTAGAGGCGTAATTTTTGATATCTCCCGACAAAGTCAATTTTGTCGCACCGTTCACGATGAAATCCGACGGAACGATTTTTATGTTTTTGGAGTCAAAATCCGCTTCCGCGGCAGGGTTTGAGACATTCAAACCGTTGACGGAAACTTTCAAATTTTTGTTTTTGATTTTTCCGTTGTAAGTCTTAAAATCGGTTTTCAGATTTACCAAAGCCGTTTCGTCAGAAACAGTCATACCCGAAGATTTATCCTTGACTTTTAAATTATATAAGGACAAATCGATATCCGGTTTAAGCTCGCTCATTTTGCCTTTCAGCAAGACATTAAGCGAAACTGCTCCGTTTTGAAGATTGTAACTTTTCTTAACATCATTAGGCGCGAATGTAGCATAAAGTCCCTTTAACGGCATTTTTTCGGTAACAAGCTTTATGTCGACCATCGATTTTTTGTCGATACTGCCCGAAAGCGAGGTTTTTGTACCGTTTACGAACGCCGACGTATTTGAAATGTTAAGTTTGTTGTCGGAAAAGTCAAGCAAAGCATTCGCGCCGGTTATTCTTAAATCGTCGACGGGACAAATCAAAGACGCGTTGTTGACCGAAACGGTACCTTTCGATTTCAGATTTTTAAAATCGGTATTGATTTCGGCATCCGCAAAAACGACGCCGCCCGCGCTCATTTTGGACAAATGAGTGTTAAAATGCAGACTGTCCGCCGCAGCACCCGAAATTTTCACTATGTCCGCAACTTTTATTTTATCGGTCAAAAGATTTAAATACAAAGATTTTCCGGGATTTAATTCGGCTTTCACCGCAGCTTTTTCGTTTTCGGAAAAATATAAATTCGAATCGAGTCCGATTTTTTCACCGTTAAACTTCGTTTTCACAAAGCTTTCGGGAAGACGAACGGAGCCGAATTTAAGCGAAATTTTTTCGGCATCGGCATGCCCGTAAATTTTAAAACCGTCATCGTTGTGTTTTATGTTGAGTTTTGAGTTCAAAACACCCTTCATGTCGTATTTTACGAGCATCAAAACGGGGTTGAAAAATTCTTGCGAAGTTTCTGATTCGATGTCTTCCGATTGATAAAAATCAAAGGTTTCGGGAATTTGAGTTTTTAAGTCCAAATCGGCTGTTACGTTCGTGCGTTCGTCGACGAGTAATTGCGCCGAGGTTTTTAAAGCCGCATTTTTACCGGTATAAGAAGCTTTCAGCTCTTTACCCGTCAATGCGACGTTGTGACCGGTTTTTAAGTCCGTCATTTTTACGACATAGTCTTTTATGACGGCTTTCGGTACGGAAAATTTGAACTCCGGCATCGAAACGTCTTTTGTTTCTTCCGCGTCTTGTTTTTGTTCGGAAGTCTTTTTGTTTTGTTCGAAAAGTTTTTCGATTTTATAGGAATTTCCGTCGACAATATCTATATTAACGGAAGGTTTTTCGAGCTTCAAATCGGTAATTTTGACGGTCTTAAAGAGCAAAGCCGGCAACGAAACGTGAATTTCGGCTTTATCCGCGGAAAAAAGAGAAGAGCCGTCCGGAAACAAGGCATTTATGTTTCCTGTTTTAACCCCTGCGGAAAGTAAAGGTGTGGTAACAAGCTTCGCGTCTCCGTATTCGAGAGAAATACCCGAAGAATCCTTGACGATTTTTTGCAAGTCAGACTTATAATTATCGAGATTAACAGCATTGGGAACAATAAACAAAAATGCCGCGTAGCACACTCCGAAAACGGATACCGCGAAAATTCCCGCTATCTTCAAAAATTTTTTCATAAAATCTCCTTAAAGAAAATATTTATCAATTCAAGGATATACCCGGTTTCAAAATAAGGCAATAACCTGAACGATTATTTGAAAAAATGTAAAAAGTTCTACACAAAAATTTACAAAAGTTAAAAGAACGACACGGAAATTAAAGAAAAACGAAAAAAAGCCGATAAAAATGGTAAGTGAAACATGCCTTAAGTAAAGGAGCAGTGTATGAGCATCAACAACATCAATCCGAACTCAACGTTATTTTCGTCGAAAGCGAAAACGATAGCGCAGGCACAAAGCGTTGCGACGGAGGGAATTTCGACAACGGAGTCGACGTCGGCCGCAAGTGCGGTCACACAAACCGATGTAAGTGCGGTGCTCAGCGACGCGGACACCATTTCTTCGACGATATCGGGTATCGACGAAGAAATCGCGGCTTGCACGAAAGAGCTGGAATCCGTAAACAAAGAGTTGGCTGCTGCGGACAAGGAAATTTCTGACATAAGTTCGGAAATCAAAACAATTCGCTCGAAAGTCGCGACGATTGCGGCTAAAGAAATTTCGACGCAAACAAAAGCCGAAATTGCCGAGCTGAAAGAAAGAATTACCGAACTTCAGGGGTTAAAAAAGCAAGCGGAAGCTAAAAAAGCTCAACTCGAGTCGCAAAAGACAAGTCTCGAAAAGCAAGGGGACAAGCTTGCCGAAATGAAGGATAAAGCTTACGAAATCTACGATACAGTAAAGAAAGAAACCGAAAAAATTGAAAAGGAGCTTATAACTTACGAAGAACAAAAAACCGAATCCGAAGAAATCCAGAAAAAATACAGAGATTTGATAAAACAAAGCTCCGAAAGTTCGGAAGAAACGATAAATAAACTGAAACAGGAGCTTGAAGAACTTCAGAAGGAACTCGAGTCGATAAGTAAGGAAATCGATTCCGAGTCGGGAACTCTTACGCTCGAAATAGCCGCGTTGGAAGCCCAAAAAGAAGCTTCCGACAAAACTTTGAAAGAGTACGAAGAGAAAATAGACGAACTGACTAAAGCGAAAAAGGAAGTTCAGGAAGAATACGATGCCGCGAAAGCTCGCGCCGACGAGCTTCAAAAGCAGCTTGACGAGTCGAATTTGGCGGACTTGGAAGCTAAAGAACTCGAAGCACGGAGAGCATACGAAGAAGAAGCAAAGGCGTACGCGGATCTTTTGAAGCAACAGGAACAGGCTCAAAAAGAATATAACGAAGCGAAAGCCGAATATTTGGCTGAAGAAGCAAATATCAAAAAGCAAACCGGGAACAAAAACCTCGACGATATCGTGGAAGACGCAATTGCGGCGGTGTTGAGAGAAAATCCGGGCGTAAAACAAGGTTCGGAAGAGTTTGCGGACTTGTTTCAAAACAAACTCGGAGAACTTATCGACCCTGCGGTGGATTATTCGAAATTGAACTCATTGAGGGACAAGCTGTACGAAAAACAGGTAAAACTCGACACCATCAACAACCTGATTGACGCTACTTCGCCGTTGATTGCGCAAAAACGTGCGGAATGGGAAAAAGCCGCAAACGAACTTGCGTACGAAAAAAGTAAAATGAGCGCGATATCGAAAGAACTTCAGGAGCAAAACAAAACGGTTAAATCGCTGGAAGCGGAGCTCAACGCGTACGATTCGCAAATCGAAGGCTACAAGGAACTTTACGAAAAAGAAAAAGCAAACAACGAATCTTTGACGGAGCAAATTTCGAAAAAGAAAAGCGAATACAAAACGAAAAAGGAAATTTACGACAAACTTGTCGAGCAAATCAAAACAAAAAACGAAGAAATCGACCAAGCAGAACAAAATTCCGGCAAAGATACGGAAGAGTACAAAGAGCGTCTCGAATCGGAAATTCTTAATTACAACAAAATAATTGAAAAAATCGAAGAGAAAACAAAAGAATTGACCGAGGCGAAAGCAGAACTCGTAAAGGCAAAAGGCGCGGTTGACGGCGTTGACGCGGCTATCGAGGAGCAACAGAGATTGTTGAATTCCGTAAACGAGCAGTTGAAAAACGTCAACGACATAATAGATAAAATAAATTCGACGATCGCGGACATAACTTCGGCAATCGAAAAGGCGCACCCCGAAGACGAAGACGTACCTTTCGACGACATTTGGAAACTTGTTCCCGAACAGGAGAAAAATATCGTGAAGGAGCGGAACTTAAATCTTTCCGAGGTGAGTGCCGACGGAACCGAGCGGTACGTAATAGCGAAAGGCTCGCAAGACGGAATTTATCACATTTACGACCTTGAAACCGACAAAAGTATAGCGCGTCAATACGACGACAGATTCAACAGCTACACCTACTGCGCGGAAGGCAACGGATATCTGTACGGATTCAAACGCGGCGACGGAGCGGGGTCACAAGATGTATTCGGAATTAAAGACTGGGATGCAAGCACGCAAAGCGGAAAAACCGAAAAATACAAAGCGACGTACACTACGAGTTCACCGCTCGCGTTTGACCTTGAAGGCGACGGAATAAAAACGAGCAGCGAAAAAACGTACTTCGATATCGACGGCGACGGCGATTTGGACAGAATTCACAACGTAAACGAATGGGTACTGGCGTTTGATGCCGACGGTAACGGAAAAGCGGGCGAAAGCGGGCTGGAAGTTTTCGGAAACAACACCGACCTTGACGGCGACGGCAAAGCGGACGGGTACAAAGACGGATTTGAAGCACTGGAAGCTCTTGCAAAGAAAGAAGGGCTCGTAAACGGCACGGACGATTTTGTACTGGATCAAAACGACCTCGAAATTTTGTCGAAAAAATACGGACTCACTTTGACGAAAGGTTACGGAGGCGAGTCAAAATCGTTGCGGGACGCGGGAATAACCCAAATCAACCTGTCATCCGGGCAGTCTGTTCGAGAAAGCAATTTCGACGGCAAAGGCAACGATATAATGCGAAGAGACGGCGCGACATTTACCGTTAACGGCAAAGAACACGAATACGCGGATGTTTGGAACGCTCACGTCGACAACAACGCAAAACAAAAAGAGGCCGAAGCCGAACTCGAAAAGTATCTTAACCCGCCGCCCGAACCCGATATCAGCGACGAAGAATTTGAAGCGATTATGAAAAAATATCGTGAATAAAAATAAATAATTATACAAAAGTTTGGCATGTATCCCCCCGAAAAATCGGGGGTTCTTTTTTGTAAAAAATTGTAAATTTTTCAATAAAATAAAACCAAAAAAGGTAAAATTTTACATTCAGGAGGTTTTATAAAAGAGCGAGAGGAAGCATGCCTCTTTGCAAAAAAAGGAGAAAAATAATGGCAATCGCGCCTTTACAACTTATGCCGAGAGCTTTTAAAGCCGCAGGCAAGACATATTCGTTTAAAACAGTCGGAAGTGTATTGATTTCGGGCAGCCCGAAAGGAATGGCAAAAGAATTCCGTTCACATGCCGTGAAAAATCCCGGAAACCGCTCGATAATAAAAGATTTCTTTTTGAATTTGATAGACTCGGCAACGGGCAAAAGAGAAGTAAAACGTCAAATGACTCAGGCGGTCAAATACCCCGCAAGCGCAAAGAAAACGGCTATTCACAGAATGGAAGCCACAAGCACGGTTCAGCTTGAAGGAACAAAAGAAGGTTTCGAACGCGAAATAGACGTTCAACTGAAAAGAGCCCAAAAACGAGGAGTATCGGACAATTCGGTCAAAGACTATTTTATCGACCTCATCAAAAAGAGCGACCTTACCTCGAAAGACAAAAAAGAGTTGCTTGAAATTCCGGTATTAAAAGAACGTCTCAACGACAATTTCGTGACAAAAATGGTCAATTCGGGAATGCAAAAAGTAAGAACCGTGACAGACGCAGTCGGAGGATTTTTCAAACGAACGGCATCCGCGTTGGGTTCGTTCTTCGGAGCGGGAGCCAAAAAGCATTCTATAACCGTTATGGCGGACATTTCGACCGAATGCACGAAGGAAGGATTCAGAAAATTGGTTGTCGCAAAAGGCGCAACTCCCGAAGCGAAAAAAGAAGTCGCAGGAATTATCAAAAAATCGGATTTATCGAAAGAAGTCAAAAAAGAACTCGTCGACTACATCGCGACTGTCACGAGAAAAACACCCGCAAACAGCGACGCAAGGGTTTTTGCCTTTAAATCGCAAACCGAAGTCGAAATAGAAGGAACAAAAGAAGAAATCACGAAATGGATTCAAAACAAAGCAAAAGAAGCTTACGGCTCGGGCTCGAAAGAAGAAATCGCAAGCTTCGGAAATCTGTGCAGAAACATCGCTGCCGCAAAAGGTTCGCCGCTGAAAATGATTGACATCGGCGTTATCATTCAGGATTTTCTAAAATAAAAAATATAAACGCAAATTAACAAAAGGAATTCGACAAACACTCGAATTCCTTTATTTTTGCAAGTTTTCACCACATAAAACGCAAAAAAGTACATCAACTTGTCATGAACTCATGCCGCCAAAAAACTCGAAAAATCGGCACAAAACGACAAATCAATCGTCAAAATAAGCTTGGGACAAGGATTTCCGCAATTGTATCATTATCTTCACAATTGACAAACTAAGGGTTGAAAAGAGAAGTGCAACGGATATAATAAAGAAGAGCTCAAGCGAAAGTGCACGAAATAAGGCACTCGGGAGCATGTACATCCGAAAAGGTCAAACACGAATTCGGATTACAAAAGGGAATCGAAAGCAAAAACGCAGACGGTTCGGGCTCGGGAAACGACAAATCACGGAGAAAAGGGGAATATCGTCGTTTTTCGGAAGACATCCGATTTTGTAAAACCGGATTAAAGCTTGAGCATAGGGGAAAATTGTCATTTATCGGAGGGGGAAACATTGCTTAGAAGCAGAGATATGGGCAGAGCCATAGCAGTAAGACGTTGGACCAATACAGCGCTCGAATGTTACAAGAGAGGATGTGTTTGCGAAGGTTGTTTTTATTCGGACTTTTTTAACGGAACGTCACAACGTTGCCAGATGAAAGCATCGGTTTTGGAGCTTGTACGGGTGCTCGGAAAACCTGATATAGAATTGCCTCAGGTTTTGGAAGACGAATAACGGCAATACTTGTTCACTCAACGCAGTCTGTCAGGCAAACCGTAATCATCAAAAACAGATGATTTTCGCGAAACGATACGTCATCGACCGGGACTCCGACGCGGACGGACTACGGGAACAGGGAAATCAAAACATGCAAAACGTTTTTTAGTAAACGGTAGCGCACAAAAAGGAAGTATAAAAAGAGTCGAATGTATCGACTCTTTTTGTTGAAAACTTCCAAAAATGGGGGAAAAACGTTACAATCTCGTTACCGTCGAGAGAGTCACGGCCGAACACCGAAAAACGCTTCGGAACCGTTCTTACCCGAAATATAAATATCAAGTTTTTGTTTCAAACTGACATTTACACCGGAAAAACACGTTGTTTTTCGTTGTACAGCAGTCCAATTACTATTTCGTCGAACCCACACCACACCGAAAGCCCTGTTAAGAAAAGGGTCTCTCGACTGCCGCACCCGTCGGTTTCCGCCCGGTAACATCAACACTGTTCGTAAAAACCGGCTACAAAACACCGTCGCCGCTTATTATTTGCCGGTAGAGCCGAAGCCGCCCGAACCTCTTTCGGACCCGCAAAGTTCCGAACAAACGGAAATTTGAGGGTATTCGACCTTACAAATAACCATTTGAGCAATGCGTTCGCCCGGAGTCACGGTGTATTCCGTATCGGAAAGATTTACGAGTCCGACTTTGATTTCGCCGCGATAATCGGCATCAACGGTGCCGACTGCGTTAATCAAAGTAATTCCGTGTTTTATCGACAATCCGGAACGCGCCCTGACTTGAGCTTCATAACCTACGGGGAGCTCGATTTTCAAGCCTGTCGGGACAAGAGCCCGTTGCAAAGGTTTTAAGACAATCGGCTCGGTTATATAGGCGGACAAATCCATGCCCGAAGCACCCGGAGTTTTGTATTCGGGGACTTTTACATCGTCCGAGATTTTTAAAATTTTCAATTCGATCATGGGAAGATTATATCGACAAATCAGAGAGATTTCAACATTGTAAAGAATTCGGGGTAATCGCGGTTGACGGTGTACAATTTATCGACGGTGTTTTTGGAAAGTGTCCCGGTCGCGGAAAGTTCCTTATCGGCAGCGGCAAAAATGTTTCTGACTTTATTTAACTCAACGGGGTCCGAGGGTTGGATTTGCGGCGAAACGTCGATTTTGTCGCACAATTCCGGAGTTAAGAGTTTTTTCTCGGACAGTTCATCTTCTTTCGAAGCTTCGGGAAGAGAGAAGCCTACAAATTTAAAGATATTTTCGCAAATTTGAGACCCGAGACCGAAGCCTGCCATCATGCCCGCAAAGTTACCGATGAGAGCACCGACACCGAAGCCGACGGGTCCCGCAACCATGCCTCCGACGGCACCGCCGGCGAGAGCAAGAGGAATTTCGAGTGCGCCCGAAATGTAAAGCGACGCAAACGAGCTGAAGAAACTTCTGACTGTTTCTTTTATGCCTTCGCCGGTTCCGAAAGTTTGGAACGCGGAGAGAATACTCGGAATGCAGAAGACCATAAACATTCCGATGCCGCCTGCGTGTGTAATGTTTTTTGACAAAACATGTTTAATTCTTTCGCCTGCGGAGCCTTTCAGAGGTTCGAGAAGTTCCGGTACGGGAGTTTTTTTGCAATCGCGAAGCCACTCGGCGACACGAACGTCGGAGCCCGCCCACCATTTTTTGGAGGTTTTGCCTAATCCGACAATATTTAAAATAAGCGAACGAAACGAGTTTCTTATGCGGCTGCCGTTTTTGGAAATCGTGAGACCTCTCAAAGAGTCGTGCGCGGCGTTTTCGTGCATTTTCGCATTGAACGTAAACTCCATCGCATCGGCGAGTTTATCCAAAAACGAACGGGAATCTTTTGTAAACAATTTTTTGGTCAAATCGCAACCGTGTTGGTTTTGGGCAGCCAAAAAGTCAGCCAAATTTTTGCCGTCGGGAGAATATTTGGAAAAATAGTCAATACGCTTCGCAATATTTTCTTTACCGCCGACATCGGGCAGCTTTCCTTCTTTTGCGGCTTTCATCATGTCGTAAAACGCGGCAATGTTGTTTTTCCTCATCCATGCGCACAAAACGCCTTGAATGCCGGCAAACGCAAGGTCGGGAGCAAGATGAATGCCGGGAAGTTTTTTACCCTCTTTGGATTGCGATGATTGTGAAGAGGACGACGCAGAAGACTGCACGGCTTCGGCATGCGAAGAATGCGCGGGACTGACCGACGAGCGATGCGCCGCGGCAACTAAATTGGGATGTACCGTCGAGATTGAATTCGTCATTTCCTTTTCACTTTCACATGTAATAAAACATCGGGGGGTTAAAAATTGCGCAAATCTTGAAAATCGGGGATTATTTTTAACAAAAATTTACAATTTTACGCAAACGAAGCATAGCCTATTGTTTCGGTTGATCGGGAGTCTTGGGGGTATCCGCGAGTCCCGTCCATTTGAACACGGGTTTAAGCAATTTTTCGGCTATCGGCCAGGAGATAAGCATGCCGCCGACTCCCGCGAGGAATGCGCCCGTTGCCGCTCCTACGGGACCTCCGACCGCGGCACCCGCAAGAGCACCTGCGGTACCGAGAGCACCCGCCATAGAAGCCTGAACGCCTGCCATGCCTGCGCCGAGAACAAGGTTTCTGCCCACTGATTTCATCGCGCCGGTATAATCTTTGTCGAACAGCTTGGGTATCGTTTCCAACAAACCGAATCCTGCCATCATGATAATTGCCATCTTTCCGCCGACAGACGTATGTCCCGACGAAGTAAACGCGGCTTTTATCGACCTTCCCGCAGCACTCATGAAGTTCTTGAATCCTGTTGTTTCGAGCCCCTTCATGATTTCCGCCGGTGTGAACAAACCTTGTCTGATATATTTTACCTTTTGACCGGCAGCCTTTTCGACGGCTTCGAAAATCTTGGAATAGTCCTGCGTCTTTTGACCCGAAATATTTTTGATTTGTTTCAAAATGTCTTCGGTAAATTCTCCGAAGCCTGCTTTTTGAAGTCTTTGAGCCATTTCTTTATAGTTCGGGTTCTTTTCGTTTCTCAAAACATCGACAACGGAACCGAAATTCGAGCGGAAGGCTTCATCGACCGCGGAACGCGCAGATGTCGTAAGTTCGGCAAAATTCCTGTTTACATAATCGACACGATTAAATTTGCGCCACTCATATTTCTTAGATTCGCCCGTAATGTAATGATACGGATAAAGAACAGTGTCTTTGATATTTTGCATAAAGTTTCTGAACCGCAAACGCGTGTTGGAACCGTTGAGGTACCTTGCCTGTCCCTTCATCGGTTCTTGGATATTATCGAACGTTGCGTTGTAAGACGTCGATTTGAGAAACAATTCTTTCATTCTGTCCCAAAACGGAACTTTTGCGTATTTACCTTCTCCTCTTGCAAGGTCGGAAAGTTCTTGAGCCATTGCATTGTATTCTTGGCGGGAAGCCTTAACCAAAGCCTTTTGCTCGTCTGAAATGTTGTAGGTCATGCCCGTCGAAGGTTTAAATATGCTGCCGATTCTTTCGCCGAACGAAACACCCTTGTAGTCTCCTCCGCCGAATATAAGGTTTGTCCGGTCTTTCACGTAATCAAAAAAGCCGTTGATTTCTTTTTTCGGAGCAATCGCCTTCGGAGTTCCGTTCAAAATTTGTTCGGCAACACCCTTTCCGCCTTCTTTAACGTTCATCCAGCGCATCCACGCCGTAAGACCGCCCTGCAAAGCAAGCATAAACGCGTTCATTTTATTAAAAATCAACGACGATAAAGGTTCATCTTCCTCGGCTGCGGCATGTTCGTTTACCGCAGCCGCCGCGGGAGAAGTACTCAAGTTTACGGTATCGTGAAGATTTTGGTTCATAACGGGAGAAGCAACCCTCGTCTGAACCGGCATGGAAATATTACGCGCAACAACACCTTGTTGCCCCGGCATAAGCCTGCCCGGGCTCGATTGATAAGGCATATACGGACTCATAGTGTAATTTTCCATGCTTATTAAAGTGCTCCTTTTCTGTTTATATAAAAATTTTTCGGGTTATAAAATTTACTTTTTATATACTTATATTTACAAAAATTTACAAGATTATGCGGAATTTTGTTTTGCAGCATTTTTATTTTTTTGTTCCGGTTTCGGGTAAAGTGCCGCGTTTACCGCGTTTTGGGCAATTGCGTTAAGTGTCTGAGGTGACGGCATTCCGACCGGCGGAAGCATTGCAAATGAATTATAACCGCTTTGTTTAAAAAGCCCTAACGGATCATCGCCCGCGTTGAACGCCGCCAACGAAGATTGAACCGCGGAATTTGCGCCGGGATTCATATAATATTGAAGGAAATTGTTTGTGTCGTTTTGCGCTGCACCTGCACCTTGAGATTGAGCGGATTGAGACAACGAATAGGGAGTTTGAAGATATTGAGCAAGCGGGTCGGTTTGCCCTTGAGCAGCCGCTTGAGCTTGCGCCGTTTGTGCCGCAGCCTGAGCAGTTTGAACCTGCGATTGCCCGCCGAATGCCGGTTGAGCAACTTCTTGCGCCGAAAGCTGTTGCGCCGCCGCAAGCTGTTGTTGTGCTTGAGGTTCCGATTTTTTCTTATCGTAATCCGGCCAAACTTTACTTATTAAACCGTTTACACCGTCGCCGAGCATATAGCCTGCAATCGAACCTGCAAGAGCACCGACTGCGGTACCAAGCCCGGGGCCTCCTATCAAAGTACCGATTGTCCCGCCTACGGCGGTGCCCGCAGCCGAAGCCAAAGTAACTACGCCGACATTGACACCGGATTTTAATATCTGCATACATCCCGAACCGAAACCGTTTTCGGAAAACGCACTCCAAACTTTAGGAATTTCACAAAGAGAAGTAAGCGCGACACTAAACCATCCCCCCGCGGAAGTAAAGCCTTTGCCCGAAAAAGCTTTACCCAAAGTTTTTCCGACCGAGGTTTTTGCAAGCTTATCCATGCCCGGGATTTTCATAAATCCTTTTTCAAGGGTTTTTGTGGTTTTCGAGCAGAACGATTTTACGGAATCCCAACACGAACTCAAGAAGCCTTTACTTTCTTCGGCTCCTTTTGCCGCGATTTTTGCCGTTTTGGAAAGATTTTCGATGGATTTGTCGGCAAATTCGACCGTTTCTTTGACCGCGGTTTGTCCTGCATTTGCGGCGGTTGATGCTGTTTTGGCGGTTTGTACCGTGCCCTGTGTAGTTTGAGCAACACCCGGCGCGGTTTGAGCGACACCTTGTGCGGTTTGTGTCGCACCCGCTTTGGCAGCCTCGATTTCCGACTTCACGTTCGAAGCCATATCTTTTATCGATTTTGTTTCGTTAAATTGCGCTACATTTGATGAATAAGAAGCGTTCGAAGTATCACACCATTTTTCGATAGCTTTCATTTGTTCCGCATCAAAAGTCTGAGGACCTTTGCTCCAAGGATTCCAACGCTTATACCAAGGTTGATTTGATTTTAAAATCCTGTTCAAATCCCGATAACCTTCCTGAGCAACGTCATATTGCTCGGCAAGATGCCCGTTAGCCTCCAGCAGTGAAGCCGTTCGTTTCAAGCCCGAACCGCCGGAAGCACAACCTTTTCCTTCGTAAAGATCGTTAATAAATCCTTTTATCTCGCTTATCCGCTTTTGCCCTCCTCTGTCGGTAAGCGTTTTTTGAAGTTTATCGAACAAAGGCTTGTTGTCTTTTTTCAAAGCCTCGAAAGCCTCTTTATATTTGCCGCCGTCACCGCCGGCTTCGAAATATTGCCCGATAGCGTTGTTTTCCGAAACATTCCATCCGTAAAAACCCGACATCGTCGCAACCGGTAAAGCTGTCGCAAAAAGATTCGTCAACGAAAACGCCGACCCTTCGTCACCTTCACCCTGACCATTGATAACATCTGTTTGCATCATATTTTGCGGCAAAGAATTTGAAGGCGTCATCGATTGAGCCTGAGATTCGAAATACTGCTGCAGTTGTTGGGGAGATATACCGGGTTGCCCCGCCGCCGTTTGATAAGATGTCATGTCAATATCCTCATATATACTTCAAATATATAAAGTATTTCGAGAGACAAAAATTTACTTTTTTTATGTATTTGTAAAGTTTTTTTAAGAAAATAAACAAAACAGTATGAAAACCGACATTTTTTCACCTGCTGAAAATTTCTTCGAAAAGTAATTTTATAACGTTTAAAACAACACAAAAAATCACCCCGAAAAGGACGATTTTTTACAATGAATAAAAACTTTATCGACGAAATCCGAAAAACGGTACCCGGCGCAACAAGCCGTGTCACTTTTCGGGTTTCGCGAGCGGGCTTTGAACACCTGTTAACTGTCAGACTCTTCGTGTTCTTTTAAGATTCTTGAAAAATCCGAAGGCTTTATACTCTGAATAAAATTCCTGAATTCTTCGGCTTCTTCCTCGTCTTTCTCGTTATCGCACGAAACCGACCCCGCCGCCAAAACTTTTTCGGAGACAAAAACAGAAACATCCGCCCGAACCGCAAGAGCAATGGCATCCGACGGACGTGCGTCGATTTGGGTGACGTTGCCCTCCTTGTCAGACAAAAATATTGTCGCAAAATACGTCTCGTTCTCGACATCATTTATCTCGATTTTATCGATTGTTTGCCCGAGAGAATTCAAAATATTCAAAATCAGGTCGTGAGTCATGGGACGCGCAACCTTGATTTTTTCGATTTGCCGGATTATCGAACTTGCTTCCGCGGACCCTATCCATATCGGCAACGCCCTTCTGTTTTCAAGGTCGTTCAATACAACTATCGGGTTGCCCGTACGCGTATCCACTGCTATTCCCATTACTCTCATTTCCATCATAAATATTTTCCTTTTGAATTTTCTTTACAACGTCGTCAAAATTTTGCACCCGTCGTCCGTAACGGCAATCGTATGCTCAAAATGCGCCGAAGGCTTAAAATCTTTTGTCACGACCGTCCATCCGTCTTTTTCGACAAAAACGTCATCCGTTCCCAAATTCAACATCGGCTCTATCGCAACGGTATACCCGGTTTTCAAAATCAAATCGGCACCGGTTCGATAATTGAAAATAAACGGAGGCTCGTGCATATTTTGCCCGACACCGTGTCCGCCGTACTGACGTACAATCCCCAAATTATTGGCTTTCGCCGTATCTTCGATTTGTCCGACGACATCTTCTATCGAAACGTTGTTCTTGACCTTCGACAAAGCCGACATCAAAGCCTCTTCCGTTGCCGCCATCAAACGTTTTTTCTCGTCCGAAATCTCGCCTACGGCATACGTCCACGCGGAATCTCCGACATAACCGTGATACGTCGCTCCTACGTCTATACTGATTATATCGCCGTCTTCAAGAACTCTGTCGGACGGAAAACCGTGCACCACCTGCTCGTTCACCGACGCGCATATCGTCGCGGGAAATCCGTCGTAACCCTTAAACGTGGGCTCACATTTATTATCCTTTATTATTTCGTACGCGGTCTTGTCGAGAAATTCGGTCGTCACGCCCGGCTGCACGACTTTTTTCATTTCGGCATGCACAAGTGCAACCACCCGACCGGCTTCCCGCATCAACTTCAACTCGTACCCTGATTTTTTCTTTATGGTCATTATAAAACCGCTTTCTTAAAATGTTCGAAAACTTCGTCGATAGAGCCCTTTGCGTCTATCTTCACAAGTGTTCCTCTGTCTTCGTAAAACTTCAAAACAGGCTCCGTTTGCTCAAAATACGTCGAAAATCTCTTCTGTGCAACTTCTTCGGTATCGTCGGAACGCTTCACCAGCTTCGTTCCGCATTCGTCACATTTGCCTTCCTCTTTCAAAGTCATTGTTTTTAAATTATATATCGCTCCGCACTTGGGACAAGATACCCTGTTGACTATTCTTTCAAGCAATATGTCCGAAGGAATGTCAAAATAAGCAACCGTAAACTTGACATCGTCTCTGCCTTCGTTGACTTCCTTCAAAATGTCCTCAAGCTTTTGAGCCTGTTCAATGCTTCGCGGATAGCCGTCCAAAATAAAACCGTCCTTGCAATCATCCTCGCTTAAACGCTTTTTTATTATCTTTCCGACGGTCTCAATCGGCACCAGCTGACCGTTATCCATGCATCTTCCGGCAATTATTCCTTCTTCGGTTCCGGATTTTACCGCAGCTCTGAGCATCGCTCCGGTGTCGGCATGCACAAGCCCCGTCAACTTCTTCAATTTCTCCGTCTGAGTGCCCTTGCCGCTTGCAGGCGGCCCGACCATGATAATTTCTCTTTTCATCGTATAACCTCCCTTGTCTATATTATAGTACAAAAGAAAAAAGACGGAACATGTATTCCGCCTTTTATCCTTGTTTTTGTTTTATGAAAATTTATTGTTTATCTTTAAGAAAACTTTCATAATTTTTTGACAACAAGTGCGCCTTCACCTGATTGATAAAATCGAGAGCTACCCCGACCATAATTATCAGAGAAGTTGCCCCCAACCCCTGCAATGTAGTGATATTGGTCAACGACGCCGCAAGCGAAGGAATCAACGCGACTATACCGAGCCCGACCGCACCGATGAGAGTAATTCTTCCGAGAATTTTGTCCAACGCTTCCGCAGTCGGTCTTCCCGGCTTAATCCCCGGTATCGATGAGCCGTATTTTTTAAGATTGTCCGCGATTTCTTTGGGTTGCATGTTAGGCATAATCGATGCATAAAAGAACGTCAACCCGACAATCAACAGGAAATATACCGCATTATATGTCGGAGACGAAGGATTAAACACCAACGACATTTGCGTCAACGCATCCTTCACGGGACCGCTTATGAAGGTTGACGAACCGAGCAGACTGAGCACCGTCGTCGGGAAAAGTAAAATCGCAATCGCGAAGATTATGGGCATAACCCCGCCCGGATTAAGTTTGAACGGAATAAAAGAATTCATTCCGCCGTAAACCTTGTTTCCGACCTGACGCCGCGGGTTCACGATTATTACTTTTCTTGCCGCTTCCTGCAATATTACGATTAATACCATAGTCGCAAAAAATATCGCAAGCAACAAAACAAGTCCGAATTGCAACGATTTATCGTTTTGAACAATCAACGAAGTTTTGTTGAAATAAAAAGGTATTCTGGAAATAATACCCCAGAAAATTATCATGGAAGCACCGTTTCCGATTCCTTTTTCGGTCAAAAGTTCGCCGAGCCACATTACAAACACCGACCCTGCAGTCAATATCGCAACGGAACCCGTCAAAAACATAAAGTGATTTACGTCGGGCATAATCGCCGCGGGCGCGGTTCTTGTCAAGAACAACACAAAAATCAAAGATTGAAAAAACGCGATAACGACCGTAAAAAGTCTCGTATATTGAGAAATTTTGCGTCTTCCCGCTTCTCCTTCTTCTTTTTGAAGTTGTTCAAGGTAAGGAATTACCGCCGTCATCAATTGGATAATAATTGACGAAGTAATGTAAGGTCCTATACCGAGCGCGATAATCGAGACGTTTCCGAGCGCACCGCCCGTGAACATGTCCAAAAATCCGATTATATTATTTCCCGCAGCTATATTTGCGAAAACCTGATTATTTATGCCGAACAGAGGCAACTGCGTACAAAATCTGAACACCGCCATCATAAGTATCGTAAAAATCAGCTTTCCTTTAAGCCCCGATGTCTTAAACATAGAAGCTATATCCGCTGCGCTCGGAGTATGTATTCCGGGTTGTTGCATTATACAGTTTCAGCCTTTCCGCCTGCTTTTTCTATTTTTTCTATTGCCGATTTTGTAAAGTGCGAAGCTCTTACGGTTACGGCTCTTGTCAATTCACCGTTACCCAAAATTCTGAGTTGAACGGTGTTCGGACGAGCTTTACGTGCCGATTTCAAGATATCCAAATCGATTTCGTTCATTCCGCTTTTTTCGATATCGCCTACGTTGAATTCGGCGCAAACTACCGAATTGAACGCTTCAAAACCTTTCAATTTGGGCATTTGTCTGTATCCGGGCATTTGTCCGCCTTCAAATCCTCTTTTCGACGATCTTCCCGAACGTTGTCCTTCACCGTTGTGACCGCGGCAGCAAGTCTTTCCGTGTCCCGATGAACGTCCTCTGCCCACTCTTTTAGTTCTTGACGTAGCACCTTCGGCAGGTCTTAAATCTTCTAATTCTATTCTGTCTGACATTGTTTTTTATACCTTTCGTTTTTATAACCGTCGGTTATTATATTTCTTCAACTTTTAACAAATGAGGAACTTTGTTTATCATTCCGCTGATTATCGGAGTTACAAAGTGTTCTCTGCTGCTGTCTTTTTTACCCAATCCGAGTGCTCTGACAACTTTTATCTGATCTTTGGTCGATCCTATCAAACTCTTCACGAGAGTTATTTTTACTTTCTTTTGAGTGTCTGCCATTTTTTAAACTCCTATCAGTTAAGCATTTCTTTCAATGTTAAATTACGCGATTTTGCAACTTCTTTGAAGCTTCTCATCGACTTCAACGCGTTTATCGTTGCGTTTGCCGCGTTCAACGGAGATTTCGATCCCAAAGATTTGCTCAATATGTTTTCGATACCCGCAAGTTCCAATACCGCACGTACCGCACCGCCCGCGATGACTCCGGTACCTTCCGAAGCCGGTCTGAGCATTACACTGCCTGCACCCGATCTTCCCGTTACGGGGTGAGGAATGGTTTTATTGAACAAACTTACGTTTATCATGTTTTTTCTGCCGTCCGCAACCGCTTTTTGTATTGCGGTTATTACTTCGGACGCTTTCGAACAGCCGACTCCGACTTGTCCTTTTTTGTTGCCGACGATTACAATCGCTCTGAAGCTGAGTTTTTTACCGCCTTTTACAACCTTGGTTACACGTCTGATTTGAATTACGTGTTCCGTCCATTCGTTTTGAACTTCCGTTTCTTCTCTTGTTTCTACGGCTTTTTTCTTTTTTGTCTTAATTTCTTCCACTTTGTTTTTACCTTTCGTTAAGTAAATTACATCTTTTTTACAAACAAAAAAACATGTACAGAAGACCTAAATTAAAAAATTTAAGCTCGGGCATGTTTATACGTGAGTTATTTTTTCTGACACTCCCAATATAATACACGCAAGAATTTTTCGCAACCGTTTTTTTATTTCGTAAAGATTTGTAACTAAAAATCTTTCGCACCGTTTTCGATTAATACTTTTTCGACCTCGGATAAATTTTTTGCACGCGCAATATTCAACGCGGTTAAACCTCTGAACGAAACAATATTTGGGTTCGCACCGACTTCAACCAGATAAATCGCACAGTCGGGTCGGTTGTTCAAAATCGAAATATGAAGTGCCGTAAGTCCGAATTTGTTCACGGCGTTTATTTCGGCACCGTTTTTCACAAGCAATTCGGCAACGGTTTTATCGGTCGCAGCGGCTATCATAAGAGGCGTTGAACCCGACGCATCGCGTATGTTGATGTTTTCGACGAGCGGCAAAATCGCCTTCACCGTTCCCGCATTTCTTCCGCGAACCGCCGTCAACAAAACGTCGTTTCCGTCGTAATCCTTCAATTTCACGTTAGCACCCGATTTAACGCACTTAAAGGCACAGTCCGGATGGTTATTCTCTACTGCCGACAAAAGCGGTGTTTTCCCGTTATACGAGCGTTTATTGATATCGGCGCCGGCATTTATCAGTAAAGACAATGCTTTCAAATCCCCGTTTTGAGCGGCGATAAAAACAGGAGTCCTGCCGTATTTGTCCCGAAGATTCAAATTGCATTTTTTGGAAAAAGCAAGATAAGACAACGCCTCATATTTTTTTTCTTTTACTGCAACGTGAAGCAAACTTTCGTCGTTCGAGTTTTTCAAATCCGCATTTTTAGAATTGACGGAAGCCTTAAGCGCCGAAACATCGGAATTTTTCACGCAATCGAACAAATCAGCATGTGCGCAAAGAGAGCAAGTCGAAAAAATCAAAGTCGATATCAAAAATTTTTTGAATATATTCATCTACATCACCGCAAAGTCGACATCTTTTACGAACGAGCACTTGGAAATTTTAAACCCTGCTGTAGCCTGCTTCCGTTTAAATTCATTGCGTTTGACCTTTGCGATAATCGCATCCGTATCGACACCTTCGCACAAAGAACGAATTCTTTCCGGGTTAATCCGCTGTTCGAAATACAAACGCAAAACCTTGTCCAAAACATCGTATTCGGGCAAAGAATCGGAATCTTTTTGATCGGGACGTAATTCCGCCGAAGGAGCTTTTGTCATGGTACTTTCCGGGATAATTTCGCGTTCGCGGTTAAAGACTTTGCTCAACTTATAAACATCGGTTTTGTAAACATCCGAAATGAGGTTCACACCGCCGCAAGTGTCTCCGTACAGGGTACAATAGCCCATTGCGCATTCGGACTTGTTTCCGGTTGCAAGCAACAAAGCATTGTTTCTGTTGGAATAATTCATCAAAATCAACGCGCGAATTCTGGATTGCAAATTTTCTTCCGCCAAATCGTAGTGACGCTCTTCCTGAACCTTTTCGACAAAAGTATCAAAGACGGGTTTTATCGGCTTTATCAGACATTCGATACCCAAATTTTCCGCCAAGCGCAAACTGTCATCGACGCTGCCGGTGCTCGAAAACTCGCTCGGCATGGTAATTCCGACGACATTTTCGCGTCCCAGAGCCTTTACCGCGAGGCAACACGTCAAAGCCGAATCAATTCCGCCCGACAAGCCCAATACAACCTTTTTGAACCCGTTATTTTCACAAAAAGTTTTTAGCGCAAAACTCAACGCGTCAACCGTTTGCTCGTATTCGTCAACGTCTTGCTCCGGAAGGATTTCGAGTTTTTCGGAATCGACATAACGCAAAATGCATTCTTCGAATGCCGGCGCTGCAAGAATTTTGTTTCCCGATTTATCCGTCACAAAGCTTCTACCGTCAAAAATTTCGTTATTTGCGATTCCGACGGGATTTATGAAAATTTCCGAAAAATCTTTGTTTTTCAGGCGTTTTTTCAAAGTTTCGGTACGATAAGGTTCGGAACAAAAATTCAAAATAAAGTCCATGTGCTTTGCGACAGGCTCGTCCAAAGTTACGGTAAGCAAACGCCCCTTATACTCGATGTCTTCGGCACCGTTGCCCGGGACAAAATATTTTTTCTCGTCGGCGGACAAATTCTTTTTGAAACACAGAATTTTTTCTTCACCGCCCGAAAACTCGACAACGGCGTTATACAAGCCGTTATGAGATTTATACGCAACACCGCAGATAATGTCTTTTTCGGCACTCAACGACTTCAGCTCTTCGATTTTTTCGTTTTGAGCCTCGATAAACGCGGCGTCGAGAAAATTGTCCCTGCATCCCGCGCCGGTAATCGCTAAAGCGGGGAAAATAACCACCTCGGACTTTTCATTCATTATAACCCTTTTCATTTTCCGAAAATTGTGGTCAATGTCGTTTGATTTTGAGTTCATTTGTACTATCGAAATTTGCATTTTATGCCTCCGTATCACCGGTATCAATAATTTCGGTGTTTTCGTTTTTAGTATTGCCTTTATATTTTATAAACTGAACATCGTTCCAACGCAAATCAATGTATTCAATTTTGTCGGGATGTTTTTTTACGTAACCGAGTATCGTCGAAGTAAATTTTAAACGCTTTTCCAGCGTCACATCCGGCTCTCCGACCCTCAACAAAACGTCGTCGACTTTGACGAATATATCGTTCATGTTTCTGCAATCGATGTATTCCGGCGACTCACCCGCGTATTTTGCAATCGTGTCCGAAATATTCAAAATTCCCGCGAGTACGTCGGGCTTCCAGTCGAAAAAGTTGTTGTTTTTTTCGGTCGGAGCAATGACATTGACGGGATACAACGAAACGTCGGGCGTCATATAGTCCATGCTCAAAAGTTTTCCGTCCTCGACAAAAAACATTATCGGTTTTGATTTCTCGTCTCTTGAAATTGTCATCAGAGGCTTTTTGTCTTCGATTACGACCCTCATTCGCGCCGGAAACCAGTATCTGCGCACATAAACCCGTTTTACCGTCGCAATTTTCATAATTCTTTTTTCAAAGTCTTTTGGGTTTATCATATACAAGGGAACCTTCGGCAAAGGCTCTTTTCGCAAGGCTTCGAGAACTTTGTCGGGAGTTGTCAAAGTATACCCTGAAATCGTAAAATAGCGACTTTTCAGGTAATCGAACGTGTTGGAAGGGTAAACCCACCCCGAACAGGTTAAAATTTTATACGAAGCAAAAATGAGCAATGAAATAATCAACGCTCTGAGCAGAATAAAATCGCGCTTAAAACGGCGTTCGGAATGAATTTCTCCGCCCTGTTCGTCCGAAACTTCTTCGGTATTCAGTTTTTCTTCGTTTTCATTGTTCATTGCAATTCCTATTGCTTATTCAAGCCCGCACCGTTTAAAATCATCAAAACAAGCTCGTCGTAAGAAATTCCGCAAGCGTTTGCCTGAGCGGGCAAGTCGCTTAAATCAGTCATTCCGGGACTGGTGTTGATTTCCAAAACGTACGGAATGTCTTTTGTTATCAAAAAATCGACTCTCGACAACCCGGAACAGCGGCATGCTTTGAATGCTTTTACCGCGGTTTCTTTGACTTTTCGGGTCATCTCGTCGGAAATTTCGGCAGGCAGAATAAATTCCGTCATGCCGGGAGTATATTTTGATTCGTAATCGTACCATTCGTTTTTGGGACGAAGTTCGAGAATTTCTGTGGCAAACGCGCCGTCTTCGCCTTCAAGAACGCCGGTTGTCGCGGAAATTCCGGTAATATATTCTTCGACCATGATATCCTGACCGATTTTTGCCGATTCGGCATAGAATTTGTCAAATTCTTCGGGGGAGTTAACTTTGTACATCCCGATGCTTGAGCCTTCGCCGACGGGTTTCAAAATAAGTGGATATTTCAAGTCGACGATTTTATCTTTCGGATTTTCGTCTTTTTTCACGGTTACGGATTTAATCAAAGGAATATCGAAGTTTTTGAGAACATTTTTCGTATAATCCTTGTTCATACAAACCGCAGAAGAGTACACTCCGCAGCCGGTATAGGGAATCCCCGCGATTTCCAGTAATCCCTGAATGCAACCGTCCTCGCCGAATTTACCGTGAAGTGCATTGAACGCTACCTCGACGCCGTGTTCTTCGAGAGTTTGAGCAATATCCTTGTCAACGTCGATAAGCACGGAATTATTGTATCCGAGTCTTAACAACGCCTCAAAAACGTTTTTTCCCGAACGCAACGAAACCTCGCGTTCGTTGGACATTCCGCCGCACAAAACGCCTACGACGGTGTCTCGTGAATATTCTATTTTTTCAAAAATTCCCATATTTCCTTTTCCCTTTCGTCGGGACTCCCGATATATCTGACTTCGGGGGTCAAGTTAATTGTATATTTGTCGAGAACGGATTTTTTCATCAGGTACATCAGTTCCGACACATCGCGCGAAGTCGCTCCGCCTGTATTTACAATAAAGTTTGCGTGATTTTCCCAAACTTTTGCCGAGCCGATTTTTTTTGCCTTCATCCCGGCTTTGTCAAGAAGCCTTCCCGCAGAGTCGAATTCGGGATTTTTAAACGTACTGCCCGCATTCGGGAACAGCAAAGACGGCTGACATTGTTTGCGAAACTCGAGATTTTTTTTGATTAAAGAGTGAATTTCCGCTCCGTCACCGCGTTTCAAACGAAACGTCGCGTTTAACACGATATACGGTTTCGTTTCCAAAACGGTATGCCTGTAGCCGAAATCCATTTCCTCGCGTTTTAAAACAAGATTTTTGCCTGTCGATAAATCAAAAACCGAACATTCTTCGAAAATATCCGAAACGCTTTGCCCGTGCGCGGAAGCGTTCATAAAAACGACTCCGCCGATGGTTCCCGGGATTCCCGCCAAAAACTCGAGCCCTGCAAGCGAATTTTGTTCCGCAAACAAAGACGCTTTTGCACATTTAACCCCACAATCGAACGTTACCGTATCAAAATCGACGGACATACCGCAAAGCGCAGTCGTAAATATAACGTCTGCGTCGACACCGTTTGACGAAACCAAAACATTCGAACCGTTTCCGAGAATCAACGGATTCTTTACGATTCTTAACAAATCTTCAAATTCCGATAAATTTTCGGGAAAATAAGTATTTTTGGCGGGTCCACCGATTTTTAACGTCGTAAAACTCGCGATTTCTTCATTTTTGAGGTGTTTCATGCTTTTACCGTCCTGCTCGCTTCTTCGAGCAACTTACCGAGTTTAGTAACGGTACCCGCACCCAAAGTCACGACGACGTCGCCCGGTTTCAGCATTTCGTAAATACGGGGCGCGATTTGTTCCGGAGATCCCTTTAAATAAACGCTTTCCATACAATTTACGTCTTTTACGAAATCTTCCGGCGTCAAAGAATTTTCGGGAGGTTGTTCGGAAGCGGCGTAAATATCCGTAACGATTACCTTATCGACCCCCTCAAAGACATTCAGGAAATCTTTGTACAAAGAATTAAACCGCGAATAGCGATGAGGTTGAAATATCGCAATTTTACGGGCAGAAAGCCCCGACAAGCCGTCCAGTGTCGCAAGAATTTCTTCGGGATGGTGGGCGTAATCGTCGATAACCGTAATTCCGTTGAAATTTGCGGCTATTTGAAATCTTCTGCCCATTCCCGAAAACGACTTAAACTCCGCGGCAAATTTTTCGGGAGAAAGTCCCGCTTCCTTAAGCGCGGCAAAAACCGCCAAAGCGTTATAAATATTGTGTTTTCCTGGGATACTTATTGTAAAGCGCGTCAAAAATTCGTTGTTTTTCAGAATATCGAAAGAAGACGAAAAGCCTTTTTGTTCAATATTTTCGGCACGGTAATCGCCGTCTTCGAGTCCGAAAGTGACTGTATTTTTTCCCGGGATATATTTCAAAAATTCGCGAATACCCGGGCAATCGATATTCACAAGGATTTTTGCCGAAGGCTTCAGACCGTCTACGTAAGTTTTAAAAGTTTTGTAAATATCATCCATGCCGTTTACGTAAAAATCGGGATGATCGAACGAAAGATTGTTTATAACGTTGATATCGGGGGAATATTTAACGATTGTTCCGTCGGATTCGTCGAGTTCCGCGCAAAAATATTTTTCGCCGTCGAACTCCGCATTATTGTCGATACCGGGGATAAATCCGCCCACTGCATACGAAGGGTGCAACCCCGCTTTATTCAAAACATACGAACAAAGTCCGCTTGTCGTCGTTTTTCCGTGAGTTCCCGAAAAACCGAAAAATATCGAATTTTCGTTTTCGGAAAAGTCCTTCGAAATAAACGCCAAAACGTCCGAACGATGCATAATTTCGAGGTTCAGTTCTTTTGCGCGCAAAAGTTCAGGATCGTCGTCTTTGACCGCCGTACTTAAAACAACGGTCATTCCGGGCTGAATTCGGGAAGGGTCATGCCCCGTTATCACCGAAATTCCCATATTCCTGAGCATTTTAACGTACTTTCCGTCGGAAATGTCGGAGCCCGAAACTTCATAACCTTTTTCCGCTAAAAACTTTGCAAGCGCACTCATTCCGACCCCGCCCGCAGCTATAAAATAAAATCTTTTTTTACTTTCGTTGTCCATAATCACACCTTAACAATCATGAATTATTGTATTACAAAAACAAAACCCTCGCAATTTTTTTTACTTACTTTACAATCTTTTTTTCCGGTAAACTTGAAATTTTTAAAAAAGAATTATACAATAGTTTTAATTCATGTATTAACAAAGATTTTAACCGAATTATCGGAGGAGTTGAAATGAAACTTCATATGCAGATTCTTATAGCGTTGGGACTGGGCATAAAACGCAACGGACACATATTTTTCGCGCTTATTGCCGGGTTTGTTCTCGGAGCGTTGCTTCACGGAATTAAATACACCCCGCAGGGAGAAGAAAATATTATTGCGTTGAACATCATCGCATGCCTCGACTTTGTCGGACAAGCATTTATAAGGCTTATCCAAACCGTTGTAATCCCGCTCGTCTGCTCCGCCATTATCATCGGTCTTTCAAGCATCGGCGACAGCAAACAACTAGGAAAATTCGGCAAAAAAATGTTGCTGTATTATTCGATTGTAACGGTCATTGCGGTCGCTCTCGGCGCGGGTCTGGCTCTTATCGGACACCCCGGCGACGGAGTTCAAAGCTTTATCAGCCAAACCTCCGCGGTTGACGCTCAGCAAAACGTTCAAAACTCCATAGAATCGCAACGTTACAACATCGGCGCCGTCTTCATAAACATGCTCCCGAAAAACCCCGTCAAAGCTCTTGCCGACGGAGATATGGTTCCCGTTCTGGTATTTGTTATGATTTTCGGTATCGCACTTGCAAAAGTCGGAGAAGTCAGCAAACCCCTGATTTCATTCTTCGAATCGGTATTTGCCGCAACAATGAAAGTCACCGACTGGATTATGTACCTCGCGGCTCCCGGCGTTTTTGCACTCACGGCCGTTGCGGTTTCGTCTTTCGGACTGACGATTTTCGACAGCATTTCAAAATACTTCCTTATTCTGATGTTGGGATTTGCAATTCAATTGTTCGTCGTCTACCCTTTGTTAATGAAGGTTTTCAGTAAAATCCCCGTCTTGACTTTCTATTCCGCAATTGCCGAAGTAATGATGGTGGCGTTCGGAACGGCAAGCAGCTCCGCAACATTGCCTCTTACCCTCGCATGCTGCGAAAAACACGGAATTTCTCACAAAGTAACAAGTTTTGTAATTCCGGTCGGAGCAACCCTGAATATGGACGCTACGGCTCTGTTTCAAACTTTTGCGGTAATATTCCTGACTCAGGCGTACGGTGTTCACCTCGAACCGCTTCAAATCTGCCTGATAGCGTTCTTTGCGATAATCGCGTCCAGCACTTGCGCGGGAATTCCCGGAGCGGGTCTTATTACGATAGCACTCGTCCTCAACGGACTCGGACTTACCCCCGAACAGTTGGTCGAAGGCTTTGCGTTCCTTTTTGCGATAGACAGACTGCTCGAAATGTTCAGAACAATGCTTAACGTCACGTCTGACGCGGTCATTGCAGGAATTATAGCGGACAACGAAAACGAACTGAATTACGAAATGTTGATTCCCGCCGACGAAAAGGAAAAAATTTAAAAAGTCTTGTAAAATTTTATTATTCATTACCCTAATAACGCGAACCTTAAAGGTTCGTTTTTTTTGCAAATGCGCAAATGCGGTTGAAAAGCGGCGAAAGCTCGAAGATTTCCGCCGAAGACGGACTCAGGTGTTGTTACCGGTTAAAATACGTCAAAATCGAGAAGAGGTTTTTCAACACAAAAAAACGAAAACACAAAGCAAAACAAAAAATCAATAAGTTTGGGCGAATGCGGCAACTATCTTAAAAATCGCAACAAATACCTCTCAGACCCGATGAAAGCATTATATTCGAAACGCCGGGATTTTATAATACCGAAATGCCCGACCCTGTTCCGATTTGACACCCGATACCCCGCAAAAAGACAAAAAGCGCGAAAAAATTCGCGCTTTAATGATTAATAAAAATTTTTATAAAATACCGACTCTGTTTCTTCCCGATTCTTTTGCCTTATAAAGCGCACTGTCGGCACTTTCGATAATTTCGCGCGATGTTGCCCCGTGACGCGGATAAGACGAAACTCCGAGACTTATGGTTACGTTCTTTTCGTCCTTCAACGTTATTTTATAAGGCTTTGCCGCAACGTTTTCGCACAATTTCTGAGCCGTTGCGACAGCGGCATCATAATCCGTATTTTTCAAAATCACGGTCATTTCTTCGCCGCCGTACCTGCAAACGATATCGGAATTGCGAACCGTGGACTTTATTGTCGCCGCAACCTGTTTCAATACGGCATCTCCCGCCTGGTGACCGTATGTATCGTTAAATTTTTTGAAAAAATCGATATCTATCATTATCAGAGAAAACGTTCCGGAATAACGTTTTGCGTCCTCCAGACAAATTTTGAGTTGTTCTTGGAAGAACCTGTGATTGTAAAGTTCCGTTAAGCCGTCGGTCGTCGCAAGTTTGTATACATGGTCGAAATCTCGCGATTTTATAACGTATTTGATGATATAGGTTCCCGCAAACGTAACGGCGGCAAGCATAAGCGGCACCGCAATCCATATAAGGCAATTGAAGTGTGCCAACATATACGTTGCAGCCCAAGCGTAAACAAACATCAACGAGGCAAACAATGACGTCGAAACAAGCGCAGAAGACGAAAATAACACGATTATCGCGCTCAACAGACACAAAACAATCGTTGTCGCCAAATTTTTATTTAAAGAAACGGGATTAACAAAATTTCCTTCGGTCAAATTCGAGAACAAAGTTGCGTGAATTTCGACGCCGGGCATATATTTTGCGGTCGGAACGCTTTTGATATCGGAAAGCGAAAAAACACTCGTACCGATAAAAACAGCCTTGTTTTTGAACGTATCGGGAGGCAAAGAACCTTCATTTTCGGCGGCTTTAACGACTTTGTACATAGGAATGTATTTAAAAGTTTTGTCGGAATACAAACCGCTGTTTCCGTACCAATTAAGCCAAGCTTCGCCTTTGTTCGAAATATTGTACGTACGATTACCTGCAACGAGTTTACCGTTTTCGGAAATCGTAAGGCTCGGAAATTTTTCGCCGTTTTTCTTTTCCAAATATTTAAACGCGGCTTTCAGCGTCAAATAAGGGTAATAGTCGATTTTTCCGGGTTCGAAATTCTTTCCCGTGTACCGAGGATACCCGACGAACAAAGGCACCGTACGGGTTATCCCGTCATCTGATTTCGGGGTATTTATCTGTCCGATGTTTGACGTGCCGTTAATCAGTTCCGGTAATATAGATCGACAATTTTTATAAACATAAGGTGCAAAATTTTTCGAACGTATATCCAGCTCGGAAGTCAAATATTTCGGCAGCACGACGGGCTTTCTGACCTCGAAATCTCTGTTGTCGAAGCTTATCGCCATAAACGCGTTATCTGACGCGGAAACCGCATCCGCCAGAATTTTGTCGCTTTTCGGAACGCTTTTCATCGTATGAACAAACAACAAATCGAAAACCGTTACGTAAGGGTTTTGAGAATTTATATATTTCAGAACTTTGGCGTAAACCTCCCGCGGAACGGGCCATTCGCCGTAACGATTTATCATATACTCATAGCTTTCGTCGTCGACGGTCACAATCACGACATCGTCGTTCACGTGTCTGTCTTTCACGGTCAGACTTTGTCTGATATCAAAAGTTTTCAACTCCGTCGCATAAATAAACCCCGGCAAATCCGCTTTTATTGCCAAAAAAAGCAACACTGCCACAGCCGCAGCTCCCACAAACAAGCAGGGTACAATTTTTCCAAAAATCTTACCGAAATTCAACCCGTCCTCCGGCAGCGTTTCCGCCTGCCCGTTTAAACTATCGTCAATACAAGAGAATTATAGACCGAAAGTTCGGAATTATCAAAGGTTTCGCAACATTCTTCCAACAAAACATCCAAATCCGAAATTTTCGAATTTTTCAAATATGACAAAAGGCACTCTTCATTAATACTCAAGGTTCTTCTCGCTCTTTTCGTACATCGGCATGCCGATTATTACAGAATATTAAGAGCAACACATCAACCGAGAACATTAAAATCACATAGACCTAAAGGTTAAGATTTGTTAAGATTTAAACTCGACGGAAAGACGTTTGAATTTTCGCGAAATCAAAATGCATTCGGTTATCGCGACCAGGAACAAAGCCAGCGCAATGCCTGTCCAGAAGCCTTTCAGCGACATATTCAGAACGTAAGCGCAGAAGAAACCGGCGGGGACACCGAACAGCCAATAGCAAGTGATAACGCACGTCGTGACTTCTTTTGTCATTTTCAAACCTTTCAAAACGCCGCCGAGGGAGATTTGAAGTCCGTCCGCAACCTGAAACAACGCAAGTACGGCGACGACGGGAACAGCCGTTTGCAAAATCAGTAAGTCGGAAGTGAAAAGGTTTATAAAAAATTTCGGGAACGAAAAGAACATCACGCCGCAGAGCGACATAAACAAAACGCACGAAGCAACGCCGACTTTCGAGTATTCCACGACCTTTTCGAAGTTGCGCGCGCCGGAAAAGAACGCCGTTTTGACCGAAATTACGCCCGCAATGCCGAGGGGAACGGTAAACGTCGCGGAGGATAAGGTAATCAAAATATTGTGAGTTGCGGCAAGAAGCCCCGACTGTCTTGCAACGGCTGCGGTAATAAGGTTAAAGCCCAAGAATTCGGCAAGCAGTCCGAAGCCTATCGGAACGCCGACAAGAAGGACTTTTTTGAAATATTGCGGACTGAACATCATTTTGTGTTTTTGGAAAAACGTAAACCGACAATAAAGCAAAAGAGCGATACCCATAAACGACCTGACGATAAGTGTTGCAATCGCAAGCCCTTTGACTCCGAGCGGCGGAATACCGCAAATTCCGTTTACGAGTGCCGTATTGAGAAAATAGTTAAGAACGACGCACAATCCGACGAGAGCGTTCGGGAACGTCACGATTTCGTATGCCTGCAAAAATTCCTTCAAAGTCTGATACAGGTACATCCCGAACAAGGAAAACGAAACGATGAACATATATTCTTTTATGTCGGAAATCAGAACCGGGTCAAAACCGAACTTGTCGATAAACGGAATGACCGAAAGGCAAATCAACGCAAAAACGGTCGCGAGAATTTGAGAAATCAAAACCGAAGAAATAAGATATTTTCGGACGGGTTTGCCTGCGCCTCTGCCGTTTGAAATCAAAATCGAAACCGCACCCGCGATACCGATTCCGCAAATAAAAATCGAGAACAATATCGCGTTTGCAACGGAAACCGCGGCAAGAGCGTTCACGCTGTAACGCGCCGCAACCAAAACATCGACGGCTCCTGTCAAAGTGTGTCCCAAGTGCCCCGCAATCAACGGCAAAGCCATTTTCATGATATCTTTAAATGTTGAAAAATGCGATTTCATATTAACCGTTTTCCGTTTCGCAGGTCGACAAATACGCATCAATGAAAGGTTGAATGCCGCCGTCCATAACGGAATCTACGTTTCCGATTTCAAAATTCGTTCTGTGATCTTTTACGAGCTTGTAAGGATGGAACACGTACGACCTGATTTGAGAGCCGAAATTGATATCCTGACTTTCGCCTTTTAAAGAAGAGAGTTTTTCTTCGTGTTCCGCCTGTTTGATAAGCAAAAGTTTCGATGCAAGAATTTGAAGGGCAGTTTCTTTGTTTTGGAGCTGAGAACGCTGCTGCTGACATTTTACGACAATCCCCGTGGGTTTATGCAAAATTCTTACCGCAGTTTCGACTTTATTGACGTTTTGTCCGCCTGCACCGCCCGAACGCATTGTATCCACGGTTATTTCATCCGGAGGAATAACTATTTTCTTCTCGAAATCTTCGATTACAGGCGAAACTTCGAGACTTGCGAAACTTGTTTGACGTTTGCCGTTCGCATTAAACGGCGAAATTCTGACGAGCCTGTGAACGCCTTTTTCCGCACTGAGATATCCGTATGCGTATTTACCGCAAACCTTGAGCGTTGCCGATTTTATCCCGGCTTCTTCTCCGTCGGAACGCTCAATCAAATCGACCGTCCAATTTTGTTTTTCGGCGTAACGCATATACATTCGCAAAAGCATCTGCGCCCAATCTTGAGCGTCCGTTCCGCCGGCACCCGCATTAACGGTAATTATCGCATCGGATTTGTCGTATTCGCCGGACAAAGTCGTTTCGATTTTTTTCGATTCGAGCATTTTTAAAAGAGTTTGAAGCGTTTCCGACGCTTCCTCCAGCATCTGCTCGTCTTTGCACTCCAAAAACAACTCGAGCATAACAGAACAATCGTCGAGAATTCCGTTGAATTTCTCGATATCAGCCATCGTATCTTTGTATTCTTTAAGCTCTCTCGAAATTTTCGAAGACAAATCGGGATTTTTCCAAACGTCCTCTTTTTGAAGCTCCGCCTCGCACCTTGAAATATTTTCTTTCAGCGAATCGGGATTCAAAATGTCCTCGATGGAATTTTCGAGCTCTTTTGCGGTATTGTATATGTGTTTTACGTCGTCGTATATCAGTGTCATAAGTCTATTTTTTCTTGTTTTCGGCAAACTCCGAATCTACTCTGGGAAAAACCGGAACGATTTTTGATTTTTCGGTGATTTTACCGGGTTTTAAAGTATTTTCGTTAATTTTATCGTAGCGCAAAACCGGTTCGAGTCCGAGTTGAGCAAATATTGCGGCGGAAATATTCGGGCAGTACGGAGAAAGCATCACCGCAATGTATCGGGAAGCTTCCAAAACATTGTACAAAACCTTTCCGCACTCCGTCGTTTTTTCTTCTTTCGCAAGCGTCCACGGAGCGTTTTCGGCAACATATTTGTTCACGAAGTCGGCAAACGAAACTATCGACTGTGCGGCTTCCGCAAGCTCGTAACGGTCGAACTTGTCGCAAACGTCCTTAACCGTTTCCTTTGCGCGTTCGATAACGGGCGAATTTTCTTCGACAAATTCGGGTTTTATTTCTCCGTCAAAATATTTTACCGTCATATTCAACGTTCTGTTAAGCAAATTACCGATATTGTTTGCCAAATCGGCGTTGACTTTTTCTTTGAAGTCTTCGTCGTTATAGTTTCCGTCTTTGCCGTAATTTGCGGAAGTTACGAGGTAATAACGAAGAGCGTCCGCGTTGTCGAGGTTAAAACCTTCCAAAACGTCGGCGGGCGCGATTACGTTGCCCAAAGACTTGCTCATTTTTGTTTTGTCGATTGTAATCCATCCGTGAGCAAAAATCGTTTCGGGAAGCTCTTCTCCGAGCGACATCAAAATCGCGGGCCAGTATATCGCGTGAAATTTCAGGATATCCTTGCCAATAACCTGAACGTTTGCCGGCCAGTATTTTTTAAACAAACCGTCTTCACCGGCATATCCCAAAGCCGTAATATAGTTGGAAAGCGCGTCTATCCAAACGTAAATGACCTGTTCGTCATCCCCCGGAACCGGAATTCCCCACTGCACGGACGATTTGCTTCTCGAAACCGAAATATCCTCGATATTTTCAAGCTGGTTCAAAACTTCGTTTGCTCTGAATGCGGGAAGAATAAAATTCGGATGAGATTTTATGTACTCCGCAATTCTTTCCTTATACTTCGTAAGTCTGAAAAAGTAATTTTCTTCGGTAACGACTTCTGGTTTTTTGAGGTGGTCGGGGCAAAGTCCGTCTTCGGTCAGGTCTTTTTCGCTCAAAAATGCTTCGCACCCCGAACAATAAAGCCCGGAATATTTATTTTTGTAAATGTCACCGTTATCAAGAAGTTTTTTGAATATTTTTTGAACGGCTTTCACGTGGTAATCGTCGGTAGTTCTTATGAACTTTGAGTATTCGACGCCGGAGTCTTTCCAACATTGTTTAAACGACCCCGCGTTTTCGTCGCAGAGTTCTTTCGGAGTAATCCCGCGCGAAGCCGCAGTTTTTTGGATTTTAATACCGTGCTCGTCGGTTCCCGTCAAAAAGAAACAATCATCGACTCTTTGCGAAAAATGTCTGAATATAACGTCGGACATAATTTTTTCGTAGGCATGCCCGATGTGCGGTTTTCCGTTTACATAGTCTATAGCAGTTGTAAGATAAAATTTATTCATGCAAAACCCCTTATAAATTTTTCATATAAAGGAATGGTAGCACAAACAAAGATATTATTACAAAAAACGCGAAGTCAATTTTTTGAGATAAGGATTTTTTTTCTTTTCGCGACCGACGGTAGTGTTTTCGCCGTGCCCGGGAAAGATTTCCGTATCGTCGGGAAGGTCGTAAATGCAGTGTTTGAGCGAATGCAACATGTCGGACATATTTCCGCCGTCAATGTCGCATCGTCCGATAGTGTCTTTGAACAACGTATCTCCCGTGAAAAGTTTTCCGTCGATGATAAAGCACAAACCGCCTTTTGTGTGCCCCGGCGTTTCGAGAACCTTTATGTCGTATTTACCGAACGACAATTTAGAATTTTTGTCGATATACTTTGTAACTTTTACCGGCGGATATTCTTGCTCATAGCCGTATCCTTCCATTTCTTTCGGCAATTTTTGCACAACAAACTCGTCAGCCGCGCTCATGTAAATCGGAATGTCTATGCCGTCCGTCTGCATAAGGGATTCGCCGTTTATGTGGTCGAAATGACCGTGCGTGTTCAAAATAAATTTCAGAGTCGCGCCCTGCTCTTTTATATAGTCGAAAACCCTTTTATAATCGCCTCCCAAGTCGATAACGATTGCCTCTTTCGACTCTTCGTCTATCAAGACCCAGGTATTTTGTTGTAAAAAATTAAGTATAAAATTTTGTATAATCATGGATTTATTTTCTTTACTCCGGTACCATTACGTTATGAATACTTACACAAATAAATTTAAAACGCAATTACACGACAAAGTAAAATTATTTTTTGAACGAGAAGGTTTCGTATTCGGAGAACTTCAATACGCCAAATGGCAGGCAAAATCGAAAAGCTGCACGGCAAGCCTGTACAACAGCGGTAAATTCGTTATGCAGGGAAACGGCATAGACGAAATCGTTTCAAAATTTGAAACTTTCGCGGGATTAAGCCCGCAAACCTCACAACAAACAATGTTTGCACCGACGCCATCCTCCGCTGCCGACGACGAAAAAATTATCATGCCCGTCGAAACTTACATCGGCACCGACGAATCGGGCAAGGGCGATTTTTTCGGACCGTTGATTACCGCGGGCGTAATCGCAAACGACGCGACCCGAAAAATCTTTGAAGACGCGGGCATCAAAGACAGCAAAAAACTCGACGACGCTAAAATAACAAAACTTGCGGCTCTTATCAAGAACTCCGCGCCGTTCTCGATTGTCGTCGTTACTCCCGAAAAATACAACTCTCTTTACGAGTCCTTCAAAAATCTTAACAAACTTCTCGCCTGGACTCACGCGCGCGCGATAGAAAACCTGCTCGAAAAAAATCCCGATTGCAAATACGCGCTTTCGGACAAATTCGGTGACGAAAAATTCATCAAAAACGCACTTATGACAAAAGGAAGCACCGTTAATCTCGTTCAACGTGTGCGCGCCGAAAGCGATTTAACCGTTGCCGCGGCGTCGGTTGTCGCACGAGCGGAGTTTGTAAAACGTTGCTCCGAAATGTCCCGCAAATACGGCTTAACCTTCCCGAAAGGAGCTTCCGACAAAGTTGTTCAAACGGGAAAAGACTTTGTAAAAGAGTTCGGGAAAGACGAGCTTAAAAAAGTCGCGAAACTGCATTTTAAAACGACTTCAACCGTTTTATCGTAACAACGAAACTTTAAAAAACTTGACATTTTCTCCGGTTCGTTCTTTCATGTTCCGAAAGGGATATGTTATGAAAAAAGACGAAATTATTTATATTGCGGTAATTTTCACCGTTTTTGCAATGATTGTGTTCTTCGGTTTCCCGATAACCGATATTTTCGACGAATCAATGTACGCGACAAGCGTAACGGCAACGACGAATATTTTTGCGCCGGTTCTGAACGGAACCGACTTTTTCGGCGCGAACGGATTGTTTTTCGGAATGTCGAAAATTTTTGCCGCTTTACTCCCCGGTCATCCTCAATTTGCCGTAAAATTGCCGGGGCTGATTATTTTCGGAATTCTTGCGGCATCCGTTTACTTTACCGGCAAAAAAATCGAAAAACCGCCTTTAGGCTTTATTTGTACGATTTGTGTCCTTTTTTCGGCAGGGTTCGTTTTCTTTTCAAAAACCTTGTCACCGGACTTTATATCCTTGTGTTTCGCAATGACGGCGGCTATTTTCGGGTTTATTCCGGTTTGTGACAAAAACAACAAAACTAACAAACTCTGTTATTTCGCATTTTGGATGTTTTGTACGTTTTCTATTTTGACAAAAGGCGTTACGCCGGCTTTTACGGCGTTGTTCACCGTTTTATTCGTGCATATCAAATCAAAATCCCTCAAACGCTTTTTCTCCCCGAAAAATATATTCCCGGGAATGATTTTCGCGTTTTTATTTTTCGGAATATACGCATTCACGGAGTTTAAAATTTTCGGGAAATCCTACTTTTCAGCGGTTTTAAAAACCTGCTTTCCCATACTCTTCGCGCATTCCGAAACAAAATTTTTCATAAACAATTTAAAAACTCTCGAAATATTCTTCTTCGCGGGAATTTTACCTCATCTTCCTTACATTTTCGGGTTTTCACCCGAAATCACGGAATCGTTTTTTGCACCGTCAGAAAAAAACATCGACAAATTTACCGTATTTTGCACGTCGGGACTGCTTATCGGATTGATTTTCACCCTTTTAAACGCCGGCGTCGCAGAAATTCTTTCAATGATATTTTTCGGAGCATTGTTCACCGGGATTTTCACATACAAAGCGTTTTTCGGCGAACAAAAGTTTAAATCGGTTTACTCCGCGACTTCGTTCGTGTTCTTCGCAATCCTTGTATTGACGGCGGTTTCAGGAATATTGTCATACCTTTTCATTCCCGAAATCGCAAAAAACTTCGCAACACCTTTCATTATCCCGTTTTTGATAATAATATCGGCGGTTTCCATGCCGGGACTGCTCTTTTCCGCAATGAAAAACCCGAAACTCATATTTTCCGCACACATCCTTTTCGGGATACTTTTAACGGTATTTTTGCCGGGAATTTTCAAAACATACACCGACTTTACGGGCGACAGAGACATTGTTAAATTCGGAATAATCGCCGCGAAAAAAGGCCTAACGATAACAACCTACGACCTTATCGACAAATATTCGCTCGTTTATTATTCGAAAAACAACGTCAAATTTAATCACAAAATTCCGCACGACAAAATCGAACGGCATCTTTTGAATTCAAAAAACATTCTCATCACGCTTAAGAACAAAGACCTCACTGATTTCGACAAGCTTTTCGCTTACGAAATCGTCGAAACCGGCAAGCAATACAGCCTTATAACAAACATCACCAAGCTGCCGCCGTCCGTTATAATCGAAAACAAACAAACCCTCAAAGACTCGGAGACAAAGCCTTTTTCAAAAACGGAGCGGTAAGCGAGTTTTCGCATGTCGCAACTTCTTCGGGAGTACCTTTTGCAACAATATTTCCGCCGGCTTCACCGCCCAAGGGTCCCAAATCGATTATATAATCGGCATTTTTCATGATATCGGTGTTATGTTCGATTATCAAAACCGTATTTCCGTTGTCGGCAAGCTTTTGAATAATTTTTATAAGCTTGTCCAAATCCGACCAATGCAGCCCCACGGAAGGTTCATCGAGCAAATACAAAGTCTTTCCCGTCGGCTTTTTGTTAAGTTCCGCGGCAAGTTTTATCCGCTGGGATTCCCCGCCCGAAAGCGTCGTCGAACTTTGTCCGAGTCTTATGTAATCGAGCCCGACGTCTATCAATGTTTGCAACCTGTTTCGAATTTTCGGAATGCCTTCGAAAAAGTCAAACGCTTCTTTTACGCTCATGTTCAAAACTTCCGAAATATCTTTTCCTTTGTACTTGACCTCCAAAGTCTCGTGATTGTAACGTTTTCCGTTACAAACAGCGCAAGTGACGTAGACATCGGACAAAAAGCTCATTTCGATTTTGTTCACGCCGTCACCCTTGCAGGCCTCGCAACGTCCGCCTTTTATGTTAAAACTGAAACGCCCGGGCGTATATCCCCGTAGTTTTGCCTCGTTTGTTTTCGAAAACAAATCGCGAATGTGAGTAAAAACATCGGTATAAGTTGCGGGATTTGAACGCGGAGTTCTTCCGATGGGCGACTGGTCGACGTTTATGACCTTGTCGATTTCTTCAAACCCGGTTATTTCTTCGACACCTTGCGGTTTCGGGCGATTTTTGCTCAAAACGTGTTTTGAATATTCCAAAATCAAATCGTTCATCAAAGTGGATTTTCCGGAACCGCTCATCCCCGTAATTACGGTAACTTTACCCAAAGGAATGTCCAAATCGAGATTTTTTAAATTGTTTTTTGTCGCACCGCGAACACTCAGGAATTTTCCGTTTCCTTCGCGGCGAACTTTCGGAACGGAAATCGATTTTCTTCCGCTCAAATACGCGCCGGTCAACGAATTTTCGGATTTTTTGATTTCTTCGAGGGTACCTTGTGCAACAATCGTTCCGCCGAGCTCACCCGCGCCTGGTCCGATATCGACGATATAATCGGCACTTTTTATGGTCTCTTCGTCGTGTTCGACAATAATCAGGGTATTTCCGAGATTACGCAGGCGCAACACCGTATTTATAAGCATTTCGTTGTTATAAGGGTGCAGCCCGACCGAAGGTTCATCGAGAACGTACAAAACCCCCGACAATCCGCTTCCTATTTGAGTTGCGAGTCTTATTCTGCGGCTTTCTCCGCCCGACAGAGTCCCCGCAAGTCGCGAACACGTTATGTAATCGAGTCCGACATCGGTTAAAAACTTAAGACGGGCTACGATTTCGTCCAAAATTCTTTTTGCGATTTTCAATTCGTAATCCGACAAATCCAGGTACAATCCGGAGAAAAACGAATATGCGTCTTTTATCGGCATATCGCAAATTTCGGCAATATTTTTTTCACCGACTGTCACGGCAAGCAAAAACGGCTTTAAACGACCTCCGTTACAGGAACTGCAGGGTATAGCCGACATATATTTTCTGATTTCCCCGAGAATTTCGTCCGAAGAATATTCGTCATATTTCTTCATATAATACGGAATAACGCCCGAAAACGGCATTCTTTTGTGTTCGAGGTATTTTCCGCCGAAAGACATATACTCGAAGCTGACCTTTTCGCTGCCCGATCCGTACAAAATGATATGTTTGTGAACATCGGGTAAGTCTTTAAAAGGAACTTGAGTATTAATGGAAAATTCGCGAGCCACGGAGTTGATGACATCGGTATAATAAGGATTTCCCGTTTTTGCCCACGGATAAATCGCACCGTTTGCGAGAGATTTGTTTGCATCGGGCACTATCAAATCGGGATTAATTCGGTAATGGAAGCCCAAGCCTCCGCATTCTTCACAGGCGCCGTGAGGATTGTTAAAACTGAACATTGCCGCGGTCGGTTTTTCAAAGCTCAAGCCGCAATCGGGGCAACACGCGTTTTCGCTGAACACTGCCGTTTCGCCATCCGGAATTTCGACATACATAATTCCGTTACCTTTTTTCAAGGTGAGCTCCACGCTGTCCGAAAGTCTTGATTTTATCGAAGGTTTCACGACAAGTCTGTCGGTTATGACAAAAATATCGTGCTTAGCGGTTTTTGAAGGTAAAATGTCGTCTTCTTCGAGGTTAAAGACTTTTCCGTCGATTTTGACTCTGACAAAGCCTTCCGAACGTATCGAGCGCAAAAGCCCCGTAAATTCACCTTTTTTACCTTTAACGACGGGAGCTTCGAGCAAAATTTTCGTGCCTTCGGGATATGAAAGAATTTTTTTAACGATTTCATCGACGGTTTGAGCCTTGACCTCTTTTCCGCATTGAGGACAGTGCATTTTGCCGATTGAAGCAAACAAAAGCCGCAGAAAATCGTAAATTTCTGTAACCGTTCCGACAGTCGAACGGGGATTATTGCTCGCGGACTTGCTGTCAATGGCAATTGCGGGAGAAAGACCTTCTATGGTTTCGACATCGGGCTTATCGAGCTGCCCCAAAAATTGCCTTGCATAAACGGAAAGGCTCTCGACATAACGTCTTTGACCTTCCGCAAAAATCGTATCGAAAGCCAACGAACTTTTACCCGACCCGCTGACTCCGGTGAACAATATCAGTTCGTTTTTCGGGAGCTCGAGGCTCACGTTCTTGAGATTGTTTTGTTTTACGCCGCGAATAATAATTTTATCGTTCATAACAATAACATTATTACACAAAAATTATCGTATTTCGACCGATATATTCGTAAATTCTATGTCGTCATAATCGATAAACGCCGTCTGAAAAAGGTTTTTACCTGCTTTCATAGTCAACGAATTTTGACCGTTTTTGCGCAAAATCTGCTTGGGAATTTCTATTTCCTGTCGGTCGCCGTTTATGTGAAGTTCGCAGATTTTATTCCCGTTGCAAAAAATTTCCGCAGGCGAAGCGTAAGCCGAAACGACGCGCGACTGCCCCGCGTCGCGAGCCCGTAAAGTATCTATTCCGATAACCGAGCCGATGACCAAATAAACTTTGTCGTTCGCCGAAAACGAAGGTACGGTGAAGTTTTTGGAATAATAAGGTCCGACCGATTTCGAAACAAAATCGCCCGCATTTGCCGAATTTTCACTGAATTTATCGTCTCCGAGGTGTATTAACTCGGTTTCGACACTTACGGCATTAAGCGAATTTTTTTCGATACCGATAATCAACGGCTCTGACGAAAGTTTGTTTATGGTCAGCGAAAACGGTCTGTATCCGTCTTTTTCCACCGACAAAACCGTCGGAGCGTCGATTTTGACGTCCAAAGCAAAATACCCGTCGGCATCCGTCACCGTCACAAAGCGTTTATGGGGAACCTTTACCTTCGCGCCCGCAATTCCGCTTCCCGACACGGAGTCGATTATCTGATTGTAATTTTTCAGCTCGCGTTTTTCTATTCCGCCTTTTACCGCCGAATACGCCTGCGTCTGAAACATCATTAACGACAAAAGCACACTTATCAACACTCGCAGCATCTTCTTACCCTTTTTGGTTTTCTTTTTTACTTTTTAAAATATACCCGTCGTTTCGGACAAAAAAAACCGCAAAAAAGTTACACCGCGGGAGCATCGGATAAAATTTATTTTTTATAACAAAATTTTAAGCTTTTGTCGTCTGCAAAGCGCACAAAACATCGCTCAAACGAGAGACTTCGACCGTTTCTATCTCGTTTTTCGATCTCTTCGATAAATTTCCCGAGGGAACGATAATTCTTTTAAATCCGGTTTTTTCAGCCTCTTTGACCAATTTTTCGGGATTGACGATTTTTCCGACCTCGCCCGTCAAACAAATTTCACCCGCGATTACGGTATCGTTCGGTACGACAAAATCCCGCGCCGACGAAATTATCGCAAGCGCAACCCCGCAATCCGCCGAAGGCTCGTTAACCTCCAGACCGCCCGCAATATTAACGTAAACATCCGATTTGCTTAAATTTAAGCCTATTCGTTTTTCGATAACCGCAATAATCTGCAGCAATCTGTTGTAATCAAACCCGACGGCAACCCTTCGCGGCGAAGGATACGACGTTTGACCCACAAGAGCCTGAACTTCGACCGTCAAAACCCTGCTGCCCTCGCACGAAGCCGTTACGGTTGTCCCCGGGCTCGAAGATACCCCCCTCTCTCGAAGAAAAACCTCTCCCGGGTTGGTAACTTCCGTCAAGCCGTTTTCTTCCATTTTAAAAATTCCGACCTCGTTTGTACAACCGAAACGATTTTTAATACTTCTTAACATTCTGAACGTTTTATTTTTATCGCCCTCAAACCGAAAAACCGCATCGACAGTGTGTTCCAAAACCCGAGGTCCCGCAATGTTTCCGTCCTTCGTAACGTGTCCGATAATTATCGTCGTAATATTTTTTGACTTTGCGATTTGGGTAAAAACGTCCGCACACTCCCGTATTTGAGAAACACTTCCCGAACTGCTCGATATTTCGGGCGAATACACCGCCTGAATACTGTCCGCGATTACGACATCGGGATTAATTCTCAAAATTTCTTCGCGAATTTTTTCGGTATCGATTTGAGGACAAAGATAAAGGTTTTCGCCCTTCACACCGAGTCTTTCCGCACGCAGTTTGACCTGAGACGGAGATTCTTCCGCGCAAACGTAAAAAACTTTTTTGCCTTTTTTCGACATAATTTCGGCTATCTGCAAAACAAGCGTGGACTTACCTATTCCGGGGTCTCCCGCTATCAAAATCACAGAACCGTCCACGAGTCCGCCGCCCGTAACTCTGTCAAATTCACCGTTTCCCGTCGCAAAGCGTTCGTTGTTCGAATTAAGCTCGGTATCTTTCAACAGAAGCGTTTTTGAATACTCCGACGGAGAAACCTTCGCGGACGAAGACTTCGGCGCAGACACCGCAATTTTTTCTTCGACGAGAGTTCCCCATGAACCGCAATCCGGGCATTTTCCGAGATACTTCGGTGTTTCGTACCCGCATTCGCTGCATACGAACTTTGTTTTCACTTTTGCGGTCTTCATAATTTTTCCTTTCGAACATCATTCAACGAACTTTTTTTGTCAATCTCGACAACCGTTTTTATCGCGGTTTGAGCAACCAAAAACAAAAACGGATTAATCTTGTTTCCTATCGAAACTTCAACCTTTGTTTTTCCCGAATTATCGAACTTTTCGTGTTTATCGACACCCCTTCGCAGTTTTTCGAACTCCGTTTGCGCCTTCACGTTATACTCTTTTATTTCGCCCAAAACCGATTTTTCGAATTCTTCGTTCGGAAAAGTTTCGTCCGCAGAAAGCTTGAACGCTATCGAATTTGAGCCGGTTTTAAAAATCAAAATCGAAACATTTCCGAAATTTACCGTCGCAATTTTTATCGACACAAAATCGTCGCCCGCGGCACCTTCCTCGTCCGACCCGACACCGAATTCCAACGTAAACGCGTTTTGCACGCCCAACGGCAACCACGGCAAATACAAAAGCATAATGTTTTTTGCGACCTGAGCCGCCGAAGTATCCGCGTTCGGGACACATGCCTTCAAAATCGCGGTTATTTCGGACATTTGAGAATTTTTTATTCCGCCCGCCTGTGCGGCTTCGACATTAAGCTTAAAAAGCTTCTCCAACGCATCTTTCCCGTTTTTCGACATAAATTCCGCAAGCTTCGAAACATCTGTTTGCGCACCGAGCAGAAGTTTTGCCAAAACGTCTTTTGTCACGGTCTTTTCGGGTGATTGAGAAATCATTTCGTCTATAAATTCTGCATCTTTATTCAAACCGTTTTTCATCAAAAATTCGCCGAGTTCTTTTTGCATATTTAAAAGATTTTTCAAAACTCCCGACATAGTTTTGTCGACAAGCACGGTTTGCGAATTTTGCATTAAAATCAAAGAATACACGGCATTTTTCAGAGGATTATAATTTTGCGCGACACGCCCCGGAGGCGTTCCCGCATCACCGCCCGGAACCGCTCCCTGTATATTTTGCGCGGTTTGCAACGATTTTCCCCTGAAAATCGGATATCCGTTTTTTCCGAAATTTATCTCGTTCATTAATTTTATTATAATAAGAGATTTCGCAAAATAAAACTTTTTTCGGAATATTTTAAATTTTGTAAAGATTTGTAAAAAGTAAAAACCAAAACTTGTTAAAAAACTTAAAATACGGGCATAACATGCATGACGGAGGAATCTCTGTCGGAAAGGAAAAATAAAATGTCTTTTGAAATCGGCCCCGTGAACATGCCGTTAATTCAATCGGCACAGGAAATGATGAACAACGGCGGAGGGGGTAATTTAGGGTATTTCGAACAAAAACGAAAAAAGAAAAAGGAAGAAGACGAAAAAGACGTTTTCGAATTCAGCATCGGTGAAGGTGCGGACAGCACGTCTTTATTCGGAGAAAACGAAAACTCCGTATCGTTTTTCAAAAAGTTGATTGCGTTCTTCGAAAACTTCAAACCTCAAAACAGGGACTGAAACATTAACAACAAAATTTTCGAAAACTTGCCCGGAAACGGCAGGGATATGCGGTATTAAACTTTTTTCGATTTTTCGGAATACAAAATGTTAAAACCGTTAAAAATCGCCTTAACGTTTGCTTTTTCGGTATCTTTGTCCATGCCGCGCGAAATTATTACGTTTCCGTTTTTATCGACAAAACGCATTACGGTCATCGCCGTTGCTCCCGAGCCGAAAATCTCGCCATCCACGGCTTTTTGTTCGTAATCGAGGAGATTTTGTTCGAAACCGCATTCCTTGAGAGCGTTCATGCAGGCATCCACCGGCCCGTTGCCTTCACAAATTTTTTCATATTCTTTGCCGTTAAACGAAAATATTGTTCTGTAAGAATTATTTGAGTATTTTTCGAAAGATTTGAGGGCAAAAGCACCTTTAATATTGAAGACCTGAGCAAAATATATGTCCGTGATGTTGCGGGTCGGAAGTTCGCCGATTTTTTCGGCAGCGGCTTTAACAACCGGCGCAATTCGTTCCGCCTCTTTGATTGTAATCGGATAACCTGCTTCGGTAATAACTTCGAAAACAGCTGTTTTGCCCGACTGAGATGTAATTCCGAGAGTTTCGGAATCTTTTCTTCCGATGAGTTCGGGGTTAATCGGGCGGTAAGCGCCTTTGTCCATATCTTTTGTTTTGAGCGCGCCGTCCTGGTGAATGCCGCTTCTGTGCGCAAGAGCTTCTTTTCCGATTAACGGAGCTTTGTCATAAATCGCGGTTTTCGACATTTCGGAGACGATAAGAGCGGTTTCGTAAATTTTCGAAAGCTCGATACCCGTTTCAACGCCCGAATTATGCAGCGCAACGGCAACTTCGTAAAAATTGGTGTTCCCCGCGCGTTCACCGAGCCCGTTCAGACAGCATTCAAGTTGAACCGCACCCGAAAAATAGCTTTCGACGGTCGTAGCGGTCGCCATGCCGAGGTCGTTGTGGCAATGAACCGAAATTTGAACGTCTTCGGGAAGTTCTTCGCGAACTTTTTCTACCATGTTCAAAAAGTTTTTTATGCGCGTACGTTCTACCGTGTTAGGCAGATTTATTACGTTTGCGCCGGCTTTTACAACGTCTTTGAAAACTCCTATTACGAAGTCGAGATTATCGTCGCAATCACCGAAATGTTCGGCGGAAAACTCGATGTCCGTGTATTTTCCGGCTTTATCCCGAATAAATTTAACCGCATCGACGGCAATTTTTTTGACCTGTTCGGGCGATTTGTTCAGAACGTACTTCATGTGAAACGGACTTGTCGCGATAAAAGTATGAATTCTTGAATTTTTTGAAGGTTTGATTGCATCCAAAGCCCGAAGAATGTCGTTTTCGACAGTTCTTGCAAGCGAGGCGATTTTCATCGACGAAGGAGCTTTTTCGCAAATTTTCCGAAGAGTGTCGAAATCCATTTGCGAGGAAGCCGCAAAACCGGCTTCGACGACGGGTATGTTGAGAGCTGCGATTAAATCAAAAATACGCTCTTTTTCTTTAATATTCCAAGGTTTTTTAAGGGACTGATTTCCGTCGCGCAAAGTTATGTCGCAAAAAACGGGACGTTTCGGCATTTTCGAACCTCCGTTGAGTTTATAACGAGAGTATTATACAATATTTTTGAAAAAATTCAAAATAAGGTTGTTTTATGGAACATAACGAGTTAAAAACCGCACCGACATTCGTATTGTTGGCATGTTGCACATTCAGGCGTCCGAAACTTTTTTCGTACTGCCTCGAGTCTTTGTCGAAAATAAAAATTCCGGAGGGGATAAAAGCCGAAATTCTGGTTATAGACAACGACGAAAACGGCTCCGCACGCCGGACAATCGAAAAGTTCGAAGATAAAATTCAGATAAAAATAAATTATTTCATCGAAAGCAAACGAGGTCTTTCAAACGCCAGAAACAGGCTGATTTCGGAAGCAGTAAAACTCAACGCGACCCACGTTTTGATGTTTGACGACGACATAATTCTTCCCGAACACCAACTCGAAAACTACCTGAAATACTACGAAAGCAATAAAGAAGCCGTGATTTTGACTGCGGCGTCATACACGAAATTTACGGAAAAAGTCCCTAAATACATTGAAAAAAACGACCTTTTCAAAACTTCGACAACAAAAAAAACAGGGCAAAAACGCAAAGATTGCGCTGCGGGAAACGTATTTTTTCCGACAACGCTTATGACAAAACTCGGACTGAAATTTTCGGACGAATACGTATTTATGGGCGGCGAGGACGGAAAATTCTTTCGGGAGGCGTCCAACCGCGGAGCAACGATAGTTTGGTGTAACGAAGGACACAATTTCGAAATCAACGACACGGACAAGGCAACTTTGGAATGGATACTTAAAAGAAGCTACTACAACGGCTTTTCGGCGGCTTTTTTAAAAACGAAAGACATGCCCGTCCCCGACAGACTTACCTGTGCCGCAAAATATAACGCCTGCTTCGTTTTGAACTGCATGATATTTCCGTTTTCGATCATAGCCGGACCGACGGGATTTGTAAACATGCTCGGATTTTGCGCAAAATCGCTCGGAAGGCTTGTCGGCTCGACATCTTCGACTCCGTTAAATCATTACGAAATAATAAGCGGGAAATAAATGTTAAAAAACGTAAATTTTTGAAAACCGTTAAAAACCGTGTATTATAGCGGTATTTTTAAAATATCGCCCGACGGGGTATTTGTTTTTTGCATGGTATTTGAGTTAAAATCGGAAAAGCATGGAGTATTACACAGGGGATAAACATGAAAAACAAGAAACTTATGTTCTGGGGAATTATGATACTTGTGATAGCCGCGGTTTTCATAATTTTCCAAAAACCGACAAAATTCGGTTTGGACCTGGTCGGAGGATCAAGACTCGTTCTTGAAGCGCAAAAGACCGAAACCGTTGCGCAAATAACCCCCGAAATGATGGACAGCCTTAAATTTGCCATCGAAAACAGAATTAACGCAATCGGAGTTGCGGAAACAAGCGTTCAAAAAGAAGGCGAAAACCGTCTTATCGTTGAAATTCCCGACATTTCCGATCCGGCAAAAGCAAAAGAATTTTTAGGAGAAACCGCAAGCCTCGAATTTAAACGTCCCGTCAAAACGATGACCGGCGAAGAAGCTTGGGAAAACACCGGCTTGACGGGTAAAGACCTCAGAAAAGCTTTAGTTTCGTCTAATTCAAACAGCGGTCAATGGACGGTCAGCCTCGAATTTAACGACGAAGGCTCCAAAAAATTTGCCGATTTGACAAAAGAACTCGTCGGAAAACCGATGGCTATTTTCTTTAACGACGAACTTCAATCGGCTCCGGTTATTCAGGAACCCATCATAGGCGGGCATGCTCAAATTTCGGGCGGCGGAGAAGGCTTTAAATACGAAGACGCCAAAAATATGGTTGACCTGCTCAATGCCGGCGCACTTCCCGTTCCCGCAAAAATTATCGAAGAAAACACGGTCGGAGCGACATTGGGCGCCGACAGTATCGCAAACAGCGAATTTGCGGGCGCACTGGGGCTCGGACTCGTTATGTTGTTTATGATAGCTTATTACAGAGTTCCCGGAATTATTGCGGATATAGCACTTGTAATCTACTCGATTTTAGTGTTCGCAATATTTAAAATAATCCCCGTAACCCTGACATTGGCAGGTATTGCAGGGTTCATCCTCAGTATCGGTATGGCGGTCGACGCAAACATCCTGATTTTTGAAAGAACAAAAGAAGAACTTCGAGCGGGCAGAACATTGTTCACCGCGATAAATCTCGGTTTTGACCGCGCATTCACGAGTATTTTCGACTCGAACATGACGACAATCATAACCTGCACGATTTTGTATCTGCTCGGAACAAACATCGTAAAAGGATTTGCGCTGACTCTTGCAATCGGGGTTGTGGTAAGTATGTTTACGGCAATCACCGTTACCAAGAACTTTATGCACCTGTTGTTCGGAACCGGACATCTGAAACACCCGTCGTGGTTCGGATTACGTGCCGACGAGATAAATACCGCTTACGAAGCCGACGAAACAAAACGCGAAAATGCTAAGTTCGGTATTTTGGAATAAGGAGAATCGAAAATGTTTGGACACAAAAAAAATATATTGAACATAGTTAAATACAGATGGGTCTTCATGGCAATTTCGGTTTGCCTTTTGATACCCGCGATAGCAGCACTCGTTTATTCGACGGTGGAATTCGGAACTCCGATGAGAGTCGGAATTGATTTCACGGGCGGAACAATTATGCAATACGCAACCGACAAACAACTCGGAAGCAACGATGTCGCGACAATCAGACAAAAATTGACGGACAAAGGTATTGAAAACCCGGTAATCCAGGTATTGAAAACATCATCAAAGATTTCGGGCGAAGAACACGCATCCAAAGGCGACCTGATTTCGGTTAAAACGGCTTTTGCGGGCGACAAAGACAGCACCGTTACAAAAACCGTTACCGATGTTGTTACCGCGGAATACCCCGGCTCCACGATGGTTCAGGTAAGTTCCGTCGGACCGACGCTCGGTAAAGAATTGCTGAAAAATTCCTGCATAGCAATATTGCTCGCTATCGTCGGAATTTGCGCATACCTGACCCTCAGATTTCACTTTGAATACGCGGTTATCGCGATTATAACTCTCGTCCACGACGTATTGTTTGTACTCGGCGTTTTTGCGGCACTCGGAATATTCTTCGGAGTCCACGTCGATGCACTGTTCATTTCCGCGGTTTTAACCGTTCTCGGGTTTTCCGTCCACGACACGATCGTCGTTTTCGACAGAGTCAGAGAACATTTGAAATTCGCATCAAAAGATATGACTTTCGGTCAAATCGTGAACGATTCGGTCAACCAAACCCTCGCAAGAAGTATAAATACTTCGTTCACCACATTGATTACGTTGGGCGCGTTGTATTTCTTCGGAGGAGTTACGACGAAAGACTTCGTTCTTGCAATGATACTCGGTATCGCGGTCGGAACGTACTCAAGCGTATTTTTCGCAAGCGTACTTTTGGTCATTTACAACAATATTAAAAACAAAAAGGCACCGGTAGCGGCATAATGGACAAACATCAAATTTCGTTGGCACAGTTTATCAGCGAAACACGAGAAAAACACGGATTATCACAAAGCGGTCTTGTAAAAAAGACCGCTTTGACCGAACAACAAATCGCGGACATCGAATCCGGCAAAACGCTGTTTTTGTCGACTACGGAACGTCAAAAAATCGCAAACGCGTTAAAAATTTCGGCATCCGCAATAAAAAGATACGAAAAAACTTACCGAGAACACTGCGAAGCCGACACATTAAGCGTTGCGGAAATAAAACGCCATATAGAAAAAGGTGAGACCGCAAACTTAAAATGCCCTGTTTGCGGAACAAAATTAACGGTGAAAATAATAAACAGATTTGACATCGAAGACAACCCGGTTACCGATTACAAAGCGGTTTGTCCGAAATGTCCTTTTCAGATAAAATAGTTTTCTTTTGAACAAAACCGGGATATAATGTCGCAGGAATGGCTAAACAAAAGTATACGGCATTAATAGATTGCGACAATTTTTTCGTATCGTGCGAGCAAACTCGTGACGAAACGCTGAGAAACGTTCCCGTATGCATAGTTTCGGGAAACCGAGGATGTGTAATTGCCCGTTCAAAAGAAGCAAAAGCTCTCGGAATTACAATGGGAATGCCTCTGTTTATGGCAAAAAAGCAGTTTCCGGGATGCAGATACGTAAATGCCGATCACCGATTGTACACCAAAATTTCGAAACAGGTGATGACTCTGCTGAAAGAATTTTCGCCGACCGTTCAGATTTATTCGATTGACGAAGCTTTTATCGACTTAACCGGGCTTCGAACCGCGTACGAAATGAACTATTACAAAATCGCGCAAAAAATACGGGCGGAAATCCTTGAAAAAACGGGGATTTCTGTAAGTATCGGTATCAGCATCACCAAAACGCTCGCAAAACTGGCTTCCGACAGGGCAAAAAATACCGAAAGTCATATTATACTTTGCGGAAGATCAAAAATTCAAAAATATCTCAAAACAACCGATATCGACGAAGTTTGGGGCATCGGAAGAAATATATCGAAAAAACTTAAAACATACTGCATAAAAACGGCGGCAGAGTTTTTGGCGCTCGACGACGAAAAAATCAATAAAATTCTCGGCAAAAACGGTCTCTTCGTAAAATATGAACTCTCGGGACAAATGCTTTCGCCGGTAAAAAACGAAAAGCCGCTTCCCAAGTCAATCAGCGACACGAAGTCGTTTGAAGAATTTACGTCGGACTTGACGAAACTGAAAAACGAGCTGCAAATCCACATTCACAACTCATGTACGCGATTAAGACGTATTAACGCGGAATGCGAGGTTATCGGGCTGATTTTGAAGACAAAAGATTTTCAGACTTATTATTTAAAAGAAAAGCTTAAAATCCCCACAAATTTTGAATTTGACGTTTCAAAGAGGGCGTTTGAATTGCTCGAAAGGCTGTATAATCCAGAAATTCTTTATCGATCAATCGGAATTTCGCTGGAAAAATTTACATACGGGAATCAAATTCAACCGGATATATTCGGAACAAAGGAAAAGCAATTAAAACGGGAAAAACTCGGAAAGGCTCTCGACAAGCTTGAGAACAAGTTCGGCAAAAACATAGTTAAACCGGGATTTACAACGGAAACATCGTTCAAGCAGGGCTTTTTGACGTCGCCGAATTACGACGAAGTTTAAAAAACGACTCTTTTTCCTGTTTCAACACTCGCCCTCGCGCCCCCGTTCGAACCCCCGTTCGCGCCACACGAGCAACAATGCTCGACCAAACCCGAGCAACGAAAAAACTACGCGGATAAAGTGAAAATATCGTAAATTTCTTCGTCCGTAAGGTCGGTAATCGTTTTTTCGCCTTGGTAAACCGCCATATCGACGAGTTCTTTCTTTTTCTTAATCATTTCGTCGATTTTTTCTTCAAAAGTACCGAGAGTAATCATCCTGTGAACCATTACGTTGTGTTTTTGTCCGATACGATAAATTCGGTCGGTCGCTTGGTCTTCTACCGCGGGGTTCCACCAGAGGTCATAGTGGATAACGTTTGTCGCGTTGGTCAGGTTCAAGCCGGTTCCGCCCGCTTTCAAAGACAAAATCATAACCTTTCTTTCGGGATTTTCCGAAAAATCTCTCAGGATTTCGTCGCGCTGCTTGACGTTCAAAGAGCCGTGGAAGAACAAAGGATCGGTATTCAGTTCTTTTGCGATGACGGGAACGAGAATTTTGCCCATTTCCTTGTACTGAGTGAAAACAACCGTTTTTTCGCCGTTTGCGACGATGTCGTTCAAAATCGAAATAAATTTGTCGCATTTACCCGACGCATCGCGTGTCATTTCGCCCGATTTTACGTACTGATACGGGTGGTTGCAAATTTGTTTCAGCGCGGTAATAAGTTTGAAAATCATACCGCGGCGGTTGATGCCTTGAGTACCCGAAATCTGCTCCATGCAAGACTTCAAAGTCTTTTCGTACAAAGCCGCCTGAGATTTTGTCAAGTAGCAGTATTCATCGATAACGATTTTTTCGGGGAGGTCGGAAATAACTGATTTGTCGGTTTTTAAACGTCTCAAGACAAACGGTGAAATCGACAATTTCAGCTTTTCGGCACGCGAAGTTTGTTTGAATTTTTCTATCGGAACCGCGTAACGTTTTTGGAATTCCGACGCCGAACCCAAATACCCTTTATTTATAAAATCAAAAATACTCCAAAGTTCGGCAAGCCTGTTTTCGACGGGCGTTCCTGTTACGGCAATTTTCATATCGGCTTTAAGTGCCTTGACTGCAAGAGTTTGCGAAGTATCGGGGTTTTTGATGTTTTGAGCTTCGTCGACTACCAACAGCGACGGGCTGAACGACTTTTTAAATTCTTCGATGTCTATTCTCAAAACCGAAAACGTCGTGATAATAACATCCGCCTTTAAATCCAGCTTTCTGTCGGCACCGTGATAAACGGAAGCCTTCAACGACGGAGCGAACGTTTGAAGTTCTTTGACCCAGTTCCCGAGCAACGTTGTCGGGCAAACGACCGCAACGGGCGATTTCAGGCGATTTTCCTCTTTGAGTTTAAGAATAAGGCTGATGACCTGAATTGTTTTACCGAGCCCCATATCGTCGGCGATACAAGCCCCGAAGCCTTTTGTAATGTTTGTATAAAGCCATCTCAAGCCGTTTTCCTGATACGGACGCAACGTTCCGTGCAAGCTTTTCGGAACCTCTACGTCGTTGGGTTTCGTGAGGTCCTTCAAAACATTTGCGAACGCCTCGTCGTAGTCGAATTCACAATCTTTGAGGGTACCGGACAAAGCGGCATGCAAAAGTTCGGGTTTGGTCAAACCGTTCAACAAGTCCGATTTCGTTGCATTCAGCAGCTTTTTGACTTCCGCTTCGTCTGCCAGAATATACATGTTTTTGTACGCGACAAGCCCGGTCTTGCCCTGAACAAGATACGCAAATTCTTCAGGCGTAAGTTTTTCGTCGCCGACGGAAATTTTGTAGTCGAAATTGAATATTTCGTGAGCGTCACCGAGCGCGTCTTTTGACGAAAAAAGCTCTTCGAGGTCTTTTTCCCTGTCAGCTTTGACCCTTACGTTTATCGAAGCCCGAGGAACGACGATATTTCCGAAATCCTGAGGCAAAATAACGTCAATACCGGCTTTATTCAGGTAATAAGCCGTTTGCGCCATCAGGTGATAAACATCGTTCACGTTCAGGTCAAGTTTAAAGTTTTTATCTTCCTCGAACAACTCTTCGAGAGCGGGATAAGCCTTAAGCGCGTAATTCAGCTGTTTTTCGCAAATCATGGCGACATAATCGTACGGCAAATCAAAAACTTTTTCCTGTTCCGTGAACAATTTTTCGACGGGAAGCATTTCATCCGCAGGCTTCGCGTAGTTTTTTATAAACACCGAAAGCGTAAATTTATCGGGCATTTCCGCCTTTACTACAATAACGGGGCGTATTTTGTATTTACCGATATAAATTTCGTCAAGCCAATCTGCGATTGATTTTCCGACATCTTTGGAACGGAAAAAGCGTTTTTGTTTAAAATATTTCGTGAAATACGGTGCAGCCTTCAAATCCTTGAATTTCGACAATTTCAGATGAAGGAAATTAAACATTATGTAATTCAGGTAAGAATCGAGCAAAAATTCGAGTGTATTCGGAATTCCCGAAAACGAGTCGAAATCTATGGAATGAAGTTTTGCAAGCGGCTCGACAAGCTCGTCGCTGAACGAAAACAACTCGTATTTCAAAGAAAACAGGTTATCCGAAAGCTCGATTTTCGGGATGAAATACAATTTTTGGACGGCTTTTAAGATAAACTGAGTAATCGTATTAAGAGCATTGAACGAAAACGTCGCGTCATTTTTTGTTTCGACATCCGAGAACGACGAAAAATATTCCCACAATATCGTCTGAGGAATACAATAGCCCGTCTCCGTAACGGTTTGCCCGTTTACTTTAATTTCTTTTTCCTTTTGAGCGAATCTGTATAAAGAACCTTTGGACTTGAGCCAGAAATTAAAATTATTTCCGGGATAAACAAACGCGAAAGGCTTATCGCCCTCAAAATAAAGGTAAAAATTCGTATTTCTGAGGACGTTTATCGGAGCCTCAAAGGTGCCTTCAAATTCGTCTTCGAAAATCTGATACAACGTACTCAAAGTCAAAAGAAAATCTTTGTTCTCCATGCCGACGGGATTTTCGGTCAAATTCTTAAACAAAGACTCGATATCGTTTTTTCTTATCGAAAAAGTATGCGTGTCCTCCTCTTCGGAAGGTTCCAAATCGTCCTCGTTATCATCGATTTCGTCTTCAAAATTGTCTATGTCGTCAAAAGCAAGTATTTTATCGCTGTCCATAAGTTCCTCAGGGAAACATTATAACTCAAGAGGTACAAAATAATCAATATTTTTCAAAAATAATGTATAATAAATATATGGACAGTATCGAACAACAATTAAAATTAATTCCTTCGGCGCCGGGGTCGTACAGATTTTACGACAAAAACGGCGAAATTATTTACGTCGGGAAGGCGAAAAACCTGAAAAAACGGGTGAGCTCGTATTTTCACAAAAACCACGACAGCGTAAAACTGAACGTTATGGTTCCGCAAATCGTCAAAATCGAATTCATTATAACCTCGACCGAGGCGGAAGCTTTAATTTTGGAATCGCACCTTATCAAAAAATACAAGCCGAAATACAACGTTCTTTTGAAAGACGACAAAAAATACCCTTACTTTTTGATTACTGAAGGCGAATATCCGTCGATTTTGATTGTTCGAAAAGCAAACAAAAATCCGATGAAAGGAACGTATTTCGGACCTTACACCAACGCCGGAGCAATGCATTCGACGCTTGAACTTATCAAAAGACTGTTTCCGTTAAAACAGTGTAAAAACCCGAGATTTAAAGACCGGCCGTGCATTTATTACCAGCTCGGAAAATGTAGTGCGCCGTGCCAAAAATTGATTTCTCCCGAAGAATATCAAAAACTTATCGACGGAGTAAAGCTTTTTCTCTCGGGCAAATACGGGCTTTTGACGGAAGAATTGAAAAAACAAATGCTGAAATATTCCGAAAACTGCGAGTTCGAAAAAGCCGCAAAGTACCGCGATGCATATATTGACGTCAAAAAAACGACCGAATCCGCCGTTGCGGTTTGCGAAAACACTTTGATAAACCGTGACGTCATAGCACTCGCCAAAACCGAAGCTCTGTGCGCCATTACGTTGTTACAGGTTCGCGGCGGATATTTGACCAACAGAATGAATTTTGAGCCCGTAATAAGCGAACTCGACAACGACAAAGAAATTATCAAGGCGTTTTTGGCGGAATATTACACAATGACAAACGATATCCCGGAAGAAATTTTGCTGAACCACGAATTCACGGATGAGGAAAAAGAACCTTATATCAGGTGGCTTACGGGCACTCGAAAAAAGAAAATTAAATTCACTACAAAAATTACCGAAAAAACAAAAAATATTTACGAAATTGCGGTAAAAAACGCGAAAGACATGCTCGAACGCAACAAAATTATGCATTTAAAAGAAATAAACGCAAATTTCAACGAAGTAGGAATTTACATAAAAGAAAAACTCGGGCTGAAAAACTTCCCGCATCGCGCCGAATGCTACGATATTTCACACATTCAGGGATCAAACACCGTGGCGTCGATGGTTGTTTTCAGAGACGGAAAGCCCGAAAAATCTTCTTACAGAAAATTCAAAATCAGACAAACCGAAGGCAAACCCGACGACTTTTTATCGATGAAAGAAGTCCTGACAAGAAGGTTTTCCAAGACAAAAGACCCGTTCCCTGATTTAATTATCATCGACGGAGGAAAAGGTCAACTTTCGAGTGCCTGCGAAGTTTTGAAAGAGCAAAATCTTGATTTGGACATAGTTTCGCTCGCAAAACGTGAAGAAGAAATTTTCATCCCTCATCAAAAAGAGCCGGTGATTTTTCCGAAAAATACCGAAGAACTTTTCTTTTTCCAACAAATTCGAGATGAAGCCCACAGATTTGCGATAACGTATCACCGCAAACTGCGCCAAAAGAGCACTCTCGAGTCACGCCTCGACGAAATAAAAGGCTTATCCGAAAAAAGCCGCAAAATTCTTATAAAGAACTTTGCGGACCTTTCAAAGTTGGAAAAACAACCGCTCGAAGACTTGTCGCTAATTTTGCCCGGTGCTCAGGCACGAAAAGTTTACAAATTTTTTAACGGGTAACAGCTGTTTCTTTTTTGTACTCTTCAAGCAAAGCAAGAGCGCGTCTCGCACGGTTTTTGATTTCTTCGGGAGTTGCGTCTTTGTAGAACGCACGACCGATTCCGACCGCTTTTGCGCCCGCTCTTAAATAGTCCGTAAAGTCGTCAATTTCGATATTTCCCGTCGCAACGATGTTCAAAAACGGCATCGGACGAAGAAGGTCTTCTATAAAAAGAGAACCGCCCATCGGTTTTGCAGGATAAATTTTTATAAGCGGAGTTCTGGCTTTCCACGCCGCATAAGCCTCGTTCGGCGTAGTTGCGGTCATAACGAGAGGAACTCTGTTGGACTGACACATTCTGACCAAATTCATTTGAAAAACGGGAGAAACTATAACCTTTGCCCCCGCATTAATTGCAGTTTGAGCCTGACGTTGCGTGATAATTCCGCCCGCCATAATCGTCAAATCTTCGGTCGAATTGAGATAATGAACCGCGTCGATTATTTCGGGGCTTTGAATAACGATTTCGACCGTTTTCAATCCCGCATCGGCAAGCGCGGAGGTCACTTCGACAACTTTTCCGGGGTCCTTGATTCTGATTACGGCATGTAATTTTTCGTCTTGAATTTGTTTTATGGTCTTCATTTTTTGCTGTCCTTATTTTGTGTGTTTTTGAACGAAAATCCGAAGTCGAAAACCTTCGATTTTTCGTCCTTTCCGACACCGCATATCGATGCCAAATCTTTTCTTAAAAGTGCTATGTCTTCGTATTTTTTCAACGTACCGTCGAACGCAAGCGAAATGTCACCGGTTTCTTCCGAAACAACCAGGCAAACGCAACTCGAAGCTTCGCTCATGCCGATTGCCGCACGGTGACGGGTACCGTATTTCCAGCTCAGTTTAGGATCTTCCGTCAACGGCAAAAGCACTCCGGCTGCAATTATACGGTTTTCCGCGATTAAAGTTGCTCCGTCGTGCAAAGGAGTGTTCGGGTGAAAAATCGTCAATAACAAAGGTGCTGAGATGTCGGCGTTTAAAGGCGTCCCGACTTCGGAGACAAGCAAATCGTCCTTTTGTCTTCCGAAAACGAGAAGCATTCCTCGATGAACCTTGCTGCAATATTTTACCGCCTCTATTACCTGATTTAACGAATATTCGGTCGAATTTTCGGGTTTCGGCGCAAAAATTTCTTTGTTAAAGAACCCCGATTGCCCCAAATACCCTATAAGTTTCCGAAGTTCGGGCTGAAAAACGACAACAAGACTCAAAACGATAATCGAGACGACGGTTTTCAGAAAATACCCCAAAATATTGAGGTTTATCAAGATTAAAACTTCACTCAGAGCCCACATTACCACGAGAATAAGCAAACCTTTTACAAACTTCTCGGAATGAGTTCCCGCAATGTATTTTTTGTAAAACAAAAACAGGAACGAAAACAAAACGGCAATCTCAACAAGGTCGACAAAATCGAGAGATATTTGACTTAAGAAATTTACGAAAATATTCAAGATATGATTAATATAATCCGTCATCGGTCACCATTTTTATTTTACAAAGTTGTCGGGATTTCGTCAAATTTTACCAGGTCTTCGAAAGACTCTCTTCGAACGATAACTTCGACATTTCCGTCCTTAACCAGAACCACAGCGGGTTTAGGGACTCTGTTGTAGTTGCTTGCCATAGAATATCCGTAAGCACCTGCGGCAAAAAACGCAATCAAATCGCCGGGTTCGGGCTCGGGAAGAAGGACGTCTTTAGCGGCAATATCGCCCGATTCGCAAAATCTTCCGGCAATATCGACTTTTTCGAGCTTTGCGTCGGGTTTCGCATTGACAGTTTCGACACAATATTGAGCACCGTACAAAGCGGGACGAATGTTATCCGCCATTCCTCCGTCAATAGCAACGTACTTTTTGCCGACACCCGAAACCTTCGAGCTTCCGACGGTATAAACGGCAACACCCGCCGTTCCTACAATGCATCTGCCGGGTTCGGTGTACAAAACGGGATTTTTAATGCCGTAAATCGGTGCAAACTCCGCAACGGCGGACTTTATCACATCCGCAATTTTATAAATCGAAACGGGTTCGTCTTCTTCGACATATTTTATCCCGGGACCGCCTCCGACGTTGAATTCCGAGAGATTAAACCCGAAATTTTCCCGAATTCGAGCGGCTTCGCGGAACAAAACTTCTATTGCGTCATGCCAAACGCGAGTTTCAAAAATCTGAGACCCCAGGTGAACGTGCAAACCTTTTAAATCGAGATTAGAGTATTCGTTTTTAATCAGAGACAAAATTTCGTCGACCTGAGTCAAATCGAACCCGAATTTTGAGTCGAGATGCCCTGTTTTTATGTATTCGTGAGTATGGCACTCTATTCCGGGAGTCAGTCTTAAAAATATTTTTTGGTTAATTCCTTTTTCGAACGCAATTTCGTTGAGCAAAGAAGCTTCGTAAAAATTGTCGACGGAAACCGTTCCGACGCCGTTATCGAGAGCGAAATCGAGTTCTTCGCGCGACTTATTGCTTCCGTTGAAAACGATATTTGACATATCAAAGCCCGCCGATTTCGCGGTATAGAGCTCACCTCCCGAAACGCAGTCGAGCCCGAAGCCTTCCGATTGCATGATTTTGCAGATTGCTTTTGTCATAAAAGCTTTCGCGGCGTACATCGGGTGAATTTCGGTACCGGAAAATGCACGTTTGAAGTCGCCCGTAACAGAGCGAATAGTGGCTTCGTCGTAAATCAGCAAAGGAGTTTTAAACTCACGAACAAGCTCGACAACGTCACACCCGCCGATCTGAGCGTTTCCGTGCGAATTTTTGCGATAAGTTATCGGTTTTACGTTTTGATTTGCCGTTTTTATCATTTGCACCTCATCGTTGTATTTATATGTTACATTTAACAAAAAATATTTACAATATTGATATTTCAAAAAAAATTCATTATAAATAAAATATGAGAAAAATTTTTATAACTATATTTTTATTGATATTTTGCGCTACCTGCGTTTTCGCCGCCGAAGACACGGAGACTTTGTACAACAACTCAAAGCCGTACTCCGGCAAGCTCATGAACGGACTTGACCCGTATCAGGACGAAGACAATGCAAAGTACGCGTATTCGCCGTATCCGTTGTTTCGGACGAGCGCAAGACTTTACTACAAAAAATATACAATCGACCCCGGATACTATCAACTTACGCCGCGCAACATAGGAGGAGAATATTATGTATTCTTCAAATCGAACGGGAAAGTTCAATACATAATTCCCGTTGTAAAACGCGATTTTACGCCGTCTGCCGACTACAAACGATACATTCCCGAACCCAAACAAACAAAAACTCAAAAAGCCGGGAAAAAATGGGTCGGATTTTGGGGCAAAGTTTTTAAAGATTCCGGGAAACAACCGCCGCCGGCATCTTTTATCGAAATCTCCGACGACGGAACGTTTTACGTCCTGAAACTCTACTTCAACGAACACTGCTACACAACGGTTTACAAAAAAGTTCCGTATTAAATCGTTACAATTCTTTTAAAAACGAAATAAAAATTCCCGAAAATTTTTGTTTGATGTAAAATTATTTCGACAAATAATACGGCAAATATTATGAAAAAGATTATCGAAGAAATAAATAAACTGAAAAAACAAAAAAATGCTGTGATTTTGGCGCATTGCTACCAGGGAACGCAAATCGACGAGGTCGCGGATTTTATCGGAGACTCGCTTCAACTCAGCAGAAATGCGGCAGAAACAAATGCGGACATTATTGTTTTCGCCGGAGTAAAATTTATGGCGGAAACGGCAAAGTTACTTTCGCCCGAAAAAAAAGTTTTGCTCGCAAACGGCAAAGCGGGATGCAAAATGGCCGATATGATAGAAGCGGACTCACTGAAAGAATTTCAATCGAAACATCCCGGGCTCAAAACAGTCTGTTACGTAAACTCGAGCGCGGAAGTCAAAGCACTGTGCGACATTTGCTGTACAAGCGCAAACGCCGTCAACATAGTCAAATCGTTGGGCGAAAAAAAGGTATTGTTCGTTCCCGACCAAAATCTCGGAAACTACGTGGCTTCGCAACTAAGAGACACCGAAGTGATAACTTTTGACGGATATTGCCACGTCCACCACTTCACCGACGAAAACGAATTGAAAGAATTTCGCCAAAACTACCCCGACGGCATCATTGCCGCTCACCCCGAATGCCCTTCAAACATCTTAAAGCTGTCCGATTTTACGGGCTCGACGACGGGAATAATGAAGTTCGTTCAAAATTCGGACGGTCAAAACTTTATGATAGTAACGGAAAAGACCATCGGTGAAAGATTGAAAAAACTTTACCCCGAAAAGAACTTTGTCACGCCGAAATACGCAATTTGCCCGAATATGCGAATGACAACTCTCGACGATATTTTAGACACTTTGCAAACGGAACAAAATGTGACCGAAATAGACGAAGAATGCGCAAAAGCCGCGCGTTTGACTATCACAAGAATGTTGGAAGTAAAATAAATGCTTATCGAATGTTTACACTCAAAAATACACAGAGCCACGGTAACCGACGCAAACCTCAACTATGTCGGCTCGATAACCGTTGATGCGGAAATTCTGCAAAAGGCGGGCATGCGCGAAGGTCAAAAAGTTGACATTTTAAACATTAACAACGGCGAGCGCCTTCAAACATACCTTATCGCGGGAGAGCCCGGGAAAAAAGATTTTTGCCTGAACGGAGCCGCGGCACGAAAAGCTCAAGTCGGAGACAAAATCATTATCGTCGCATACGCACTTATAACGCCCGACGAAACGATTATTCCGACAATCGTCAAACTTGACGACAACAACAATATCATTTAAATTTGCTTTGCCTTTTCGACAAATTTTTGCCACGCCCCGGGAGAAAAATCAATTTTTCTGACGGTACATCCGTCGTTTGCATTGATAAAATAAAGCTTCCCCGGAACATTAATAAAATAATAATCGAAAGACAACGGACGCTTCGAAATTTTTGAAGCAATAAGAACGATGTCAAGCAAATTCAGAGGAAATTCCGCAAAAATATACAATCCGTTTACGTTGAACTTTTTGTAAATCCTCTCCAGCTTGTCGCTCTTTATTTCGATTTTTTCCAAAATCGTTTCGACGTGAAACTTCTCTTTGCGCTTGCCGTAAGAAGGATCGGTAATAACCCAACCGTTACTTTCGTGAAAAACACCCAAAAAATTTTTCCGAAACATCCTGTTTGCCTGTTTAAACCTTGCTTTCAACGAAAGATTTCTTTCGGTACATTCATTGCACAAACGCTTAAAACGACCTTCGTAATCGGAAATTCCGCGAGTCACCTCGATGCCGATATTATCGAAATCATCCTGCAAGTCGGGACTTTCCGCGCAAACAAAGTGTGCGAATTCTTCTTTGAAAAGGCTTTCCAAAGAATACAACGCAAATTTTTCGTAATATCTTTTATCGTTCATACACCCTTATTATCGGACGATTTGTAAAAAAATTTAATTTTTATGTTTCAAAAACTCGTCTCGAGGAGTGTTCATCGATTCGGTTTTGATTTTCAAATTACCGTCCGAGTCGGGACCGATTATAAAATATGCCGAAAACGACCCGCCGGGGGACGGATTTCTTGTCGCATCGAGTTTAAAATCCTCACCGCTTCGCGAAACTTTTAAATCGGAATACGAATTTTTATAACGAGCCAGTTTACCGAATTTTCTGTTTTTTGCAGCCTCTTTTTTATAAATGTCAAAAGGAATTTTTACGCTCTCGACACTTCCGTCCTTTTTCTCGACAACCCTGTATATCGCGGGTGATCCCGAATAATATTTTGCAAACAAATCCTTGTCAAAACTGTTCGCGGACTTTACATAGTTATCAAAAAACGTTAAAACCTCATCTGCAGTATATTCCGCAAAAACAACGCTCACGGAGCTCAAACACACAATAGAAAAAATCAATAAAAAACGTTTCATAATATTTTCCTTTCAAAAAAAGCGGGTATAAATGAATTATACCCGCTTTAAAGGAAAATTAATCCGACAGGAAGTCAGGTGCGCCGAACATACCCTCAATCTCTTCCAATATCGCGGAAGGTTTGCGAGCCGTGTTCTTAGCCGCTGCACGCTTTTGAGCTTCCATATCTTTTTCTTCCGACGCGTGCGTCAAATGGTAAAATCCGGTACCCGCGGGGATTAAACGTCCGATAATGACATTTTCTTTCAATCCTCTGAGCAAGTCCTTCTTGCCTTCGACTGCAACTTCGGTAAGAATTCTCGTCGTTTCCTGGAACGATGCCGCCGAAATGAAGCTTTCCGTATTCAAACTTGCCTTGGTGATACCGAGAAGGACAAATTCGAATGTTGCGGGAACGCCACCTGCTTCCTCGACCGCCTTGTTTTCGGCTTCGAGAGTCTTCAACTCGAGGAACTCGCCCGGCAACAATTTCGTGTCGTTGGGTTCGAGAACCTTAACTTTCTTGGTCATCTGACGAACGATGACTTCAACGTGTTTATCCGCAATGTCAACACCTTGCGAACGATAAACTCTTTGAACTTCGTCAACCAGATATTGTTGAACAGCTTCGACTCCGCAAAGACGAATTACGTCATGAGGGTTCAAAGGACCGTCGGTCAACGGCATACCGGGAACGATATGAGCACCGTTTTCAACCACGATGTGAGCGTCGATGGCACACTTTATTTCGTGTCTTCCGGTATCGTTTACGATGTACAACGAAGGAACATCGTCTTCGGTAACGACTTCCGCCGTACCTTCGATTTCCGAAACAATCGCGCAATCTTTCGGTTTTCTTGCTTCCAAAAGTTCTTCTACACGAGGCAAACCTTGAACGATGTCACCGGTTTTTTGTCTTTCGAAGACCAATGTCGCGATAATATCACCTCTGAGAACCAACGCTCCGTTTGCGACCTGAAGCATGGTACCGGGGCTGATAAGGTAGGGTCTACCCATTCTTATCGTTACGGAGTTTTTGTCGGACTTGGTAACAAGACCCGAAACATCAGCCTCTTCGCCCGATTTCGATATCACGGATTCCGTTTTGACAAAGTTTCCTTCTTTTACGGTCGGCTCGGACTTTAAGTTATAAGTCTTTTCGAAGCTTTCCGAAACAAGGATAAGTCTTCTTACATCGGGGTTTTCGGAATTCAAACTTACGACACCGTCGTTTACCGCAAGAACTTTTGTCTTTGCAACGGGAGTTTTAGCGTCGATAATTTGACCATCTTCGACAAGCAATTCCGTTTGTAACGACGACAATGTTTTCGATTGACCTTCCGTTTCTCTTCTGATAATAAGGTTTTCGAGAACAACGATTTTAATGTTGTTGTCGTCAAGCTCGACCATACCTTTCAAATGGCTCAAATAACCTTGCATTTGGAGAACGAGACTCGTTCTTGTCAAAATCGCACCGTCAAAGTTTCTGACTCTTGCGCCGTCTTTGAACTGCAACTGAGTTACGGGAACAATACTGATAGCGTCGTCCGCCGATTCGAACTTAATCGAAACTTCCTTAGGAGCAACTTCAAACTGCTGAATAGGTCTTACCAATATTTGAACGGGTCTGTTGGCAATGGTTTCTTCGTCGATTGTCGAAACATCGAAATCTTCCTGTACATCATCGAGATCCGCAGGATCGGAATCCGAATCCATAATCATGACAACCGAAAGTTCTTTTGCTTTGACTTTCGGAGCAATAACCGTTCCGGGTTGAAGAATTTCGCCTTCTTCGACTTTCAAATCGTTTATCGAAGACAAAGTGAACATTTCCCCGGGTCTGATAACGACTTCGTGAATACAATCGTTGAATTCTTTGATTTCCACGATACCGTCGATGTTGGTGTACAAATCTTTTACGACTTCAGTTCCGGCTTCGACATAAGTACCGGATTCAACCATCTTCAACGACGAATCTTTGTTGCTGAGTTGGTGAATTTCTTCGGGAATGAATATCACGTTACCGGGTTTTGTGATGATTTGATTGTCATCGACTTCAACACCGTTGTATCTGATTTCACCGCCCGACATTACGGAATATTCGTCGTCTATAAGTTCGGCAATAATCATTCCGTTTTCGACCGTCGTATCTACGGGAGACTTCACGATATATTTTTCGCCGGTTTCTTCAACCGTCCAAATCTGTTCTTTCTTGGTGGCTTCGAAAGTTGCGTTCGAAGGAGAAATCGAAGCGATTACGATGGTAAGCTCTTTACCCGAAACAATCTTTCTGATTTTTTTGCCTTCAAATACAGCATCTTCGACAACCAAAGATTCTCCGACTCGGACTTCACCTCCGTGTTCGGAAGAAATATTGATTTCTGCCAATTTTTCTCCGGTTTTGATTTTCTGTTTATCTTCGACGAGAATTTTCGAACCGCCGGGAAGGTTGTAAACGTCACCGCCCAAAACCCAAATAATTCCGCTTTTGTTTGACGTTCTGGACACGTTGCCCTGTCTGTCTTTCTTTTCGTCCGCAACAAAATCCTGGAATTGAATTTCACCCGAAATATCGGTCGTAATATCCTTTTGAGCCTTTTCGGTCAAACGGCTTCCCGAACCCGAAGAAACAGGTTCGTAAACGGCGAGTTCTTCACCTTTTTTGACGACCTGCCCTTGAGCCGCAAATACCGTAGCTCCCGCGGGAACATGATATTTGTATGTTTTCTTTTCGGTTTTCAACTGGATATCGGCTTCGGTAGTCGTAACCAATACATCGTTTCCGTGACGGGTTCTGAAATCTTTTACGGGAATTTTGTTCAAAATTTCGCCGTCCGCGTCGGCTTTTACGTGAACCATAGCCCCCGAACCTTTAAATACACCGCCGGTGTGGAAGGTTCTCATGGTAAGCTGTGTACCGGGTTCCCCGATTGACTGAGCCGCAATGATACCGATTGCTTCGCCTTCGTCAACGGGTTTTTGGGTTGTCATCGCCCATCCGTAACACTTTTGGCAAACACCGTACTCGAGTCCGCAAGTCAAAGGCGAACGAACAAGCAATTCATTGATTTCGATATCTTCAATCTTGCGAAGATCGTCTCTGTCAATTGTCTTGTTTTTTGCTACAACAACATTACCGTCTTCGTCTTTGATGTCTTCCGCGACGGTTCTGCCTAAAAGTCTGTCCTTCAAAGGAACAACAACCTTATCGCCGTCAAATACGGATTTCATTTTTATCGCTTTATCCGTTCCGCAATCTTCCGCACGAATGATAACGTCTTGAGCGACGTCAACCAAACGTCTGGTCAAATACCCGGAATCGGCTGTTTTCAACGCGGTGTCAACCAACCCTTTACGAGCACCGTAACTCGAAATAATGTATTCGGTAACGCTCAAACCTTCCTTAAAGTTCGATTTAATCGGCAAGTCGATGATTTGACCTTGTGCGTCCGCCATCAGACCTCTCATTCCGACAAGCTGCGAAACCTGAGAAAGGTTACCTCTTGCTCCCGAAAACGTCATCATATAAACCGGGTTAAGTTTGTCGAAGTTTGAAACAACGTTTTCCGTAAGTTTTGCAGTCGTTTCCGACCAGGTATCGATGACCTTCGTATATCTTTCGACTTCGGTAATTTCACCTTTCAAATATCTGTGAGTGGATTTTGCAATCTCGTTTTCGGCTTCTTTTAAAAGAGCTTTTTTTACGGGAGGAACCGACAAATCAGCGATGGATATAGTCGTTCCCGCTTTGGTTGCGTATCTGAAACCCAAGTTTTTAAGGTTATTTGCAAGCTCTGCAGTCTTTGCTCCGCCCCATTCGAGATATATTTGCGAAAGCAGGTTATTGAGCGACTTTTTGTTCATCTGCTCATTGATAAACTCAACTTTCTTTTTTGTATTTTTATTCTTTAACGTTTCCATTTTTTCTTTCACCTTACACTGTTATTACGAGCAAACAACCGATTTTCTCACGGTTTCGTTGAATATAATTCTTCCGACGGTCGTTTCGAATCTCTTTCCGTCTTCGTCTCTGACGACAATTTTCTCGTGCAATCCGATAATTCCGGTATCATAAGCCGACACCGCGTCATCAAAGCTGTAGAAGTAGTGAAGATCTTTCGATTCGTCGTTCTTCATCAGGGTCAGGTAGTACATACCGAAGACCATGTCCTGAGAAGGAGTTATAATCGGTTTACCCGTAGCGGGCGCCAATATGTTGTTTGTTGCCAACATCAACATTCTCGCTTCGGTTTGAGCCTCAATCGACAAAGGTACGTGAACAGCCATTTGGTCACCGTCGAAGTCGGCGTTGAATGCCGTACATACGAGCGGGTGCAACTGAATAGCCCGACCTTCGACCAATTTAGGTTCGAATGCCTGAATACCGAGTCTGTGCAAGGTAGGAGCACGGTTCAGTAAAATCGGGTGTCCGTCGATTACTTCTTCCAATATGTCCCAAACAACCGCTTCGGAACGTTCAATTTTCTTCTTTGCGGATTTGATGTTTTGTACCAAACCTCTTTCGATAAGTTTATTAACGACAAAAGGTTTAAAAAGTTCGATTGCCATTTCCTTCGGCAAACCGCACTGGTTAAGCGAAAGTTGAGGACCTACGACGATTACGGAACGCCCCGAATAGTCAACACGTTTACCGAGAAGGTTTTGTCTGAAACGACCTTGTTTACCTTCGATAATGTTGCTCAGGGATTTCAAAGGTCTGTTGTTGGGACCTACAACCGTTCTGCCGCGTCTGCCGTTGTCTATCAACGCATCTACGGCTTCCTGCAACATACGTTTTTCGTTTCTTACGATAATTTCGGGGGCACCCATCTCGAGCAATCTCAACAAACGATTGTTTCTGTTGATAACTCTTCTGTACAAATCGTTCAAATCCGACGTCGCAAAACGTCCGCCGTCCAACTGAACCATAGGTCTCAAATCCGGAGGAGTTACCGGCAACACGTCCATTATAAGCCACGTGGGCTCGGTATTGCTTGCCTGCAAAGATTCCATCAAACGCAATCTTTTGATAAGTTTCGCCTTCTTTTGAACCGATCCGCCCGCAGATTCGAGCATTTCACGAATTTTTACTATTTCTTCGTTCAAAACGATTTCCGAAAGCAGCTCTTTTATCGCTTCCGCCCCGATTCCGACACGAAGTTCGCTTTCTTCGTGTTCGACCATAAAGTCTTCGTATTCTTCTTCGGTCAAAAGTTGGAACTTTTTAAATCCGCTGTCCGCAGGTTCTATAACGACATAACTGTTGAAATAAATAACCTGTTCCAAATCTTTCAACGTCATATCGAGCAACAATCCGAGGTAGCTCGGTATTCCCTTCAAAAACCAGATGTGAGAAACAGGTGCGGCAAGTTTAATATGCCCCATTCTGTGTCTTCTGACTTTCGAATCCGTTACCTCAACGCCGCAACGTTCGCAAATTATTCCTTTGTGACGAACTCTTTTATACTTTCCGCAATAGCACTCCCAGTCCTTCGTAGGTCCGAAAATTCTTTCGCAAAACAATCCGTCGCGTTCGGGCTTCAAAGTACGGTAATTTATAGTTTCAGGTTTTGTCACTTCCCCGTACGACCATTTTAATATGCGTTCGGGAGAAGCTATGCTGATTCTTATATAATCAAAATAATCTATGCATGTAGACATTATTTTTTGTTTCTCCTATTCCTAATCTTTGAACGATCCCGATGTTTCAAAGAAATTTATGTTCAACAAGTCCGAATCAATGTCGGAAAGAGTTCTCTTCGGTGCCGATTTTCTGATATCGTCCGTATCAGTCATCAAATCGACTTCTTGTCCGTCTTTCTTTGCAACGGTAATATCGAGACCGATACTTTGAAGTTCTCTCACCAAGACCTTGAACGACTCGGGAATACCCGGACGAGGTATGTTTTCGCCCTTGACGATCGCTTCGTAAGCTCGCGAACGTCCGTTCACGTCGTCGGATTTTATCGTAAGCATTTCCTGCAACGTGTAAGCCGCGCCGTATGCTTCCAAAGCCCAAACTTCCATTTCACCGAATCTTTGTCCGCCGAATTGAGCCTTACCGCCCAACGGTTGTTGCGTTACCAACGAGTACGGCCCTGTGCTTCTTGCGTGAATCTTATCGTCTACAAGGTGGACAAGTTTCAGGAAGTACGTCAAACCTACCGATACGGGTTGGTCAAATTTTTCGCCGGTTCTTCCGTCTGTCAGAATTATTTTTCCGTCTTCACCGACCCAGTCGCAACCGGATTCCTTGATACCTCTGAGCAATTCCGCTTTCGTAGCAATTTCGGATTGGTTTTCTCCGTACATTTCGTCGAACGAAGGTGCTTCATAATAATCTCCGGTTAAGTAAGCCGCCAAACCGAGCAAACATTCGTAAGTTTGTCCGACGTTCATCCGAGAAGGTACACCCAACGGGTCAAGAACAATGTCGACAGGCGTGCCGTCAGGCAAGAAAGGCATATCTTCTCTGGGCAAAATCTTCGAAACGATACCTTTGTTTCCGTGTCTTCCGGACAATTTGTCACCTATCGAGACTTTACGTTTTTGAGCAATATAAACTCTGATTACAGTATTTGCTCCGGGAGGAAGTTCGTCTCCTTTTTCTCTGTCAAAAACTTTGACGTCGACGACTCTTCCGCCTTCTCCGTGAGGAACTCTCAAAGAATTATCTTTGACGTCGCGAGCTTTTTCCGCAAAAATTGCTCTCAAAAGTTTTTCTTCGGGAGGATGTTCGGATTCACCTTTCGGCGTGACTTTTCCTACCAAAATATCATCTGCGTAAACTCTTGCCCCGATTCTTACGATACCTCTTTCGTCGAGGTGTCTCAAAGATTCTTCCGAAACGTTCGGAACTTCTCTTGTTATTTCTTCGGGTCCGAGCTTCGTTTGTCTTGCGTCTATTTCGAGTTTTTCAACGTGAACCGATGTGAATACGTCGTCTTGAACCAATCTTTCGCTGATAAGGATAGCATCCTCGAAGTTATAACCTTCCCAAGGCATATACGCCACAAGAACGTTCTTTCCGAGAGACAACTCTCCGCCGCTGGTTGAAGCACCGTCCGCCAAAACGTCGCCGGCTTTGACTTTTTGATGTTCCCTGACTATCGGACGTTGGTTGATGCAGGTATCCTGGTTGCTTCTTACGTATTTCATAAGAACATGTCTGTGAGCTTTGCCTGCGGTGTCGCGAACAATAATTTCTTCACCGGAAACCGCAACGACCGTTCCGTCAACTTCCGACACAACAACCATTCCGGAGTCTTTTGCGACACGTTTTTCAAGCCCCGTTCCGACAACCGGTCTTTCCGTTACGAGCAAAGGAACCGCCTGACGTTGCATGTTGGAGCCCATCAATGCACGGTTCGCGTCATCGTGTTCGATAAACGGAATAATCGATGTTGCAACCGAAATAACCTGAATAGGCGAAACACCGACATAGTCGACCTTTGAAGAATCTCCCATCGTAAATTCCGATTTATATCTGACAGGAACCTGTTCGGACTTGATGGTTCTGTCTTTGTTCAACATAATGTCCGAAGGAGCAACACGTACGTTTTCTTCTTCGTCCGCACTCATGTAATGAACTTCGTCCGTAACTTTTCCGTCTTTTACGACAAAGTAAGGAGTTTCGATAAATCCGTAGTCGTTTACTTTTGCGTGTGTAGCCAATGAACCTATCAAACCTGCGTTAGGACCTTCGGGAGTTTCTATCGGGCAAATACGTCCGTAGTGCGAAGGGTGAATGTCTCTGACCGCAAATCCCGCTCTTTCTCTTACCAAACCGCCGGGTCCGAGAGCCGAAATACGTCTTTTGTGAGTCAATTCCGCCAAAGGATTGGTTTGATCCATGAACTGGGACAACTGAGACGACCCGAAAAATTCTTTCAAAGAAGCAATCAAAGGCTTCGTATTCAAAAGGTTTACGGGGGTCAAGGTTTCCGAATTTTGAAGAGTCATTCTTTCCTTGACGATTCTTTCTATTCTCGACAGCCCGACTCTGAATTGGTTTTGAAGCAATTCTCCGACCGAACGAATTCTTCTGTTACCCAAGTGGTCGATGTCGTCGACGCTTCCTTCGTCGTAAGTGAGGTTGACCAGGTATTCGATAATCGCGGTCAAATCTTGAGGAGTCAACGTTCTTTGAGTTTCGGGAACGTTAAGGTTAAGTTTTTTGTTGATTTTATAACGTCCGACTCTTCCCAAATCATATTTTTTATCGTCGAAAAATCTTGCTTCGAGAATTTGTCTTCCGCCGACAGCCGATGCGGGATCACCCGGGCGAAGTTTTTTGTAAACCTCGATCAAAGCGTCTTCCGTGGTTTCCGCGGTATCTTTTTCCAACGTCTTTTTCAAAAATTCAAAGTGAGTAAAATGCGATTCCATTTCCGAAACCGTTATGCCCAAAGCCTTTAACAACGTTGTAACAAGGATTTTTCTGTTTTTGTCTATTTTAACGTGAATAACATCGTTTGCATCCGTTTCGATTTTCAACCATGCCCCTCTGTTGGGGATGAGAGTCGCGTTGTACAAACGTTTTCCGGTGGGAGAAACATCTCTTTTGAAGTAAACCCCCGGCGAACGTACAATCTGCGATACAACAACACGTTCCGCGCCGTTTACGATGAAGGTACCTTTGTCGGTCATCGTCGGAATATCTCCGATATAAACTTCCTGTTCTTTGATTTCACCGCTGTCACGGTTGATTAAACGAACCATGACTCGCAATTGCTTTGCGTAAGTTGCGTCATGGATTCTTGCTTCTTCCAACGTATACTTGGGATTGTCGAAAGTATAGTTGGGTAAAAAATGTAATTCCAAACGGCCGGTATAGCTCTTAATGGGAGAATACGAAAGAAATTCCTCTTTCAATCCTTCCTTTAAAAACCACTCAAAAGATTTTTTCTGAATTTCGATTAAGTCAGGCAACCATTCTAATCGAGTGGCGGGTATCCCCATCGGCGTTACTCTTTCGGAATATGTTTTTGTTGACATTTATTCACCTCGCTGTATGTGGCATACTGTACTGTATATTTTCTGTTTTTTATTGCTGTGATTGAATTTCGGAATATACTTCCGTTAAAAAATTTGACTTTTGAAATTTTGAAGGGTAAATCAGACACTTTACCCCCTGATTAAAACATGATATTCGCTGAATTATATCAGTCAAGAATAACAAAAGGACTTTTTGGGGATTTTATCAAAACGTAACAATTTTTTACAAAAGATAATACGTTCGATGTAAATTTTTGTAAAAATTTGTAAATTTTTATTAATTTCTTTGCCGTGCGAAAATTTTTCGACATGATAAATAATAAGATAAATACTCAAATAAAAAATTTAAAACAAACAATGAAAATCGACATTATTAAAAAATTCTCGAAAATCCCGGCAAAAAGCATTGCTTTTGCAACAATAATCCTGCTTTTGGCGGATGCGGCATGCGTAAAAATGCTCTACGAAACAAACCTTTCGGCTTTGAGGTCGGAACTGAAAACAAAATCCGACTGCATGCGCGCCTTTTCGGGCAGCAATTTTCTTTTACCCGCGGAGGACATTTCTTCGACGACGATAACCGACAAAAACGGCAAAATCGTATTCGAAAGAATTAATCCCGAAATCACAAACCCGTTAACGGTTTTTGCCCCGGTCAAAACAAAAACGTTTGAAGGAACATTGAAAATTTCGGCACAAAAACCCGGAATCACACCTTCCGCCGCAAAAACGCTTCCGACGTTTCTTTTGCTTTGGATAATTGCCGTTACGGGAATTTTGGTCAATGATTTTCAAAAGAAAAAAGAGCTGAAAATTTTTCATGACGCACTCAAATGCGTATCTGCCGGTAATTTCGGGATAAAAATCAACGAAAAATCATTCAAAAACCCCGAAACCGCCGAACTTTTCAACAATTTTTCACAAAATTTGAAACTTTACGAAGACGAAAACATCAACCGGATCACATTTGAAAAAAACAGATTTGAATCGATTATTTCAAACATTGCGAACGGAATTGCCGTTTGCGACAACAGCGACAACGTAATTTTGCTCAACCCTCCGGCAAAAAAAATTCTCGGAACCGACGCGGACGGGAATTTTGTCTTAACAAAGTTTAAAGATAAAAATCAAAACGAAAGCTTTTCGCAAATTGAGCAATTTAAAGACCTTCCGCTCGAGGAAATTCTTAAAAAACCGCCTGTTTACAAAACGGAAATAAACGATAAAATTATTTCTTACACGGTAACTCCGCTGATTTTGCAAAACGGCGATTATGCGGGATACATCGCGGTTTTGACCGATATAACAGAGCAGGAAGAAATAAATCGTATGAAAAACACTTTTATTTCGAACGTATCGCACGAACTCAGAACACCCGTAACGGTATTGAGAACGTATCTTGACACACTTGCAACGGTTGAGTTGGACGACGCAACGAGAAACGAATTCATACAAACGTCGAATAACGAAGTCATCAGGCTTCACAAGATGGTAAACGATATTTTGGACACGTCACGTTTGGAATCCGCCGAGCACAAAAGCGAAAAAACCGACGAAAACCTTGTATCGTTGGTACACAACACGGTCGAGTCGCTGAAAATTTTGGGAAAAGACAAAAACATAACGTTCGAGCAAAAAGCCGATGCCGACGAAATTTGCGTAAACTGCTGCAAAACGGAAATAGAAAGGGTTTTGAACAATCTTATCTCGAACGCGTTGAAATATTCTCCCGAAAACGGACAAATAACGGTAAAAACCGCCTTAGACGGCGAATTTGCCGATGTTTCGGTTACGGACGAAGGCCCCGGAATTCCCGAAAACGCGCTTGAAAAAGTTTTTGACAGATTTTACAGAGTCGAAAATTCCGTTCACACGGTAAAAGGCACCGGTATCGGATTATATCTGGTAAAACTGACAATCGAAAAATACCACGGCGGAAAAGTTTACGTAAAATCGAAACTCGGAGAAGGCTCGACATTCGGGTTCAAAATTCCCGTAAAAAGGGAGTTTTGAAGCACCCCACCAGTATCCGTACTCTCTTCGGAACAAAGACTTTCTAAAACCTCAACGACGTCACTGTCGTCAAATCCGCGTCGGCGGGCGTCGGCGGGCGTCGGCGGGCGTTGCGGGCGTTGCGGGCGTTGCGGGCGTTGCGGGCGTTGCGGGCGTTGCGGGCGTTGCGGGCGTTGCGGGCGTTGCGGGCGTTGAAAAATACCGCGTCAACCGAAATTTGCACGCCTGTTCGGCTTCGACAAAAACCGGGGATATAATTTAAAGCAGGTCAAAACAAAAGAAACTGTCTTCGCACAAAAAACCGGACAAACGGTAAAAAAGCGTTCTCAAAACCTAAAAAACGACTATTTACCGACAATTTGAACGGCAGCCTCAAGCCCCAAAACATAGCTCATTTTTCCGAATCCCGAAATTTGACCTTTGCATACGGGAGCCGTCAGCGAAGTTCGTCTGAATTCCTCGCGGGAGTGAATATTTGACAGATGAATTTCGATAACCGGAACATCAACGGCGGCGATTGAGTCTCTGATTGCGACGCTTGTATGCGTATAAGCGGCGGGATTCAGGACAATTGCGTCATAAACGCCGACGGACTTTTGAATTTCTTCGACAATTTCGCCTTCAAAATTTGACTGTTTGAAAAAAATTTCGACGGACGCATTGTCGTTTTTGCCGCGAACAAAATTTTCTATATCCGAAAGTGTTTCGTATCCGTACTTTTCTGGTTCTCTGGTTCCGAGTAAATTCAAATTCGGTCCGTTTAAAAACAATATTTTCATAAAAAACTCCGTAAATTATGAATACTTTTTATCAATCAGTTCACACGTCAAAGCGGAAACGCGTTTTCCGCAATCGACAATATCATCGAGGGACGGATTTGCAATATCGGAATGGATTTCGAGCATATCCGTAACGACACGCGCAATGTCGCCGAAGCCGATTTTACCTGCGAGAAAGGCATAAACGGCCTCTTCATCGGCGGCATTGAGACAAGCGGGGTAAGTGCCGCCTTTTTTGCCGCATTCGATTGCGATTTTCAAAAGCGGAAATTTGTCGTAATCGGGTTCTTCGAACGTCATAGAAGCGATTTTCGCAAAATCGAACGAATCCGATTCGATACCGGGAACACGTTCCGGATAGCAAATCGCGTACTGAACCGGCAGATGCATGCTCGGTACGCCCATTTGGCCGACTACACTTCCGTCAACAAACTCTACTGCACTGTGAAGAACGCTTTGCGGATGAATAACGACCTTAATGTTTTCGTAGGGAACCCCGAAAAGGTGATGAGCTTCGATGACCTCAAGCCCTTTATTCATAAGGGTTGCGGAGTCGACGGTAATTTTTCGCCCCATTTTCCAACGGGGGTGAGCCAACGCGGACTTTACGCATGCTCCGTTCATTTCTTCGGGCGGAGTTTTGAGGAACGGACCTCCGGACGCCGTGATAACAAGGTTTTTAAGCTCTTTTCGATTATTTCCGTGAAGACATTGAAAAATCGCGCTGTGTTCGCTGTCAACGGGCAAAATATCGACATTTGCGGCTTTTGCGGCAGACATCACGATTTCGCCCGCAGTCACGAGAGTTTCTTTATTCGCAAGAGCAATCGGAATTCCGTTTTCGATAGCTTTCAAGGTAGGTTTTAAGCCGGTTTTACCCGAAACCGCAACCAAAACGATATCGTTTTTTGTGTCGGAATAAATTTCTTCGAGACCGGCGTCACCGAAGAAAAACATTATATTTTTATATTTTTTGCTCAACAAACAGGCATCATTTTCGTTTTTTACGCAAACTTTTTCCGGCGAATATTTTTCTATTTGAGCGGACAAAAGATCTATGTTTGCCCCTCCGGTAAGAGCGTAAACGTCAAACATACCGGGGATTTTATCGATGACTTCGAGAGCTTGAGTTCCGACGGAGCCCGTCGAACCCGAAATTGTAATTCTTTTTTTCATAAAACCATTATATCTTAAAAAAATTTTTAAACAAAATTGTTAAAGTTTAAAAAAAACATCCCGATAAAATATAAGTAAAATAACGAAAGGGGTAAGTGTAAATGAGCATCAACACAAATTGGATTTCGGCAATTAAATCGGGAATTTTCAACCAAAATACAACCGGGAAACAAAAAGTCGAACTAAATCTCAAAGAAGGCAACAACAACGTATTTATTACAGGTGCCGAAGTTTCGGGGAAAAATTTCGAACAGTCCGACACGTTTACGTCTGCATTGTCAAAGGTGAAATTCGACGATTTAAATTTCGACACAATTGACGAAACCGTAATTATATCTAAAAACTCGGAAAGTTTTGAAGAAGCTTTCGCAAAAACGGAAAATATTTTCGAAAACGTATCGCCGTTCGGATTAGGTCTTGCACTTATAAGAAACAACGGAACAGAGATAAACATAAGCGACGATTTATTCAAAAATCCGTTTGAATAAATGTAACGAAATAGTCAAAAATCGCTTAATATGTCACAATAATCTCACGGAGAATTTGATATGAGAAGCGACAATATAAAAAAAGGAATAAATAAAGCACCTCACCGCGCACTTTTGTATGCGACCGGCGTAAGCAAAAAATCGTTGGATAAACCGTTTATCGGTATAGCGAGTGCGTTTTCGGAACTTGTTCCCGGGCACGTGCACATGCGCGATCTCGAAAGGTTTATCGAAAAAGGAATTCACTCGGGAGGCGGGCAATCGTTTATTTTCGGAACTCCCGCCGTTTGCGACGGTATTGCGATGGGACACCCGGGAATGCGATATTCGCTGCCTTCGAGAGATTTAATCGCAGATTGCGTCGAAACGGTCGCTTCCGCACACAGCCTTGACGGACTCGTACTTTTGACCAACTGCGACAAAATAACGCCGGGAATGCTGATTGCCGCATTGAGACTCGACATTCCCTGTATTGTCGTGACGGCGGGACCGATGAATGACGGTTGCGTCAACAATCAAAAATTTATGTTCATAAACGGAACTTTTGAGTCGGTAGGCAAATTTTTGAACGGAGAAATCACCGAAGAAGAACTGCATAATCGCGAAGAAGGCTGCTGCCCCGGAGCGGGGTCTTGCCAGGGACTCTACACGGCAAATACGATGGCATGCCTGACGGAAGTTATGGGTATGAGCATGCCGTTTTGCGCAACAGCATCGGCTGTCGGGGCGGAGAAACGAAGAATAGCCTTCGAAAGCGGTATGAGGATTGTCGAAGCCGTAAAAGAAGACTTAAAACCTTCAAAAATAATAACAAGAGAGTCATTACTGAACGCGGTCATCACCGACCTTGCGACGGGAGGTTCGACAAACTCGATATTGCACCTTGCTGCAATTGCAAACACCGCGGGAATAGACTTTTCTCTCGAAGATTTCGATCGACTCGGTAAAAAAATTCCTCAAATAATAAAACTCGACCCGTCCTCGAGCCTTACAATGACCGATTTGCACAATGCGGGCGGAATTCCGGGAGTCATAAAAAATCTTTACAAAAATGTTGAAGAATTTTCGAACACAAAAGGAATAAGCGGTTTGACGACGGAAGAAATTGCAAAATCGGCACGAGTCGACCAAAACGTCATTCGCCCCGTAAGTAACCCCGTTACGGCAAACCCCGGACTCGGAATTTTGCACGGCAATCTTGCTCCCGAAGGTGCGGTCGTAAAGATTTCGGGCGTCGAAAAAGAATGCATGACATTTACGGGCAGAGCGAAAGTTTTTGACTCGGAAGAAACCGCAACCGAGGCTATCGAAACGGATGAAATCAAAGCAGGCGACGTCGTTGTCATCACGTACGAAGGTCCGAAAGGCGGCCCGGGGATGAAAGAAATGCTCGCGCCGACCTCTTTGATAGTCGGAAAAGGCTTGGGCAAAGACGTTGCGCTGATTACTGACGGTAGATTTTCAGGCGGAACAAGAGGACTCTGCATCGGTCACATTTGCCCCGAAGCCGCCGAAAACGGAATTATCGGACTGGTTCAAAACGGTGACGAAATTCAAATCGACATTCCGAACAGGACAATTTCCCTGAACGTTTCGGAAGAAGAATTAAATCAACGAAAAGCAAGTTTCAAAATGCCCGAACCGAAAGAACGAAAAGGGATATTGGCTCGTTACGCAAAAACGGTTCAGCCCGCTTCGAAAGGCGCAATAACCTGTTAACAAAAAAGGGCGGTTTTAATCCGTCCTTTTTTGTTAAAACTGTGTGAAACTCGACCCGGATCCGAACCACGAAACAGTCACCGTCTCCGAGCGCGTAAGCGAAGTGTTACCCCGCGGCTTCCAAAAGGTGTTTCATCTGTCCGTTTCTGCCGCCCGCTTCATAAACAAGCGTTTCGACGACATCTTTGCGATAACGACGAAGGTCTTCAATCGCTTTATTCATGACTTTTGCCTCTTTCCCCTGTACCGCACCGCTTCTTGAGACAACGTCCATTTGATGAATTTTGCCGGACGTAAATTCAAGATACCGTGAGGTATTTTTTTTCATTTCGGGATGTTGTTTTATCCACAATTCAAACGGGGTGTTGCTTCTGTCAGAATTACATTCCGCACATTCCAAAATGTAATTTTTCGGGCTGTTGATGTCTTTCAGATCTGTATACAAACAATTGTCGGTGTAATACCGCGTGGAATGCGGCTGAATGTGTTCCGTCGTTATAAACGAAGGTCCGAAAATCGCCCGCAAAATATCTTTGGCTATCGCTTTTTTGTATTGAGGATTCCCGAATTCGTCGCGTTTTGCCGCCCCGGAAACACGTTTCAGAACAATATCACCCGAATACTTTACGATAAACGAACTTACGTCAGTTTTCGACGAAGGGATTCTGTCCGCAATTTTCAAAATACCTTCGTTAAAAACCTTGTAATCATTGATTACGGCTTTTTCGTCCTCGTTGTGATTCCGAACGAAATCCGAAAGTTTGTTTAAATTTCTCTCAATTTCGGAATACGAACGTTTTACAGCAAAATCCGAGCCCGATTTTGTTTTGAAAAACGCACCGACAGAATCGATGACTTCGAATTTTTTATCTTCGGGAAGAGAGTTAAGAATCCCCATAGCCTCGTCGATGTTGTATCTCGGGGAAACCAAAAATTTTCGCAAATTGTTTTTGACTTCGTCCGACGCCAAATCCTTAAGGTTTGCGTATCGTTGAACCTCTTCTGCGCGGTGGAGGTAAATTCTCTCGCGGCGAGAGTCTTTGTCGGAAGCAGCTTTTTTTGCGACATCCATATAGTGATTGTTCAAATCGGACAAAATCTCCATCCGACGTTTTTTTGTAAGCAACAACAAACTGCGCTTGATTTCATCGGTATTATTTTCGAGAATATCCGTCATAAATTTTTTATGCCGAAGAGCATCCCCCGAAGCCTTTTTCGGGATTTGAGCAACTTGTTCTCTGTTTACGGCACAGGTTTCGAGCAGCGGAACAATACGTTTTTTCACGATATCCGCACGCATTTCTTCGGGTAAAAACGGCTCCAAACCTTTGTTCGAAACATCTTTGACCTTTACAAGAAAAGCTTTTCGCTTAAATTTACTCGAATTCGAAATTGCCGTATTGTTATCGCGAGTAATATATTTTTCCGAAGACCTGATAAACTCGTTAAAAGCCTTTTTACCTCTTTCCGATTTCAAATCTTTGGCGCAGACACGCATATCCGCAAGAATTCTCTCCTGTTTTTTTTGCAATATAGGCAAGTGAACTTTTCTTAAATTTGCCATCGTCTGTGTCAGCATCTCAGTCGAAGGACAATCTTGTGAATATTTTTTTAATACTTTAATAAATTCCGAAGGAGTTTTGTGGAAAACCGGAGCACCCGGGATGGAATAAGCATTTTCTATCGTTGTCAACCGATTTACACAATCCAAAGTCGAAATATCGGCGTTTGTATTCCGTTTACCCTTTTTCCCTTTGGCGGGAAAAAATTCCGCAATATCGGCTTCAGAAAACATTTTTCCGCCGCAACACGCGCACGGAGCCTCGTAAAGATTGTTTTTCAACAGTCCGTCGTTTTGAGCCCCGAAAGAAATTTTTCCGCCTGAATTTTGCCCTTGCAAAACCTGAACACGCCCGGACAATTCCGCAATATTGCCCGAAGCTTTAAAACTTTTTGTCGGAACCGTAACTCCCGTCGTTTTTTTTACAACCTCACCTGCCGACTCTTTTTTCGGACGAATTTTTCCGACACTTCGCCCGCTAACCTCTAAAAACATTTCAAACATTTCTCTTCCTTACATATCATCTCGCCTACACACACGTACTCTAAAACATGCTTTTTCAAAAATTTGCCGGTAAACGGGTATAATCGTTACAAAAATTTACACAAATACTGTAAACACCACAATAATCAACGTTTTTTTTCGAAAATATTGACGAAACTTTCAAAAGCAGCAAGAAACCCGAAAAAATCTTCGGAATTCGGGTTTAAAGGTTTGTCGTGGTATTTAAAATACTCGGCGGAAATATTCGCGGGGATTCCGTTCCCTTTTAAAAACTCGGCAGCAATGTTTTCGAGATATTCGTCCTGCACGGCGGCATAGACCTCGTCGTTTCGGCGCTGCTCCTCGTCCGCTTCATAATGACACAAAGCATGCCAAGCCGTTTTAATCGACAAGTCGGGGCATTCCGGAGGAAATTTCAAAAGAGCTTCACGGGCAATCATTTTTCCTGACAAAACGCTTGTAATCAAGCCTGCAACAAGTTTTCGCTCTTCCGAAAAATCCGTTTGCATTTTTTTTTGTTTGAGCTTTGTCCCGAAATCCCGTAACTTTTTAACGGGCGTCAAATTTTTTAACTTATTTAATCCGCAAAAAATTTTATTTAACACGACGGCACCCGCTAAAATTGAAAATATAAAAATTCGGAAATTCTGTTGAAATTAAGAACCGAAAACGTCAGCAACAACAAGGTTACGAACAAATACACTTTGTTCGGTTTGAAATTTTCGGTCAATTCGAGAGAATTTTTCATGAAAAATACGGCATAAATCGCCGGAATAAGCAAAAACAGGCTGAGTTTTAAGCTTCCGCCTTCAAACGCGAGGCGCATTTTATCGAACGCCACCGAGCCGAACCCGTTGAGACCAAACGCCGATTTCGTAAGGTACAGAGCCCTTGAAACCGAAGCCGACCTGAAAAATATAAACCCGAAATTCAGGAAAAGAAACGTCAAAGCGACGGCGGGGATTTTTTGCAGAGCATGCCCGGAGTCATGCCAAAATTTACGCAAACATACGGCAATACCGTGCATTGCACCCCAGAGAATAAAAGTCATGTTCGCACCGTGCCAAATTCCGGAGACCAAAAACGTAATAAACAAATTTCTGTAAGTATTGAAAGTTCCGACTCTGCTTCCTCCGAGAGGAATGTAGACGTAATTTTTCAAAAAATTCGAAAGCGTAATATGCCATCTTCGCCAGAATTCCGAAATATCCGCGGATTTTAAAGGAGAATTGAAGTTCGACGGCAAACTTATATTAAACAAAAGTCCTAATCCGAGCGCCATATCAGCGTATCCCGAAAAATCGAAATACAGTTGAAACGTATAGGAAACAACGCCCGTCCAAATTTCGAGAAACGAAACCGATTGAAGTCCGTCAAAAACGGTCGCGACAAAAGGCGCAAAATAATCGGCAACGACAACTTTTTTAAATAACCCTATCGAAAACAAAAACAAGCCTTTTGCCACATTTTTCGGGTTTATGAAACGATTTCGAAGATTTAAAAACTGAGGCATGACGTCGCCGTGATGAACAATCGGACCCGCAATCAATTGCGGGAAAAACGTAATAAACAAAGCGTACGTCAAAAAATCGTATTCTTTTGTCTTACCTTTGTAGCTGTCGACGAGATAAGCAATTTGTTGGAAGGTGAAAAAGCTTATGGCAAGGGGCAAAACGATATGCATATAATTAAATTCCGCACTGAAGATTTTGTTAAACGAATAAATCAAAAAGTCGAAATATTTATAATACACAAGCAAAGCAACGTTTGCGACTAATCCGAAAGCCAAAACCGCCTTTTTGTCGACTTTCAGGTTGTCGTTTCTTGAAAGCACAGCCCCGACGACGTAGTTGAAAATCATCGAAATCAAAATGAGCGGCAAATAATCGAGCTTCCAATAAGAATAGAAAAACAAAGAAGCCGCGACAAGCCAGCCGGTTGCAGGCATAAGCAATTTTGCCTTATTCAGCAAAAAGTACACGACAAAAGTTATCGGCAGAAAAACAAACATAAATTCGAAAGAATTAAATAGCATTTTCACCGCCTTTTATTTTGTCGACAAAATTTTTGAGTTCGGGATCTTCGAGAATGGAGACAGCAAGTTCGCAAGAGTCCGTGCGATTAATCAGGTCGATGTATTCGGAGGTTTCAAACCTTCCGATTTCCGAATTTCCGCTGTCGAAAAAGTCGATAATCATATTTCCGACGGTCGGAGTGACGTGTGAAATATCGAAGAAATATTGCATATCGTCACTTATCGACTCGTTCATAAAATCGGACGGATACTGAAAATCGTAAACGGGAGCAATTTGAGTCAGGTCTTTTTTCCACTCGTAATAAGCGTTTTTGGTGTTCGGGAAGCTTGAAATCAGGTACATATCGGCAAGGTGAGTCGGCATAACGAAAAGGTGCAGACCGACGCCTCTTTCGTCACAAACGGATTTAATTTTTCGAATTATTTCCAATTTTCCGGGGTTATAATCAAAATTTTTATATTTTATCACGTACTCAAGGACAGACATGCCGAAAATTTCGCGGTAACGTTTGTCGGGTACGGGATGCCTTGTTCCGTTAAGATTATAAACCGCACCGCCTTTGATTTTCAGAAGATTTCTGACAAGAGTCCATACGGAATCGCGGGTCGAAGAGAACGAAAACAGCGCCGTGCAAAGTTCGGTTGTCGTCAGGTTCGGATTTTTTTCGAAAGTCGCTTTTGACTTTTCGTCAAAAACCGAACTTCCCGAAAACATTATAAAGTCGGTTCCGAGAAAAATATTTTTGACTTCGGGGTGAATTTTAAAAATTAAATCCAGCAATTCTGGATATTCTTCAATCACAATTCCACCCATAGCAAGGTTTTCCGCCTCGAGCCCGGTTACTTTTTTGAAGTAATCTCTGTCGATGGAATAGTCGGTTCTTGAGTTTCCGAGAAATACGGAGTTAATTTTTCTTTTGTCGAGTTTAAATCCGATAAGTTTGGTGACACGCTCTTGAAGTTTCGCCTCGGGCTTATATTTGGCAATTCCGCAAAACGGAAAAATGTTGTAAGGATTTACCGCAACGTTAAGCGCGGCGACACCGAGCAAAACCGTCAAAAACGCCGAAATCAAGCATATATTGAATTTTTTATACGACTTTTTTTCCATGAGTATTATTTTTTCGAGAAAAATCCGAATATTTTATCCAAAAGTCCTTCTTCTTCTCCCGATTCGTCACCGGAGTTCGCAAGTTTAGCCAGTTTGTGTTTTATAAGTTCCGCTTCCGTACCTACGGGTGCGTTTTCAAGATATTTTTCGTAATATGACTTCGCTGTGCCGGGGCGTTTCATTTTTTCGTATGTTTTTCCGCACTTAAGAAATATTTCCGGGTTTCGAGAGAAATCGGCAGCTTTTTTGAAATATTCCAACGCCGTGGAATACTCACCGATATCAAAGTAAAAATCGCCGACTTTCAGGTAAGCTTTTTCGTCTTTCGGGCAAAGGGTTATGAGTTTTTCGTAAAACTCGTTGGCGGTGTGTCTTTCGCCGGTTGCTTCACAAAGGCGAATGATATCTTTGATTGTTTCGATATTTTCGGAGTTTTTGTTGTATGCATACATAAATTCGTGCATGGCACGTTCGTTTGCGCCTTTTGCAACGAACATCCGAGCGCGATTGATGTGTTCGCCTTCGATATCGTTCTTTTGCGCACAAATCATCGAACGCATTTGATACACAAGCGGATTTTGAGGCGCAGCTTTCGCATACAAATCAATCATTTCCGAGCATTTATCAAAATCTTTTTTGTTGAAATAATATTCCGCGGAAAGCTTCAAATACTCGGGATTGTTCTTCTCGGGGAATTTTTCCAATAATTCGAACGCTTTTTCGTTTTCGTTTTTCGACAAAAGAATTTTTATTTTAAGAAAATCAGAAACCGCGTATTTTTCGGCTTTTTCCAGTTCACCCGTTTCAAGCAGAAGCCTTGCGTAAAGTTCTTTTATCGTATCGTTGTCTTTAAAAACGGTCAAACCTTTTTCGAGAACCGCGATTGCGGAGAATTTGTCGTTTTGCCCCAAATACAAATCAGCTATTTTGAGAAACAATTCCTCTTTCGGATGTTTTTCGACCGATTTGTAATAGGTGTCTATGGCGTTCGTAAATTTCCCGGTAAATTCGTAAGCCTTTGCCAACAAAAATTCGGCTTCGAATTTTTCTTCTTCGTCCGTTGTAGAGTCAACGGCTTTTTTGTAATCGGCAATCGCCTGATCGGGTTGGCTGTTCAGGGTTTTGACCTTTGCTCGCGTTAAATAATAACGATATCTGTCGGTATGGTTATAAATATCCTGGAGTTCGGAATACCCGATAATGTTGCCCGGATCAAGCTCGATAAGCCTTTCGAAATAAGTTTTCGCCTCGTCGTCATTGCCCGTCACGCGCGCCGCAAGAGCCGTTTTTTCGACAAACCTCGCGTCATTTTGATTTTGGTCATAATTATTTTTCAAAAATTCGTATGCCTGCTCATATTCTTCTTTATCGTAAAGCATTTGAGCGTGCTCGAGAACCGACTCGATATTTGCCATAGATTCCTCCGTATTTACAGACTTTATTCACAATTTTTTTCATTATAACACAAACAAATTTATATAAATATCTCCGGTCGGACTTGAATTTCAAACGTCCTGTTCCACGGAAACGAGTACGAAAATCGAGTGTTGATGTCCAAAAAACCGGCAACTTTTTTTTCGTAAGGCAAAAACATTTGAGCCAAAACCGAACTTTCGGGAAGAGGAGCCCCCGTTTTTCTTATATTTGCCTGATAAGCCCAATCATCAAGAAATCTGACCGATTGAAGAATTTTAAACGCATCATCGTTGTACGTTCCGTTTTTCTTCGAGAAAAATTTAACTAAAGCGACGCAAACTGCACCCCCGAGAGTGTTTCCCGTCGTGTTCCACGCGGAATACCCGTAAAAATTACGATAATCCGTTTCAAAAACAGCGTTTACAAAACCGTTGTCGGCTCCGTTGGCGTTTGCAATATCCGCGTAAAAACAGGGGGGTTCGACCTTTTCGAAATTGCCCGAAAACTCCTCGTTTCGAATTTCGAAAACAAGCTCGCCCTGTTCGTTTTCAAAATTATTAACATACATGACCAAATCCGCGCAAGCCTCATCGTCTGCGATTTTTGCCCCCGCGCGACAAACTTGTGTTTCGACGGAATTCTTGACCGAAATATCCTCGTATCGCGAAAATTTTTGAATACTTTTCGGGAAAACATACTTCGGAAAAATTTTCGCTGCTCCGAACCGACTTGAAAAACATTTTGCCAAAAGACTCTCCGGGAGTTCGTCGGCACCGGTTTCGATTTTTATGTTACCCGAATTTTGAGCAATTTCAGCCAACAATTCGGCTTCTTTTATATTAAATCCGAACTTCGCGCAATCGTCTTTTGTAAATATCAAATAATCGAATACTCCTGTTTTTGCGCACTCCGCAAGAATTTTGTTTATCTCGAAATTCCGTTTTCTCGTGTTCAGATAATCGGTTAAAATTTCTTCGGGAATATCCGGTAAATCGTAAGTTTCTCCAAGCTTTTCGGACTTGTGAGACAAATAAGAATACCTGAAAATTTTCTTGCCGAAATCTTTCCAGTAATCTTTTTCTTCTTCGTTTATATTGTTGTCGGAAATTCTCATAATACTCGAAAAAACAAACGTTTTTCCCGAAAAGTTTTCGCAAAACCGCTTCAATTTTTCGACACGATTTTTCAAAAATTCGAACGAATAATCAACTCTTCTCGAGGGGATAAGACCTCCGTAAAGCAGCGTATCCGCACTGATAACGGCATAATCGGCATCCGTATTGTTTTCAAGAAACCCGAAAAGCGCGTCAACATCGGCGTTGCGTGTCAAATCTCCGAAAAATTTTCGTTCGGGTAAAATAAGCTCACACTCGTCGTCTATGTTTGCACACATTTTCGGAAAATCGTAACAAACCGGACGATTATCGATTGTTATCATCAAAATTTTCACAACACATGCTCCTTAAAAAGGAACGCCGGGAAGTCCCGACGTTCCTAAAATAATTTTATTTTTTGGACTCTTTTCGTAACAGAATTACGCAAATCGAAAGCGCAATCAATGCCGAGACGAACCACAGCACGAAAGCTCCGTCCCAAGAATATTTATCGATAATAAAGCCCGTACCCGCTCCCGAAATGACAGCACCGATGTAACCGAACATTCCGCAAAATCCGGTAACGGCGGAAGCCACTTTTTTGGAACTCGATTCAACCGCCGACAACCCGCCGATTAACACCTGAGGACCGCAGGTAAAAATACCGATGCAGGAAATGTAAATATAATCCGACAAAGAGGTCGAGTAAAATTTAAAAAGAACTATCGACAGCGCCAAAAGCGAAAGGCAAAGTATATTTACGGGAGCTCTTTTGCCCTTGAACAATATATCCGAAACAACACCGGCACCGATGGTTCCGATCACCCCGACCAACGGAAGGAAACTCAATCGATTCGAAGCATCCGCGAGTTGCAAACCTCTGACGTCGACGAGATATTTCGTAATCCAGTCGATAGTACCGTATCTTACGACATAAACGAAAACGTACGCCAAAGCCAAAAGCCAAACCATGGGATTTTTCAAAATGTATTTTACGAAAATTTCAAAATACGACATGTGCGCGTTTTCGTCGCAAGAAGTTTGTTCGGGTTGAGGTTCGACATAATCGGGATCTTTATATTTTTCGATATCGGGAAGTCCGATTGACGAGGGTTTATCCTGCAAATTTTTATAAAAGAACCAACAGAAAATCATCGCAAAAACTGCGGGAACATAGAAAGCCGACTGCCAACCGTATTTGGTTATCAGCCATCCCGAAAAAATGACGCTCAGATACGTTCCGATTTCGTGCGAAGACGACCAAAGCGACCATTTGATACCGCGTTCTTTATTTGAAAACCAGTAAGAAAGATTTTTTGCTATCGGAGGAAAGCCCATAGATTGGAACCATCCGTTAAGCCCCCAAAAGAATGCCATGGAATAAAGCAAAACGGGAAATTTCCAGACTTGAAGCGACGGAGAAATAAAATCCGCACATAAAACGAACAAAAGGTTTGCCAATGCCGAAATAAACAGCGCCGTAGGCAAAATACGTTTTGCGTTTGTGTTGTCGGCAATAACGCCGTTGATGAACTTACCGAAAGCGTAGGTCAGATACAAAGCACTGCCCAAAAGTCCGAGCTCGGTATTTGAAAAGCCCAAATCCTGCTGAATTGAAGGAAGAGCGACGGCGATATTTTTTCTGCAAAGATAAAAAACAATGTATCCGAAAAACATCGAGAGAAAAATCCTCATCCGCCAACGGGCGTATGTTTTGTCGATTTTAATCTTGTTTTGAAGCGGTTCCGCACAAGGGGGCTCTTTGTAAAAATTTTTCAAACAATTCAGCACGGGTAAATCCTTTCCATAATTCGGCAACCGCCGATCTGCTTATATAAAAAAAATTATTACACAAAAACGGAATATTCAAAAGTTTGTTGCATAAGTAAATGAAGTTTTGTAAAGATAATACAAAACCGGTATTTTTTTTTAAAAAATTTGCAAAGAAGCGGCAAATATTATATAAAAATAACATGAAATTAAGATAATCGGAGAAAAAAGATGGCATTTTATGCGGAAAGAGTTTTGAACTCGATAACGGACAAAAACGAACACGAAAAAGAATACATTCAGGCGGTGAAGGAGGTTTTGGAAACAATATCTCCCGTTTTGGAAAAACACCCTGAATACGAAAAACTGGCGATTTTGGAGAGAATGTGTGAACCCGAAAGGATAATAACATTCAGAGTACCCTGGGTGAACGATAACGGCGAAATTATCGTAAACAGAGGTTACAGAGTCCAATTCAGCTCGTTGATAGGACCGTACAAAGGCGGGCTCAGATTTCACCCGAGCGTAAACCAAAGCGTGATGAAGTTTTTGGCATTCGAACAAATTTTCAAAAACGCGCTTACGACACTTCCCATAGGCGGAGGCAAAGGCGGAAGCGACTTTGACCCGAAAGGCAAATCCGACGCCGAAATAATGAGGTTTTGCCAAAGCTTTATGAGCGAACTTTACCGTCATATCGGGCAGGACGTCGACGTTCCGGCGGGTGACATCGGAGTCGGAGCAAGAGAAATCGGATATTTGTTCGGGCAATACAAAAAACTGAAAAACGCTTACGAAGGCGGCGTTTTGACCGGGAAAGGTCTCTCGTACGGAGGCTCGCTCGCAAGAACCGAAGCAACCGGATACGGTTTGATTTATTTCATGAGAGAAATGCTCAAAGCCTCGGGAAATCAATCTTTGAAAGGCAAAACAGTGACAATTTCGGGCTCGGGCAACGTTGCAATTTACGCCTGCAAAAAAGCCGTCGAATACGGTGCAAAAGTCGTAGCGATGAGTGATTCGCAAGGTTGTGTATACGACGAAAACGGTATCGACATCGAGCTTGTTCGTAAAATCAAAGAAGTAAAACGCGGACGACTGAAAGAATACCTCGAAACGCACAAAAACGCTGTATTTACGGAACGTAAAGACGAAAATTCTCCCGTCTGGACAATAAAAACCGACATTGCGTTACCTTGTGCAACTCAAAACGAATTAACGTTAAACTCGGCGAAAAGACTTGTCGAAAACGGCGTTCTTGCCGTCGGAGAAGGTGCAAACATGCCTTGTACGCAGGAAGCAACCGACTATCTGCTCTCGAAAGGAGTTCTCGTAGCTCCCGCAAAAGCCGCAAACGCAGGCGGAGTCGCAACTTCGGCAATAGAAATGTCTCAAAACAGCATGAGATTTTACTATACGTTCGAAGAAGTCGACAAAAAGCTCGATTGCATTATGACCTGTATTTTCAGGGCATGCAAAGAGGCTTCGGAAAAATACGGATGCCCCGGCAATTACGTTGCGGGAGCGAACATCGCCGCATTCACGAAACTTGCCGAAGCCATGAAAGCTCAGGGTGTGGTTTAAAACGACAAAACAACCGACAAAAAGCGGGCTTTAAAACCCGCTTTTTTGATGCATAAATCGTTAATCGCTAAATTTTGTTAGTAATCAACGCCGCGACATCGTTAAAAATAATAAATATCATAAAGACTATCAACAAATAGAAGAAAAAGTCGGAAATAACCGAAATAACCTTTTCGTTCAAGGGTTTTCCCGTAATTTTTTCGATAACGAGAAAAACAAAATGACCTCCGTCGAGCGCGGGAATCGGGAGAAAATTGAGGTAAGCAAGGTTCAAACTGATTACCGCCGTAAGCAAAAGCCCTTTAAAAAGCCCCTGATAGCGAATTATGTCACCGCCGATTTTTGTAATCGCGACAATTCCGTGCATTTCTTCGACGGGAACCTTACCCGTAAAGATTTTACCCAACCCGTAAAGCATCATATCGGAATTTTTCTTAAGATAAATAAACGAATATTTAAAAATATCCTTAATATTTTTTGTCGAATACATATTTTCCTTTATTCGTTTTTCAATACCCAAAGTACCCGAAGAATCGGGATAAACGGGATTAAGCGCAACCTTCTCGCCGTTTCTTGTCACAACGATATTCACGGGATGATAAGTGTCGGACAAAGCCTTCGAAATGTCTTCGAGGGAAATGTCAAACGGCACGATATAAGTCTTCTGACCTACGGTCAAATCACGCAAGGTTTTTTGAAATTCAGTCAATTCGACCTCAAAGTCGTTAATTTTTTCGAACCCGTAAATTTGATCTTCGGACAAAATCAGAGGATTTTCCGAAGTTCGCGCGGGTAAGGCAATTTCCGTTCCCGATTTCACAAAAGTTTTATCGTTCAAAAACGGATTAAGACGTTTTAATTCCGCCAAAGTTTCAGAAACTTTTTGAGGGTTCACAAATCCGTCAAAAGTTTTTCCTGCGGACAAATAACGGGTCAAAACAAGCGGAGAATCACAAATCGTTCCGTTTATCGAATAAATCACGTCTCCTTTTTGCATGCCCGAATTTTTAACGGATTTAACGGCATCAGGCATGATTTTCGAGACGGAAACCTCGTAAGAGCCGGAGGGCAAGTGTTGCCAGAGTCCCGCACAAAAAAGGACAAGAACGATTGCGCAAACGAAATTTGCGATAACGCCGGCCGAAATCACGATAATTCTTTGATAAACGGGACGGTTATTAAATCTGTCGTAAGAATCTTTCGAAACCGTAGAATTTTCGTCGTCATCGGGAAAAGAAACGTATCCGCCCAAAAGAAGAGCATGCACGACAAACTCCGTTTCGCCGATTTTTTTGCGAAACAACGTCGGTCCCACGGGCAGTCCGAAGCCGAAGCGGTCGACCTTCATACCGAAAGCTTTTGCGGCAAGAAAATGACCGAGCTCGTGTATCATGACAAGAAATCCGATTAAGATTATCATTATTAGAACGTTCATGAGTTTCCCCTTTTCCGAAATTTTCGATTTGGATATAATAGATTTTATGATAAATATGATAAAAAAACTATTAAGTTACATTTATATAGAAAAATGTTACTTTTGCAATTCAAAAAGGGAACGCGTTCCGTTTTGCACAAAGTGTTTTAACTCGGCTGAATTATCGTCGCCCGTACAAAAAGCGGTTGTCGGAGGTAAGCCTGTTTTTTCGGCGGGAGAGTATTCGGGAACGATAAAAAAGTTAATAAAAGCCGTAAAATTTCACAACAAAAAAAATCTCGCCGCTTATCAGGCAAAACTGATGTATAAATATTGGCGGGAAATAAAGCGGAAAAAAGATTTTTACACCGTAGTTCCGATACCGACGTATTCGCTGAGACAGCGTCACAGGCGATTTAACCACATAAATCTCGTCGCCCGCGAATTCAGCCGACTTGCGGGATACGAATACAACGAAACGGCGCTGAAACGAACTCGATACACGGAACCTCTTTATAAAATGACAAAAAGAGAACGCGCAAAAATTTTGAAAGACTGTTTTGCGTTTGAAGGCGAAATTTCGACTCCGGTACTGATAATCGACGATATTTTTACCACGGGCGCAACATTGAACGAAGCCGTAAAATGCCTCGAAAAGCACGGAATTACCGACATTACCTGTTTCACGACCGCCGCGGTTAAAATGAATTAACCCTTGACCGCGCCGTCGTTATGACCTTGGACAAAGAATTTTTGCATCGCGAGAAAGAAAATGATTATCGGAATAATCGAAATTATCGAACCTGCCGCGATAAACCTTTGATTTGCGCTGAAAACCCCGCAAAGTTCGTTTACACCGACAGGCAGGGTGTAAAGATTTTTTTGAGAAAGCACGATACTCGGCCAGAGAAATTCGCTCCACGAGCCGATGAACGTAAAAACGGCAAGAAGAGCAACGGTAGGTGCAACCGACGGCAAAAGCACGTTGAACCAGATTTGAAAAATATTGCATCCGTCCGAAGCAGCCGCCTCTTCGAGTTCTTTCGGAACACCCTTGAACGCCTGCCGCATAAGAAAAATTCCGAAAGCGTTAACCGCAAACGGTAAAATCAACCCCGCATATCCCGGCACGATACCCGCGGCATCGGTCAGACGAAGTTTCAGGATAATAAGATAAACCGGCAGCATTATCGCCTGAAACGGAATCATTATCGTAGCAAGAATAAGATAAAACGCAAACCCTTTGCCTTTAAACTCCATACGTGCAAGCGGATACGCCGCAAGCGCGGACAAAACGACATTCAGAACGACCGTTCCCGCCGCAACGACGAAACTGTTGAGAAAATAAAGCAAAAAAGGAATTTGCTTCCATACTCCGATGAAATTTTCAAGCGTAAACGACGTCGGAATAAATTGCGGAGGATAAGAAAAAATATTTTCGGAAGGACCTTTGAGCGCCGTCGAAACAAGCCACAAAAACGGAAACAGAGACAATACCGAAAGTAAAATCAAAACCGAATGTATCGCCAATTTTTTCTTCACGGCTCGTACCTCTTTTTTTCAAACACGAAAATATTCAGCAGCGAAAAAATCGAAACAATGACCAGGAGCACGACCGAAGCGGCCGAAGCAAGCGACAAATCGAGATTTTCGAAAGCTTTTTCATAAATATAATAAACAACCGTTTCGGACGAATTCAACGGACCGCCGTGAGTCATGACGTAAATTTCGGTAAAAACTTTAAGCGCAGAAATCGAGGACATGGTAACGACAAAAGCGATTGTCGGCATAAGGTACGGAACGGTGACGTTCAGATGGGTCTGAAGGGCATTTGCGCCGTCGGTTCGGGCGGCGTCGAGCAATTCTCGAGGCATGCCCGTCAGCGCGGCAAGGTAAATCATCATGTAATAGCCGATTCCCTTGTAAACCGTGACGAAAGCGACCGAAATCAGGGCGTAATCGGGAGAAGTCAGCCAATCTTTGCCGGCAACTCCGAAGAGAGAAAGAAACCAATTCAAAATTCCGTTGCCCGCGTAAATTTGTTTGAAAGCTATTGCGACAACGACGATTGAGACAATTACGGGAAGGTAGATAAGCAACTTATATAAATTTGCAAATCGGATTTTTTCGGAAAGCAAAACGGCGGGAACTAAGGGTAAAACCGTCAAAATCGGCACAGCTACGATGAGATACAAGAAAGTATTCAGAAGGACGGAAAAAAATTCTTTTGACTTAGACAAAGAAATATAGTTGTCAAACCCGGCAAACGAAGGGTTATACAGGTTCGAGGAGTAATCAAAAAAACTGAGCGCGACGGTATAAAAAAACGGAATAAAAAAGAACACGAACAACACGACCGCAGCCGGCAACAAAAACAAGTACGGTACGCTTTTTCCGTAAAATTTATACATCGTCTCCCCGTAAATTCAAAAATTTAAGGCAATTATAAACCGATTGTTCCAAATAATCAACTTATTTGAGCCGGCAATTTTTCGGGCAAAACGCCTTCGATTCCTGCGCCGAAAAGCGCAAAGTCGTATTTTACGGGGTCTTCGGGGTCAAAATCTTTTAAACGGGAAGTTATTTCCGCGGCACTTTTGAAATCGTCGGCATTTCGGGTTAAAAGACCCAACTTACGTGAGGTTCGAGCGACATGAACATCGAGAGGGATTACCAGTTCCGATTTCGGAATAAAGTGCCATATTCCTCTGTCTACACAGGATTTTCGGACAAACCAACGAAGCATCATGTTCATACGCTTCATTGCACTGCCGTTTGCGGGATTAGGGATTAACGAGTAAAATCCGCGAGTTACGTCAAGGGTTACGTTTTTGTAAAAATAATTGCAAACTTCGCACAACATGCCCGAAATCGAGCCGGTACGCGAATAAGCGAGCGAAAACAGCGACCCGAGAGATTCGTTTTGAGAATAAATATTTTCGAGAATTTTGAGCACCTGAACAAAGTCGACACCTTTCGAAAATCGATAAGAAAAGTCCGAAAAACGCTCCATGTCGAAGTTTTTGACATCGAGAGGACAAGCAAAAAATTCGTCCAGTTTTTTTAAGAAAAGCTCACGTTTTCCGTACGCAAAAATCGACGCTATAAAACCCGCAACTTCGATTTGAGGAACCGTTTCGAAGCGATGAATGTAGCGAACCGGATCACTTTGAATGAACTCCGGCGTTTCAAACCTTTCAACCAAATTATCGAGCAATTCTTTCATGTCGAAATGATAAAATCAAAACGAAAAAAAGTCAATAAAAAGCGGGCGTTTCACCCGCACAAAGCCACGAAAAGAAAGACTTATTCCGGATACTTTGAGCTCCAGAGCCCGTGAATGTTGCAATAATCCCTGACCGTAAATTCTTCGCATTTACAGCATTTCAGGTCGAGTTCGGGTGCATCGCCGGGATTGAGATATTTGCGTTTCAAATACTTTTGGTCGGGAGACATTGCCTCGATAAACGTTATATAATGGTCTTTTTCCATCGGATGCGGCACCGAACCGATTCTGATAATTTTCTTCTCGCCCTCGATAACAACGACGGGAACATGCTTTTCCGAATACATATCGTCGGACGTTTGTTCGACCAAAAGCTCCATAGGTTCGCCGCAACAGTAGAGCTCGCCGGACTCGGGGTTGATTACTTCGACAATGTTGCCGCAAATGTTGCATTTGTAAAGTTCGTTTAATTCCGTCATAACAAAATCCTTTCTTTAACTTACAGGTAAAAAGTAACGAATAAAGAAAGGATTTAAAATTACCGATATGTCTTAATCGAAAATATTTACATTTTTTCGACAAGCTGTATAATGCCGTTTTCAAAACGTTTCACGTCATTTTGCGAATATTTGAAGTTTTGTATCAATATTGCAACTGAATAAAGTTTTCCGTCGGAAGCCTTGACAAATCCCGCAATGGAGCTGATGTTCGAAAGCGTTCCCGTTTTAAGTCTCACACTGCCTCGAAGGTCGAGAAGCCTGTTCGACAGGGTACCTTCGCCGGGTTGAGCGAAATTGTTTTGGAATGTTTCGAAATTCGGAGCCGTTCCGATAACGTTAAGCGCATCGGTAATAAAATCGGCGGTTACAAGGTTATTTCGGGAAACTCCGCTTCCGTCGACGATTATAAGATTTGACGTATCAAGATTTTTTCTCGACCAGTAGGAATAAAACATTTTGAGTGAATTTGCGATGCAGCCTCGGTCGTTTGCAAAATCACCGCCCGCAACTTTAAAAACGATTTCGGCGTTTTTGTTGTCGCTGTCCTTCAAAATCGACGGGACAATCGAAGACAAATCGTGCGAAATCGAAGCAATTTCGGTTGCGGAAGAGGGAGTTTTGCCTGATATAAAACAGGGATTTACAAGTTTTATGCCTGCACGCGAGAAAACATCGGCAAGTTTTGCCCTAAAGAAATTGTCGAGATTGTTTACGGGAACTTTTACCGTTTCGGACGCGTCAACGTTGCCCTTAAGAACCACGATATCGGGAGAAATCCAATCTTTGCGGTCAGCGTAGATTTTGTCCGTATTTCCGGGAGTTACGAGGTTGATGACGGGAAATTTGTACGCGCCCGTTGTTTTTGCCGTAATCGAATCACCGTTTTTGACGACATCGATTTCGGCAAGGTTTCCGTCAATGTTGAACGCTCCGAACTTTGGCATGAAAGTGTTTACAGAATCGTCACTCATCCAGCCGATACCCCAATTTGAGTCGTCGACAATCGAGCTGTCGAGATAAACATTGTTAAATTCTTTAAAGCCTTTCATTTTCATTGTTTTGACGGCGGATTTCAGGTCTGTTGTCGTCAAAAGCGGGTCGGCGCCTGCTTTTATGTAAAGATTTTTATTCTTATCGACGGCAAAAATCGTTTTAAATTCGTAGTTTTCGCCCAAAATATCGACCGAAGGAACCACCGTCAGAATTTTTTGAACCGACGCAGGGTGGAGCAGTTTCGAATCGTTGTACGAAAAGATTTTGTTGCCTGTTTTGACTTCTTTTACGGACACCGCGACGACGGACGTTTTATCGAGCGGGGAAGATTTTATGTAATTTTCGAGCTCGTTGTTTGCAAAAGCGGGAACAGCCGCGAAGAAGAGCAAAATCAGCGATAAAGTTTTTAAAAATTTATTCATTATACCTCCGTAACGATATATTGCGAATGCGTATCTTCAAGGGTTTTGACTGTTTTACGCAAATTTTTCGAATCGTTCAAATCTATTTTAACATGAAAAGCCGTTTCTTCGGTACCCGCGGAAGCAACAATATTTCCGAGAGGGTCGATGACGGCGGAATTACCCATATTTACGGCATCTCCTTTTATTTTTCCGGTTTGAGAAACTTCGACGAAAAATATTTGATTTTCCATTGCCCTGGCTGCGGAAAGCGTTTGCAGCTGATATTTTTTTCGAATTGACCATGCCGCAACATTTACGAGAATGTCCGCGCCCGCGAACGTATAATTTCTGAAAAGTTCGGGGAAACGAACGTCGTAGCAGACGGAAAGCCCTATTTTTCCGATATCGGAGGAAACCAAAACGGGAGAGTTTCCGCAGGAACAATTTTGACCTTCGGTGTCACCCAGATAGGAATACAGGTGCATTTTGTCGTAAAGTGCAATAAGATTGCCGTTACGGTCGAAAAACGGACATGAGTTTTTGAGCGAACCGTCGCTGCATTTTCTGACAAAGGAACCTCCGACAACGTTTGAACGGTGTTTTTTCGCCAAATTCGAGAGAAAATTCAAAATCGAAGAATTTTCGACGGATTCGGCAACACGCGAATAATTTTCGCAATCCCAGCCGGTTGCAAACAATTCCGGTAAAACGATTAAGTCGGTTCCGTCGATATCCTTGAGGAGGAAATCGACATTTTCGAAATTTTTGATTTTATTTTCGAGAGCGGCATGGTTTTGAACAACTGTAATATCAATCAAAGCGGCAAATCCTCCGAGTTAAATATAAGAATATTGTAGCGTTTAAAGGGAAAAAAGATATAAAACGTTAAGATTGTTAAGCGCAAGTGTCGACAAATTAATTTGTTTATGCGAAAATTTGAGAGTAAAAATAAAAATTAAGAAAAGGAACAGTAAAAATGGCAAGACAAACACCTTTGGAAAGAACAAGAAACATAGGCATTGCTGCTCACATCGACGCAGGAAAGACCACCACTACGGAGCGTATTTTGTTCTATACGGGTAAAACGCACAAAATCGGCGAAGTTCACGACGGTGCGGCGGTAACCGACTTTATGGATCAGGAACGCGAAAGAGGAATTACGATTCAATCCGCAGCCGTAACGGCATTTTGGAATAAACACCAAATCAACATCATCGACACCCCGGGGCACGTTGACTTCACCATCGAAGTTGAACGTTCTTTGAGAGTATTGGACGGTGTTGTTGCGGTATTTTGCGCGGTAGGCGGCGTTCAATCGCAATCGGAAACCGTATGGCGTCAGGCAAACAGATACGAAGTTCCTCGTATGGTATTCGTAAACAAGATGGACAGAACCGGGGCAAACTTCTTCAGAGTTGTAGACCAGCTCAGAAACAGACTCGGAGCAAACGCTCACCCGATTCAATTGCCGATAGGTGCGGAAGACCAACTCAAAGGTATTATCGACCTTGTTGAGATGAAAGCGCACATGTACACCAACGACCTCGGAACAGATATCCAAATCGTCGACATTCCGGAAGATATGAAGGAACAGGCTGACGAATACAGAGCAGCTCTTATCGAAGCCGTTTCCGAGCTTGACGACGACCTCATGATGAAGTTTATGGAAGGCGAAGAACCGACCGTCGAAGAAATCAAAAAGGTGTTGAGAAAAGGTGTTTGCGAAAACAAAATCGTCCCCGTAACCTGCGGAACGGCGTTCAAGAATAAAGGTGTCCAAATGCTTTTGGATGCGGTTGTCGACTACATGCCTTCTCCGTTGGACGTAAAGGCAATCGAAGGCGAACTCGAAGACGGAACCAGAGTCGAAAGACACTCTTCGGACAGCGAACCCTTCGCGGCATTGGCGTTCAAGGTCATGACAGACCCTTACGTCGGAAGATTGACGTTCTTGAGAGTTTACTCGGGTAAATTGACTTCGGGATCATACGTTTTGAACTCGACAAACGGAAAGAAAGAACGTATTTCGAGACTCGTTCAAATGTACGCTGATCAAAGAAACGAAATCAGCGAAGTATTTGCGGGCGACATTTGTGCGGCGGTAGGTTTGAAAGATACCACGACGGGTGACACGCTTTGCGACGAAAAATCACCTATTATTCTTGAAAGAATGACCTTCCCGACGCCGGTTATTTCGGTTGCGATAGAACCGAAAACCAAAGCCGACCAAGACAAAATGGGTATCGCGCTTCAAAAGTTGGCGGAAGAAGATCCTTCATTCCAAGTTAAGACCGACAACGAAACCGGACAAACCATTATTTCGGGTATGGGCGAACTTCACCTCGACATTATCGTCGACCGTATGATGAGAGAATTCAAGGTTGAAGCAAACGTCGGTAAACCGCAGGTTGCATACAGAGAAACCATCAGAGGCACGGCGGATCAAGACTCGAAATTCATCAGACAATCGGGTGGTAAAGGTCAATACGGTCACGTTAAAGTTAAGATTGAACCTGCCGAAGAAAACGCCGGATTTGTATTCGAAAACAAAATCGTCGGCGGTGCGGTTCCGAAAGAATACATCGAACCTGCAAGAAAAGGTATGGAAGAAGCTCTCGAAGGCGGTATTTTGGCGGGATTCCCCGTTATCGACGTAAAAGTCACGCTGTACGACGGATCTTACCACGAAGTCGACTCTTCGGAAATGGCGTTCAAGATTGCGGGATCGATGGCGATGAAAGAAGGTATCAAGAAAGCAAGACCTTGCATTTTGGAACCTGTCATGAAAGTCGAAATCGAAGTTCCGGAAGAAAACACCGGCGATATCATCGGGGATATTTCTTCGAGAAGAGGACGTATCGAAGGCATGGAAATCATCGAAGGTACGGGAACCCAAAAAATCAACGCGGTTGTACCTCTTGCGGAAATGTTCGGATACGCTACGGATATTCGTTCGAACACGCAAGGAAGAGGAACGTTCTCGATGGAATTCCTCAAATACGAACAAGTTCCTTCGAACATCGAAGCGGAAATTATCTCGAAATCGGGCGCAAACGCATAACCGACAACAAGATGAATCCAATTTACAAAAGCCGGGTGAAAGCCCGGTTTTTTGTTGCCGGATTGAAAATCCTGTAAATACTTTAATTCACCACGACGATGTCATCAGAGAAAAAATTCCTTCAAAAAATACGGAGCTTCTGATAAACGAAGCCGTTCTTTTTTGTGAAAATTAAAAATCACTGTAGGTTGAGGTTCCCACCCCAACGAATTGTTCGGACAAGGCAAAAATCTTTCGTCCGGCAATCAACAATCACGCAAACTAAAGCCCTGCATGTTTTTTTGGAAATCGGAAGATTGTCGAATTGTTTTGAACGGCTTTACGGTCAGGCACCGCCAAAACAAACACAGAAAGGAGGAAAATTTTTCAAAAAGGAGGGGTACATCAAGCAACACAAAAAGCAACATAAACAAAGGCAAGGCAACCTCCAATCAACCAATATTTAAAAACCCGTTTCGGCGGCATTATTTAAAATTTTTGCAAAATTTCTTTTTCGGAGGGGGCAGGGAGGCTTGATTTTTTTCATCGGCCCGCTTGTGCTTATGCGTCGGGTTATGCCGGGTTTCATCCTTTTTGACCCGCGAGCTGAGTATGCGTCACCCCTCCTGCGGGAGATTACTCGGTAGGTACCGATCTCGTTAAACAAGCTAATGTAGTTCTCGATAAAGCTAAAGGTTATCTCAACGCCGT
>CAKUZL010000005.1 GCA_934718085.1 uncultured Candidatus Melainabacteria bacterium
TGACAACGGCGGAAACTCAACCATAATCCTCGATATGATATGATATGATATGATATGAGGAAACGTATACCCCTTCGAGCAATTTTTCCGGCGCGAATGTTTTTATAAAAGTACCGCTGAGGGAAAATCAAAAAGGGCAAAAATTTCTGCATCGCCCGAACCGAAAAACGAGGGATAAAGAGACCCGAGGCGTCGCGGGAAGACAAGGCAAGAACCACCGTCAAACCGACAATCAAAAAAAGATGCGAAACAAAACGGGTTTGACGCGGGCAAAATCACCATCAAACGACCGCCGAGATAAAATTTACCCGAGCAAAAACGGCGGATACAATCGTCGCCCGCAAAAATTACAAGCGAGGAACAAAAGACAAGGAAAAACGGCAAAACACAGCCGTCACGCGGTGTGCAAATTCGCGCGCGCCATACCGCAATCACGAGGAAAAAAGGAAGAGGAGGACTATTATGGTTGATTCGATTAACAACCCGTTCAGGCAAATGAAAGGATATTGCCAAATTGACGGGGGAGAAACTTTTTACGGCGGCGGCAGTGTTGCCGAAAACTCGAAGCTTTCGGACGTCGAGAAGCTGAAAAACAAGTCGGTATGGACGCTTGATGACAGAAAGCAGGCGGAACGATGCTTGAACGACATCGATTTTTCGACCCGCGCAAGCGACAACGACACGGAAGAAGCAAAAGCAGCGTTTGAGTTGTGGGGAAGAATGAAGACCGAAACTACGAAATTGACGGGGTCTAAAGCTCTTGACGCGGTGAATGAAGCGTTGGCGTCGGAAGAACCTGTTCCGGAGGTAAAATTGACTGAATCCGAAGAGGTGTCTGCTGCGGAGGACGAAGAACCGGAAGATGAGGTTGATGATGAAGAAGGCTCGGTAATTTATGATGTCGCGGAATATTCCGACAAAAACGCGCGTCCTTTTGCCCCGGTTCAGTATGTAACGGAAGAGGTGCCTGTTTCGGAGGATGAAGAACCTGAGGTTGATGATGAAGAAATTGTAAAAGAGGAAATTCGTCCTGAAGGGCATTTCCTTGAAACTAAAGGCGGAACAAAAATTTACCGATTTAATAATGGTATTGAACAAGAATTATATAAGGATGGTTCCGGCGTTCGATTTTATACTGACGGTGTAGTTGAAAAACGAAATTTATTGGATAATGGAGCAATAAAGTATGTGCGTTCTTTTCAAGGAAAGGATTACGGAACCAAAATCGAATTCCATGACAGTTTTGGAAAAACAACGAAATTAATGGCATATTTTGGAAATAAAGAAATTGTTTATAATTTTAAATTACAAAAAGGATTTGTTAAAAACGGTAATTCTCAACTTAAACCGATTAATGCCAATGAAATGCGAAAATTGATAAGTTCTGAGAATGATAAAGCTATACGCAAAATTTCCGATAATCAGGAATATTGCTAAAAAATAATTCAACCAATCTTTTTTCCTACTTGTGAACATTTGATAATTCGAATCATAAACATAGGGATAAAAAATTTACCACAGGGGGTGTCGGAAGGGGCAGCCCTTTTTTTTGCGGATACGGGGTGGGTAATTCGGGACGGAATATTTGTGGTAGAATAGGTTCGGTTAAGTTATGTTAAGGAGAATTTTATGTATTGCGAAAAATGCGGTGCTCAAATTGACGAAAATGCTCGGTTTTGTTCGGCTTGCGGGCGGAAAACGACGCTTAATAAAGTTCGGACGGAGGGTTTTTTAAATAAATTTTTCGGACGGATTAAAAGAGGAAAGCATTGTTTCGCGATGTATTTCGTAATTGCCCTGATATTGGTGTTTTTGAGCGGATTCGGGTATTCGGCGCACGTTTATTCGAAATCGCCGGAAGCGTCGATATACGGGGCTGTTTCGGCGATGAAGGATCATGATTACGAAAAGACGAAAGAGTTTGTGAATGTCGACGCAATCGTAAACAATCGGGTTGATGCGATTACGAACGAAATGCTGAACTCCGCGGAGCTGAAAGACAATCCGTTTGCGGGTTTTGCGTACATGCTCGTCGATTCGTTGAAGCCGAAACTTGCCTCGTCGGTGCATGCCGTGCTGAAAAACACCGTTGAGAGCCGAGGCAACGTGTTTGAGCAGGTTTCCAAGCCTCAGGTGTTGTTGTTTACGATTAAGAAAAAATATAAGGACGTAAGTTTGGAACAAACGGTCAAAGAGCGCGATAAGACGGTGTTTCGGTTTAAAAAGGGAACGGATATCGATTTGTTGATAACGATGACAAAAAACGGCGGAAATTGGCAAATTGTGGACATTTCGGGGTTTGATTTGTTGTCGGAAAAAAACGCGCGATATTTGATTCACGCCGTGAAAAATTAAAAAAGTTTGCGGATTGTAAACAGGTTGTTAAAAGTGTATTTTTCTGCGATAATGGAGAAAAATTCGGAGAGGACGTAAATTTTGAACGAACCAAAGTATAAAAGAATTTTGCTGAAAATAAGCGGTGAGGCGCTTATGGGCAAACAGCAGTTCGGAATCGACCCCGAGCCGGTTTCGATGATTGCCAAAGAAATCAAAACCGCGCACGACGCGGGAGCCCAAATTGCCGTGGTTGTCGGCGGGGGAAATATTTTCCGCGGGATGAAAAACAGCTCGGAACTGGGTATGGACAGGGCTTCCGGCGATTACGTAGGCATGCTTGCGACCGTGATGAACGCTATCGTGCTTCAAAGTGCCTTAACAAAACTTAACGTTTCGTGCCGCGTTCAGTCGGCAATCGGCATAAATACCATCGCCGAGCCGTATATCAGGTTCAAAGCCGTCCGTCACCTCGAAAAAGGACGCGTCGTAATTTTTGCCGCGGGTACCGGAAACCCCTTCTTTACTACCGACACCGCCGCAGCACTTCGTGCCTCCGAAATAGGAGCTCAGGTCATGCTTATGGCGAAAAACGGCGTAGATGGCGTTTATTCGGACGATCCGAAGCTTAATCCCGATGCAAAAAAATATGACAAAATTTGCTACGACGATATTATCATAAGAGGCTTAAAAGTAATGGATACCGCGTCTTGCGCTTTGTGCAAGGAAAATAAAATCCCGATAATCGTTTTCGATTTTGCGGAAGAAGATGCGGTCGTAAAAATTTTAAACGGAGAAAAAAAAGGAACTTACGTAGGAGGAACAAATGTCGACTGACGAGATGATGAACAACGGTAAAACCAAGATGGAAAAAGCGCTTAATCAGCTTAAAAAAGACTTTGCGACGTTGCGAAGCGGCAGAGCAAATCCTATGATTTTGGACAAAGTTCAGGTTGATTACTACGGAGTTCCCACGCCGCTCAGACAAATGTCTCAGGTAACGGTTCAAGACGGCACCACGCTTGTGATTGCGCCTTTCGACAAAACCATTTTGAAAGACATCGAAAAAGCGGTCATCAAAGCCGACCTCGGAATTACTCCTAACAGCGACGGAACCGTGCTGCGCTTGCCTTTCCCCCCTCTGACCGAGGACAAGAGAAAAGAAATCGCAAAAGAAGTCAAAAAATTCGGCGAAGAAGCGAAAGTTGCGGTAAGAAACATCAGACGCGAAATGACGGACGAACTTAAAAAACTCGAAAAATCCGAAAATATGTCGGAAGATTCGGTAAAAGACAGCCAGGACTCCATTCAAAAGATGACCGACAAATTCATCAAAAATGTCGACGAGGCTTGCGCGGAAAAAGAAAAAGAGGTTTTGACGGTTTAAATTGGATACTCCGGAAAAACAACCGAAAAAAAGTAAAGCACGTACCGTTACGGGGTTTGTTGTCGCCGCAACGATACTGTTTGCAATGCTTTGCGGCGGATGGGTGTTTGTCACCGCTTTGCTGCTCTTTGTCTTTCTGTGCGAACGCGAATACGTCGAAATCCTTAATCACAAAGGCTTTCAACCGTCTTTGAGAATAATTGCTTCGATATCGTTTCTGCTCACCGCGGCAACCGTGATGTCGAAATTCCAATGGTTTCTGCCGATAACCGTAGCGGGAATTATTTTGTCGTTCGTCTCGGTGTTGTTTAATCGTCGTCAACCTTATATCGCAAACGTTTCGACCACCGTTTTCGGATTCTTGCTCTGTTGGATGCCTTCGTTCGTGTTTTCGCTCAGAAATGCGGGTTTGCCTTGCGACGCAAATATCTTCGGACTTTGGCAAAATAACGTCGGCGCGGGATATATAATCGTGATGTTTTTCTCGATTTTGGCGACCGACATCGGCGCGTACGTCTTCGGAACAAAATTCGGCAAAACGAAGCTCAATCCCGAAGTCAGCCCGAAAAAGACCGTGGAAGGCGCGGTTGCGGGCGGTTTGTGCGCTGTCGTCGCGGCGATAATTTTCGGCTTGACGATAAAGATGACGTTGATTCAATCGATATGCGCGGGGCTGCTGATTACCCTGTTTGCGCAAATCGGCGACTTGTCGGAGTCTCTTATCAAACGCGATGCGGGCGTGAAGGATTCCGGCGACACTCTGCCGGGGCACGGCGGCTTTTTGGACAGAGCCGACAGTTACCTTTTAACTGCACCCGTGGCGTATTATTTTTTCGAATATTTTATCAATACTCCGTTCGTAATCGAAATTCAAAAGGTGTTGACAAGTGTCGGACTTACGTAGAACCGAAAAAATCGCAAATTTTTTGGCGCAAACGGGATTTCCCGATGCGGACGTCGAAAAGGTCAATGCAGGGTTGACCCACCCTTCGTATTGTTTTGACGACAAATTCGCCGAGCATTACGAGCGTTACGAATTTTTGGGCGATGCGGTCATCAAGCTTGCGGTCAGCGGGTATTTGTACCGAAAATTTCCCGATTATGCGGAAGGCAAAATGACGACCATTCGCGCGATTGTCGTGAGCGACAGATTTTTGGTGAATTTTGCGGAAAAGCTTAAACTTGCGGAACTTGTAAGGGTTTCGGCGAGTTTCGACAAAGAAGGCGGTCGGTATAAGCAATCGACGCAGGCGTGCGCTTTTGAGGGTTTTTTGGGTGCTTTGTATGATTCCGGAATTTCGACGTCACGGATTTTTGAATTTTTGAACAATTTGTGCGCGCCGTATATCGAAAACATCGAGGATTTTTTGTTGAAATTCAATGCCAAAGCACTTTTACAGGAATATACGCAGAGCCTGACCAAAACTTTGCCTGAGTACAAAATAATTTCTCAAACCGGCAAACAGAACGAGTTGAGGTTTACAGCGGAGGTTTCGTATGAGGGCAAAATCCTTGCCACGGGCGAGGGCGGGACGAAAAAGGAAGCCGAAGTCAATGCGGCGGCGGCAGCGTGCAAAAAAATCGGAATAGCGGAGAGGTTGTAATGAGCGGAGTTTTGGTGGCTCCGTCGATTTTGTCGGCGGATTTTGCAAATTTGGAACGAGATATTCAAAAGATTTCGACGGCGGATTTGGTGCACGTTGACGTGATGGACGGGGTATTCGTGCCGAATATCACGATTGGCGCGCCGGTTGTCGCGGCAATTCGAAAAACGACGAAACTCCCTCTGGACGTGCATTTGATGATTGTGAACCCCGAAAAACACATCGAGGCGTTTGCAAAAGCGGGCGCGGATTACCTGACGGTTCATTACGAAGCCGTGAAAGACAATGTTTGTGCGGTTTTGGAGCAAATTAAGTCTTACGGAATAAAGGCGGGACTTTCGATAAAACCGAAAACGAAACCCGAGGAAATCGCTCGGTATAAGGATTTTGCCGATTTGATTTTGGTTATGACGGTCGAGCCCGGGTTCGGCGGGCAGGCGTTTATGCCCGATTGTGCCGAAAAGATAAAATATTTTGCCGAAAACTGCAAGCCGGGAACGATTATCGAGGTCGACGGAGGCATTAACGAAGCGACGGGACGGTTGTGTGTCGAATACGGTGCAAACGCTCTCGTGGCGGGAAGTTACGTCTATAAAAATCCCGACGTCGAAGCCGCGATAAATTCGTTGAGGCAGGGACGATGAAATTCGTAGAACAGCATATTCACGGGGCTTTCGGGATAAATTTTATGGATTGCGAAGCCGACGACGTCATAAAAGTCGGAGAAGGCTTGTTTTCGGCGGGGATTGAGGAATTTTATCCGACATTGATGACGGGAAAATTTTCGCAAATCAAAGCGCAAATCAAAAAAATCAAAGAGGCTGCTTTTCGAAACGAGCCAAAATGTGCGAAAATAGGCGGTATTCACCTTGAAGGTCCGTTTATCGATGCCGAAAAAAAAGGTATTCATCAGCGCGAATATATCGTAAAACCGACGGTTTCGGCGTATCGCGAGCTTGAGGACGATTTTATAAAAATTGTGACGCTTGCGCCCGAGTTCGACGACGGTTTGATTGCTTATTTGCACGAAAAAGGGGTCAAAGTCTCGGCGGGACACTGTTTGGCGACGGATTTGTCAAAGTGCGATTGCGCGACGCACCTGTTCAACGCGATGGGCGGAATTAACCACAAAATCGGCGGAACCGCTTTGAGCGCGCTTTTGGACGATAATTTGTACGTCGAGGTCATCGCGGACGGAAATCACGTTTGCGACGACGTTCTGAGGCTGGTTTTTAAGGTGAAACCGGCGGATAAAGTGATTTTGATAAGCGACGCTTTACCTTGTGTTCACGTAAAATCCGACTTTTGCGAGTTTGCGGGGACGAAAGTTTTCGAAAAAAACGGAAGCTTTTACGATGCGAACGGAACGCTTGCGGGCAGCGCGATGCTTCTTCCCGATATCGCGGAAAGGCTTGCGGCAAAAGGGCTTATGTCGGATGAAAATATTCAAAAAGCGGTTTACGATAATCCGAAAAAATATTTGAGCGGAAAAGTCGGCTGAAGCCCGTTTTGAGGTGTTTTGCGAGTTTTTTGCGGTACCGACCTTGCGGCGGTTTGAAATACCCCCGGTAATCGCAAAAGTCTGTAAATTCCTTTCCCGAGAGCCATTGCGCCGTTTTTGACGCGACGGGTCGAAACTGCGCGGACGGACATAAATTCCCGTATTGCAAGGTGTTCTCGGTCGTTTTGCGGGGTCAATGCTTATGAAAACGTCGATTTTGTGTTTCGGTTCCCGTAAAAGCTCGAAAAATTTCGTTTTTTCTCGGCAACCCGAACTCCGGCAAGGCGACTGATTGGTGCATAAAGGTTTTGTTCCAAGTGGACAGGTCGATTTTTTGAATTTTAAAACTCAATAAAACCGAGCTTTTCGAGGATTTGTATACGAAACTCGTGTCACTTTTTTTGTTTGTCCGGGTTGACGCGAGTTTTTAAAATATGATATCATTAGCGCGACGCGAGTGTAATAGCGACTTTTTAAAGTTTTTGACGAGACTTTATTTTGTACGTCCGAAGTTGACGTATAGTTGTTGTATACTGTCGTTATTCGAAATCGGTATGGAGAAGAACATGAAGATATATGAAGGAACGCTGAAGGTTTATTTGTTGAAAGACCTGTATAACGCGAATTATCGCGAAAAAATTTCGGCGTTGATAGACAAAAGTTTTACCGTGACGGAAGAGATGAAAAATTTCCACCGCAGACGCGAACAAAAAGGGTACGTTTTTAACGGATTTTTCGATAAATGCAAGAAAACAAAGGATTTTAAGTATCCCGAAGGAAGCGTTTATTCGGTCAGAGTGCGTTCGGTGAGTGAAGATTTGATGAAATTTTTCAGGACAAATTTGGCGAAAACAAGGACTCAAGAGCTTCAGGCACTCTCGTTCGAATATCGGACGCTGCCCGATACCGTTGTCAAGACTCTTTATTCGATAACGCCCGCGGTGTGCAAGTTTGAGGACGGTTACTGGCAAAAATCGCATACCGTCGACGATATTTTGAAACGAATCGAGCAAAATGCAAGGAAAAAGCTTGCGTTGCTGGGCGAATCGGTGCCCGAGGACATTGATTTCGTAATCGGGTTCAAAAAACTTAACGAATACCCGATTGTTTGCGAATACAACCGAAAAGGCGACAACGAAACCGATTTCCCCAAAATCAAGTTGTTGTGCGACAAATTCGAGCTGGAAATTTCGCCGAACGAAAGTTCGCAGAAGCTTGCAAAAGCGGTAATCGGGGCGGGTATGCTCGAAATGAACGCCCGCGGCTTCGGCTACGTAAACGTCAAAACTGTGTAGGTGCAAAATGTTAAAAGATTGTATTGAAATATTAAAACAAAAGGAATCAGAGTATTCGTTTAGCAATAAGGTTGGATTTTATACGGATAGCGGTTATATTTTGAAGCCGGGAATTTATTGTGTTGTAGATATGGAATCGCTTAAATCTTTAAAAATGATAGTTCCCGAGCGCAAGAACAAAAAAAAAGAATATGAAACTGATTATGAATACATATGTGAATATGAACATTCTCCGAGTTGTTCCGATTTCTACAATAAAATAAAAATGTTTGATTTCCTTTCCGGTCCGATAACGGTAAGATCAAAAATTGTTGACAATGCGTATACAACAAATTGTTTTTCTTTGGGCGTAAAAGTAGGGGAAAAGGGATGTTTGCTAAAAGTTAATATTGACGAATATTTTGAAGAGGCTCAAAAAATTTTGAAAGATTCAGAATATTTTTCAGATTTCCGTAAATACGAAAATTCGATGGAAGAATTTATTCGTATTGCTAAAGATGAAATAAATTGTAATTTAGAAAACGGAAAATTAAAAAAAGATTATTTTATTAAAATTTATGCAGATTTGTCTGTAGAAGAATATTCAAAATTACATTCAATCTATTTTGATAATTATTATGCTACTAGGGGTAAAGAAGAAGGTTTTTATTCCAGTGAAATTAGAAAAAAGCATCCAGACAATAAAATACCTGTAAATTTTGTTAATTTAAATGATAAAAAGCCTTTTAATGCAAATAAGACACGGAAAGTTCCTGCTATTTGTTATGAATTTTCTCAAGATTTAAAAGACAGGGAATTATTAAGTAAATACCTACAAAGTCATTCTCCCGAGAAAGAGAAATTTAAAGAACGTTACATAAAGGTTAATAACGACAAACATGCAGGTTTTGGTTTTTCTGATTATGTTGTTTTTCCCGAGACGACGGAAATTTTTGATTGTTGTTGCGATAACTATTTAAAAGTTGAACCCGGTCGTTATCAATACGGAGTTAATATTACGATTGATGATATTGATAAAGAGCTTTATAACGGCAATTTGATAAAATATATAGAAGGCAAAAAAGTAAACAATATTGGTTCGAGATTGCTTTCAAATATTACCGAATACAGTTGCGTATGGGTGAATTTTTTCCATAAAAAAAATTATAAACCGTTAAAGGCTGTTTTTAACAAAGTTTGTTTTTCAAGAGTTTTGGATACTTTTTTAGAAGCAAAGGATGAAAGCTTGATTTTTTTGATGAAAAAAGCTGCATTGAGGTTTAATTTGGTTTATTCAATAAAAAATTATATTTTAAAGAAGGAGAATAAAAAAATGTCGGATATAAATATTTTTTCTGAAATTTATGAAAAAATAAAAGAAAAAATTGAGCGAAATGAAACGTTAAGGTTTGATACAGATGAGGAAGCATTTTTTGGAATGGGGCAAATTGCTTATTTTTTAATGTACAAAACTAAAAGTAATATTAAACATGATGCTGCTGTTCCGTTTTTGACTTCTGTATATTCGGAAAGCGCAAAGAATGAAATATTTAAATTATTTGTAGTCAGAAGTTATGATATTTCTTTAAAGTGGAATATGTTTAATAATTTGTATGCGATGGTGCAGGAATACAGATATCCGAAAAAAATGAATTTTGAATGCGTATTTGCAGGTTTTTTGCATAATAATTTTTTACTTTCAAAAAATAATATTGAAAAAAATGAAGAAGAAGTTTAATAAGTACAGGAGATAAATTTATGGCAAACAAAGCAATGGATAAAAGAGTTTACGGCGTAATCGGAGTGAAATCCGTAATGGCAAATTGGAATGCCGATTTCACGGGATATCCGAGAACTACAAGTGATTGTAAAGTTTTTGGTTCTGATAAATCTTTAAAATATCCTATAAAAAATTTTTGGAAAAACGAAGAAAGCAATAAAATTCTGTCTTTTAAAACTTTCAATGCCGATTTTAAACCGATGAGTATTGATGAGAAATATAAATATTTATTTCCGAATCATGAATTAAAAATAATTGGTGAGGACGGGAAGAAAAAGAAAAAAAACAAAGACATAGACATAGACACAGCGGAATATAAAAAAACTTTGCTCCAAAATCTTTTTTCTTGTATTGATGTAAAACAATTCGGTTGTACTTTTGCTCCTTCCGTAAAAGGAAATAATGTCTCCATAACCGGGGCGGTTCAGGTAGCACAAGGGTTTAATAAATACAAAGACAGTTGCTCTCAAATTATGGATATAGTTTCTCAATTTCCGACAGAGGCAGGTGATAATCAAACAACTATCGGTAAAAAAATCGTGAGTGATGAGGCGCATTATGCTTACCATTTTGCGATTAACCCCGATGTTTACGCGGATTACGTCGAAATGGGCGTGACGGACGGCTATACCGACGAAGATTACAAAAAATTTAAAGAAGCGGCTTTGATTTCGGCGACCGCGTTCAATACGAACAGTAAAGTCGGCTGCGAAAACGAACTTGCCGTGTTTGTCGAAACCGATAAAAACGCGTATTTGCCCGATTTGGCGCAATATGTGTTCTTCAAAAAAGCGGAAGACGAAGGCGAAAAAGATGTTATCGAGCTTAAATTCGACGGAATTTTGAACGACATACAAGACAAAATCAAATCGGTTGAAATTTACTACAATCCGTACACAACGACAATTCAAACGGATGTTCGAAACGCAAAAATGTTTAACATTTTCACGCAGGACGAGGTTAAATAATGCAAGCCTTAAAGTTCAAATTAAGCGGAAAAACGGCGATTTTCAAGCGTCCCGACGTCAATGTGCATTGCCTTTTTACATATTCGCATATTCATAAACCGGCTTTGCTCGGCATTTTGGGCGCAATTTGCGGGTTTGCGGGTTATAATTCCCAAAAAGCCCACAACGACAGATGTATCGCCGAGAAAAGAAAAACAGATATCCTCGATTATCCCGAATTTTACGAAAAATTGAAGGACATCAAAGTTTCAATTATTCCCCGCGAGGCGACTTTTTCGACAAAAACTCAAAAGTTCAACAACAGCGTCGGGTACGCTTCGCAAGAGCAGGGCAACAACCTCATCGTTACCGAACAGTGGCTTGAAGAGCCGAGTTGGGAGATATTCGTGTTGCTCGACGGGAGCGAAGTGACGGAGGAGTTGAAACGTCGGTTTTTGGCGCGTGAATTTGTTTATATCCCGTATTTGGGCAAAAACGACCATTTTGCGGATATTACCGATATCGAAATCGTTGATTTGACGGAGGTTTCGGAATGTTCGCGGGTTCGGTCGATGATTTTTGCCGACAAGGTAGTTAAGTTCGTCGACAAACTCTCAAATCCCTTCAAGTCGAACCCCGTAAATTATTTTAAATACGCCGAAAGGCTTCCGATTGCGCTTGATCGCGAAGACAATATGTACGAACTCCGAAAGTTTGTATATACGAATATGGACGTAACTTTGAACGATTACGATTTTGTTTATTCCTGCAACGCGGGTAATATAGCATTTTTTTAAAGGGAGAAAACATGCCGATAGCGGATTATCTTAAAAACGACGAAATGCAAAAGAAGGCGGAAAAGAAGATAGCGGATTATCTTAAAAACGACGAAATCTATTATGCTCACAGAGACGGTGTTCCGAAAAAGGTCGAAACCCTTGAGGAACACTCGTCTTTGACTCTCGAGTACGCGAAAAAAATAATCGACGTTCAGCGACTGTGGTCGGTTTTTATCGGGCTCGGCGAGCGGTTTTTCGAAAAAAATTCCGAAAATTACAAACTTTGGGAGCGGATGTTTTTCGACACGATTTATTTGCACGATTTGGGCAAAGCCAACGTCGTTTTTCAGAATAAGAAAATGAATAATCCGAATTTTAAATACGACGAAAACGAGAAAGGCTTTGTAAACAGTCGTTCTCAGCATTCTTTGTCGTCGGCGGGGTTGTATTCGGCTAAATATTTAAATTTATTATCTGACGAGCATAGTGCACTTTTCCCGTTTTTATTCATAAATGCTTTTGTTATTGCCCGTCATCACGGTTATTTGAAAAGTTTTTCTTCTTTTTTGGGTCTTAAAGAGTCGGACTCGGACCTTTCAGGTTTTTACAAAACTTATGCTCCTTTGTTGAAAGATATTACCGTTGATTTTTCAATATTGAATTTTGACTTTGACACCGATTTAAATTGTTTAAAAAATTGGAGTGTTTTCTTTACGGAATGCCTTGAAAATTTCGAGCACGACAAAAAGTTTCGGACGGCGGATTTTTATATTTACGCAAAATTTTTGTATTCGTTGTTGGTTTCGGCGGATTTTTACGCGACATCGGATTATATGAGCGGTTTAAAGCCTGTGACGGCGGACGATTTCGGGGTTATAACGAATGTTCGGAAGTTTCTTGATCCGTTTGAGTCGACCGATGTTTACAAAAGTATACAAAAGTACGCAAAGCACCGAAAAAGCGGTGATTTTGCGGATATAAACGAAGCTCGAAGCGAAATGTTTTTGGAAGCGGAAGAGAATTTGTTGAAGAATACGGATAAAAATCTTTTTTATCTCGAGGCACCGACGGGCAGCGGGAAGACGAATACGGCGATAAATTTGTCGTTGCGGCTGGTTGAAAATTGTCCCGATACCAACAAAATTTTCTACGTTTTTCCGTTTAATACGCTCGTCGAGCAGACGAAGGACACTTTGCTCAAATCTTTCGGCGGGAGTGCTTCGGTGGGGAGCGAAATCGGTGTTATCAATTCGATTACGCCGATTTACGAGGAAAATGAATCGGACGGCAAGGTTTGTCGTGCCGAAGACGGCAAAAATATTCCCGAAAACATTGATTATAAGGCGATTTTGACGGGAAGGCAGTTTTTGCATTATCCGATTGTCGTGACGACCCACGTGAAGTTGTTCGATTGGCTTTTCGGGGTCGGCAGAGAGTCGCATTTTCCGCTTTGCAAGCTTGCTAACAGCGTCGTGGTTCTTGACGAAATTCAGTCTTACAAGAACGGAATTTGGAAGGAAATCGCGATTTTTTTGAGCAGGTTCGCGGAGATTTTGAATATAAAATTCATTATAATGTCGGCTACGCTGCCGAAAATCGGTGCACTTATTTCCGGAGACGAAAATTTCGGTCAAAACGATTTTGTGGAGCTGATTTCGGACAGAAAAAAATATTTTGAATGTAAGTTTTTTAAGGACAGAGTCGTTCCGAACTTTGATTTAATCGACGAGTTCAAAACGTCCGATGAAACCCGAAAAACCGAGCGTTTGGCGGAAAAGATTTTTGAAGAGTTTCAAAAAGGGAACGACGTTCTTGTCGAGTTTATAAAAAAATCTCGGTCGCTTGAATTTTTTAAGGATTTAAAGGAGAAGTTCGGAGGGGAAATTCCCGAAAAGTCGCTGATGTTGATGAACGGCGACGATAATTTGTACGCGCGAAAGAAAATAATCGAGACCGTGAAGGACAAAAATCGCGATTATCGGGTGATTTTGATTTCGACGCAGGTCATCGAGGCGGGGGTCGATGTCGATTTCGATATAGGGTTTAAGGACATTTCGATTTTGGATGCGGAAGAGCAGTTTATGGGGCGGATTAACCGTTCGTGCAAAAAAACGGGAAATGTCGTTTATTTCTTTGATTTTGACGATATGACAAAAATTTACAAGGACGACAAGCGCAACGAATTTACGCTCAAAAATCCCGAAATTCGCGAAAATCTGAAGAATAAAGACTTCGGTGCGTATTATGCGAAAGTTTTGGGCAAGGTGGACGAGGAAACCAAAACAAACACGGAAAATAATCTCGAAAAATTCAGGACGGATGTTTTGCAAAAGCTCGATTTTATGGAAATTCGCGAAAAAATGAAGCTGCTCAAAGACGACAATTCCTACTCGATTTTTCTTAATCGAACGATTGAGCTCGATAACGGCAAAAAGCTTGTCGGCAGTGAAGTTTGGCGGGAGTATAAGGAATTGCTCGAAGATTTTTCGATTGATTATTCCGAAAAGCAGGTGAAGCTTTCGCAAAAGAACAACGAACTTTCGTATTTTACGTATAACGTCAGAAGAATGGCGCAAACCTGTAATGATACGGTCGGCGACCTTTATTATTTCGAGAACGGCGAAAAATTTCTGACCGAAGACGGAAAATTCGACCGGAAAAAGTTTGAGGGTACCAACTTCGATTATGAGTTTATTTAGGTTCGAAGAAGCGAATTTGACGGGAACGACAATAAATTATTTCGTTCATTGCAGGCGCCAATGTTGGCTTTTCGCGCATAAAATAAATTTATAAAACGATTTTTGATTGCGTGAATAACCGTAAACTCGCCGTGGAAAAGCATTTCGACAAAAATTTGAATTATTGCCTGCTTAATGAGGAAGGTAAAAAAATATTTATTGCCGCGCTCGAGGACAGATTTTCTCAAACTTACGAAAACGAACGGCTGAAACGGAAGGTTTCTTTGAAAACCGCGATAAAATACGACGCGTACAAGTTGATAAAAGAAATTCTCGAAGACGTTGATTTTATTCCGTTTTCGTTGAAAACTAAACAGTGAACGGCGGTTTTATGAATTGCAATTACGCTTTTGTTTTTTATGATGTCGGAGAAAAACGGGTTCAAAAAGTTTTTAAGATTTGCAAAAAATATTTGAACCGGTGTCAATATTCGGTTTTCAGGGGCGAAATCTCGCCGTCGCAAGTCATTCGGCTCGAAACGGAGCTCAAGAAAATAATAAATCCGAAAGTCGATTTTGTCTGCCTGATTTTATTGAAGGGAGAATATTCGTTTGAGGAGCGAACGCTCGGAAAGCGCGATAAGGACGCCGAAAGCGTGTTCCTGTAGGGCTTTCGAAGTTGTGTAAAATGGCAAAAACGCCGATGTTTGCAAGGTTCTCGGCTGCATGGGGTGTATGGGGGCAAGAAGTTTTGACTTTGAGCAGTCGTCTTGCCGCAGGGCGAAGCGGTTTGATGCGGTCTTGATGCGGGGTAATATAGTTTGATGCCCGGGGATATAGCTTGCCGCGGGGCGCGCGCAGCGCGCCCCGCATTAAACTTAGTCCGAATTTTTGCAGACAATCGTAACTCACTCTTCTGCCTGTTTTCGCGGTATTCCGCCGTGTTGCGATTTGCCGATTTTAAAAATGCCTCTTCGGCAGCTTCTCGAGAGGTTTTTGCAAATATCTCGGAGAGGCATATTAAAATTTAAAATGCGTGGAATTTTTGTTTTTCTGTTTTGTCGCCGCCTTTGATATGCCGCAGCGCGCCCCGCCCCTTGAACCTTCTTTCGTTTTTGTATTGTCGACGGCTTTTTAGTTTTCGGGCATGAAGTTGCGACAGGTTTATCTTTGTATTTGTATTTTTTTTGCCCTCGACTTGTCGTCGTGCACTTTGGTGTTTACAGGTTTTTTAAGCTGCAATGATAACCTCAATTTTTTTCGAACTCGGCACAGGTGCGTTTTTCGGGCATTCATTTTGCCGCGGGCATAGGCTTGTCGTAAACATTTTTTTTGTTTCCGACGTCGCGTCCGTCGCGCGCAACTTATACGACAGTGCTCGTGCAAAGTTTCTGCATTTGTGCTGCCCGCATGCTTCCGTTCGTGTTCACCCCGTTTTTTTCGGAGTCTCGCCCCTCTACGAAGGCTATTTTACCGTACCGACGATTTGTCCCGAAAGTTCTCTTCTTATTTCTTCGACGCTTACGTGTTCTATGGGGGAGTTATCGTCTTTTTTAAGGTAGACGTCTTTTATTCCCGATTGAACGATAAATCTTTTGCACAAAATGCAGATGAAGTTGTGCCCGTAAATGTACATCGTCGCGTTTTTGCAACGGTCTTGCCCCGCCTGAATTATCGCGTTTTGTTCGGCGTGTATGCTTCTGCAGGTTTCGTATTGAGTGCCCGAGGGGATGTTGTTTTGAATACGGTAGCAAACGCCCTTTTCGTAGCACGATTCGACCTTCGAAGGGGTTCCGTTGTAGCCTGTCGCCTTAATTTTTTTGTCTTCGCCGACAATGACCGCGCCGACGTGAGCCCGCAGGCAATTCGACCTGGTGGAGCAGGTTTTTGCCATATCGAGAAAATAATCGTTCCAATCTTTTATCATGATTTTGAAACCTCTAATTGTTCAAACTGTGGATGGGAGCGGGAATTCTGCCTCCGCGGGAAACAAATCCCGTCGAAGAGAGCGGATTGACGTTCATAATCGGAGCTTCTCCCAAAAGTCCGCCGAAAACGGCTCGGGCTCCCTGTTTTTTGCCCGGAACGGGGATAATTCTGACCGCGGTGGTTTTTTTGTTAATCATTCCGATAGCGGCTTCGTCGGAGATAATGCCCGCGATTGTGTCCGAAGGCGTATCGCCGGGGATTGCAATCATGTCGAGACCGACCGAGCAAACGCAGGTCATAGCTTCGAGTTTGTCGAACGTCAAATGACCGAGAGCGGCTGCGTCCATCATGTCCGCGTCTTCGGAGACGGGGATGAATGCGCCCGAAAGTCCTCCGACGTGGGAGCTTGCCATAATTCCGCCTTTTTTGACCGCGTCGTTAAGCATGGCGAGAGCCGCCGTCGTGCCGTGAGCGCCCGCGTGTTCGAGCCCCATTGCTTTAAAAATTCCCGCAACGCTGTCGCCGACCGCGGGAGTCGGAGCAAGCGACAAATCGATGACCCCGAACGGAATATCGAGTTTTTGAGCAAGTTCTCTTCCGACGAGTTCGCCGACGGAGGTTATTTTGTAAGCGGTTTGCTTAATTTTTCCCGCGATGTCCGAAAGAGAAGCGTCTTTAGGCATTGCGTCCACGGCGGCTCTTACGACACCCGGACCCGAAACGCCTACGTTCAGAGCGCATTCCGGTTCTCCGTATCCGTGGAACGCGCCCGCCATGAACGGGTTGTCTCCCGGAACATTGCAGAAACAAACGAGTTTAGCCGCGCCGAGACCGTCTTTGTCGGCGGTTTTTTCGGCTGCAAGTTTAATGATTTTCGACATTTTCAAAACGGCGTCCATGTTGATGCCGGCTTTTGAAGAGGCAAGGTTTACCGAGGAACAGATTTTTTCGGTTTGGGCAAGTGCCTCGGGAATGCTTTCTATGAGGAGGTTATCGCCTTTTGTCATGCCTTTTTCGACGAGCGCGCCGAACCCTCCGATGAAGTCGACGCCGACCTGCGCGGCCGCTTTATCGAGCGTTTTTGCAAGATAAACGTAATCCGGGTTGTCGCAGGATTCTCCGACGAGCGAAATCGGCGTGACGGCAATTCTTTTGTTGATAATCGGCAACGAATATTCGTTTTCGATGAGTTCCGCGTACGCGCAAAGATTTTCGGCATGCCTCAAAATTTTATCGTAAATTTTGGTCGCAACGACCTTGACGTCGGTCGCACAGCAGTCGCGGAGACTCAGAGCCAGCGTAACCGTGCGGATGTCGAGGTTGTTCAGCCTTATCATGTTAATTGTTTCCAGTACGGAATCGGTGTTTAAAAAATTCATAGTCAGCCTTTCAAATCGTTAAACCGAGTGCATTTTGTCGAAAATTTGCTTCTTTTGAACCCAAATTTCCATTTTTAATCTTTCGCCGGTCGAAGTCAACTTGTCCTTGATTTCCTTGAATGAAAGCTCGGATTTTTCGGAATTGACGAGCATGAACATGACGAAACAATTTTGGATGACGGACTGTTTGATGTCCTCGATGTTTACGCCGCATTCGGCAAGAACGGCCGCAACGTCCGCGATAATGCCGACTTTGTCCGCTCCGATAACCGTTACGATAATTTTATTGTCGCTGGTAGTCATAAAAACCTCCGTGTGTATGTTATAATTGTAACATAATAAAAAAATTTTTGATAAAAAAAGTAAAAATCGCTTGAAATATTATTTTTTGCATGTACAATCAAAATTACGACAGTAAGTACAAAAAGGAAAAACCATGTCTATAAATTTGAAAAACAAAACTCAAATAGTTGAAAAATTCGGAAAAGACGCAAAGGATACGGGTTCCGCTCAGGTTCAAATCGCTTTGCTCAGCGAAAAAATCAACGAATTGACCGAACACCTCAAAATCAATAAAAAAGATTTTCAATGCAAAAGAGGTCTGTTGATGATGGTAGGTAAAAGAAAAAGACTTCTTTCGTACCTCAACAAAACAAATCTCGAATTGTACAGAAAAACCCTCAAAGATTTGAAATTAAGAGGTTAATTCAATCATACAAAAACTTTCGCTTCGGCGAAACATTAAGGCTCGGACGATCGGCGTTCGTGCCGCAACAAGAGGCAAATGACGGGTTGACAAAGGTCGTCCGCTGTTTGTTCTTTTTGTAAAGAAGAAAGGTAAAGAAAAAAGAAATGAGTTCTAAAAGATATCTTTTTACATCGGAATCCGTTACCGAAGGGCACCCCGATAAAGTCTGCGACAGAATCTCGGATGCAATCCTCGATACGATTTTGGCAATGGATAATACCGCGAGAGTTGCCGCGGAAACAACCGTAACAACGGGCATGGTGCTTGTGTGCGGCGAAATTACCTCGGAATGTTACGCGGATATTCCTCAGGTTGTCAGAAACACCGTTAAGGAAATCGGCTATGTCGGCGAAACGGCGGGCGGTTTCGACTCTTCGACCTGCGCGGTTTTGACCAGCATCGACGAACAATCCTCCGATATCGCGGGCGGCGTGAATAAAGCACTCGAAACGCGTTCGGAAAACGCGGATACCTCGAAAACCGAAACCGAAGAACTCGGTGCGGGCGACCAGGGAATCATGTTCGGCTTCGCGTGCGACGAAACTCCCGAATTGATGCCTTTACCGATAAGCTTGGCTCACAAGCTTTCGAAACGTCTCGCGGACGTAAGAAAAGAAGGTAAATTGACCTACCTTCGTCCCGACGGAAAATCTCAGGTAACCGTGGCTTACGAAAACGATGTTCCCGTAAAGATAGACACGGTGCTCATTTCGACACAACACGATCCCGAAATCGACGGCATTTCGGATAACGAAAAAGTTCAGGAAAGAATTGCGGCTGACCTTAAAAAATACGTCATTGACGCGGTTTTCGCGAACGAAAATCTTAAACCCGACGAAGATACGAAAATTTTGATTAATCCTTCGGGAAGATTCGTAATCGGCGGACCTCAAGGCGACGCGGGCTTGACAGGCAGAAAAATAATCGTCGACACGTACGGCGGATATTCCAGACACGGCGGCGGAGCGTTCAGCGGCAAGGATCCCACCAAAGTCGACCGTTCGGCAGCTTACGCGGCGAGATACGTCGCGAAGAACATTGTTGCGGCAAAGCTCGCGCGCAAGTGCGAAATCGAGCTCGCTTACGCAATCGGCGTGGCAAAACCTGTTTCGATATTGGTTGACACGTTCGGAACCGGAAAAATTTCCGACGACGAATTGACGAGACTTGTTGAAAAGAATTTTGACCTCAGACCGGCAGCGATAATTTCGAATTTCGATTTGAGAAATCTGCCCCGCAAGAACGGCGGAAAGTTCTATCAACTTTTGGCTGCGTACGGGCACATGGGCAGAACGGACATCGACGTTCCCTGGGAGCACACGGACAAAGCGGCGTTGCTCGAAGAGCAGGCAGCGGCCGGAGTAAATAAATAAAAATGCAACATTCGACGGAAGACACCCGCGATATGATGACGGGCGCGCAAATCCTTTTGGAAAGCTTGAAAAAGGAAGGCGTGAAGGACATATTCGGATATCCCGGCGGCGTAATTTTGCACCTTTACGATGCTTTATATTCGTTCAAGGATATAAAGCATTACCTGGTGCGTCACGAACAAGCGGCAATCCACGCGGCGGAAGGCTATGCGCGGGTTACGGGAAAACCGGGCGTGGCGATAGTTACTTCGGGACCGGGAGCCTGCAACGCGGTAACGGGAATTGCAAACGCCTATTATGACGGCTATCCGATAATCGTTTTTACGGGTCAGGTAAGTCTGAATTTGATAGGAAACGACGCGTTTCAGGAGGCGGATATCGTCGGGATAACGCGTTCGTGCTGTAAGCACAATTATCTCGTGAAGGACGTGAAACAGCTTCCTCACGTGATAAAAGAGGCTTTTCACATTGCTACGACCGGAAAACCCGGACCCGTCGTCATCGATCTTCCGAAAAATATTTTGACCTCGAAAGCGCATTTCGAGTGGCCGGATAAGGTTAAGCTGCCCGGGTACAATCCGACTTACGATGGTCATCCCAAGCAGATTTCGCGGGCGCTCAAGTTGCTTTGCGATGCGAAAAAGCCCATGATTATTACGGGCGGAGGAGTTGTTCACTCGGGTGCGTCCGAAGAATTGACGAAATTGGCGCGAAAATTGCGTATTCCCGTCGCAACAACGTTGATGGGAATAGGTACCTACCCCGAAGACGACGAGCTTTTTACGGGCATGACGGGCATGCACGGAACTTATTGCGCGAATTTGTCGATAAGCGACTGTGACGTACTTTTTGCGGTCGGAACGCGCTTCAGCGACAGGATTACGGGCTCGCTTCGGAAATTTGCGCCCGACGCACAGGTGATTCACATCGACATCGATCCTTGTTCGATTGCCAAAAACGTCAGGGTTGACATTCCGATTGTCGGAGATGCGAAAAACGTTTTGAATGCGATGCTCGAAGAGTACGAAAAAGAGCAATACGACTTGAAGTTGCCCGAAAAAGAAAAGTGGCTCGAGCTTGTTGCCGAGCGAAAAAAAGTTAAGCCCGAACTTACAAAGTCCACGGGGAAACTGAACCCCGTCAAGGTAATCGAGCGAATTTACGAGATAACGGACGTTTTGAAGCCGATAATCGCGACGGAAGTCGGTCAGCACCAGATGTGGACGGCTCAAACGTACAAATTTAACGAGCCGGGGCGGTTTTTGACCTCGGGAGGGCTCGGAACGATGGGCTTCGGATTTCCTGCGGCAATCGGCGCAAGTGTTGCAAAAAAGGATAAAACCGTCATAAACATTGCGGGCGACGGCAGTATTCAGATGAATATCCAGGAGCTTGCGACATGCGTGCAGTATAACATTCCCGTAATCGTTGCGATAATCAATAACGGCTGGCTCGGGATGGTTCGTCAGTGGCAAGAACGGATTTTTAACAAACACTATTCTCAAACCGAAATTTATTCGCCCGATTTTGTCAAATTGGCGCAGGCATACGGCGCTTTGGGGTATCGGGTCGAGAAGGAAGAAGAAATCGAACCCGTGCTGAAAGAGGCGATAGCCGCACGGCGTCCCGTTTTTATCGATTTTGTCGTTGAACCTTTCGAAATGGTTTATCCGTGGGTAATGGCGGGAGAACCCTTGTCAAACGTGCTTTTGTCCAACGACTGCGGAGGAGGGGAATAATGTTTCACACAATATCGGTTCTCGTGCGAAACGAAGCGGGTGTTTTGTCCCGAATCAGCGACCTTTTCAGCGGACGCGGGTACAATATCGAAAGTTTGACCGTCGCACCGACTTTGGATGACGAATTTTCAAGAATTACGATAGTCACAAACGGTGACAACAAGGTCATCGAGCAGATTACCAAACAGTTGAACAGGCTCATTCCCGTGCTTAAAGTCGTCGACTTGGCACCCTCCGATACCATCGAACGCGAGTTCATTATGTGTAAAGTTTGCGCGCGCGACGAGCATCGGTCGGAAATTTTGCGGATTGCGGAAATTTTTAACGCAAAAATCATCGACGTGACTCATAAATCTTATACGTTGCAGGCTTTGGGCGACGAACGTCAAATTGCCTCGTTGATAGAGCTTTTACGCCCCATCGGAATTCGCGAGCTCGTGCGCTCCGGAAAAGTCGTCATTTCGCGCGAAAATCAGTTCCAAAATATCAAAAACATTTAAATTAATAACGACAACCCGAGAATTGCCGTGTGCAGCGCGAAAATATTTTGTGCCGCGGAAAATATTTGAGGGAAATTCGATTTTTCGGGTTCTTTCAGAAGCTCGAAAAGCCTTTTTACGGGAATTATCGCCGCAAAAACGAGAACGGATTTCAATGGCAAAATTTTGGTCAAAATCAAAATAAAGTCGACCGCAAACGCCGTAAATACAACGGTTTTTATCAGGTTTACAGAATTTTTTCCGCCTTTTAATATCACGTTAAGCGTTTTTTTCCCCGAAATTTCGTCGAATTTGCAGTCCAGATGCGAGTGAACGACCAACACTGCCGCGGTCAGCAGCCCGGGCGAAATTGAAATCAACGCGGGAATTGCGGAGGTTTTGCCGGTCATTGCGACAAACGTTCCGAAGTACAAAAGCGGTCCGAATGCCGAAAATACGGCAAGTTCGCCCAATGTGTAAAAATTCAGCCTCGGATACGCAAGGCATGCCGCACCCGCGATAAGCGCCGTAATTACTATAGGAAGCCCGAATTTTGTTGCGAAAAACAACCCGATAAGCCCCGCCGTACCGAAAAACACAAGTGCAGTCGCCAAAATTTTGTATGAGTTAGCGTTTATTGCGTCGAGATACTCCGTTTTGCAAGGCTGTTTCGGAACCTTCAAAATGTAGTCGACCGCCGTGTCGAAAAGGTTTACGCCGATGTGAGCAAAAATTACGCCGGCAAAAACAAGAAGTCCGAAAATGACGTTACCTCCGTCGTTTTTTGCAATTGCAAAAGCCGCAAAAACATTGATAATACTCATCGGCAGCGAATAGACCCTCGCCGCGAAATAAAATGATTTCAAAAATTTTTTCATGTCGTTGATTTTAGCATGTTTTTTCTTCGTTTCAATCAACCGAAGGTATTGTTCCTCAACCGTTTGGCATGCCTTGCCCTGTCAAGTTGTCGGCATGCTTTTATCGCCCGGCGTCGTGCCGCCGGCAACACGTAAAAACGTATTGTGCTGGTCGTCAAACCGACTTACCGTGTCTTTGTATGTATTTTACCGTCATAGTCCGCCACGGGCATGCCGTCTTTGGCTGAATGCAGATTTCTTGACGCGTAAAACCGCCACCCGATTGCAGCCGAAAAACTGTCGCAGTGCGCCATGTCGCCGGGTTCAAAGCGGTTGATTATACATAGTCGAACTTTCGCGGCGAGAAAATCCGGCGGTTATTCGGCAAAAAATGTATGCGGAGTAGGGGCTTTCGTTACGCATTTTCCGCCCGCTCGAACTCCGCTGCCGACGTGTTGTCGAAAATTTTTAAACATTTTTCGAAATGCTTCAAACCTGCCGTTTTGTCGACGTAAATCGTCGCATTGTGCGCCGCCTGCCGTGTTGCGGGCTAGTAAGTTGCGGTTTTTGCCGGGTTTTTGAACTTCGTGATATTTGCCTGGAAGTACAACGGAATCGTGTCGACCGGGCCGCTTCTGTTTTTTGCGATGATAAGTTCGGCTTTGCCCTTGAGCTCGGGATTGTCCTTGTTGTAGTACTCTTCGCGGTGAATGAACATTACGATGTCCGCGTCCTGCTCGATTGCGCCGGAATCCCGAAGGTCGGACATCATCGGACGTTTGTCGGTTCTTTGCTCGGTTGCCCGCGAAAGCTGCGAGAGCGCGATAACGGGAAGGTTCAACTCTCTCGCCAGGGTTTTCAGACCCCGCGAAATCGCCGAAATTTCCTGGTTACGGTTGTTCGGGTTGGATCCGGTGCCTTCCATAAGTTGGAGGTAGTCGATTACGATAAGTCCGAGGTTGGGGTCTTTAATGGCTTGTTTTCTGCATTTTGCCCTGATAGCGGAAATGTTTTGTCCGCCGGTGTCGTCAATGTAGATGGGGGCGTTCGAAAATACGTCCATAACCGAGGTTATTTTGCCCCAATCGTTCGCGTCAAGGTGCCCCGAAGTCATGCGTCTTCCGTCGACTTCGGCTTCGGCAGCCAAAAGCCTTTTCATAAGCTCGACTTTCGACATTTCGAGTGAGAATATCATGACTCCTTTTCCAGTTCTGAGCGCGACGTTTTGCGCGATGTTCAGGGCAAAAGCGGTTTTTCCCATTGCGGGACGCGCCGCAAGAATAATGAGGTTGGAATTTTGCAGTCCCGAAGTCATTTGGTCGAAGTCGTAAAATCCCGTCGCCGTGCCGCTGAGCTCGTTCATGTGGTTGTAGCGGTATTCGATTTCTTCGTAGGCTTTCATCACCAAATCCGTTATGGATTGAACTTCCGCCTGCTTTTTTTGCGTTGCGACGTTGAAAACAAGCCTTTCGGCGATGTCGAGAATGTCCTGCGTGTCGTTTTCGTCGTACGCCATGCCGATAATTTCCGAACCCGCGTTAATAAGGCTTCTTCGGACGGCTTTGTCTTTTATTATGTCCGCGTAATTTTCTATGTTTATGGAGGTCAAAGAGAGCGAATTCAGGGCGAGTTCGTTGATAAAATTTCTGCCGCCCGAGCTTTCGAGTTTATCCTTGTTTTTAAGTTCTTCGGAAACCGTTACGATGTCGACGGCGTCGTTGCGGTCGTGAAGAGCACAAATAGCCTCGTAAACGGCTTTGTTCGAGGGTTTGTAAAAATCGTCCGCGTCGATGGTGTCCGAGATTTTGTCGAACGCCCCCGGATTGGTCAAAATCGTTCCGAGAAGGGCTTCTTCGGTCTCGATACTTTGCGGGATGAGTTTTTCTTTCTTCGCCATAACGTGTACATTATATTATAAAAATTTTCATGAGAGCATGCTTTTTTTTGTAAAAATTTTTTAAAAATTTTTCGGGGGTTGAAAAAAAAGAAGAAATCGGGGATGAAATTGTAAATTTTTGTAAATATATGCAAAAGGCATGAAAAAACAGGTGTTGACGTGAGATTATGTTTAAGTTAAATTAGGGATACCGAAGTCAATCGGCATGTTTTTCGTAATAATTTTAAGAAGAATATGAAGAGAGGCTTTGAGCAGTACACAAAAAGGAAAGACGAAAATGAGTAACGGCAAGAGACAAAGAATAAGAGTTTGTTTAAAGGCATATGATCACAAGCTTATAGACGTTTCCGCCGAAAAAATCGTCGAAACGGCGAAAAGAACGGACGCAAAAGTAGCGGGACCGATTCCTTTGCCGACGAGAAGACGCGTATATTGCGTATTGAGAAGTCCTCACGTAGACAAAAAGTCGAGAGAGCACTTTGAAATGAGAACGCACAAGAGAATTATCGATATATACGAACCTACTCAACAAACGACGGAAGAGCTCAGCAGAATGGATTTGCCCGCAGGTGTGGACATTGAAGTAAAACTTTAGAAATAAAGTTATCACATACAATATAAAAAGGGTGCTCCCCCGCATATTGAATGTGATCTGCGAGACGAACGGAAAACGCAGCGCTCACAAAAAGAAAGGTACAACATGACACTCGGAGTAATTGGAAAGAAATTGGGAATGACCCAAGTTTTTGACGAACAAGGGTTGGCGATTCCCGTAACCGTAATCAAAGTAGAACCTTTGACGGTTACACAAATCAAAACGACGGATACCGACGGATATAATGCAATTCAAACGGCTTACGAACCTGCAAAGGAAAAACACTTGACGAAAGCCGAAATCGGACACTTTGCAAAGAACAAGTTGGAAAACTTCAGACACTTGCAAGAGTTCAGAGTAGACAATCCGGAAGCATTCGAAATCGGACAAAAGATAGATTTATCGGTACTTAACGACGTACAGAAGGTCGACGTTACAGGGATATCGATAGGTAAAGGGTTCCAAGGGACCGTTAAGAGATGGAACTTCTCGAGAGGACCTATGGGACACGGTTCGAAAAACCACAGAGAACCCGGATCTATCGGTGCAGGCACAACTCCCGGCCGTGTAATAAAAGGGAAAAGAATGGCAGGCAACATGGGTAACGAAAGAGTTACGGTAACCAAGTTGACTGTAGTAAAAGCGGACAACGAAAACGGACTTTTATTGGTAAAGGGTTCGGTACCGGGTCCTGAAGGAAAGTCGGTAACAATTGTACCCTCAAGAGTTAAATGGAACTCTTAATTATAAGGAATAAAAGCAATGACAAAAGAAGTTTCAATATTAAACACAAGCGGAAAGCAAGTCGGACAAATAGCTTTGGACGACAAAGTCTTCGGAGTTGAGCCCAATATCCACGTAATGCACTTGGCATTGAGAAGACAATTGAACAATGCAAGACAAGGAACGGCATGCACGAAGACAAGAGCCGAAGTATCGGGCGGCGGAAAGAAACCGTGGAAGCAAAAAGGAACGGGGCGTGCGAGAGCAGGTTCGTTGAGAAGTCCTTTGTTTGCGGGCGGCGGTGTAATCTTCGGGCCCAAACCGAGAGATTATTCTTTCAAAATGCCTCAGAAGGCAAGAAAGTTGGCGCTCAGATCGGCACTTTCGGCAAGAATAGAAAATACTGTTTTGGTGAAAGATTTTTCGGAAATCGCGGAACCCAAAACTAAATTAATGGTTGAATGTTTGAAATCATTAAAAGCTGAAGGAAAGATTTTGATAGTGGCGGACGTAAAAGCGGCAGAAAACGCACATTTGGAACTTGCTGCAAGAAACATCCCTACGGTAAGAATAATTCTTCCCTCGAATTTGAACGTAAAAGATTTGTTGGAAGCGGATACGTTGGTAATGACGGAATCTGCGGTCAACGAAATTACTGAGAGGTTATCCGAATAATGAGTAACTTGAGACAAAACAAAGAAAAATTATATGACGTGTTGAAAAGACCGATTATAACGGAAAAATCAATGGCAGCAACCACGATGAACAAGTACACGTTCGAAGTCAACAAAGACGCAACGAAAGTGGAAATAGCGCAAGCGGTTGAATTGGCATTTCCGGGCAGAAAAGTAACGAAGGTTCAAACGATATACATGCCTTCTCACGCAAAGAGAATGGGATACAGCGCAGGACGGACGCAATCCGGAAAGAAAGCCGTTGTAACGATAGAAGGCGAACCTTTGGAAGAATTAACGGGGGCATAAACAATGGCAATCAGAAAGATAAATCCTACATCTCCGGGTCAAAGAGGAATGACCAAAAGTGATTTTGCGGAAATAACGACTTCGAAGCCCGAAAAATCATTGATGAAACCTCTTTCGAAAAAAGGCGGAAGAAACAATACGGGAAGAATCACGTGTCGTCACAAAGGGGGCGGACACAAGAGAGCATACCGTGTAATAGATTTTAAAAGAGAAAAGTTCGGAATACCCGCAACGGTAAAAACGATTGAATACGATCCGAACAGAAACGTAAGAATATCGCTCGTTGTATACGCGGACGGCGAAAAGAGATATATTTTGACTCCTCACGGATTGAACGTCGGAGACAAGATAGTTTCGGGTCCCGGAGCGGATATATTGACGGGTAACGCACTTCCTTTGGATATGATACCTTTGGGAACGTTGGTACACTGCATAGAATTGGCACCGGGAAGAGGAGCCAAGATGATAAGAACGGCAGGCGGATCGGCGCAATTGATGGCAAAAGAAGGCAATTACGTAACGTTAAAGATGGCAAGTTCCGAAATGAGAATGGTACGCAAGGAATGCCTGGCGACGGTCGGAGTTCTTGGAAACGCGGAATACAAGAACATGAAGATAGGTAAGGCCGGGAGAACAAGATATCTCGGAATCAGACCTACGGTCAGAGGTGTAACGATGAACCCTTGCGATCACCCTCACGGCGGTGGTGAAGGTAAAACGGGTCCCGGCGGACATCCCAAAACACCTTGGGGTAAACCTGCATTGGGTATGAAGACCAGAAAAGTAGCAAAAGCTTCTGACAGATTGATAGTAAGAAGAAGAAGACGCGGATAAGGAGAATATAAATGGCTCGTTCACTTAAAAAAGGACCTTATGTTCATGCCTCGCTGCAAAGCAAGATAGAAAAGATGAATGCATCGGGCGAGAAGAAAGTAATAAAGACTTGGTCCAGAGCATCTATGATAGTTCCGGATATGTTGGGACACACGATAGCCGTACATAACGGAAAGACGCACGTACCCGTATACGTAACGGAACAAATGGTCGGACACCGATTGGGCGAATTTGCACCTACGAGAATGTTCAGAGGTCACGCCGGTCAGGACAAGACAGCGAAAAGGAAGTAGATATGGAAGCTAAGGCAATACAAAAAGACATAAGAATGACGGCGAGAAAACTTCGCAGAGTCATCAACGAAGTAAGAGGCAAATCGGTAATCGAAGCTTTGAAGATTCTTAAGTTCATGCCTTATATGGCGGCAAGAACGGTCGAGAAGAATTTGACGGCTGCAATTGCGAATGCATCGGAGAAAGCGGGACTTACTCCGGAGCAATTGAAGATATCCGAGATATACGCTGACGAAAGCACGACGTTAAAGAGAGCGAAACCCAGAGCGCAAGGCAGAATGTATGCGCGCGTAAGACGTTCGTCGCATTTGACGGTAAAAGTAACGGAAATTACGAAACAGGAGAAATAAAAAGTGGGACAAAAGACACACCCGACAGGGTTTAGAGTAGGAATAATACAAAACTGGGGAAGCACCTGGTTTGCGAAGAAGAGTAATTATCCGAAGTTTTTGGCGGAAGACGCAAAGATAAGAAAATTCGTCAAGAAGAAGCTTTATACTGCGGGAATCTCGAAGATACAAATCGCAAGAAAAGCACAAAGCATAACGGTAACTTTGGTAACCGCGAAGCCGGGTATAGTAGTCGGCAGAGGCGGACAGGGAATCGAAGAGTTGAAGGCGGCGGTATCGAAATTGATAGGCAAGCCCGTGACGATAGATGTGCTTGAAGTAGCGAGAGTCGATGCCGATGCACAATTGGCGGCGGAATCGGTAGCATTGCAGCTTGAAAAGCGTATCGCGTTCAGAAGAGCGATGAAACAGGTAATGCAACGTACGATGAGAGCCGGAGTACAAGGCGTAAAGATAATGGTATCGGGACGTTTGGGCGGAGCCGAAATTGCGAGAAGCGAATGGGCGAAGGAAGGCAGAATACCTCTTCAAACATTGAGAGCGGACGTAGATTACGGTTTTGCGGAAGCGGATACGATAATGGGAAAAATCGGCGTAAAGGTATGGATTTTCAAAGGCGACCTTATGCCGGGAGAAAAAGCCGATGCAAACGTTAAGGCGAGAAAATCGGGCGCGGATTATTCGAATTCGGAAGACAGACCCGTCGGAAGAAGAAGAAAGAGAAGCGCTGCACCGAAAGCGCCTGCGGCTGAAGACACGGCAGCAAAAGAATAAGAAATAAAAAAATCAGGAGCGAAAAACAACAATGTTAATGCCCAAAAAGACAAAATATCGTAAGAAAATGAAAGGCAGAATGACCGGTACCGAAACGAGAGGAACGGTGCTTGAATTCGGTTCGTACGGAATACAGACGACGGAACCCGCATGGATAACGGGAAGACAGATAGAAGCCGCAAGAAGAGCGATGACCCGTGAGATAAAAAGAGGCGGAAACGTCTGGATAAAGATATTCCCCGACAAACCGATAACGGCGAAACCTGCCGAAACACGTATGGGAAAAGGAAAAGGGAACCCGGAATACTGGGTAGCCGTAGTAAAGCCCGGAAGAGTCTTGTTTGAAATCGAATATTCTTCGAGAGAAGTAGCGATAAGAGCATTGGAACTTGCGGCGCAAAAGCTTCCCGTGAAAGTAAAAATAATCGAGAAACAGGTATAGCGAAAATGAAAATTGAAGAAATACGTGAAAAGACGGTTGAAGAGTTGAAGCAGGCAGCGGTAGATTGCAAGAAACAATTGTTTGAGTTAAGATTGCAAAAGTCGATGCACAAGCTTGAAAATACCGCGCAAATCGGAAACGTAAAGCGGGATATAGCGAGAATCAAGACCGTAATCAGACAAAAAGAGCAGTAAGAAGAGGTCAAAATGCCTAAGAAAGAAAAACAGGGAACGGTAGTAAGCAACAAGAGCGACAAGACGGTTGTTGTAAAGGTTGCGGAATACAATCCTCACCCCAAGTATAAGAAAATTATCGAAACGACTAAGAATTATAAGGCGCACGATGCCAACAATACCTGCAAGCCGGGAGACGTGGTCAGAATCGTAGAGACGAGACCCATGTCGGCAGACAAGAGATGGACGGTATCGAAGGTTGTAGAGGCTGCCGAGTAGTCGGATAAAGGAAGAACGAGAAATGATACAACAGGAAACAAGATTACAGGTTGCCGACAACACGGGTGCAAAAGAGCTTTTGTGCATCAGAGTTTTAGGCAGTTCGAATAAGAAATTTGCGTACGTAGGTGACGTAATAGTTGCCGCGGTAAAGGATGCGACGCCGAACATGGCGGTAAAGAAGTCCGAAGTTGTAAAGGCGGTAGTTGTAAGAACGAAGCACGACATCAAGCGGGCGGACGGATCCGTAATCAGATTTGACGAAAACGCGGCAGTAATAATCAATAAGGACGGAAGCCCGAGAGGGACTCGTGTATTCGGGCCCGTAGCTCGTGAGCTCAGAGAGAAGAATTTCATGAAAATTATATCTCTTGCGCCGGAAGTTATTTAGGAGAAAAGACAATGAGAAACAGAAAGAAACCTGTCGAACCGCACAACATACATCTCAGAACGGGAGATAAGGCAGTGGTTATTTCCGGAAAAGACAAGGGAAAAATCGGAACCGTGAAGAAAGTATTGACGGCGAAGAACAGCGTCCTTGTCGAAGGCGTGAACATGATAACCAAAGCGCAGAAGGCAAATCCGATGGCGAACATTCAAGGCGGATTGGTAAAGAAAGAAGCGCCGATGGAATCGTCGAAGCTGATGCTTTATTGCCCGAATTGCGAAAAATCGACGAGAATAAAGTACGAAGTAAGAAACGACAAGAAAGTTCGCGTATGTAAAAAATGCGGCGAGCAATTGGATGTGTAAAGAAAGAATAAGAAAACACGAAAACGCATGGGCAACTTATTTTGTTTGTAATAGAATGAAGTTGCATTCTGCGGAAAGGAAAAGAAAATGACGGCTACAAAGACCGAAGATTTAAGAAAGAAATACGAAGAATCGGTAAAAGGACAACTTAAAGAGCATTTTAAGTATGAAAATATTCATCAAATCCCGAAATTGAACAAGATTGTAATCAATATGGGTGTAGGTGAAGCGTGCCACAATTCGAAGTTGGCGGAACTTACCGTGAAGCAATTGACGAAGATTGCGGGACAAAGAGCGGTAACGACGAAAGCGAAAAAATCAATCGCGGCGTTCAAGTTAAGAGAAGGGATGCCTGTCGGAGCAATGGTAACGTTGCGCGGCGACAGAATGTATGATTTTCTTCAAAAGCTTATATGCGTAGTGCTTCCGAGAATCAGAGACTTCAGAGGGATAAGCTCGAAGAGTTTCGACGGAAGAGGAAATTATACGATCGGATTAAAAGAGCAATCATTGTTTCCCGAAATCGGATATGATGAAGTAGAGACCGTGCTCGGGATGAATATATCTGTTATAACGACGGCGAAGACCGATGAAGAAGCGAGACAGTTGTTGGCGTTTCTCGGAATGCCGTTCAAGAAATAAGGAGCAAAACCGTGGCTAAAAAGTCAATGATAAATAAGGAACAAACAAGGGAAGCGCTTGTAGCGGCAGGAAAATATCCCAAGGTAAGATTGCACAACAGATGTGCGATATGCGGCAGACCTCACGGATTTCACAGAGATTTCGGTCTTTGCAGAATTCACTTGAGAGAAATGGCGCACAAAGGGTTACTTCCCGGCGTAACGAAAGCAAGCTGGTAGGTTTGTTGAATATAAATAAAACGGAAAAGGAAAAAGACGAATGAATACAGATCCTATAGCAGATATGCTTACAAGAATCAGAAATGCAAATATGATTTCGCATCCGGAAGTGGAAATGCCTGCGTCGAACTTGAAGATAGAATTGGCGAAGCTTTTGAAGAGCGAAGGATATATATCGGAATACGAAGTTAAAGAAAACGGAAAATTCAGAACATTGAGAGTTGTTTTGAAGTACGACGAAAACAAGAGACCGATAATAACGAATTTGCAAAGAGTATCCCGTCCGGGGCTGAGAAACTACAAGAAGGTAAAACACATGCCTCAAGTGCTCGGCGGAATGGGAATTGCGGTACTCAGTACGAGTAAAGGTTTGTTAACGGACAGACGCGCAAGAAAAGAAAACGTAGGCGGAGAAGTACTTTGCTACGTATGGTAGTTTCGGGTTAAGGCTCGAGGCGGCAAATCGGCGGAGACGTTTTGATTTGCGGACAGGACAAATTGATAAAACGGAGATAAAACGATGTCACGTATAGGAAAGTTACCGATAGAGATACCTTCGGGTGTTGAAGTCAAAATAGACGGACAAACGGTTACCGCGAAGGGACCTTTGGGAACATTGAGCGTAACGTTGCGTCCGGAGATAGCCGTTGCATCCGAAGACAATCACGTAATCGTAACGAGAATAAACGACGAAAGACGTTCGCGTTCATTGCACGGGCTTTCGAGAACGTTGGTTGCGAACGCGATAAACGGGGTGAAAACGGGATTTACGAAGAAGCTTGAGATAGTAGGTGTAGGTTACCGTGCGGCAATGCAGGGCAACACTTTGAACCTTCAACTCGGATATTCTCACCCGATAAATATCGAAGCTCCCGAAGGGATAAAGATAGCAGTCGAAGCGAATACCAAGATAACGGTTACGGGTGCGGATAAGCAGGTAGTCGGCGATTTGGCGGCATTGATAAGAAGCAAGAGACCGCCCGAAGTATACAAAGGAAAAGGTGTTAAGTACGAAGGCGAACACATCAGAAGAAAAGCCGGCAAAACAGGTAAAAAATAGTAAGTAGCACGAAATAAGCCCGTATGAACCCTTGGTTTTTAACAAGAAGGTTCGGGTGAAAGGAAAGAAAAATGATAAAGACCGAAAACAGAAAAGCGAAAGCTCAAAAGAGACACAGAAGAATAAGAGTTAAATTGTCGGGAACGACGGAATGCCCGAGATTGGCAGTTTACAGAAGCTCGAAACACATCTATGCTCAAGTTATAGACGATGTAAAGGGAGTTACTTTGGCGGCTGCATCTTCGGCAGATAAAGAACTCAAGGCAAAATTGGCGCACGGCGGAAACATCGAAGCGGCTAAGGTTGTCGGAGAAACTCTTGCGAAGCGAGCTTTGAAAGCGTCCGTAAAGGACGTAGTATTTGACAGAGGCGGATTTTTGTACCACGGAAGAGTCGAAGCTTTGGCAGATGCTGCAAGAGAAGGCGGATTGAATTTCTAATTTTCGTAAGTCATAATGTAAAAGGAGGGTTTTCGAACCCTCTTTTTTGTTGTAGAATAGGGAAAAAGTTTCGTGGAGGGAAATATGGCAAGAGCGATGACGATAACCGAGAAGATATTGGCGAAACACGCGGGATTGGTGCAAGTTGAGCCGGGGGAGCTTATAACGGCGAAAGTTGATATAACTCTTGCGAACGACATAACGGGGCCGGTTGCGATAAAGGCGTTTCGAAAGACGGGCGCGAAGAAGGTTTTTGACAGAGAGAGGGCGGTTTTTGTGCCTGATCATTTTGTTCCGAATAAGGACATCAAGTCGGCGGAGCAGGCGAAGATTTTGCGCGAATTTGCGAGGGAGCAGAATTTGACGCATTATTTCGAGGTCGGAAGGATGGGGATTGAGCACGCCTTGTTGCCGGATAAGGGGATTGTGACCGCGGGGGATGTTGTGCTCGGAGCGGACTCTCATACCTGTACATACGGCGCATTGGGCTGTTTTTCGACGGGCGTCGGGTCGACGGATTTGGGGTGCGCAATGGCGTCGGGGCAAACATGGCTCAGGGTTCCTTCGACGATAAAGGTTGAGTTTAACGGGGAACTTGCGCCGTGGGTGAGCGCGAAAGACTTGATTTTGCACCTTATCGGCGACATAGGGGTCGACGGAGCCTTGTATAAGTCGCTTGAAATCGGCGGCGAAACGATAGCGAATATGGGAATGGACGGCAGATTTACGATTTGTAATATGGCAATAGAAGCGGGTGCGAAAAACGGGATAATTGTTCCGGATAAGGTGACGCGCGAGTTTTTGAAGGGGCGGTCGTTGCGCGAGCCGGTGTTTTTTGAAAGCGACGAAAATGCCGAGTATGAAAGGGTTATCAGCTACGATGTTTCGAAAATCGAACCTACCGTTGCGTTTCCGCATTTGCCGGAAAATACGCGTCCGATATCGAAAGTCGGGGATGTTAAAATTGACCAGGCGGTAATCGGAAGTTGTACGAACGGACGGTTGTCGGATTTGGAGGTTGCGGCGAAAATTTTGAAAGGGCGGAAAGTCAATAAGGACGTGAGATTGATAGTATTCCCGGGGACTCGTGAGATTTATCTTGAGGCGATGAAGCGCGGGTATTTGGAAACGTTTATCGAAGCGGGCGCGGCGGTTTCCACGCCGACGTGCGGACCTTGTCTCGGGGGACATTGCGGGGTTTTGGCAAAAGGCGAACGCGCGATTTCGACTACGAACCGGAATTTCGTCGGACGGATGGGCGATGTCGAAAGCGAGGTTTATCTTGCATCTCCCGCGGTTGCGGCGGCGAGCGCGATTGCGGGCAAAATTGTGTCACCGGATATGCTTTAAATATTAAGTTTTGTAAATTTTTAAACAAAAAGACGCAAATTTTTCGATATTTGCGCCTTTTTTTATTGTGTACGGTTATGTGAATTGAAGGCATTGTATGAGCGAAACATCTGTATCCAATGTAAGTTTTAAGCGTCCGGTCGTTGCGGGCGCGGATAACAAGAATTCGGGCGTAAGGGTAAATGTGCCCGCAAAGTCGGCGGCGGATTCCGTCGAGTTATCGATGAAAGGGAAGTCCGACGAGAAGAAAAAGCCGAATTACGTAAAAATCGGATTGAGCGTGTTGGGCGCGGCGGCGTGCATTTACGGCGGAGTGAAGTTGTATAAATATTTCAAGGGTAAACCCGGCGGCGGATCTTCGGGCGGCGGAGGCGGAGCTGCGGGCAAAGTCGAACCGAAAAAACCTAAAGTTGATATTTCTAAGTCCGAAACGGGCAGTAAAGGCAATGCCGACGGTGTCTCGGACGGCGCAAAGAGTGCTTCGGCTCCGAAAACGGGTGTGGCGGAAGAACCTCCGAAAACTCTCAAAGCCGACAATGCGGGCGGAGCTTCGGAAAGTGCGGCGGAAAAAACCTCCGGTCTTGGCGAAAACGGCGCGGGCAATGCGAATGCGTTGAAAACCGACAAAGGTAATACCGTTCCCGACAATACGGGCGGAGCTTCGGAAAGCGCGGCGGAAAATTCCTCAAAAGCCGGGAGCGGTTTGAAAACGGACGTGGCGGAAAATTCTCCCAAAACTGCGGGAGCGGGCGAAGTCCCGAAAACCGACAACGCGGTCGAACCTCAACAAAAGAAAATCGTTTCGGTTTCCGAAAAACAAAAACTCCCGGAACTCGAAACCGACACATTTAAGCCTGATAAACCTCTCGTTTATACGGAGTTTTTAAAAACTGCCTCTGCCGAAAATAAATTGCAACTTGATAAAACGGCGTCAGTTTTAAACAAAAAATACAATATTGTCGATGAAAAGAGTCTTGACGATATTAAATCGGCGGTACTTGATTCATTGGTAATGACGGCATTTTTGACTCAGTCGGGGCTTTTTGCCGACGAGAAAGATATTGATCTTCTTTCCGAGGCGGAATTCTTGGATAAATGCGGTGCCGAATTGACCGACGGGAAAAGAGAACATCTTAACAAGCCCGTCACCGAGCTTCTGGACGGTATTTCGGATGAAACAATCGATAAATGTCAAAACCTTTCGGGTGAAGCTCGATCGCATTTAAAAGAACGTTTTGAAGCGCTTAAAGAAAATTTTAAATATTTTGATTTTGATAGTTGTTTTGACGGGGCAGGCGAAGAGAATTCGGAAGTTTCTGAGTTGCAGAAACCTGCGGAAGCGCAAGGTGAAAATACCGTTTCTGTCGAACAAACTCCGAACGTCGAGCAACTCGCTCCCGTCGAACAACTTACGCCGGTAGAGCAACTCGCTCCCGTCGAACAAGCCGTTTCCGTTGAGCAACCCGTCGCGGTCGAGAAAATCGATCCCAAAACGGTAATTTTTGTGCCGAACGCTCCCGATGATTATGATTATAAAGAATCGAGCGCGGATGTTCAACCCGAAAAGATTTACGATTACAATCCCAAAACAGGTTCGGTAAGCGAAAAACCAGTACCCACACAACGGGATGCAGAGTCTGTCGTGCGAAAAGGGTTTGATATATTGACGGAATCGGCTCAAACCATTCAAAGAGCACATAAATCCGACGCGGGAAAAACAAAAACTTCGAGTTTAAATCCAAGGCTGCTTTATCCGGGAGCGATAATTGCGGGGCAAACGTCGAAAGCAACCGACAGCCAAAACTCCGTAAATACTGTCGATTTCGGTTCGACGCAAAGTCCGGCTTATGCTGTCGCCTTCAACAACAATATTTCTGAAAATCACGGTTATGAAGACATTGACGAATCCTTCAGACGAAATCAAGAGCAGTCTGACGAAGCCGCGAAAAAGCAGCGAGAACGCGACGAAGAATTTTGGAACAATATGAATGCGGCTGCTACCGGAGCACATGCGGTCGACAATCTTTCGGGGCAACAGCCGATAAATTCGGGGGTTGACAATATTTATCAGGATAGTTCGATAACGGGGTTTAATCCTTCACCCGAGCCTCAACCGTTTGATTATGACACGAATAATTCGATGTTCGGCTCGACTTCGGGCTCCGATTATGAAAATCAAAACCTTTCTTTGAACAAATACGGTACGGATTATACGGGCACGGATTTGCTCGGGGGCGGGGATTATTTAAGCGGCAACGTCGGTGACTATGGCAGTGATTTTTGATTTAAATTAAAAAACCGCAAAAACAAAAAATAAAAGCAAAACCGGGGGCAAACGTCCTCGGTTTTGCTTTCTTGAAGGCTTGAAACCCGAGGATTTTCGGTGTATCATCGTATTAAGCGATTGGAGAAATGTATGAAAAAAATTTGCGTATATTGTTCGGCAAGCAGCGGGCTTGAAAATTTGTACCTCGAAGAGGCATATAAAACGGGCGAAATCCTTGCGAAAAACGGGTTTGATCTTGTTTACGGCGGGTCGGATTTCGGTTTGATGGGGCAAACCGCGAAGGCTTTCAGGGCAAACGGTGCGCACGTTTTGGGGATAATGCCGCGCAAGATTTACGATATGATTGAACACACGGGTTCAAATTGCGACGAGTTTGTTTTGACCGACGATATGCGCGAAAGAAAAGCCAAAATGGACGAAATGTCCGATGCCGCCGTGGCTTTGCCGGGCGGATTCGGGACGTTGGAAGAAATTTCCGAAATTCTCGATCAAAAAATCGTGGGGTATAATACAAAGCCGGTTGTTTTTCTTAATACGAACGGGTTTTACGACAAATTACAGGCGTTTTTCGACAATTTAATCGACGAAAATTTTGCGCGTAAGCAGACCGCGAAATTATATTATTTTGCAAAAACTCCGGAAGAGCTTGTCGAGTATCTGAAAAATTATGTTCCGAACGAACCCCCCAAGTCCGCGCAAGACATCTACGCCGGTAAGGTTTAGAGAATTGTTTCAAGTTTAAAGAACGCGTTTTTTGATATTTAAAAATTCGTCAGACGGATTTTTTGTTTGTTTTTTTTCGGATTATTAAAAAATGCCGAAAATCTTTAAAAATACGATGTTACAATATTTGCGGAACGATAATTTGATGAAAGATTCTCTAAACGTTTTGAGGGTTTTTCACGTGAATAATTTGCCCGAAAAGGGCGATACCGTTGTTTATCTTGCAGAGAACGAGCTTCGAGCGGAGGATAATTTTGCGCTTGAGTATGCCGTTCAAAAATCCGAAAAATTGAATTTACCTTTAAAAACGATTTTTGTAAAAAAATTTTTTGATTATCAGGCGAAGCAAAATTTTTACGAAAGAATTTTGAATATGACTCAAATAGGTTTTTCTCAAAAAAAAATTGATTTTGAAACCGTCGAATTCGAGAACGATATTCAAATATTATCTTTACTAAAAAAATATAATCCGGCACTTGTTGTTATCGAATTCAATCCGTTGCGTCCGAAAACCCCCGATTATTCATTTAAAACCGTTGAAGTTGATGCCGGAAACATTGTGCCGGTGCGAGTTCTGTCCGCAAAAGCGGAATATTCGGCGGCGACAATTCGTCCGAAAATTTATCGTCGAATTTCGGATTTTTGGGACGGAAAATTCGTAAAAAATATTTTAAACCCCGATGCAAAAAGGGATTTGTCGAAATTTATCGAAAACGGTCTTCCTTGCTATGCTCGATTTAAAAACAATCCTATCGAAAACGCGGTTTCCGGATTATCGAAATATTTGAATTTTGGTGTTATTTCGGTCGGGAATGTTGCAGGACATGTCATTTCGGCTGATGTTTCGGATGAAAATAAAGAAGCTTTTTTGGAAGAACTGATTGTCAGGAGCACACTTGCAAAAAATTTTTGTTTTTACGATAAAAAATTTAAAACTTTGTCGGCTGCGCCTATATGGGCACAAATGTCTTTAAATGCTCATAAATACGATATCAGAACCTATTTGTACGATACAAAAACTTTTGAAGAGGCAAAAACTCACGATGATTTGTGGAATGCTTGTCAGAGGCAGCTTTTGACTGAAGGTTCTATTCACGGATATATGCGAATGTATTGGGCCAAAAAAATTGCGGAGTGGTCCAAAACGCCCGAAGAAGCTTTGAAAACGGCAATATGCTTGAATGACAGGTATGCGTTCGATGCTCCGTCCGCAAACGGGTATGTGGGAATTTTATGGGCAATTACAGGTTTGCACGACAGACCTTTTCCCGATTTTTTTGTAACGGGGAAAATTCGGCGCATGACAAACTCGGGACTTCATAAAAAATTTCCTGTCGAAAAATATATTGAAAAGTATAGGTAGCTGACGGGGGAATATTTTTTCAACACTTCGGGCTGTTACGGCAATATTATTTTGTTTTTATTTTCATAAAAAACGACAGCGGAATCAGCAAAAACGCCAACAATGCCACGATTGCAAAAGCGTCGATGTAAGCAGTCAGGTTTGCCTGAAACGGCATTTGCTTGTAAACATAAGAGTTTGCTTTTGTTGTCGCGTACGCGCTTGAAACTTCCGCCATAAATGTGTGAATCAAACTTGTCGTTTTCGCCCTGAAAACGGGGGGGGGGGAGTTAGATAAATTGTCCACCGGATATCCTTGAAGTATTCCTTGCGACAACGGTCGATGACATCGACACAATCACCTAAGTATAAATTGAACGAACCGCTTTAATTTAAAGTCGAAATGCGGTTTTTGTTTGCGGAAAATATTTCTTGCATAATTCGGAGATAAACGCTATAATCTCCGTAAATTGTTCGGAGAAAAAATGAAATATATCTATCAAAACCCCGATTGGCACAAGTTTAGATGGTGCGGAGAAAAAATTCAAAAATTACTTTTTGATATAAAAAAAGCTCAGGGTTATTTACTCGGAAAAATGGATGCCTTGGGGTTCGATGTTAAAAATAACGCGTTATTGCAGGTTTTGACGGAAAATATCATAAAATCTTCGGAGATTGAGGGACAAATTTTAGATAAACAGGCGGTTTGTTCTTCCGTAGCAAGACGTTTGGGGATAGATTTCGGCGGAGAAGTTTCTTTTTCAAGGGATGTTGACGGAGTCGTCGAGATGATGCTTGACGCCACTCAAAATTATACCGATAAAATGACAAAAGAGCGGTTAATCGGTTGGCACGCGGCTTTGTTTCCCACAGGGTTCAGCGGAATGTATAAAATCAAAGTCGGACAATATCGAGATGATGAGTTCGGACCCATGCAGGTTGTTTCGGGTCCGATAGGAAAAGAAAAAGTTCATTATCAGGCTCCGAGTGCAGACGTGCTCGAAAAAGAAATGTTCGAATTGATTGATTATATCAATCGGGATAATACGGATTGTTTAATAAAGGCAGGTGTCGTTCACTTATGGTTTGCGGCGTTGCACCCGTTTGATGACGGAAACGGCAGAATTGCTCGGGCTTTGACCGATATGCTGCTGGCAAGGAGTGATGATACCCGATATCGGTTTTATTCGATGTCGGCTCAAATTCAGTTAAACAGAAACAGCTATTACGATATTTTGGAAAAAACTCAAAAAGGCTCGTCCGATATTACCGATTGGTTGGAATGGTTTTTGAAAAATCTGTTGACGGCAATTCAATCGAGTGAAAAAACAACCAATGCCGTTTTGTATAAAGCCGAATTTTGGCAAAAATATTCCACGATAATTTTTAATAAACGCCAAATTAAAGTTCTGAATAAATTTATGGACGATTTCGAAGGAAATCTTACCACGACAAAATGGGCAAAAATTTGTGGTTGTTCGCAAGATACGGCAACTTCGGACATAAACGATTTAATAGACAAAAATATTTTTGTAAAAGTCGGAAGCGGACGTTCGACACATTACAGGTTTAAAAAACGGTAAACGATTTTGTTTGGACATTCGAAAAATATTTTGCGATTTTGTCGTCGGCGGTTTCAAAAGCAAAAACCCTTCTTTCGAAGGGTTTTAAATGCCCCGGGCCGGACTTGAACCGGCACAAAGTTTAACCTTTATCGGATTTTAAGTCCGACGCGTCTACCTGTTCCGCCACCGGGGCGCTCGTTTATTATATAACAAAAAGTTTTATTTGTCTTTTTACTCTTTATTTTTTCCTCCGAATGTTTGATTTTTCGAAAAATCTTTAAAATATGCGGGTTTTGCGCGATGTTTATTTTTTTGAACGGAGTTGCTAAAATTCGTTTGTCCGTGTTATTATGTTGTTGTATTCAAAGAGGTATCGAGCCATAGAATTTTCTGAAATATTATTAAATATAATGACGATAATATTCGCTTTGATGGCGTATGTTATGTATAAAAAACTTGCGGCGTCGCGTGAAACGGTCGTTAATCTCGAAAAACAACAGTCCGAGCGCGAAGCGGCAATTCGCAAAGAAGCCGTGAAGGCGGCGCATTCGGCCGTCAGAGCGGAGCGCGACAAACTTAACGACGATATTCGTTACAACAAACGCAAAACCGCGGAGACGGAACACCGCCTCGGTGCGCTTGAAAATTCGCTTGAAGAAAAACGTCAACATCTTGCCGAAGAAGAAGAAAGCCTTCGTAAGAAAAATGACGCTTTGCTCGACAAAGAGGATTATTTGGCGGAACAAATCCAAAAAACTCTCGAAGAACTCGAAAGAATTTCGGGAATGTCTTCCGAGGAAGCTAAAAGTATTTTGCTTGAAAAAACCAAAAACGATTTGCAACAGGAAACGGCGCGTCTTGTTCGCGAAAACGAAATAAAAATCAGAGAAAACGCCGACGAACAGGCAAAAGAAATTCTTACGACCGCTATGCAGCGTTGCCTGATTGACCATGTCGTCGAATCGACCGTTTCGGTTGTTACGTTGCCTTCCGATGAGATGAAGGGGCGTATTATCGGGCGCGAAGGTCGGAATATCAGAACTTTGGAAACCATGACGGGCGTCGATTTTATCATCGACGATACTCCCGAGGCCGTTGTCCTTTCGTGCTTTGACCCCGTCAGACGAGAAATCGCAAAGACCGCTCTCGAAAAACTTCTGCTCGACGGACGTATTCACCCCGTCAGAATCGAAGAAACCGTCGAAAAGGCGAAAAAAGAAATAGAAGAGAAAATCAGAAAAGAAGGGGAAAACGCCGCACTCGAAACGGGTGTTATGAACCTTCACAAAGAACTTATAAAAGCATTGGGTCGCTTGTATTACAGAACCAGTTACGGTCAAAACGCGCTCAAACATTCGCTTGAAGTCGCTCATATCGCGGGCATGATAGCTGCGGAAATAGGGGCTGACGTCAATATTGCCAAGCGTGCCGGACTTTTGCACGACATCGGCAAAGCGGTTGACCAAACTCAGGAAGGCACCCATATAGAATTAGGGGTAGAACTCGCGACGAAATACGGCGAAAAAGAAGCCGTAATTCACGCGATTGCCGCTCATCACGACGACATTACCGCAAATTCCGTGGAAGCCGTTTTGGTGAAATTGGCGGACGCCGTTTCGGCGGGTCGTCCGGGCTCAAGACGAGATACGTTGGAAATTTATATAAAAAGGTTGAAGAAGCTTGAAGAAATTACGTCTTCGTACGAAGGGATTAAGTATTCTTTTGCCGTTCAGGCGGGTCGAGAGGTTCGCGTGGTCGTGCAGCCCGAAAAGTATGATGACGTTACTTCGGCAAAACTCGCCCGAGATGTAGTCAAACGTATCGAATCGGAACTCGATTATCCGGGTCAAATCCGCGTAACCGTTGTTCGTGAAATCAGACTTACGGAAGTCGCAAAATAACAATCAAAATTCGCATACGATTATGGCAAACACTACAAAAATTTTGTTTTTCGGGGACATTGTCGGCAAGCCCGGGCGCGGTGCCGTGAAGGCTTTTTCGGAAAATTTCAAGGATGCCGATTTTATTGTCGCAAATGTAGAAAACGCGTCGCACGGCTTCGGATTGACCGAAAAGAATTACGAAGAACTTGCCGAGTGCGGAATAGATTGTATGACGGCGGGCAACCATATTTGGGATAAGAAGGATATTTTCGGGTTTATCGAGGGCGCGGACAGGTTGGTGCGTCCCGCGAATTACCCCGAGGGAACGCCCGGGGTCGGGTATCGGATTTTTGACGTAAATTCGGTGAAAATAGGCGTAATCAATCTTTTGGGAAGAAATTTTATGCCGGTCATAAATTCTCCGGTTGATGTCGCGGAAAAAATTATTTCCGAGATAAAAAAAATAACGCCTATAATATTTGTGGATTTTCACGCGGAGGCGACGGCGGAAAAAATCTGTATCGCCAAGTATTTTGCGTCTTTGGGGGTCAGCGCGTTTGCGGGAACTCACACTCACGTTCAGACTGCGGACGAACAAATTATTGACGGAACCTGCGGATACATTACGGATGCGGGATTTTGCGGAGATTATTCCGGCGTAATCGGTATGGATTACGAAATTTCGTTCAGGAAGATGAAGAGCATGCTTCCGGAGCGTTACGAAGTTGCATCTTCGGGCTTAAATCAAGTGAACGCGGTGCTTTTTGAAATCGAAACCGCGACCGGCAAGGCGCTTGATGTTAAAAGAATTTTTGTAAAAGACATATAGAAGGAAAAAAAAGTGAAGACCGATTTGCATATTCATACCACATATTCGGACGGCGCGTTTGCTCCGTCGAAAATCGTCGACACCGCGGTGGATGCGGGGATGGACGTTATTGCGATAACCGATCACGATAACGTGTTGTCGTTCGAGAAGGCGCAGTCTCACCTTGATGCGATTATGCCCGAAAATTCGCCCAAAAAGCTTATTTTAATTCCGGGGGTCGAAATTAATACGATTTATAAAAATTTCGAGGTTCACATATTGGGATATTTTATGGATTTCGAAAACGAGGATTTCAAAAATCTGTTGAAATATCAGCAAAGCGCGCGGATTAAGCAGACGACGGAGATTTTGGCGTTGCTTTCGAAAAAGGAAGGCATAAAAATCGATATCGAGGACATCAAAAAATCGGTCGCGCCGGGCGGAAGTATCGGCAGACCGCACATCGCGAAGGCGATTTGCAACGCGGGCGGAACAGCGAGCGTCGTGGAGGCTTACAACAAGTACATTAACGACAATTCGGACGTTTACGTTCAGAGAAAGACGGTTTCTCCTCACGAAGCGGTCGAAATTATTTACGACGCGGGCGGAATTCCCGTTTTCGCGCATCCGTTCGACGTCGAAGCGGCGTCCGCGCTGACAAAAGAGCTTATGAACTACGGTTTACGGGGCATTGAGGCTTATCACAGAAAGCATTCGCCCGCGATGGTCGAGTATTTTTCGTCGTTGGCGGAGCAGTACGGGCTTATCGTGACGGGCGGTTCGGATTTTCACGCGCCGAACCCGATAACCGGCGGAATTGTTTTGGGCAAAAATTTTGTGCCGGACAGAGTTTATACGGGGCTCATCGAAGAGAAAAAACGGCTTGATATGGCGTAATCAGCGGAATTTCGAAATCTGCACAAACTTTGAAAGTTCGTCGCAAAGTCGCGAAAATTCTTCGTCCGAGCACGTTGAAGCGTTCGAAAATTTTTCGTCGAGAGTTTTTGTTGCGTGAAATTTCTGTAAATAATAGCGTTTTGCGCCTTTTATCAGTTTGCCGATTTTCAAAATGTCGTCAGCGGAAAGTTGTGATTTTACGACCGTCGTGCGAAATTCATAATCGATGTTGTTTGAAAGAAGGATTTTGACTGATTTTTCGATTTTCGCCGTATCCGTTGAGACGCCGGTTATTTCGGAATACTTTTCGAGCGGCGCTTTGATGTCGACCGCGACGTAATCGAGAAGATTGGCTTTGATTAAATCTTCGAGCATTTCGGGGTCTGTGCCGTTCGTGTCGAGTTTTACTTTGAAATTTTTCGATTTTATTTTTTCGATAAAATTCGGTAAATCCTTATGAATTGTCGGTTCTCCGCCCGTTATGACCACTCCGTCGAGTTTGTTTTTTCGGGTTTTTAAGAAGTCGAAAAAATCCGGCTCCGTAAAGCCCGGATTTTTTCGGCGTTCAAACAGTTCGGGATTGTGGCAGTATCCGCAACGAAAATTACATCCGCTCGTGAACACGATACACGCAATTTCCCCCGGAAAGTCCGTCAACGTGGTCTTTTGAAGCCCCCCGAAGAGCATTTAACTTTCCTGCAGACACGGAATTTTTTCGTCCGATTTTTTTGTTTCCCGTATTTTCGGTATCCTAAAGGTTTTTCTGTCGCGAAATTCGGTCTGTTTACCTTTGTTCCAGCGGTTTACGGGGCGCAAATACCCGACCGTCCGAGAATAAATTTCGCAGGTGCTTCCGCATTTCGGGCATGTTTGTTGTTCTCCCGCAAGGTATCCGTGTTCCGGGCAAACCGAAAACGTCGGAGTGAACGTAAAATACGGCAAACGATAATTTTTGCAGATTTTCATAACCAAATTTTTGACGGTTTCGGGGTTGTCGACTTTTTCGCCCGCGAAAATGTGCACGACCGTGCCGCCGGTGTATTTTGTCTGAAGTTCGTCCTGATGGTCGAGCAGCTCGAAAATGTCGTCCGTGCAATTAACAGGCAGCTGCGTGGAGTTTGTGTAATACGGCTCTTCGCTTTCGTCGTTTGCAAAATGACATCCCGTAAGGTTTTCGCTGTCGGATTTTGCGAGTCTGTAGCTTGTTCCTTCCGCGGGGGTTGCCTCGAGGTTATAGTTATTCCCGGTACGAACCTGAATTTCGGTGATTTCGGCTCTCAAAAAGTCCATGACTTTGAGTGCGAACTTTCTTCCTTCTTTCGTCTCTATTCCTTTGCCGAAGAGGTTTTTGCAGGCTTCGTTCATCCCGATTATCCCGATTGTCGAAAAATGGTTTTTCCAATATTTCCCGAATCTTGCTTTGATATCGCGAAGATAAAATTTTGTATACGGGTACAAATTGAGGTCGGTCAGGTTTTCGAGAAGTTTACGTTTTATCTCGAGAGATTTTTCCGCAATCGCAATTTTTTCTTTCAAAATTTCGAAAAATTCTATCTCGTTTTTTGCAAAATATCCTATTCTCGGCAAATTTATCGTAACGACGCCGACCGAGCCCGTCAACGGATTTGACCCGAAAAGCCCGCCGCCTCGGTATTCCAGCTCTCTGTTGTCTATTCTCAGGCGACAGCACATCGACCGCGCGTCTTCGGGTTTCATATCGGAGTTGATGAAGTTTGAAAAGTACGGAATACCGTATTTTGCGGTCATTTCCCACAACCCTTCGATATTTTTGTTGTCGGGGTCGAACTCTTCCGAAATATTGTACGTCGGTATCGGAAACGTAAACACTCTGCCCGATTTGTCCCCTTCGCTCATTATTTCGAAGAACGCCCGATTTATCATATCTGCTTCCGCTTGAAATTCGCCGTACGTTTCGTCTTTGATTTCGCCGCCGACGATGACGTTTTGGTGTTTGTAATAATTCGGAATCGTCAAGTCCATCGTGATGTTCGAAAACGGAGTCTGAAATCCGACGCGCGTCGGCACGTTCATATTAAAAACAAACTCCTGCAGCGCCTGTTTCACCTGTTTATAATTCAGTCCGTCGTATCTTACGAACGGCGCCAGTAACGTATCGAAGTTTGAAAACGCTTGCGCGCCCGCGCTTTCGCCCTGCATGGTATACAAAAAGTTCACGATTTGCCCCAGTGCCGTCCGAAAATGTCTCGCCGGTGCCGATTCGACTTTCCCTTCGACCCCCGTGAACCCTTCGCGCAAAAGGTCGTTCAAATCCCATCCTACGCAGTACGCCGAGATGATGTTAAGGTCGTGAATGTGGATGTCGCCTTGCAAATGCGCGTTTTTGACATCGCTCGGGTAAATTTTGTTCAACCAATAATTTTTGCTCATATTCGACGCAAGATAATTGTTCAGCCCTTGTATCGAATACCCCATGTTCGAATTTTCGTTGACCTGCCAGTCAAGCTTTTCCAAATATTCGTCGACCATATTCTCCGACGCGGTTTTTGCAAAATCCCTCAGCCGATTGTGCTGTTCTCTGTACAAAATGTACGATTTAGCCGTTTGCTTGTACTCGGATTTTAACAAAACCTGCTCGACGATGTCCTGAATTTCCTCGATTGTCGGGGCGCTCGTCCGTTTTTTGCGCAAAAATTCCTTAATCACGCCCGTAACGCCGCGCGTCAGCTTTTGCGCCGCTTTTTTGTCGATTTCGCCCGCCGACGATGCCTTTTCGATTGCAGCCGTAATTTTTTCGGAATTGAACTCTTCCGAACTTCCGTCCCTTTTAATAACTTTTTCCATAAAAATTTTTCCTCCGGTTTCGCGGTTGTACAAATCGAGCGAGCATTCCGACTGTAACGGCCGCGAACCGGTGAGGGACTTTCACCCATGCTTTCCTCGTTCGATTAAAAAAATCCTACCACGATTTAAAAGCATGTGCAATTTTGTTTTAAATTGCCTGTGTACGGGCGGTTTTGCAATCCGTTTCGGGTTCACATTTTTTAATATTGTGTTATCATTTAAAAAAAAATGAAAGGGCGGGCATGTTTTATTCGGTTTATTTTTCTCCTACCTGGAAAATTTTTCTTGAAAGCGAAGACGAAAAAGCCTTGTCCGTGTTGAAGTTTGACGGTCGCTCCGAACTTTGCGAAAACGCAACGCTTTCGGAGGAGTTACCTGTTTTTCTCGAAACAAAAAAGTGGCTTGATTTGTATTTTTCGGGTAAAGTTCCGTGTTTTATGCCCGATTTGAACCCTCAAGGCACAAAATTTTCGTCGTCGGTTTGGGAAATTTTGAAAACGGTTCCGTACGGCAAAACGATTTCGTACGGCGAAATTGCCGGTATTATCGCGAAAAATCGCGGAATTGCAAAAATGTCCGCGCAAGCGGTCGGCCGGGCGGTCGGCAAAAATCCGATTCCGATAATTATTCCCTGTCACCGCGTAATCGGAGCAAACGGCGATTTAACCGGCTTTTCGTGCGGACTTGACATAAAAATCGCTTTGCTTGACATTGAATCAAAGTTGAAGAACCCGAACTTCGTACCCTTGTAACCCCGCGCAACAAAAGTCTTTCGGCTTCGAAAAGAAGCAAAACCGTTTTGCGATTTTGCTTCTTTTTGCTTAAAAGGTATGTCGATCGGTTATTTACCGTTTTGTCTTTCCAACAATCTTGCGTATTTTTTTGCTACTTCAATTCTCGGCGTATCCGGTTCGGCAGCGTAAATTTGTTCCATTTTTTGTTTTACCGATTTTTCGGACGAATCCTTTCCGCTTCTTTTCAACATTTTTTCAACTTCGTTATAAAATCTTTCCGTTGCCGACGGTCTTATCGTGTTTGTTTGCGTGTTTTGTTGCACTTGCGATGCAGTCTTCGGTTCGGTTGTGACGGCAGGTTCTTTGCTTAAAACGGCGGGCTCGTTGTTTGAAACGGTCGGTTCTTTGCTTTGAACGGCGGGGCCTCTTCTCGAGTCTGTTTTTTTGTTTTGATATTCTTCGGGAATATACGCTTTTTCCGTTATTTCTATTTTCGGTGCCTGAACCTTTGAAAAGTCTTTATCACTCCATTCGGTTCCTGAATACATTCCGTGCATTTTTAATATATCTTCTTCCGTAAGGAACTTCGCTTTTTTCTTCACTGCCTCGAAAATATCGGGATAGGTTTCTCTTTTTCCCTGTTCCAGTCGCTGATATTCATCAACCATTTTCCAGATATCGGGAATACTTTCTTTTTGGGTTGATTCTTTTTGGTATTGTTCCGCCAACTCAAAAAGATCCGGAATTTGAACTTTTTCATGTTTTCTGTTTTGATAGTCTTCGACAAGTTTATAAATGTCGGGAACATTGGGGTCATCAGTTCTTGTTTTCATTTTCTCTTCAAGTTTTTTTGCATCCTCTATAATATCAGGATACGTTTCTTTGTTAAATTTGTTTTCTATCAGTTTTAATGTAGCCAGGTCATATATTGACAATTTTTTTAATCTTTTAAGTTTGAATTTTGTTTTGATTGTTCCGTCAATATTCTTTTCTTTTCCTAAAATCATGTCGGTAAGTGACGGTATGTATTTTTGGTGAATTTCGTCTTCCGTTATTTTGGGATATTTTCTTCTTGCACTTTCAAATATTTCATTTTTATATCTTTCAATTTCTCCGGGGGATACTTGCGGATCTTCTACTCCATGTTGTTGCACTTTTAATAATAATTCTATTAATTTATAAAATGCATCTTTCGGGGTGCTTATCTCTGAAAGTTCTTCAGAGGTTCCGGGAAGTTCATTAATTTTTTTCGTGCTTTCCGTTCTTGTAAGGTTTACGTTTTGTACGGGGTTATAAAACGTGTTAAATTCGCTTGGTTCTTTTGAGTTTATGTTTTTGTCTTCATCGGGAACCAAGTGCATGTTTCTCGTATCGTCTATTATTGCGTATTGATATTGATAAGTTTTGTTTGAAGGCAGCGTTAATTCTGTTTCAAATTGACCGTCCGGTGTTTTTTTCTCCATTTGTTTTTGTATTTTATCGACGGTTCCCTTTACAAATGCGATTAATCCCGCAGCAACCACGGTTATTCCTTTTGCCTCGTATGATTTGGGTAAAGAAAAAGTTGCTTTGACCATGTCTTTTCCCGCAGGGGTTACTTTTACTCCCGTGAACGATACTTTTTTGGGTGATGTCGTATTTATCCCGGGGATAGATGCGTTTGTTCCGTTTATCATTTTTTCTTTTTTCCTTTCTTACTTTTTTTTATCCTAACAAAATTTATCTTCTATTATTCTCAGAGTTGCCAAGTCGTATATAGATAACTTCTCTGCCTTTGCCGCTTTAATTTCTTCTTTTATTTTGTTGATCATTTTCGGTATGTAAATTTTTTGAATTTCTTGTTCAGTTATTCCCGGTGATTTAAGTTTTTCATTTTTATATAACTTATTCTTTGACCCCTCGAAAACAATAGGATTCGTTTTCGGATTTACTCCCTGTTGTTTCAGTCTTATTTCCGCAAGTGCGTTAAACGCATCTTCTTGCGTGTTTATTTCGGGAACTTCTTCGCGTTGTGCGGATGTATAAACTTCGCTTGATTTATTTGCGTTTATATTTTGGTCGTAATCGGGAAATTTCATTTTACCGAATTTGTCCTGTACCATGTAATCGTATTCAAAAGTTTTGTTTGAAGGTAACGACAGGGTTGTGTCAAATTGACCGTCCGGAGTTCGTTGCATTACTGCTCTTATTTTCTCTTTTGTTCCTTTTGCAATCGCTATCAATGTTGCCGCAATTACCGGAAATCCGTTTATGTTTTCGATTTTTTTAGGAAGCGTAAATGTTGCATTGACCCTACCTTTTGCGGCGGGTGTTATTTTTACTCCCGTAAAAGAAACCTGTTTTGAATTCGTTTTTTTCGTTATCGGTACCTGTTGTCGTATTCCGCTCGAAACTTCCATATACACACCACACTTTTTTTGATTTCTTACCTGCATTTTTAAGAAAGTTTGTGAATTTTAGAAATTGCCCGTTTTTTTGTAAAAGTTTACAAAATGTTACATTTTGGTCTTCATAAAACGAATTTTCCCGTCGGTTTGTTCTTTTGTTTATCGGTACATTCGGGAATCGTAAAAAAACCGTGTCCTGATTAGGAACGGTTTCGCGGGGAGGGGCGGTGTGTCCGTTTTATCCTCCCCTTTTGAAATAATTTTTTGATTTTTATGCCGAAATGTTGATTGTGTTCGCGAGTTTTCCTTCGTCGTCGATGGAAAATTTGCTGTTTTCAAGCCCGTAGGGATTCTTTTTATTGTCTGCAACCCATCTTTCGACTCCGTTGTTGTCGGTTATCAAAAATTTGTATTCGTAATCTTTTCCGCTGTCCAAGGTTACGGTTTTGGAAAACGAACCGTCTTTCAAAAGGTTCATTTCCGTGTTTACTGTTTTATTGTATCCCCATTCGCCGAGTTTTTTTGCGTTTCCGACCACTCTTGCGGAATTTGCGCCCAATTCGCCCGCAAAGTCGGTGTCCAATTTAAACGTAACTCTTGATTTTGTTAATGTTTTTGTCGGTGCGACTTTGATTCCGCCGAATGAAATGTTGTTCAATTTTTTCTCCTTTGTTATTCTCTGTTCGGTTTGTTTTTTTTGTTTGTGTTTTCGTTCGGGTTTGCAATTCCGTCGGATAGTGTGCTTTCCGGGGGTTCGGTTTTGGACGGGTCTTTCGAAAGAAATTGTTCTTCCGCTCGTCTCATCAACTCATCCAACTCTTTTGATTTTGCTTCGAGGCGTTCGCTGATATCATCCAATTCCGCAAACGGATTTTCGGGCATTTTTACCGATTTCGACATAAAGTACGTAGGCACGCCGTCTTTGCGGATACCTTCGGTCAAATCGTATTCTCGCGCGTCAGTGTTCGGGTCGGGCGTGATAATCTTGAATTTGCCCGTGCCGGGGATGGTTCCGTGGAGCAAAATATTGTTCAACGACTCTTCGAGGTCGCGTTTTTCGGAAAATTCGTCGATTCTCATGCGAGTTGCAAGTAACTTGAGCATGTTGTCGACTTCTTCCGAGGTCGGTCCGTTTGCGTTGTTTATTCTCTCGAGAAATTCTTCTTTGTCTATTGTTTCGGAATTCTCTGCTATTCCTTGTACGATATTTTTGAGCTGTTCGGGAGTAAACCCCGCCAAAGGATTTTTTTCGAGCTCGGAAAACACGTCCGAGAGCATTTCGTCTGCTTCTTCCATTTTTTGTTCGTTTTCGTCGAGTTCTAAAAGTTCGTCGAGCGAAACGTGATCCGCGTGCAAAATTGCGTCTTTGATGTCGAATACTTCGTATTTGTCTTTTCCCGCGGCTTCTTCAAGAATTTCGTCGAGTTGTTCGTCGATTTCGATATTGTCGAGGTCTTCTTGCGAAACATTCGGTTCCATGTTTTTTGCGATATTCGAAATATGCGGTTTAAGCAGCTCGATTGCGTCCTTGCTCAAAGTCTCGCTTTGAGTTTCGGGCTTTTCTTCCGATTTTTCTTCTTCTTTTTCTTGCGGAATTTCTCTCAAATAATTCTTGTACGTATTAAATTTTTTGAGAAAATCCCGTTCCATTGCGTCAAGTTCGAGTTCGACTTCGTCGTACAATCTGTTCGAAGTCTCCGATGCATTAAAATATTCGCCCAATAATGTTGCAAAATCTTTTTTGCCTTTTTTCGGTGGTTCCTGCGGTTCGGCTTTTATTTCGGTTTTTTCGGGGTTGTTGAGCTTGTCCGTTACGATTCTTTTCATCAACGCGGCAGCCATAAGCGGCACTCCCGACTTGTTTTTCATCGTCGGATTGACTGTCTCTGTGCGATCGTTGAATTTTTTTGTGCTGATAAACATATCGAGACTGTCCGCTCCGTTCGTCTCGTCGGCGTTTAACCGCGTGACCATTGCCATATTGGCAAGCCCGAGCGCCAAAAGCCCTATTCCCTGCGCGCTTTTTGTTATCGGAGCCACGGGGATGTATCTGCCGCCGCCTACCGCCTTTTGTGCTTCCGTTTTGATGTATTTTCCGTACTGACCGAAATTAAAATTACCGGGAATTTGCATTTTTATCCATCCTCTTTATCTCGAACATTTTTTGTTATCAAACCGGGAAGTGTATATTCCGGAAGCGACGGTTGCTCCGCTTAGGAACAGCCGGCATTTCCGAATTTTTTATTCATATCCCTAAGTGTTTTTCTACTATAGCCCTTCAAAAATATTTGTAAATATTTTTTCTTAAAATATTAAAAAATGTAAATTAATTTTTTGCGCGGCTTTATTCGTGTGTTTTAAACACCTTATTTTGTGGTATAATTTTGCCGTGATTTAATTTATTGGGCGGGGTTATAAATGCAAGCTGTAATTTTGGCTGCCGGAATGGGCAAGCGTTTGAAAAGCAAAACCAAAGAACATACAAAATCGATGGTGCAATTTCTCGGAAAAACTTTTCTCGAACATTCGCTCGATAAGCTTACGGCGTGCGACATTTCCCGAATTATCATAGTTATCGGCTATTGCGGCGACGAAATCAAAAAAGTCATCGGAAATTCTTACAACGGTGTTCCCGTTTTTTATGTCGAAAACGAGGTCTACGCAACGACGAACAATATTTATTCGCTTTATCTCGCTAAAGAGTACCTTCAACAGGAAGACACTTTGCTTCTCGAAAGCGATTTGATTTACGAAAAAGCCGTTCTTGACAGGCTTCTCGAAAATCCGTACCCCGATTTGGCCGCCGTTGCCAAGTTTCAGCCGTATATGGACGGCACGGTCGTTGTCTCGAACGAAGACGACGAAATCGTTTCGCTCGTTTCGAAAAACCATTTCGATTTCAGAGAAAAAGATTTATATTACAAAACCGTAAATATTTACAAATTTTCAAAAAACTTTTTGAACAAAGAATATCTTCCGTTTTTGGAGGCATATTGTAAAACGATGGGCAATTCGGGCTATTACGAGCAGGTTTTGAAGGTTTTACTCTCGCTCGAAAAAAATTCGCTGAAGGTTTTGAAACTCGACACCGAAAAGTGGTATGAAGTCGACGATTTGCAGGATTACGACATTGCCGAATGTCTGTTTTGCGACGACCCGGAAGAAAAATTGCGGCGTTTGCACTCTCGATACGGCGGATACTGGCGGTTTAAGGATCTCAAAGACTTTTGTTACCTCGTAAACCCTTATTTTCCCTCGAAAAAAATGAGTTTCGAGTTGCGAAACAACTTCGATACGCTCATGATGCATTATCCGTCGGGTCAATCGATTTTTAAACTCCTTGCAGCCAATATTTTCGGGGTTAAAGAGAATTATTTGCTGGTCGGAAACGGTGCAGCGGAACTTATCAATGCTTTTTCTCAAACGGCGAAAGGTACCGTCGGCGTTGTCTTTCCGACGTTTCAGGAATATCCCGCGCGTTTTAAAAATTCCTCAAACGTGATTTCGTTTACTCCCGAAAATCCCGATTTTTCCTATAATTTGGAGGATTTGACGGAGTTTTCGAAATCGGTCGACACTCTCGTTTTGGTCAATCCCGACAATCCGAGCGGAAATTTCCTTCCGAAATCCGACGTTCTCGAGCTTTTGTGCCGTTTAAAACGTGAAAATAAAAAACTCGTTCTCGACGAATCTTTCGTCGACTTTACCGACGAAGGCGAGGCAAATACCTTGATTTCGGACGAAATTCTCGAAGAATTTCCGAATTTGACGGTCATAAAATCGATAAGCAAATCTTACGGCGTGCCGGGGCTCAGGCTCGGAATTCTTGCGTCTTCCGATGTCGAAGCCGTCACTTGCTGCCTGAAAAACATGCCCGTTTGGAACATCAATTCGTTTGCGGAATATTTTCTTCAAATTTTCAACAAATACAAAAAAGATTACGCGAAATCCTGTGCAAAAATCGCGGAAAACCGTAATCGGCTGTTCGAAGGGCTGAAAAACATTCCGTTTTTGCGCCCCGTAAAATCGCAGGCAAACTACATTTTGTGTGAACTCACGGGCAAATATTCGTCGAGCGAACTTTGTCAAAAACTTCTTATGCAAAATATTTTGATTAAAGATTGCAAAAACAAACTCGGTTTCGACGGACGAAATTTTGTCCGAATTGCCGTAAATTCAACCGAAGACAACGATTTTCTCGTAAGCGTCCTTCAAAAACTTTAACAATTCCGGTGAGGAGTTTGACGAAAAAACGGGCTCGCCTTGAAAACATGCCCGTTTGATTTCAAATATTGCCACGATTTTAAATCGGTGCGAAACGGAAAATCGTCGCCCGACAACCTTCGTTTACGGCATGTCCGCCGTTCCCGTATTTTTTGTTAGAATTTATCGGTTGAAAATATTTTCCGCACAGCTGCTAATCTGCCCGGTTCTTCCCGGTTCGCATGCCGCGCCGTCGTACCTTAGCGTACTGTCGCACTGTCGCGTGTCGCGTGTCGCATGCTTGTCGTCGCGAAATGCCCGTATTGCGGAAATGTTGCCGAACCCTCGGCGGGTCAGCCGTTGACGATTTTTACGCCCGAAGACGTTCCGAGCCTTGTCGCGCCCGCTTCGACAAGCGCAACCGCCTTTTCTCGGTCGCGAATTCCGCCCGATGCTTTAACTCCGAGCCCCGCGTTTTTTACGGTTTCATACATTAACTTCACGTCTTCGACTTTTGCGCCGACACCGTTTTTGACAAACCCCGTCGAAGTTTTTACAAAATCCGCTTTCGCCGAAACCGCGCATTTGCAGGCTTTTACAATTTCTTCTTCGGTCAAAAGGTCGGTTTCGATGATGACTTTCAAAACTTTTTGTCCGCATGCTTTTTTGACGGTCGCGATGTCGTCCGTTACAAAATCAAGCTTGCCGTCTTTTAATTTTCCGACGTTTATGACCATGTCGACTTCGTCGGCACCGTCTTTTATCGCAAGTTCGGCTTCGCGGGCTTTAATTTCCGAAAACGTTGCGCCCAAAGGAAATCCGACGACCGTCACGACCTTGACGTCCGTTCCGTCGAGAGCTTTTTTTGCCGATTTTACGTTAATCGGATTGACGCAAACCCCTTTGAATTTGCAGGTTTTCGCTTCTTCAAAAAGCGTTTCGAGTTCTTTTTCGGTCGCCTCGGGTTTGAGCAGCGTGTGCTCGATGTATCCGTTCAGTTCCATTTTTTCTCCTTTTACACCGTTTGTAATATTTCGAATGTTTTGAATTTTCTCGCCGCGACGTACTGCAGGTAGTCCGAAATCATCCCGAAACACGCTTTGCATACCTGTTCGTTGGCTTTTCGGTCATAGTACGTTTCGAACGTGAAGTCGGCGTCACTCATTTCGCGTAAGAAGTCGAGGATTTTCGGGTGAAGTTTTTTGTCGGTTCTGTTGTGCGACAGGCAGACTATTCCGCCCAAACCCGCCGAAAATCCGCAATATTCGCCTTTTATTTTTTCGCCGCAAATCGTGCATTTGTTGAGCTCCGGCGCATAGCCGAACGCTTTTGCCGCTTTCAGTTGGAATTTTATCGCCGAAAGCATTATTTGCGTTTTGTTTTCGGCTTCCGAGACCGCGTTTAAAAATTTGTACAGAACTTCGTAGATTTTTTCGCTTTCGTCGTCGTTTTCGTTGCCGAAGGTTTCCACAACTTCGGCGCAATACATCGAATAAAACATTTTGTCGCAGTCGGTTCGAATTTTGAAAAACGGATTGAGCGAGTCCGCTTTATACAAAACGTTCAGATTTTTGCGCCTCGAAAGAAAGAGATAATTGGAAATAAACGGCTGAACCGCCCCGGCGTTCCTGCTTTTCGACTTTCGACAGCCTCTTACGACGCAGCTTAAAAGACCGTCCGTTTTTGAGTAAACACGCACGATTTTGTCGTTTTCGCCGAAATCGGTCGAATTCAGATTTATCGCTTCCGTGGAAAACTCTTCCTTCATCGACTAAACTCCCGACGCGCTTCTGAAAACGCCTTTCATCATCAGTTCGAGCTCGTTTTTGTTGTCGGATGTCTCGAGTGCCGCTTCTTTCGTGATTATTCCCTTTTCGTACAGGTTAAACAGTGACAAATTCATTGTTTGCGACCCTTCGTAAGAATTGTTCGACATCAATTCGTAAATTCCTTCGAACTTGTCTTTGTTGATAAAATCCTGAACTGTCGTTGTGACAAAAAGTATGTCGTTGGCGGGAATTCTGCCTTTGCCGTCTTTTGTCGGCACCAACCGCTGAGAAACCGTGCCTTTAAGCGTTTGAGCAATCTGGTGTTTGACGGACTCTCTGTCGTTCGGGTCGAAAAACCCGATAATTCTGTTAATTGTGTGGATTGCGTCGTTTGTGTGCATGGTGGCGAACACCAGGTGTCCCGTTTCCGCCGCCTTCAATGCCGCCGAAACAGTCTCTCTGTCTCTGATTTCGCCGATTAATATTACGTCGGGATCTTGCCGCATGGCGTATTTCAAACCGTCCGCAAATGAGCTTGTGTCGGATCCGACCTGTCGTTGCGTGATTATCGAGTGTTTCGGCTCGAATACGAATTCCACGGGGTCTTCGATGGTTATAATGTGCTTGTGCGCCGTTTTGTTGATGTCGTTTATCAACGCCGCCAAAGTCGACGATTTTCCCGAGCCCGTCGGCCCCGTTACCAGCACTATTCCGTTGTTAAGCTTCGAAAATTTGTACAACGAATCCGGCAAATTGAGCTGCTCCAATGTCGGAATTTCGTACGGAATCACCCGTATAACGAAAAACAGCTTCCCGAGTTCCCTCGACAAATTTACTCTGAACCTCGAAACGCCGGGAATTTCGTACGAAAAATCCAGTTCATAATTTGTGAAAACTTTGTTCCTTACTCCTTGCGGAACAATCGTGTTCAAAATTTCCACAAAATCTTCTTCCGTCAAATCAGGCATTTTCACGGGGTATATTTTCCCCGAAAATCTGCATGCCGGCGGGTGTCCCATCTTCAAATGTACGTCCGAAACGCCCTTTTCGACGGCTTTTTTCAAAAAATCGTTTATTAAAAATTCGCTCATATTTCCATCTTTCTTACCTTATTATATCGCTTTTCGGCAAAATATAAAGTTTTTTGTAAAAATTTTTTAAAAAAATGTTTGTTTTTATTTTTGTTTGTAGCATAATGTTTTTGGACTTAATAAATTAGGGAAACATTCTTATTAAAACTTTACAAAAATCGTTGTTTGTTAACGCGAAACATTAATACTCCAAACTTTTAGACACTAAACACACACACATACAATAAAACTACTCTCAGAAGGTTGTTTTATTTAACATCTCGCCCCGTTTCACACACTCGAACACACGGGGCTTTTCTTTTGCGGCGGATGATTTTGGAGTTTTGTAAATAAATATTAAGTAAAGTATATACAAAAAGGCAATTTTTTATATCGGTTTGTTTTTATATAAGTGTCCTAAAAAAACGAGAGAGAGAAAAGATAGAGGTGGCTTATGGGATTAGCAAGTACTCAAGCAAGATTGTTATACTGCACGTCAAGAAAAGCGGATTTGCAATACGATTTGCTCCAAGCTTGTGCGCAAGAGCAAATGTATACTCAAAAAAGTTGCGTCGCTGCCGAACAAAAAGCGCGGAAGTATAACGAATTTATTGCGACTCAGGTCGGCGATCCCGATAATTCTGCAACGATTTCGGAGCTTTTCCTGAATTCCGAAGCTTATGCCGATTATGAGGCTCAAATGGCGGAAATAGAAGCAGCCGAAGCCAGACTCGATACGAAAAAACAAAAAATCGAAACCGAAATTCAAGCGATTGAAGCTCAGGAAAAATCTTGCGACACGCTTCTTAAAGACCAACTTAATTCGTTCGGTTACTTTAAATCGTAATTCGGCGTAAGCCCTCAGGTTCAGGGGCTTTGACGGCAAAATACGTTATAACGACAAAAGGCATGCCCGTCGGCGTGCGGTATTTGTCGAAAACAGCGCGGGCTGCGGTGTTCGTCCGAGTGTTGTTTGTGTTGTGATTTTTATGACTTACCGTTAAAATCGGGCGTTTTAACTCCGGCAGAGTTTGGCGTTTGAAAATTCCGGGTGATATTTGCTGATTCTTTAGTTTTTGCGAATTTTGGTTTCAAATCGCGGGCATGCCGCATGCGCAAAATTGTTTGCCCGTCGGATTGAACCGAACGGTTCCCTCGCTTTTACGGTTTACCGCTTCGTCCGTTTCCCGAAATCCCGCTCAAACCGCGGGCATGAGGCTTCCCGAAAAATCCTTTCAAGCTCCGCTCCGCTCGGGGCGACGCTTTTCAGCTCCCTTATTCTTTCGGGCGAAAGAACTCTCAGCGCGACTTCTCCCTTTGTTGCCGTAAACAGCCGTTTTGCAACGGCTTCGGGATATTGTTCGTACGCGCGTTCTTCCGCGGACGTTGCGTATTCGAATTCGCCCGAAATAATGCTTTTTTCGGTCATTTCAAGCTGCTTTTGCGCATTCTTTCCGTAAAGTACGGGAAGTACGGGAATTTTGGCATATTCGCCGCTGCTGCGCTCTCTGTTGCACTTTCCGCAAAGCAAAATGTAGTTGTCGATGTCGTTTGCGCCGCCTTTAGATTTCGGCGAAATGTGCTCGACGGTGACGTTTATCGGCGCAAACAGGTTTCTGAGCGATTCCGCGCCCTTCTCGGCGTTGTTACTCATTTCGGAAATTCTTACACCGAGCCGCTTGAGGTTTTGCGGAAGTTCGCATAAAATCTCGAAAAGCTCGACAAATTCGGCTTTTTCGTCCCCCGCAAGCTTGCAAATCAGCTTAAAAATCTTTGTTTTGTCGTATTTTTTGTTGCTGCCCGAATCAGGCTGAAAATATTGCGTCAAAACCTTTTTCGCGGCATGCTTTTTGTCGTCCGAAACGGTTGTTGTGTCAACGGTTTTGATACCTTTTGTCAAAATCTCGTTAATCAGGTTCTTCACGCTTTTCAAAAATGAAATTTCTCCGAGTTTGCCCGTAATATCCGCGTTTTTCACGACTTCCCCGAAGTTTCTTGCGGGCATGCCCGCTTTCAAAACGTAAGAAAGCACGATTGAGTCTTCGAGGTGTAATTTCTCGGGCAGAGAGCGCGCAAATTCGCTCGGGGTGCCTTTTTCGGATGACAGTGCTCCCAAAGCTTTGTTGATAAATTCGGTCGACAGCATTTTTCGCCCGCAATTCGCGCAAATTGCGCCGTTTACGTTTTTCGGCAAAAATTCGCCCGTTTTGCACGGCAACAGCTTAAAAGACACTTTTCCCGCGGGTTTTCTCTCGATTTGCATAATTTTTCCTCGTAAGCATGCCGTTGTTTAAAAAACCGAAAACAAATTTTTTTGCCGGTTCTAAGGTTTTTTTGTTACAAATGTTTAACACTTTTGTCCCCCTTTTTTGTCCGAAACCTTGTTCTTTCGCCTTTTTACGGTTTCTTAACTTTTGTAAACATTCGCCTTTAAATTTGGCAATTTTTAGAAGGTAAATGTTTTTATATATATACGAGAGATATATAAGATATCTAAAAGTTATCTAACCGGAGGAGAGAAAACATGGCTACAAACACTTTAAATCAAGGCTTTATTTACCTTCAAGCCGTTAAGGGTTTGGCAAAAGGTAAAGAGTTTCCCGACAGCGATGAGCGACTTTACGGAACGCTTTGCGACACAGGGATGTATTTCATCACGAGAACGAACTTGAAAACGCACGACAAAGTATAGGAGGTCAGTTTTTAATGTTTCCTGTTCCCGCAAGTCGTTAGACCCGCTAAATTTGAGGTATTATAAGGCAGCGGCGGTACAAGTTTTTTGAAACAACGTGACCCGAGTGTCACGACGAAGCGGGCGCAAACCCGCGTAAATAAAGGATTACTGTACAAAGGAGGTATTTATAAAATTGACCTTTCGGTCGTTAAAGTCGGTGCGTTCGGCGTAATCCGGCGTGAGCAGAAGATTTGTAAAAACAAGGAGGCTTTTGATTAAAAAAAGGGAAGATTTTGCTCTTCCCTTTTTTACGTTTTTTGTTCGAATTATGCGCTGAAATGTATGTATTTCGCGTTATTTACGCCGTCGGTCGCTTTGATTTCCGAAAGAATTTTCGCGTCGACCGCCGAATCGGTGCTGATAAGCATTATCGACTCGTTATCGTCGGTGTTTTGCGCAACGTACATTCTGCTTATGTTTACGTTGTTTTCGGCTCCGAGAACCGTCGCGACTTTCGCAATCATCGCGGGCTTGTTTTCGTGCGGAATGAACAGCAAATGCTCTTCCGGCGCGAAGTTCAGCGAGTGGGAATTGACTTCGACTATTCTCGTCATTCCCGGCGCAATCAACGCTCCCGTTGCACATTGCGCGGATTTGTCGGACTTCAGCTCGACCGTTATCGCCCCGATATACGCACATTTTCCTTCGTTTTTCGAAACCGTCGTGTCGATGCCTTTTTCCTTCGCAATCAAAGGCGCGTTTACGAAATTCACTCCTTCGCCGGCTTTCGAGAAAATTCCCTTCAAAACCGCCGTCGTCAGGGGCGATACGTCAAGTCCCGCAAGCGCACCTTTTACCGTAATATTAATCGATTTAAGGTTGCCTTCGAGCATTTGCGACGTGAATTCACCGATGTTTTGTGCGATTTGCATATAATCTTTTACGGGCTCGAGAACTGCCGGCTTCAACGAGGGGATATTTACCGCCGCTTTTGCGTTTCCGCCGGACAAAACATCTCTTATCTGCTCGGCAACGTCGATTGCGACGTTCAACTGAGCTTCCTTCGTACTCGCTCCGAGGTGAGGGGTCAAAACCACGTTTTTATCGCAGTTTACAAGCTCGCACTTCGTGATGTCGGGTTCGCTTTCGTAAACGTCCAATGCCGCAGATGCAACAATGCCTTCGTCAAGCGCCTCTTTGAGGTCGTGTTCGTTGATAATTCCGCCGCGAGCGCAATTTACAAGCCTTACGCCTTTTTTGACTTTTTTGAACGTCTCTTTGTTTATTAAATTAACCGTTTCGGGAGTCTTGGGCACGTGAACCGTTATAAAATCAGCGTTTGCCCAGATTTCGTCAAGCGAATTCACGTATTTCGCGCCGATTTTTTCGACGGTTTCCTTTGAAGTGAACGGGTCGCTTACGATGACGTTCATTCCCAATGCCACTGCGACTTTCGCCACATGTGATCCGATTTTCCCGAATCCTATGACACCGAGAGTTTTTCCGAAAACTTCGACTCCCGTGAATTTCGAGCGTTCCCATTTGCCTTCTTTCGTCGATTTTGCCGCCGCCGCGATGTTTCTTGCAGACGCAAGCATCAGCGCAATCGTATGTTCCGCCGCCGCGTTCGTGTTGCCGTCGGGCGAATTTACGACGATTATCCCGTGCTTCGTAGCCGCTTCGATGTCGATGTTGTCGACTCCGACGCCTGCTCTTCCCGCTATTTTAAGCTTTTTCGCCGCTTCAAGCACCTTTGCTGTCAACTTCGTTTGGCTTCTGACCATTATCGCGTCAAAGTCGCCGATAACTTTGCATAACTCGTCTTCCGCCATCGTCGGCATAAATACGGGCTCCGCAACGCCTTTGATAATTTCTCCCGCGCTTTCGTTGATTTTGTCGGTAATTAAAACTTTCATTATTTTTCCTCCGCAAGAGTCTTTATCAGCGCCGCAACGCCGCTTCCGAGCTCGAATTTATATCCGAGTTTGTACAAAGTCGCTTCCAGCGCGCCGACCGCCATTATCGCATCGCGTTCGCATACAAACCCCAGGGTTCCTATTCTGAAAATCTTATCTTTCAGGGCTTTTTGACCGTTTGCGACAACAATGTCGTAGTCGTTTTTCAATGTTTTTCTGATGTCGGGGACGCTGACTCCTTCGGGCGGGTAAACTGCCGTTATTGCGTTGCTTGCGACGGTTTCGTCTTGTACGAACAATTTCAGTCCCATCGCTTTTATCGCCGCTCTCAGACCTTTTCCGAGTCTTGCGTGGCGTTTCCAGATGTTTTCGAGCCCTTCTTCTTCCATCATTTTGAGGGCTTCGTCAAGCGCGACAAACAAGTTGACCGCGGGCGTGAACGCCGTCGAATTTTCCAAAACCGATTTTCTGTTGGATTTCCAGTTGAAATAAAATCCGGGATTTGTGCATTTTGCCTGAACTTCCCACGCTTTTGGGCTTGCCGACAAAAACGACAATCCGGGCGGAATCATGAATCCTTTTTGTGAACCCGAAATGAGCACGTCTATGCCCCATTCGTCCTGTTTGCAGGGCAATGCGCCCAAGCTGGTAACGCCGTCCGCGACCGAAATCGCGCCGTGTTCTTTTATCATTGAAACCAGCGTTTTCAGGTCGTTTGTGACGCCCGTTGCGGTTTCGTTGTGTGTCAAAGTTACAATTTTAAATTCTTTGTTAACGTCGGCATCGAGAATTTTCTTTAAATCCGCGGGATTTATGGCGTTTCCGGGCTCGACTTCGAGTTTTTCCACGATTGCGCCGTGAGATTCCGCGATTTTTGCCCATCTTTCACCGAAATTACCGATAATCAACGACAAAACCTTGTCGCCCGGGTTTACCAAATTCGAAAGAGCGGCTTCCATTGCGCCCGTGCCGCTTGCGGTGAACACCAAAACTTCGTTTTGCGTTCCGAACAATTTTTTAAGTCTTCCGTAAACCGACTCCAAAATCGCCGAAAACTCCGTGCTTCTGTGCCCTATCGGGTGTTTCGCCATTGCGAGCAATACTCTTTCGGGTACCGGCGTGGGGCCGGGTATCATCAAAAACGTCTTATCTTTCATTTGCTTCTCCTACTCTCTGCTTCCCGAATTATCTCATGAACAGACGAAAAATATAATATATGTGTACTTTTGTAAAATTTGAACGCGCGCGATACGGTAACTTTTTTGCGGATTTTTTGCTTTTAACAGCTTGTTTTTCGTAAGTTTTGCTCTCTTCTCTTTGTCCCGACGTTTTAGAAGACCCGTTTTTGACAATATTTTCCGTTTTTCTTGAAAATTTACAAATCTTTACAAAATCATTGCGAGTATCATCAGCAAAATTCCTCCGACCTGAATTCCCGTCTCAAGATATTTTCCCCACTTGTTTTCGTTGTACCCTATCGAATTTTTCATCCCCGACGCAGCGGAAACAACCCTTTCGAGCCTTGCTTCGGAATTTTCGTTCTCAAACGTTTTCTTAAATATTTTTTTCTCGAGCTTGGCAAGTCGCTCTTCTCTGCTGCCGGTGCGCGTTTTGCCGAAAATTATTCGTTCCGACGCACTCAAACCGTACGCAAAGTCCGTTCCCGAAAGCGACGAGCTGCCCGAACTGTCGTAAAGCGCGTCATAATTGTTTCTTCCGCCGTTTATACCCCCCGTCGAATAATCGTACGGAGCCGCTCCTCCGTGCGGGGTGAAATCGCTGTCATACGTTATTTTTTCGGGCTTTTGTGCCAATATCGACGCTTTAAGCGCGTCGGTTCTGGAGTTTAAATCCCTGCCGTCGCTGACCTTCCCGAAAGCCTTTTGTTCCAGGTTCGCAAGCCTTTTATATATGTCGGTTCCGTGAAAATTTTTCCCGAAAGTTTTTTCTTCCATTCTGTCGACCGTCGGGTACGAAACACTGTCGTCTTCGGGCTCGTCATACGTGTAATTTTGCCCGTTTGCGCCGTTTCCGTAAGAATAATCTTCACTCGGGTGTTGCGCAACTTTCGGCAATTCCGTCGAAATCCCCGTCGTTTTCATAATATTGCTCAATCGCGCGGAATTCGTGCCCTGTTTCACGTTCCCGTAAATGTATTTTTCTATTCTGTTAAGTCTCGCAACGGTCGTTTCGCCTTGATATTCCACTGCAAACAGCTCTTTTTCCACCGTCGATAAGTCGGTCGATTCGGAACAAATTCCCGTCAACCCCGAAAACATCAGTGCCGTGCACAAAATTATTGCGGTTTTTTTCATTTTTTTTACCCCGGATATTTACACAGAGTAAATATAACCGAGGTTAAAAAGTGTTCCAATCAGCCATATAACGGCGAATTCCACCGCAAGAAGCGGCAAAAATATTAACGATAAGGATGATGAAAATTTAATTTCGTACGTTTTTTCAAGCGCTCGCGCGTACAAAATTATTACCCATAAGTATAACAAAATTTCGAGTTTTGTCCCGAAAAAATAGCCCGTCGGCGAAAATTTTTTCATCAATTCGAACGGTGCGACGAAAATGTAAGGCAACAAAGAATATGCCGACAAAGTCAATAAAGTCCGCAGTCTCCCCGATTTCGAAAATATTCTCGCCGTAAATTCGAAAAACAATCCCGACGCAAACCATACGAAAAGAATTCCCAGCATTGAAAATACGTACGTCGCCAAAAACGCCGCGTCGCCCCAAAATCCGCTCGAAACCCTGTGTTTTGCAAAAAAGAATATCGAATTTGTCCAAACAATCGTAGCAATCGCAAGCGGCATGGTCGTTTCGGCTTTCAAAGTCTCAAAAGCTTCTTTCGGCGAAAAAAGTACGTTGAAAATGTTCGAAATATATTTTTTCATCAGCCTACTCCCACAAATAAAGCGGTTTTCGCGCGTATTTCATCGATGTCGGAAGGGCGTTTTCGATTGCCGACGAGGTTGTTTCGGCGCCGAACAGAGATTCCCAAAATCCGCCGGAGGCATTGTATTTCACGAATTCTACGTTCTTTACGTTCACCGAAGGGAATTTTTCTTTCACCATCGATTTCATCGTTTCGCGAAGTTCTTCTTCCGATCCCGTAGCGTCCACAAATCCGTATTTTTTCGCCGTTCTTCCCGTGAAAACCCTTCCGTCGGCGTATTTGTCGAGGTTTGCTTTCGTCAGAGTCGTCTTGGGCGCGGAATAGCTGTCATTTCGCTCTATTCGCCCTTTCGTAATCGCGTCTTTAAACTGTTCGAATGAATCGTCCACGATGCCCTGAATAAGGGCTCTCTCGTCGGGAGTCATTGCACGCGTCGAAGACCCCGTATCCTTGTATTTGCCGCTTTTTACGACGTTTTCGGATATCGAAAGTTTATCGCTCAAAAATTTGTGCAAATCCATTGTGGTCATAATTACGCCTATACTGCCCGTTATCGACCCCGGCAACGCAAAAATTCTGTCCGCCGCGCTTGCCGCATAATACCCTCCGCTTGCCGCCATGTCCTGCGCCGAGGCTATGACGGGCTTCTTCTTTCTTGCCGAAAGTATTGCGTCGTAAAGGTTTTGAGACATGCCGACCGTTCCTCCGGGCGAATTGATTTTCACGATAATTCCCTTGACCGAATTGTCGTCTTTCGCTTCGTAGAGGCTCTTTAAGACCTCCGATGCGGAGTTCCCCGACGAAAACGGCGATGCCGCGGTTTCGCTTTCCGAAATAACTCCCGAAAGCGTTATTATCGCGACTTTATCGTTGTTTCCGCCTATGATTTTTTGTATATTCCCCGTTTTGGCTTTTTTCTCCGCCGCCTCCTGCATTTTTTGTTCCCGAACGGGCGTAAACGCTCCCAAAATCAGCGACAACACGCAAAGTGCCAAAATTATCGACATGAATATATTTTTTTTCATTTTTTTCTCCGCATTTTATGCTTTTGTCGTCAAGGCTTTTTCCCGCTCGCAAATCCGTTCGAGTTCTTTCAACATCGAATCGGTGTATTGCGTACACAATTCGGGCGTTTTTGCCTCAAACCTCAATGTGAATACGGGCTCGGTGTTGCTTTGTCGAATAAGCGCAAAACCGCCGTCAAACACTATTCTCAGCCCGTCTATCGTTATTATGTCCTTTATCTCGTCGCCGAACATCATCGGGTTTTCTTCGATAACCTTCGAAAGTCTTGCTAAAACGGGCTTTTTCAGCTCGTTCGCACAGGGAAATCTTACTTCGGGTCCCGTTGTTACGGCTTCGAACGGTTTCAACAGGTCGGAAAGTTTGAAATTCGGGTTTTCCCGCTTTTTGTGCGAAATAATTTCGATTATTCTGCAGCCCGCGTAAATTGCATCGTCAAACCCGAAATATCTGTCGTTAAAGAACATGTGTCCGCTCATTTCGCCCGCGAGTACCGCCGATGATTTTTTCATCTCGGATTTTATGTATCCGTGTCCCGTTTTGCACATTATAGCGTTCGCTCCGGCGTTTTCCAGGCTGTCGTACAAAACCTGCGAACATTTAACTTCCGACACAATACTCGGTTTTTCACCTTTTTTCAGGCATTCCGGGATTATTTCCGATGCGTATATCAAAAGCAGTTTGTCGCCGGTAAGCGCGTTTCCGTCGGAGTCTACGACCCCTATTCTGTCGGAATCTCCGTCAAACGCAATCCCCACGTCCGCTTTGCACTCTTTGACTTTTGCCTTGAGTGCATCAAGTGTGCTTTCTACACTCGGGTTCGGGTGGTGGTTCGGAAATCTTCCGTCAGGCTCGGTGTAAAGCTCTTCGACATTGCACCCGAGCATTTTGTACAACTTCGGCGCAATTATCCCCGCAGTCGCGTTTGCACAGTCGGTTACGACCGTCAAATTGTCGAATTTTTCCGAAAATATTTCTTTCATTTTGTTTACGTAATCGGGCAAAATGTCGTATTCTATCTCGTTTCCGGGTGTTGCATCGATTTTTATCTCGCCGCGCGCAACTTTTTCCGTCAACGCTCTCAATTCTTTTATGTCGTCCGCGCCCAAAGAATGGTTCATACAGGTCATTTTCAGCCCGTTGTACTCCGACGGATTGTGGCTTGCCGTAATTATCAGCGCGCCGTCGGGCGTTCCGAAGTCGGTGTTCGCAAACCCCGAAAAATATCCGAACGGCGTCGGACCCATGCCCAAGTCAAGAACGGTTCCTCCTGCCTCGATAATCCCTTTTATCAACGCTTTCGACAAACTTTCGGAATGCAGTCTCACGTCGCGGATTACCGAAAGTATTACGTTTTCTTTTCCCGTTTTTTCGCGCATATAAAGCACATACGCCTTTCCGGTCTCGTAAAAAAGCTCTTCCGTCACGGTTTCGCCGTATATTCCTCTGATGTCGTTTTTTCCGAACGCTTCGGTGTTTATCATTTCGTCTCCTTCATATATTTTACATGACAAATTATTATTGTTATTATAACCTCTATGAAACTAATATCCAACATGTTAAAATTTTTTTCCGACGAAAAATTCCGCGCGTGGCTCCTGGTTGCCCCGTGTTTATTGGGTTGCGGAGTTTTTATACTTATTCCCGTCGTATGTTCGTTTGCTCTCGGGTTTTTTGAGTGGGATTTGCTTACCGCCCCGAAATTCGTGGGTTTTGACAATTATTTCGAAATTTTTAACGAGCCCGAGTTTTTGAAAGTTTTGTTAAACACATTTCTTTTTGCGGTGGCGAATACGGTTTTTGCAGTTGCAATTCCCGTTGTTTTGGCGGACATGCTCAACCAAAAACTTAAGATGTCCGAACTTTTCAAAACGGTTTATTTTTTGCCGTTTATTACGCCCATGATTGTTGCGGCGCTTATCTGGAACTGGATTTTCGACCCGAATATCGGGGTCATGAACTATTTGTTAAGAACACACATTGAATGGCTGTATGATACTCATACCGCGCTTTTTGCCGTCACTCTCGTTTCCGTCTGGAAATTAATCGGGTATAACACGGTTCTTGTTTTGAGCGGATATGCGGGAATTAATTCGTCTTTGACCGAGGCTGCCCAAACGGACGGTGCGTCAAAGTTTCAAATTTTTACGAAAATTACGCTTCCGCTGCTGTCGCCCGTAATCTTTTTTGTGCTGACGATAACCACGGTTTCGTCGTTTCAGGTGTTTGATCTCATTTACCTGATGACAAAAGGCGGGCCGGAATCTTCGACCGATGTTTTGGTATATTGGCTGTATAAAAATGCTTTTGAATATTTCGAAATCGGACATGCGTCCGCGGCAGCCTACGTTTTGTTTGTAATAATTGCCGCTCTCACGGCAATCCAGTGGATGATAAGAAAAAAGTGGGTTTTCGGCGAATGACTTAAGCTACGGTGTTAAGTCTTTCGCCTTCGTAGTATTCGAAAACCGAATCGATGTCGTTTTTGATTTTGGACGACTTAGCGGTGATGTCTTCGGAGAAGAGGATGTTGTAGGCTTTAGTGAGTTTGCTTACCAAAGCTTTAACGACTCCGCCGTCGCAAGTGTCTGATTTACAGTTATTGTTTTGAACAAAAATATCTTTATATTCGGGGTATGCAACAACGCCGGGTTGGCTTTTGAAAGACTTTGCTTTAACGGTTTGTGCTTTAAAAGTAACGTTTGAAATTTTTAAGTTATCCATTTTCTTTACCTCTTTAAGTGTTTGTCCAACACTTTTAACACTGATATTATGCACTGAAATTAAAAAAATGTCAATAGTATGATTAAGAAATGTTAAGTATGTTTTTTGAAAGTCAATAATAGCTTGATTTTTTCTTTTGTGTATTCGTTACACTTTTTTAACGCGGGTGTTTTTCCATGCTCTCTCGGCGAAAATTAGAGTGTTTGTGAATCCGGCTTTTACGTTTTTTGAAATATTGTTTGAAAATCCCTTGTAAAATCGAGATTTCGATGAATATAAGTGCGAGTCCGAGCATGTTTCGAAAATTTTGATAAACGCTTAAAACTCAAATGTTGCAAGCTCTCGGGCGGTTTGTCGGTTCTTTGTTCCTCCGCAAAAAATAACTTGTATTGTCAGGTTTTTGAACATATTCTCGCGCAAATGACGAAAACCTCCTTATTGCAACGTTTTGCCATCTTTTTTAATCTGATGTTGCGTTTAATGTATATAATTATATGTCAAAAAAATTGAAAATATTTTTGTCGGATTGAATTTGGAAATCGCAAAACCTCGTGTTATCGACGTTTTTCGCGATTTAACCGATGCCCGAAAAAATTTGTGTTTCGAACTTATGTTTGTATTAAAATAACCTCGGAAGGTATGAAAACCGTGAATTTAAGAAAATTTTTAATATTCGGGCTTATTTTGGCGACAACGTTAATGCCCGCATTTGCATACGACAGCGAAAAAACGGTTCGCGTAGGAATCAGCGACGCAAATTTTTCGAAGTATCTTTATCCCGAAATCAGGCTGTATTCGACGGGTTTGCTGACCGTGTCCGACGGAAATTCCGTTTTGGCGAAAGATGTCGATTCCGTAAGAATTACCCTGAAAAACGGGCAATACAAAGTGTTTACGCCGTCAGGCAATGCGAAGATTTCTTGTGCCGGAACCTTGAAAATCACGAATAACGGACTTCTCGGGGTGTATTCCCTGAAGCGTGCGGGTGTAAAAGCGCAATATCGCGGTGATTTTGAGCTCGTAAAACACGAAAATACCGATACGTTCGCTCTTGTAAATGTTTTGAGCCTGAAAGATTATCTGAAGGGTGTTGTTCCGAACGAAATGCCCGTAAGCTTCGGTTTGGAGGCGTTAAAGGCGCAATGTACCGCGGCACGAAACTACGCGCTTCGTCCGAGAGTCACTTATTACAAGGAATTTGATGTTTGCGACTCCGTGGCATGCCAGGTTTATTTCGGGGCAAATACGGAGAAAAAGCTTGCAAACAGGGCGGTTGAGGAAACCGACGGACTTGTAACATTGTACGACGGACACTTAATCCTCGCGCTTTACAGTTCGACCTCCGGCGGGTACACGGAAAATTACGAAAACGCGTTCCCGATAAAACCGTCTGACTCGAAACACCCGTACTTAAAGGCTGTTCCCGACAAAGCGGGGCTCCCGTCGTTGTCTTCCGAAAAAGCCGCCGCGGATTTTTACAAAAGCCGTCCCGACTCGTTCGAAAATAATTCGCCCTTGTACCGTTGGACGCGAAGCTGGACGTACGACGAATTCGTGAGCATGCTCAACAAAACCATGCTCGAACAAGCCTCGATGATAAAACCGAAATTTACGAAAGACGATAAATTTACAAAGCTTAAAGAATTGAAAATTCTTCAACGCGGTCACTCCGGAAAAATCGTCGAAATTAGACTTATTACCGACAACGGAACGTTCGACGTCGGTAAAGAGCTTGTCATAAGAAGGGTTTTCAAGAAAAACAACGCGGCGTTGCCTTCGGGAAATTTTGTAACGGAAATGAGTAAAAATGACGAAACCGGCGAAATTACGATTACTTTTGTCGGCGGCGGGTTCGGTCACGGAGTCGGAATGAGCCAGTACGGAGCGGGCGGAATGGCGTCTCGCGGCTATACTTTCGACCAAATTTTGAAGCATTATTATACAGACGTCACAATCGGCACAATGCCCGTAACCCTTACGTATTCAAACCCTAAAGTAGTTCAGACGTATTATTCTCCGGGCAAAAAGGCGAAAATCGTGATTGACGAAAATCACGGCGTCGGACAAATCGTAATTCGCGTCAACGGGCGCGAGGTCGAAAAAGAGTTCGGATTTTTCAACAGAAAGCAAGTTGCGGACGTTTCGGAATTTGTGAAACCGGGGGAAAACACGATAGAGTACGTTTTGCCGGAAGGCAACGCAAAAAATTCGAAAATTGTATTGAGAGCGGAGATTTGAGTCGGTGGGGAAGACAAAATCGCTGTTTGACGCAGCAAAACTGATAGCATTGGTGACGATAGTTTCGAAATTCGCGGGGTTTTTGCGCGATGTCGTGATTGCGGGGGCGTACGGTGCGGGAATTGTTTCGGACGCTTATTTTTACGCGTATCAAATTCCGGCGCTTGCGATAATTATTCTCGGTGGGGTCGGAGGACCCTTTCACAGTGCGGTTATTGCGGTTTTTGCAAAAATGATTCCCCAAAATGCGGAGCATGCCGACGAGCGGCTGAACAAGCTTTATTCGTCGTTTTTGACGGGAACGATTGTGATTTTCGGATTGTTGTCTTTGGCGGTTTTTGTTTTTGCCGAACCGATAATAAAATTCATAATTTCGGAGGGGTCTCCCGCCCTGATTTCGCTTTCGACGACGCAGTTGCGGATAATGTCGCCGATAATTTTGGTCGGCGGAATAATAGGGGTGTATTACGGCATTTTGGTTACGTTTCGGGAATTTTTGCTTCCGAATTTGTCGCCGATAATTATGAGCACTGTCATAATCGCGGGAATTCTGATTGCCCGAAACGACCCTAACGGTTACGTTTTGGCGATTGCAACCACACTCGGGGCGTTTGCTCAGTTCGGAGTTCAGTTCCCGAAAGTCAGAAAGCTCGGTTTCAGGCTAAAACCGTCGTTTCATTTTAAAAATAACCCCGAATTGCGCAATTTGTGGGAACTTTTGTTTCCTGCTGTGCTAAGTTCGACGGTCGGTCAAATTTACGTTTATGCGGACATGTTTTTTGCTTCGGGGCTGCAAGAGGGCGCGTGGTCGGCAATCGGCTATGCAAACAGGATTTTTCAGTTTCCCGTCGGAATTTTGATGACGGCGTTTTTGGTGCCGTTATTTCCTTTGTTTTCGCGACTTGTTGGCGAAAAAAATTACGACGACGTAAGGTTTTATTTTAATAAAGGCGTCGGAATGCTTAATTTGATTGCGTTTCCGATTTTAATAGCGATAATTTTGCTTGCACACGACGGAGTTTATTTGCTTTTTCAGCGCGGAAATTTCGAAAACGACGCGACGGTGATGGTCGCTACCGCTCTGACGTTTCTCGGATTTGGTATAATTCCCTATGTTTTCAGAGATTCCGTGACCAGAATTTATTACGCGTTTAACGATTCGAAAACGCCTTTTTTGGTCGCGCTTTTTTCGATAACAATAAAAGTTCTTTTGAATTTTATATTGGTAAAACCCTTCGGAATAGGAGGGATTACGCTTTCTACAACGTTGGTGACTCTCGTGAACGCGATTTTGCTCGGGGTTTTGTTGCGTAAAAAGATTGATTTAAAATACGGATTTTACCTGAAAAACATCGGCAAGCAAATAATCGCGTCTTGCGGGACTTTAGCGGTTTGCATGTTGGTGTACAAATTTTTGCCGACCGACTTAAATTGGATAATGACGGCAGTCAAAACCGCTTTCATGATGATTTTGTGCTTCGGATTTTACGTAGTGTTTGCAATGTTTTTCAGGGTTGAATACATAAAAGAAACGGGGTTGAGGCTTTATGAAACAATCGTGCGTAAACGTTGAAGAATTGGGAAAAAAACTTGAAAACGGCGAAATCGTGGTCTATCCGACCGATACCGTGTGGGGGCTCGGGTGTTTGCCGGGTAACGAGGCTGCGGTCGATAAAATTTACGAAATCAAAGGGCGCGACAGGTCAAAACCTTTGATTTTGATGTCCGACGACATCGCGAATCTTTTGCCTTATGTCTCGGAACTTCCCGAGAAGGCGATAAAGCTTATATATAAGCATTTCCCGGGGGCTTTGACGATTGTCGTAAAAAAATCGGATTTGACTCCGGATTTTGTTACGTCGGGTAAAAACACCGTAGGAATAAGGGTTCCCGCCAACAAAACTTTTTCGGAGTTGTGCAAAAAAATTCCGGGGCATGTTCTTGCGACGACGAGCGCAAATTTTTCGGGTGATAATCCCGTAAAAAACTACGAAGAGGCGTTTTTCACGTTTTCGGGCGATACCGAACTGATTTTTGAAGACGAGGGTGAAAAGCCCAAAGGAGTTGCTTCTACGGTGGTCGGCGTGATTGACGATACGGTAAAAATATTTCGACAAGGGTCAATTGAGGTTTCGGAGGGATAATGGCTGAAATCTCCGAGTTTGAACGGATTAAGACCGCCGTGGAGCTGGAAGAACGCTACGGATTCGTCGATTTAAAAGGGCGCGAGTGTGTTTTTTCGACGTTTATGAAGCGCGAAATCCGCAAAATCGCCAAGGATTCGGACAAAAAACGCAAGTGGAAAAATCTTGAAGAAAAGTTCGAATTTTATCCTTACGAAAATTACATGCAACGAAAAAAAACCGTTATTTCGTTTGTGAAAACTTTCCGCGCGGAATTTTTCCCGGAAGAGGTGAAAAAGCGCGAAACTGCTGCAAAACCGAAGTTTGTCGAAAGTATTTACGAAAAAGACGTAACATACGTAAAAGGCGTGGGACCGAAGGTTTCGGCGATATTTAACAAGTTGGGGATTTTCACGGTCTACGATTTGTTGACTTATTATCCGAAAAAATATCTTGATTTTTCAACAAGGACGCGGATTTCGGACTTACAGGAAGGGCAGTGCGCGACGATTTTCGGAACGGTGAAAAGTGTTGCAATGTTCGATACCAAGCGGGGATTGACGGTTTTGAACGTCGGAATTGCCGACGAGAGCGGGTATTTCGAGCTGACGTTTTTTTACGGGCGCGTGAATAATTTTATGAAACAAAGGTATAAGTCAAGGTTCCCGAAAGGCGCAAAAATAATGGTTTCGGGCATTGCGAAGTTCGACAAATTTTCGGGAAATATGACGCTTGATCGTCCGGAGTGCGAGCTTACGGAGTCGGGTGATGCCGACGAGTCGGAAAAATCGTTGCATTCGGGGCGGATAGTGCCTGTTTACGGGTTGTGCGAAAATTTGAACGTGAAGGTTTTGAGAAAAGCCGTCAATAATGCGCTGAATGACTTTAAGGACGGGATTAAAAGCGTTGTGCCGGAGTACATTCGGGCGAAATACGATATCGAGGAAAAATATGAAGCGTTGAAGCAGATTCATTTCCCGAAAACTTTTGATGATGCGTCAAAAGCCAAGTTTGCGCTTGTTTTTGAGGAAGTTTTTCTTCTGAAGTTGAGAATGAACGAAGGAAAAATCGGGCAAACGGGCGTGAAATTGGAGATAAAGCCCGACGGATACGTTCAAAAATTTATAAAAAATCTGCCTTTTGAGCTGACGGAGGCGCAAAAGAACGCAATTAACGAGATTTTGAACGACGTAAACTCCGAAGTGCCGATGAACAGGCTGTTGCAGGGTGACGTCGGGTCGGGAAAGACCGTTGTTGCATGTTGTTTGCTTCTTGCGGCGGCGGAAAACGGCTACCAGTCCGCAATAATGGCACCCACGGAAATTCTCGCGACTCAACATTACAACAATTTTGTGCCGATGTTGTTGCCGCTCGGGCTCAACGTTGCGTTGTTTAAGGCTTCGATGCCGCGTAAAGTAAGGGCGGAAGCCGAAAAAAATCTTGCCTCGGGGCAGATAAACATTGCTGTGGGAACGCACGCATTGATAAGCGAAGGCGTGCAATTCAAGAATTTGGGCGCCGTTATCGTCGACGAGCAGCATCGTTTCGGCGTAAAACAGCGAAATGCCTTGCGTTCGAAGGCGGTTTCGCCGCAAATGCTTACAATGAGCGCGACTCCGATTCCCAGAACGCTGGCATTAACGGCTCACGGGGATTTGAAGCTTACCGTAATCGGCGAGCGCCCGCCGGGAAGACGTCCGATAATTACGAAATTGTTTAAAGGCGCGGGGCGAAAAGACGCATATTCGTTGATAAAAGACGAAATCAAAAAAGGTCACGGGGCGTACATCGTGTTCCCTCTGATTGAAGAATCCGAGTCAATTTCGGCAAAAGCCGCGACTGTTGAGGCGGAAAAGCTGCAGGCGGGTGAGTTTAAGGACTTTAAGGTCGGTTTGATGCACGGAAAAATGAAACCCGACGAAAAAGACCGCGTAATGGACGATTTCAAGAACGGCCGGTACGATATTTTGGTGTCGACGACCGTAATCGAGGTCGGGGTCGACGTTCCGAAGGCGACCGTCATGATGATTGAAAACGCCGAAAGGTTCGGTTTGTCACAGCTTCACCAGTTGCGCGGACGGGTCGGCAGAAACGATTTGCAGTCGTATTGTTTGCTGGCGACGAGTTCGAAATCGGCGGAAACGCTTGCGCGGCTTGAAATTATGACTCAGACCGACAACGGTTTTTTGATTGCCGAAAAAGACCTTGCAATCAGAGGGCCGGGCGAATTTTTGGGCGTTCGGCAAAGCGGGTTGCCCGAGCTGAATTTGACGGATTTGACAAAAGACGTTGAAATCATTGAGCGAGCGACTGCCTGTGCGGACGAGTTTTTAAAAGAACACTCCGTCGACGAATTTCCCGATCTGAAAGAATTTTTGGCGCGAAAAAGGAGTGTTTTTACGGGCGCGGAGGCGCTCGAAGCGGGCTGAAATTCGTCGTGACGGCAGGTTTGACCTTGAAATGTCGGGTTTCGGTTGATACGGTGCGGCGTCGCGGTACGGGATTGCGGATTTCCGAGGTTCAATGCGTGTTGCGTCGAGGGTTGACTTTACCCGTCGGAAATCGGTGTAAACGCTTCAAAACAGGCGTTTTGTAGAGCCGTTCCGCTCGGCTCGACGATAAATTTGATTGTGTCGGTTAAAACGCTTGTTTTATATGCTTTTTGCGGTTTGCCCCGGCAACCTCCGGCGTTTATTTTAAAAGTCCCAAGCTTTCAAACTTGAGTTTTAAAAGCTGTTCGTCGCGTATTAACGAGCTTTTTCGGATGAATTCGACCCCGTTGTCGTCGGCGATTTTTTCGATGTTGTACATTGCCGAAATTATTATGATTTTTGTGTTTTTAAACGACGGAAAGGTTTTAATTTGCTCGACAAGCCACTCTCCCGCGGTTTTCGGAGAATACGCATCTTCCATTTGAAGGTCGGTCAAAATCAAATCAAACGGGTCGTCGGCGTGCTTCAACAGCTCGTCGTAAGCCTTTGCGGCACAATTTACAAAAACCGTTTCCGGTTGAGTTTTCCCCTCAAAAATTTTTTCGATGATGTCCGCGTGAAAAGCGAGCCAACCGTAATCGTCGTCGGTGATAAGAATTTTCATTTTTGCCTCCCGGGGATGTTTAAGTCCGAAAAATCGGCTCGTTCGAAGTTCGTTTTTGCCCGCCGGGCGGTTTGTGCCTCGAAAACTTTTTCGCCTGCGGAGTTTTGCGCGGTCGTGTAAAATCCGTTTTTCGTCGAAAATGTCGTAAATCTGAGTATATCGTGCAAAAACGACTCTTTTATAAATTTAACGCTCATCGATGAAAGTTCGGTTTGTGCGATAAATTCTTCGGGGAACGTTTCGAGCATGTGTTTTATGTATGAATTGTTGTTCACGTGCATATTGAAATCGAGGTCGGAAAGGTGCATTTCGCAAGAAATAGAGCCGATTTGCTCCGAAATGTCGTCGACTTCGATTTTTTTGCGTTCCGAAAAAACTCTTTCGGGATTTTCGGGGAACGTTTCGGGCAAAACCGAGACGGGAACGGGTCTTCGGGTGTTTATATCGAGGATAAACCAGCATCCGTCGCCTTTTGCAAACCGTCTTTCGCCGCAAAACATCTCAAAATCCGTGAAAATCCTTGTTTTTTTGAACTCCGACGCCCAAACTTTGACCGTTATTTCATCTTTCCAATGCGGCATGCCGGTCGGCGCGAATTCGATATTCATACCCGCAATCACCCAAACAAGCCCGTTTTTGTCGATGTCGAACGCCGCGATGTTTTTTTCGGTGCAGTATTCCGCAAAGCACTCCTGAAAAAAGTACGGTATCGAAGACGCTTTCAGGAAGTACTTTTCGTCCATATCTGTCGAACGTATCGAATATTTTGCGCTGAATTTGTTCACGGAAAAATTATACCGCAAAAAAATTGTTACCGTTTTTTACATTTTATTGAAAGTGAATTTTTATGGTGGTAGCATGGTCATCAAAAGATAATCAGAGAAAAATTATGTCGGGAAAGAAGGTTTTATCAACGGTTTTGTGCACGCTGACGTTTTTTGCGGTGACGTGCGCGGGATTTGCGGAAGACGTGAAAAAGGCTCAGGTTCAAAAGGCGGAACTCACGTTTTCGGCGGCTTACGAACTTTTGCTCAACAACAATAACGCACTGAAAGCCGCGAGCGAAGAAATTAACGTGAAAAAGTACGAAAAACGTGCCGCCGCGGGAGAATTTTTCCCTAAAGTCGGCTTGAACTCAACATTTGCGCACCTTAACGACGATATAACCGTTAAAACGCCTCCCGTTTCGATAGGTCCGATAACCGCAAACGTTCCCGCAATAGGGCTTCAGGAGAAAAATTTGTGGTTTGCGGGGCTCGGTGCGACGTGGAATATTTTCACGGGCGGAAAAATTTTGGCGTTGAACTCCGCGGCTCGTGCAAAATTGTACGCTACAAACGAAAAATACCGCGGTTTAACAAATTCTTTAACCGTAGAATTGGTTAAACGCTACTACGGACTGCGTTTTGCCGAAGATGTGGTATCTGTCGCAAAACAGGTCGAGCAAACCGCGAAAAAACACCTCGAAGATGCGGAAAAACTTGAACGGGAAGGGCTTATCGCAAAATCCGAAAGGTTGCACGCGGAAGTCGCGTACCGTCGGGCTTTGCGCGATTACAACACTTATTTGAAAGACGCCGATATTTGCCGAGAGGCTCTCGTATCGTTGATAAAAGCCGATGATGTCGATGTTTCCGGCGTGAATACCGTTGCCGTTTCGGGGTTGTTTTTGTACGAAAAAAATCTGCCTACGCTTGAAGAAATCAAGCAAAAGGCGGTTTCGAACAATCCGAAGCTGAAGCAGCTCGACGCAAAATCGCAAATCGCAAAAGCGGCGTATAGAGCCAAAGCCGCCGATTATTCGCCGGTTTTGAGCGTTTTTGCTTACGACGTTTTCGCAAAAGATAATTTGTCCGCGCAGGTTCCGAATTTTGCGGTCGGGGCCTCCGCAAACTGGAAGGTTTTTGACGGTTTGAGCCGTTACAACAATCTGAAAGCCGCCGACAGCTTCAAAAAACAGGTTAAATTCGAACAAATTGACGCAAAAAACAATATCGAAGCTCTGGCGACAAAACATTTCAACGAACTCCAAAAGTACCGCGAACAGTACGAAAGCACCGAAAAAGAACTAGAAAGTGCAAACGAGGCTTTGCGGACGGCGACTTTGTCGTTCAAAGAGGGCATGGGCACTTCTTTGCAGGTTACGGACGCCCGAACCGCGCTTGCGGGAGTAAAAATTCAACGTCTGAAAGCTTTATACGATTACGATGTCGCGTTGGCTCAAATTCTTGCCGTTAGCGGAAATGCAAACGAAATTACGGAATATGTAAACAATTCTAAAGAGGAAAGATTATGAAAATAAAGTTGAAAACGGCGGGATTTATATGTTTTGCACTGTTTTTGGCGGTCGGTTTGATTTTTTATGCTGTCAAACACGACGGCGAAAAAATTATTCAGGGTGAAGTCGAAACCCAAACTTTCGATTTATCGTCGAAAGTTACCGGCAGAGTTTCCGAAATAAAGGTCAAAAAGGGCGATAAAGTCAACAAGGGCGATGTTCTTATCGTTCTCGACACACCCGAAATCTCCGCAAAATCCGAGCAAACCGACGCCATGCTTCAACTTGCCGAAGCCAAGCAGCTCGAGGTTCTGAACGGCGCGCGGTCGGAACAAAAGCAAATGGCTCAAAATGCTTTAAATCAGGCGAAATCGGGGCTCGAGCTCGCCGAAAAAACATACGGGAGAATGAAGCGTTTGCACGACGAAGGAGTTGTTTCCGCACAAAAAACGGATGAAGTTTACACTCAATACAAAAATGCCCAAAAGGCTTACGAAACGGCGAAAGCCAACTTTCAAATGTACAACTCGGGTTCTCGATACGAAGACAAACTTATGGCGGGTGCGAACGTGAAACGCGCTCACGGTGCGGTAAAAGAGGTCAGCTCCTACCTGAACGAAAATAAAATCACGGCTCCCGTCTCGGGCGAAATTACTCAAATTTCGGTCGAAGAAGGCGAACTTGCGGGCGCGGGCTTCACGTTGATAACGGTCGTAAATACGGACGACAATTGGGTTGTGCTGAATTTGCGCGAGGATTTGCTTCCGAAAATCAAAATCGGTACGGAATTTAACGTGAAAATTCCCGCTCTCGGAAAGGAGAACATTCGGGTGAAAGTCAATTATATCGCGCCTATGGGTAACTTTACAACGTGGCGCGCAACAAAAACTCGAGGCGAATTTGACCTGAAAACCTTTGAAATTCACGCCAAACCCGTTAGTAAGGTTGACGGACTCAGGGCGGGCATGAGCGTAATCGTTGATTGGAACAAAGTCGGAAAAGACTGATATGAAGGCTTTTTGGAAAATCGTCATACGTGAAATTCGGCAAATTAAACGCAGTCCGCTGCTTTTGTTTGCGATTTTTTTGTTGCCCGTAATTTGTTGCGTTGTTCTTTCGACGACTTTTTCGGCGGGAACTGCGACAAAGCTTCCGATTGCGGTGATTGACGCCGATAACGGAGAACTCTCGCGAAATATCGTCCGCGCGGTGAATTCCGTTCCTTCGTGCGAGGTTAAATACCGCCCGACCGACCTGAACGAAGCAAAAAAACTGCTTTCGACAAAAAAAATCTACGCGGTTTTGTATATTCCGAAAGACTTCGGACGTGACATAAACAGGCTTTCTGCGCCGAAATTGACGTATTGGTACAATAATCAGACGATTTTAATCGGCGGAGTAGTGACAAAAGACGTCCAAAGTGCCGTTATGACGGCTTCTTCGCTTGTTAATGCTTCGATTTTGATGAAGCAGGGAATTCCGAAAGACGCGTTGTCCTCGAAAGTCAATGTTATCAAGGTTGAAGAGCACGTTAAAGCAAATCCGTACATAAATTATTCGTACTTTTTGCTTTATGCGGCGTTTGCGCACGTCTTTCAGATGATGACCATGCTTACGTCGATTTGGACTTTGGGGTCGGAATTCAAAAACGGAACGACGAAACGTTGGCTTAAAGCGGCAGACGGTTCGATTTTGACTGCGGTTTTCGGAAAATTTTTCGTTTACGGAATTTTGTTTTATTTGTCGATGATAAGCTGTTATGCCGCGTACACCTTGATTTTCGGCGCTTCGTTCGAAGGCTCCGTTGCAACGTTTTTGACGGGCGGTGCGTTTTTTATTTTTGCGTGCGAGGCTTTGGGCGTCATGTACGTCGCGATTTTGTCAAATTTGCGGTTTTCGTTGAGTTGTGCGGCTTTTTATACAGCGTCCGGTTTTACGCTTGCGGGCATGACGTATCCGATAGCCGCAATGCCTGCGATAATGCGGTATTACAGTGCTTTATACCCTATTCGCCCGTTCGTGAATTTGACGATTGATCAAATTATGCGCGGGTTTGCGCCAATTTATGATGTCAAAAATTTTGTTTGGTTGGCGGCGCTCGCGCTTGTCGGACTTGCGTTTATGCCGCTTTTGAAAAAGCATGCCGAAAATAAGGACTTGTGGTACGGGATATGATGAAAAATTTTTTAAAAATCTTCTTAAACGAGCTGAAAACGGTGTTTACCGACCCCGGAACGTCGCTTATTATGGTGGGTGGAATATTTTTGTACGGACTGTTTTATACGTTGCCGTTTGCGACCGATATTGTTCGCGATGTGCCGATTGCGGTCGTCGATTTCGATAATTCGAAGCTTTCGCGCGAATTCGTCAAAAACCTTGACGCGAGCGAATATGTCTCTGTCGAGTATCGCGCCGGTAACGTGAAAGACGCCGAAAAGGCTTATTTTGAGGACAAAGTCAAAGCTTTTGTCGTCGTGCCGAAAGATTTCGAACGTGATATAAAAAGAGGCGGAAACTCTTTTGTTTCGCTCTTTAACGACAGTGCTTTTCTCATTTCGTACAAACAGGTATCAACGGGCGTGATAACGTGTGCAACCGCTCTCGGGGCGCGGCTTGAGGCGGGAATTATGATGAAAAAAGGTGTTCCCGCTCAAAAAGCGATAAATATCAAAATGCCGTTAGAATTTGTCCAAAACCCTTTGTTTAACCCGTCCGGCAGCTATATGTACTACATTTATCCTCTCATTTTAATTCTCGTGCTGCAACAGACCATGCTCGTCGGCGGCGGGCTGCTTGCGGGGACTGTTTGCGAAAAACTCCGCGCGGTCAAATTCGGACGGGTTTCTTCCCGGGATGTCGAATTTTTGAAGATTTTCGGCGAAAATCCTTATTTGACGGTGTTTGCAAAATCTTGCGCGTACGCGGGTCTGTATTTTGTTTATGCCGTGATATATTTCCTTCTTGCCGCGGCATTGCTTGATTTTGACCCGAATGCCGACATTTTGGGGTTGTTTTTGATTTTAATTCCGTTTTTGTTTTCGACCGCTTGTTTGGCGCAGGTTTTGACGATTTTTTGCAGACAGCGCGAAAGTTCTCTGTTTATTTTGGTCGTAACGTCGGTTCCGATAATCTTTTTGCCGGGGTTTGTCTGGCCGAAGGAAAATGTTCCGTTTTTGTTACAAATGTTTACAAAGCTTATCCCGGCAGACGGGGGTATGAACGGTTTGGTTGAAATCTGGCGTATGGGCGCATCTTTTGCGGGTGTATTTCCCGAATTTTTAAATTTGACGGCGTTGAGTTTTTTGTATTATTTTTTGGCGGTAAAAGCCCTGAAAAGTGCGTACAAGACTTGCGGAACGGAGGTTTTAAACTCTTAAACTTCAAGGTTTTTGAGGTATTCGAGCGAGCGGTTCGCCATAAATTCCGCTTTAATTTTTTTGTTTTTGAGAATTTTCCTGTCGATGCCCGTTTTGTCGATAATTCCCCAATTTGAATTAACCGGCATGAATTTTTTGTGACCTTCGAACGAAATATAGTTGAAAAGTGCGCCAGCCATAGTGATTTCGGGAAGGGTCAACAACTCTTTGCCCTGAATCCTGCGTGCGGCATTTATGCCCGCCATGAGCCCCGAAGCGATTGATTCGGTGTAGCCTTCGGTGCCGGTGATTTGCCCGGCGAAGAATAAATCGGGATTTTTGCGGGTTTGAAGTGTCGGGTTGAGGATTTTGGGCGAGTTGATAAAAATATTTGCGTGCATAACTCCGTAGCGAAGGATTTGCGCGTTTTCGAGTCCGGGAATCGACCGGATGAGATTTTTTTGCGCGCCCCAGACGAGGTTTGTCTGAAATCCGACCAGATTGTACATATCGGCGATTTTGTCGTCTTGACGAAGTTGGACGACTGCGTAATTTTCGATGCCGGTTCGCGGGTCGACGAGACCTACGGGTTTGAGAGGTCCGAAACGCAAGGTGTCAACGCCTCTTGAGGCAATTACCTCGACGGGAAGGCAACTTTCGAAGAAAGCCGCGTCTTTTTCAAAATCTTTGAGTTGAATTTTGGGCGAAGTCGTCAAAATTTCGTAGAAATTGAGGTATTCATCTTTGTTCATGGGGCAGTTGATGTAGTCGGGAGTTCCCTTGTCGTAGCGGTTTTTGAAGAAAGCTTTGTCGAAGTTAATCGAAGATTTTTCGACAATCGGGGCGACAGCGTCGTAGAAACGCAGGTGGTCTTCGCCGGTGAAATTTTTAATGTCGTTTGCGAGTTCCGGGTGAGTTAAGGGACCCGAAGCTATTATTGTAACACCGTTTTGCGGGATTTTGTCGATGCGCTTTTTGACGTAATTTATTCGGGGTTCGTCAAGAATTAAATGCTTTATTTTTTCGGAAAATCCTTCGCGGTCGACAGCGAGGGCGTTTCCCGCCGGAACACTGTGTTTGAAGGCTTCTTCGATTAAATCGGAGCCGAGGATTTTGAGTTCGTGTTTTAAAAGCCCGGAGGCGACGGTTTTGTCGAAGGCACCTAAACTGTTGGAACAGACGAGTTCCGCGGGTTTGTCGGTTTTGTGAGCGCCGGTCGAAAATTCGGGGCGCATTTCGAACAAATCGACGTCAATTCCCTGTTTTGCCAAATACAATGCCGCTTGAGACCCTGCAAGACCTGCGCCGACGACGGTAACTTTCATACAAACTCCTTTTTTTTGACATGTTTTTGCTTATAATATTAACAAAAAAGTTTTTATATAGTAAAATGAAAATATGGAAAAAAAGGTTAAAATTTTAATCGTAGATTCGGATGACGTGTCAAGAGCCGTGACCCGCAGTTGTTTCGAAGGTTTTGACCGTGAAGAATTTTCGAATATCGATGATGCACGCGAAAAAATGATTTCCGACGGGCTCAATTTTTTTGTGGTTGATGTTTTTGAAAATACCGACGAAGTTTGCGAAAAAATCAATGAAATTGCGGCGGAAAATCCAAATACGAGGTTTTTGACGACAAATTATTCGATAGACCCGGACCTGACGATAAAACTTGCCAGAAGCGGGCGAAAAGAGTTTATGATAAAGCCCTTGTCGAAGGCGGGCGTTTTGATGCTGCTTGAGCAAACCGTCGAAAAATATTTCGAGGTAAATCGGCACAGGAAGCTGATTTCGGTGTTTTCGACGTGCGGAGGCTGCGGAAAAACGACGATAGCGGTAAATTCGGCGTTGGAGTTCGCAAGGGAAAATCCTCGCAAAAAAGTCGCTTTGGTCGATTTTAATTCGTATTTCGGTGATGTTACGTCGTTGCTCGATATCGCTCCGACGTACGATATAAAGTATGCCGTGGACAATTTGAGGGGTATGACAGCGCAAAATGTTTACGATTGCGCCGAAAAAACGGAAAATTTGTTTATATATGCCGATTCGCCTTATCGTAATCCGGATTTTGACGTTTCAGACCGAGGGAAAGTTGAATTTTTGAAGGTTTTGAAGGAAGCGTTTGATTTTGTCGTCGTCGATAATCCGCCCGCACCGATGAGTTCGACGGTTGAGATTTTGAAATTATCGGATATGATATTGTTTATAACCGGTGCAAATTTGAATATGCTTCGCAAAACGGCGCAGGGACTTTCGTTTATCGAAAACAACAAAATTGCGGACGAAGACGACGTAAAGGTCGTTTTGAACAGGTATTCCGAGACCGACGAGTGTTCCGAGGCGGACGCGGCGCGGTATTTGGATAAACCGATATTCTCAAAAATTCCGAACGACTGGAAATCCGCTACCGAGGCGGCAAACAGGGGCGTGTCGGTGTCGGAGCCGATTCTCGGGTCAAAGTTGAGAAATTCGTATAAAGAACTTTTGAAAAAAATAATGAACGGATAAGGAATATGTCGTTAAAGAACAGATTGGATCAAATTAAGAATAATGTCGAACCGGAGTATGAAGAGCCGGATATAAGGGAGTTGATGGAAACTCACCCCGATATAAAGGAGCTGATAATATATTCGTATCGCGAAGCGTATGTTAAAACGGGCTCCGAGCCGTTGAAAACTAATTTGGAATTTTCTTCGCCGTCGGCGTTGGCGGAAGAGGTTCGAAAAGCGGCGGGCACAACGGAAAGGGAATCGTTTCTCAAAATAAACGGCGATCTGGTGATAAAAACGTTCATGCCTCCGTTTACAAAGGACGTATGTGCAATAATATCGCGGACTCCGACCGAAGTTATCGCGGATTCTTTCATCAGCGACGAAATTTTGGTTTATCTGAAAAATTGTGTCGAAAACCGTAAAAATGTCTTGATTACGGGTTCTCCGGCAATCGATAAGGCCCGGTTGCTCGGAATGTTGACCGAGCTTGTCGACGACGATAAAACGTTCGTAATTTGCGACAGGTATTCTAAAATCAAAACCGAGAAAAGAACTTTTATGTTTTCGGCGTTTGATTCGCGGCAGGCGGCAATTCTCGATTACGACACTTTGTTCGCGGTCGAACCGTCGGCAGAAGAATTGCTCGAAATTTCAAAATCCGTTTTGTCGGGCAAAAACGGCGTTATCGCTGCAATTTCGCTTAAGCCCGGCGTTGACGAAAACGAAATTTTAAAAACCATGCTTTTGACTACGGGATTGTCTTCGGAAAACGCCGAAAAGATTATTATTCAAAGCTTTGACGTCATAATCAATTGCGGAACCGACGAAGAAAATCGTCCGTTTATTTCCGGTATTTACGAAACTTCGCCGTATAAGAAGGTTTTCGAGCACGAGCTTTATTCGGAAGATTTTCAGCCCGAGGAGCCAGAGCCGTCCGCGCCCGTCGAGGAAGCAAAATATGTGTTTGATTTGCCGACTCCCAAGAAAAAAGCGGCGAAATTTAAGGACAAAATAAAGAAGAAAAAAGCGGCGCGCGAGTTTTTGGTTGCGACTCAAATTCAGACCAAGCCCGACGAGCAGACGATGAGCTCAAAAGGCGAAGAGCCCGCAAACGTGAGCTTTGAGGAGATTTCGCTGACGGCAAAGGGTGTTTCGGACGAAAACACTAAACCTTTGAGTGCGGGCGCGACGGAGTCGTCGACGGCAAAAAACGTGCAAAATAATGTGCCCGAGTCTGCCGAATTTGAAACGAACGTCGGTTTACAGTCCGATGTACCGGAAGTTCGTGAAACGGCGGAAAATTCTGCGCAACAAGCAGTTGCGGAAAATACGGCGGTAACGGAACAGACGATTGAAACCTCTGCTTTCGGTGCAGCGAAAGCTTTTTCGGGATTTGATATTTCGGAAATGTTTGCGGGAAATGTTCAAAATCCTCAACAAAACGAAGTTTCCGAGGTTTTGCCTTCCGATTCGGCACACGTTGAAAAATCCGAACCGGGGCAGGTTTCGGCGGATGAAGTTGTTTCGCAAAATGTTGTTGCGGTAGAACAAAATCAGTCGATTGAGCCCGAAATTTCGGTAGAGCCGAATTTTTTAAATCAAGAGGAGCTTACTTTGCAGTCGAACGAAGAATCTTCGTCGGTTCCGCAAAATGAAGTTGTTTCGGATATTCCGGATGTCGAACCGCCCGAAACTCGCGAAATTTCGCCCGAAGAAATTTTGGAAGACGACGAGCCCGAGGACGACGGATATCCCGTAGTTGTGCCCGAAACTCCGCCCGTTCCGTATGCGGAAAACCAAATCGTGCCGGATGAAGAGTCGGCTTCACAAATCGACGAACCCCCCGTTATAGAAGAGTCTTCGGACGATACGGAAAAACCGAAAACAATTGAAGATATTTTGAAAAAAACTTCCGAAAAGCAGCCCGCGGCAAAGAAAAAATTAACCGCGAAAAAGTCGACGATAACGGTAAAACGCAGAAAACCTGCGGTTCAGACTGAAATCAAGACGGCGACGGAGGATTCGATGGAGCTTTTTAAGGCACCCGAAGAATTTGAAAACGGGGCGGAAAGCTGATGAAAATAAACGATTTCAAGGATTTAACCCCCGAGCTTAAAGAAACCGCGCTTCTTGAAGTAAGAAACGTTTGCAGACAATGCGAAAATTGCGAACTTGCAAAAAAGCGCACAAACACAGTCTTTTCGGACGGCAGTTCAAGCGCGCCGATAATGTTGATAGGCGAGGCGCCGGGTGCGGATGAAGACGCACAGGGCGTGCCGTTTGTGGGCAGAGCGGGGAAACTTTTGAGCAAACTTATCGAGGAGACGGGGCTGTCGCGGGAAAACGATTTTTACATTTGTAACACGGTAAAGTGCAGACCGCCCGAAAACCGCGTTCCTACCACTGAAGAGAAGGAATGTTGCAAAAAATATCTTGAGGCGCAAATAAGTATTGTTCATCCGAAACTTATTGTTTTGTGCGGCGCAACGGCGGCAAAATCGTTTTTGGGCGAGGATTTGAAGATTACGAAAATTCGCGGAAATCGGTATATGTTGGACTGCAAAATCCCCGCAATCGTGATTTTCCACCCGTCGTATCTGCTCAGGAATCAAAGCGAGGAGGAAAATTCGCCGAGATTTTTGACAAGACGCGACCTTCAAGCGATAAAAAATTTCATAAAAGTCGGTTGAGATTGTAAATTTTTGTAAACTTGACGCCGAAAACATGCAATGTCTGTCGGTGTTTGATACAATAAAGTAAACAGTTTCGGGAAGAGCGGGAAAAATGAGCGAAAACATATCTCACGAAGAGGAAAAAATCGGTCGCGAACCTGCGGCGATAAATTTGAAAAAAATCGAAGAAAGCACTCAAGCGTTGCAAAATTCCGTGCGGGATTTTGTGAAATCGTCTTCGGAAACGTTGAATTCGTTGTCGGCGGTAATCAGCGAAGACACGGTTGCCAAGCTCAAAATTTTTCTCGAGAAGGCGGATGCGGGAGCACGCAGGCTTTCGGGCGACGGAGAGCTTTTGACTCGGCTGCAGGAGCAAAATTTTAAAAAATTTCTGAGTGAACTTTCGTATTTTCAATCGGGGCTGGAGAGCGGAATAAACGGTAAAATCGATGATTTAAACGATTTTATGCATACGATGTTCGGTGAAATCAAAACGGCTTTTATGAATTTGAGCGAGGGTATGAACGCCGAAACCGACGGGCTTTTGGTCGGAATTGTGGGCGATTTGAAGCAAATTCGGTCGGACATGAACGATTTGTCGGGGCAGCTCGGAACGATAAATGTTCTGGCAAAAGAGCGCAGCGAGAGCGGTTTGAAGAAAATCGCGGGGTTTGCGGATGCTTCGGAAAAGTCTATTGCGAATAAAATCGATATTTTGCGTAACGAGAACGCGACCGCGGAGTTTGTAAAATCGACGTACGAGCAAACAACTTTTAATTTAAGAAACGAAATCAATTTGTTGAAATCGGGGCTGAATCAGCAGTTGCACCAGCTTTTGGGCAAAACCGCGACTCAGGACGAAATAAAATTTTTGTGCGAAGAAATTTTGCGAACTTACAAGGATAACGGCACCGAAACGGGAATTTTGAAGAAATATCTCAAGGATATCAAGGTTTCCGCGGACTCGGGCGCCGAAACCGTCGATTTGATAAAGGAAATGGTCAAAGCGCTTTCGGATTCGGGACTTGAAGAGACCGCCGACAAGGTCGACGTGATTTATGAAAATATTGCGTTTTTGAATTCGTGGGCAAATTCTTCCGACCTTTTGGGACAAAATTTGACGACCTTCAAAGAGAAGCTGGACAAGGATTTGGAGCAAACTTCGCAGCGGATAATGTTGCTTGCCAAAACCGTTTCGAGCATTGATTTCGAAAAGTACCACGCCGAGCTTGAGCAGGCGGTGCATTGTTCGTCCGAGAAGACGGCGGTGCTTGCGTCCGGGGTCGAAAACCTTCGTGAGGAGATAAATTCGGGAAATGTGGCGCTTGAGGAGTTTAAAGCGGGGCTTTCGGGCGATTTGTCGCAGACCGCCGAAAAAGTTGACGTAATTTATGAGAACATGAATACCCTGAACGCTTCGGCACAGGCGCAAGACGGGCTCGTTAAGAATTTTGAAGAGTTCAAAACGGATGTTTCGCAAAACTTGAACGAAACCGCGGAAAAAGTCGACGTAATTTACGAAAACATGAATACCCTGAACGCTTCTGCACAGGCGCAAGACGGGCTCGTTAAGAATTTTGAAGAGTTCAAAACGGATGTTTCGCAAAACTTGAACGAAACAGCGGAAAAAGTTGACGTTATTTACGAAAACATGAATACCCTGAACGCCTCCGCGCAAGCGCAGGACGGTCTTGTAAAGAATTTTGAAGAGTTCAAAACGGACGTTTCGCAAAACTTGAACGAAACCGCGGAAAAAGTCGACGTAATTTACGAAAACATGAATACCCTGAACGCTTCTGCACAGGCGCAAGACGGGCTCGTTAAGAATTTTGAAGAGTTCAAAACGGACGTTTCGCAAAACTTGAACGAAACAGCGGAAAAAGTTGACGTTATTTACGAAAACATGAATACCCTGAACGCCTCGGCGCAAGCGCAGGACGGTCTCGTAAAGAATTTCGAAGAGTTTAAAACGGATGTTTCTCAAAACTTGAGCGAAACCGCGGAAAAAGTTGACGTAATTTACGAAAACATGAACACCCTGAACGCCTCGGCACAGGCTCAGGACGGACTTGTAAAGAATTTCGAAGAGTTCAAAACGGATGTTTCGCAAAACTTGAACGAAACAGCGGAAAAAGTTGACGTAATTTACGAAAACATGAATACCCTGAACGCCTCCGCGCAGGCGCAAGACGGGCTCGTTAAGAATTTTGAAGAGTTCAAAACGGATGTTTCGCAAAACTTGAACGAAACCGCTGAAAAAGTTGACGTAATTTACGAAAACATGAACACCCTGAACGCCTCGGCGCAGGCTCAGGACGGGCTTGTAAAGAATTTTGAAGAGTTCAAAACGGATGTTTCGCAAAACTTGAACGAAACCGCCGAAAAAGTCGATATAATTTACGATACGATGACGTTCTTGAACGAAAACGCGCAATTGCAGGGGCTTTACGCCGAAGAGTTTACCGAAATCAAGGACAAACTCGATTCGACCGAGCAAAATAATCGCGAAATTTTGCAGCGCCTGAACGATTTCGATAAAAAAGATTCCGACCCCGAGCTGCTCAACGGAATTTATTCTTTGGTTACCGATATAAGCCGCAAAAACAGCGTTTTGGCTAAGTCGGCGGAAGAAATTTCCGAAAATTTCGAAGCCGTGAGCGATTCTTTCTCGAATACTTCGGATTCTGTATCGAGTCTTGTAGATAAGGTTTCGGGTTCTGTAGCGGGGATTTCGAACTCCGTCGAAGTTTTGAAAAAATCGGTTTCGGATTTGACCGAAAAGGTCGAAAATACAAGCTCTTCGCTTGTCGATAATATAAGCGGAATAAACGGGTTCATAAAAAATACCGACCAAAACGTTTCGGACGGATTTACCTATATCAGCGAGGTTTCGACCGATACAAATGCCAAAATTACTGCCGTTACCGAAAATCTTTCGTTCCTTAACGACAAAATCAAAATCCTCGACAGCGTTGCCGAAAATTTGTCAAAGCTCGCCGACGAAGTGAAAGCCGGTAACAACAACGAAGATTGGGCAGATGCCGTTGCATTTGGAATTGAGACTCTTGCGGCAAACATTGACGACGGAACAAATGTTTCGCGTACAATTAATAAAAAATTGTCTAAAATCGAAGACGACATAACCGGAATAAGCCTTCGCACCAACAAATTGATTTTGAATTCCGATAAAACCGACAAAGAAATGCAAAAACATATCGGAAATTTGCAAAATATCATAGAAAATTTGGAAAACAGAACAGAATCTTCCGAAATTAAAGATTTGAAAAATTCTTTGTACTCAATTTTTGAGCAAACTCGCGAAAATGCCGTTTCCGGACAGATTTTGACCGAAGCGTTTTCCTATCTTGCCGAATGGATTGATAATGCCGGTTCTTCCATAAATTCAATATCAGAGGCGGTTTCGGACGTTAAAAACGAAGTGAAAGCCGAAACATCGAACGGTATTAACGAGCTGAAAACTCTTATAGGCGAAGAATTTTCGAAAAATACAAAAATGGACGATGCGGTTGCCGAAATCAACTCCAAATTTTCCGAAATTCCCAAACAAGAAGCTTTTGACAAGATTTTGACGGCATTGAAACTTGTTGTCCGATTAATCGACGAAAAAGACCAAGAAAATGCCAAAAAATTCGATAATATTTCGGGGTTGCTTCACAAAATGAAGATGACTCAGCGCGGAGCGGGCTCTGCCGTTGCTTTGAAGCGCGAAATCGGTGATAAGGTCGATAAAGTTCTCGAGTTAATGGAAAGTACGGGAGCGAATGCGCCCGGCGAGAATGTCGTTTCGCCTGCCATGACGGGCTTTGACGGTGCCAAGATTATCGAAAAATTTGAGACCGAAACGGCTGTCGTTACCGAAAAAATTTCGGAACTCAACAATCGTTTCAACGAGTTCGATAAACGCCTTTCATCCCTTGAAAACGGTATTTCCCGCCTTATAAGTTATCTTGAAGAAGACGATGACGACGAGTATTAAAAATTAAAAAAGTTTTTTTAAAAATACCCCTTGAAAAAATAATTTTTTGGTGTACACTGTGATTGTCATCTTTACACTAATCGGGATATGGCTGTGCAGACGCCTTTCGGCTGTAGTGCGGATTGTGTTCCGATGGAGAAACAGCAGAAACACACTCGGAACGATTTCGTTGCGTTCGATTTTGTTCCGAAAAAAAAGGGGAAACACTATGAACATTGGTAACATTGCGCACGCGGGCGCAAGTTTGCAATCCGCGAAAAAAGTTTTAACGGGAAAAGGTGTAAGAAATACAATTTTTGCAACCGCATTGGCAGGCTCTTTGATGCTGTCAGGCTGCAATGCAGATACTTTTTCAAGCTCGGCTAACGCGTCGACTCCGACGAAAAAAATAACCCAAAACGAACATTCGTGCAAAAAAGACCCTAAAAATGCAGAAAAGTCTCAAAAAAAAGAAACTTTGTGGGATGAAATCGTAAACTTTTTCAAAAACGGTAAATCTGAAGGGAATAAAGATTATACGCCCGATTCTTATGCCGAAGATTTCTACAAAAAACAAAACAGCATTTAACAATAAATTTCTTTTTCGAATTTGTATGTAACGAAAGCGACTTTTGCGGTCGCTTTTTTTACGTATTTGCGAAGCGTATATATCACGGGGATTTTTGCGTTTTTGTCGGCAAGCGAAAACTCTTTTGCGAGCAACGCGCATTCGAGCAAAACTTTGTCGGGAACCTGTTCTTTCGGAAAGTTTTTTTTCAGCACAACGTGCGCGCCGGGGGCGTTCAGCGGGTGAAACCAAATGTCTTCGGGTGCGGCAATTTTTGAAAGCAGGTAGTCGTTCTGGACGGAATTTTTTCCGACAAATACCTTATAACCTTCTATAACGCGAGGTTCGAGCTTTACGGATTTTATTTTTTCGGGTTTGTTGATTTGCCGCATTTCTTCGGCGGATTGTGCAAAATCGGCGTAAAGTCGCTGTTCGGAAAGCGCAGCAAGCTCGTTTTCAACGTCTTTGAGCATGCTTTCGGCGTAAGTCAGGGCGGTTTTCGATTTTTTGTAAAGTTTGTAGTAGCGGTTTGCGTTTTCGATGACGGAAAGCGTCTCGTCAAGCTCGATTTCGACGGTTTGTCCGGGCTCGAAAGGATTTTCCGTTTTCAAAATTTTTGTTGCGGAAATGTAAGGATTTGTCATTAGAATATCGGCTTTAAGCTTGTATGCATCCGCTTTTCGGGAGTTCTCGATTTTTTGTCGAAGTTCTTTCTCTCGATTTTTGAGTTTTTTGATTTTTGTGTCAATTTTTGAAAAAAACGAACTTTTGGCGGACGACAAAAGGTTTTTGTTTTTATGAAACGAAAAATATTCGCAAATCATGTCGTTCACGCGGTCAAAATGCTTTGAATTCGGCAGTTCGAAGAGTGAAAACATTTCGTAATCTTCGCTTATGCAGGGCGAAAATTTTTCGGAATCGACAAGTTTTTTTAAAAACTCGTAAAGTTCGCTCGGGGCGGGGTTTTGCAAGGCGGCATTTTTTACCGACGGGACGGTGAGGTATTTAAAATCGGTTGCGGCTTTGAACGCCAAATCCGTTGAGTCGACGGAATCTTCGGCAATTTTTTCGAACTCCGACGCCGAAATGTCGTCCAACGATTTTTTGTTTTGAGATGCAGGGTAAATGTACGGCAAATTGCCAGCAAGCTCGCGATAGCGGCTTTTTTCGGCACCGACGTTGTGCGCGCACCCGATAATCGTTTTCGTCGTAGCGTCGTAAAGAATTATGTCGGCGTGTTTGCCCATAAGCTCGCAAGCAAGGCACAGCAGGCTTTTTTCGCCCGTGATGTCAAAGTATTCGAAATAAAGTTCGAAAATCCTTTCGCCGTCGGGCTGCGCGACATTTACGATTTTTGACGAACCGATATATTTTCTGAGCAACATGCAAAACATCGGAGCCGCGGCGCCTTCAAAATCGGGCAGTTTGTCCGTCAGGAAGACGTGAAAAAACCGAGGATCGATATTCAAACAAAGATGTTTTGTGTCCCCGGATTTTCGTAATGTTAAAAAAACTTCTTTTCGCCCTTGTTGTCTGACTTTTTGGACAAACGCGTCTTTCAGAAAGTCGGCGTTCTCCAAAATAAAAGCCCTCAAAGTCAATGCGTCAAAATTAATCATACATTCAATTTTAAAACCAAATTCAAATTTTTCAACCCCGCAAAAACGGGAACCTTAAAATGCCCTCCTGTATTGTCTTTTTCGAAAAGTTGCAGGAACTTCGACCCTCAACGGTGCAACCTGTGTGTTCGAAACATCTTTTTTGTTCGACTGTCGGCGGCAGAGCCCATCTCCGACCGTCGGCGACTACGCGATGAAGTTGTTACCGAACTTTGTCGCTCCGACAAAATAACATTCCTGCAACATAGAATTCAAATTTCTGTAAGCTTTGGCTTTAGGTTTTGCTTCTACGCGCGAAAGTTTATCGGTAACTTCTTTGTAGATATCTGCGGCGTTACAAACAAAAACTTTAGCCATCCTTCTTTCCTCCTTGTCTCTCTCTTGTACATATATAAAAACAAAAGGATATAAAAAATTGCTATTTTTTATACACTGTTTTTACAAAACTTAACAAAAGTCTTGAAAATCCGCTTGTGACAAGGAAAAATATTTGGCGTATAATGTGCTCTTGATATATTTTATTTAATTTTTCTTAAAAATCAAGCAAAAGGGGGAAGAAAATGTCAAAAAGTTGCCCGTTCGCGAAAATCGAGGTAAAATGCGGATATGCAGGGACAGATATTTAAAATACATTCCGATTATTATTACGTAAATGCGGACGGAAAGGTGCTTGAATGCAGGCTTCGCGATGTTTTGAAGAAGCGCGGCGAGAGCATGCTTGTCGGCGATATTGTCGAAATCGAGCGAACCGGTGCCGAACGCGGCGTGATAGTCGGAATTTCGGGACGAAAAAATTCTTTGCCGAAGCCGAAAGTCGCGAACGTTACGGGTGTTGTAATCGTGTCGGCGATGAAGGAGCCGGAGCCGGATTTTGAGCAGCTTGACAGGTATATTTGTCTTTGCGAGTATCACGGATTGAAGCCGGTGTTGTGTTTCAACAAGACCGACCTTGCGGAGGACGAAGAGCGTCTTGCCGAGCGAATTCGCGGGATATACGAGCCTTGCGGGTACAAGTGTATTTTTATGTCGGCTCGCGAAAACAACGGCGGGCGTGAGCTTTTCGAGATTTTGCGCGGGAAGTTGTCGGTTTTTTGCGGCGGGTCGGGTGTCGGAAAGTCGACCGTGATAAATTTGCTGAGTTCGGGCGAATTGAATCTTAAAACCGGCGAAGTCAGCGACAAGACGGGCAGAGGGACTCACACGACGAGACATTGCGAGATTTTCGGAATTTTTGAAAACTCCTATGTGGTGGACACTCCGGGGTTTTCGAATATGAAATTCGACTTTTTGATGCCGACGGAGGTAGCAAAACTTTATCCCGAGCTTAGGGGCGCAAAATGTAGGTATTCGGACTGTCTTCACGTTTCGGAGGACGGTTGCGAGGTCAAAGAAAAAGGGCTTTTTGCTTCTCCCGAAAGGTATTCGGGGTATTTGAAATTTGTCGAAGAGGCAAAAGCTTATAAAGAGAAGGTGACTTATTCGGGCAGAAAGGTTGAGGACAGGTCAAAAATCAATAACGACAAGGTTGTTGCCAAAATTTCGAAAAATCGCAGAGCAGTGTCGAGAAAGACCGAAAAGCAGAATATTAAAAGGGAAGAAGAGTTTTAAAATGGATTATAAAACGGAATACGAAAAACTTAGGAATTTGATAAACGAAGAGCTTGATAAAAGCATTAAGGTCGGGTATCCTGAGAAGATATTCGAGTCGATGAAATACTCGTTAAATGCCGGCGGCAAGCGTTTGCGCCCGATAATGTTGCTCGAGGCGTCAAGGGTCGTTTCGGGAGATTATAAGGCTGCAATTCCCGCCGCGTGTGCGTTTGAGATGTTGCACACGCAAAGTCTGATTCACGACGATTTACCGTGTATGGACAACGACGATTACAGACGCGGAAAACTCACCAACCACAAGGTTTTCGGCGAAGCGACCGCGGTGCTTGCGGGCGACGCGTTGCTTTCTTACGCACCGGCTTTTATTATCGATAATTCGAAGGATTTGCCGAAAGACGTACAGGTCAAGGTTTTACGCGAATTTTTCAAGGCTGCGGGTGTCGAAGGAATTATCGCGGGGCAGGTTGCGGATTTGGAGTCCGAAGGCAAAGAGCCCGATTTTGAGATGATAAAATACATTCACGAATACAAAACGGCGGCGTTGTTCGAGGCGGCGATACGTGCGGGCGCGATTATCGGCGGCGCGGACGACGAACTGCTCGATAAATTTACGAAATTTGCGAGAGCGTTCGGGCACGCGTTCCAGATTTGCGACGATATAATCGACGAGACTTCGACTCTCGAAGAACTCGGAAAAACGCCGGGCAAAGACGCGAAAGAAGGCAAAATGACTTATAATGCCTTGATGGGGCGTGAAAACGCGATAGAACGTTTTAACGAACTTTGTGCCGAAATTTACGAAATGACAAAAGGCTTCGAGTCCGTGATATTTAAGGGGATTACGGACGATATGAACGGAAAGGTGAACAAATGATATCCGGATTGGAAATAATGTTGACGGGGATAGGCTCCGCGTTTGCCGCGCAGGTGATAAAGCTGGTCGGGTATCTGGTCACGCACCGAAAAATAAATTTTAAAATTCTCTCGACGACGGGAGGAATGCCGAGTTCCCATTCTTCGGGAACTGTAGCCATGTCGACGGCGGTGGGGCTGATTTCGGGGTTCGGTTCGGAAATTTTTGCCGTGTCGGCGGGATTTACGCTTGTCGTGATGTACGATGCGGCGGGTTTGCGGCGTGCCGCGGGCAAAACGGCGGCTTCACTGAACCGAATTATGGAAGATTTTTACGAAGGCAAGCCCGTTCAGGTGGAGAAGTTGAAGGAATTGCTGGGGCATACGCCGTTTGAGGTCTTTATGGGCGCGATATTGGGCGTGGTGCTTGCGTATTTCAATCATTACATTTTGTTTGCGTAGGGCGGAAAAATGCCGAATTTCGAGATATTGAACGAATTGACGGATATTATTTTTATTACCGGCGAAGACGGGCGGATAACGTTCGAAAACGACGCGGGGCGGAGGGTTTTCGGTAAAATTCGAAGTTTTTCGAAGATAAAGAATTTTTTCGAAGCCGATGTGTGTTTGTTGCGCGATATCGACGAGTCTTTCATCGATTTGATAAACGAATCGCCGCAGAATTTTTATTCGCGGTGCAGGTTTCAGCGGTCGGAGACGGAATATTTGTATTTCGACGTTTTCGCCGCTCCGTATGACAGCGGAAAATTCATAATATTCAAGGATATTACCGAAAATTTGAAGTATGAGGGGCTGAAAAGCTCGTACGAAAAGCTTAAAACGGGGTATTCGAACCTGCAAAAGTCGTTCGAGAAAGATGCGGAGCTTAAATCGAAGGCGCAGCGAGCGGCGATTGAAACGGCGTTGATAAACAGAATTTTCGCGCGAATTCGTCGGACACAGGACAAGGACAAGATTATTCCGACAGTGGCGGGCGAAATTCACGAGCTGCTCGGTGGTTACAAGACTTATTACGCGGCTTGCGGGCGCGGAAGCAACTGTCGCGTGAAGTTCGTTTTGCCGAATTCTTACGAAGAGGACGTCGGAAAATGTACGAATTTCGACGACAAAACCATGAATGACATGAAAGCGCACAAAATAAGCTCTTCCGTGTGTTTGAGGGAAAACGCGGGCGACAAACCGTTGATAAAAGGGACTTACAGGGTCGTGATTCCGATAACCGACGGGAAAAAAACTATCGGAGCGGTTGTCTGCCTGACGACCAAAAAGGACGTTTTGACCGAAAATTCCGAACTTTTGCAGACTTTGTCGGCGCAAATGGCGGGGGTTATAATTCGGACGGAGCTCACCGATAATTTGAAAAATCGGAACAAAAAACTTCAAAAAACCCTGAAAGAGCTCGAAGAAACCAAACTTCAGCTGATAAATTCCGAAAAACTTGCGTCCGTGGGGCAGTTGGTCGCGGGGGTCGCTCACGAAATAAATACGCCGCTTGCGTCGATTTCTTCGAACAACGGGATTATGAAAAAACTCGCGGAGTCGGGAAAATTGAGCGAAAATGAAGAAACGATAAAGCTTTTGACCGAAACCGACGGAGAGGCTGTGAAACGAATTTCGGGGATAGTAAAATCGCTGAAAAAGTTTGTGCGGCTTGACGAAGCGGAGTTGCAGCCCGCGGATATCAATAAGGAGCTGGATTTGACGCTTACGTTAATCAGGCACGAAACGAAAAATAAAGTCGAAATTGTGCGAAATTACGGTGAATTGCCCCAAATCAACTGTTTTGTGAATATGCTCAACCAGGTTTTCATGAATTTGCTCGTGAACGCTTGCCAAAGTATTAAAGACAAAGGCGTTATCGAAATTACGACAAAAAATCTGAAAAACGCCGTCAGTATAAGCATTAAGGACAACGGCTCGGGCATAAGCGAAAAAAATAAAGAAAATATCTTTAAAGCGGGGTTCACGACCAAGGGAATAGGTATCGGAACGGGGCTCGGGCTCGCAATTTCCAAAAATATCGTCGAAAAACACGGAGGAAAAATCTCCTTCAAATCGACCGAAGGCAAAGGCACCGAGTTCATAATAAAAATTCCCCGAAAATAATTTTGTGTTATAATTGACCTGCAAAGGCGGATTTTATGAATATAAAAGCTCAAAAAGGTACGAAGGATATACTTCCCGAGGAATATTTTTTAAGGAACAAGGTCGAAAAAGCGGCGTCGGAAGTTTTCGAAAGCGCGGGCGTGAGAAGAATTGAAACCCCGATTTTCGAAGCAACGGAACTTTTTCAACGCGGCGTCGGCGACGGAACCGACATTGTCACGAAAGAGATGTATACGTTCGAAAAAAGCGAACGCTCGCTGACTTTGCGTCCCGAAAACACCGCGGGCGTCGTGAGAGCGTTTTTGGAACATAATCTGCAACGCGAAATTCAACCCGTAAAACTTTGGTATTACGGACCTATGTTCAGGTACGAAAGACCTCAGGCGGGCAGACAACGGCAGTTTACGCAAATCGGAACCGAAATGTTCGGCTCGAAAGACGCATCGCTCGACGCGGAATGTATTTCTCTCGCGGTCGAATTTTTGGCGAAAATCGGGCTCAGTGAGCTGTTTGTCGAGCTTAATTCCATCGGATGCGCCGATTGTCGAACTAAGTTCAAAACCAAGCTGAAAGACCTTCTCGCTCCCGTTTTGAGCGAACTTTGCGCCGATTGTCAAAACAGGTACAAAATAAATCCGCTCAGATTGCTCGATTGCAAAAACGAAAATTGCATTAAGTTGTTCGAAGAGAACAAAATCCTCGAAAGACTCGGTAAAATCGAACTTTGCGAGGAATGTTCGGAACACTACGAAAAATTGAAAAGCTATTTGAACGCACTCGGCGTGAAGTACGTCGAAAATCCTTTGCTCGTAAGGGGTTTGGACTATTATACCGGTACTGTTTTCGAAATCAAATCCGAAGCTTTGGGCGCGCAAAGCGCAGTGTGCGGCGGCGGAAGGTACGATAACCTGACAATGAGCCTCGGAGGCGTGAATTCACCCGCGGTCGGATGGGCTGTCGGCGTGGAAAGAATTTGTTCTCTGATTGAAAAACAACAAATTCCCAAAATCGATTATTTTGTCGTTTCTCAAAACCCCGGAGAAGCTTTGAAATTGGCTAAAGAAATCCGTTTAAGCTCGAAAAAATCGGCGATTACCGATTATTCCGCGCGCAAGTTTGCAAAACAGCTCGAAAAAGCCTCTAAAACGGCGAATTTTGCGGTTATTTTGGGCGAAGACGAACTTGCAAACGGTACGGTCTCCGTCAAAAACCTTGAAAAAGGCGAGCAAACGACCGTTTCGAGAGTCGACTTTCTGAAAAATCTTTGATTTGTGAAGAACGGTAACGATTTTTCGAAAAATGCGCAATTTTGAAAGGTTTTTCGTTTTTTATAAACGAGAAAGGATACGAAAATGCCGATAGATTTTCCGCCGGATTTTACGACGGCAATGAACAAAATGCAAACCTTCGGATGGCACCGGCTTGCGGTGCAACCTCAAATGCAGCGCGGGCTTGAGGAGGACGTGTTTGAAAAAACGGTTCCCGTTGCGTCCGCCGAACCGAATGACGTTTCGCAAATCGGAATAACCCAAAAGTCTTTCGGCACGCTGAAAAACGGAGAAGAAGCGATTTTGTATACTTTGACGAACAAAAACGGCGCAAGCGTCGATTTATCAACGTTCGGGGCGACAATTACTTCGGTGCGGGTTCCCGACAAAAACGGAAAGCTCGTTGACGTAACTCAAGGGTATAAGGACGTTTCGCCTTACGAAAACGCTCCCGTCGGGCATGCCGGCGGCACGATAGGTCCTTGCGCAAATAAAATCGGCGGAGGCAGGTTCAAAATCGACGGAAAAGAATATTCTCTCGATTGCAATAAGGACGGCGGAAAAACCCACTGTCACGGCGGTTCTGCGGGGTTGGATATCAAAAACTGGAAAGCCGAACCCGTCAAAAACGGACTGAAATTTTCTTATGTCACAAAGGACGGCGAAGGCGGGTATCCCGGGAATGTCAAAGTTTCCGTAACTTACAATTGGGATGACAAAAACAGGTTATCCGTAAGGTACAACGCCGAGACCGATAAGGATACGATTTTGAACTTGACCAACCACTCGTATTTTAACCTCGACGGCGCCGAAAATGCCGAAGAAAACTCGGTCAAAAACCATGTCGTACAAATGCCTTCGACGACAAAGTATACCGAAACGGACGAACTTTCTGTCCCGACGGGCAAGGAAATCGCCGTGAAAGGCTCCGTGCTCGATTTTTCTAAGCCCCAAAAGCTTGAAAACATAATAAATTCGGATGCCTCGGAGGTTCGTCGAACTTCCGGTGTCGACCATAATTTTTGCATAGACGGATATGACGGAAAAAGCCTGAAAACGGCGGCAAAGGTCAAATCCGAGAATACGGGGATCGTTTTGACCGTTAAAACGAATTTGCCGGGATTTCAATTTTATACGGCGAATAATTTGGGAAAATCCGCTCAGCCCGCGGGCAAAGACGGAAAACGTTATGAAAAACATTCCGCGTTTTGCGTCGAACCGCAGTTTTATCCCGACGCGGTCAACAAATTTGCCGAAAAGCCGATTTTGAGGGCGGATGAGACGTATGACAGGCAAATTGTCTACGAATTTTCGACCGAAAAATAAAAAATACGAAAGCGGTGTGAGGTTTTTTAAGAAGCTTTGTTTTCGCGGGTTTTCGGGATGTTAAATAAAATTGTCGTAATTTTGATATCATTGACAATCGGCAAAAAATGAAATATACTAAGCAAGTTTAAAGTGAGCGATTTCGACGGTGAAAAAATTGGAAAAAATCAAGAAAATAGGCATACCGCGGGCAATTTCGTATTATAACAACTTTCCGTTCTATTACGGATTTTTTCGCGAATTGGGGCTTGATGTAATCGTGTCGGACGAAACGACCGCAAAAACGGTAGCGGCGGGTTCCAAGCTTGTCGTGTCGGATACCTGCTTCCCGATAAAAGTGTATGTCGGACACGTCGTGAACCTGCTTGAACAGGGTTGCGATGCGATATTTGTGCCGGCGTTGCAGTCGGTGGCGTATAAAATCAATAATTGCAGTAAAATCAGGGGGTTGGCGGAAATTATCAGAAACGTCGTGAAGGCGGAGTTTTTGATGATTGAACCGACGCTTGATAAGACCGAAGGCGTAATGTTTTCGGACTTTTGTACCGATTGTGCGAAATCCGTCGGAGTTACGGACAAAAAGCTTGTAAGACGAGCGATTTCGGCGGGTTGGAAGATGTACAACAACTTTTTCGAGATGACAAATTCCGGAATCGAGTACCATAAAGCAATGGAATACGCGATTTCGGGTCTTTTTGTTCGTGAGCCCGCGAAGGAGAAAAACAAGGATTATAAGTTGTCCGTGGTCGTAACGGCGCACGGATACAACCTTTTTGACGAAAGAATTTCGCTTAATTTGCTCAAAAAGCTTGAAAAAGCGGGCGTCAGGGCGTATACGTTTGCCGATATCACGCGGGATAAGGCTTTGCAGGCAATTAAGGATATCGGAGAGTTTCAATATTGGGCGAACGAGCACGAATTGACGGGTACCGCGGCGTATTTTATGTTGCACGGGAAAATTGACGGCGTGATAGCTCTGTCGGCGTTCGGTTGCGGTCCCGACTCGCTTATGACCGACGAAATTATGACTCATTGTGAAAAACGAAATTTGCCGTTTATGCACCTGACGGTCGACGAACACACGGGCGAAGCGGGCTTTGTGACTCGTTTGGAGGCTTTTGTCGATATGCTCGAAAGAAAAAAACGACACCTTTCGGTCAACGAAGGTCTCATGTTCGAAAATCATCCCGAGAAAGAGCCGGCAATCAATGGATAAACGGTTTTCGTACAAAGGCGCGATGCACGTTCACACCGTGCGCTCGGACGGCAGCGGAAATCTCGACGAAATCAGTAAAGCCGCGGCACGAGCGGGTTTGTCGTGGATTATCGTGACCGACCATAACGATTTCGATTCCGAAGAAGGCTTTATGAACGGCGTTTGTGTGATTAAAGGCGAAGAAATCTCGCCCGCCGATGCGAACCACTATTTGGCGCTCGACATCAAAGAAAAAATCGAGCCGCACGAAAACCCGACGGTGAATGTCGTAAATGTAATCAGACAGGGCGGTTTCGGAATTTGTGCGCACCCCGACGAGTCGGGCATGAGAAAAAATTCTCATAAGCCCATAAAATGGACGGATGAGACCGTTTCGGGCGACGGAGTCGAAATTTGGAACGCGATGTCCGATTGGACGGATAATTATGACGAGAAAAATTTCCTGAAAACCGCTGCGGCGTTTTTGTTTCCGCGGTTTTTTATGCGCGGTGCGAAACGCAAAACTCTGGCGGGATGGGATAATTCGAATTTGCATTCGAGGTTCGTAAAGCCTGCAGTGTCGGGCTGTGACGCCCATGCCTTTAAAATAAAAAAATATTTTATTCCCGTTACCGTTTTTTCGTATGAGCGAATGTTTCGGACGAGTGCGATAAATTCGATAATTTTAAAAAACGAACTGCCGAAGGATTTTGAAGAGTGCAAAAGAGCCGTTTTGGGGGCAATTCGAGGTGCCAACAACATAATCATGAATGCGTCCGAAATAAAAACCGTGCCCGAGATATTTGTGGAAAGCCTCGGAAAAAGAGCGTATTGCGGAGAACTTGCGAATTTTTCGAAAGACGAAACCTTTTTTGTCGCGGAGTTTGAAAAGCCTGTAAGAATAAGGCTTTTGAGGGACGGAAAAGTTGTTTTGAAAACTTTCGGTAACAAAATCAGATATAAAATCGAAAAACGCGGAAAGTACCGTATCGAGGGGCTCGAAGGACTTCGTCCCGTATTTTATTCAAATCCGATATGCGTATTTTAAAGTTTGTGGTAAAATCGGGGGTATGAAGAAGAAGGAAAAAGAGCTTTACGGTGCGAAAGAACGGGTTATCGCCTGGCCGAGGATGGGCAGAATCGATATTCCGTTGAAAGCGTTGCTTCTTGAACTCGGCGCAAAGGTAGTCATACCGCCCGAAAACAGCAATAAGGTTCTGGAAATCGGCGTCAAAAACAGCATGGAGGACATTTGCCTTCCGTACAAACTGAATTTGGCGAATTACATAACCGCACTCGATGCGGGTGCAAACACCTTGATGATGTTTCAGGCGCCCGGCTCGTGCAGATTCGGAAATTACACCCGCGTTGCCCAAAAAACCTTGAAAAAACTCGGTTATAAGTTTGATATGGTCGTTTTCGACATGTACCAAAGCAAGATGAAGCAGACTCTGGAAGCGTTTTGGCACGTTACGCATTGTCTTAATCCGATAAAATTTTACCGCGCGTTCAGCTTGGGGTTCAGCAAGTTTTTTGCCGTGGATATGGCGGAAAGGATGCTTTTCAAGGTTCGTCCGCGCGAAAAAAACAAGGGCGATGCCGAAAAATGTTACAATAAATGGCTCGAAATTACGGACAAAACGACTTCCGTGAGAGAGGCAAGACGCTTGAAAAAGCGCATTGTCGACGATTTCAACAAAATTCCCGTCGATGAAAATCGTGATGTGCCGAAAATATTTTTAACCGGCGAATTTTTTGTGTTGCTGGATCCTTTCACAAATCAAAACATCGAAAAAGAGCTCGGAGAGGCGGGTGTAGAGGTTATTCGCCCCATAATGTTCGGCGCGTGGCTTGAGCACGTTTTGAAACCTTCTTTGTTTTATCACAAAGAATCTCATCGCGAACGATCGGTCAGATATGCCGAAAAATATATGAAACGGGCAATCGGCGGAGAATGTATCGAAACGATAGGGGACATCGTTTATGCCGCAAAACACGGTATTGACGGGGTTATTCACTTGTCTCCGTTTTCGTGTATGCCCGAAATCGTCTCGCAGAACATCATTCCGAGTGTTTCGGCAGAAGAAAACATTCCCGTAATGTCGTTGGTTTTGGACGAGCAGACGGGTAAAGCGGGTTATATTACGCGGGTCGAGGCGTTTGTCGACCTGATAAAACGCCGTCGGCTCAAAAATCCTCCGAAAAGCGTAAAAAACGTTTAACAAATGTTAATACAGTTGAAGAAAAGCGGTCTGTTTGGTAGAATTTTGACTGTATATTATTTGAAAATTTGAGAGGAAGATATGATACAATCCGGCAACAAAATGTCCGTCGACAGGCTAAAATACTACAGGCACCTGGCGGGAGGGGCGTTGGAATGCATTCAGAGCAGATTGTCAAAAAAGCCGAAGCCTCTGTGTTTTTCGCTGATGGTTACGAGCAAATGCAATTGCAACTGTGATTTTTGTTTTTGGAAACACCACAAAGACAACGAGGATATGTCTTTGGAGGAAATTACCCGTCTGATAAAGGAAGCCGGCGAAATCGGATATATGGACAGCATTTTTTGGGGCGGAGAACCCTTGTTGCGTCAAGATTTTGCGGAAATTTGCAAAGCTTCTCACGATGCGGGATTGTATACCAAAATCGCTACGAACGGCTGGTTTTTGGAGACAAACCCCGATTTTGCGAAGTACACCGACCTTGCGTTCGTGTCGTTGGACGCGATAGGCAAGGCGCACGACGATATCAGGCACATGCCCGGGATTTGCGATAAGGTTATGAGCGGAATTGCCTATCATCAAAAGCATAACCCGAAAATGCGCATATATGTTTGCTGTACGGTGTCCGCGGCAACAGATTTCTCGCAAATAAAAGAGGTCGCTCAATATTGCAAAGACGAAGGCGTTTTGCTGTATTTCACTGTAAACAAGTCCAATCAGGACTTTCACGAGTGGGAAGGCTGCGACGACCCGAAAAAACTCGAGCTCGAAAACGATAAGCTCGCGGAAATTTTCGTGAAGATAAAAGAGCTGAAAAAACAGGGCTATCCGATTAGAAATTCATATTATTTTATGGATTACATAATCGCGAAAAAGAATTACTACGAATGCCATTGGCCCAGAATTGCGACGGTTATTTACTCAAACGGCGAAATGTTGCGCTGTTACGACAGAAAACCGTTTATAAGCGTTCGAAACCGTCCTCTGAAGGACGTTATAGCCGATCCGTTGTTTGTGGAAACGGTTAACAAATGTAAAGATTGCAAACTTGCATGCGTGGGAAATTACGCGTTGGACGCATCGGGGCTGTGGAAGCTTGAGTGGCCCGCGATAAAGTCGCTTATGCAAATTGCGATAACATAATCGGAAAATCGGGAAGAAAAAATGAAAAAAATATTTACGTTGATATTGGCATTACTGATGGCGGCGGAATTTTCGGGAATAGGCTCTTTGAGCGCGCGTGCCGACGTTTTTGACAACAATTACGAAAGTTTAAGCGGAAAACAGGAAACCCCGCTTCCCGCGTCGTTAAGCCCGATTGAGGAAATGTTTAACGGGCGTGATACGAAGGCGGACGGAACTTATTTGCGTCAGGTCGGATACGGCGTGTTCTCGCCCGGCGGCGGAGGGGCTTCTTCGTCGGGGAAATTCGGCGGAAATTATAAACTCAGCATCGGCGAGAAGGTGAATGTCTATCTTTCGGGCGATTCCGTCGATATAATGGCGATTTCCGGCTCGTCTCTGCTCAGTCCGGTTTCAAAAACGACGGTTGATTCGAAAGGTAACCTGTTTATTCAGGGCATAGGGTTGATTCCCGCCGAAAACAGGACTTTGAGCGAAGTGGAAAGTTCCGTCAACGCTGCTGCCGCAAGAAAGTATAAGAGCATTAGAGCACATTTGACGGTCGCTTCTGGTACCGAGTTCACCGTTTTCGTTTACGGTCAGGTCGGAAGACCGGGGAAAGTTTCGGTCGGAAACAATTCCTCCATTTTGGATGTTTTGAGCGCTGCGGGCGGAGTCAAAAAAACGGGTACGTTAAGAAATATTTCCTATTATTCGTCGAGCGGAACCCAAAAAATCGACTTGTACAAAGCGTTGTTTTCCGGAAATGACGGCGGGATAATCGTTCGTCCGAACGATAAAATTTTCGTTGACAGAATAGGTGACGTAATCGCCCTGAAAAACGGGGTTGCGACGCCGGGTATATATGAGGTCAAAAAAGGTGAGTCTTTGCAAAGCGTAATTCCTTATGCGGGAGGCTTTTTGCCCGAGACGAAGCCCGGAGAAATAATGATGACGACCCTTGACAAGGATAAGAGCGAAAGGGTTGCGAAAAATATTTCGTGGAATTCGATTAAAAAATTGCCGATAAAATCGGGTGATGCCTTTGAATTCAAGCTTCTGTACAATGTTGCCGAAAACACGGTCGTGTTGCAGGGAAACATCAAACATCCCGCGACGTACGCTTATAAAAACGGCATGCGACTTTCGGATATTTTGAAAAACCGAAGCGAACTTTTGGAAGAAACTTTTATAAATCAGGCGGTAATCAGAAGAATTTCAGGGCCCGAACGTACCGTCGAAACTATTCCCGTGTTCCTGAAGGAATTTTTTGCGGGAATGAACGACCCGCTGCTCAAGCCGGGTGATGTCATAACCGTTCACAGAAGCACGAATGCGGGATTTGTGGACGTTTACGGGTGCATCGATACTCCGAGGCAAATAACGTTCAAGCCCGGGATGACCCTGAATGACGTAATGACTGACGTCAAGTTTCTCGAATCCTCGCCGAAAGACGCAAACGAAATGCCCGCGGCGTATAAGGGTTCGGTCGAAAAGAGCCGTCCCGCGATAATTGCGGGAACTCAAAACTCCGCAAACCTCGTTCCGGCGGAAAACGTTGCCGTGGAAATTACCGGCGGAGGAAAGACCCGTCTTTATTATTTGTACGACATTTTGATAAATTCGGACAGAGTAAAATCGATAAAACTTTCCGCGAACGATAAAGTCTTTTTCAGAGTCCTGAGGAAAAACGAAATCCTGAAAAGCGTTAAGATTACAGGGTTTGTAAAGGTGCCGGGCGTGTATTCGTTTGTTCAGGGCAAAAAATTGACCGATATCATAGAAATGGCGGGCGGTTTGTCCGATGAAGCGGATTTGAGAGGGATAGTGTTCAAACGCAGCAATTTGCGCAATAAGCAGGCTCAAATCGCCGCAAAGAACAGCGAACGCGACATTCAGCTGCTCGAAGGCAGACTCGCGAGCGGTTACAAGCAAACCGAGAACGATCAACAGACAAAAATCGAGATGATTTCGATGTTGCGCGGCGAAAAGAACGCGATTGCGGACAGGTACGACGGTCAAATCGCGTTGCATATTCCGAGCAACGATATTTCAAAAATCAGCGAACGCGATAATCTTGAAATCCAAGACGGCGACGACATTTACATCCCGAAATTGTCGACGTACGTCAGCGTAATCGGAGAAGTTTACAACGAACAATCGTTCGCGTACATTAAAGGTTCAAACGTGAAAGATTATATCCGTTCGGTCGGCGGGTACACCCCGAATGCCAACAAATTCAGGACTTACAAGGTCGGCGTGAACGGACGCGCTCAAAAAGTCGGTAAACACGCGAAAGTCGAACCCGGAGATATTATCGTCGTTCCGAGAAAAATCGCGGGCAACGATTGGATAACCCCGATTTGCTCGACTTTGCAGGGGATTGCGTCGATATTCCTGATTGCGTTCGGCATAAACAAATGGTAATCACGGCGTAAAAATATTTATCGAACGAGGGAGAATTTCGAAATCGAGGTTCTCCCTTATTTTTTGCGTCTCTCCGTCAACGTGAAGTGGGAAGAAATTTCCTTCGATTTTTACGGATTTTGATTTTGAAAAAACGGCAAAACGACCTGTTTGTTTGATGTTGAAGATTATTTTCAAAAATTCGAAAAAGAATATTATCGGGTTTGCGGTTTTTAAAACGAAAATGTCGAAAAGTCCGTCCGTCGGGTCTGAGTTCGAAGCGACGGAAACGGTGTTTTTATACATATTTGCGGAATTTGCGACTATTACGCACGACGCGTCTTCGAAAAAATTTTCTTCATCGGTTGTAATGGCGTAACGGCGTTTTTTCAGGCGAAGAGCGAATAAAATTCCGGCAACGAAGTACGCGAAATATCCGAACCTGTTTTTTAACGATTGCGGTGTTTTTCGTATGATGTCGTCGTCAAAGCCCAGCCCCGCGCGCAAAACGAAGTTTTTTCCGTTCAGTGTGCAGGAGTCGATTTTTGTTGTTTTTCCGTTTTTAATGACTTCAAGCGCGTTTTTTTGAGTGATTTCGAATTTCGACGCAAGCAAATCCGCCGTCCCGACGGGGATTACGCCGAGTTTTACGTCGGTATTTACAATTAACGGCAAAACGGAATTTATCGTGCCGTCGCCGCCCGCAACGACTATCGTGTCGAAGCCCGAAATATCAACGGTTTTGAGTTCGGGAGCCGAAATGACCTTGAAAAAATCGGAATTTTTCAAAAGAAATTTTATCACGGGTTTTTTGAATTTCAGTGCTTTTTTTCGACCCGCGGAAACGTTGAAAACGACCAAAACATGCTTCATTTCGAGCTCCCTGCCTGCAAAAATTTTAGTTCGCGCGGCTTAAAAAATCAATCCGCAAAAAGTTTATTTTTTTTGAAATTTATTGTATAATGCGGGGCAAAGAGGAGAAAATCATGAGAGTAAAAGAACAGTCCGCAATGTGGCAATCCAACACTATGGGCGCATTTGACGGGTTTAAACTGAAGGTCAACAATATGTTTATCGATATGTTGCTTGCTTATTTGGCGCACGATTTCAGCAAAGAAAAATTGATAAATTTGGCGAAAATATTTGAAAAAATCGCGGGGTCGAAAGGCGGAATCAACCACGCAAGAAGGATGCAGTGGCTTTTTAAAACAGAACATCCGCACCTTTTGTGGTGGAAGAAAATTTTGACCGAACTTCATCCGAATTGCAGAAACAAATGGGTCAAAAACTTTTTTGTAAACGGATATTACGGCGATAATTTGAGAAAACGCTCCGAATTCAACAAAGCAAACGGATTTTTCCCTCCGACGGTTTTGTTGTCGAGCATAACCAAAAAGTGTAATTTTAACTGTAAGGGTTGTTGGGCGCACGAATACGACGTCAAAGAGGATTTGACGAAGGCGAAATGGCGCGAAATTTTTACCGAAGCCCGTGACGTAATGGGAATTCACATCATTCCCGTCGTCGGCGGCGAACCCTTTGCCCGCAAAGAATTTTTGGAGTTGGCGGAAGAATTTAACGATTGCGCGTTCATAACGTTCACGAACGGCTCGCTGATTACCGAAAAAACCGTGAAAGAACTTCAACGGCTCGGAAACGTTCATCCGATGTTCTCGCTGGGCGGCATGCGTGAAAACAACGATGCAATAAGGGGTGAAGGCTGTTTTGACATGGTTATGAAAAAAATGGACATGTTGAAAGAAGCGGGAATAATGTTCGGCGCAAGCATTACCGCGACTTCGCAAAATTGCGACGAAGTCACTTCCGACGAATTTATGAAAATGCTTTCGGATAAAGGCGTTTTGTGGTCGTGGTTCTTCCATTATGTGCCGGTCGGCGACAGCCCCGACGTCAGCCTTGTTCCGAACGCAAAACAGCGCAGACAAATTCTCAAAGCGGTTTACAACGCAAGAAATACCTTGCCGATGATGACGGTTGATTTTTGGGGCGACGGTCCCGAGATGATGGGCTGTATCGCGGGCGGCAGACAGTACGTTCACGTAAATCCGCGAGGAGACGTCGAACCCTGTACGTTCGTTCATTTGGCTACTCACAACCTCAAAAATTGTACGTTGACCGAGGCTTTGGCGTCGCCGTTCATGAAAGCGATAAGAGACGGAATTCCTTACGAAGACGGCAATATGCTCCGTCCGTGCATGATTGTCGACCGCCCCGAAGTTTTGAGAAAATATTACGAAGAATTCAAACCTTACGAAACCCATGAGGGCGCGGCGGAATACCTTACAAATCCGACGATTAAGGCGGAAATCGATAAGTATTCTCAAGAGGTCAAAGAAATTTTGGACGAAGATTGGCGCGAAAACCTCTGGATGACCATTTTCCCGCTCGAAGGCGAGTATTATGTCGACAGAGACTCGTTCTGTTCAAAAGAACCTCCGGCGCACAAGTGCAGCGGAAATTGCTCGTGTTGCGGTAAACATTAATGAAATTCAAACGCGAAATCGGTTTTTTAACGATATTGTTCGTTTTGTTGACTTTTGCGGTAAAACTTTGTCCCGAAATAACCTTTCGGGATAAGGTTTTTATCGTTTGGATTCAAGCATTTTTCCAAGCCGTTCCGACGATTGTGTTTTTGTTGCCCGATTGCGTGATGTATTCGATAATGCTTGCCCTGCCTTTGGTTGCGGGTGCGGCATGTTTTATTCGTCGAAAAGAATTTTTACGGGCGGCATGCTTCTCGGCTCTGCCGGCGGTGACGTTCGGAATAAATTGCGTCGTCAAAACACTTGTCGCAAGGCAAAGACCGCCTTTCGAGTTGCAACCGCTTATTCATCCGCACAGTTTTTCGTACGTTTCGAGTCATTCGCTGGTGACTTTTTGCGTGTGGACGGTCGGATTGGTCTATTTAAACCGCTTTTGCCCGAGTGTGAAAATCAAAACGTTTTTTAATTTTTTCGGTACGGCATGGATTTTGTTTACAGGGTTGAGCAGGGTCATGCTCGGAGTTCACTATCCCTCCGATGTCCTTGCCGCCTGGGTTTCGGGTTGTTTAATTCTTTTGATTTACCTGAATGTCGACGAAAAACTTCCGAATGTCGAAAAATATTTGAAAACCCTTGTTAGCCGCGGCTCTTGAGTGCTCGATCGATTTCGCGGTTCTGAGTCTTTTTGACGGCGGTTTCACGTTTGTCGTAAAGCTTTTTCCCTTTGGCGAGGGCAATTTCGAGTTTTGCGAATCCTCCCGACAAAAACATCGAAAGCGGCACGATGGTGTACTTTTCCTTTTTGATTTTGCCGTCGAGTTTTATTATTTCTTTTTTCGTAAGAAGCAATTTTCGAACGCGTTCCGGCGAATGGTTGTATCTGTTACCTTTGTCGTAAACGCTGATATGCGAGTTGTACAGCCAAACTTCACCGTTTTCGATTTTTGCGAAAGAGTCTTTCAGATTGACCGCACCCGCCCTGACGGATTTGATTTCCGTGCCCGTCAGAACGATGCCCGCGATGAATTTGTCGAAGATTGTAAAGTCGTGAAACGCCTTTTTGTTGTTGCTTACGATTTTTCTGTCCATAATGCAAAGATTATACCTTCAATAACCGAGGTTTGCAATTAAATTTTGTCAACGGGACAATTATTTTAAGTAATGTAAAGACAGTTTTTTGCCTGAAATACGGGGTATTGAGCCCATGCAAAAATTTGTTTACAAAACGTAACGGCAATTTATTGTAATCGTCGTGTTTTGTTAGTATTATGAAGAACGTAGTTGAGACACAGGGGGGTTTATGAAGTGAATACAGCAATGCAAGTTCCGTTTATTAACAAAGAAAACAAACAAGAATCCTATTTGGGAAGACACATTTTAGCCGAATTTTTCGATTGTGATGCAAACATCATCAACAATCCCGAGCTTGTGGAAAAACACATGGTAAGCGCGGCGAAAGAATGCGGCGCGACGGTCGTCGAAACATGTTTTCACATGTTCAATCCGCACGGAGTCAGCGGGGTTGTCATCATCTCCGAATCGCACCTTGCGATACACACTTGGCCGGAATTAAGCTACGCGGCGGTGGATTTGTTCACATGCGGCGAATCGTGCGATCCCAAAGTTGCTTACGATTATCTTAAAAAAGTATTTTATTCGAAAAAAGGATCTTTCTCGTTTCTGAAACGCGGTATTATGGCACACGACGGGTTCAAAGTCGAAGAAAAACCGTTCGTGTTGACCGAACAAGTGTAATTTATACAAAAATACCGAAAGGAAAGGAGAAAAGAAATGGAAACGGATCTTCGTTATGCCGAAATAAACGAGCACGGATTCGGAATATCGATGATGGCTCAAGATGTTGTATTTACGGGTAAATCCGATTATCAAAAGGTTGATATAATTCAAACGCCGTGGCTCGGACGGGTATTTTTGCTCGACGGGCTGGTAATGACAACCGAAAAGGACGAATTTTTCTATCACGAAATGATTGCTCACGTGCCCATGAATTCGGTCAAATCGCCCGAAAGAGTCCTTGTCATCGGCGGCGGCGACGGCGGTACGGTCAGAGAAGTCTTGAAATATCCGTCCGTCAAAGAGGTCGTTTTGTGCGAAATCGACGGTCTTGTCGTCGAAGCGGCGAAAAAATATCTGCCGACTCTGTCGTGCAAACTTGACGACCCCAAAGTTACGATAAAAATCGAAGACGCAATCGAGTACATGAAAGACAAAAAGAGTGAATTCGACGTGATTTTGATAGATTCGACCGATCCGATGGGGCCCGGCGAAGGGTTGTTCACGGAAGAATTTTACACGAACGTGAAAAATGCGTTGAAACCGGGCGGAGTTATGGCTGCGCAGTCGGAATCGCCTTTTGCCAACGCTCGCGAACAAAAAATGATGTACGAGCTTTTGAAAAAAGTTTTCAGGCACGTCAAACCGTACGCGGGTCCGATGCCCTGTTATCCCGCGGGATACTGGAGCTGGGCTTTCTGCTCGGAAGACGTTGCGCCGTTGTCTTATATAAACGAAGAATCGGCACGGAAAATCGAAAAAGACGCAAAACTCTATAATTTAGAGCTTCATAAGGCAGTGTTCTCCGTTCCGAATTTTGTGAAACGAAACGTCGGAGATTTGTAAAAAATGCAAAATACGCCGTTTTTATCGAAATCCTGGATGTGTGCGAAGGAAAATTTTGACGAATGCCGTCAAATCCTTGTCGGATTGCCGTTTGACGGAACTTGTTCGTTCAGACCGGGTACAAGATTTGCGCCGGCTCGAATTCGAACCGCCTCGATAGGGATAGAGTCATATTCGCCTTATTTTGACAAGGATATCGACGATATCGACTTCTTTGATGCAGGCGAAATCGATTTCCCGTTCGGAAATACCGCTCGGACTCTGGAAATGATTTATACCGCGACAAAAGAGGTTTTGTCCGCGGGCAAATTTTGGTTCGGAGTCGGCGGCGAACATTTGGTCACTTTTCCCGCTGTGAAGGCTTATTTCGAAAAATATCCCGATTTGTACCTCGTGCATTTCGACGCACATACCGATTTGCGCGAAGATTATCTCGGAGAAAAGCTTTCCCACGCTTCCGTTATCAAACGCTGCACGGATTTAATCGGGTTCGAAAACCTTTGCCAGGTCGGAATTCGTTCCGGCGAAAAAACGGAATTCGAGTTGATGAGGGTTCACGATACACTTGTCAAAACTCCCGAAGAATTCGAGAAAAAACTCGACAAAATCGGTAATCGCCCGATATTTTGGACTGTCGACCTCGATATTCTCGATCCTTCGATTTTCCCCGGAACGGGCACGCCGGAGCCGGGTGGACTCGGTTTTAACGAACTTATGAAGTATTTTAAAATCATAAGCCGGAAAAACGTCGTCGGCTGCGATATGAACGAACTTTCGCCGATGTGCGACGTATCGGACAATTCGACGGTTTTGGCGGCAAAAGTGTTGCGGGAAATGCTTTGCGCCTGCGAAAGGACTTTGTAGATGGAATTGATGAACGCGGAAAAGGTGAAACTCGGCTATGCGCCTATGGTTAAGGCGTTGCAGGCTTACGTGCAAAATCCGACCGTGCATTTGCATATTCCCGGGCATATCAGAGGGCAGGCTTTGTTGCCGGAATTTCGCGAATTGATAGGCGAAAAGGCTGTTTTTCTCGATACTACGGACGAGTTTGACAATTTGGGAACTTTACACCCCGCAACGGGTCCCGTTGCCGAGGCTCAAGAGCTTGCGGCGGAAGCCTTCGGGGCGAAAAAAACGTTTTTTCTGCTGAACGGGTCGACCGTCGGAAATTTGGCGTTGGGGCTGACTTTGGGCAGAGCGGGCAAAACGGTCGTTGTCGGCAGAAATTCGCATCGCTCGGTGTTGACGAGCATTATTTTGTCGGGAGCGAATCCCGTGTGGATGATGCCCGAAAAACTCGATAAATGGGGTCTTTTTGGAACAATAACTCCCGAAACGGTCGAAAAAGCTTTGGCGGAAAATCCCGATTGTGCTTACGTATTGGTGACTTCGCCGACTTATGAAGGCGTTGTATCCGATATTGCGGGTATTTCGGCTGTTTGTAAAAAATACGGAGTTCCTTTGATTGTCGACGAGGCTCACGGTTGTTTGTGGAATTTTAACGACGAACTGCCCGTTTCGGCACTGAAACTAGGCGCTGACGCGGTTGTTCACTCGTTGCACAAAACGGGCGGAAGTTTTTCTCAAAGTTCGATGTTGCATGTCGCAAAGGACTCAAAAATAGACGTGACGGCTCTTGAAGCCAATTTGAAAATTTTGCATACGACAAGCCCTTCGTATATTTTGTTGACCAGTTTGGATGCCGCAAGAGCTTATTTGTGCAGCGAAAACGGCGCAAAAGACGTTCAAAAAGCGGTTAATCATGCAAAATTCGTCAGAACCGCGCTTTCAAAAATCCCGGGCGTAAAAGTGTTGAGCGAAACCGAACAAAATGTCGACTTGACGAAAATTTTTCTGAAAGTCAAAGGATTGAGCGGGAAACGGCTAGAAACTATTTTGGAAGTCGAACACGGAATTGAAATCGAATCGGCTTCGGATGAGGGAATTCTGGTGCTTTCGGGAATCGGCAACAGTTTTGAGGATATCGAGTACTTTTGCGATGCGATTGAAAAAATCGCCCAAAAACATTATTCAAACCTTCCGTATAAGGAAAACAACAAATATATGCCGCTTTGTAAGCCCGAAATCGTAATGCCTCCGCGTGAAGCGCACGGCATGCCGACGGAACGGGTCGCGACGGAAAACGCGCTCGGCAGAATTTGCGCGGAAGTTATCGCCGAATGTCCGCCCGGAATTTCGATATTAATGCCCGGCGAAAAGATTTGCGCAAAACATTTGGCTTATCTTGCGAACTATAAAGAAATTTCCGTGATAAAATGATTGTGCCGGCAGTCGGATTGACACTCAGGAGTGCCGTCAAAATCGGGATGTAGCGCACAAGGTGAGCGAAAGCGAAACCGCTTCAAATTAAACCAAACTGCGTAAAGGATGACAAGTAAATAATCAAAATCGGGATGTAGCGCAGTTTGGTAGCGCACCTGCTTTGGGAGCAGGGGGTCGCAGGTTCAAATCCTGTCATCCCGATTTTTTGTGCATATTTTTTACTTAGGTTTATCGCGAGCTAGCGCACAAGGTGAGCGAAAGCGAAACCGCTTCAAATTAAACCAAACTGCGCAAAGGATGACAAGTAAATAATCGAAATCGGGATGTAGCGCACAAGGTGAGCGAAAGCGAAACCGCTTCAAATTAAACCGAACTGCGCACGGAAATGACAAGTAAATAATCGAAATCGGGATGTAGCGCAGTTTGGTAGCGCACCTGCTTTGGGAGCAGGGGGTCGCAGGTTCAAATCCTGTCATCCCG
>CAKUZL010000006.1 GCA_934718085.1 uncultured Candidatus Melainabacteria bacterium
ATTATTGTTGATTAACAATCGAAAGATTTTTGTCTTCACCGAAAAAGTCGTTGGGGTGGAAACCCCAACCTACAATGTTTTCAGCTTTTTGCCGTAACGCAAAGTTTTGATTGGAATTTATTCCTCGAAACGGAAGATTCCGAATTTTTAAAACATACTCCGTCGCACGATTTGTCAGGTATTGCCGGACAAATCGTCCATCTTTGTGCCGGGTCGCAGTTTTTTGGGGCGAAACATTCGTGATTGTAGAGCTGTCCGCTTTTTTTATTTTTTATCGTTGGTCAAAATCACCGTTACGGAGGGTTCCGAAAAATATTTTTGAGCGACTCTCAAAATGTCTTCTTTAGTTACCGAATTTATCAGCTCCGGAACTTTTCTCGAAAATTCGCAGCCGTCACCGTCGTTTTCGTCACCCGCGCACATCGAAGCTTTTTGCAAATTCGTTTCCGCGGACAAAATATAGTTGCCCAAAAGCTTGCTTTTTGCGTTTTTAAGCTCTTCGTCGCAAACGGGTTCCGTCATAATTCGTTTTATTTCGCTATCGGTTGCAATCAGTGTCTTTTCGGTATTTTGCGGTGCGCAGGAAGTATACGTGTAAAACATTCCGCGATTGACACCCGCCGAAAATCCCGAGCCCGTCGCGTATGCCAGAGCATTCTTTTCGCGAATTTCGACAAAAAGTCGCGAGCTCATCCCCGAGCCCAAAATCGAATTGATGACGTTTAACGTCATTCTGTCCTTCAAATCGGTTTTACCCGCGGTATCCCAAGCTTTTATGACCCATGCCGCTTCAAACCCCGATTGTTGCGTGATTTTTACGTCTTTTTTGACGGGATAAAAAAGATTTTTGAAATTTTTATAGTCAAAGTTCGGAAAATTGCATTTTTTGTCGAACATCTCCGAAAACGCGTTTATCGCGGTTTGATTGTCGATATTGCCGTTTATTGCAATTGTTACGTTTTGCGGGCAAAACAGCTCGTCAAACCTTGCTTTGACGTCTTTTTGATTGATTTTCGGAATTTGTTGTTCCAAAGTTTTGCCGGTCGTGTCGTAGGGCGTACCCTTTCTCATTTCGTATTTAACCGCCTCAAATGCCACATTTGACGGGATATCTCGGCTTTTGGAAATTTGATGCATTAAATCCGATTTCGCCTTGTTGACCGAATTTTCGCCGATTTGCGGATTTTTTACGACTTCTCTCAACATATCGAGCGCCAACGGCAGGTCGGACTTTGTACATTTCATCGAAATCGTAAACGTTTCGGTTCCCGCGCCCGCGTCTATCGAAATCCCGTTTTCTTCCGAAATTGCCGCAAAATTTTTACCCGGATATTTTGTCGTTCCGTCTGTCAAAACTTCAGCCAAAATTTCGTCGGTGCCTTTTACCGTTTCCGTGTATTTGCCCCCTTTTACAATGATTTTGACCGCGATGATTTCGTTGTCCTTATTCTTTTGACAAAGCAACGTTGCGCCGCTTTTTAACGTGTATTTGTCGGTATTTTTTAGTTTTGTAAATTTTGCGGGTTTGGCGCAGGGAGCTTTAAAAATCGGTTTTTGCTCGATTTTTGCCGAAGGTTCGCAGGTTTTAAATTTTTCCGTTTTTATTTCTTTTTTCGGTAAAACCATAGAAATAACCGAGTTTTCGCGTTTTAAATATTTCCCCGCCGCTTTTTTTACGTCCGCAAGCGTAACATTGTTTATGTTCGCGGTGTAGTTTTCGTAAGCGAATTTGTCCTTGCTTACCACGGCAAGGTACCCGAGTTCCGACGCAATGTTTTCGACGGTTTCTCGTCCGAACAAAGTATCGGTCAAAATGATTTTTTTCCCCCGCTCGAGGCTTTTTTCGTCAAGATTTTGAAGCCGGTCGATGTTTTTGAAAATTTCGTTTTCCGCCGCCGAGATATTGTGCGGATTTAAGTCCGCTCCGATGACAAAAAGCCCGTCACGCGCGTACGGAACGGAGTTTGCATAAATCGACTTAACAAGTCCTTTGTTTTCCTTTAAATCTTCGTATAACATCGAAGATTTTCCGTTTCCGAGAAGTGTTGCCGCGATATCAAGCGCGTATGCGTCTGCTGAAGAGTTGTCGGGTGTCGTTCTGAATCCGAGCAGAATGTACGCAGTGTTGATGTCTTTTGTTTCGCTCACTCGTATTTGCGCGGTCGGAATTTTGTCGGCAACAACGGGTTTGTTGAGTTTTTGAGCGCATTTCGCGCCGCTTTTTGCCCCGAAACGTTCTTTCACCGCATTCAGCGCCGTTTTTGCGTCGACATCTCCGACAATAACCGTCGTCATCCGCCCGGGATAATAGTTCTGTTCGTAAAATCCGACGATTTCGCTCCTCGGAACGCCCGAGATTATTTCTTTCGTTCCGATAACGTCTCTTCCGTAAGCGTCCGTCGGGTAAAACGCCCGACTGAGGTTCGAATACAACGCTCTTTGCGGGCTGTCGAGCGTTCGGTCGATTTCCCGTATCACAACGTTGCGTTCGCGTTCGATTTCGTCGCCCGGAAACAACGGGTTGTTAAGCATATCCGCGTGTAAATCCGTCGCGGTTAAAAATTCCTTTGACGGCAGCAATATGTAATAATGCGTGAAGTCTTTGCTTGTTGCGGCGTTTGTTATCGCGCCTTTCGCGTCCGTTATCTCCGAAAAAGCATTTCCCGGGTAATTCTTAGACCCTTTAAAAAACAGATGCTCCAAAAAATGCGCAATTCCGTTGTTTGAAGCCGTTTCGTCCGTTGAACCCGTCGAAAACCATGTATCTATCATTACCGACGGATTTGTCCGAACCTCTTTTATTATAACGTTATGCCCGTTTTGCAACGTGTACCTTTGAATGTTTTCCTTTGCCGTTACCGGTATCGTAAAAATTATTGTCGCCGCCAACAAAATTGCAGTTTTTTTCATGTTTATTCCTTTTTCTGTCATCTGTTTCTTATATTTTATATAAAAAATTGTAATTTTATACAACATCCGTGCGTTTTTTTTGAGGACTAGCTCTCCGGAGGGATTGACAGCCTTATTCTTTGCGGCTTAAACTGTAATGTTAATCGAAAAAAAGGAGTATGTCTATGAATTACTATGAACCCCAAAGCGTAAAAACATTAGCGGATTACACAAAACGCGATTTCTATCCGGAAATGCTCGCCGAAGAAGGTGAAAACTTAGCGCTCCTTGTTGCCCTCAAAAAAGACGCGTCTATGCCTTTTCACTCGTCTCCGGTTAATGTCACCATCGTAGTTCTCGAAGGCAAAATCTCATTCCGTCTCTACGAAGAAGAAGACGGGGATAAGTATAAAGAATTCAAAATCTCCGAGGGCGAGGTTTTCCGCTTTAAAAAAGACGAATTTCACGGAGTTGTCGCCGAAGAAAATTCTCGATTTGTCGTTATCAGAATTTAGTTCTCGTATTTTTAAATTTGCCGACCGTGGGCGTCCGTGCCCCCGGTTTGCAATAAATTAAGCTCTTCCGCGATTTTTTTTACGGTTTGATTTTTGTGAAACCTTATTATCGCGCGGTGTCTTCGGTACGGATAGCGTGTTTCCAACCCTTCAAGCCCGATATCCGTCAGACTTTTTACAAAGTTTTTCAAATTAAACGTCAGGCAGCACGCCGGGTGCGCAAGTATCGCAATTCCTCCCGCAGTGTGGATTGCGGATATCAACTTCGGAACGTCTCTTCGCGCAAAAATTCTGACAATATCAAGTTCCGTTCCGGCTTTTGTCTTTGAAAGAAACGGTTTTAACTCATCGGATTTTACGTCGATTCCGTATCCCAAAAGATGAAAAAATACTCCGCGGTACCAACAATCAAATTCAACGCCCGTGATAAGTCCTTCCGTTTCGCCGATTTCGTCATACGCGGCAACCGTGTTGTGATCACATATCGAAAAGTATTTTAGCCCCTTTTCCCGCGCTTCTCTAACGATTTCCCCGGGTGCCGCACTCCCGTCCGATTTTGTCGAATGGATGTGCAAATTCACCCGCTCAAAAAAATCTTCGTCTTTCAGACTTTTTATTATTTCTTTTATTTCGTTCATAAGGTATAATTCTCTTGTAACTTTTATTTATATCATAACGGAAAGAAAATTCATGGTGAACAGAACGGACAATAAATTTACAAAAACAGTTGCAATTCTTTGGGAAGGGGTTGTCGTTTATATCAAAAACATCGATACTTTTTTTAAATTTATGGCGTTTCCCGTTTTCGGGCAGCTTTTTGGGCTCGTCCTTATTTTGACCGTAAATTATTTCTACGTCACAAATATTTCGTCCCTGATAAAAATCTTTCCGTATATGAACAACATAACGTTCGCTCTCACGGTTCTGTTAATCGGCGTTTTCCCGGGGTTCTTGATTTTCTGTAAGGCTTTTTACGATTTTCTGCTCGCGTACGGAGCTCTGAACTCAATCGTATATGTCTCTAAAGGCAAGAAGCCCGACAAGTCCGACCCCGCAACGCATGTCGGTGTTCTGAAAAAAAGAATTCCGTCGTTTTTGCTTCTGTGGGCGATTTTGGCAATATTGACCGTAATCGGCGCGTTTCCGCTGTTTATTCTGCCGGCTCTCTTTATCGCGGTGTATTTTTCGCTTTGCTTTCAAACTTTTATGCTCGAAGATTCAAACGGCGCGTTTTCCTCGATAAAACGAAGCATTACCCTCGTCAAAACAAATTACCTTATGACCCTTTCCGTCATTGTTTTTTCGTTCCTCTTGACTTATGTCGCCGTTCCGTCGTTGGTTGTTATCGGGTTTGAAAAGTTAAATCTCATAAAATATATTTCTCTTCCCGTTCAAAAATATGCGGAACTTCTGCCCGTCGAACAAATGGTGGAATCGTTTTTCGCGTTTTGTTCCGACACTCTCAAAAATTTTGTCGACATAAACCTTGCCAAAGAAATAAATTTAACCCCTTTGATTCATTCGTTCGTAAAAACGGTTGTTTCTTCTTGTGTTACAATGTTTTTGCTTCCCATGCGATGCGCGTGGTTTACATTGCTGTATAAAGACTATGACACCCGCAAAACCGTCACAAAATCATAGAAAGGCACTTTCGATGTTCGTTTGTAAAAATTGTAAATCCGTTGATAAGTTTGAGCTGATGTTCAATCCCGAATATCGCGGAAATTGTGATTTTTCCTACGTCTACGACAAAGACGGCAATCTGAAAATGACGGTCGACGGTTTTACCTTCGTTCCCGATTTGGCGTTTATGAATTCCCACGCCGTGTGCAAACACTGCGGAAGTCTTTTTAAATGGGACTATTCTATGTAATTGACTCGGTTGACGAGGATATTTTTGTGTAGCTTTTTGCAAATTTTATGGCGAAAACTTCGACTGTGATAACGGTTCGACTCCTCCGAAATATCCGCTCGGATGGCGAGAGAGGTTTCCCTAAACAAAACGGCATAACCGATTTCCGGCACCTGCGGTGTTCGAAAAACGTTTACACAAAATTGTTCGTTACGCCGTACAAATATTCCACAATCTGTTCGAAATAAGGTATCGAAACGCTGCCGTTTACGATAATATCCCATTTATGCTTGTGCGGCAAAATGTATTTTTCCGACGCGCTTCTGATATAAGAAAGTTGTTTTAAAGCGTTTTCGCGATTTTGATTTCTCGATGCGGCTCTCGACAAAAATCTTTCTTTTTGTTCTTCTCTGTCGATGTCGATATAAATTTTGATGTCAAAAAGGTCGTAAACGTTGTCGTACATTGCCGCCAAGCCCTCGACCGCTATGATTTTTTCGGATTTAGCAGGCAACGATTTCGGAACGCTTACACCGCTTCCGTTTATCAAATATCTCGGAGTCATAACGTCGTTTCCGAGAGCGAGTTGCTTCAAATCTTCTTTTAACAAATCCGTCATAAAATTGTCGGGCGAGTCAACGTCATATCCCGCTTCGAGCAATTTGTCGAAACTCCCGTATTTCTTGATTAAATCGGAAATATCGTTAAAATAATTGTCCGTACTGATTATCTCCACGGGGAGATTGTATCTTTGTACGGACTTTTTAATGTGTTTGCAAATCGTAGTTTTTCCGCTCGCGGATTCGCCGCAAATCCCTATCATTATTTTCTTCTCGGGATTTTCTATCATTCTTTTCGTAAATCGACTTATGAAATCGTCCTTTACCCTTATTATAAAAGGATTTTCCTTGTTTTTGTCAAAAGACAAAATGTGCTCGAATTCTTTCTGGAGAAAGTAAGCCATTATCCCGCGACCTTCTCTCGTCGAGAAGTCCGGTTTTTTAAATTTTCTGCGTTTAAGTTCGTCTACGTTCATAAGTCTTTCCGTGTTCACAAATTTGTTATTATAAATTATATTTTAGAGTTTTATTTTGTCAATTGTTTTTCGAAATATTCTTCCGTTTCTTCTTCTTTTTTAAATTGAATTTCGTACAAATGTCTGTATTCGCCGTTTTCGATTTGCATCAATTCTTCGTGCGTGCCTTTTTCGACGATTTCGCCTTCGTTTACCACGATAATTCTGTCGGCGTTTTGGATTGTCGAAAGTCTGTGCGCGATGACGATGACGGTTTTGTTTTGCATAAGGTTGTCCAAAGCCTTTTGTACTACGGCTTCCGACTCGTTGTCAAGTGCGGAAGTTGCTTCGTCCAAAATGACTATCGGCGCATTTTTTATCATAGCTCTCGCAATCGCGACGCGTTGGCGTTGTCCGCCCGACAAGCTTGTTCCTCGTTCGCCCACAACCGTGTCGAGCCCGTCCGGTAAAGTATCGATAAAATCGGTAAGGTGTGCGCTTTCAACGACAAACTTCAACTCTTCCGCCGTTGCCGAAGGATTGCCCATCATTATGTTTTCGCGAATCGTTCCCGCGAACAAAAAGTTGTCCTGGAACACTACCGACATTATATTTCTCAAATCGACCAATTTGTAGTCTCTGATGTCGATTCCGTCAATTTTTATCGAGCCGGAGTCGATATCGTAAAATCTGGGCAAAAGGTTTACCATTGTTGTTTTCCCGCCGCCCGAATTGCCGACGACCGCAAGAGTTTGTCCTTTGGGGATGTCGAGGGTTATATTTTTCAAAACTTTTGTTCCCGGAATGTACGAGAATGTAACGTTTTCGAACGAAATACACGACTTTACTTCATTAATGCTTTTTGCGTCGGATTTTTCCTTTATCTCGGATTGTATGTCGAAAATTTCGAAAACTCTGCTCATCGACACGAATACCGTTTGAATGCTCGTTAAAGTATCTCCGAGGTTTTTCATCGGTTTATAAAGCAATATAAGCGCTGCCACGAACGATACAAATTTGCCGGTGGTAAGTTGTCCCGTCAAAATCAGGTGGTTTCCGAACCACAAAACAGTCGCAAATCCTATGGAAGCAATGAAAAACATCAACGGAGACGCGATTGCGACCCTCTTTGTCAACGACATGTGAATATCGAACAAATCGTCGGTTTTTTCCGAAAACGACGTGTACAGTTTGTCTTTCAGGTTATACGACGCAATGGTCTTGTTTCCGCCGCAGGTTTCAAAATAGTTGGTTGAAAGGTCGCCGGAAACTTTTATACTTTCGTTTGATGTACTCAAAATTTTCTTTCTGAGCATGCCCGCGGGAATTACCGCCGCGCACATAACGATAACTCCGACGAACGCAAGTTGCCAGGAGTTATACAAAAGCACGCAAATAAGTCCCAAAGAGCTTACGCTTGTCGTCAAAATAACTTTCAGTTGGTCGATTATTACAGACGATGCCGTGCTCGGGTCGGAATAAAATCTTGCAATTATCGTTCCCGAAAAATTTACGTCGTAAAATCTCGTGTTAAGCGTCAAAAGGTGCGCATATATGTCTTTTTGAACCTTGTTGGTTATTTTTTTCATCGTCCAGTTTGTAAGGTAGACGTTCAAATATTTTATCGAACCCTGCAAAAGCGCAAAGGTAATAATTGCAAAGGGAATCAGTAATGCATACAGGTCTCTTTGAGGTGACGGTGCGGCATTTATTACCTTGTCAATGTAAGGTTGCAACGCGAGAGCGGTTAAGGAGTCGAGCAGTCCCAACGGAAACGACACCCCGAAGTTTAAAATCGTTCTGCCCAAATACGGTTTTACGAACGGAAAAAAACGTTTTACGAGGTATCCGTACCGGAACGACGAGGACGCCTCCGTTTGTTTCAAAACCAAAGGGTCGTTTGCTGTTGTTTGTATTGTCATTATTTTTATCCTTAATCCTTAATAAAAAAATTCTGCTTTCTTCTATTTTACTCCGAAAAAATTTTTTGAAAACATTGCCGTATTGCGTAATGTTACAATTTTTATAATAATTTATAATTCCGTAAGATTACTCGTTTAAAACAGTTAAGGATGGTGTATTTATGAAAAAAGTATTTTGGTTTTTGTTTCTCGCGTTGGTTTTTGCGGGAGTGGCAAACGCCGCGGAAAAAGGTTGTTCGACGGGTTTTGCCTGCTCGCTCGATGAGTTGAACGCTTCTTCTCAAAAAATAATAAAAGATAAAACCAAGGTTCCCGAAGTTTCCGCAGGTGCACCCGAAACTTCGAAAAACTCCGAAATTGCACCTCTTCCTGCCCCGGGTAAAACTCTCCGCTCTGTTATCGCGCCCGAAAACAGTGAAAATGCCGCTCAAAATCAATTCGTCGACAAAAACGGACTCCGTTCAAACCCGTTTAAGACAATTCCCTCCTCTCAAAAAGCAAAATAACGGCTTATTTTTTGCTTCTCAAAAAATCGGTAATTTCCTTGAACGATAAATAATTTTCTATCCTCAAAATCGTTGTGTTCAAAGCTTTTTCGACATCCTGCAGTGTTGCTCCGTCAAGGAAATTATCCGTGTACGGCGCAAATACGACCCCGGGCAGTACCAAAATTTTCGGTTCTTTTCCCTTGAATGTACGAATTATGTCTTTTGAGGTTAAAAGCCCTGCTACCGTTATCTTTTCGCCCCAAAATAAAGACTTCACGAGAACGTTTTCGACTTCCAGATTTTCGATTTTTTCAAGTTCCGGTCTAAACTCTTCAAACAATTCAAATGCCGATGCCGACAGGGCAAACGTCAGTTTCAGAGGCTCTTTCAGTTTCTTCGGTAACCTTTTCTTTTGCTTTTCGAAATCGTCTTTTAAAAGCCTTACCGCGCCGACTCCGTCCTCGATTTGGGAAAATTCTCCGTAATATTTTTTACCGGGAATTTCTCTTTCCGCAAGCCAATAAAATTCGTCCGAAACGCAGACGGGATAACGTTTTTTCTTCTTGTTGAATTCGTCGACGATTTCTATGGTCTCTATCGCTTTTTCCTTTGATACCGTTGTCAAATCGTCGTTTCGATACTTTGTCACACCTACCGGAACTATCGCAACCGACAACAACACCGATTTGTACTTATAAAGCTCGTCCAACGTGAATTTCAGCTCTTCTCCGTCGTTGTACCCCGGGCAAAGTACTATCTGTGCGTGAAAAGGAATGAAGTTTTCTTTCAAAAAATCCAACTCTTCCTTTATTTTCGCCGCTTTCGGGTTTCGAAGCAACTTTACGCGCGTTTCGGGATTCATCGAATGCACCGAAACGTAAAGCGGCGCAAGTCGTTGTTCCGCAATTCTTTCCCTGTCCGATTGAGTTAAATTGGTCAACGTAACGTACGACCCCTGGAGGTACGAAAGCCGATAATCGTCGTCTTTTATGTACAGCGTGTCGCGAAACCCTTCGGGCTGCCCGTCGACAAAACAAAATATGCAATGATTCGTGCACGGTTTTATTCTGTCAAAAACCGCGCTCTCAAAGATTATTCCGAGATCTTCGTCAAAATTCTTTTCTATCTCGAAAATTTCCTCCTCGCCGTTTTTGTATCTGACGTGAAGGTCGATGTTTTCGTTTTTTGTTAAAATGCCGTAATCTATATAATCACGGGGTTTTTGCCCGTTTATAGCGACAATTTCGTCGCCGCTTTGAAGTCCGATGTCTTCCGCCGTCGAACCTTGTGTCGTTCCCGCAACAATTGCGCTCATAATTTTCTCAAAAGCTCCGTCAGTTTTGCGATTTCGTCCTTTGTAAACATGTACGCCGCTTTTTGAGTTTTGTCGGGCTCGTAAATCGTGTCGTTAAGCCGTTTTTCGACATCTTTCGCATACAATTCGAGTTTTCGTGTCGCGGATTTTACAAATTCTTTTTTCCCCGCTTCCGAAAATTTTTCGTACGCGCAAATTCGTATTTTTAAATCCGTCAAAAATACCGCCGGATTTTCGCTGAACTCCGACACGGCAAGCTTGTGGAACCGTTTTTTGCCTTTATCCGTAAGCGAGAAGCAACACGACTTGCGTCCGCCGTCCGATAAAAACTCTCTCATTTTCACGTATCCGCCTTCCGCGGCTTTTTTCAGCGAAGGGTATATCGTTCCGTGGCTGGGAACGCTGTATGCGCCGAAAACTCTTGCTATGTCTTTTCTGACCGAGTATACGGTTTTTTCTCCGTCAAACAGTGTGTACAGTATACATATTTCGCTCATATCAAAATTGTATGTCGAAACGATACATTCGTCAAGTGTGCGAACTACCTGTCGCCGATGTTCAACAAAAACTTGTATCTCGTGCCGAAAAATTTTAATTTGATAACCGTAACTTCTCTCCTTCTCGTTTTTTGACGGTTTTTTCTCTCTCTTTTTTCTCTTCTTCCCTTTTTTCCGAGATTTTCTCTCTTTATCCTCGTGTTTTGAATGAATTGTTGCAGGAACTTCGACCCTCAACGGTGCAACCTGTGTGTTCGAAACATCTTTTTTGTTCGACTGTCGGCGGCAGAGCCCATCTCCGACCGTCGGCGACTACGCGATGAAGTTGTTACCGAACTTTGTCGCTCCGACAAAATAACATTCCTGCAACATAGAATTCAAATTTCTGTAAGCTTTGGCTTTAGGTTTTGCTTCTACGCGCGAAAGTTTATCGGTAACTTCTTTGTAGATATCTGCGGCGTTACAAACAAAAACTTTAGCCATCCTTCTTTCCTCCTTGTCTCTCTCTTGTACATATATAAAAACAAAAGGATATAAAAAATTGCTATTTTGTATATCCTGTTTTTACAAAACTTAACAAAAATCTTGAAAATCCGCTTGTGACAAGGAAAAATATTTGGCGTATAATGTGCTCTTGATATATATCGGTTCTCAAATCTTAACAAATGTGTCCTGCTGTCCGTTCCGTAATTTTCGGATTGCATAACAACGTACTTCTTAACAAACCCGGGGTGCCGCTTTGAAAGCCGAAATCGGTGAAAACTTTAACAATTTTTATTCGAGTTCGTTTATTTTCGTAATTATTGCTTTTGTAAATTCTTCGACCGATTGTACGTTTTGACCCGTTATCAAATTGTCGTCTTCCGTAACGTAAGACTCAAAAGGCTTACCGCAGCTGTATTTTGCTCCTTCTTCGCGCAATTTGTCTTCCAAAGAGAACGGAATTATTTTTGCATATTTCGTTTGCTTTTCTTCCTCGTTTGAAAATCCGGTAAGATTTTTGCCTTCGACAAAAGGACGATTTTCCTTTGTTCTGACCGATATCAAAGCCGCGACGCCGTGGCAGATTGCGGCAACGATTTTTCCTTCGTAGCAAAACAATCCGAGCGATTTTGCGACATCCGTGTTTCCCGAAAGGTCAAACATAGCTCCGTGTCCGCCCGGAACGACAAGTGCGTCGAACTCGGTTATGTCGATTTGGTTGAGCTTTTCGCTGTCTTTTAAAGCCGAAACGGCTTTTAAGTCGTCTTCGTCGGGGTTTTCGGGCATGCTTTCGGGGTCAATCGGAATTTCTCCTCCGTCGGGCGAAACGACCGTCACGTCGTAGTCTTCCTTCAAAAACATAAAATACGGCACTTTAAATTCTTCGAGCCAAACACCGGTTTTTATGTCCGTTGCGGTTTCCGAAACGTTTGTCATAAGCATCAAAATCTTTTTTTTCATTGTTTTGCTCCTTTTTACGTTAAAATTGTATAAAAAGAGTAAAAGATTTGAATTACCCGCCCGGGCGATGCCCGAAAGGGTGATTTGCGGCTGTTACGGCTTTATTCTTAAGGTTGTTTCGGGGTCGAAAAACAGAACAGAATTCATGTCGAACTTCGGTTCGAAGGTTAAATTTTCGTCAAAATCGGGAGAAACTTCTGCGGCGCATTCTTTTCCGTTGCAGTCGAAGTACAAGGTTTTTTTATTTCCCGTCATTTCCGAGACCTTTATTTTTGCGGGAAAAGCAAGGTTTGCATTGTCCGTGAAAAATTTTTCGGGACGGATGCCTGCAATAACGGTATTCCCCCGGATTTTGTCTTTGTATTCGCAGGGAACGTCAAACATTGCGCCGTTAACGGTGATTTTTCCGTCATTGAATTCACAGGGGATGAAATTCATCGCAGGTGAGCCCAAGAAACCTCCGACAAAGGTGTTTTCGGGGAAGTTGTATATGTTTGCGGGTGTGTCGATTTGCTGAATTTTTCCTCCGTCGATAACGGCGATTCTGTCGCCCATAGTAAGGGCTTCCGTCTGGTCGTGAGTGACGTAAATAAAAGTCGTTTGAAGCTCGTTGTGGAGTTTTTTCAGCTCGGTTCTGGTCTTTGCGCGAAGTTTTGCGTCGAGGTTGGACAAAGGTTCGTCCATCAAAAAGACTTTCGGTTCGCGAACCACGGCGCGTGCGAGTGCCACGCGTTGTCGTTGACCGCCGGACAATTCTTTCGGGCGGCGTTTGAGAAGGTCGGAAAGCCCCAAAAATTCTGCGGTTTCCTTAACTTTTTTGTCTATAACGTCTTTTTTGGTTTTTCGCATTTTCAGTGGAAACGCGATGTTTTCGTAAACGTTCATGTGCGGATAGAGCGCGTAGCTTTGAAAAACGAACGCGATATCTCTGTCTTTGGGGTGGACGTCGTTTACGATTTTATTGTCTATCAGAATTTCGCCGGAAGTTATTTGTTCCAGCCCCGCAATCATTCTTAAAAGTGTTGATTTCCCGCATCCCGAAGAGCCGACGAGTACCAAAAATTCTTTATCTTTCACCTCAAAACTTACGTTGTCGATGATTTTTTTCTTATCATAAATTTTTGTGACATTTTTCAGGATGACGTTTGCCATTTTAAGCTCGTTCCTTTCCCGCGGGGATTACGAAAGTGAAGGATTTTCCGGAGTTTACGACGGAGATCGTGCCGCCGAGAAACTCGACGAGTTTTTTCGCGCAAGCAAGAGAAAGGCTCTTTATCAGCGCGGTTTTGTTCTTTTTGTCGGGATTTATGTAAGGGTTAAAAATATTCGGAATATCTTCGTCTTTGATGCCGGTTCCGGAGTCTGTCACGGTAATTCTCGTGAACTTTTCGTCTTTTTCGACAAATTCTTTATCGGAAAGACTTATCGTAATGTTTCCGAATTCGCAGGACAAAAGGGCATTTTTAAGAAGGTTGTCAAGAATTCTTCTTAAGACCGTTTCGTCGCTGAAAACCACCTTTCTTATGAGGCTTTCGGTATCGGTGACAAGTTTTACGTTTTTATTTTCGTCTCTGCCTTCGTAGTCGTAAGTTACGGAAATCAGGAGGTTGTTGAGGTCGAAGTTTTTCGGCGAATACTCGGTCAGACCGGCTTCTATCGCGGAAAGTTCGGTAATTTTTTCGATTACTCCGAACAATTCCGACGAGTTTTTGTAAATTATATTAAGGTATTTCAGTTGGTGTTCGTCGACCGCGCCGCCCATTCCTTCGGTGATGGCTCTTGAGTATCCCATAATCGAGTGCATCGGCGATTTCAGCAGGTTTGCCGTTTGCGCCAAAAACAGATTTTTGTTTTCGTTTTCGTTTTCGGAATTTTTTTTGTATTCCGTCAAATCCCGGCGTTCTTTATAAATTTCGGAAACTTCGTTCATTTCGACAATTTTGTTTTCGCCGAATCTTTTCGATTTTATCGTCAGAAAAATATTCTCGTCAAGCTTTGTGCAAACGGCGTTTTCGACATTTTCGTGTTCTCCCGCGACAATATCGGGAAACGTGGTGTTTACGTAATCCGTTATTTTTTTGCCTTCAACCGCGCTTAAAATCTCTTTTGCGGCCGTATTCGCAAAAAGAATTTCTCCGGTCGACGAAACCGTCAGAACGGGGGTTCTAAGGTCGTTTGCTGCCGGAATCGAGTCGTTTTTCTTAAAAAAGTTCATTGTTGCCTGCCGAATTTTCCAATATTTCACGTTATCAGCATACAAAAAATATGCAAATTATGCAAACATCATTCGAGGTAATCCGTGAACCTTTTTTTGCTTTCGCTTCTTCTCAGCTTTGAAATGGCGCAACTTTCAATCTGCCGAATTCTCTCTTTCGAAAATCCCATTTCTTTCCCGAGTTGCTCAAGCGTTTTGGGGTCTTTGCCTTCGATTCCGTAGCGTTCTTTCAAAATTTTGCGCTCCTTTTCGTTGAGTTCGGACAATAAATCCTCGATGTCTTTTTTCATGTAAAAGTTTTGGACTTTTTTGCCCGGAAATTCGCAACGTTCGTCGGGGATATAGTCGTAAACGGTTAAATTGTCCGTCACGGGTGTTTCCAGGCTTACCGAAGTCTTTTGCATCGCACGTTTGACGCCTTCGATTTTTTTTATCGGCATGCCCGTCGCCAGAGAAAGTTCTTTGTTGTTCGGTTCTCTGTTGAGTTCGAGTCCGAGTTTTTCCGTTGCTTTTTTCACAACTCTTATTTTTTCCGCCATGTGAACCGGAATTCTTATCGTCTTTGAGTTATTCGCGATTGCTCTGACAATGGTCTGTTTTATCCACCAGGTCGCGTATGTACTGAATTTAAACCCTTTTCTGTAATCAAATCTTTCGGCGGCTTTTATCAGTCCCAACGAGCCTTCCTGAACCAAATCCAGAAACAATACGCCTTGCCCGGTGTATTTTTTGGCTATGCTTACTACCAGTCTCAAATTCGATTGAACAAGCTTCTGTTTCGCTTTCAGGCTTCCTTCGGCGGTTCTTTTACCCAAAATCAGCTCCTCTTCGGGCTTAAGAAGCTTTATTTTTCCTATTTCCTTTAAATACGTTTGTAAAAGGTCGTCTTTGTACACGACCGTCGAAAATGTCGGATTTTCGTATTCGCAAACTCCGACACCGGTTTCGATATCGTAATCTTTCATACTTTTCTCCTCAATGTTTTGCAAAAATTTCTTCCGTTTTTTTAGACGCAAAAATTTTTATTTTGTTTCACGAATTTTTGTATTATCATCTTTTTATGGACTACTTACAAAGAGCAAAAGCTTTCAGAGCAAAAAAACGGTTGGGACAAAACTTTCTTGTCGATGCCGACGTAATCGAAGATATCATTGAATTTGCGGACATTTCGCCCGACGACACGGTTGTGGAAATCGGACCCGGGCTCGGGTTTCTGACGGAAATTCTCGTTCAACGCGCGAAAAAAGTCTTTGCCGTAGAACTCGACGAGGACGCAATCGTTCAACTCGAAAAAATCAAGACCGACAACCTCGAAATTATTCATAACGATATTTTGAAAACCGACATTTCGGCGTTCGGTTCGAACCTCAAAATTGTTGCGAATATTCCCTATTACATCACCGGTCCGATAATTGCTCATTTAATAGGCGAAGTTTACGACACCGACAACAAAAACCGCAAAGCAATCAGCGAAATTACTCTCATGACTCAATATGAAGCGGCTTTGCGCATTGTCGCGAACGAAAAATCTCCGAACAAAGAATACGGACTTTTGAGCATTCTCGTTCAATTCAATGCCGACGCGGAAATTAAACGCTTCGTAAAAGCGCGGTCGTTTTTCCCCGCTCCGAAGGTCAACTCCGCGGTTTTGAAACTGAAAATAAAAGATAAGCCCATGCTCGAACTCGACGATTACAACTTTTTCTCGAAAGTCGCAAAAGCTTGTTTTGCAACAAGAAGAAAAAATATCAAAAATTCGCTTTCCAACGCGGGATTTGCCGCAAATGCGGTCAAACAGGCTCTGCAAAATCTCGGAATTCCCGAAAATATCCGCGGCGAAGTTCTTTCCGTTCCCGAAATAGGTAAGCTTGCAACGGAGTTGATGTCGCTGTTATGAAGTTCGTACGTGTAAAGGCTCCCGCCAAAATTAATTTAACCCTCGAAATAATCGGAAAACGTGATGACGGGTTCCACGAACTTCAAAGTATCATGCACGCCGTAAACCTTTTCGATACGCTCGATTTTGCGGTTTCGAACGGCCGGGGTATAAACATTTCTCTTTCCGGCAATTCGACGGAAATCCCTTATAACGATTCAAATTTAGTATATAAAACCGCGTTTAAATATTTTCAAAAAGCTCAAATCGATAATGTTTCGCTTTCTTGCAACATCGATAAAAAAATCCCGGTATCCGCAGGATTGGCGGGCGGAAGCACCGACGCCGCGGCTGCGGTTTTCGCTCTGAATAAATTGTTCGATGAAAAACTTTCACCCGAAAAAATCGACGAATTGCTTGCGGAATGCGGTTCCGACACAAATTTCTGCTTTTACGGCGGCTGTGCCCTCTGTGAAGGACGCGGCGAAAAAATTACTAAACTTCCGGCTTTGAACATTCCCGTCGCGATTATTAAACCTTCGAAAGTCGGTGTCAGCGCAAAAGAAGCCTATCTTGCCTATGCGTCTCAAAAAATCAAACCTGCGCCCGGAAATACTCAAGCCTTGAAAAACCTTATCCTTGACGGTTCTTTCGATAAAAATCTTGTCGTAAATCACCTCGAACAACCGGTTTTGAATTTATATCCCGAACTGAAAGCGTTTAAAACGCCCGAAACTTTTATGTCGGGCAGCGGTTCGGCATTTTTTACGTTTAACGAAGACGAACTTTCAAAATTCTTAAAATCGGATTGCAAGATTTTTGGCGGTTTGTCATTGTTTTCTAAAGGAGTTTTTGAATGCTGAGCCAACCTACCGAAAAAATCAACGAATTTACCGTAAACATAGACATGTCCTCCACAGCGGGTATTTTAAAAATGATTAACAACGAGGACAAAAAAGCCGTTTCGGCCGTCGAAAAGGCACTTCCGGAGGTCGAAAAGGCTGTCGACGTTATAACCGAAAATTTCAAAAACGGCGGTCGTCTGTTTTATTTCGGGGCGGGAACAAGCGGACGTTTGGGCGTTCTGGACGCTTCCGAGTGCCCTCCGACATTTTCCGTTCCCGAAACCATGGTCGTCGGAAAAATCGCGGGCGGCGATTATGCTCTCCGCCACGCGGTCGAAGGCGCGGAAGACTCCGCCGAAAATGCTTTTGAAGATTTTTCGGCTTCAAAAATTACCGAAAACGATACAGTCGTTGCGATTTCGGCAAGCGGAAACGCTCGTTACGTCGTAGAAATCCTTCGACTCGCGAAAAATGCCGGCTGCAAAACCGTTGCGGTTACATCAAACGACAAATCAAAAATGGCGGAATTTTCCGATATCGTTATTTTTACGCCTACCGGCGCGGAGGTTGTCTCGGGCTCGACCAGGATGAAGGCGGGAACCGCTCAAAAGCTTGTGTTAAATATGCTTACGACCGCTTCGATGATAAAAATCGGAAAAGTTTATAAAAATTACATGATTGACGTTCGTCCGACTAACGAAAAACTCAAAAAACGTGCGGTGTCTATCGTTGCCGCCGTTTCGGGATGCTCCGAAGAAAAAGCATTTGATGTTTTGTCTTCAAACGGTTTTAACGTAAAGCACGCCGTTTTGCAAATAAAAGAAGGTATTTCGTTGGAAGAGGCTTCCGCTTTGCTCGAAAAAAATTCCGGCATTTTACGGTTTGCTCTCGGCTGAAAGCCCCGGAGCGGGGGCTTGAAAGTTTGGTATATCCGTTGTTGACGAGCACGTTGACAACTTGATTTTCACATTTTCCACGCTTTTATGCGCGAGATACCCCGGCGGACCGGGGGATGAATACCTTTTCTCTCGAGTGCTGCCGTTTTGGGAAAGGACGAACATCCGTTAAGCCGTTTGTTTGGGTTTGCTTTCGGGTAAAATCGTCGAAACGTTGTACGGAAAAGCATATTTTGCGCCGGCTTCCGTCGATTTTAATATTTTTTGGTATTCCGCGTATTCGGGGCTTGCCTCCGTGACTTCTTTTTGAAGTTTTTTATATCTTTCGTACAATGCGGGATCCTCGGTGTTTCCTTTGTATTTGATGTACGCGTCCATGTATTCTTTCCCTTTTTCGAGGTACTTGATTTTTCTTTTCGCGTTTTCGATTTGCGAAAGATACATTTCTCTTTCCGCTGTTTCTCCCGCGGGAAGATTTTCGAGCTTTGCTTCGAGCTCTTTTATCCAAAGTTTTTTCGCCGTCGTTTCGGCAAGTACCTCTTCGCTCGAGAACGAATATTGTTGGAATTTCGTGTCCGAATTCAGATCGTTGGGCTTCCATCCGAGGGCGTTGTTACCTTCGTTCGTCGAAATAATACCCTTCAACGATTCCATTATTTCCTTACGTTCGCTTTGAGTTACCGGGTTTTCGCGTTTCCATTTCTGTATCGCTTTCGAAACGTCGGGAATTCTGTCCGACGCAAGTGAATTTATGAACTGCGCTATCCGCTCGTTAAACCTGTGAAGCTGTGCCTGCGAGTATTCCAGTAACATCCATTTTGCCATCTCCTCGCTCGAACTTTGCTCAACAAACTCCGGATATTTCGCAAGTAACTTATCCAACGCTTTGTCGTATTTTTTCAGACCTCGCGGAATTTCTTCTCCGCCTTCGCGAAGTGTCCGCTTGTAAAGCTCAAGTCCGTGCTCTTTGTCGACAATTTTTCCTTTGAATAAATGATTATCTACCAAAACCGCAAAATCTTCCCTCATTTTTTGCGGCATAACCGGAGGTTCGGTCATTTCGTTCGCGTTTGTAAAAAGGTTCGTTCGATACGTTATTTCAAACGGTTCGCCCTCTACAATTATGTCTTTCAATGTATTTCTGACAATCGTTATAAATTCTTCTTCGGGAAGTTTTGCTCTCAAATACGCCTGTTGCGCGTGTTTTGTCTCGTGCGCCAATACGGGGAATATGTCGAAAGTTCCGCTCCGATACGCGTTCGGGTTTACGCATATTATATTCTCCGATTCGTTGAAATATCCTCCCGATGTTATGTCCAAATCCGCGTTCAATTCGATTTTTGCCCGAACTTTTTTCGGTATTCCGTATTCGTCAAAAATTCTGTCGGCAATTTGCCGGCTTTCTTTCAAAATATCTTCGTCCGAAAGTGCCGCTCTGCGCTGACCTTCCTTCGTCGCGGCAAAATTGATTTCGTCATCGAACGAAATCGTCGGCTTCTTATCTTCGGGCTTTCTCAAAATAAAATTCTTGACTTCGACATACCTTTTTTTGATAAAATCAGGTCTCATCTGATGCCTTATCGCGTCTATCCCTTCCTGCGAAAACAACTTTTTGTGAACTTTCAACGTTTGCGAAAATCCCGACATTTTTGATATTTTTTCGACTTCACCTGCCGTTACCGCCAATTTGCCGGTTTTTGACATTTGTAACGCTTCGAGAAGAGCTTGATTGCTTTGTTTTGCTCCCAGTGCCGTAAGTGCCGCACCGCTTGTACCTTCGCCGATTTGTATGAACGATTCTTCCGCCTTTTTGTAATTGCCTCTGTTGTAATTCGAAATTGCGCCGAAAATGCCCTTTCCTGCCTGAAATACGCTCAACCCCGCAAATCCGACGCCCAGAACCGGCCCCGCCACGGGGAATATTGCGCATGTTGCAGCCGTCGCGCCCAATATTCCGATTGTCGCGAAAGGATGTTTTATAAGTGCCGTTACGGGCATGAAAACGCCTCGTGCAAAGTTTTTACCCGCCTCTGCGCAGGAAAAACGTTCTTCATCTTTTTTTGTGCTTTTTTCGAATTTGTCAACCGACGGTTTTTGTTCCGTTTTCGTTTTTTCGGTCTTTTCTCCCTTGAACGACGGGTACGAATGCGCCGCAAATGCTCCGATTCTCTCTGCTTTTAAAGACATTACACACTCCTGATTTCTCTCTTTTCACACAGTCCGATAATTATATAATTTTTTTTTGTTTTTTTATATAGTTAGCAACGATATTTTTACATGTCTTAATAAATATTTTTGAACCGGATGAGTTTTTGCCTGTCGGTTTATTAAGTTTCGTGATGAGATTTTTGTAGGCTTAAAATCATGGTATATCTTCAAACACGGAGTTTTGTGTAGTTTTGTTAAGAAATGTTTTTAAATGTAAACATCAATTTTACCTAATATTATGCGGGTTTTGGGGTTTTTAAATAAAAAGTCTATAAAAAATATATAAAAATGCGCAATTTTTGCTCGCCAAAATACTTTATATATGTAGAGGATGAGAGAGAGATATTAAAAAACATTACACTTACCATACTTACCATACACACTAAACCTTTCACTTACACACGAGGAAGCTAAACAAGCTTTCGGGGGACCTTCAAAAGTCCCTTTTTTATTGCAAAAATTTTTATGTAAACAAATATTAAGCTTAAAACACTTGTCTTTATTGGTTTTTTAAAATTGGTCAACAATTTTGCGCAATTTTTTGATCCCAAAATACTTTATATAAGTGCGGAAGTCATAACAATTCGAAAGACTTCATAAAAAAGATTTCTCTCTCTCTTAATATCCTCGTGTTTATTTATGTTTGCTCCCTAAGCAAACATTTTTTTTGTCCTTTTTTAACAGATAAGTTAATTTATCGTTTTTCAAATGAAAATCGATAACATAAAAATTTTCGTCAAAACAACATTTAATTTGTATGTGTCTTTTTTTTGCCGTCTGTTTGAAATAATTTAACGTAGTAGTTTTTCTTGTTGCCGATTGTCAAAATTCCGGTTTTGTACGCAGTTACCGAAATATATCCAAGGGGGTTAAATTGAGATTTTGCAAAGTTCTTCCAAGCCTGTTAATAAAACCGGAACATTGTTCTTCGTTTTCTTTTATAAAACGTTTTTCGTTACATAGACGGGGTTGATTTGTACATGAGTCAGGCACTGCGGGGGCTTTTTTATAAAATGTTTTGCGTTCCTGTGGACTCTGATTTGTACATGTGGTCGGCGCGCGGGTCGTTTTTATAAAGTGTTTTGCATTACCTCGGCGGACGTGGAATTATATAAGTGGACGGCTTGCGGGGGTGTAACCTTCCGTAACGGTCGCTTTTTCAATCGGTGTTTTGATATAAGCAGTATTATTTCGGTACCGAAATATTTTAAAATATCGAATGTTATTCTTCTATCCGTCATTCGCTCGAGCTTGTGTTTGTTACCAATACTTAAATACATTACATGTTAATCTTCAATAGGGGTTATGGTCTTATCATAAGACCACCCCTGGAGATTTAAATACATTACATGTTAATCTTCAATCCGTACCGCTTACAAAGGCAAATACAAAAATAAATAATTTAAATACATTACATGTTAATCTTCAATAAACAAAAAAATCACGTTGACCGCGCTTCCTGACATATTTAAATACATTACATGTTAATCTTCAATCGAGCGTGTTCGGGAGCAAGATTTCGGCGTAATGCCATTTAAATTACATTACATGTTAATCTTCAATCGGACGGCGACGCGGTTACGCTGGAATATCCCGAATTTAAATACATTACATGTTAATCTTCAATGAACGCGCTCGGGGCAGACCAAAATATTACAACTTATTTAAATACATTACATGTTAATCTTCAATTGTTAAGCATAAATTGATTTGCCGCACGCTCCAAAATTTAAATACATTACATGTTAATCTTCAATGAACAAAAATGAAAAGAACTTACACTTACATCAAATTTAAATACATTACATGTTAATCTTCAATACGCGGGCAACTTGCGCAACTGGTTCGTAAAATTTTATTTAAATACATTACATGTTAATCTTCAATTCGATTTCGTAGCCGCAAAATTTGCTGCATTTTCCGATTTAAATACATTACATGTTAATCTTCAATTAAAAACGATTTCGTGACAAGAGTTTTAATAAACGGATTTAAATACATTACATGTTAATCTTCAATAATTTGAAATAGGAAGTTTTATGTTGGTATCGCATTTAAATACATTACATGTTAATCTTCAATCCCCGCCTTTACCTTTACGTTTGCGGTCGTATGGGATTTAAATACATTACATGTTAATCTTCAATTCGTACAGCTTCCCTACAAGAGTTTACTAAAAAACATTTAAATACATTACATGTTAATCTTCAATCAGAATGGTCAATGTCGGACGATACAACAATCAAAGATTTAAATACATTACATGTTAATCTTCAATTAAAAGAGTAGAGATTACATAAGGAGATCGAAAAAATTTAAATACATTACATGTTAATCTTCAATATAATAACAGAAAAAGCGTTATTACTCATTTTATATTTAAATACATTACATGTTAATCTTCAATAAAAGCGGAGGGGACAGGGTTAAAATAAAAAACAAATTTAAATACATTACATGTTAATCTTCAATGGAACAGGCTATGCGCAAAAAAATACGGAAACAGTGATTTAAATACATTACATGTTAATCTTCAATCTTTCCACTTGTTCCGTTACGCCCTCCGCAAAATAATTTAAATACATTACATGTTAATCTTCAATTGCACCCTTGCTGCATAATCTGTAATCTTTTGCGGCATTTAAATACATTACATGTTAATCTTCAATCAATCTTTTGACAGATTCGAGCGCATGGAAATTAAATTTAAATACATTACATGTTAATCTTCAATAAATAGAAACAGGGGGCAACAGAATAAAAATAAGCGATTTAAATACATTACATGTTAATCTTCAATTCCGTTTGCGTCCGAGTACCACGTATAACCATAAATTTAAATACATTACATGTTAATCTTCAATGCGCGAAGAATGCTACAAAGAATTATTTGAAGCTAATTTAAATACATTACATGTTAATCTTCAATCAAGAAATCTTGTGCAATTTCATTTTACTACGGAAGAAAAAAAAGGCAATTTAAAAGTTGTAACGGGGAATTTTTTCCAAGTGAAGCAATAATTTTTTTTGTTTTGCTTTCTATGCGCAAAACCGACCTGTACAGGATATTTTCGCGATTTTGTAAAAAAAACGCTTGGAAACCGTTTTAATCGGTAATAAGTTTTTCAAAACATCCAAAGGCGGGTTAAAGGCTTTCGGAGTAGGTGCTCTGAACGTCGGAATTCAAGGCAAACACTTCGCAAGATACACGGGAGCAAACGAAGCCGAAGTTGCCCCTTCGTATCACTCAAAACCAACTCTTCAAAACTCCCGGAAGGTTTTATCCGACAGATTTCAAATCGTTGCGTAGTTTGTTGAAATCTTTTTTCAGCCACTGTTTATCGAGCGGTTTTTTGCCGGAAACATCTTTTAAACCGAGCTTTATGAGGTCTTTAGACAAATCTTTGTAAAGGTGAAGCAATTCAATTCCCGCGTTGTTTAAAACACCTTTTTCGGCGTGAAAATATCCCGAAAGAAGTTTTGTATCGACGTATTCGCGTAGAAATTGCAGAAGAAGTCGCTCCGCAGATTTTATGTTCACACCGCCGCGGCAAGTATAAGCGGGATTTTTGTTTATGTCGTCGCGCCGTTCGGACAAGTTGCGTTTCAATTCATTCACTATTATATTAAAGTCCTCGTTTTGAAACTTTTCGACATATTCGTCAATTCTTGAAATAATGTAAGAATACGTATCGGTATCGAATAAAATTTCGTCGACTGAAGGTTCGGGAATATCGGTTTGTTTTTTGAAAAAATTAAGAAGATGCATTTATATAACCTCGAAATATACAGCCGTTCGAACGAAACATATATCTTATGCGGGGAAACCGCATTGTCGCCTTTTAAACATACAACTGTTCGAACGAACCGTTGTATAATACCATAAAAACAAAACTCACGCAAAAATAATTCGGAAAAATAATTCGCAAAAACCGACAGTCAAAAACCTCGAATTGTCCGATATAACGGTACAAAATGCCGAAACCTTTCGGCATTTGTCCATCATAAAAGCAAATATAATAATTTTTCTTAACAAAATACTTGAAAATTTTTGAAAAATAGTTTAAAATAAAGACGAAGGGCGATTCGAACGAAAGTCGGCTCTTTAAAACCCTAATGTTTAAGCGTTATAAACATCAGCTTTGCCCGTTTTCTACATTTTTGTGTTGTTGGCGATTCGGGCTTTTGCAGGGGCTACCCTTTATTTAATTTTCAAAGTGCTTTACGGTGTTAATCGAATCGAAATCGGAGTTCCTTCCGCTCGGTTCGATTTCGTCCGCTTTTTATATGTGCAACCGGGTTGGCGTGTGTTAAAATATTTGTGCCCGAAATTTGTATATATCGACGTTTCGGGTTCAATAAATGCAAAGTTGTCGAAAAGTTTTTGGAAAGGTGTCAAAATGCAAGACGAAAATAAAGAAGAAAGTTTTAAATCCGGACGCGGCGGAAAACGTGCAGGTGCGGGGCGTCCGAAAGGCTCTGTGAAAGAAATTGTAAAAAAAAGATTTACGTTTCGTTTGTCTCGGGAAGAGGAAACGGCTGTCCGCGATTTGCTTAAAAAAATGCGCAATAAGTAGAAACGCATCCGGAAGGGTCGCGTCCGAAAAATGAGTAAGCTCTTTTGCCATAATCGAGCGCGTGTACGGACATCCCGCAAGCTGTCCCGCAACGTAGGGCAAAATGTTGACCGTTTCGACCGTCGTGCCGTCTTCGAGCGTCGCCGAGGGCGTTACGAAATTGACCACGTGCATGCAGTCTTTCGCAACGTTGTACACAACCGCAAATTTTTCGTTTTCTTTTGCGTAGTTTGCGACCGTGTTTTGCTCCGCCGCGATGTTCGTAAACATCCGGTCAAATTTTAACGTCGGCAAAACCGCCGCAACGGTGTCGATATCGGTTTTTACGGTCAACAAAATAACTTTTTTACGCCGCCGTCGAAAATGTCGATTACGTCCTGTTTAAGCGTTCCCGTGATGTCGGTTATGCCGACCGCGGAAGTGTAGGTTTTAACCGTGTAGTCTTCCGCCCGGGTTGCGTCTTTCGCAATAAAAAGGACGCGTCCTTTTTCCTGCATTGTGATGACGGACGCGGCAAGTTTCTTGAAAACGATTTCAACCTGTGGCGTTACGTCTTTTAAAGTAAGTTCGGACATGTTTAACTCCTTTCGTTTTTGTAAATTTTTGTAAAATTATGCCGAATAAATGTAAACTTTTTGATAAAAAATTCGTTATATTCGATATATGTGAGATGCGCACGCCAAGGAAACGGCGGGCGCGGGATGTCCCCGAAAAGGTGACGGAAAGGGGTCTTATGAAGAAAATATGTGTTTTGTTTGTGCTTGTTTTGCTTTCGGGCTCGCTATTGCCCGCCGTCTCCGCGCCGAATTACGACCCGAATTTGAAACCGATAGTATGGGACCCGACAGGGTATAACGAAAGACTTTTAAGAAAACTTTTCGACGATTACGGTAATAAATACTGCAAACGAATCTCACCCACCGAGGAGGTCTGCAATTTTCCCGAATACGGATACGAAGACGAAATTGCAAAACCCTTTTACCTTAATAAAATCAATTATTAAAATTTTCACGCAGTCTTCGTCTCACGGTCAGTTGAATTTCTTCCCGTTTGTCGTCGATTGAATGTTTTGCCGAAAGAATTAAATAATTTCCCGATAAGCCGTATTCGGGAACGGAGACGTTTATTATTTTTCCTTTCGAAATTCTCCAATCCCCGAGCATTGTCAAGCTTATTTGAGTATTGTTTTGATTGAGTTCGGTAAGTTTGTCTCCTGCAATTTGCGGCAAATTATTGTTTCTGGTTGTGTCGACTCTTTCAACGTGAGTAAGTTGCCCGTACAACCTTATTGCCGCCGCGTCCGACAAAGAAATCGTCGCGACGCTTCTTTCGTCGTTATTTGCAACCGGGACCCTGTTTTTACGATTTTCGAACGTCTGAGACACCGAGACGTCTTTGATTGTTCCCGTTGCGTTAAAAAGGATATTATTTGAATAAAATGCCGTGACGGCAGGGAGAACGGAATAATTATCAATTCTTAAAGCTCCCGATTTACAATCGATGTAAGTTGTTGCGGTTCCGTCAATTCTTTGGCGGACGTTCGAGGTTTTTGTCGACAACTACTGTTCCGTATTGACTTGTCGGGATAAATTTTGTAGAATTCGAGAGGCGTTTTGTGTTGTGGGGCGGTTTGAGCGTACGAGGTAATCGCTTGCAAAATGTGTGAGACGGAGGATTAAATGAAACCGAAACTTTTCTTGTTTTTGCCGATAATTTTTGGACTGATGCAGTTGGAGGGGATTGCGGAAACAGTTATTTACAATCCGAATACAAAAATTTATCATAATCAATATTGTGCAAGTGCCGCAAGGTGCAAGATTTGCAAAAAAGTCGAGAAAACTCAGGCAATAAGAAGCGGGGCGCGAGCGTGTAAAAAATGCGGAGGATAATTTTACACCGGCGACCGTCGCAATGGTTAAAACGGCTTGCGCCCGGTAATTGTCCGCGTGCCGACGTGTAAATTCAATCAGTCAACTCCCTTGTACCGTTACAAAAATTTATATTTATACGTTATTTTTAAAGAATAACGTATTTTTTACGATAAACTAAAAGTGTTTCGGCAAATAAAACGAGAGAGCGCGTATGAGTTTTCATTTCGGAAATTTTGACAAAGGAAAATTTAACGATTTCAAACGGAAAAATTCCGCGAATTTTAAAAAATCGGAATACAATCCGGCTTTGTACACTCAAAAGTCGGACAGTGTTTCGTTCAAAGGCGGAGCACATTTGCAAAAAAAAGCCGCGGGCGTTAAAAAAGTTGCGGATAAAGTTCTAAACAAAATTTCGGAAATGCTTGTTCAAAATGTTCAAAGTCCGGGTGTGCAAGCGTTTGCGCCGACGGTTTGTGCGCTCGGGTTGTATACGGGATTGCAAAATAATTTTGCCGATGAAATAATGTATCGCGCGGATGCGGCAATGCCGAGGCGTTTGGAACAAAACATAGACGAACAAAAAAACGGGCAAAAAACTCCGAAGTCTGCAGCAGAGCTTTCCGTCGAAGAACTTTCACAAAAGTACCGGCTTTCGCCTGCGAGAATTGAGATTTTACAAAAACGCGGCGTTGTTATAAACGACCGAAGGCAAAGTCGTATTGCCGATTTAACCGACGAAGAATGGGAGGTTTTTAAGGCTCGCAATTTGTCTGTCTATGATAAACATTTATATGTTCTTATTGATATGCCCGAGTCATTATGGCAAAATCTCAAAAAACGAAATCTGGACAAAAACGATTATGACCAAATTCTGCTTGCGACTTTGTCCGACCAAAAGTGGCATAAGTTTAACGCAAGAGGGCTTTCGGCATCCGATGAACATTTGTTGGAATTGCTTGATTTATTTGATGAAGAGTGGAAAATAGTTGAAGAACGAGAAATCGATACTTCGATGGACACGTTCGACAGGCTTTTGTATTTGACGGACAAAGAGTGGGCTAATCTGGAAAAAAGAAAACTCGACAAGTCCTACGGAAACGCGATTGATTTGGCGGAGTTATCGGATGAAGAGTGGGAACGATTCAAGGCGCGAAATCTTAATTCGTCATCGAAATATTGGCGCGATTTGTTGTATTTATCGGAGTCCGATTGGCAAAAGTTCCGACAACGCGGGCTCGAAGACTGCTTAAACTCTTATCAATGGAAAGATTTGCTCAACCTTGACGAAAATACTTGGAACAATATCAAAAAACGAAAACTCGACTTATCGGAAAATTTAATTTTGAACTTGGCAAATATGACCGATGAGCAATGGGAAAACCTCGAAAAAAGGGGGCTTTCAAAAAATGACGATTCTCAAATTCAAGCGGCACTTCTTTCCGACGAAGAGTGGCAAAAATTTTGCGAAAGAAAACTTGATACCTCAACTTTTGGTTGGGACGGATTATTGCGGCTCAATGACGACGAATGGAAAATATTCGCATCCCGAAATCTTAAATATTTAAGTCAAAAAGATTTGATTTACTTGCCGGACAAAGAGTGGTCTCTTTTCGAACAAAGAAACCTTGATAAAGATACCGTAAACATTCCGTTACTGAAATTGTCCGACAAAGAATGGGCGACCTATAAAAAAAGAAATTTAAACGTTTGGGGAGATTGGGAATATCTTCTTTCTCTTTCGGACGAAAACTGGAAAATCCTGGAAGAACGCTCAAATATGCCTTCTTATTTTTCGTACGGAGATCTCGGTAATCTTTCGGACGAACAATGGAAAAATTTCGAAAAACGAAATATCCGCACGGTGAATTCTTCGACGGTTCAATTGGCGAAATTGTCTGACGCCGAGTGGCAAAAATTCAAAGAAAGAAATCTTGTCCCGGAAGACGACGAATGGGAAACCGTTTTGCCGCTTTCCGACGAAGAGTTCAAAAAATATACCGAAAGAAAACTTTCGCGCTACATAAGAATGATTGAGCCCGAATTCGCAAGAGTTCTCGCTCCCGAACTGTTGAAATTTAACGACAAACAATTCGAAAATTTTGAAAAAATTCTGGTTCCGCGGTTCAGGCAAATGTGTATCGATAACGAAATGACCGACTTTTTCGTTTATTATACGGGAATTGCCGCTTTGGAAGACAAAAACGAATTTGCGGCGGCTATGGACTTTGTAACTCCCGAAGTCGGCTTGTATGACGATCAAATAATTTCCGTCGTAAAAAAAGGTCCCGAGTTTGTTTCCAAAATGAAAAAAATCATTAATTTTCAAACCGATAATCTGACAATGCCGAACCCTAACAATTCAAGGTTTATGGTTAATCTTGTCGGTTGTGACGACAAAGTATTGGCTCAAATAAAAAAAATGTCGCGGTTTTTCCCGAAATCGTTTGTCGAAAACGCAATAAAAGAAAAAAAAGTTTTTCAAATTGCAAATTCCGAGATTTTTAAAGAAAATATCCCGATTATTCGAAAAATCGGCAGGTTGGATTCGGTAATCCGTGACAGGTTGTATTATCTTGTTTTTGACCTGAAAGATCCCTCAGAACCCGACAAAATTTCGGAAATAAATAAAATCAAACAATTGAAAAACGGGAATATTTTTACCCCCGAAGAACTTAAAATTATTAATTTCGATAAACTTATCGAAAAATTGGAGTCGGGCGATGACGAAATCAATATTTCCGTCGGAAAGGTATCGCGAAAAAATTACCTGAAAATGATTAATACCGTTTTCAAAAACAATCATCCGGCAGGTGAAAATTATATAGAAACCGAAAATGTTCTTAAAAACACGAATTTTGAAAAATTCGGTAAAAACGGTTTGCCGCTTGAGTATTCAAGGCAAGATTTCTTAAAAGACCTTTCCGATATTTTAAATAATCTTGACCCAAATCAACGTGAAGAAATTTTGAAAAAACTCGACATAAAAGTATCGTACGATTTTGCGGGAAATATTTCGGGCTACGATAAATTTTTAAACCCGTCGGCATTGTCCGAAAGCGGGGCGGAAGGCGAAATAAAAGCCCTTGTCGATAAATTCGTAAATCACAATAAAATTCAAACCGGAGAAAAAGAGCTCGACGAAATTTTAAACGCTCTGCTCGGAGGCTTTCCAGAGTTTATAAACGTTATCGGAAAACAACAGCACGAAACTCACGATATGTCGGTCGATGTTCATACGCTTACCGTGCTGAAAGAAGCGTTGTCTCATCCCGATTACAAAACTTTGTCCGCTTCCGACAAATTTTGCCTGAAAGTTGCGATTTTGCTTCACGATATTTCCAAAACGGAGTTTGAAGTCGACAAAACCCACCCCGAAACAAGTGCAAAATATGCATCTTTCATTTTAGACAGAAAGATTTCCTATACTGATAAAAACGGCGAAACCCGATTTTTGCGGACTTTTCATCCCAATGTCAAAAACAGAATTATCGAGTTGATAAAATATCATTCGTGGTTCGAAAATTTTAATACAAACTACTCCGTCCATCCGAGCTCCGTCGTCTTTGATACTGCAACGAAGTTTCGCCGAAAAAACGCCTTCTTTGACGATTTGAAGCTTGCCCGCATTATGACAGCTGCAGATTTAAAAGGAGTAAAATTCAACGGAACTTTTTATGACGGTCTTTCGTCAAATTTAACTCCCGAAGTCCAATCGAAAATCGACGAAAAACTTTACGAAATAAACGGCGACGGGCAAATATTGTTGCCGTCGGAAATAAAATGCCGCCCGTCAAAAATTCCGACAGTAACAAAAGACGGATATTCTTATAAAGTAATCGACTTTACGACTCTCGACGAAAACAACTCCGTCGCAAATTTTCCCTCCTCCGAGCGCAGCGAACGAATTTCACTTGAAACACTTTTCGGAACGGGAACGACAAAGGATAATTTCAGAATATTTATTCATACGGTTGCGAACGGCTCCGTAAAAAATTTGGAAACCGCTTACGAGCTTTCTGATATCAACAAAGATGCTTTGGTCTGCGTGTCGTGCATTTCCCCCGAACTCAAAAAAACATACAATGACAATAAATTCGGTTTGAGCTTGATTGCCCCGATATACGACATTGCCAATGCTTCCGAAGAAAATCAAAGTTCGGGTCGCAAAAAAACATTTTCGTTATTCCAAAATTTTGTCGACGAAAATTCCGTTGACAACAAATTCAGAAACTTTTTGCCCGAAATAGTCAAAAGAGAACTCGATTTAACAAACGAAGAGTATTCCGAATTGTTTTCAAAACTCGGACATATCCGAAACAAATCGTCTTTGTTCTCAAAAAAACGTATAGCCGTCGGTGAAAAAACTTTCTCGGGAAACGATATTTTGCGTGCCGTTCTGAAATCCGAAAACGAGCTGATGAAAGGAATGCTCAACACTTCGGAATCTCGTCAAAATTTTGCACATAACGAAATAAATCTCTACTCTCCGACTACAAACGCTCTTGTCGCAAAGGTCGATAATTTCGAGGACATCCCGGATGACATTTTAACCTTTGTAAGAGAAAGAAACCTTCCGATTTATATTTTGGGAAAATAGTTATCGATTATCGGTCACGGCTTCCCGATATACTTTAAACATAACGGATAATTTATTTATGGACGAGCGTTTGTTTACACAAGATGATTTGTCCGCATATTCAAATATTGCTCGTTTTGCTAAATTGCTTCAAACGATAACTTTATCAAAATTGAATAGAATTGCAAATGCTTTTAATATGTCATTGTTCGCATTTTTAAATCGGAAGAAAATGTAAAGAACAAAAAAGACTCACGTTCGAGCCTTTTTTCGTATGATGTTTTGTTATAAAAATTTTTACTTAAGCAATAAAAAACTCCTCAGGTGGGACTCGAACCTACAACCCTTCGGTTAACAGCCGAATGCTCTGCCATTGAGCTACTGAGGATTACTCTTATATTATAAACACAAAATTTTTTTTTGTAAATACCTTTTTTTTAATTTTGTTTTATAATTATTTTGCAAAAGAGGAGAATTCTTATGATATTAGGTGTAAATGTAGATCACGTTGCGACTTTGAGGAATGCAAGAGGCGGCGTCGAACCCGATGTCGTGAAAGCTGCGGAAATGATTGTTCGAAATACGAAAGCGAACGGCATAACGACTCATTTACGCGAAGACAGGCGTCATATCAAGGATTTGGACGTTCATGATATTGCGAAAATCGACGGAATAAAATTGAATCTTGAGATGGCTGCAACTGCGGAAATGCAAAAAATTGCGCTTGAACTTTGTCCTTATGCATGTTGCATTGTTCCCGAAAGAAGGTTGGAACTCACTACTGAAGGCGGTCTTGACGTTGCGGGAAATATTAATTACATGACAAAATTCGTCGAACCTCTTTTGAAAAAAGGTATTAACGTAAGTTTGTTCATTGACCCCGAAGAAGAGCAGGTTTTGGCGTCGCATCAAACAGGTGCGAAGTTTATCGAGCTTCACACGGGCTCTTTTGCCAATGCTTTCCGTTCCGAAAACGAAGAATTCGAATTCCTGCGATTGAAAAAAGCCGCACAAATTGCTCAAGAGCATGGCATGACCGTTAACGCCGGACATGGTCTCAATTATGAAAATGTTAAGAGAATGCACGAAATCGACGGTTTGCACGAACTCAACATCGGACATTCGATAATTGCAAAAGCTGTGTTTACGGGGCTTTTACCTGCCGTAAACGAAATGATCGATTTAATATAATTGATTATTTTTGAAAAATAATGTAAAATAGTTTCCTTGATTTACGAGGGAGTTGTTTATGATAAACACAGTGAGTGCAGGTTCAGATAAATCCGTTGTGAACACCGACTTGGGAATTATTCCGGGAGCTCCTGCGTCCTATTTGCATGCCGAAAAATATTCGCCGAAAGACGAATTTGTAAGCTCGGACGGAAAATCTACCCGGCAAAAAACGACTCCGATAAGAAAAATTTTCGACAAACAAAAATTGATTCGTTGCACTCAGGCGGGCATACTCGTTGCGGGCGCGGTTGCCATGCCTGTCGAAGGCGTTCGGTGTTTTAAAAAGTTTTCGAGAAATTATACGATTCTTGCGGGTGCATCGGCATTTGTTGCGGGAAGTATCGTAAAATATTTCAATTTTGACAATTCAAAAAGTATTTCGGGGTAAAAAAAATTTGAAATCGCATAGTGCGTGCCCCGTTTTGTCGGCATGTCGAGTGCGGGTCGTTTTGTCGATATAAATTTTCGGTAATGTCGGCATGCATGCCCGTAATCGCTCGGAACCGTTTTAATGTATGATACGGGTATTCGGTCTAAGACCCTGCAAACCTGTCAGGCAAAAAACATTTAATCTTTCGAGCGGTTTTGTAACAGGTTTTTTAATTAAAACGACCGACTTTTCGGGGTCGGTCGTTTTTTGTCGTTTTAATTATGTAAACTTTTATTACATCGACTGTCTGTAAATTTTTTCGACGGAGGCTTTGTCGGCATGCCCGGGAGCGAGTGAGAGCAATCCGTCGAGCGAAGGCGTCGTGAATGCAAGATTTACGAGCTTTTCGGTATCTTCGTGCGAAAATCCTTCGTCTGTGAGTTTTTGAGGAACTCCGACCGATTTAAGCCATTCGTAAACTTTTTTCGCGGCTTTTTCGGCATCTTTCGCATCGGGGTCGAGTCCTTTTGCGACGGGTTCGAGGATGTAAGCCAAAGTATTTGCCTTTTCCGGGTATATTGTTTCAATGACCGAGGGCAGAAGCATTGCAAGACCGAGTCCGTGCGAAAGGTCGGGTTTTACCGCACTCAGAGGATGCTCGAGAGCGTGCGTGTAGTGCAGTAATCCGTTATCGAAGCAAACTCCCGCAATCAATGCCGCGTAAGCCAGGAAGTAGCGGGCTTCTTTATCTTCGGGATTTTTTATTGCGATGGGAAGATATTTTGCCACAAGCTCGACGGTTTCGCGAGCAAGGGTTACGGTGTAAGGCGAAGCGACTTTTGACGTAGCTGCTTCGACCACGTGGTTAACCGCGTCGATTGAAACGTATTTTGTTTGGTTTTCGGAAAGTTTTGTCATCAAAGCGGGGTCGTCGATTGCGAATTCGGGGTAAAGGCAATCGTAAGCGATTGCGGGTTTATATTCTTTTTCGGGAATAGTGACGACGGCAAATCTGTTCGATTCCGAGCCCGTTCCGTGAGTCAGGTTGATTGCGACAATCGGAGCCGCTTTTTCGGGTGCGAATTTAAATTCGTAAAGGTCGGATGCCGTTTTGCCCGGGTTTTCCAAAAGTACCGCTACCGATTTTCCCGCGTCCGTCGGAGAGCCTCCTCCTATGGTAATAACCGCCGTTGCACCGAATTCGCGAGCTTGTTGAACGGCTTCGTCCACGGCATGTGTCGTCGGATTCGGTGTAACTTTGTCGTAATTTGTATATTGTATGCCGTTTGCGGTCAAAGCTTTTTCTACGACATCCCATGCTCCGGTTTTTTTGTAAGCGTTTCTGCCGGACATGACTATAACTTTTTCTATTCCGCGCGATTTAAAATTTTCCGCGATGAAGTTGATTTTTTCAATGGCTCCGATACCGAAGAACACCGTCGTGCGAGTTCTGATTTCGGAAACCGAATTAATGTTCATGTCTTTTTCCCACATGATAAAACCCTCCTGTTTGTTACGATAAGAAGATAGCATATAAATTTTGCAAAGTGCAAGAATTTAATCAAATTTAAGATTTTTGCAATAGTTAATGGCTTTGCGGATTTCGGCACGGTTGCTCGTGTCGTCCATCGAATAAATTTTCCTTCCGTTTTTGAAGAACAAAATGGTCGGTTTTTGACCGACGCGAAAATATGAGGCGAGTTTATCCCGCAGCGTCAGGTTGACCTCCGTAAATTTGACGGATTTTGTCATAAATCGCGACAGGCTGTCCAGAACTTTGAGAGTATCGGAACATTTGTCTATCCAGTGCGTCCAGAAATAAACGAGAGTCAATTTGTCGGATTGAAGAATTTCTTCGCGAAAATTGTCTTCGTGGACGTCGATAAGGTTGTTTTTAACGGAGGGAGAAAACATTTTGAGCCTCAATTCGATATGTTAATTTTATATCTTTGAAGATAAAACTTCAAGAGCTTTGACGAAAATTTTTACAACAAATGTATGATTAGTGAAATATTTCACGAATACGAAAGGAGAATGCTCATGTAAATTTATGTAAATATATAGTGTTGACAATACGCTTTTTTTTGAATATCATCTTTAATGAGGAAATTTATCACGATTTCACAAAGGAGAAAAACTTAAATGGCTGACACGAAAGAAAAAATCGTAAAGAAAAACGCTAAAGTCGAAACCGTCGACAGCGTTGAAGCCTTGAACGCTCTTATTGAAAGAGTTAAGAAGGCTCAGGAAGTATATGCGACGTATACTCAGGAACAAGTGGATAAAATCTTTAAGGCTGCCGCTACGGCTGCCGACAAAGCTCGTATACCCCTTGCAAAAATGGCTGTTGCCGACACCGGAATGGGTATTGTTGAAGACAAAATCATAAAAAACCACTTTGCTTCCGAATATATTTACAACAAACACAAAGGAGCAAAGACTTGCGGAATCATCAAAACCGACAAGAACAACGGTATCAAAATCGTTGCCGAACCTTTGGGTGTATTGGCGGGGATTATTCCTACGACCAACCCGACTTCGACCGCAATTTTCAAGTCTTTGATATGTCTTAAGACCAGAAACGCAATCGTATTTTCACCCCACCCGAGAGCAAAAGCATCGACCATCGCTGCGGCAAAACTCGTTTTGGACGCTGCCGTTAAAGCGGGTGCTCCCGAAAACTTGATCGGTTGGATCGATCAACCTTCGATGGAATTGTCGAACGCGTTGTTGCACCACCCCGATATTTCGTGCATTTTGGCAACAGGCGGACCGGGCATGGTCAAAGCGGCATATTCTTCGGGCAAACCGGCATTGGGCGTAGGACCCGGAAACGTTCCCGCAATCATCGACGAAACCGCGGATATCAAAATGGCGGTATCTTCGATATTGATGTCGAAAACGTTTGACAACGGTATGATTTGTGCGTCCGAACAATCCGTAACGGTTGTAAAAGACATTTACGAAGAAGTCAAAAAAGAATTTATATATCGCGGAGCATATATTCTCAGCGAAAAAGAAGCGGAAAAGGTTGCTAAAATCATTTTGACCGAACAAGGAACCGTAAATCCGAAGATTGTCGGACAACCCGCTCACATTATTGCGGAACTCGCAGGCATTAAAGTTCCCGAAGATGCAAAAGTTTTAATCGGTGAAGAAACCGAAGTTGACGTAAAAAATCCGTTCGCTCACGAAAAATTGTCGCCGATTTTGGCAATGTACAAGGCAAAAGATTTCGAAGACGCGGTACAAAAAGCGCATGATTTGGTATTAATCGGCGGTGCGGGTCACTCTGCGGCTATTTACACGGATGTAAGAGTACAAGACAGAGTCGATTATTTTGCTAAAAAACTTCCCACCTGCAGATTGCTTGTAAATTCACCTTCGTCTCAAGGCGGTATCGGAGATTTGTACAACTTCAAGCTCGAACCCTCGTTGACGCTCGGATGCGGATCGTGGGGCGGAAACGCAGTCAGCGGAAATGTTGGTGTAGAACACTTGTTGAATTACAAGACCGTTGCAGAAAGGAGAGAAAACATGCTTTGGTTTAAGGTTCCGCCGAAAGTTTACTTCAAGAGAGGCGCAACTGACTTGGCACTTCGCGAATTGAAGGGCAAGAAGAGAGCGTTCATCGTAACCGACAGATTTTTGTTCAATTCGGGAGCTGTTTCCAACATTACCAACGTTTTGGACGAAGTCGGCATCGATTATCAAATTTTCTTCGACGTAAAACCCGATCCGACGTTGTCGACAATCAATCAGGCGTTGGATATCGTAAGACCTTACGAACCCGACGTAATTATCGCGCTCGGCGGCGGATCGCCCATGGACGCGGCTAAGATTATCTGGTTGATGTACGAACAACCCGAAACCGTATTCGAAGATATTTCGATGAGATTTATGGATATCAGAAAGAGAATATGTTCTATTCCCGAACTCGGTAAGAAAGCGACAATGGTTGCAATTCCGACTACCTCGGGTACGGGTAGCGAAGTTACTCCGTTCGCGATTATTACGGATGACGAAACTCACGTAAAATACGCAATTGCGGACTACGCTCTTACTCCGAACATGGCAATCATCGACCCGAACTTCGTAGACGGAATGCCCAAAGGTTTGACTTCCGCATCGGGTATCGACGCGTTGGTTCACGCAATCGAAGCTTACGTTTCGGCAATGGCAACCAACTTCACGAACTCGAACGCTCTTGAAGCTACGAAGTTGATATTCAAGTATCTGAGACGTTCTTACGACAACGGTGCCGCAGATCCGATTGCAAGAGAAAAAATGCACTATGCCGCAACCATCGCAGGTATGGCATTTGCTAACTCGTTCTTGGGATTGTGCCACTCGATGGCTCACAAACTCGGTGCAATGTATCACATTCCTCACGGTGTCGCTAACGCATTGTTGATTAACCAAATCATCAAATTCAACGCAAACGACAAACCGAAGAAACAATGCATCTTCCCGCAATACAAGTTCCCGAACGCAAAAGAAAAATTCGGACAAATTGCGGACGAATTGAACCTCGGCGGCAATAACGACGACGAAAAAGTTCAATTGTTGCTCGATGCAATAACCAAATTGAAGAATGACATCAATCTCCCGGCATCGATAAAAGATTTCGGCGTAGACGAAAAAGAATTCTTCGAAAGATTGGACGAACTTGTCGAATTGGCATTCGATGACCAATGCACGGGTGCAAACCCCGCATATCCGTTGATGAGCGAAATTAAGCAAATCTTCACGGATGCATACTACGGAAAGGTATAGGTCGTGGGCAGTCTCTTATCGGAGAAAATAGTAAAACGACTGACACTTTACCATTTCATATTAAGAGAATATTCCGAATCCGGGCTTGAATTTATTTCAAGCCCTCGGATTGCGGAATTGCTGAAAATAGACAATTCCCAGGTCAGAAAAGATATAAGTCTTTTGAATAACGCCGGGAAGTGCAAAGTCGGATACGGTGTAAAGTCCCTGAAAGCCGATATCGAAAAAGTGTTGGGCTTCAGAAACACAAAGAGCGCTTTTATCGTAGGGGCGGGAAATTTGGGTTCCGCACTTGTAAAGTATGACGATTTCAAGGATTACGGACTCGATATAGTTGCAATGTTTGATAATGACCCGTTGAAAATCGGAATGTCGATAAATTCTAAGGATGTTTTTCATATATCGCAGTTGCCGGAGTTTGTGAAACGGATGAATGTCGAAATCGCGATATTGACGGTACCTCGCGATGCGGCGGAGGATTGTGCGCAATTTTTGGTGAATTCGGGGATAAAATATATTTGGAATTTTGCTCCGACCGTGTTGAAGGTACCGGAGCCGGTCAAAGTTTGGAACGAAAATTTGATAGGCAATTTTTTGCAATTCATAATAAAAGACGAAGTGAAAAATTAACGAAAAAATTTATATTCGACGGCTTTTGCCGATTGCGAAATTTCTCGACCGATAATTTGTTCGATGTTTTGAAATAAAAAGTTTTTTATGATAAAATCAAAATGTGTTGTGTTCCTGCATGCTTAAAACGATTTTTTGCGGGAATGTGACCGCGAATTTTTTTGTACGAAAACGGAAAGACAGTTGGGTAGAAATGAGTAACGCATCAAAATCGATACATTTAAAAAAAGAAATTTTAGTACGTCTGGTAAAAGCCTTTTTTTCGGAAGACTTTGAAAAAAATGCAAGATTGATACCTTATGACATGCGTCCGAAAGGAGCCGAAGTTCCTTACAGATGTTGTATTTATAAGGAGCGGGCAATTTTAAAGGACAGAGTTATCGCGGGGCTCGGTTTTGCCATTGAAGACGACGACGAAACAGTTTCATTATCCGAATATGCAAAAAGAGCGGTTGAACGCCAAACTCCCGAAGAAAACCCGTTGACGGTACTCGGAGCAGCTTGTAAAGCTTGCGTTCCGAAGCGGATATATGTAACGGATTTGTGCCAGGGATGTGTTGCAAGACCTTGCAAGTCGACCTGTAAATTCGGCGCAATAAGCATCGTAAACGGAAAATCGGTTATCGATTCCACGAAATGCAAAGCCTGCAAAATGTGCATCGCGGCATGCCCGTATAAAGCAATCGCAAAAGTTGCGGTGCCTTGCGAAGATAATTGTCCCGTCGACGCAATTCAGAAAAACGAAGACGGAACGGCGTACATAAACTTCGATAAGTGTATTTCGTGCGGAAAATGCGTTTCCAATTGTCCGTTCGGTGCTGTTCATGAAAAAAGTATGCTTATAGACATTTTGAAGCTTATAAAGAGCGGAAAGGAAACGTCGCTTGTATTTGCGCCCGCGGTTGCGGCTCAGTTCCCGGGGACTCCGGGGCAGTTAAAATCGGCGATTTTGAAGGCGGGATTTACGCATGTTCGCGAAGTTGCCCACGGTGCGGACGTTACTACGAGAAACGAGGCTGCCGAGTTGAAAGAACGTCTCGAAGCGGGTGCCGATTTTATGACTACCTCTTGCTGCGCCGGGTACAACGAGTTTATAAAAAAACATCTTCCCGAACTTGCTCAATACCGTTCGGAAACCAAAACGCCGCTTTATTATACGGCTCAAATCGAAAAGGAAAAACATCCCGACACCACCGTTATTTTCGTAAGCCCGTGCGTCGCGAAAAAACGCGAAATTCAAGGTAATCCCGACGTAGATTACGTTTTGAGTATCGAGGAACTCGGAGCGTTGTTTGTCGGAAGAGATATCGAAATTCTTGATTGTGAAGAATATGAAGACGATTACGTTCCGTCAAAACAGGGTCGTAACTTCCCCGTGTCGGGCGGAGTTGCGGAAGCCGTCAAGTTTGTTGCTGATTGCGAAGTTTGTCCCGTAGTCGTGAACGGACTCGATAAAGACAGCATTAAACTTCTCAAAAAATACGTCAAAGACGGAAAATGCCCCGAAGGCAACCTTGTTGAGGTTATGTGCTGTGAAGGCGGATGTCTGAACGGAAACGACAATATTGCGGACATAAGAACTTCGAAAAAATTATTGAATACAGTTCTTGAAAACAGTAAAGATATCGAAAAACAGGACTGATACGATGTTGAATGCAGAAAATTCTTTATTGTTGATAATTGATATTCAGGAAAAATTGCTGAATGCGGTTTTTGATAAAAGTTGCGGAAAAAATGCCGAAATTTTGGCTAAAAGCGCGCAACTGCTGGAAATTCCGACGGTAATTACCGAACAGTACCCGAAAGGTCTCGGTGCAACGGTCGAAGATTTGAAAAATTCGGCGAGTGACGCTAAGTATTTTGAGAAGGTTTCATTTTCGGCATTGGAAGATGAAGAGCTTGTTTCATATTTAAAACAAACGGGTCGAAAATCCGTTATATTGTGCGGAATAGAGGCTCACATATGCGTTTTGCAAACTGCGCTTGCTTTGAAAGAACACGGTTTTGACGTTTATTTTGTCGAAAACGCGTCGGGTTCGCGTAATTTGACGGATTTTACCTCGGCGGTCAAGTTCTTGCGCCACGAAGATGTCAAAGTTCTAAACACCGAATCGATATTGTTCTTGTGGCTTAAATCTTCCAAAAATCCTTGTTTCAAAGCGGTTCAGGCATTGATAAAATAATCAGGTTTAAAGCTCCAAAAGCGACGAAGGCGAAAACCTTTTTTGTCCGATTACAAATAAATTAAATATTCTTAATATCATACATTTTACCTCTTCATCTCTGTATATACAAAGTCGGTGAAGAGGTAAAAATTGCCTTTTTTTATGTTTTGTGTTTACAAAACTTCATATTTTTTCTAAAATTTCTAAAGAATTTCGGCATGCCGTCGAAAACATGAATATGTACGGTAAATAAGTGAGAGGTGCTGAATATGGGAATCGGCGATTCATTCTTAAATTTAAAATCGGAAGACTTAAAGAAGATGTTGCAGGGGTTGCAAAAAACTCAAGCTGAGTCCGCAAAATCCGAGAAAACCGATAAAAGCGAAAAATCAGAGGAAAGCAAATCTAAGAGCGGGTCGGTGTTTAATTCCGGTTCCGAAGGTTACAGCACCAAGGATGTCGCGGAGTCGATGGCGAATATGCTTGCCGGTAAAGGAAGTACCGCAAGTAAAGACGATTTGATGTTTATGGCGATGGATGTCGTTCAAAAGTCGGATTGGAATAACGACGGCGTTTTAAACGATTGGGAAGTTAAATCGTTGGAAAGTAAAATAAAAAACAACGCAATCGCAAAGAACGGTTTGCTTGCTTATCAAGTCGGATTGGCGGAAGAAAAACTTGCCGCGAACAAGCCCGCGGGAACTTCGAACGCCGACGGAACGAAAGCTGCAGATAAAACGGATTCTAAAGACGACAAAAAAGATACTTCGTTGAAAAAGGACGCGGATGAGTACGCAAAAGTCGAAAGCGACTTGAAGGACGTTCAGTCCGAAATCAAAACTACGGAAAAGAAAGTCGCGCGGTTTGAAAAAGGTGTTGCCGATACCCAAAAAGAGCTCGAGGCGGCACAAAGTAAGCCCGAAAATCCGAATGTTTCGAAATCGGATGAAAAATCGAATAACGTCGAGCGTTGCAAACAAAATTACGAATCGGCAAAAGCTAAGCTCAAAGAGGCTCAGGAAGAGCTCGATAAGCTGAAAGAACAGGAAAAAGAGCTTAAAGACAAGCAAAAAGAGTTGAAAGAAGCTATGCAAAAGAGCGTTGACGAAATGAGCGACGTCGGAACTTTGAACGAAGATGCGAAAAAAGTTACCGATAAGCTGAATTCGATAAAACAAAACGCCGAAAAAGGTGCTACCGGTACAAATATTGCCTCCGATTATACCGAAGCAAAAAATCTTTTGAAGGATTTGGATGCAAAAATCAGTGCGTTTAACGATGCAAAAGATGCTGCAGGTGTTGTAAACAAAGGCTCAACGCCAAAAACGGAAGATTCAAAATCCGCCGATGCCAAAACGGAAACGGCGAAAACCGCTCAAAAAACGGAAACGACCGAAAACGTTTTGGATACTTCAAAACTCGAAAAATCCCTGCCCGAGCTCGAAAAAAGCAAAACGGAGCTTTCCAAAGCTCTTGATTCGGTAAAAGACTCGAGAAATGAAGCCGTTCGCGAAAAGTACGGAAAGAATGCGGTTGTCGATAACGAAGACGCTTCGAAATTGAGCGAAAAATTTGTACCGAAACCCGAAAAAGATTGGACTTTGGGCAAATTGACTTCGCCGAAAGGCAAATCGAAAGACGGAGAAAAGGTTTATCAACAAGAATTTACGAACAAATTGACCGGCGAAAAAATGGTTGTGACGACGACCGTTTCCGGCGATAAAAAGACGTTTTCCAGAGATATCGACGTTTATCCCGCCGAAAACAAATCCGAAACAAAAACCGATGCCAAAAAAGACGAAGCCGCAAAACCTGATGTCAGCGCACAAAAGGCAAAGTCGGAGGTTTCTGCCCAAAACGCAACGGTAAAAGTTGCAGGCAATACCGAAAATTCGGCTACAAAATCCTCAGGAACCCGGGAAGCGCAAGTCTCTTCAAGTTCCTCAAAAACGGTCACGAGAAGCTTTAACAAAGAATCGACGGCGACCGTAACAGGGGACGGCAAAACCACAGCGGAAGAACTTTTCAACAAGTTGAGAGCTAAAGCGGGTGACAGACCTCAAGGACCGAGACCGCAGGGAGAAAAGCCTCCCGAAGGATCTCCGCCCGGAGACAAACCGGTGGCACCTCCGCCGGGAGGAAAGCCCGGTAAACCGCCCGAAGGCAAATGGGAAATTACCGACGCGTCAGGCAAAACATACGAAAAAGACGCCGTCATTCCGAAAGGAACCAAAGTGACGATAAAATTCACTCTTGAAGAATGATAATTCGTGTTTTCCGGGTAATCGCGTTTTTCCCCCGAGATCGTAAGACTCAACAAAACAAAAAAGCCCTCCGCAAGAGGGCTTTTTATCATGTTGTATTATTTTATCTTGTATGTTGCGGTTGCCCCGGCTCCTGCAATTTTTCTGCCCGCTGTGTTAAAAATTTTTCACAAAACTTTTTCGTCAACCGCCTGCCCGTCATTCCGCTTTCATGCCCGTTAGCCCGCTGCTCGTCGTCTGCCGGTCCTTTTCTTTTAGAATTTTACAAAACACAAAAGCTCTTCGAAGAGAGCTTTTTATCTTTCTTGTATGTTCATGCGAAGCATTTGTCGCCGGTTTCCTTGTTTTCCGTTTTTTTACTCCGATTATCTTAATGTAAAAACAAGGTCGTCTGCGACCGGGTCGTCGGAAAGGTTTAGTCCATCGGAATTACGAGTTCCTGTCCTATTTTGATTGCGTGAGGACTTTTTAAATTGTTTGCTTTTTGAATTTTTGAAATATTTTCCGGCGATACTCTGCCGTAATATTTAAGAGAAATCGCCTCGAGCGAATCTCCCGCGCGGACGCTGTATTTTTCGTTGACCGTAACCGTCGCGGTCAATAATTCTTCGTCGGCAACGCTTTTTTTAGCGGCTTTCGAAAAATCAAACGATTTAAAAAATCCGGCATTTTGTTTTTTGACGATTTTATGTTCCTTTGCTGCGGTTTCGGTTTTGTGCGGTTCCGTGCTCGACGCAAGGCTGAAAATCGTCGAAAGAAAGAACATCCCGACCAGCCCGACGATAAATCCTGTGACGATAAACAATCCCGGCGATTTGTGCTCTTTGTGCGAAACCTTAAGATTTTGCCAAAGCATGTCGATTTCCGCTTTATTGGGGTTTTCGGGATATTTTTGATATTTCGGCATTTTTGCTTCGGATTCGGAGTATAATTTTTCAAGCACCGCAATATTTTCCCGAGATATATTGGCTCTGCTCAAAGTCGAATTTTTCATCATAACCTTTTTCCCTTCCTCCGTTTTAGTCAATTGTCGTTCAAACACGATTGTCGTGTCAATGTTTTGTAAAGCAAGCTTTTCGGGGAGTTGCTCAAAAACCTTTGTAAGCTTTGTTTTTCGGAAATGATAAGAATTGTTGCGATTTTGTAATACTAAAGAAGTTGTGAAATTGCAAGATAGTGCATGACCGCTCCTCCCAGGACGCAAAGGTGCCACAAAAAGTGTCTGAACGGCTTTTTGGTCAGGTAAAATACGCAACCTCCCGAGTACAAAATTCCGCCTGCGAGAAAATACCCGAGTGCGAGCCACGAACCTTTTGTCGCGATATTGTAAAACAAAAAGACCGAAAGCCAACTCATAAGCAGGTAAAGCCCCGCCGAAAGGTATTTTGACTTTGTGGTGGTGCAGGAAAAAATAATTCCGGAAATTGCCAAATACCAAATCATTGCAAGCAATGCGACCGATGTCGGAAACGGTACAACCAATAACAACAGCGGAGTGTAAGTTCCCGCAATCAGAAGGTATATCGCGGAATGGTCAATAACCCTGAAAACACGCTTTGCGGTTTCGTTTGTCATCGAATGGTATAACATGGAAGATTGAAACGCAATCAGCATTGTTGCTCCGAAAATCGCCGTCGTGGAAGCTTCTATGGCATTGCTCGATTTTACCGCAAGCATGACTATCGCATAAATTGCAAAAAGTGCTCCCGTCGCGTGACTGAAAGCGTTTGCAAATTCTTCGGCGGGTGTGTAAATATTTTCGTTACTCATTTTTACCATCCTTGATACATCACTTTTTCAATTTACAAAATTTTTCAAAATCGTGCAAATTTTGTTATAATTGTTACAAAAAAGAGGTTTTCATGGACAAAAATAAAGCGGAATTGTTGTTTAAAAAAGGATATAACTGTGCACAATCGGTTTTTTGCGCAGTTTGTGAAGATTTCGGTATCGATTTTGAAACCGGATTGAAACTGTCGTCGGGGCTCGGCGGAGGCATGGGAAAATTGCGCGAAGTTTGCGGTGCCGTCAGCGCGATGTTTCTTTTGACGGGCTTGAAAGACGGCTATACCGACCCTTCCGACGATATTTCAAAACAAGCTCTTTATGAAAAAATTCAAAAGCTTGCCAAACGCTTCGAAACCGAATTCGGCTCGATAATTTGTGCGGATCTGCTCGGTGAAGAACGAGGCGCAAAACCGCCGGTGCCGACAAAACGTACGGAAATTTTTTACGAAGAACGTCCGTGCTCAAAGTTTGTCGGAAGGTGTTACGAAATATTTCGTGAAGAATTTTTAAAAAATTAACAAATAAAACCGGTTGTGGTAACATTATCTTGAATTTTGAAAAATGCGGGTGTAATTCAGTGGTAGAATGTTTGCTTCCCAAGCAAAATGTCGCGAGTTCGAGTCTCGTCACCCGCTTTTTTACGTGGACGAGAAAATCCCGGGTGCCTTAATGATACAAGTTTTTCCGTTTTTATTTATTTTTTGCGTTTTCCGCCCGGTGCCGTAAAAATTCGAAAGATTTTCTTTCGGATAGAATTGTTTACGCTGCTTCCGCTTTCTTTTCATGCGGTTTTTATCGGTAAAACATAAAATAATTTTGCGAATTAATATTTTTCTCCGTCAGAATGCTTTTTCTGGGAAGGTTGCAGGTTGTGTCAGTTTGTTTGTATTCCGCAAAAGTGTAGAATAATTCCCGCCGCTGCGCCGAAAAGTATGTAATAAAGCGCGTTTTTCCCGAATTTGAACGAAACCGCAAACATAAACAGAAATAATATTATTGACTGAATATTCGTTAAGTTATCTCGCATAAAACCTGCTCCGACGGCGGCAAGAAGCCCGCATCCCGCCGGTTTTAAAGAATATAAAATCGATTTTACCCAAAAATTATCCCGAAACGTTTTCAAGACTTTCGCAATCGCGCAAACAAATAAAAACGAGGGAAAAATAAGAGACAATGTCGCCAAAATTCCGCCCGCGATTCCGGTTGTCTGAAATCCCGCAAATGTTGCCATATTTGCGCCGACAGGACCGGGGGTCAACATCGAAATCGCAATCATGTTTGTCAATTGTTCCGTCGAATACCATCCGTATACATACGAAAGTCGGTACAAAAACGGAATAGTCGCGTATCCGCCGCCGACCGAAAAAACTCCGATTTTAAAAAATTCCGTCATAAGCCTTAAAATCGTCATCATTTCGAACGTCCTTCCGAAATAACTTTGTAAGCGACTCCGACTGCGACCGAGCAAATAATCGCCAATATCGGTGAAAAATTAAAGAAAAACGACGAAACAAAACATCCGAGGAAAATTATCCAAGTTACAAAATCCGTCAGACTGTTGTTCCACATTTCTTTTATGGTCAGGTAAACCAGGATTATTACCGAAATTCCGACACCCCAAAAAATACTTTGTATAAAAGAAATTTTCAATAAAAAGTCCATTATCGTCGCTACGATTAAAATCGCTATAATCGGTGAGGTTATAATCCCTAAAAGTGCTACGCATGCGCCTCTTTTGTTTCTCAGTTTGTATCCCACAAATGCCGAAACGTTTGCCGCGATAATTCCCGGGATACTTTGCCCCAAAGCATAATAATTTACGAGCTCTTCGTCGGTTATCCAGTGTCTTTTGTCGATAATACTTTGCTTTATCAACGGCACAATTACGTATCCGCCGCCCAAAAGCTGAACTCCGAGCCAAAAAAATTCCATGTAAATATCTTTCAACGAAACTTTCATATCAGAAAATATAACACAAAAATGTTTTATTCTTTCCGAGTTTTTCCCGGCTTTAAAAAGGTCATATTTCTTAATTTTTACTTGTTTTTAAACGCGGTTAAATGTATATTGTCTATCGAAGCAAAGTTTTAAGAAAGGATTTTTATATGTCCGAACACTATCATCATCATTGCGCTCACAGCTATAATTGTTCGCATTATCACCACAGTCACAACCACTCTCACGCAAACGAAAACAAAAAAAGTTTGCTTTGGGTGATGTTCATAACGGCAGGTTATATGATTGCCGAATTTATAGGCGGTTGGTTTACGGGAAGCCTTGCTTTGACAGCGGACGCGGGGCACATGCTCGGTGACGTCGCGGCTCTTGCATTGTCGTTTTTCGCGTTTTGGCTTGCGTCAAAAAAAACTTCCGGAAATAAAACCTACGGATATTGCAGGGCTGAAATTTTCGCAGCTCTGATTAACGGTATCACGCTTATTTTGATTGCCGTCGAAATTTTGCGCGAAGCATGGACAAGATTTCACTCGGTTCAACATATAAACGCCGAAATCATGATGATAGTCGCTTTCGGCGGGTTGCTTGTGAATATTGCGGGTGCGATGATTTTGCACCACGGAAGCAAAGAAAATCTGAATATTAAAGGCGCATTTTTTCATGTTCTCGGAGATTTGCTCGGTTCCGTCGGAGCGGTTGCCGCGGGGGCGTTAATTATGTGGAAACAATGGTACGTTGCCGACCCTGTAATAAGTGCCGTTATCGCGATTTTGATTTTGAACGGTTCTTTCAGAATTATCGGTTCGGCGCTTAAAGTTTTGATGGAATTTGTACCCGAAAATATCGATGTCGTTGCCGTGAATAATGATTTAAAAAATATACCGGGCGTTTCTGATGTACATGACCTTCATATTTGGAGTCTCGGTTCGGATACGATTGCGCTGAGTGCTCATCTTTCGACAGACGGCGGTTCGTATGATTCAATATTGGCGGCTGTTTCGGACTTGTTGAAAGAAAAATACGACATCGATCATTCTACGGTTCAAATCGAACCTTCGGGATTTCACAAGCATTCTTGTCCGCTAAACGATAATTGCGATTCTTTGTAACAAAAATTCAAAAAACTTTACAGATTTCTTTACAAAAATTTATTTTTATTTACAAAACGATTTTTGTCGACTTGTTTTTAGGGGGCAAAAAAGAGAGATTTCGGTTGAAATCTCTCTCGAAAAAGCATAATCGGAATGCCCCGGAAATTTGTTCAGATAATGTTTTCTTTTACCGCTTTTACGGCTGCTTGAACCCTATCGTCAACGCAAAGTTTTTGCAAAATGCTGCAAACGTGAGCTTTTGCCGTGTGAACGCTGACGATAAGGTCTTCGGCGATTTCCGTGTTGCTTTTGCCCTGAACCAAAAGTCTTAAAACTTCGGCTTCTCTGTCCGTGAGCTGAGCCTTTATTTCGCGGCTTCCCGAACGAGGGAAAAACAGCAGATTGTCGGGTTTCGGGAACATCGAAAGTGCACCTTTCGCGACATCGGCGTCAATCCAGCATGTGCCTTCCGAAGCGTACTTGATAACTTCCGCAAGAACGGGCGGTTCGATGTCTTTAAGGCAATACGAGCATGCGCCCGAACCCAGCGCGGCTAGAACTTCTTCGCCTCTTTCGTGTGACGTCAGAATTACGACGTGGATATCGGGATAAAGCGCGCGAGCCTTTTGCGTGGCTTCAAATCCGTTCATGCCCGGAAGCCCCAAGTCCATAAGCACGACGTCGGGACGTTCGTCCTTGATTTTTTCGAGCGCACTTTCCGCGTCCTCGGCTTCCCCGATAACTCGAATACCCTCGAATTTGTTGAGAGTAGCTCTCAGACCGATTCTGGTCAGTTTGTAGTCTTCGACGATGAAAACTTTAATTTCTTTGGTTGAAACACTGTTCATAACACTTGTCCTCCTGTGTAACCCAACTATACAGAATTGTTTTGATTGTGTGTATTCCCCGAGCGGGCTATATTGTAAATTTTTGTAAATTATCAACAAAAAAAATAAAAATTTTTCAAAAAGTTTGCTTTTTTTGTGTTTGTTGTATAATTGAGCCGTACAACAGAAGTGAAAAAATAAGAAAGAAGACGAAATGATTAACGAAGTTAAAAGAACCGAAATCGAAATCGGCGGAAAAAAAGTCGAAATCGAAACGGGTAAGTACGCAAAATCCGCGACTTCTTCCGTGACGATTAAATGCGGCGGTACGATGTTGTTCGTACACGCGGTCGTAAGCCCCGAACCTCGCGTTGGGATTGACTTTTTCCCGCTCCTTATAGACTATGAAGAAAGAATGTCCGCCATCGGAAGAATTCCCGGCGGATATAACAGAAGCGAAGGAAAAGCTTCGGATAAAGCAATTTTGATATCGAGATTGATTGACAGACCGATAAGACCTTTGTTCCCCAAAGGATACAGAAATGATATCCAAATCGTGGCGCAACTTTTCAGCTCCGACAGAGAAAATCAACCCGATACTTTGACAATTTTGGCGGCATCGACTGCGTTAATGCTTTCGGGTGCTCCTTTCGAAGGCCCCGTCGGCGCGGTAAGAGTCAGCAGAGTGGACGGAAATCTCGTCGCAAACCCGACTTACGAACAGGCTGCGTCTTCCGACCTCGATATAGTCGTTGCGGGTACGAAAGAATCCGTTATTATGGTTGAAGCGGGCTGCAAGTTTGTAACCGAAGACGACATTATGGCTGCGGTCGAGTTTGCTCAAGTCGAAATAACCAAACAATGCGATATGCAACTTGCATTTTCAAAAGAATGCGGCGTCGAACGCACGGAATTCAAAAATCCTTACGATACGACCGCAATTGCCGAATATATCAAAGAAAACGCTTATGATGCGGTATTCGACGCATATCACAATTTCGACAGAGAATACAGAAAACAAAAGCTTGACGAAACAAAAACCAAAATCAGAGAGCACTTCGATTCTTTGCCCGACGACGATCCGATTAAAGTCATGATGACCGAATCCGGGGTCGACTTCGTTGCGGAAGAATTCAAGTATCTCGAAAAGAAAATAATGAGAGCGATGATTGTAAACGAAGGCGTAAGAGCCGACGGCAGAAAGGTTACCGAAGTTCGTCCGATATGGTGCGAAACAGGGATTTTGCCTCGCGCTCACGGTTCCGCGGTGTTTACGAGAGGACAAACTCAAATTTTGTCGTGCGTAACGCTGGCAGGTCCGGGAATGGCGCAAGAACTCGATTGTGTCGATCCTCAAACCGAAAAACGTTATATGCATAAATACATTTTCCCCGGATTTTCGGTAGGTGAAGTTAAACCTTTGAGAGGACCCGGAAGAAGAGAAGTAGGACACGGAAATTTAGCCGAACGGGCAAACATCCCGGCACTTCCTTCTCAGGAAGAATTCGGTTATGTTATAAGAGTAACCTCGGATGTATTGGAATCTAACGGTTCAACGTCAATGGGTTCGACTTGCGGAAGCTCTATGGCACTTATGGATGCGGGAGTCCCCGTAAAGTGCATGATAGGCGGAGTTGCAATGGGACTTATCAAAGAAGGCGAAAACGATGTCGTGTTAACGGATATACAGGGAATCGAGGATTTCCTCGGCGACATGGATTTCAAAGTTACCGGCAACGATACGGGAATTACCGCGTTGCAAATGGATATGAAGATTAAAGGCATATCCAACGAAACGTTGAGAAGAGCGTTGTGTCAGGCAAAAGAAGGCAGATTGCACATTCTCGGCGAAATGCGCAAAGTAATTACCGAACCTAAGAAAGAGCTTTCACCTTTCGCACCGAGAATATTTACGATGACGATTGCAACCGATGATATCGGAACGGTAATCGGACCCGGCGGAAAGAATATCAGAAGCATAATCGAAGCGTCGGGTGCCGAAATCGATATCAACGATTCCGGAGTCGTAACCATAACTTCTTCGAACGGAGAAGGCGCAAAAATCGCGATGGATATGATAAATCAAGCGACTTTCAAACCTGCCGAAGGCATGATTAAAAAGGGTAAAGTCGTACGAATTATCCCCATCGGCGCTTTTGTCGAGCTTGCTCCCGGCAAAGACGGAATGGTTCATATTTCTCAAATTTGCAAAGAAAGAATTGCAACGGTTGAAGACAAACTTCATGTCGGAGACGAAGTTATCGTAAAGGTTATAAAAATCGACGACAAAGGTCGAGTAAACCTTACAATCAAAGGCGTAACCGACGAAGAAAAAGCATCCGTCGAACAACAGTAAGATGATAAAAAATCCCGCGGTCTTTTCGATTGCGGGATTTTTATGCGAGGAAATCGAAAGTGCGATATTTTTTGGCATTCGGCGGCGGAGCCGTCAGAGGAATGGCGTATACCGGTGCGGTGAAGGCGTTGCGGGAGTTCAATATTGAACCCGCGGGATTTGCGGGCTCGTCAGTCGGGGCGGTGTTTGCGGCGTTTTGTGCCGTTATGAAAGACTTTTCCGAATTCGATAAGTTGTTTTTCGATTTTAACGCTTTTATGTTTAAGGATGTGAATTTTTCGGTTGCGGCGCCTGATTTTGCGATAAGTAAGGGGGATATTTTCGAAAACTGGGTGCGCGAGATTATCGAAAGGTCTTATTACGAAGATTTTTATACCGAAAAAAACAATATTCCCGTCAAGTTTGCGGATTTGGAGAGTAATTTATATATTTATGCGACGGATTTGAAAACGAATAAGCGGGTTGTTTTTTCGAAGGAGACGACGCCGACATTTGAGGTAGCCAAGGCAGTCAGGATATCTGCGGGATTTCCGGGGTTGATGGTTCCTGTTGAATATGACGGCATGCTTTTGGTCGACGGAGATATTTCGAAGCCTTATCCGCTGTGGACGGGGATTGAGGCTGTGAATTCGCCCGATGTTACGGTTCTCGAGTTTCGATTGGAAGGTTGTCGCGACTGTTTTAATCCGAAAAATGTGCTTGATTATTTTAATTCCGTGTACAGTTCGTTTTCGAATTTTTGCACGGCGGGTTTGTCAAAGTTGTACGATGACAAGGAAAAATACAATATAATCGTGATTGATACGAAAGACGTGATGTTTTTGGATTTTATGTTGTCCGAGGAAAAACGAAAAATTTTGGCAAAGACAGGATATGACACAGTTTCAGACTTTTTGATCCGCAGATTGCCCGAAAAGAACGGTAAGTTTGCGGAAATTTATAAAAATTTGACTTCTGGGTTAAAGGAAATAAAAAATCTTATAAAGTTGGGCGGGGCAAACGACTTTAAAGTTGCGGTTGCGGACTTTTTGACGATGAATTCCGAAGAATTGAAACTTGTCGAAGAAAACTTCACTGCGAGGGTTGAAAACCTGTTTAAAGAAATTTTTGAAAAAGGCGTAAGAAAGTCGTTTTTCAGAATTCGAACTGTACGAAACAGAGAGGAATATTCGGCAAAAGTTTCCGAGTTGATTGATTATTGCGTTGCAAAACAGTCGATTTTTTCTTAGAATATGTATTTTTGTAAATTATCGATTCATAGTTCTTTAAAAATATTTTTTTAGTGATTTAATGATGTAACACACTATTAAGAGGGGTATGAAAAGTGATTACACAAGTTTCATCTCTTGCAAATACGCAAGTAAAAAATAGTGTTCTTTTGAAGAACACACAAAAAGGGTCGAACATTATAACATCAGCGGAAGTTCAAAAAAATCCCGATGCCGTGATGGAAGCAATGAATTTTGCGGGAGCGCAAAATAAAGTTTCTTTCGGCGCGCTTAACGGAAAAAATTTGAACCAAGCGATTGTAAAACCTTTGAATAAGTATATTTCGGGTTTAGAATCGTTCGGTATGGTTAAAAGACTTAATTCGTCGTTTGCCGCTAAAATACGCAACCGAAAACTTTTGGAAATGGACGACGAAAAACTGTTGAAAGTCATCAAAGATGATGAATCTTTAAAGGATTTGTATGAAGCAATAGGCGGAAGGTTTTTGACGAAACCTCAAATGGATATGGTAAAGTCTGTAAACGAAAATCCTCAAAATTTTACGACACCGATTTCTTTTGTCGATAATCACAATAAATCAATGTCGACAATGCGCGAATACTTGAGAACTTATGTCGATGAAATTTCGAAAGCTTTTGAAGAAAGATCCGCGTCTGCTATGGGTGATAAAATTCGTAACGAAAAACTGTTGGAATTGAACGACGAGGAATTGTATAAAAGGGTCATGACTGACAACCGGTTGGCGGGGTTGTTTAAAGTCATGGGCGGAAGTTTTGTTCAGCAAGATGAACAAGGTATAAAAAAACTTACTCACAAGTTTGAAGATAATAAAACGGCTTTTGGCACAATGAGGGATTATTTCGAAACTTTTGTAGATGAATCCGCTGCTGCTAACCGTGAATTTCCGAAAGAGCTTGATGATTTTTCGTTGGGTGTGATTTCAAATTTAAAGCCTTCCGTAATGGATTCTTATTTTTTGAAAGATTTTAATCAAACGACTTTCCCGCTTATGGCGAATAAAGTCCGTAACGGAAAACTTACGGAGTTAGCAGACAAAGAATTGTATGATCGTGTTGCATCGGACAGCGACTTGTTAAGATTGTTCAAGGCTTTGGGGGGAAGTAAGCCGGAGAAGGAAGAACTTGAAACTGTTGAGGTTGTAAAACAACATCCCGAAAATTTCTACACCCCTATTCCTTTCGTAAAGAAACATAATCGAGCACTGTCTGCATTGCGTGAGTATCTCGGTACCTTTGACGGCGGAGTCAGAGAACATGCTCTTACAAGTGAATTGGACAAGGTTGTGGCCCGTCTCAAAGAAAATATTTCTTCCGAAATTTTGAACAGCTATTTTGCCGAAAAATATCCTGCTACGGCGGTTCGCGAAATGCCCAAAAAAGTTTTTTCGTATAAACTGTCGACTCCCGCGAAAACGGAGACTCCCCAAAACTTGAATGATTACTTGAATTCGGCTGCTTATCGCGAAAAAGTTTCGGCAGAAAAATTTGCGGCAAGAACTTTGTCTCCGATGGCAAACAGAGTCAGAGACGAAAAACTTCTTGAAATGAGCGATTCGAGACTCACCGAAACAGTTGAAAACGATGAACTTTTATACGATATGTATAAGTCGCTCGGCGGAAGAAAGCTGTCAAAATCAGAACGACGCGCTTTGGCTTTTCTGACGGCAAATGCGTCGGATTTAGGCAGTTTGGCAAAGGGAAAAGGTCTTTGCAATTCCGTTCTCGGAACAAAGATGGCGAACGACAGCGCATTAAATTCATTGCGTGACTATTTCAGATCATTTGTTTACAATATGGAATCTCATCAAGGTCGTTTCTTCAACAGTTTGGACGAAGCGGTGCGGAATGCGAATATGTTGTAATCGATATTTTAAACCCGAAAAAGCTCGGAGAAATCCGGGCTTTTTTATCGAGTGAATAATTTGTAACAAAATTTTAATATTTTGGGCTTTTATGTTAAAAAAAAATATTTTTGGAGTTTAATTGATGTACGAAATATAATAAGTGGGGTATGGATAATGATAAGAAACGTGAATTCTTTTTCGAATGTACAAATGCCGAAAATGAACGGTCAAGTCGAAAAAAATAAGGGTATGATGTCCGATCCGATAAGCATGAAGGCTTCAAATCCGTCGGATATTTTGAATGCCATGAGCATGCAGGGCGTGCAAAATAAAATATCGTTCGGTGCCAGGGTGACGGAAGCTGCGTTAAAATCAAGAACTCCGGTTTCCAGAGTTACCGAAAATGTAAGCCATTTCCCTTTGCATGCAGTTACAAACAGGTTTGGCAAACTGTGCGGACGGGTTTCCGATTTTACGGGAAAAGGAGTAAAAATAGACATCGATATTCCGACATATATAAGAGGGTTGTTTGCTTATGCCAAAAATGCCGCAGGTGTTTCGGGTCTTTTTATCGGGGCGTTGGTAACGGGTATTTTTGCGGGAATCGAACTTGACAAAGAAAAAGTCAAGGATGAACAACTTTTAAAAAAATTAAAAATATTGCAAGAGCATGCCTTAATGAGCCCTGATGAAGAAGGACGTGACTCTAATGATGAAACCGTACAAAAATATGTTTCTAACTTTTCGACAAATCTTGGAGCATCCAATATTGTACCTGAATATCAAAAGCATTACGAAAGATTGCTCGTACTTTTTAACAAAGCGGGATTCAGCAATGAAGAAACCGCAAAATTGTTTACGAAATTTATGGCGGAAGCAATGTTGCTGACTCCGAGAAGATTGACGGAAAATGTTCAAAATTACGTTAAAGACCTTGCAAAGGACGGTTTGACTCCTCATTGCAATGATGTATTTGTAACGGATGCAAAAGGCTGTATACATGATAAACCTTTCCCTGATGCGAACTTGTTCCGAGAATATGCATCGGATGTAAAAATAATAAATAGTGTTAACGACCGTAAATTTAAACTTACGTTTGCAAATGAGATTTTGCAAAAATTTTATGCAGGAGTCTCTAAAAATGATAAAAAACACAGAAGAAGAGGTGGCACTGTCGGTCAAAAATTGGAATCCCATATAGCTTACGGGGCTCGTGATTTGGGGGCTTATCCGGTTGTCCTTCCCGAAAATGTTTCGGTATCTTCGAAAGAAAAAGGTATTTCCGAGAAGGATTATATGGCGGGATTATTCGGATATCTCGCGCAAAATTTTGCGGGGTCGGGGTTTAGAGCGGGCATTGTTTTGTCTGACGTGTTTGCTGCTACTCCGCTGCGTAACGAATCACCTGCCGTTTCCAAAATCCAAGAATTATCAATTGACTTAAATTCGGGGAAACGGGTTTCTTCCGATACTGACGTTAAATTAGGCTATATAGGGCTTAATCGACTTGAAATAAAAAAAGCTTTTTCATTGCCCGAAAATACTCCTGTATTTGATGTTATGCTTGAACCTTTTAAACAAGCGGGATATACTCTCGAAGAGACTGCTCAACTTGTAACTGCTGCCGTGGCCGATGCATTGAAGCAAACTCCCCGGGAACTTTCGGATAACGTTTTCGGCTATATTTCGTCAACCGATAATGCCGGTTTTGATTTAAACAAAATGCTTTATTCTGAATATGAAATGTCTTTGTATAAACCCGAAAACTTTTGTGAATATCTTACAAATAAAAGTATGGAGATAAGGTCTGCTGCGGACGAAGTCTTTAATACTGCCCAAAACGCCATTTCCGGACTTGAAAAAGTTAGTGCGGAAAAATTTTATGTTCCCAGACCCGAGCTCGACGAGTATGATAAAAAATTCTTGGAAACCAATGATCCCGGGTATCTGACAGGTACGAAACCGAGCAATACAATACTTCCTCTTTATAAAGGTTCTGCTGTAAAAAATGCGAATGCTCCGATATTAGTAAAAACTAATGATTGTGCGACCGCCGATACCGAAGTTGAGAGCAATAGCGCATCTCGCGGCGCAAACCGTGTTGCGGAATATTCAAAAACTTCTGCGGATGAAAGATTGAAAAATATGGATTCCGAAACGTCCGAAAAAGTTTCCGACAAAACTTCTGCAAGAACGGGCGTGAGCGGTACTTCAAATACTCGGGTAAAAGAATCCGAAAAGGAATATGCACAGAAAACTCCCTCGAACGATGCAGGTAAAACAGCCGATAAAGCTTCCGATATTTCGGTGAATAAGCCGAGAGTTCGGATTGTTCCGAAATCCGAGACGAAAGTTTCGGTTGATGATAATATTTCTGTCGATAAAGCTCCCGATATTTCGGTGAACAAGCCTAGAGTTCGGATTGTGCCGAAATCAGAGACGAAAGTTTCGGTTAATAATAATATTTCTGTTGATAACAGGACAATCGGATTTATCAAGTCGCTTTTCGGTCTTGCTTATATTCCCGAAAGTAAATCAAGTTTGGTCAACTATCCCGAAATTACTCCCGAAGAGTATGCTGACGGCATGCTTTCGATTACCCAAAAAGTAACCGGGTTAAGCGGTCATACTTTGATGAAATTGGTTTTAGAGGTGGGTCGTTTAACCGATAAAGATTTGAAAGAAAACGATGACCCGGTAACAAGTGTTTCCGATTATATGCATAATTTGAATTCCGGTTCCGATAAGATTGATTTTAACCTTTTTGCGGCAAGATTTACCGAACATTTGGCAAGAGTGGTAAGAGTACATCCTTTCGTAGTTGCTGATTTCATTGCGGATTATGTTCTTAAATCCGATGTCGAATCGTTGAGTGTACGAGCGGACTCCGAAGGGATTCCTGTCGATAAAGCGTTACAGGACGAATTTTTCGGGCTTAAAAACAAACCTTTCGTTAAAAGGACAAATAACGCAGAAGGTTCGGGAACAACCTCGAACGATTCGACAAAAGAATTCGAATCGAGACAACCTCGATTGACCGAAGCTCCTTCGGTAACAACTCCGATAGTCGAACGGACTCAAACCTACGACTCTCTTACGGTTGCGGGTGATGAACCGAAACAGTCGGTTGAAGTTCGAAATACCGAAAAAACGCAGGTTCAAAACGAAGAACCCGAAACCGGTAAGGTTGAAAAACCCAAAATCGATGTTATCGAAAGAACGGATAACAAATCGAATGGGGTGTATTTTATTCACGGTCAGTCCTCGGTAAAACCGCAAACGGATAAACAGTCGCAATCATGGAACAGGTTTGTCTATGATCTCATTCCCGAAAATAAGAAAAAATCTTCTCAATCCGGCGGCATTCTCAGAGTTGTTAGCCCGCGTGTAAGTTATAAACCGTCCGACATTGTGTCCGGAAGTATGACTAAAACAGAACAATCTCAAACAACCGAAATATCTTCGGTAATAACAACTGACGGCATTCAAACAAAGGCTCCCGAGCCCCGTACGGTTGCAGGTGACGAACCGAAACAATCGGTTGAAGTTCAAAATACCGAAAAACCGCAGGTTCAAAATGTCGAGCTCGAAGCAGGTAAAGTCGATGCGCATCAAACAACCGAAGCGCCTTCGGTAACGACAACGGACGGCGTTCAAAACACCGAGTCTTCGGCAAAAACCGAAAAATCAAAGACGACAGTTGCAAAAGAACAAAAATTGCTTAAGGCTCTTGACGTTTACAATAATCTTTCCGCCGAGGAAAAAGCTTCCGTCGATAATGTTTCCGAACTTTTGTTGAACGGTTTGATTTTTGCGTCTCCCGCGGAGAAAGAATTGAAACGAAATTTGTATTCCGGCGCTCTTTCGTTGATGTTGACTTCGAAAGAGGATTTGAGCAAGGTTAACCAAAAGCTGACAGGATTGGTTTATTTGAATAACGGCGTTAAGAAGCTTTTCAAAAAACCCGAAAGGTTTGCTCAAAATTACAACGAACTTCTTGATTACCTCAAAGAATCGACTCCTTCCAAAGATTCCGAAACCGTCGAAGTAACGTTGCTCGAAAATTTAGCTAAGTTCCCCGCTTTGCTCTCCGAAGGTAAAGAAAAGGTTGAAGACTCAATTAACGATATGGTTTCGGATATTACCGACGAATTCGGCGAAATTTCAAATCTGAAAGAAAAATTGCTTGATGCGGCGTCAAGATACCCGTTCTTGTATGTTGCCGATTCCGGTTTCGTTATGAACAATTTGTCGGGCAAAAACTCGCTTTCCGCGTTCGTGAACAATCTTTTTGCTCAAAACGGTTGGGTGTCTGAAAAGATGAATTTGTTGACTCCGAGCGAACACCTCGATCTGGCTTTTGAAGTACCTTCGCTTTTTGCGTCTGCGGTTCCGATAAAAAATGCTTTTGTCGATAAAGACAATGAACTTTCGAAATATTCGTGTCTGGCGATATACGAAAATATCTCCCCCGCGGAATTCTTGAATTGCATAAAGCAAGAACCTCGAATTCTTAAGATGAACAACAAAACGTTTTCGGAAAGTGTATTGTCGATAATTGATGATGCAAGCGAGACAGGAGTTCTTAAAACGTTTGAACGCGAAGGAATTTCGGTTACCGATGAATCGGGTCAAAAGAAAACTCTTGACGGTAAAACGTTTGTTCAATACGTAAAACAGCGTCCCGATTTGCTTTTTGACAACCTTGAAAAACAAGCGAAAAAAGTTAATTACATCAACGGTTTATACAAGAATGGTACCAAAGAAGATACATTCTATGAAGCTGTTCTTGATCCCTCTTCGGGAGCGGATCTGTTGGCTTCTTCCAAACACGAGTTGTTTGAAAAATTCAAAGCCGATAAGAAAAATGCGATAGCACAGGCCGACACAAAATGGGAGAATACTTATAAAAACTCTCTTGCGAATTCTTTCAAAAACAGATAATCGGACTGTTTTAAAAACTTTAAAGCTCGGAGAAATCCGGGCTTTTTGTATAGAAATATTAAAAATTTTTATTTATCCGAAAAAAATAATGAAAAAACTTTTTGTTTGGAGTATTATGTAGAAAAAAGTCGCGAATGTGAGTAGTCATTATGAACGGTGAAGTAAGTATTAATAAGAATACAAAAATTATTTTCGGAATAGTTGACGAGTTGAACAAAATTTTGACTGAAGATCAGGCTCAAAAACAGCCTTTGTTTCTGTCCGTGAACGAAAAGTTTTTGTTGTCACTGATTACAAAAATTATAAATAATCCCGCTAAAACTTATTTAATCGGGATTACCGGCGAATCGGCTTCCGGGAAAACCACTCTGGTCGAAAATGCCGCAAAAGCTTTGTGCGAAGAAGGTAAACGAGATTTATTCACTACGGTCTGCTGCGACGACTACTATTACGATAAGTCCAAAGAACTCGAAGAAGCCGGAAGCTACGAAAATCTTTTCGCAACCGGATTTTCTTTCGATACCCCGAAAGCCGTTAATTTGGATTTGATGAAAGAACATTTGCTCGAACTTAAGCAGGGGAAAAATATTAAATCTCCGGAATATAATTTTGTGACCTGTGCAAGCGAGCTTAACAAAAACGAAAAAAAGGCGTCGCTTATCGTACTTAATGAGGGTTTGTACGTTCTGAACCCCGACATTATTGACGTACATGATGTTAAAGTATATGTTTTTACTCCGTTCAGTATTATTCGCCAACGTTGGTATACTCGTGCGGCGGTTCGCGGAAAAACGGGCGTTGCTGCGGATATGCAGTTCGAAGACGTAAATACCGCGGCTCAGGTTTACATTCGTCCGACGATGCAGCATGCCGATATCGTCATAAACGGTCTTACCACTACCGAATATATTGAAGAAGTTACTTTGAAAATTCTTCGTGCCGTTAAAAAAGTTCTTGCTTCGATGTAAAAAATCGGAACTTGTTGCGGTTGCGGTCGGTTTGCGGTTTTGAGATGTTTCTGTGTTTTGTAAGTTTCTTCCGTCGGTTTTTAGGCAATTGTCGGTAAGTTGTCGAAATTAATCCGGTTTTAGTTCTCGGGGGTGAAAAGCTTTGTCCCCGAGTTCGGGTACGGTATAAGTCGCTCTGCGCGGATGTTGTTTATGCGGGCGGCAAAAGTTTTGTGGGAATTTATTTCAAAAAAGCGGGAGTTTGATAACCCCGCCTTTTCTTGTTGTGTCGAATTTCGTGCCGAGAGTGCAACCGTTGCTGTTCTCGGAGTCCCCCGTTAAATTCCGAGAGCTTCTTGTGCGTAAGTGATTAATCTGCTTTCGTATTCGGGCGTGCCTTCTTTGTAATTGCTCAAAACCTGCTTCATCGCCGGGGTCAACCATTGGTCCTTATGCTCTTTGATGTACGACCACGATTGATTTGCAAGTTGTGTTTCGGCATCGTCTTCGCTTGTATCCGCCGTCGGATCGAGGTGAATTTTAGATTTGTCGATTTCCTGATATGTAACCGAGTTGAAGCCCCATTTATCGTTGGTGTAATTTTGACCGGAGTTTCGAATTTGCGCAGTTACTTTGTTTTGAACTCCGTCTCCGAGCCCGTTACCCGTGTAGTTGAAAAAGTCTACCGTGTTGAGGTTTATGTCGAAAATATCGTACGGTTTACCTTTCGACCAGTCGAAATTAAGGTTTTCCGACCATTTTTTCTCGTCCATGATTTCGTATGTGCCGTCAAACTTTGACATATTCAGGTTTGCAAAAACCGTATCGTCGTCGCTTTCGGTGTCGAGAAAAACTCTGTCGTCGGGCGAAGATTCCGTATACAACGAGTTTGCCCACGAAAGTTTCAACAGGTTTCCGCCGTCGGTATTTTTCGGGCTTAGGGAAATATCGTCCGCCAAATTCTTCAAAAATTGGTCGGTGCCGATTCCGCCCATAGTACCGTAAGTGTACATGTCGATATCGTTCTTATATCGCTTTTCCGCGGCCATTCTCCGGTTGTTGTGAATGTTCCAATCCGAACCTAAACTTCCGCTTTGTCCAATTGTTGTCATAAAATACTTACCTCCGGTAACAGTTATTACATTCTGTTTATCGGCAGGTAAGTATTTTTCTTTAATTTTATTTTTCAAATATTAAGTTTTATTAATTTTTTCCGCAAAGTCGTTTCGGCGCGAATTTGTTGTTGAAGTCGAAAACTTCTTCGGCTTTGTGCGCAAAGTTGAACATTTTTTGTTCTTCGAGCGCGGGTGCGATAATTTGAAGTCCGACGGGCATGCCGTCTTTGTCGACGTTTACGGGTATGCTGACTGCGGGGATCCCTGCGAGGTTCGCGGTAATTGTTGCGATGTCGGTCAGGTACATTGCAAGCGGGTCGTCGGATTTTTCGCCGATGTTGAATGCTGTTTGCGGGCATGTCGGGCAAATCAAAACGTCAACATCACCAAACGCTTTGTCGAAATCGTTTTTGATAAGTCTGCGGAGTTGTTGAGCTTTTTTGTAGTAAGCGTCATAGTAACCGGAGCTTAAAGCGTAAGTTCCGAGCATAATTCTTCTTTTCACTTCGTCGCCGAACCCTTCCGCTCTTGTTTTTTTGTACATATCCAAAAGATTTTCGGGGTTGGGGGTTCTGTAGCCGTATCTTACGCCGTCAAAGCGGGCGAGGTTCGAGCTTGCTTCCGCGGTTGCGATGACGTAGTAGACCGCAATAGAGTATTTAATAAGGGGCAATGAAATTTCTTTGATTTCCGCGCCGAGAGATTTGTAAATTTCAATTGATGCGTCGAGGGCTTTTTGAACGTCCTCGCTCAAACCTTCGCTTGCGAGTTCTTTAATAACGCCGATTTTTTTGCCTTTGATGTCGTTGTTTAAAGTTGCGCAAAAGTCGGGAACTTTGTCCGGGAGGGACGTCGAATCCGATTTGTCGCAACCGGAGATAACGTTAAGAAGTTTGGCGGAATCTTCGACGGTTTTTGAAAACGGTCCGATTTGGTCGAGAGACGAGCCGAACGCTATAAGTCCGTATCTGGAAACCCTTCCGTAGGTGGGTTTCATGCCTACGATACCGCAAAAAGACGCGGGAAGTCTGATACTTCCGCCGGTATCCGAGCCGAGAGCGAGTGCCGAGAACCCTGCCGCAACGGCAGCTGCCGAGCCTCCCGAGCTTCCGCCGGGAACTTTGTCGAGGTTCCACGGGTTGTGAACTTTTTTGAATGCCGAATTTTCGTTACTGGAGCCCATTGCAAACTCGTCGAGGTTTGTTTTCCCGACTATCGGAATTAATTCGGCTTTAAGTTTTTTTGAAACGGTTGCGTCGTAAGGAGAAACGAAATTTTCGAGAATTTTGCTTGACGCCGTTGTTTTAAAGCCCTTGAGATTGATGTTGTCTTTCAGGGCAAGAGGTACCCCCGCAAGAGGCGGCAAAGTTTCGCCTTTTGAAACTTTCTCGTCTACTGTTTTCGCGCATTCGTAAGCTTCGTCTTCGGTGAGCGAATTGAAGGCTCCGATTGAATTATCGCAGGATTTTATGTTTTCGTAAACCGCGTCCAAAAGTTCGACGGCTTTGATTTTTCCGGATATAATCGCGTCGTGTTGTTCGCTCGCGCTTTTGTATATTATTTCGTTCATAATATCTCCTTGTTTGACACAAAAATTTTATCTCAAACAAAAAGATAAGAAAAGTTTTTTAATTTTTAAACCAGTCGCAAATCAACCTGTCTTTTTCGGGAGTGAAAATTTTGCGAAGTTTTTCCGTTATTTTGGAGGGTTTTGGTTTGAGACCGTCTTCCAAAACGGCTTTTTCTATCAAAATTCTGTTGTAAATAACGTTTGCTTCAATCGAGGATTCCGTTTTCTCTCTTAAATTTTCGAGCCTGACTTTACATAAATTTACGGCACTTTTTGTTTGTTCGTAAAGTTTTCTGTTCATTCCTTATTCCTGCTTATGCGACATGGTGCTTTCTTCGTCGAAAAATCATGACGTTTATGTTTCCATGATATCAGATGTTTTGTTAATTTCTTCAACCAAAAAGATTATAATGTGATAATATACATTAAATGACGCATTAATATACGGATAAATATTCAAAAATGGACGAAAAAACGACAAAAATATTGATTGTGCGCCTGAGTGCGCTCGGGGACACGATTCACACAATTCCCGCGGTAAAGGCTTTGCGGGAAGTTTTTCGCAATTCACGAATTGATTGGATTGTTGAGGAAAAAGCTTCGTATCCTTTGATAAATAACCCTTTGGTCGATAATTTGTATATTATCCGAAAAAAAGGAAAGCCGGGATTTTATGAGGAATTTTTCGCTTTAATCAAAAAAATTCGTGCCGAAAAGTACGATATCGCAATCGATATGCAACAATTGTTCAAAAGTGCGTCGATAATGTTTTTGAGCGGTGCGAAAAGAAAAGTTGCCCTCGACGGAGGTCGCGAATTTTCGGGTCTTTTTGCAAACGAAATTATTAAAACCGGTACAAAACAATTTGATATAAACAGGCATGTCGTCGAGCGAAACCTTGATGTCGCGCGGTATTTCGGCGCAAAAAATCCTTTGCCGGAGTTTGTTTTGCCTCCCGTTCCGCTCGAAACCGTTACAAAAATTAATGACCTCTTAAAAGCTTGCGACAGCTCGAAAAAAACGCTTATAATCGCTCCCGAAACCACCTGGCGGGCAAAGCATGCTCCGGATGATTTTTGGCGAAACCTTACGGATTTTGCCTTAAAGAAAAATTGCAACGTAGTCTATTCGGGTGTAAACCCCGATGTTTTCGCGCGAATTTTTCCCGAAAACCCCGGAATCGTCAATCTTTGCGGAAAAACTTCCGTTACCGATTTGTTTGAACTCTTCGGGCATGCCGACATTTTGGTTACGCCGGATTCGGGTTCCGCTCACGTTGCTTGGGCATGCGGCAAATGCAAAATAATTTCGTTGTTTTTTGCAACAAGCGCGTCAAGAACTGCTCCGTACGGCAGCTCAAAGTATGCGAGCGTCTCTTCGAAATCGGCATGCGCTCCGTGCATGAAGAAAAAATGCCGCTTTTCGGGCTCCCGAAAAAATTCCTGCGTGGACAATTTTTCCGAAAAAGAAGTCTTTGATTTTTTTGAAAAAATGTTATAATAACTTTGTGTTTTAAGTATAAGGAGAAATATTATTTTTTCTTTCATTAAAAAATACATAAACAACGTATCGAAGTTGGAAGATAACCTGACTCAGTCTGCGGTCAATTTTATCGATGTTTACGAACGTAACCTCGAGTTGGAGCAGGAACTTAAAGATAAAGCGGAAGAACTTAATCAGGCTAACAAGACGATTTTGACCATCGGAAATGTCTGGGATTTGATGAATTCGTCCATGCCGATTGCTTCGGCACTCGAAAAAATCGTAAATTCGCTCCAACAGGAAATCGGTTACGTGAACGGTATCGTTATTCAGAAAAAAGAAGATTCGAGCGGTGTCTGGTTCAAATTGAAGGCTATCGGAAAATCGAAAGCCACGGAAAAACTCAGAGATTATCTCGACGCTTCTCAAACGCCGTTGAGAGTACCGTTTTCGGAAGAATTTATTTTTGCGAAGGCATTAAAAGAACATTCGACAATTTGTACTCAGGATTTTGCGTCCGTTGCGGGAACGTTGTTCGCATCGTTGTCTCACGAATTTATCGACGAAGTCCTTTCGATTTCACCCTGTAAAACTGTTATAACGGTTCCTTTGTACACAAAATCGGCAAAAACCGACGACAAAGAAGAAGATTTCGGCTGTATGATTGTCTTTTCGGACAGAGATACCGTTACTCAAAACGAGTTGAACTTTTTGAATTTACTCGCGGGACAAACCGGTCTTGTCGCGACAATCGCCAAATTGTTCGTGGAAATCCGAAAACAGGCGGTAACGGACCCTTTGACGGGGTTGTTCAACAGAAGATACTTCGAAGACAATCTCGAACGCGAAGCCGAAAGATCTTTGCGTTTGCGTCAGCCGTTTTCGTTGGTATCGTTGGATTTGGATCACCTGAAACAAATAAACGACACTTACGGACACCAATGGGGCGACGTTGCAATCAAAACCATTTCGGACGTACTTAAAAATAAAGCCCGTTCAATCGATATCGCAGCAAGAATAGGCGGCGAAGAGTTCAGCATTCTTTTACAGGGTATCGACTCTTACGGCGCGATGATTGCCGCCGAACGTATAAGAGCCGCAATCGAAGCAGTTCCCGTAGAAAAAGTCGGAACCGTTACCGCAAGCATCGGTGTTGCGACTTTCCTCGAACATACCGAAGATTTGCGCGAATTGACCGAACTTGCCGACAAAGCCATGTACCAAGCAAAGGTGAACGGCAGAAACCAAGTTCGCGCGGCAAGACGTCTCGATGACGAAAACTGGCAAAGAATTGCCGTAAACGCTTTTATCGATATTTTGGCAAAACAAAAAATCAGAGTTCCTTCGGATGTTGCGGTCGATATTACGACGCGCTTGAATTCCGTCGTAAACGACACTTCGGGAGTAAACGAAATAATTTATTCCGTTGTGGATTTGCTCACGAGAACATACAATTCAAAATATTCTCCCGGCGCAACAAAATCAAAACTGATGACGGCATGCCGCCTTGCGGAAAAAATGAATTTGTCCGAAAAAGACACCGACAAACTCAAAATCGCAATGCTTTTGTACGATATCGGAAATCTTATGCTGCCCGAAGAAATTTTCAACAAAAGCGAACCTCTGACCGACGAAGAAAAACAATTAATTAAGTCTCACCCCGTAATCGCGGCACGAGACATATTAAAACCTCTTTCTTCGATCAAAGATGTCGTTCCGTTGATTGAAAAACACCACGAAAACTGGGACGGAACAGGTTACCCGGGTAACGTCAAAGGTAACGACATCCCCGTGGAATCGCAGATAATTTTGCTTGTCGACGCTTTTTACGCCCTGACTCAGGATCGACCTTACAGAAAAGCGTATGACGTCCAAAAAGCCCTGGAAATCATCGAACAGGGCGCAGGTAAAAAATGGAACGCCGAACTTGTCGAAAAATTCGTTCCGCTTGTCCGAAAAGATGATTCCGAATAACCGATAATTTTGAAAGGAGATTTTATGTGCCCGTTTTGCGAAAAAATTAAAGAATATCAACTTCTGTTGACTGCGTTCGTTCTGGGTATTGCGCTTATTATCGCGGTTGTCGCGGGAACGACAAACGTTTCCCAAAAAGGTATTTATATGACGGGAAGTGCCGAAAAAATTGTTGTTTCCGACTTTGCCACATGGAATATTACGGTAAATTCCAAGGCTCCGACTTCTGCGGGTGCTTACCAAATAATAAAAGACCAAACGCCCGTAATCGTTAAATATCTTACCGATAACGGTATTTCGAAAGACATGATAAATATCGAGCCCTCCTCGTATTGGCAATCGTTCAAACGCTACCCCAACGGAAATATGTCCGACGATGTTGCCGCGTACAACTATTCTCAGGTCATCAAGGTTTCGTCTTCCGACGTTAAATTAATCAAAAAATTGTCGACCGATATCCAATCTCTGACGATGCAAGGCATTAACCTTATGTCTTCGACTCCGGAATATAAATATTCGAAACTCGCTCCCCTCAAAGTCGAGCTCCTCGAAGCTGCTTCCGTCGATGCCAAAAAACGCGCCAACGCTACGCTTAAAGTCAACGGTAATAAAACCGGAAAAATCCTTTCCGTAAGAACCGGCGTTTTTCAAATTACTTCGCCCGAGTCAAACGATGTTTCCGATATGGGTATTAACGATTCGTCTACCATCGACAAAAAAATAACTGCTGTCGTCAATGTGACTTACGAAATCAAATAATACGAAAAAGCTTTGATAAGCGGCGAAATCGCAAGGTTTCGCCGCTTTGTTTTATATGTCTGTTGGGGGCTTTCGACGAGAGCATCCCGGTTTTATTGTCCGTCTTCCGTTGTAACGAGTCGCCATGCTTTGTCTCGCTCGTTTTGTGACGCGTTTTATCTTTCGGAAACCTTTGTTCTCTTGTTCCCGTTATAGCGATGTTTCGGCATAAATCGGGCGTCTAGTTGCGTCGCGCCGAAACTCGCCCGTGCCCGAGAGTCGTTTTTTTGTGTACTTTGTTTCGAACCAACTGCTTTCTCGCGCACTACCGCGACCCATTGCGCCCGTAATGCGCTTCACTGAGCCCTTATTCGCCTTCCCTCGTCCACTGCGCGTTTCTTCGTCTTTTCCCTCCACTCCCCCCTTTTCGCTCTCTCTGCGGGGTGTTTTTCGAGAAAAAAAAAGCAAGTTTTAAAAAATAAATTTTAATACTTGCAATTGCTTTACACTAGCCGAAACATTAATAACATGTCTATTATACCTCTAATAAGTGTATCTGTAAAGAGTATTGTAAAGAAATGTTAATAATATTAACCAAAAGTATTATAAAATACGTTTTTTTATATATTAGCCGCAGTGTTTGTAAAAACCGTTAGGCGTGTGAACGTAAACACAGTTTTTGCCGGAATTTTTGGCGCGGTACAGCGCTTTGTCCGCGCATTCGATAAGTTCTTCGGGGGTTGCCGCGCAGGAAGGGAATTCCGCGATGCCGATACTTATGGATACCGAAAACGGTACGTTTTCGGGTGAAGTAAATTCAAGCTTGGAAATGTTGTTTCTGAGGCGTTCCGCGATTATAACCGCGTCTTTGGACGCAGTTTCGGGAAGGATAATCGTAAATTCTTCGCCGCCGTATCTTGAAGCAATGTCGATGTTTCTTATGGAATTTTTCATCGTTCGGGCGATTTCTTTCAGCACTTTGTCTCCGGTCAGGTGACCGTAGGTGTCGTTGATTCTTTTGAAATCGTCGATATCCGTCATGAGCAGAGACATTACGTGTTTGTATCTTGTTGCGCGGGTTATTTCTTCTTCGAGAAGGGTTCTGAAGTGTCTGTGAATATAGAGTTTTGTCAGTCCGTCTTTTGTTGCGAGTTCGTAGAGACGAGCGTTGTCAATCGCGATAGCCGCCTGGTTTGAGAGAGCTTCGATGAATTCGAGGTCTTGTTTGTTGAAAAGTTTGTTATTTTTTTTGTTTGTGATGTTTATTACGCCTATGGCTTCGCCTTTTGCAATCAGGGGAACGCAAATCATCGAAGAAATTTGACCGTTGTTTTCGGTATTCGGGGTGTCCGCTTTTTTGAATCGGGGGTCGTTTTGTCCCAAATGAGTTATTATGGAGCGTTTTTCCGCGAAAACTTTGCCCGCGATACCTTCGTTTACCTTAAATTTTGCGCATTCTATGACGCCGTTGTTGATGTCGAATTCGGCTTTCGGGTCGTTAAGTCCGTAAACAACCTTAACCTGGAGCGTGTTGTCGGTAATGTCGTAGAGCATAAGCGAACCTTTTTCCGCGCCGATGGTTTCGAGTGCTCGACCCAAAATTACCTGAATTAAGCCTTTCAGGTCGTCGATAAAATTTACCGCCTGGGAAATATTGTACAGTATCGAAAGGTTGTGCAGTGACTTGTGTAAAGTCGTTATGAGCTGTTCCTGTTCTATTTGTCGGATGAATTTTACGAGCATGGGCTCGATAAACATAAGACTTTTGACAAGAAGCGCGATTTCTTCTTCGTCGTAGGGTCTGCCCGATTGTTTTGCCCCGATAATGCACATTCCGAACGGTTCTCGCTCTTTGTAAAAAACTCTTACGAATTCCGGATTTAAGAATTCGAGCGAATAATTTTCGAAAAAGTCCGGATATAAAAGGGAGCCGTCTTCGTTTTTGACGCTTATCAAGTCTCTGCGGTTATCCTTTAAAAACGGAATTTTGGATTCCGTCAAATCGCGAACATCTTCGCGGTCGGGAACGGGTTTGTAAATATTTTCGTTTTTGACGAAGAAAACGATGTCTTTAATGTCGAGTTCGTCTTTTATGAAATTGTCGATTTGAGTAAGAAGTTCGTCCTGCGTGGCAGCCTGAGTAGCCAACAAATTAAGTTCGAACAGGCTGTTCAACTCGGAAAAATTTTTCTGCAGATTATTGATTTTATCGGCTAAATCGTTGCTCATCTTCCTCTATCCGACATGTTTACAGTAAATTATATCACATACTTTTTAAAACGGAAAAATTATTTATTTTTTGCAACATCAGGCAAAATACCCCGTAAACATTATGTCCGGCGGGCATTTTTCAATGTCGGTTTTTGTTATGTTTTTAACGTTTTCGAAAATTCCTTCCGCAAATCCGGGAGCTTCTTTGTTTCCGCAGATAATCGGCGCCTCGAAAAGAACGAGCTTGTCGGCGAGATTTTCGCGAATGATGTTTCCCGTAAGCGTTGCGCCGGCTTCTACCAAAATCGAATGAATTCCTTTTTTGTACAATTGAGTAAATGCGTCCGAAATGTCGACTTTTCCGTCTTTTTCGCGGCAGTGTATAAGTTCCGTTTTATTGATTTTGGACATCTTCGTGTTGACGCATGTGCAGACGTAAACCTTGGTTCCGTCGTCGTTAAAAACGTTTTTGGAAAGAGTGCTTTTTAAATTTGTGTCAAAAATTACCCGTGCGGGGTTGACTCCGCCGGGAATGCGGCATGTCAGCCTCGGGTTGTCACACAAAACCGTGCCGACGCCCGTTATGATTGCGTCATACTCGTTTCGAAGTTCGTGAACTTTTAAAAGAGCGTTTTCCGAAGTAATTTTGCTTTGAACTCCTTTTTCGAACGCGATTTTCCCGTCAAGCGTAATTGCCGATTTTATTGTAACAAAAGGCTTTTTCAGGGTTTGATTTTTTATAAAAACTTCGTTAAGTTGTTTGCATTCTTCTTCCAAAACTCCGCAAATAACCTCAATTCCCGCGTCTTCGAGCTTTTTTATCCCTTTTCCGTTGACAAGAGGGTTCGGATCTTTCATTCCGACGACAACTTTTTTTATTCCCGATTTTATTATCAAATCCGCGCACGGAGGGGTTTTCCCGTAGTGTGAACACGGTTCGAGGTTGACGGCAAGATTAAGACCGTTCGAAGTTCTTCCGTAAGAATTTATCGCGTTTACCTCGGCATGTGCGCCGCCGTATTTTTTGTGGTACCCTTCGGAGACGATATTTCCGTCGTCGTCAAACAGAACCGCGCCGACAAGCGGATTCGGAGAAACTTTACCCTTCCCGTTTTTTGCAAGCTCTATACATCTTTTTATAAATTTTTTCATTTTTACTTCTTTTGTTTAATTTTGTATATCATTGCGTTGGTTATAATGTTCGAATATTTTTCCGCATCATTCACTGTAATTATCAGCGTACTTTCTTTGTCTTTTGTTTCCGCCGCGATAATCATTCCTTCTAGCCCTTTTACCGGCAAATTGACGGCATCCGCGTCAAACTTTATGAAAGGTGCTTTTTGTCCCAGAATTTTCAGGCTTCCGCGCCCCGTAACCGTAAAGTTTTCTATTCTCACGAACTGATATTGAAATTTGTTCAAATAGTCGTTTATCTTTTTTTCGGCGGTTTTTTGCTCGAAATCTTTTTTCGTCGGAAGGTCTTTTGTCGTCGGTTTCAAAATCAGTGTTTTTTGGTCGGAAGCTTTATGGTTGATAAGAATATATTCGCCCACAAACGGAACTTTTCCGACTCTTACGAATTCGAATTCCTTGTCCGTGCCCGACAAATCGTACATTTTTTCGGCTTTTTTGATACATTGCTCGCGCGTCGGGGTCAAAAATTCGTCGACGGCGTCTTTAAACATCGTATTTCTCAAAACCGTTATAATTCCGATAATCGTAAGAATTATTATCCCTGTTTTAAATAAAAGTTTTATCATTTTGTTGCTTCCCGAAAGTTGTAATTTTCCTTGTTTTCTATTATCATTTTAGTATAAACATGTCAAAAACGGAAATCAATAATATTAATACGGCAGATATCGACATCAAAACCGTGACGCCGATGTTAAAACAGTATCTCGAAATTAAACGAAAATATCGGGATTATATTGTTATGTACAGGCTCGGCGATTTTTACGAAGCGTTTTTCGAAGACGCGATTGCCGTTTCGCGGGCACTCGAAATTACCTTAACCGCGCGTGACGGCGGTTCTCTCGGGAAATTTCCGATGGCGGGAATTCCTGCTAAGGCTTTTCAAAATTATTTGCCGAAATTTCTCGAAAACAACCTGAAAACCGTAATTTGCGAACAACTCGAAAATCCCGCGGAGGCTCAGGGTATCGTAAAACGTGACGTAACCGAGATTATTACTCCCGGTACGCTTGCTCAAACCGATTTGATAAAATCTTCGAACAACAACTGGCTTGCAGCCGTCTGCTCCGGCGAAGGTTCTTTCGGGCTTGCGTACACAGACATTACGACGGGCGAATTCTTTGTCACCCAAGGTTCCTTAGACGTTATCACTTCCGAACTTGCGGCACTTTCCCCCGCGGAATTGCTCGTTCCCGTCAAAAAACAAAAAATTCTTCCCTTCCAAATAGTCCCCGAAGACATCTTCGATTTACCCGAAACCCTTACCGCAAACTATAAATGCACAAAAATGCAGCCGGCTTCGTTCGATTTAAATAACTCTCAAAAAGTTCTGAAAAACTTATTTAACGTTGTTTCGCTCGATTCGTTCGGGTTGGAAGATTACAAAACGGGATTTCGCGCTGCAGGCGCCGTTGCTGAATACGTTATTTCCACGCGCCGAAATGCGCTTCCGAAATTCGATGCGATTAAAACTTACGAAATCTCGGATTATGTTTCGTTAAGTTCTTCGACCGTCAACAACCTCGAATTGCTTTGTTGTATGCGTGACAAGAAAAAATTCGGCTCACTTTTATGGACTTTGGACAAAGTCAAAACCGGTTTCGGCGGAAGATTGCTCAAAAAAATTCTGATGAAGCCGCTCAAAAACGCAAAACAAATCAACGAAAGACTTGACGCGACTCAATTGCTCGTCGATAATCCCGATACCGCAAATGCGCTTTCCGACTTGCTTTCGAAAATTTACGATATCGAAAGGCTTTCCGTGAAACTTACCAACGCGTCGATTTTGCCTCGCGAATTTTTGGCGCTTAAAGACTCGATTAACGTTTTGCCCGAAATCGACTCGATTTTACGGGCATTCGACAACAATCTTTTCAAGCTCGACGTAAATATTTCGGAGTTGCTGGATTTTGCGAATATCATCGAACGTACGATAGACCCCGAAACCCCATCGATACTCAAAGACGGCGGTGTGATAAAATCAGGCGTGAATTCCGAGCTCGATTATTTCAGAGACTTGCTCAACGGCGGTAAACAAAAACTTCAACAAACCGAAGAATCCGAAAAACAACGCACGGGAATTAAAAACCTTAAAGTCGGTTACAGTAAGACTTTCGGCTATTTTATCGAAGTTACGAATTCAAACCTCTCAATGGTTCCTCCCGACTACATTCGCAGACAAACACTCACCAACGCGGAACGTTTCATCACGGAAGATCTCAAAAAGTTTGAAACCGAAGTCTCCGCTGCTAAATTCAAAGTTATCGAAACCGAGTATTCGATTTATTCCGATTTGAAGGAGTATTCGAAGGAATTTGCTTCCGTTTTGAAAAAAACGGCGGAAAATCTTGCCATGGTCGATGTTCTGCTTGCTTTTGCAACGGTTTCGTCCGAATCAGGCTACGTCAGACCGATTGTAGACGACAGCGAAAAGCTTGTGATAAAAGACGGTCGTCACCCGGTTCTCGAAAAAATTCTTCCGATGGGTTCATATATCTCGAACGATTTGGTGTTGCCGTCCGAAAATCATACGCCCGAAGGTGCTCCGTTTATGATTTTGACGGGGCCGAATATGGCGGGAAAATCAACCTATATGCGGCAAAATGCATTAATTATCATTCTCGCGCAAATCGGATGTTTTGTTCCCGCGTCTTTTGCTCACGTCGGAATTGTAGACAAAATTTTCACCCGTGTCGGAGCTTCCGACGATTTGACACTCGGACAATCGACGTTTATGGTTGAAATGAGTGAAACCGCATATATTCTTAACGGCGCAACGTCGAAAAGTTTTATCGTTCTGGACGAAATCGGTCGGGGAACAAGTACTTACGACGGCGTGGCAATCGCTTGGTCCGTAGCGGAGTACATTGCAACTCAAATAAAAGCGCGAACCGTTTTTGCGACTCACTATCACGAACTCAATGTTATGCCGCAAAAATTCCCCCAAATCAAAAATTTCAGAATTACCATCGCAGAACACGACGGTAAAATCGAGTTTTTGCGCAAAGTAACCGAAGGTGCGGCAAGCAAAAGTTACGGTATTTACGTTGCCAAAAATGCCGGATTGCCTTCAAAAGTGGTTTCTAACGCCGAAAAACTTATGGTTGCGATGCAAAAAGAATTTTCGAAAAATCTTTCCGGGCGCAAAAAATTCAATCCTCTGGAGTCTGCGCAGCTGACATTGCCCGTTTAATCGGATGTTTGCGTCGAATTCTTATCGAGAACCCCTAACCTCCGTCCGAAACTTGTTTTTACCTAAATCTTTATTTTCAAATCGAAGGAATATTTACGTACTTCGTTTTGAGACCTTCCGCGTCTTTCCGGAATTTTGTTTTCCGTCGGTCAAATTGCCTCAAGACTCCCGAAGCGGCATGTCTTTCCCGAGTAACGAACAAATACCGAAAAATCCGTTATTCTCCCGCGTTATGTTCGACAATATCCGTCAACCACGGTAAATAAGAGCGTTTTCCCAATAACGCTCCCGCGCACATATACAAATTTAATCCCCAGACGGCAATCGTTACCGCATTAAATGACAGATTCCCGATTGTAAACAGGGTGAATGCCGCGAAATACGTCAGCGTCCCTGCAATTGCCCTTAAAAAAGGTATGAATCCCGCTATATTCAAAATCAAAATTATAACGTGCGACAAAACGTACAGCAAAATTCCCAAAAATACCGACATAAAAAGGTGATACCTTAAAAACGGTTTAAGACTCTTTTTGCAAATTGCCCCTATCGCAATGTATATGACCCCGACCGTTCCGAACGTAAGGTAACTCAAAATTGCCGTTATCTTCTCAAAAGACGTTACTCTGTTATATTCTTTCAAGATTTATCTCCTCTTTGTATTTTTCTTTTAAATATTTTTTTACTGCTTCGAAAAATAAAAGTTTTGTGTCTTTTATCTGCGGAGCCGCATCGGAAGCCTTTTTATAATATTTTATTCCCTCTTCGTAATTTCCCGTTGCCATCAGTACGTTAGCCTTTTTTATGAAAACTCCGTGGTCGGCGCCGAGTTCTTCCGCCTTGTTGTACATTTTGAGCGCGTAATCGTAATCGGTTCCCGCAACAGCCATATCCGCACGCAAAATATACGCTTTTTTGTTTTCGGGTTGCTTTTCCATCGCAGTTTTGAACATTTCGTCTGCCCTCTCGAACCGTCCTTCGTCAACCAAAAACAGCGCGTATGCTATAATTGCGTTGTAATAATCCGGGCGCGCGTCGATTGCTTTCAAAAAGTACGTTTCGGCATTTTCGGAATCTTTTAAATCCGCATACGCTTGAGCAACACAAAACAAAGCGTTTTCATCGTACGGAACTTCTTTTAAGTATTTAAGATAGTTATAAATTGCCTCGTTTTTCATTCCCGATTTTTGGTACGCCGCGGCAAGATTTTTTAAATAATCAACCCGCCCGGGAGCATATTTCACCGCTTTTTCGTAGTAAGCAACAGATTGAGGAAACTGCAACGAGTCTTGCATCAGCATTCCCAAAGCATTGCAGACGACGGCACTGTCAGGCGCAAGTTCCAATGCCGTTTCGTAATGAGTTTTTGCCTTTTCTATGTTTCCCGTCTCCGCGTAAGCATTTCCGAGGTTGTAGTGCAACTCGAAACTCGAATCGTTGATTTCCGCCGCACGAGCGTAATAATTTATTGATTTGTTGTAATCTTGCAGGTAATAATAAACACTTCCCAAATTCATCAAAACGACGTAGCGTTCGGGATATTTTTCATCGGTCTCTTTAAGAATTTTTAACGCTTGCATGAAGTCATTTTCGTTCATAAGGCTCAAAGCCTTTTCCATAAGCGTTTGTACTTCGAGATCTTTTTCGTTTACCTGTAAGTTTTCCAAATTTTTTTTCTTCATAATCGCTCTCTCTTTTATTTTACTACAATCTTTTTTTTTAGTTACAATCTTTCGCTTAAGTAATCGAAAATTTCGGTCGTTGAAAACTGAAGCCCGACCATGATTTTTTGTGATGCCGTCGGAAGATTGTCGTCGAACCTTGCGACGTAATTGACGGACATCGCCGTTTGCGGCAGAAGGTGATAATTTATTCCGGCGGAATATTCCTGCGCAATGCCCGCTTTTGTTGCGTTTTTGAAATAATCGTATCTGCCGAGAATTTCGGTTTTGGGGGTTACGAAGTACGATATTGTTGTAGTGAAGCCGTGTCCGCGGTTGTTTGAGGTGTAAACGCCCGAATATCCGTCTGCCCCGATGTATTCCAAATTAAGGCTTAATTTTTTGTAATTGTATAAAAGAAATCCCGAAAATACCGTGTACGAATTGTCGGTATTGCCGGTGTCGATTGAGGTTCCGAGGGTCAATGAACCCGCTTTGTCTTTGATTTTTTCAAACGGTTTTACGCAGACTTTGCCCGCAAACTCCCCTCCTTGAAAGAAACTTTGCATATATCTGCTGCCGTCGTAAATTCCGATGTCATAGCCTCCGTATTTGTAATCGGCGATGTTTGAAACGCCGACGCTGCGCGCGTTTGCATAAGTTCGCGCTGCCATGGATCTCGAAAAGAACGGCAACGCCATGTTTCCGATGCTGCCCTCATGGCCTATCGGCAGCCGCGATTGCCCGATTCTGACTTTTTGGTTTTTGTTGAATTCGTGCTCTATGTACAAATCGGATATTTTTTCGGTGAAATTTCCGTCGTAATCTAAATCTCGGGCTACGTTGTAACTCGCTTTCAGACCGGTTTTGTCGTCCGAAAATCTCAAATTCAAGTACGGCTGAATGACGTCGAACTTGAAGATTGATGATAAATCTTCGTTTCTTTCAACGGTGAAATTGTTGAACGCCCTGAAATGCCCGCCGATTTCGATGTTTTTGATTATTCCTTTTTTTATTTCGAACCCGTTTCCCGAAAAAATATTCGAAAATTTCGGCTTTTCGCTGCGAACATCAAGTTTTTCGATTTTTAAATCAATCGCTCCGTCTTCTTTGTTTTTTTCGTCTGAAATTAAGTCGTTTTCGATGTTTTGCGGCTCAAAGACAATTTCTTCGTAATGTTCGGGTTCTCGTTGCGGCGCATGCGTTTTTGCCGTTACCTCCGCAGGTGTCGCATAAATTAATGTTAAAAATACTAATAAAACAAGTTTCTTCATAATATCGAATTCTATCATACTCCGGTAAAAAAATCGAAAGTGCCGAAAACTAAAGCGTTTCCGCCGTCTTTCTCTTTCTTAACGTTGTCATGAGCCCGTAGAAATCGGGTGTCAAAGAGAGTTCGAAATGAAGTCTTCCTACGTAAAAATCACTCTCGTAATCGTTGTATAAAAGCGGGAATCCCCAATAAATACGCGCCGATAAGTCTCCCGGCAAGGCAACTCTGAGCCCCAAACCGGTACTGAGAAGTACGTCGTTTCTGCCGTAACTGCCCATGCCCGGTGCTTTGTACGGAAATACCGCCGCATGGTCAACAAATACCGCCCCTTTTACCCATTTCCCCAAAAAAGGAACGGATTTTTTTTCTTGCGTTTTTTTGCTTACGTAAGAAATTTTTTCGGGTAAAATCGGAAACATCGCTTCTGCGCTCAAATAATACCCCGACATACCTATCAGTAAACCTTCAGTGTACCCTCTGACGGTGGAAATACCACCCGCCTGAAACTGATCCGCGTACGGAATTTGCTCGTCCTGAGGAGTTATCTGATAATTTGCCCTGAATTGCCCGATAATTCCGTGTCCGAAGTCGTGAAGCCTCACGAGAGAGCCTTCGTATTTGAAATACTTTGAATTTTCGTCAAAAAACGGAAACGCCTGATACGCGCTTTGTGAAACGTACCAAACTCCGCGTTCGGTGTCGTAACGTCCGTAAAGAGCAACCTGTGCGCTCGCGATTTTCGTCATGTCCAGGTCGTAATTGTCAAACGACGTTATCGCTTTTTTGTAATTTCCAGAAACAACGCCCGTCAATTCAAAATTAGGCTTTCTGACAAGCGGATGGGAATAATAAACCGAGTAGTTTTCGGAACGGCTTTTGATATTGAACATCTCCATCGGTCCCGAAGTTACCGATGAAACGCTTGAAGAAAACGAAAAACCGAGTCTTCCGTCATACTTGTTTACGGGAATGTTGTAGTCCGCAAAAGGCGTAATTGAGCTTCTGCTTGCGTATGCGCCGAGCATCAGCTTGTCGCGAAATCCGAAAAGACTGTCCGCCTGAAGCATTAAACCGCCCCTGACAACCCCGATGGTATCGCGCCCCGCGTTATCCATCAGTCCGGTTATTCTGAACGGGAACGTTTCCGTCGGTCTGATTGTAATGTCCGTAGTTCCTTCGGTTTTACCGGGAAACAAATCCGCTTTGAGTTTTATACCGTCGTTTGCCTTGTTGAAGGTTACCAAATCACTTTCAAATTTTGCGATGTCAAAAAGATCACCTTCTTTTGCGGAAATACGGTTCTTAATAAAACTTTCTCGCGTCCATTTTGCTTTTGCAAATTCGACTTTTCCTACCCTTCCTTCTACGAGTTCTATTTGAAGGACTTCGTTATCGATGGTTTGAGGTTTTAAAAACGCCCGAGCCGTGACATAACCTCTTTCTGCATAAGCTCGGTTTATTTTGTCGACGGTGTCGAGCGCATCTTGAATAAAAATATTTTTCTTTTCGATATTTTCCGCAAATTTTTTGAGTTCGTCGGGGGTAAAAATTTCCGAAGTCGAAAATTCGACGCGGTCGATGTAAACGCCTTTTGTGTCGAACTCCGAGATTTTGGCTTTTATCTGAGGGTTTCCCTTTTTGTCTTCTATAATCTCGGGGAAAATATCCTTTGTTTCTTTTTTCTTGTTTCGTTTTTCGCGAATTTTCTCGATATCTTTTTGTTCGCGTTGAAGTTGTTGTTGTTGCCTGATGATATCGAGATCATGGGTGTTTACGGCACCGGCGGGGGTAAAAACTTCCGCATTCGAAACGCCTTGCGCCGATGAAATCATCAACGCAAGGATTAAAAGTTTCAAAAATTTGCGAAAAATTTTGTTCATTTGTTGCCGCTATTTTACCGATTTGATAACGTCCGCAGTGATATCCGTTCCGCCGTAAAGAACAACGCCTTTTGCAAGAACGAGGTTGTATCCTTTTGCCTTTGCCGAAACGGAAATTACGTTCGAAATGTTTGCATCGATAGCCTGCAGTTTTTGTGCGTATTCTTTTTCGATGGCAGCGGTTTTGTTTTGAAGTTCTTTGTTGTACTTAGCTTCGAGAGCTTTCTTTTTTGTTGCGTCTTTTTCTTTGGAGACGTTTTGTTTAGCGGTTGCCACGAAAGAGCGCAACGAGTTGATTTTGTTTTGTTGTTCGACTTTAAGCGCGTTTACCTGTTTGGAGCCCGCAACTACTTTGTTTACGTCAACGACGGCAACTCTTGTCGACGCGATGTCCGAAAGAGCGGGATTGTTGAGCATAAATCCGAGTGCGAATGTGCATGCGGCAACGGCTGCGATTTTTAAATTTGTTTTCATGTCAGTGTTCCTTTCGAGAAAAATCTCATACCTCACTTTCCCCAACTGTAGCATGGAAATTTTTTATTTCTACGGTTTGTTAATCTTTGTAAAATTTTTGTAATCAATGTTTACAAACGGTTCAAAAAAAACATTTTTTATTTTTATGATTATCAAAACGTATATAAAAAAAGGAAGTACCATGTTTATGAACAGCCGTATTTTTAATTGTATAAAGAGAGCTGCCTGCTCGTTTTTGACTGTGGCGTTTTTCCTGCAGCAAAGTCTGTTGGTTCCCGTTTTTGCGGAATCAAACATTTCCGGCGTAACGTCGGGCGGAAGCGGAACTTTTAACATCGAACCGACAGGTGTTTCGGGCAGTACGGGGTTCAGACACTATAACTACTTCAACCTCGGCAGAGGCGACATCGCAAACCTGCTTTTCCGTTTGGAGTCGCAGGGTATCGATATTACGAGATTCGTAAACTTTGTCGATAATACCGTCAACATTAACGGTATTCTCAATACCATGCGCGGAAATAATTTCTACAACGGGCATGCCATATTTATTTCCCCCGGAGGAATGATTATAGGTGCTTCGGGTGTTTTGAACGTCGGCTCTTTGACCGCGATTGCACCGTCGGCATCGACTTATAACTCGATGAAGGCTTTGGCGGGCGGAACGGGTGTACTCGATGCGAACGGAAATATAGCGAAAAAGTTCTCCGATGCGGAATTGCTGAATATTCTTCCCGCAAAGGGTTCGAAAATCGACGTGAACGGTAAAATTATCGCTCGCGACGACGTAAATTTGCACGCAAATTACGTGAATGTAGGCTCGGATGCTTCGACCAAACTTTCGACGGGTATCGTTGCGGGACTCAAAAACCACGCCGAGGCTCTTTCTTCGCAGGAACAGGCCGAAGCGTTGTTTAACGGATTGGTCAGTCACAACGGAGCTTCGGGGTCGTCAATGGTGCTCGAAGGCGGAAAAGTCGTAATTAAGGCGACCGCAAAAGAAACTTCTTCGGCGGCTGATCCTCTCAATCCCGATACCGTTGAAGCCGGAATCAGTGTCAAAAACGCGTCGATTGCAGGCGGAGATGTAGCAATCGCAGCATCCGCGACGCAGGAAATTTCGGCAAACGTAAATACTTTAACTACCGCGTTGCTCGATGTTTTTGAAGAAAACCAATCTGTCGACGAGTTTTTCGAAAACTATTTTTCGACCAATCCTTACGAAAATTTTGACGGAGCAAGAACGAAAGCTACCGTAGATATAACAAATGCCGATATTACCGCGCACGGCGGCGGTAGCGCAAACGGCGACGTATTGATAGGTGCGGATGCTTCTTCCGTGATGAACGTAAACTCGGAAATAATCGGTTCGATTTTCCCGAATTTGCTTTATGCGGTCGGAACAAAAACTGAATCTCTCGTTAATTTGAACGAAGGAACGAACGTAAATGCGGAGGGTAACGTAGCCGTACGTGCGTTTACCAATAACTCTTCTGAAGTTTCGATTTCGAACGGAAGTCTTATTTCTTTCGACGCATTGTCCGCAATTCAGCTTGCAATTCTCAATTCTTCGACCATTTCGAAAACAAAAGCGAAAGTTAATAAAGGTGCCGTTATAAATGCAAACGACGTTTCCGTGTCGGCGGTGAATTCGTCGGTAAGCGAAATCGAAATCTCATCTACTGCTTCGGTCGGTGACAACGAGCTTAAAAAAGAAACTACCGAAGGCGGCGTTACAACCGTTCAAAACGGTTCGGGCGTTTCTTTCAACGCTTTGATAAAAAATATTTCGACCGATACGGAAGCTGTTGTCGAAGGCGAAATTAATTCGAGGGGTACAACCGCGGTGACGGCTCAGTCCCTTTCGGTAACCAGAGGAGCGTCGGAATCTTCGACCGATGACGGCGATTATATGGACGAAAACGGAAACAAAATCGAAAATCCTTCCGAAGAACAAAAAGCTCAGGGCAAAAAAGGTTCTTCGACGGTTACGAAAATTTCCGATTATATAAATAAGTTGAAGGAAAAACATAATACTCTCAGCGATAAAGTTGACGAAGCTAACGATTTTACGTCTATAACATTGAAGTCGTTGGTGTCGAAAATTCAGGAAGTGTTCTCGAAAGTTTCCGATTCGAAAACCTCAGACGGATCTTCGACTCAAACTCCCGGAACTCAGGTGTCTTCGACAACTCCTTCGTCGTCGGCAACTCCGGAACAAAAAGAAGCTTGGGCTGATTTGAGCGGAACTTTGATATTAAATACAAGCAATATCGAAAATACCGCGGCAATCAGAAACGGCGCGAAAGTTACAGCAGGCAACAATGTAGAACTTAATTCACAAATTGTCGATTTGACCGTAAATAAGGCAGTGGCCGAAGCAACGGGTGCCGCAAAAGTCGGTGCGGGGCTTGCCGTTATCGTAAACGGACAAAACAACAAAAATACCTCAATTATCGACAATGCAACAGTTGAAGCCGTAAACGATGTTATCGTCAATGCGACTACCGAATTGCCGATGAATGCGGGCGAGTTGAAGTTCACGGTGGAAATTCCCGCGTTGAACAACAGTTTGTCTTTGGGGCTCGGGGTTGATTCTTCGGGTGACGGCTCTTGGGATATGTCGATGCTTGACATCTTCGACGAACAAACCGACGAAATTTCTTATACCCTGGACAAACAAATCTCTTCGTCCGACTCCGACGAAGAAGATACCGGTTTGCCGTTGTCGTTCTCGTTGGATTCCTCGTTGAGCGATATGTTCGAAGGTCTTCACCCTTCGTTCGAGTGGGAAAATTTCTTCAACAACGTTGCTCAGTCGACGACGAACGGTTCTACTGCGGCAGTGGGCGGTTCCGTTATTTATTCGAACGTCGTCAATTCGACAAATGCGGTAATAAATAATGCCAATGTTACTTCGACCGGCGGAAATGTTTCCTTAAACTCGGCAAATTCGGTCGTCGGATATAACGCGGCGGGCATGGTCGATTTTATTGTTAAAGCTATCGGAAACGCAATGGGCGGAGACGATCAGCTTATGTCCGTGAAGGCGGGCAAGGCGGGAATCGGCGGTTCCGTTGCCGTTTTGAATTACGACAATAATGCAAAATCCGTAATTTCGGATAATTCGGTTATTAATGCGGCGGGAAGAACGGACGTGTCTTCGGCTACCGAACAATCTTACGCGACTGCGGTTGCAACCGGAGGAAAAGCCGAAGGGTTTGCTCTTTCGGGATCTGTCGCGGTTCAAAACATTCAGGGCGAAACCGTTGCGTTAATTGAAAATTCGACAGTAAAAGCTTCCGATGTTTCCGTAAACGCGGGCAAAGCAAAAATTAAAACGGCGCGCAAAGACGATACTTATACCTATACGGTAAAAGAAACCAAGAAATATAAAAGAACTTCGGACGGAAGATATCTTGCTGACGACGGTACTTATCTTCAAATCGAAGACGAAGCAACGGGGACGATGCGAGATGCAACGAAAGCCGATTTGGGTAATGTTGCGGAATACGACGAAACTTTAAGCGAAACCGAATACACCAGAGTCGATGCGGATTCGGGTTCGGGCGCAAAGTACAAATTTGTTGACGAAAACGGAAATGTTTTGACCGTAAAAGATAAAGTAACGGGTGTCGAAAGAGTTGCGACACAGGAAGATTTATCGGGACTTGATGTTTCGGCGGCTCCCGACAAGCCCGAGATTGATTCTTCGACAGGGTTTATCGATACCGCATTGACCGAAAGAGAAGTTAACGACAGAGTTTCGAATATATTGCTCGGCGGAGCTTTGGCTGCTCAATCGAAAAAATCCAACGCTCAAAGCGCGGGAAAATCCTCTTCCGGCGCAGCGGTCGGAGCTTCCGTAAACGTTGCGAACATCAATCGTGCGGTAAAAGCCGGCATCGTAAATTCCGACATAACCGCGGAAAACAGTGTCGACGTCTTGTCGAACACGATGTCGCAGTCGATAAATATGGCGATAGCGGGCGCTTTTGCCGGCGGAGTATCCATGGACAAATCCAAACAGGATTCCGCCAATGCGGGTGATACCGCAAATTCGAACGGTTCTCAAAAGTTCGGTAATTTCGGACAATGGGCGGATAAACTTAAAACAATAACGGACTTTTTCAAATCGACTTCGGATTCGTCGCAAACTGCATCTTCAAATGCAACGGGTTCTACCGTGACGGGACAAATTTCGGATCCCGACGTTATCAAAAAGACCGAAAAAGAACCCGAATACAACCCCAACGGAACTGTTAAAACCGATGAAAACGGAAACCCCGTGTTCAAAACCGTAGAAACAGAATATACTTACGACGAGGCGTCGGGAACGTATAAATCCGCTTCCGGAAGCGTTCTTCGCGAAAAAGACGAAAACGGAAAATGGGTCGAAAAGAAAAAAGATACCGCAACTTCGGATGCTTTGAAGTCGGCATCGGGGAGCGGCGATTCCGAATATGTGAAAACGACGCAGGTTCCCGATAAAAATGCGGACGGAACTTATAAAACCGATGCGGACGGTAACGTTCTTTACAAAGATAAAGAAGTTGCTTACAAGAAAAACGCCGAAGGTAAGTACGTCGATGACGAAGGCGGAGTGCTGTACGCCAAAAACGAAGACGGAAAAGGTTGGCACGAAGCTACCGATGCAGATGTCTCAAAAATGAAACAGGATTCTTCGAGCTCGCTTGCAAATGCGAACGGGAATTCTTCGGGTGCGGCGGATTCTTCGACATCTTCCAAGAATTTCTCTTTGGCGGCAGCCGGTTCGGTTAACGTAAACGTGAACGATACCGATGTTTCTTCGGAAATAAAGGGTTCGAGTATAAAAGTCGGTAAAAATCTGAATGTAAAAGCCGAACAAAAAAACAAAGGATTTAACTTCAGCGGAGGTGTAGCAAAAGCAGGCTCCGTAGGTGCCGGTGCGGCAGTGAACGTAAATTCCAAAGGCGGTTCGACGAAAGCGATTATCTCGGCGGACGGCGGTAAAAAGTCTGAAATTACCTTTACTTCAAACAATTCGGGCAATGTTCTTAATGTTTCGGCGGACGAATACAACAGAACAACCGATGTTGCGGCGGGAGTCGGAGTTGCGGGTTCTTCGGGAAGCGGAACCAAAACGGCCGTCGGAGGTTCGTTTAACGTAAATGTCGCGACAAACTCGGTTGAAGCCGGAATCAGCGATGCCGACGTAAATGCGAACGGTGCAGATATTTCGGTAGTTGCTCAAAATTATACCGATGCGTACAAAGGAGCGGGCGGTTTGGCAATAGCCGGCGGTTCGGGCTCGGGGACGGGCGTCGGAGCCGGAATTGCTTCGAACACGAATGTTCTTGTCAAAAAGACCGGTGCTTCGATTAAAAATTCTACAGTCAACGGCGCAAAAGACGTAACCGTTGCAACCAATACCAAAGGCGGAGATACCGACCATATCATTTCCGCGGCTGTCGCGGGTGCGGTCGTTGCGGGCGGAAGCTCGTCGGCATATACTTTTGCGGGAGCGTTGGGTACCGACATCGTTTCGAACGCGATAAGTGCCAATATTTTGTCTTCGACCGTCAATGCTTCGGGCGATGTAACGACGGGTTCGTATTCAAAGGTAAATAATGCAAATATTAACGGAGCTTTGAGTTTCTCGACGTCTTCTTCGGGAGTCGGTGCGGGACTCGGCACGGTTGTAAGCGTTATAAACAACGATGTTACGGCGAATGTTTCCAATTCCGGCGTAACAGGTTCGAATATTGATATTTATTCGAATGCCGAAGAATATCTCAGATTTTTGGCAGTCAATATGGGCATCCAAACCGGCGGCGCACATGCGATTAACGTAAACGCGATTGTTTCGGTCTTGGCAAGTAACGTTGCTGCTTCGGTTTATAACTCCGTATTGAATTCGACCGGTGATGTTTCGGTTGCATCGAATTATGATAACAAAAATAAAGGAATTACTCTTGTCGGAAGCGGATCGTCTTCGGGTGTTGCGTTCGGCGGCAATTTGCTCTCGAACGTTTACTCGGGTGATACATCGTCGATTGTTGACGAGAATTCCGAAATCAACGCGGGCGGCGACGTAAAAGTAACCTCGACTGCGAACGAATATATAAACACCGTTCCCGTGACAGTGTCGGCAAGTTCTTCCGGCTCGTTTGCGGCGGCGGCAAACATTGCGGCAAATGTTTTGGTGAACAATACAGTCGCAAGATTATCGGGTAAAGTCGGAAAAGCAGGTGACAAGGTCGGCTCTGTGACCTTGTCTGCAAATGACAATACGACGATTTACACGAGAGGCGGAACCGTTGCCGGAAGCGGCGGCACCGCGGGTGTAGGCGGGTCGGTGTCGATTGACGTTATTGCAAAAGAAGTCAATGCGGCGATTACCGATGCTCAAATTTATTCGGCGGGTAAAACTTCGGTCACCGCATCTGCCGAAAATTCATTCGGAGGTTCGAAAGATGCGTCCGGAAATTACATTGTTGCACAAATCGGTTCGCCTCAGGCGTTGTTAAACGAAATTGCCTCGACCGATTTGGATAAACTTGTTGCATTTTTGAATTGGCAAATGACGTTCGATGCTGCGGGCGGTTCTACCGCGGGAGTGTCGGGCTCGATTTTGACAAAAGTCATAAAGAGCAATGTTGTTGCGGAAATTGCCGACTCTTCGGTTTATTCGAAAGGTATCGATGTTCTTGCAAGCGACTTTGCGATAATGAACGCAATTGTCGGTAATATTACGGGCGGCGGAACGGCAGCGGTCGGTATGTCTTCGTTTGTAAACGTTCAAACGGGCAAAACCGTTGCAAGAATAGGTGACAATACCGTTGCCGACGCCGGTGACGGAGATGTCAACGTCAGTGCAAAATCAAAAGAAGTCGTCAGAACGATTTCCGTAGTCGGAGGCGGTGCGGGTACTGTTGCGGTGAACGGTTCCGCTAACGTAAACGTTATCACCGGCAAAACGTCGGCGTTGATAGGCGACAATACCGTCGTTAAAGGAAAAGATATCAACGTAACCGCAAGCAAAGATGTTGATGTTCAGGGAATTAACCTTGCAGTGTCGGGAGCGGGAACGACTTCCGTAGGTGCTGTTGCTTATGTCAACACATTTGCGAACGAAACTTCGGCAAGAATTGCGGGTGACGATTCCGACGGAATTAAGTCGCGCATAGAATCTACGGGCAATGTTTCCGTAGATGCGTCCGAGAACGATGAATTTTCGGCATCGATGATATTGGCATCCGGTTCGGGTACGGCTGCCGTTTCCGGATTGGCTGTCGCTACCGTTGTTGCATCGAAAGTCAATGCCGAAATATTAAATTCCGAAATTTCCGCGTTGAACGGAAAAGCGAATGTTTCGGCATCTTACGATTATAACAAATCGGCATCGGAAAAGACCGCGTTCTTGACCGATTGGGCAAAAACGAATAAAGATAACGAATGGAGCACGGATGATATTTCGTCGTTCGGACCTCTGTTGACCTCGTTGAACGTCGCGGGTTCGGGTGTTGCAGCGGTTTCGGGATCGCTTGTGACAACAGTTATTTCGGATAACGTAAAAGCTTACGTTTCGAACTCCGAGATTGCGACCGCGAACGGACTCGACGTTAAGGCAAATTCTTCGAGAACCACGTATGACGCGATTGCTGCGGTTGCGGGTTCTTCGACGGCATCGGTATCCGTCAGCGGCTTGACCAACGTAATGGACGGAGATACTACCGCAAAGGTTGAAGATTCCGTTATTACACGAGGGGATTTGACGGTTGACGCGAATTCCAAGAACTATCTTAATTCTATATTAATAACTGCAACCGGTGCGGGAACGGGGGCTGCCGTATCGGGAGTCGTCGACACCAATACCGTTGTTAATAAGGTTATTGCAAGCATTAAAAATACTAAAGTTTCAAACTCCGACGTAAAAGTCAACGCGACAAACAACGTAAACGTAAATAATTTGTCCGCGGGCGGAGCGGGAGTCGGAATCGGCGGTGCCGTAACGGCAATCCCCGTAACGAACGTATTTGTCGGAAAAACAAGTGCTTCGGTTGAGGATTCCGATTTTGACAATTCTTCGGTTACCGTAAATACAAAGGATATTATAAATACCTCTGAAATTATTGCCGGACTTGCATTTTCGGGAATGGGCGGAGCCGTTTCGGGTTACGTTTTGACGAACGTGTTCGACAACGATACTCTTGCGTTTATCGAAAATTCCCGTATGACAAATTCTAAGGGCGTAAGCGTTTCGGCGGATTCCGATATCGACGTATTCGGAAACATCGCGTCCGGAAGTGTTTCGGGCGTAGGTGCCGACGTTATGGTAAACGGCTTGACCACTGTCATTTCGAATAACGTTTTATCGTACCTGAAAGACTCTGCGATTACGGGCGGAAACGTTAAAGTTTCGGCAAATCAGGATACGTATATCTTTGATAACGCTTCCTCGACGGGAATAAACGGACTAGGAAATTCTTCCGCGGTAAATGCCGTTGTTCACGTTATAAAAAGTAAAGTTTCGGCACTTGCTCAAAACAACGATTTGAACGATTTGGAAAACGCTTCGGGTGAAGAGTCGTTGAAAGTAAGCGCAAAGAACAAAAACGATATTTATTCGAATGCGGTAGGTGTTTCGGCTTCGGGTACGGCATCAACCCTTGTAAGTACGGTTGTAAACGTAATCGAGGGTGAAACTTCCGCGATAATCGATTCGAAGGATAAAAATATAAACGCAAAATCGATTGCGGTAAAAGCCGAAGACGAAATTTTGCTTAAAAACGTCATCGGAACGATGGCGGGAGCAGGCGGAGTCGGCGCGGGAGCCGCGGTAAACGCAAATGTCGTGAATAATTCCGTAAATGCAAGACTTCTCGGTTCTTCGGCAGGAAAGATCGGTGCTTCGGACGTGTCGGTTACTTCGGATTCCGTTATCGGTCTCAATAATGTCGCGGCAAGTGCTGCTGCAGGCGGAATCGGTGCGATTGCCGGAACGGTTTCGATAACCTCTCTCGGCGGAAAAATCGATACTTCCGACAAAGACGGTTCGTCTTCGTATAATATGAATACGGCGGATACGCTTTCAAAATCCGATGAAACGACGTCTTCGTTGACGGCGGTAAGCTACGAAAAAGACGGAACATCGAAGAGTACGTCAGGGTCTTATGATTTGACGACGGGTGCTCAAAACGAAGGTACCGTTGCCGAAGTTAACGCAAATGTTGAAACGACCGGTTCAAAAGGTTTGACGGTGAATGCCGAAAATACTTTGAAAGACGCATACGGTTCCGATGCCGCAAAAATAACGAACGCTGCGGTTTCGGGCGGCGGATATACTGCAAGCGCGAGCGTGCTTGTTACCGACGTTAAATCGAACACCGTAGCGAAGATATCCGGAGGAAGCGTAAATGCGCTTAATTCTGGCAAAGTCGACGTTCTTGCAAATTCGACCGTGAAAGCGAATACGAATGCCGTTGCCGCAACAATAGGCGGCGGTTTCGGCTTCGGCGGAAACGTTGCATATTTGAACAATGCGTCTCAAACGAAAGCTCAAATTATCGGTTCGAAAGTCGATACCCTCGGTGATATAACGGTTTATGCAAACGCTTATGACGATATTTATTCGAAATCGATATCGGCGGGTGTAAGTGCCGTGAATGTCGCGTTGTCGATAGCTCTTGCAAAAACTTCGGGTGAAACCGTTGCCGAAATTAGAGACTCACAAATCGGTACCGAGTCGAAAGCAAAAAAAGTCGACGTTAATGCAAACGAGACAACCAAATTGAAGTCTTTACTGGCGGCGGGTTCTGTCGGAGCTGCAACCGTTGCGGCAAACGTAAATCTTGCGTGTGCCGATGCGGCGATTAAATCTTTGATAGGCGGAAATTCTTCGGTAAATGCGTTGAACGTCAATATGATTTCGCAAACCGGCGGAATAGACGTAACTTCGACGATGTATCTCGGAACCGTTGCAATGTACGGTTTCGGAGTCGATGTTCAAGGTGCCGAGTCAAACGCGAAATTCGTAACGGCGTTGAACGATACCGCACAAATCAATGCTTCGGACGTTACCATGAAGTCGGGAACCGCGACGGATTCCGATGAAGCCGGCAACGTAACGGCAACGGTCGAAAGCGTTAAAGGAACCGTAGGATACGTTACGGCGTCCGTAACGGCGGAAAACGCGAAAGCAAATGCGGATTCGACGATTACCGTTGCAAACGGAGCATCGATTAACGCAACGAACAATGTTTCGTTGATTTCGAAATTGAGGAGAAAGGCTTCGACCGGTGCGGTTGACGCTTCTCTCGGTGCGATAAGCATTTCGGGATTGATTCTTGATTCGAAAGTCGGCGGAACTTCGAAAATCGATTCGCGCGGACGGATTAAAGGTAAGAACGTGAAAATGGAAATTACCGACAATTCCGATGCCGAAACCGATATGATAAAAGCTTCTTTGACCTTAGCTTCTGGCAACGTCAATAAAGTAAGAGCCGAAGCGAACACATCGTCGGTTATAAATGTCGGTGATATAGAAGCGGAAAAAGCCGATATTTCCGTAAACAACAACAAAAGCGCGAAAGTAAAAACTTCTAACGTCGGAGTATCGCTTGCGAATGTCGGATCGACTTATATTTCGACCAAAACCGCGGGAACTTCGGGTGTCAACACTTACGGAAAAGTTTCGGGCTTTGATGCGGACAAGGCTAAAAACCTGAATATTTCGGTAAAAGAAAACGGAACGTCTTATAACGATGCTTTGTCGGGTTCGTACGGACTTGTCGGCGGAACGTTCCTTGATATTTCAAATACCTCGTCATCTGCGATAAACAACGTTATCGCGGGTGATTTGAATGCCGAAAACGTTGATATAACCGTATCAAACAAAAGAAGTTCGATATCGAACGCCGCATCTTCGAATGCGGGACTCGGAGCGATTACTTCGATGCGCCTTGTAAGTAAGGTCGAAAACGGTTCCAAAACAACGTTTGCAGGTAAAATCAATGCCGACAATCTGACCATAGATTCCGTGACGGAAAGCTCGGTCGAATCTTACGTACATGAGCTTGATGCGGGATTGGTCGCGTTGGCGTTCGGATACACGAGAAACCTTGTCGAAGATTCCGTCAAAAATATTGTTGAGTACGGAAACGGAGCCGATATAAATGTTTCCGGTGATATAAATTCTACGTCCGAAGCAAAATCGAGCGCGTATCTGTTCAAAGAAAGCGGAAATTACGGAATTTTTGCGGTCGGCGGCGGAGAGTTGACCAACAAACTTTTGGCTGCCGCACAAACCGATTTTTCGGGCGGGACTAAGGTTGTTTCTGGTAACAACTCGTCGTTTAAGGTTAAAAATTCGACTTCTACCCCGAGTGAAATGCTTGTTAAGGCAAGAAGCGGCGGATTTGCGGTATCCTCGGGTGCAAACCTCGAAAATACCATCAATCAGTCCGCAAACATAAACGTTTCAGACAAAAATACACTTGTTAAAGCGGGAAATGCACTTGATATAGCAATCGAAAACGGAACATCGTTTGCTCAGTATGTAGAATCGAAGGCATCGGGCTTCACCGCAAACAACAAGGCGAAGTCTTCGGTGACCGCAAATATTTACAACACCATGAATATAAACGACGGAACTTTGGAAGCAAAAACCGTCAATATTACGATGGATTCGTCCAACAAACTGAGTTCGCGTGCTTACGTCGAAGCGAAACACTTTGCGGGGCAACCCAAAGTATATTCGTATGTAACGTTGAACGTTATGAATACGTTGAACGTCGGTAATTCGTCGGGCTCCGTTGCGGACGCGATAATTTCCGCATCGGCGATAAAACCCGAAGACACCGCGGTAAATATTTCGTTTATGGGTAATTCGGTTCAGGATATAACTCAGCGTTCGCACGTTTACGTCGAAGCTGCGGTTGCGTCGGCCGATTACGGCGGAAGTATAAATTATAACACCAAGAACAACGTAAACGTTAAGTCCGACGGTAAGATAAAATCGATGCGCGACATTAACGTGCTGTTCAAGAAAAACCGTTCGGAAAATCTTGATTCGCGCGATTCTTACAAAAAAGTCAGCCGTGCCGCGTTCGGTATTCCGATAACCAAGTCGGGAAGCTGGTCGTCTGCGCATTCTTCGTCCGAAAACAACGTTGTTATCGACGGAACGCTTGAAGCCGGTGCAAATAGCCAAATGAAGATGGTTATCGCAAAAGACGGAACCGTAACGGAAACTTCTTTGGTCGAAGGCGTAAATTATACGAAGACCGACGGAACTTACGTTTCTTCGAAAACCGCCGAAGAAATCGAATCTCAAAAGCAGGCACTTCAAGACAAGATAGATGATTTGACAGCTCAGGGTGATTCTTTGACCGCGGACAAAGAGGCAAACGAAGCGAGATTGGCTGAACTTCAACAACAACTTGCCGACTTGAATACCGAAAAAGGAATTGCCGAATATATCGTGTCGTTGGCTGCAGACGGAAAGATTACGTCCGATGATTTCAAATCGACGTTGAAAAACGACATAAAGGACGTATTTGCCAATGAAAACGGTGATTATACCTATACGACGGGAACTCCGGGTGCGGGTCAAACGGTAATTTCTTACGTGATTGACTCTTCGGCGGTTGACGAGTTGGCTCAAAATCTTTCGTACGATGTGACGGAATCGGGAGAAAACGGTGATTTCAATTCGTATTTCTACTCAAATTCCGATTCGTCGACGAGAATGTCCGACGAACAGTTGAAATCGAAAATTGATACAATACCCGTTAAAGTAATTACAACGGTTTATGATGATGCGGGTAACGTGATTTCGACGACAACAACCGTTTCGGATATAGCATCGACCGTGACGTCGACTTCGTTCTCGGAAGCACTCGGTGCGAAGAAAAACGACGTCGGGACGACGACCGTTGCTATCGGAGGCGAAAACGTACAACTTAATACGTATAAAGATAAAATCATATACGCCGGCGATCAGGCGTCGTTGATAAGTGATATCAACAACGCGACAGTTGCCACAAATTCCGAAGTTACTCAAATCAACGCGGCAAACAGCGTTTTGGATGTTCGTATAAAAGAAACTTACGAAGATCTTGCGGATGCAAAAGCCGTGTTGTCGGAAGCCGAGTCCGGAACCGGGTCTGTTTACGAAAACGGATCGTTTGTGTTTAAAGATTTGAACGCAAGCGGCGGAACGATAAACATTCACTCGGAAAAAGGTTCGTCGAACGTAACAGGTTCCGGTGAGCTTATCGTAAACCTTGCCGATATCTTGATTGAAAATTATTCGAACTATAATATGATTTTCGGTGATTTGACCGTAGGTTCGGGTAAAGCCGGCGTTTACATAGACTCGAAGTCGTATTCGTCCGATCAAAATCCGATTAAACCTTCGAACTTGAGAATTACCGAAGTCGGAACGGAAGGAAACGAAGGATGTATTACGATTAATAATTTCTACGATCCTTCTCACCCCGAAAACAATACGATATTCGGAAATATCGCAAGCGATTTGGAATTTAACGGAACGATATCAACCGGAGTCGGAAACGTAAATATCCACAACGAAGGCGGAAACATAAAACTTAACGACACCGTTAAGTCCAAGAAAACTCAAATTACCGTACCTCAAGGCGATTACGTCCAAAATACCAGATCGAAGAAATTCGTGTTGAAGGAAGACGACGTATTGTTTGCGGGCGGAAAAATCGACATAACCGCTTCGGCAGCGGATATATACGGCACCGTGAAAGCCGGAAACCTTGATCGCAATCTTATAATCGATGATGCGTTGATAGCGTCGCTGATAAACGATTACGTGACCGGCAGAGACATTTTGCTCGAAGACAGACAGGGCAATAAGTCGATATATATGAATTCGACCAATAACATAAAAGCGTTGTCGGACGGTGATACCGTAAGAATCTTCGGAATAAAAGAACACGACGATTCTTCGATAAAAATAACGACGAAGGGCAATTCATTCACCCTCGGAGCGTTGTTGGACGATATCGTCGGGGTCAACGGCGGCATCAAAGTCGGAAGTAATGCCGTTATCGAATCTTCTTCGGGTTACGGTAAATTCAACATCATAAATAATACAAACTATAATGTTGAAATCAACAAAGTTCCGACGCAGTACGTGAACGGCGGCGTAACGTTTGTCGACAAATCCGGCAATTCGTATAATCTTGCCGCAATAAACGATGCAAAACAGGGAGCTTTTGATACCGTTAAGTCGGGCTACAATTCGGGAAGTTTCGACAGAACTCAAACCGATGCGCTCGATAACGTCCAAAAAGGATACCTTGTCAACGATAAGACCGGAGCTTTGGAAAAGCTGACCGATTCTTCGGTTGCGGGCACGATTAAGTCCGATTTTTCGAGTGAAGTTTCGTCTTCGCCCGATCAAAAAGCGGCAAAAGATTTGGGTTACGGAGCTGTAATTCGTGATTTGGATTACTCCGATGCTTCGAACAAAAATCTTGTAATCGATACGACGGGCGAATCCGGACAACAAACCGGTGATTTGATAATCAAAGGTGAAATCAAGATGGGCGACGCAAACGACGGAGGATTCAATCTGACGTTGAAAACCAACGGAAACCTGAAAGTGTTGCCTTTGTACACCGATCCGGGTTCGACGAGTACCGTTCCCACGATTAACGTCAACGGTTCGGTTACGATGGATAAATTGACCTCGGGCGGCGGAGTAAGCATCTCGGGAACAGTTAAGAATTCGGGCGGAGACGTGACGATAAACAACGAAGGTTTGGACGGTGCAATAATCGAAGCTGCCGGCAAAATCATTAACGAAGGCGGAGACGTTATCGTTAATAATAACGGCGGTTCCGGAATAACCGTCGCCGGTTCGATTGACAATGTCGGCGGAAACGTTGTTCTCGACAACGAAACCGGCGCGTCGGGTGTCGAAGTTTCGGGCAAAATAACAAACAAAGACGGTTCTGTTAAACTTGTAAACAATGAAAGCGGAGACACTTCCGGCGTTAAGGTTTCGGGTAAAGTCGAAAATCTCGGCGGCGGAGTAGAAATCGGCAATAAGGGCGGCGCGGGAGCCGAAATATCGGGTACCGTGATTGCTCAAGAGGGCGATATTTCGATTGTTTCGGACAAAGGTGATACTCTTGTTTCGGGCGATGTATTGCTCAATTCGACTTCCGCGGGTGCTTCAAACGACATAACTCTCGTTTCGGGAGCAGGTGCGGGCAAAGTTACCGTTGCGGGAAATATTATAAACTACGAAAACGGAAACGTGACGATTAATTCGAACGGAACCGGCGGAACGTTGATATCCGGAGCTATCCTGAACAAAGTTTCGGGAGAAACCCTGATTTCGAACGCTGCGGGCGAGTTGATCGTTTCGGGCAACGTGACCAATGTCGGAGGAAAGACGACGGTTTCGAATACAGGAGACAAGTTGACAGTTTCGGGTAACGTAAGCAATGACGGCGGTGATTTGGATGTTTCGAACACCGGCGCGGGCGGAGCTTTGATATCGGGAACGACAACCAACACAAACGGAAACACGAACGTTTCGAACAGTGCGGGAACACTTGATATCTCGGGTACGGTTTCGAATAACGGAGGAAACGTTGTTGCGAACAATACCGGCGACGGAGCTGTTATTTCAGGATTGATAAAGAACGTCGGAGGAAACCTCGAGATAACCAATTCCGGAGTAAACGGAGTTTTGATATCCGGAACGACCGATAATAAAGGCGGTAACACCGTTATTGAAAACATTGCGGGAACGCTTGATATTTCGGGACTTGTTTCGAATATCGGCGGTGATATTCTCGCGAACAATTCGGGCGACGGCGTAAAAGTATCGGGAACGATAAAAGGAACCGATTCTACGACGTTGACCAACTCCGGTGATGACGGAATAACCGTTTCGGGAAATATTTTTAACGAAAACGGCGATACCACGATAAATAATTCAGGCAACGGATCGAAGTTGACGTTGACCACGTCCGGTGTCATCAAAAACGACAACAAAGACATCAACATTAATAATGACGGAACCGGCGGAGTGTTGATAACTGGGCTTGTCGAAGCAACATCTTCGAATATTAATGTGGTTTCGAATAATTCCGATGTTTCGATAGGTGAAAACGGTACGACAAACGACAATTATTTGACGGCGGCAAAAGATGTTGTCATAAATATCAATAACGGAAGTTTGCTGAACAATATCGCGGGAACGGGTTCGAATTACGACCTCGGAAATCCGAATTTGGATTACAAAACATTGATAAAGACTGGCGAAAACCTGTTGATATCGGTGAAAGACGGAAATGTCGGAGCTTCCGACGCTTCAAATCCGGGATTCGGAATTAACGCGTCGTCGAGAAATTATACCGACTCGATAAACGTTAAGGTCGGCGGAACCGTGAACGTATCTGCTACCAACGAAACTCAAACGGACGACAGACTTGTTAATTTGAGAAGTGTCGAGTCCGATATGAAGATCGATTCGGTAAAAGCCGACGGAAACGTGATTTTGACTGCGGCTGATTGGAGACAACCCGACGGAGAATATTCGGATCCGCTGTATAACAACGGATATTCGATAATTTCCGCGGATACGTCGAAGACCAATGTCGAAGGTCAAAATATATCGATAATAGCAAGCGACAATGTCGGAGCTGCGGATGCAAAATTGAATATCAATCAAAATCTGAGTGAAGATTCGAATTCATTTGTAAGCATAGAGGCTGAAAACAACATCTATATGAACAAAACCGGCGACGACAATATGAAGATTCATCAAATTGTCGCGAAACGCGGTGATGCGGATTTGTCGTTGTCGAAAGACGTTACGATAAATTCGATAACGGCGGGAGGCAGAATAAATACCGTAAGTACGGGCGATAATCTGACGATTTACGATCTCGGAGTTATGGATGACAGCTTCACCGATTTTGACGATATGTTGTATCCTCACGACGGATTGGCGTTGACCGGTTCCGGAAGAGTCGTTCCCGAGACCGTGAATATCGAGGTTCGTTCCGGTGAAAACGGTGAAGGTACGTTGAATATCTACACCGCGTACGTAAAGGGAACGGACGATGATGTCGCGGATGTCGTGATTAAGGCGGATAACCTGATTGCGCACGCGTTCGACGCACCGGATTCATACGTTCATACGGCTAAAAATGCGGGATTCTCGGCTTCCGACGAAAGAACTTATTCCGATAATCCGACAAATCCCGCACTCGAGAAAAAAGCAAAAGGTTTCAATACCATAGGGGAAGGTTCTGCGCTTTCGTTCGATATCCGCGGAGTTCAGCCCAAAGCCGGTGAAACTCGCGGATATTACGAACAAGAAGTTCGTTCCGACTTTCCGCAGTACAGAAATCCGAATGCTCTCGAACAAAACGATTACGCGATGAAGAATGTTTCGTTGTCGGTAAATGCTGAAAATGCCGATAAAGACAGAGGTATGACGTTGAAGAGATTGTATGCGGACGATGCGTATATCAGCACTCGAGACACGAATCTGTTGGTTGAAGACGGTATAATCAATAATTTCGGTGAGTTTAGAAACCGTTACAGTGTAACGATGGTAGATAATTCGCCGTACAGAAGGATTTTGCCAGCAGATTTGCAGCTGAATACCGAAAAGACGAGATCGTTCTATTTGATACAGAACGTAACTCCGAAGATTTTGACGAACGCTCCGATTGTTAATTATTCGAGTGACAGAGTGATAAATTCGGAAAGTACGGAAAACAGTTTCTATCGTTTAACTCTTAAAGATAATAAGATTCAATCCGATTTGAGTGACGATAAAGATGGCGGATTTTATCTCGGCGATTACGCAACTACGGATAAGCATCAATTTGCGGATTCCGAGTTCGGATTACTCGAGGTTTACCGAATCACTCCGTACGGAATGGACGTCGAAAATACCGGTAAATTGAAAGTCGGAGACGATTTGGCGTTGATCTTTGTGTCATACGGCGAAAACTTCAAAGTAAATACGAAGGTTTCGAGGGTATCGGGCGACAGAATGAACGTGAAATACGTTGATTTGTCGAAAGCCGATAAAAACCGACTCTTGTATTTGCAAAAACTTTCGCAGAAAGGAAACGATATTTCCAAAAAATAGATAGCGGAAATAATACGAAAGCAAGGAATTTTTAATTCCTTGCTTTTTTATGAATATTTAAAATAGGTTATGAAGTGGTTCAAATATTCTTCGTGTGGCAGGTATAATGCGTTTTGGTTTTTGCCCGCGAGGTGAAGCGCTGCGGGGTTGCGAAAACCTTGAACATAGTCGGTCAGGCACCGCCGGACCCGCTTTGCAAGCATCCGCGTTTTAAATGAAGAAATGTAACGATTTGTTGTAAAAATCGGCAATTTTCGAGGCGAGAAAACGTTTATGTACATGTTATGTATAAAAAAAGTCGGGAGTAAAAAGGGATAAAATCTTGCGGTGAGCAGGATACGGAGGTTTAACATGGGGTACGAGTATAATATAAATTCTAAGGCTCGGGCGACGGGCGAAAATTCGGCGGCGAAGTCCGAAACGAAACGCGAGGCGTATAATCCTTCTATGCACGTGAACGGTAAGGATACGGTGTCTTTTAAGGGTGCGACCGTGAGCGGAGCGTCTGTCGCGGGTTTTACGGGCGGAATAAAAAAGGCGGCATCGGGAGCTGCGGCGAACATATCGGGAACACTGAAAACGGCGGCTACCGTTGCGATAGCGGGGTTGGGGCTCGGCGCGGCGGTAAAATCGGTTCAATCCTCGCAATCTGCGGTGACGGTTGAAACCCCGACGACCTCGACGGCGGAACCTTCTGTAATACCGACCGTTCAAGCGGTGCCGGTTCAAATTTCGGCACAACCTGCTCAAAACGTGCAATCCTCGTCGCAAACGACCGAGCAATCCGCGAAGGCTTCCGAAAAAACTACCGCGGGCAGCCTTTCACAAGGGGCAATATATGCAAATTCAAGTGTTATATTGAACGGAAGTAAAAGCGACGCTGTCGATACAACGAAAAATTTGACAACAGAGCAAACGACCGAAGCAAATGCGAAACCCGCGGCGGCAGCACCCTCGACGATTGCTTTCTCAACTGCGGTACCCGTTCAAATTTCGGCACAACCTGCTCAAAAAGTACAATCCGCAGCGGTGCACAAAGAAATGACCGTCGCGAAACCCGCCCGAAATGTGCAACCTGCGACGGTGCAAACAGCGGCGACGAAAACCGAAGCAAACACGCAAACCGCCCGAAATACACAACCTGCTGCGGGGCAAACGGAAAAGGCAGGGTTTTTAAATTTTCGAGCAAAAGTTGAGTTGCCGACGAATAACGTTGCATCCGAGAAAAGCGATAAAGACGTAAGTTTTGAGGAAAAAAAGGCTGAATTTGAAGACAAGGTAGCAAAACAATACTCTAATCTTTCGCGAGAAGCTCAAGGTTATGCCGATATGATTTGTGCAGGTATAAACGAACAAAATATTGATTTTGTCGATGATGTTATTTTTAAACAAGGTTCGTTATCCGAATCGCGAATTCGGGCGGCTGCGCTGTTTTTGCCGGACTTAAATTCCGAAAATAAAGAATTTGCGAAGGAGTTGATTTGTAACGTTAGGAGTTTACAATCAGTGGAATATATCGTTAAACCTTGCGATACGGATGAGAAAAAGGATTTTATCCGAGATTTGATGGGGTCGGGGATAACGGATGCCGGTGATCTTTATTATATTTCTTCAAAGTTTGAACAAAATTTTAAGAGTATGAAGAATGTGTATGCCGAATTGAAATCTTTTCTTGAATCTCTTACGGATAAAGACGATTATTTTGAAAAACATAAAAGTTATAATATTTGGCAAATTTTCGATTCGACAAACTCCGATGTTGAAGAAGCATTGATCGAGATAATTTCACTTTTAAAAACCGGTGAAAATCGTTCGTGTCATGATTTTGAATATTTATCTGATCTTTGCTATAACTTAAACAAGGATACCATAAGTTTTGTACTTGATATTTTTAAATCCGAAAAAAATACTTCCGAGGCTTTGAAACAACTTTCTTCTCATCATTTAAAAAAAGAATATGTGGACTTTGCACGGGAAATACATTCAAAAAAAGAAGAGTTTTCGTTGTTGGAGTCATCGAACCTTTTACATTCTGCAGGATACGGAGATGAAAAGTATTGGAATAATATTCTCAGACTTATTGAGGAACCGGGGTTGACCAAAGCCGATATTATCGACATTTCCAAAAATTTTAACGAAAATATGAACGAAATGGTTCTACAGGTTTTAAAAAATCCCGATATTCCGAGAGATCAGGTAAAACCGATTTTGAGAGCGATTAGATCAGACTCGCAACTTCTTTTTGCAAAAAAAATGCTTGATCGATACAAAGAATTTGAAAGCGATCCCGAACGGGAAGATGTCGTCTTTGAAGCGGATAAATCTTCTCAAAACGAGTTTCTCGGTATTTTGCGGACTATACGCCACGATAATATAGATTTTGCCTTTGACTTGATAAAAGATTTCAACAATTATCCTCGAAATTTTATTGAACGCGTATTATTTGTGACACACTCCGACAATATTTCTTTTGCTTATGAATTGGTAAAAAATTTCAATAAATATCCTCAAGAGTTTATACTGGGGTTGTTGACTTTTGTTGATTCGTCTAATATAGATTTTGTACGTGAAAAATTAAATGATCCCGGTTTTCCCCGGGGTCAAATTCTCGGGTATGTCGCACTTTCTTCTCCTTTTGTCGGTTCACATAGTATAAAAGAGGTCTATGACTCTTTGCCTTTGAACCAAAGCGAAGATCCTTCGGGAGTCAATAATATCGAGTATTTGGCAAAAGAAGTCGAAGCCGCAAAAGAAAAAGTTTTAAATCATTTGGACTTGTATGCCAACGGTGACATGCTAACTCCTAATAGTAGAAGAGAAGTGCAAATGCAGCTGAATCTGATATCCGGAGCTCTTCTTGTAATGCGTTCGATTTTTGACAAATCAACGTTTGACGCGTTTTTACGTCAAAGATTGCAGACAGTAGAGCAATATTTGTCTTTAACGGAACGATCGTTTAGTCCGAAAGATTTTGAACTTTTGAAAAAGTTGAATAATCCGAATTTGACAAATGCTTCGGGCAAACCTCTTTCGTCAAAACAAAAAATTAAAATGATAGATTTAATCATGGCGTATAAAAATTTGGGGACAGATACAAAAATAATCGAAGATGCCGCTGATACGGGAAAGATTGATATAGGTGCGTTAAATATTGAAATGTTGAAAGCCGTTTTGTCGAAAGGCGGGTTATCGAAAGAAGAATTAAAAAACGCGACTGCCGAAAATTTGGGATTTGATTTTTCTCAACTTCATTTTCTCGCTGTTCAACTAAATTCTTCAGACATTGTTAATCCTTTCGACGATTTGCTTCGGGCGGCCGTGTTGGGGGATTTTCGAGAATATATAAATGATGAAACCAACGATTACGGGCGTGTAAACGCCGAAACGAAAGAACAATTTATGCAAGCCGGAATGGATTACGACAAGTGGGTTAATCCGGAAAAATCCGCCGAAGTTATTTTTAACACGCAGACATTGTCCGTAACCGATATTGTGGAGGAAATTTCATCAGCCGTCGAAGAGTTAAGACGCCACAACAAATTTATAAAAACAGCCCTGGACAAGGCTTTGAGGGAAAATATCGTAAACGACAAATTTGTTTTGAGACCGGAAGAAACGACAAATGCCGTCGAATTAAACAAATTTATCGAAAAATTTAAAGAAATTACCTCAAATACCCGTAACCGTGCCGAACAAAGCAAAACATCCTCCGACGCGCTCAGAAGAGTGAATGCGGAAAAAACTTTGAGTTTGCTTGATCGCGTTGAATTGCAGTCCGCCAAAATCAATGAATTGCAAACTTTGAAAAAACAAAAAGGCAATATGAACGTAAAAATAAAAATGTGGGACAGAGTTCCACAAAAGGATATTTTTCAGGGGAATTATTCGACGTGTTGCATAGGAATGGCAGGCGGTAACGGTCATTTTATGCCGTATTATCTGATGAATACGGCGTTTAACATGATTGAAATTGTCGAAAATACCGAAAACCCGATAACCGACGAAAATGGCAATATTACGGGGTATGCCGAAGGAAACACCATAGGAAACGCTCTTTGTTATTTTGTTCTGGACTCCGACGGAAAACCCGCGTTTGTCGTCGATAATATTGAAATTAATAACTCTAAAAAACCTTCGGGTGAAACTGCTTTGCAGTTGCGCGATAAAATCACCGAATACGCCGCAAACGTTGCAAAATCGGTGACCGGACGCGATGACGTAAATATTTATTTGAGCGAAAATTATAACGATGTCCCGTGTGATGATTTGCCGAAAGTCGACAGCTCCGTAAAATTGGTCGGAAAAACCAATGCTTCACGGATTTATTTGGATTTGTACGGAGGTGCAACCGATTCGGCAGATTTGGAAGCTTTTACTCGACTCCCGAATAAACGAAAACTCGGTACGGTAAAAGATTTTACGTAAGCATGTATGTATCGGGGGCTTCGGGGCTTTCCGTTCGGCTCGGCATGGCAATCGGGATAAGTTTTGTAAAAAATCTTCAAAATTTTTGCAACCGTGTTATAATTTTTGAAAAGCGGGAATAATATCCGTATGGGGCGTGTAAAGCATGTGCACGAGGCTGAGGATTTTATTCGAAATCGAAATCGAAGACGATAAGGCGCGGCGGTTCGCAAATTCGGCGGTTTCGGGGAAAGAAAAGGAGGTTGTCGAGAATGGGCGGAGATAAAACTACAACACAACACAACACAACACAACACAACACAACACAACACAACACAACACAACACAACACAACACAACACAACAC
>CAKUZL010000007.1 GCA_934718085.1 uncultured Candidatus Melainabacteria bacterium
TTTTTGCAAAACGACATAAATTGTCCGATTAACAAACGAAAGATATCCTCTTCACCGAAAATTACGTCGGGGTGGAAACCCCGGTACCTACAATGATTTTAATTTTTACGTAAAAAACGACAGGATTAAATTTTGAGGAACAATGCTCAACCGGCGAGCAATGCTCGGGCGGACCCCGGAATTTATATGTTTTTCGGATTATTTACCGCAATGCACGAGTTTTTGTGTCTGTACTATGCAAAAAAACGAACCGCAGGGCAGAAACCCGATACTTGAATGTTTTTTATAAAGCAAACTGACTCTTTTTAAACAGAAGCTGTTTTTTGTCCCGGGAACCGCCATAGAAACCTTAAAAGTAAAACAAACTCCCGGTGAGTCGGAAGTAACGTATTTTACGTTTTTAACAGCAAAATAAAAAGCCCTAAATAAGGACTTTTGCTTTATTGTTGATTATAAATCAAATCCCGCTTTACACGAACCGCACCGAGGCACAGTTCATAATATGGTGGGCGATACAGGGCTCGAACCTGTGACCCCTTGAATGTCGTTCAAGTGCGCTACCAACTGCGCTAATCGCCCGAAGGTTTTTACGATTTGATTTTAGCATGATTTAAAAAATTTTTCAACATAAAATATTTTTTAATTTCGGAGTCTTTTAAGATTTGGTAAAAGTCTTGTGTTACAAGGGTTTCGGTTTTGTGACGTAAAATTTTCGAGAGGCGGTTAATTTGTGTTTATGGTCGAAGGTCTTCTGTTTCGTATTTGGGTTCGGAGCGCAAGTTCGCATGCCGTGTGCCGATTGGAGCGGAGAAAATAGGCCACAGGCGGCTTTTTGCAGAATTTGTCGTTGCTTCGATTAATCGCCGCGTTTAAAGCGCGAGCCCTTGTCCGAAGCGATTTTTCTGCCTGCCGCGAGAATTTTTGCCGTTATGCAATTGACACATTGTGCGGGCTCCTCGCCCGTACAAATTTTTCCGGGATAAATTTCGTATTTTTTTCGGTATTCGCCTTGCGTAATGTTGGGCATAACGACGTTTGCGCCCGATTTAAGGGCAATCATTCTTCCGTCGGGGCGCAAAGATTCCGTCGCGGTGGTCGCGGGAATATTGATGTCGGGCATCAAAAGCCTTGCAACGGCGGTGACTTTCAGACTCATTTCAAAGTTGTCGAACGGCGAAACCGCCTTGGCAAGCGGAGTATCGGGGTTCGGAATAAACGGGCCGATTCCCGCCATATCGATATCGAGATTTTTGAGAAACAAAAGGTCGTCCGCAAGTGAGTCCGTCGTTTGCCCGGGAAGCCCGACAAGGCAGCCCGAACCCGTTTCAAACCCGAGTTTTTTGAGATCGCGAAGGCACCTGATTCTGTTTTCGAGGCTCATTCCGGGGTGCATCGCGGCGTACAAATTTTTATCGGTCGTCTCGATTCTGAGCAAATATCTGTCCGCACCCGCGTCTTTAAAGGCTTTATAGTCTTCAAACGGTCGTTCGCCGATGCTCAAAGTCAGTGCGACGTCAAATTTTTTTATTTCGGAAACGATTTTTACGACCAAATCCCGCGAAAAGAAAGGGTCTTCGCCCGACTGAAGAACTATCGTCCGATACCCGAGCCTCACGCCCTCCTTTGCAAACGCAATAATCTCGTCCGCCGAAAGCCTGTATCTGTCAAGTTTCCCGTTCTCGCCCCGCAATCCGCAATATTTGCATGTTCGCGCACAAATGTTCGAAAACTCGATAAGCCCTCTCAGTCGGACTTCGTCTCCGACATGCTTTTTTCGCTGCTCGTCCGCCGCCGAAAACAGCTCCCCGTCTGCGTTTTCAAGAAGAAATATTATCTCTTCCCTTGAAAGCTCATGCCTCAGGCATGCCTTTTTTAAAACATCTTTTTGATTCATACCCGTTTTATACCACAAAAATTGCGTTTTGAGGAAATTTTTCAAAAAAGTTTTTTGTGCTATAATACCCTTGAAAGAAGGTGAAAGTATGCTTAAAAAATTCACAATACTCGCTTTTTTGGCAGCCTTTGCGGTAACTTCGGCAATCGTTGTTCCGAACATTGCGGAAGCAGGCGTTCTCAGCACCACGGATAAAGTCTTGACCGACGTCAACACGACTTTGGACAAAGTGGATAAAACTCAAAAAAGAGTCGACCAAACCTCGAAAAGAACGAAAACTACGGTCAACAATTCCAAACAAACAGTCAACAATGCAAAAAAATCGACAAATAAAACTCAAGTAAAAAAACAGGCTCGCAAGTCTGCAAAAAAAGCGGCGAAAAAATCCGCAACAAAAGCGATAAACAAATACCTTAATTAAAACAAAATGATATAGACACACAGGGGAGCTACGCTCCCCCTTTTTTTTAGATGGTCTTTATTTATCCGCGCCTTGTTTGCTTTGAGCCTTTAAATGTATATTTCGGTTGAAAGCGTTAAATGTTTTAATTCCGTAAACACCTGTAGGGCGAGCTTTTCGGAAAGCAAAAATGTCCTTCGAATTCTGCCAAAAGAGCGAAAATTCGCTCTTTGTCAGGGATTAAGAATAGATGTGTAGTTTTTTTTTGGGGGGGGGGACTCCCGGGCATTCCGTTCAAAAAGTATAAAACCTGCTTCGCCGGGTCTTTGAATTTATTTTAAAAACTGTCAAGCAAACCCGGCACCGACGCAAAGGGCGACAGCATTAAAACGCCGTTGTATCAACGGTTTTGCATCAATAGTTCTAATTGCTTGAATTTTGCATTTTTGAAAACCGCCGGACTTTCCGGCAGTTCGTTCTTCAAAATTGTTAAGTTGTAGGTTGGGGTTTTCACCCCAACGAATCCTTCAAGAAAAGTAAATTTCTTTTCGTCAGGTCATTGAATTTATTCCAAAAACATCAAAAACCGTCAAGTACCCCCGGCACCTCCTCATTTTTTAATAGGGTTCAGGCTCAATCAATTTGCAAGTTTTGAAGCCGTAAAACTCTCGTTCAAAAATTGTATTTTTTGTAAAAGTAGCCCGGACGGGCAGATAAAATATTACACGCCCGGAAAATATTCAAAACAAGAGAAGCAGAACGGATTAATAATATTTTCATACTCCCGACTATTCATAATTCCAAACAATGAGTTGTAGGTTGGGGTTTCTACCCCAACGGATTTTGAAACGTAGTATGGTGCGTGCAATCGAAGCCGTTCATTTCGGGAAAATCCCTGAACACCGTAAAGCCGTTCAAAATATTGCGGAAACCTTCCAATCCCGAAAAAGCCCGAAGGGCTTTGAGTTGCGTAAATATTAAAGGATTAACGAAAGATTTTCGCTTTTTCCGAAAAAAACGTTGGGGTGGAAACCCCAACCTACATATTCTCGCCTTGCAGGTGTTTGAGGAATTAAAACAACGATGTTTATCCGAATTAACAAGTTACGTTGGCACTTTTTACAATTTTTCCTTTTACGTAAGGGATGAGCAGAACCGGAGAAAACATGCCCGAATTTCACAATTCGTCGGGGCCGGAACCCCGGTACCTACGGTGATTTTTAATTTTCGCAAAGATGAACGTCTTCGTTCGCTCTCGGTTAACTAAAATTAACGATTTGTCAGGCAATGTCTGACCCCATTAATTAAGATTTTTTACCGAAACGAGAGACTTTGTTCGCATACACCATGCCGAGTTTCACGATTCGCCCGGGTGGAAACCCAACCTACATTGGTTTCGGATTATTCGTCGAAACTAAGGGTTTCAAATTCTCGAAGAATGCTTAGTTGTACGGTTTTCATCGAACGAGCATGGTTAAAAAACGAAAAATTTCCCTTTCGATGCGGATTGAGCCGAATGCCGTCCGGCACGGGCTCAATATCCGCAAGGGCTATTTGTTCAAAGTACCTCTTCCTGTTTTGCACGAACCCGTTAAAACGAGTGTTCGGAGGTTATTTGCTTTGTTCCGAAGGGACGGGCGGGTTGATTTGTCCGGGGTGTCCCGGACGGCAGGGGCGGCATTCCGGGCGTTTATGCGTCTTTTTGAACTCTTCGATAATCTTTTTTTGGTCTTTCGTCAAAATCTTTTCGAACATCGCCATGTCATTTTTTCTTATTTTATCGGCTTTTTTGCGAAGGTCGGAAATTTGAAGGTCAATTTCGGCGATTTTTTCGTCTTTAAGACGTTGGAGCATTTTTCCGTTGCGCGAAATCGTATTTTTTTCTGCGTAAAGGCTTTTCATTTTCTCGAAAATCGGCTTCATTTCAGCTTTTGAGGCTTCTCTGATTTTATCGGCTTTGGCTTTTTGCGCGGCGGTCAGGTTGAGTTCTGGTCCTCTCATGTGCCGCGGAGGCTTGATTTCGTTCCCGTTTTTGTCGTAAACCTTGTCGCCCGGCTTCGGAGGCGCTTTGAGCTCGTTTCCGCTCTTATCGTAAAGTTTCGGACGTTCGTGTCTGCAAGCGCGGTTCGGCGGGCAGGGCTGTTTTTGTGCCGTCGCTTCGTCCGCGTTTGACGCATTTTGCCCCGAAATAAGCAAAAATGCCGCCAATGTTGCCGCTATAACAGTTTTTTTCATAATAATTCTCCTTTCGTTATGTATTTTTCAAGTTTTTTGAACAGTTCCCGTCGTGCTGCGAAAAGCCTTGATTTCACGGTGCCTTCGGTGCATTTCGAAGCTTCCGCGATTTGCGCGTAGCTCATTCCGTCGATTTCGTACATCACTATCGCAGCCCGAAGTTTCGGAGAAAGCTCCGATATCGCGAGGGATACCGCCTTTTGTCGCTCGAATTTTTCGAACTCACTTTCGGGCGTCACAAAACTTTTTGCGTCGACGTCCTCCGGAAAAACCCCGTCCGCCTTATTTTGCTCCGATTTGAACCCTTTCGACTTCATATAATCCCGACTCACGTTTGCCGCAATCGCGTTTATCCACTGCCGAAATCGCCCGCTTTCGCTGTATTTTTCACGGTTTTTCCATACGTTGACAAAAACTTCCTGTTCCAAATCTTCGTTGTATTTGCCCGTAATCCGCTTTATCACCGACTTTACACCGCTTTTGTATCGCTCGATTATTTCTTTCAAAAGTTACCTCATTCGTAATCGAAAAATCCGTATTCATCGGTCGGCAAGCCCTCCTGCGTTATCACCGAGCCCGCCGAAAATTCCCGTATCACCGCAACATTGTCGTGATGCGTTTTTACCTCAACCCCGGTGTACGTGCCGATTGCCGTGAACAATAAAAACAAACACGCCGTCTTCACAAGCATTCCGCGCCGACGCTTGTACCCCTCGACCTTCCGATAATACGGCGCCGCATCCCGAATTATCGCCGACAATGCCCGTTCCCGTTCGTATTGAGCCTTGCAGTCGGGACAGCTTTCCACATGCCGCAAAAATTCGTCTTCGGGCAAAAATGTGTACATCCGTTCGTATTTGTCGCATTTTTTCATCGGTTCGACCCCCTTCCGTATTATATAACGATTTTTTTTCAAAAATGTTCGGTTTTGTAAAAAAATTTTATCACCCGCCCTGCTTCAAACAGCAAAAGAATTTGCACAAATCATGCCGAGGTCTGCAATTTGCTCGGGTTTCTACCTCAACATTTCTTTAATACAAAATATTTCTTCCTCTGTTTACTTTGAGAGAAGGACGTAAGAAAAAATCTTCTTGTTTATTTTTTCTTTTTGTTCGCAGTAATGTAGGTTGGGGGGAAAAATCCCAACCTACGGTTATTTCAGCTTATTTACCCAAACGGAAGGTTTCAAATTTTCAAAATATGCTTCGTCACACGATTAGTCAGGCGCAGTCCGACCGATAAGCTCAAATTTTGCCCGAAAAATTTCGGTTCTCGCAAATCAGACATTAAATATTAAATCAGGAGCAAGTTGAAATCATTTTCCGGAAACTTGTCGTGTCGCTCCCGCCATAGGGAAACAGGTTATTATTTCAGGTTTTCGAGGGTTTTTCGGACGGAGGATTTTTCTTCTTCGGGCAGGTCGAATTCGAGGTAATCGGAGAAGTATTCTTTTGCGCCTTCGAGGTCGTTTTGGGCGAGGAACATAATCGCGGCTTTTTTGTAAGCGGGGTAGAAGTCGTTGTTTGCGGCGATTGCTTTCATGTAGTTGGAAAGTGCCTTGGGGATGTCGTTTGCGGCTTCGTAGGCTAGACCCGTTTTGAAGAAAATGTGCGGGTTGTCGTCGCGTTTTTCGAGGACTTTTTCGAAGCACGAGACGGCGTTTTCGTAGTCGCCGGTTTCGTAGGAGAGGTTGCCCAAATCCCAGTAGGCGTCGATATTTGAGGGAGACAGTTCCGTGAGTTTATAGAGGATGTCGAATGCTTCGTCGTAGCGGACGTCTTCGATGTAAATTCGCGCCAGATAATGCATGAGAACGATATTTTCGGGCATAATCGTGACGGCGGTTTCCAAAAGTCCGATACATTTTGCGATGTCGTTGCGGGCGAAGTACAGGTCGGTGAGGTTGATGTAGGTTTGGACGGATTTACAATCTTTTTTGAGGGCGTCGAGGTAGAATTTTTCGGCGTCGTCGGGGCGTCCGAGTTTTGCGTAACACAGACCGATGTTGTTGTCGACGGCAACGTCGTTCGGGAGTTCTTCGCGAAGTTTGAGAAATTCTTTCGCGGCGTTTTCGTAGTCCGCTTTTTTGAAGAAATTTAAAGCTTTTTGTTGAGTCGTTTCATTTTCCATAAGTTTATATTACAATAAAAATGCGAAAGAGAAAAGTAAAAGAGGAAAAAAAATGTCAGGACATTCAAAATGGTCAACGATTAAGCACAAAAAGGCGAAAGTCGATGCGCAGCGGGGCGTTGCGTTTCAGAAGTTTTCGCGCGAATTGATAACGGCGGCGAGACTCGGAGGGGCGGATCCTTCTTCGAACTTCAGATTGAGAACGGCGATAGACAGAGCGAAAGCTGCGGGTCTGCCGAACGATAATATTAAGCGTGCGATAGAAAAAGGCGCGGGCGCGGGTGCGGGCGATTGTTACGAAGAACTTACGTACGAGGGCTACGCGGCGGGCGGAGTCGCAATATTTATCGAGGCGATGACCGATAACAGAAACCGTACCGCGGGCGATATCAGAAGCTGTTTTACGAAGTTCAAAGGGAATTTGGGCGAAACGGGCTGTGTCGGCTGGATTTTCAAAAAAGTCGGCGTTATTTCGTACGATTCTTCGGTAAGTTTTGAACAGTTGCTCGAAAAAGCTCTCGATTTCGACGTTATAGACGCTTTTTCCGAAGCGGGCGAACACAAAGTCATTACTCCGGTCGAAAGCCTTCAAGCCTGCATGGAAGGGCTCGAAAAATACGGGCTTCCCGCCGTCAGTGCCGAAATTTCGCGGGTTCCCGACTCGTTTGTCGAAGTCACCGATCTTCCCGTGGCAACAAAGATTTTCAGACTTATCAATAAGCTCGAAGAGCTCGATGACGTCCAAAACGTTTATGCCAACTACGAAATGACCGACGAACTCATTGCAAAAGCGGACAGATAGGAGATTTTTATGTTAAGAGCAGGTATCGTAGGACTTCCGAATGTAGGAAAATCAACGCTTTTCAACGCTTTGACCGGTGCGAAAAACGCCCAAAGCGCAAACTATCCGTTTTGTACCATCGAACCGAACGTCGGAGTCGTGGGCGTGCCCGATGAAAGGCTTTACGTGCTTCAACCGCTCGTAAAGACCGATAAAGTCGTTCCGACGGCGATAGAATTCGTCGACATCGCGGGGCTGGTTAAGGGCGCAAGCAAAGGCGAAGGGCTCGGAAACCAATTTTTGGCGAACATCAGAGAAACGGACGCCGTCATTCAGGTCGTAAGATGCTTCGACGACCCCGATACGGTGCATGTTTCGAATAAAGTCAGTCCCCTCGACGACATCGAAACCATCAATACCGAACTTGCGCTCGCGGATATGGCGTCGGTCGAAAAACGTATCGCAAAAGTCGAAAAAACCGCCCGCTCGGGTGACAAAGACTCTCAAAAAGAGCTTAAAGTGCTTCAAAAATTGCACGAAAAACTCTCGGACGCTTCGTTTATCAATGTAAACGAGCTTTTCGACGACGAAGACGACCTCAAAATCGCGAAACAAACCAACCTGATGAGCATTAAACCCGTCATTTACGCGGCAAACGTCAGTGAAAACGACATCGCTACGGGAAACGATTACACCCGTCTCGTCAAAGATTACGCCGACAAACACGGCGCACAAACGGTCATTATCTCCGCTCAAATCGAAGAAGAACTCTCCGACCTGGGCAGAGACGAGGCGAAAGCCTACCTTAAAGAACTCGGCATCGAAGATTCGGGTGTCGAACGGATGATTAAATCCGTCTACAAACTCCTGAACCTGCGCACCTACATCACCGCGGGCGAACAGGAAGTCAAGGCTTGGACAATCACGGCTGGCATGAAAGCCCCCCAAGCCGCGGGCGTCATCCATACCGACTTCGAAAAAGGCTTTATCAAAGCGGAAGTCATCTCTTACGACGATTTCGTCGCCTGCAACGGCTCGTACGTCGTCGCCAAAGAAAAAGGTCTTATCAGGCTCGAAGGTAAAGATTACGTCGTCCGCGACGGCGATATCATGCACTTCAGATTTGCGGTCTGACGTTGCGTTCCGATGAGAAATTTTTCGAAAAAAGATATTTCTTCATACCTCAATAAAACCGCGGGAGCCTCGATTTTGCGGCTCCCGTTTCGGTTTTTCCTTGACGTACTTGAAAATCTGTCTCGGTCGGTTTTCGGTCGGCGTGCCGAAGGCGCGGAAGGCACGAAATGTGCGGGCGGTGCGGAAGGAGCGCCGAGCGGGCGGGTCGAAAATACGGTCGACGAAAAATCCTTACGTCCCCGCGAAGGCGCGACAGAAAAAGGCTTTGTTTCGCCGGACGAACCGCGAAACGCCGAAAACTTTACCTTAAACGACAAATTTAATGACATTTCCCGTTATGACTCTCAAGCGGGTTCGGAAAATAATTCTTTTAACGGCTCACGCGCGAGATTTTGCGACATCGGGGCGCAAGGCGACAAAAATGACGCTTCCGATTTATGCTTCCCGCCGAAGCCCGAAAACTCGCCGAATGCCCGGGGTTTAAACTTTTCCCGCGACGGGCATGTTGCCCGCAAAGACGACGAAACACGCGACGCAAAAAACGTTGAAACCTCCGAAAATCAACACGGAGCGGAAATTTTGCAGGGAGCACCCCGCAAAAACGACAACGCGCGAAACTTCCCCGCCACTTCGACAAACGGCAAAGCTCCGAAAAAATTTCAAAATTTCGACCCGTCAAAAAACTTCTCCCCGTACAAAATTTTTTCTTTCCTCTCTTTGACCGCGGGTGCCGCAATTATGCTGCTTCCGTTTTGGTTCATGCTGATTCTTTCCGTTTCCCCGGAATCCGCGGTTTTCGACTTTCCGCCGAAATTTTTTCCCGAACATCCGACAATACAAAATTTTGTAAATATTTGTAAACATGTCGACATCGGGCGGTATTTTTTCAACAGTGCGGTCGTTGCGGTGCTGACGACAATCGGGCAGGTTTTTGTCTCGGCGTGCGCGGGATACGCGTTCGCAAGGCTCGATTTCAGGTTCAAAGAGCCGCTTTTCGTCCTGATTTTGCTCACTATGACCGTTCCTCCGCAGGTCAACATAATTCCGCTTTTCTTCCTGATGCGAACTCTTCACCTCACCGACTCGTACGCCGCAATGATACTCCCAGGGCTGTTCGGCGGCTTCGGCGTGTTCATGATGCGCCAATATTTCAAAACACTCCCCGCCGACCTTGAAAATGCCGCCAAAATCGACGGCTGCGGCACGTTCTCGACGTTTTTCAAAATCGCCCTCCCCCTCGCGCTTCCCGCAATCGCCACGCTCGGCGTGTTTACCTTCATCACCACCTGGAACGCCTTTATGTGGCCGCTCATCATCACCTCTTCCGAAAGCATGCGCACCTTGCCCGTCGGACTGTCCGAACTCAAAGCCGGCTACCGCGAAATCGTCATGTGGGGCGAACTCTGTGCATATTGCGTCATCTGCTCCCTCCCCGTCATCGGCGCGTTCTTGCTCGCACGAAAATTCTTCGTCAACGATATCGCCTCCGGCAGCGTCAAAGAATAGCATTGCAGGTACCGGGGTTTCTACCGGGGCGAATCGTGAAACTCGGCATGTTCCGTGCAAACGAAGCCGTGCGTTTCGATAAAAATCTGAAAATACCGTAATTTCTTAAAACTCGGCATGGCGGCGCGCAAAATTCAAGAATAAAAAATTAACGTTACGCAAACCAAAGCCCTTCGGACTAAAATTTTCGGTACGGTTGAACATTTTCGACATCGGGAATTTTTCGGCGAAACGTGTAATTCGGCATGGTTCGTGAATATTTTTTTGCGGCGGGTCGGCGGGTCAGTCGAATTTTTCGGAGGTGACTTTGAATTTTACTGAGGTCGATTTGGGCAGTTCCAGACGCGCGCAGGTGGCAATTATTCGTATCGCGACCGTTGTAACGACGGGGACAATTACCGTAGCCAAAGGGTTTGCGCCGATTTTGAACATAAAGAAGTACAACGCGGCACCGACGATTGCCGCGGAGGCGTAGATGTCCTTGTAAAGGACAAAAGGGACTTTGCCCGCCAGAATGTCGCGGAGCATTCCGCCGCCGATTCCGGTTATGACTCCGACGAAAATCGCGAGAAACGCGTTATCCGAAAATCCGTGCGTTACGGCGGTGTTTGCGCCCGTGACGGCAAATATTCCGAGCCCGATTGCGTCAAAAAAATTGACGGCGTCTTTAAAGAATTGTTTGTTTTCGCACAATTTTTCGGGCGAAAAGGCTCTCAGAATTTTTTTTGCGTAAATTTTGCCTGCGGGGCGGACATTTTCGGAATTCGGACGGGACGAAGAACGGTCAAAATCGGCTTTATTTGCGGAGGACACGCAATCAGAGCTGTTTTTTCGAGACGTAAAATTTGCCGAAACGCAATTGCGACGAGCATTTACGGAAACAACTTTGTTCGGGCGTTTTCCCGTGGTATTTCTTAAAACGGCAAAACACAGGCAGGACGTGACAAAAGCTATCATTACATAATCGGAATTTCGAAACATCGAGGGCGGCGTAATGCCCAAAATGATATCTCTGAGGGCTCCTCCGCCGACAGCGGTTATCACGCCGAGGACGATTACCCCGAAAATATCGAAGCGACGTTTCATGGCGACGAGCGCGCCCGATATCGCAAACGCAACTATACCGATGAATTCCGCTATCGTTGTTATTGTCTCGACGTCCGAAAACACGAGTTTTCGCTCCTTTCCGCTTTTTACCGGACATTATACGCGAAAAATTCGCCGCCTGCAACTTTACGTTTTGTAAAAATTCGAAAATTGTCGCATTTTACTTTTCAGCGCGGTATAATGGGGCGAAAGGACGTAAAAATGAATATTTTGACACCATCGTTTAAGGGCAGATTTATCGACGGCAAATATTTTGAAGCCGAGGATGTCAAGCTTGCCGAAAATTTTTTGAAATCGGGCAAAATTCCATCGGTGGATGACTTTCGAACCCCTTTCGGTAAATATTTCGATTCGGAAGGAACTTTTCACGTCGCGCCGAAAGATTTTTCTTCGAACCCGACACGAAAAGCCTTGTCTACCGCGACTTTGGGGCTGTTTGAAGCTTTGAACCGCGCGGCGGCATTTGTCGAAGCTTATGTCAGAACGTTGCTTGACGATAAAACGGCAGCCCGAAAATACGCCGAAATCCGCGCCTGTATGGACGCAATCGTTTCGACGGAGAGCAAAAATTCGATAAAAAGAGTGTGCGAAAGAATTCTCGGCGGGAAAAAACGCTAAAACACTTGAAGGGCGTAGGTTTTGCCGTCTTAATATGCTCAAAATTTTTTCCGGTACAATGGGATTATGAGAAAAATTTTATGTTTCGGAGACAGCAATACATTCGGTTTTAACCCCGCAAACGGCGCGAGATTGGGTGCGGACGCAAGGTGGACGGGAATTTTGCAAACTCTTTGCCGCGGAAAATTCGAAATCGTCGAGGCGGGTTGCAATAATCGAACCGCGTTCGCCGAAAACCCTGCGGGCAGAGAGTTTACGGGTATTAAAATTTTACCCGAACTTTTGACTTCCGACCTTGATTTTGTCGTGATTGCGGCGGGAATAAACGATTTGCAACCTCAATACAAAACGACGGAAACCGCCTTGAAAAGCGGGATTACCGACCTTTTGCGGATTGTAAAATCTAAATTACCGAACGCAAAAATTATTTTGGTCGCCCCTCCCGTTTTGGGCGCGGAAGTTCTTGTTTCGCCTTTGTTTTCGGTGCTTTTTGACGAGTCGTCGATACAAAAATCAAAATCTGTTGCAAAAATTTATCGAGAAGTCTCTGTTACCGAAAGCTGCGATTTTATTGACTTAAACGGTGTTGCGACACCCTCCGTCCGCGACGGACTTCATTTTGAACCTTCCGAACACGCGAAAATCGCGCGAAAAATCTTCGAACATCTGTCGGCATAATCGCCCGAAACCCCGCACCGTAAGCTTCCGGTCGCCCCCTCGCAAGTGCCGCCGTTGCTGCATTTATTTTGCGGTGAGAATCCAGATGTATTTTCTGAGGAATTTTGCGAAAAACATCGACGCGATGCCGAAAACAAGGTCATAGGGCAGGCGAAGGAAGCTTTCAAAGAAGAGCCAATCGCGAATGTAATCGGCGGGTTCGCGGAAAATGCATGCGAGCATGAGCATGTAAAAGAGTCCGAAAAGGTGGATGAGCGCAACTCCCAGGACGGCGGAGCCGAAAATTCCCGCAGCGGAAGTTTTCGATTCGGTGATTTTGCCGACGAAAAGCGAGGCGGGGATAAATCCGAGGATGTAGCCGAATCCGTAGTTCAGAACGTAGTCGAAGCCGCCTCCGAGTCCGAAAACGGGGAGGAACGCCAACCCCGTGACGATGTACGCGAACGCGCAGAGGGTTGAGCAGGACATGCCCAAAATCGTTGCGGTGAAAAGGACAACGGGAACTTGGGGGATGTAGGTGTACATATTTTCGTAAATTTTTGTGTCCGAGTAAAGGACGTCCGGGTGGAGTGCCGTTTCGAGTCCGTGGAAAAGGTTGAAAAGCTTTATTCCCGTGAACGTTGCGGCAACGAGCAGAACCGTGCAAAAAACCATCAGCGAGAAAATTCCGAGCAGTCTGAGCGGGGAAACCGCGGAAAAATCGTGTTTTTCGGCGCGGGGAGCGGTTTTTTCGGGTTCGGTAACGGCGGAATTGTTCATTTTGCAAAGTCTCCGAATTCGGTTTTAAGTTTTTTGAGATTGTTTTTGAATTTATCGTAGAAAATGTTCTCCGTGAACATTATCAGCGCGTTTTCGTTGTTGTCCTGGTAGTAATTTTTGCGGACGCCGATAGAAACGAAGCCGAATTTTTCGTAGAGCGAAATGGCGGGGACGTTGGATTCTCGGACTTCGAGGGTAACGTATTTTATCATGTCGGCGTAACAAACGTCAATGAGGTCGAACATCAGTCGGGTAGCGATTTTTTGGCGACGGAAGTCGGGATCGACCGCCAGAGTGGTGAGGTGCGCCTCTTCGAAAATTTTCCAAATGCCGTAATAGCCGACGGCACGCCCGTCTCGGTCAAAAGCACAACGGTACGTTGCGTAGGAATTTTGAAGTTCGGCGGCAAACGAATCGCGCGACCAGTGGTGGTCGGGGCGGGTCTTTTCCTCGATGCGCATGATGTCGTCGAGATTGTCGAGGGTTACCGGTTTAATCGAAAATTCCATGGCTCAATGATACCACAAATTTGCCGCCGGCGCGCAAAATGTAAAAAATTTTACAATAAATTTTTTCCGGGTTATTCTTTAAAGAGGCGGAGGAAGCTTAAATGAAAAAGAAAATTTTTGCGGTAACAATGGCTGTAGCGTGCGCGGCGAGCGCGAATGCGGGAGAATTGACGGACGAAATGTTCGGCGAAATGCTTCGGAATATTCCTCCGGCGGAAACGATGTTACGGAAAACGCCCGAAAAAGGCGATGTTACGGACGTCGCGGAGCAGATGATTTTGCGGGAAACCGAAAAACTTCAAAACGCGCAAATGTCGAAAAAAGAGGCAAAAGCCGCGAAAAAAGCGGAGAAAAAGGCTGCGAAAGAAGCAAAAAAATCCGAAAAGCTTGCTGAGGAAGCGGAAAAGACCGCTCGGGAAGCTTTAACACAATCAAAAGAAAGCGTAAAGTCTTTGAAATCGGAGAAAAAGGCGTTTCGAAAAGAGCTTAAAGCTCGAAAAATAAAGTTTTCCGAAGAGGAATTTTTAAGTTTTGTGAAGCAAGGCAACTTTGAGTTGACGGAAATATTTTTGAAAGCGGGGATTGACCCGAATGCCGCCGACAGTGCGGGAAATACGGCTTTGTTGTGGGCGAGCTACAACGGAAATTCAAAAATCGTAGGGGAGCTGGTTTCGCGGGGAGCTGACGTGAGAAGGGTTAATACGGACGGTTTTTCGGCGTTGCACGCGGCGGTTGAGAGCGGAAACACAGAGGTCGCAAAAATTCTTATTGACGGCGGAGCTGACGTAAACGCAGTTGTGCCGCGGGATAAGACGACCGCGCTTCATACGGCGTGTTATAAGGGGGATGCAAAAACCGCGGAATTGTTGATTAAGAACGGTGCAGACTTTAACGCGAAAAACGTCCACGGGGCTACACCGCTTGTCACGGCTTGTTTTTACGGGCATTCCGAGCTTGTGCCGATTTTGACCGAGGCGGGGGCGGATGTCGATTTAAATGACGAAAAAACTCCGTTGAAAGCCGCTCTGCAAAAGGGAAATACCGAACTTTACGAATTTTTGGTTAAAAACGGCGGCGATATCGATACGAAGGACGAAAACGGCAAAACGCTTTTGTTTTCGGCAATTGAGAAAGGCGATGTCGAAACCGTGAAGTTTCTTGTCGAAAACGGAGCCGACGTAAACCTTGTCGTTAAAGGGATTGCACCGATTTTGGAAGCCGTCGCGCGAAAAAATTTCGACGCCGTTAAGTTTTTGGTCGAAAAAGGGGCGGATTTGAGCGTCAAAATGCCCGAAAACGACGTAAATGCGCTTCAAACGGCAATGCTTGCGGACTCGGACGAGATTGCGAATTTTTTATTGTCGAGAGTCAACCTCAACGAGAAAAATAAATACGGCTTAACCGCCGCGGATATTGCGCTTGCGGCGAAAAATGAGGAGTTGCTCGAGCAAATTGACGTGCTCGGCGGGCTTCACGGGCTTCCGATAGGCGAAACGCTCGTAAAATACGGCTGCAGCATAAATTACGACGAAGAAAAAAACTTGTATCGAATTACCGCGAAAGACGCCCTGAAAGCCGCGAAAAAAGCGGAATCCGACGAAAAAATCAAGGCTCCGTACGACGATTATATGAAAAAAACCGCCTCGTACCGCGAGCAAAGGGAGTTTTCGACCGATAAACACGCGTTTCGGGTTTATCCGTTGCTTTTCGGGATTGCGCAATGATAAAATCGGCGTACGTGCACGTTCCGTTTTGCAGGCAAAAGTGCGGCTATTGCTCGTTTACGTCGTTTTGCGACACCGGTTCGAAGAACGAATACGTAAAAGTTTTGTGCGACGAAATCGGCTCGAGGTATCACGGAGAACCCTTGCAAACACTGTATTTCGGAGGGGGAACACCATCGTTGCTCGGGGTCGAAGATTTTCAAAAAATCATCTCGATTTTCGATTTTGAACCCGGCGCGGAAATTACCTCGGAAGCAAACCCCGAAAAGCTTACGACGGAGTACCTTTCGGGACTGAAAGAGGTCGGCGTGAATCGGCTCAGCCTCGGCGCGCAAAGCTTCGACGACAAAATGCTCGAAAAAATCGGCAGAAAACATTCGGCAAAAGATGTTTTTGACGCGGTAAATGCCGCTCGTGACGCGGGTTTTAAGAATATCAGCGTCGACCTTATGTACGGATTGCCGGGTCAATCTGCGGCGGATTTTGAAAAAAGCCTGAAAACCGCGATTTCGTTGGATGTGGAACATATTTCGTCTTACGGATTGAAAATCGAAGAAGGCTGCCGCTTTTTTCAAAATCCGCCGCACGAAAGCCTTCCCGATGACGAGGTTTGCGCCGAAATGTTTTTTTTGATGGTTAAAACCCTTGAAAATGCGGGATTTCGGCATTACGAAATAAGCAATTTCGCAAAACCGGGGTTTGAATCACGGCACAATCTTGCATACTGGAATTGCAGTGAATACTACGGTTTCGGGTGTTCTGCAAGCGGATACGAAGAAGGCATTCGCTACACAAACACGCGAAATTTAAAAGAGTATCTCTCCGATTTCGGGAAAAAGTCCGAAACGGTTGTTCTGAGTGACAAAGACAAGTTTGAGGAAGAAATTTTTCTCGGGCTTCGAAAAGCCGACGGAATTTGCGTAAAAGCCTTAAACGAAAGGTTTGACACCGATTTTGAACGACAATTCGGGTCGGTTTTAAAAAAATACGACGAATTTTTCGAGCGAAAAGACGGGCGATTGCGCCTGAATGACCGCGGAATCGTTGTTTGCAACTATATTTTAAGCGAATTTATTTGAGGTAAAATAAAAAAGTAAAAATGAAAATTATCGACACACACGCGCATTTAAATCACGAAACGTACCTCGGCAATCTTGACGAAGAACTGCGAAAAATAAGGGAAAGCGGGGTCGAGAAGGTAATAATTCCGACAGTTTTGCCGCAGGATTTCGAGCAGGTTCTCAAAATTTGCGAAGAGCATGACGAATGCTTTGCGGGGCTCGGAATTCAGCCCGAAGAGGTCGAAAACGCGCCCGCAGATTGGAAAACCGAAATAATCAAATTTGCAAAACACCCGAAAGTCGTTGCTATAGGCGAAATCGGGCTTGATTACTATTGGATTAAGGACGAAAAAAATCACGAAATTCAAAAAAAGTTTTTCGAAACCCAAATTTTGCTCGCAAACGAGCTCGGGCTGCCGATTTTGGTTCACGACAGAGAAGCTCACGCGAATACGTTCGAAATGCTGAAAAGGCTTGCGGCAAAAGACATTCCGGTAGTTATGCATTGCTTTTCGGGAAGTGCGGAGTTCGCGAAACAATGCGTGAAGAGGGGCATGTTCCTTGCGTTCGGCGGGGTTACAACGTTTAAAAATGCCAAAAAAGCCAAGGAAGCCGTTGCGGCTACGCCGCTCGAAAACCTTCTGTTGGAGACCGATTCGCCCTATATGACCCCCGAACCTCACCGCGGCAAGCCCAATTCGCCCGCTTATTTGAAGTTTGTTTGTGAAAAAATCGCGGAAATTAAGGGCGAAACCTTTGACACGATTGCGAAAGCGACTACCGAAAACGCAAAAAGAATTTTCGATTTTGAACGACACGAAAGGCGGTAAAATGAAGGAAAGACTGGACAAAATTCTTGTCGAACACGGATTTTTCGAAACCAAGAGCAAAGCCCAGGCGGCAATAATGGCGGGCGATGTCAGGGTTGACGGTGTCAAAATCACAAAAGCCGGATTTTTGTTGAAATTTGACGAAAATCCCCAAATCGAAGTAAAGACAATGCCTTTCGTTTCACGCGGCGGCTTCAAGCTTGATAAAGCGGTGCGCGCGTTCGAAATCGACCTGCGCGGGGTTGTTTGCCTTGATGCGGGCGCGTCTACGGGCGGTTTTACAGATTGCATGCTCCAAAACGGTGCGGAAAAAGTTTACGCCGTGGACGTCGGATACGGGCAACTTGCCTGGAAATTACGCTCCGACGCCCGAGTCAAAACCGTCGAACGGACAAACATCAAAAATTGTCCGCCCGAGGCAATATACGCCGAAAACGATGTTCTGCCTTCGTTTTGCGCCACCGACCTGTCTTTCATCTCGATAAAAAAAGTTTTGCCGAATTTAAGAAGACTTGTTCGTCCCGAAAACATTGAGCTTGTGACTCTCATAAAGCCGCAATTCGAAGCGGGACGCGAAGATGTCGGCAAAAACGGCGTTGTCCGCGACAAAAAAGTTCATTTAAAAGTCATTCGCGACGTTTTGGATTTTGCGGAAGGAGAAGGCTTAATTCCTTTAAATTTAACCGTTTCGCCCATCAAAGGTCCTGCGGGCAACATCGAATATTTGGGATATTTTTCGGACAAACCCGATAAAAAAGTTGATTTTGACCCGGAGGAAATCGTGAAAAGCGTTGATTTGTAAGTTTTTCGAACGAACCGACTCCGAAAACAAACTGCTCAATTTTGCGTAACGGCAGGAAAATCGGAGTGTGAGCGAATTATGCCGTTCTGCCGGAAATATTAAGGTCAATTTCCGACCGACGAAACGCGGGAAGCGGACAACGCTCCGAACGCGGGCGAAACCCGAGCGCGACGGGGTTATTTGCGGATATTTTTTACCGCGACGTCGATTGTCGTTTTTTCTTCGGTGAACAAAGAATTTTCTCCGATTTGCTCCGTGATTGTGTGCATTTCGACGATTTTCCGTCGGACGTTTTCGTTCGTAATGACCAAAAACAGGTTTATATGCTGCGATTGAAGCCTGACGATGATGTCTTAGCGCGCTAAAATCGCGGACATGTCAAGTTCGATGTTCGAATTGTATGTCAAAATTATATATTCGGTTTCAAAAAGTTCGTCAAATTGCGAGACGACCTGACTTATCGAGCCGAAGAAGAATTGCCCGTCGAGGTGGAGAATTCGGATTTTAAAGCGGGATTTTTGCTCGACGTCGATTTCGTAGTCGGAATAAATTTCGTCGTCGAGTTTTTCTTTTACGACGGTGTTGTCGGAGCTTCGTTTGGCGAAAAACAACGAAGACAACACTATTCCCGCTTCTATCTCAAAAATGATGTTGTAAAATACCGTCAAAAGCAAAACCGCAACCGGCACCGCCAAATCGTCTTTCGGTGCGTATTTCAGGATTTTCAGAACTTTGAAATCGATTATGTCCGGTCCGATTTTGACCAAAATCGCGGCAAGAACGCAAACGGGAATTTGTCGGGAGAATCACGAGCAGGAAAATCGAGCTTAAAACGTCCGTCAGATTGGTTTTTGCGCCATTTTTGACAGTCGCCGCGCTTCTCATCGTTGCCGCGGAGGTTAAGGTGAAATTTTCGACCCGGAATGACTCCGTCTTTCGCAGTTTGCGTCGCTTATCGTTTGCGCGTTGTTCGCCTGCGTTTTACAACTCAAAAACACCGCCGACAAACCGTTCGCGATTAAAACGACGAAAGCTCCGAAACGCCGATTCTTCGCCACAAAAACGCCGCGTCAAACGGTCGTCAAACCCTTACAAACAGAGGGCATGATTAATTTTCTTTTTTCATGTCGTAGCGAATGCCTGCGGCTTTCATTCGCGAAAGTGCTTCTTTTATTACGTTTACGGGTTTTGTAAGTGCAATTCGGAAAAATCCTTCGCCGTACTTGCCGTAGCCGTTGCCGGGAGGAACGACGACGCCCGCTTTTTCGAGCAAAACGGTCGCAAATTCTTCGGAAGAGAAGCCTTCGGGAACGGGCATCCAGAGGTAGAACGTTGCTTTCGAGGGTTTAACGTCCCAGCCGAGGTCGCGCAAACCTTGTTCCGCAACTTCTTTGCGCTCTTTGTACATGTTGTTGAGTTTTTCGATTCTTTCGCGGGGGATGTCGAAAGCCGCCGTTGCCGCGCGTTGAACGGCTTTGAACACGCCGGAGTCGATGTTGTTTTTGATTGTGCCGAGAGCCTTGATTGCCTCCGCGTTGCCGCAAACAAAGCCGACACGCCATCCGGTCATGTTGTAGGATTTCGAGTGCGAGAAAAATTCTATCGCGATGTCTTTTGCGCCTTCGACTTCCAACACGGACGGGGCTTTGTAGCCGTCGTAGGTCATTTCGCAATATGCCTGATCGTGGCAGAGCAAAATGTCGTATTTTTTGCAAAAATCAACGGCTTTTTTGAAAAATTCTTTGTCACAAACCGCACCGGTCGGGTTGTTCGGGTAATTTAAGAACATAATTTTCGATTTTTTCGCAACTTCTTCGGGAATCGCGTCAAAGTCGGGAAGGAAGTCGTTTTCGGGCAAAAGAGGCATGGAATAAGGCGTTCCGCCTGCAAAAACCGTCGCGTTTTTGTAAACGGGGTAGCCGGGGTCGGGAACGAGCGTGTAGTCGCCTTCGTCGACGAAAGCGAAGAAAACGTGCGCGATGGCTTCTTTCGAGCCGATATTCGCGAGCATTTCTTTGTCGGGGTCAAGCTCAACGCCGAAGCGGTTTTTCATCCATTTGCAAGCCGCTTTTCGAAACTCTTCGGTGCCGTTGTAGGGCGGGTAGTCGTGGGTTGAGGGGTCGTCGATAGCCGCGTGCATTGCTTCCACGACGTTTTCGAGCGTCGGAGTGTCGGGGTCGCCGATTCCGAGACTGATGATGTCGACGCCTTTAGCCTTTGCTTCCGCAATTTTTCTGTCTATTTCCGCGAACAAATAAGGCGGAATTTTGTCCAATCTGACCGAACGTTTCATTTTTTGACTCCTTTTCGAAAAAATTATACCGGAAAAATAAAAATTTGAAAAATTTTTCGGTTCGAAGTACGATGGTGAATTAAAATCGTCGGAGAGAAACCCGTAAAATGAATTTTGAATTTAAAAACCTGAAAATACCCGAAAAAAGAGGAGTTCCGTTCTCGGAGGAACCTTCGGTTTTGTTTGCGCTTGAGGTAAAATTTTGTGACTTGAATTTCGAGGAGAGTTTGAAAAATGCCGAAAAGTCTTGTGCCGACTTGATTTGCGTGAAATTTAACTTTTGTGACGAAAATTTTGACCTTGCGCGAGCGACGAAGTTTGCGCAAGATTATGCGAAAAAATCGGTTAAACTTTTGATTTTGAAGGGTTCCGACGACTCGGAAATCGACGAAATTTTATTGCCGGAGCTTGCAAAATCGGTGAAAACCCCTGTTATTATTGCTCAGGCGGAGGAAAGAAATTACGAAAAAATTATCGCCGAAACGGCTAAATCGGCTCATTGTGCGGTTTTGAAGAGTCCGATAGATATTAATTGCGCGAAAGAACTGAATATTCTGTCCGAGAACGCCGGGCAAAGTAGGGCGCGGATTTTGATGAATACGGACACGGGAGCGCTCGGCTACGGGCTTGATTACGGGTTCAGCATGGTCGAAAAAGCTTTGCAGGAGGGCTTAAAGGGCGACGACGCGATTAATATCGCAAAAATTCTTTTTATCGGTGAAGAAAACGACAAAACGAAAGAGGTGAAAACCGCCGTTGCAAAAGGCGATACGGCGCAAGCCGCGATGTACGAAATTGCGGCAGCGGGAGCATTGATTGCAGCAGGGGTCGATGTTTTGGTCTGTTCTTATGCCGAAACGATACAAACTTTCAAACGATGCCTTGCAGGCAAAATCGAAAACGCAACACCTCTTTACACGGGCGAAAAAACCGAAAAACCCAAAGAAATGACGGGTCTTCGGATTTTCAAGTATCTTCCGGCGGCAAAAAAATTGCCCGAAACAAACTGCAAAAAGTGCGGATATTCGACTTGTATGACGTTTGCGGTTAAGCTTGCCAAAAACCCCTCGGAACAAGGGAAATGCCCGAATTTGACCGACGAATTCAAAGAACTTTTCGAAAAATCGAAAAAAAACGTTCAAAACGAGGTCGTTTTTTCCGACGGGCTCAAAATCGGCGGAGAAACGGTGTTTTTCAGGCACGAAAAAACTTTTTTAAACCCGACGGTTTTTGCGGTCGAAATTGCTTCGGATGACGAAAAATTTGACGAAAAGCTCGATAAAATCGCTGATTTCGGCTTCGAGCACGCGGGAAAAACCTTTAAAATCGACGCGATAAAAATAATTGACCGCGGAAATTGCGTTTTGCAAGCCGAAAAGGCTGCGGCGAAAGGATTCGGACTGATTATGAAAACATCCGACGTCGAAACGATAAAAATTTTGTCGAAGTTCAATCCGATATTCGAAACAACGCCCGAAAATTTCGAAATCGCAAATGTAGCAACCGTTTCCGGCTCAACGGCGGATGAACTCGAGCGTGCGTCGACCGACTGCGAAAAAACCTCAAAAGTCTTGTATTTAAAGGGAAAAGACGTTAAAAACACGGTTTTTGAGCTTATTAACATAAGGAAAAAAATATTCGAAGATAAGTCAAAAGTCTTGTCGTATCCCGTTATTGCCGATATTGACGGGGCAAATGCTTTCGAGCAATGCGCTTTCGGGGCTTTTTGTATTTCAAAATGCCTGTCGGCGGCGGTTTTCAAAGATTTTAACCCTGACGCCGCAAAAGCGCTTTTTATGTTGCGCGAAAATATTTTTACCGACCCTCAAAAGCCGATGCAAGTGGAGCCGAAAGTCTATGAAATCAACAATCCCGACGAAAATTCGCCGATAATAGTGACCGTAAATTTCGCGCTGTCGTATTTTTCGGTTTTGAACGAAACAGGTGATTACCCTTGTTATTTGGCGGTTTTGCCGACCGACGGAATGAGCGTGCTTACGGCATGGTCGGCGGACAAACTTACCCCCGAAAACACCGCAAAAATGATACTTTCGGACGAGCGAACCGCCAAAAACCGCAAAAAAACAATAATTTTGCCGGGACTGCTTGCTTCGTGTGCGGAAGAAATTCAGGCGAGATTGCCCGAATTCAGGGTTCTTACGGGACCCAAAGAGGCGTATAAACTGAAAGATTTCTTAAAAAGTTTGTAAAAAAGCTGTCGAAAAAAATTTTTTTGGTATAATTTGAATAGATTGAAAAAAAAGAGATAGAATTATGTTGAGAAAATATTTTGCCGAGGCGGTAAAAGACGCGATTTTAAAGGCTGTTGAGCATAACGAAGCGGGCGAATTGACAAAAGAAACTATGCCCGTCATACGTGCGGAAATCCCTAAAAATGCCGATTTCGGTGATTTTGCGGTGAATATTTCGTCGTTGTCGAGGTATACAAAAACTTCGCCGAAAGAAACCGCCGAAAGGGTTGTAAAATATATCGAAAACGGTGATTTCGAGGTCAACGTCACGGGCGGATTTATCAATTTTAAAGTCGGAAAAACGTTTTTGACCTCGATTGTGAAGGAAATATTGGAGAAAAAGACGCAATACGGGGCAAGCGAGCTCGGTAACGGCGAAAAAATCATTCTGGAATACGTCAGCGCAAATCCGACGGGACCCTTTCATATCGGGCACGGACGCTGGGCGGCGGTCGGCAGCACGCTCGCAAACATCCTGAAATTCACGGGTCACGACGTTTATCAAGAATTTTACGTAAACGACGCCGGAAATCAAATAAAAAACCTCGGAAGGTCGCTTTACATAAGGGTTAAGCAACAACAGGGCATAGACGTCGATTTTCCGAAGGACGAAACCGACGCGAAGAAATTTTACGTCGGCGAGTATCTTGTCGAGTGCGCAAAGGATTTTTGCGCGCAAAGACCCGAAAGAGCCGCCGCGATTGCAAAAACGGACGAAGTTTCCGAATCCGATTTAAACGAACTTTCGTTGTTCGCAAAGCTTCAAATGCTTGATAAACAGAAGGCTTTGCTGGAAAAATTCAACACGAATTTTGACAATTTTTATCTCGAAACGACGCTTCACGAGCGGGGAGACGTTCAAAAGTGCCTGGACGCGCTGGAAAAGAGCGGAATGCTTTACGAAAAAGACGGCGCGATATGGTTCAAATCGTCGAAATACGGAGACGACGAGGACAGGGTCATCAAGAAGACGGACGGGGCGTATACCTACCTTACGGCCGACATTGCGTACCATTACGACAAGTTGAAGCGCGGCTTTACAAAACTTATCAATATTTGGGGCGCCGACCACCACGGATACATTCCGAGAATGAAAGCCGCGATAGAGGCGCTGGGCTTTAATCCCGACTGCCTGACGGTCCTGCTCGGACAACTCGTCAACCTTTGCATAAAGGGCGAACAGGTTCGGATGGGCAAAAGGACCAAAATGATTACGCTTGACGAACTCATCGACGACGTGGGCGTCGACGCGACGAGATTTTGGATGATTATGCGAAACATCGACACAACGCTCGAATTCGACGTCGAGCTTGCAAAATCTCAAACGGACGAAAACCCCGTATTTTACGTTCAATACGCGCACGCAAGAGGTTGTTCGGTGCTCAGAAACGCCGTAAATCCGCGCTTCGACACGGTCAACAAAAAAGAAATCGCGCCGATGTTCACGAAAGAGGAACTCGAAAACCTCGAAAACGCGGACGTCGAAAAGATTTTCACTCACGACGAAGAATTTTCGGCGATAAAAATGCTTATATTAAAACTTGAAGAGTACAAAACCGTTACGGAGCAGGCAAGTACGAGCTTTGCGCCTTATTTGCTGACAAAATATTTGCGCGAGCTTGCGGCGGTATTCCATAAATTCTACACGGTTTGCAGGATTTTGGGCAACGACAAAGAAGAGTCATTTGCAAAGCTTACGCTGATAAAATCGACGCAACACGTGCTGGAATCGGGCTTAAAGCTTGCCGCGATATCCGCGCCCGAAAGGATGTAGCCGCCCGAAAGAGGTAACGGAAAATCTTATGAGAGAAGAAACAATGACGATAAAAGACTGGTTTAATCAACGCAAAAAGCTTCAAACGGCGTACAGAGAGAACGACTACGTTCAAATCGACGACAACATCGGCAAATTGTGGCTGAAATGTTACAATTGCAACTCGCAGTTGCTGAAAAAAGACGTCGAGGAGAACCTTTTTGTGTGTCCCGAATGCGGATTTCACTTCCGAATAAACGCGAAAACGCGCATTGCGCAGCTTTTTGACGAGGGAAGTTTCGATGAAAAATTCAAAGAAATTTTGCCGACCGATCCGCTGGAATTTTTCGACACCGAAAGCTACAAAGACAGGCTCGTAAAGGCGAAAGCCAAAACCGGACTCGACGACGCGGTAATTTGCGGAACGGCACAAATCGACGGACAGCCCGTGGTTGCAGCGGTTATGGACTTCGAATACATGGGCGGCTCGATGGGCAGCGTGGTCGGCGAAAAGATAACGCTGGCAATGGAATACGCCCTCAAAAAACGGCTCCCGATGATTGCGGTGACGGCGTCGGGCGGCGCGAGAATGCAGGAAAGCGCGCTCAGCCTTATGCAGATGGCAAAAACGTCGTGCGCGGTCTCCCGCCTGAACGAAGCAGGAATTTTGTACGTGACCGTGCTTACCGAACCGACCTTCGGGGGCGTAACGGCAAGCTTTGCGACCATCGGAGACATAATAATCGCCGAACAGGGCGCAAGAATAGGCTTTGCGGGCAGAAGGGTCATCGAACAGACCATCAAACAAAGTCTGCCGTCGGACTTTCAAACCGCGGAATACCTTATGAAATACGGTCAAGTGGACATTTTGTCGGAGCGCAAAAATCTCAAAGACACTCTGTCAAAAATTCTCAAACTCCACTCGAAAAATCACGAAAGCAAGCAAAAAAACTGAGGGAAGACGATGCTGAAATTTGAAAAACCCTTATACGATATACTCGAAAAAATCGAGGAACTCAAAAAGTACGAAAAAACTTCAAACAAGGACATGAGCGCCGAAATCGCAAAGTTTGAGGAGGATGCGGAAGCGTTTGCGAAGGAACTTTATTCCGACCTTACCCCGTCGCAAAAAATCCAGATTTCGCGCTGCGAAAGCCGCCCGAACTTTGAGGATTACGTCATCGGGATGACCGAGGATTTCATCGAACTTCACGGGGATCGCGAGGGAACGGACGACAGAGCGATTGTGGGCGGAATTTGCTCGCTGGACGGCATTCCCGTAATGCTCGTCGGGACGTTCAAAGGCAAAACCACGAAGGACAATTTGAACCACAACTTCGGCATGCCCCAACCTCAAGGTTACAGAAAGGCGCTGAGGCTGTTTAAGCACGCGGAACGCTTCAAAATGCCGATAATCACGCTTATCGATACCCCGGGGGCGTATCCGGGCATAAAAGCGGAGGAAACCGCGCAAGGGCACGCGATTGCGGAGAATTTGAAGGAGCTTGCGAAACTGACGGTTCCGGTAATTGCCGTCATAACGGGCGAAGGCTGCTCCGGCGGTGCTCTCGGGCTTGCGGTCGCGAACAGGGTTTTGATGCTCGAACACGCATATTATACGGTAATTTCGCCCGAGGGGTGTGCGTCGATTTTGTGGCGTGACGCTTCGTTGGCGGATAAAGCCGCGGATGCCCTGAAAATAACCGCCGAAGACCTTTTGAAGCTCAAAATTGCCGATGACATCGTGAAAGAACCCCGAGGGGGTGCTCATAACGATATTGCAAAGGCTTCGGCGAATTTAAAACGCAAGTTGAAAAAACATCTGAACGAACTGCTCGCGATGAGCCCCGAAGAACTCAAAAATTCGCGTTACGAAAAATTCAGAAACCTCGGAGTATTCGTAAAATGAAGGAATTCACCGAAATCGCGCTTAAAATCAACCCTCTTTACAGCGACATTGTCTGCAATATTTTCGAGGAAAATTTCGATTGCGAAGGAATCATCACCGAAACCGCAAAATACGAAAAAACCGAGCAGGTAAAGCTTGAAAACGATGTCGTAAAGGCTTATGTCACCGACGAAATCGACGAATCTCGTCTGAAAAAATTTTTTGAGGACCAAAAAAAAAGACTCATCGAGCTGAAAATTTTTGACGAAGACCCGGGAAGCTTCGAAATAACCGTAACCAAGCAGGAAAACAAGGATTGGTCGAAAAAATGGAAGGAAAATTGGCGTCCGACGCACGTTTCCGCCAAAACCGTAATTTGTCCGAGTTGGTTGAATTACGAACCGACCGCCGGTGAAACCGTGATAACCGTTGACCCGGGAAACGCTTTCGGAACGGGCACTCACGCCACCACGGCGCTTTGCGTTCGCGCGATTGAAAAATACGTGAAACCGGGCGATGAAGTTGCCGATGTCGGCTGCGGTTCGGGGATTTTGGCGATTTGCGCGATAAAATACGGTGCAAAATCGGCGGACGCAACAGACAACGACGAAACCGTCATCGAAACGGCACGCGAAAACACGCAAATCAACGGAGTTTCGGACAAAATAACCGTCAAATTCGGCTCAAGCGACGTTCTTCCCGACGAAAAATACGATTTCGTCGCGGCAAACATTTTACATAACGTTTTGGTCGAAATCATGCCCGACCTGAAACGGATAACCAAGCCCGGCGGAATGCTCTCGCTGAGCGGAATTTTGAAGGAAAAAGGCGCGCTCGTGCGTGCGGCTTACGAAAAATGCGGACTTACGCTTGTCGAAACGACGGAAGAAGGCGACTGGTGCTCGTTTGCGGTAAGGAAGGAAAAATGAAAACGACAAAAACGGCAATAATCATACCCGCGCGGTACAATTCATCGCGCCTGAGCGGCAAGCCGCTTCTCAAAGCGGGCGGAAAATCGGTCATACGGTGGGTTTGGGAGCGCGCAAAAAGCGCAAAGCTCGCCGACGAGGTCATTATCGCAACCGATGACGAAAGAATTTTCGACGAAGCGAAATCTTTCGGCGCAAACGTCGAAATGACCGCGGAAAGCCACTCCTGCGGAAGCGAACGTATAGCCGAAGTAGCGGAACGCCATCCCGAATTCGGAATAATCGTGAATTTACAGGGCGACGAGCCTTTGATAAAACCCGAATGCATCGACGCCGTTACCGAACTTTTACAAAACGACGAAAACGCCGACATAACGACACTTTGCACGGAAATTACAGAAGAAGCTCAAAAAAACGATGTCTCTGCGGTCAAGGCGGTTTTCGACAAAAACGGTTACGCAATGTATTTTTCGCGCAGCGTAATACCCTTCGAACGCAACAAAAACGCGGCTAAACACTACAAGCATATCGGAATTTACGCCTACAGGCGCGAGGCTCTGTTCGATATGATAGGGTTCGAAAAAGCCGACTGTGAAAGGGCGGAAAGCCTCGAACAACTTCGCGCGCTCTACAACGGCATGAAAATCAAAATCGCCGTAACCGACTACAATCCCGTGGGGATAGACACCCCGGCAGACTTCGAAGCGTTCAAAAAACAAATCGAAGGCTGATTTCACATGAAAAGATTTTGTTTCAATTTTTTTAGTTGAAATTTTTATCGCTATAAGACTTATAAGCGTTCAAACAATACCAAAAACCTCCCCGCACGGAGAGGTTTTTGTTTAAGGAATATATAAATTGTATAAACTACGCGCTTACGGATTTTTTCGATTGAGCCGATGCGCCGGGAACATTTTGCCAATTTGCAGCCATGATTTTTTTGAACGCTTTGAGCGCAGTATCTTCGAGTTCGCCGAGTTCTTCCGCCGCGATGATGAGGCTTCTGAGGGGGATGAGGGCGCGTTGGTCGCGAAGCAATCCGAGTGCTGCAGCGGCACCTGCTCTGACAAGTTCGTTTTCATTTTTGTTTTCGAGAACTTCGATTAACGCGGGAACGGCAGCTCTGTCGTTGAGTTTGCCGAGCGAAGTGACGGCGTAAATTCTGACGTTGACCCATTCGTCTTTGAGCATTTTGATTACGTGTTCGGCGGCTTTGGCGTTGCCGATTTCGCCGAGAGCGCGGGTAGCGTCGCAGCGGACGTTGATTTTTTCGCTGTCGAGAACTTCGATGAGTGCGTCGGTAGCGATGTCGCCGATTTCAATGAGTGCGTCGGTTGCGGTTATGCAAACTTGCGAATTTTCGTCATTGAGGGCTTCTACCAAAGGTTCAACAACCTCTTTACCGCCGAGTCTGCCCAAAGCGCGAGCCGCTCTGACTCTGACGTCGACGTTTCTGTCTTCGCGCAGGGATTCGATAAGAGGGAAAGTTGCCGCGGGGTCACCGAGTTCGCCGAGAGCGCGAGCCGCATACAAACGTACCGAGCCGTTTTTATCGTTTTTGAGGACATCGATAAGAGGTTCGACGGCAGCCGAATCGCCTGTTTCTCCGAGAATTCTCGCGGCATTGTAACGCACTTTTTCGGAGTTACTTGTTCTCAAATCGTTTAACAATTCATCAAAAGTTTTTTTGGGTTGTTTCTTACGAACATTAATACTTAATGCCATCTTATACCTCCATACGATTAAATTTTTCACTTACTCGGTAATAAAGTTTTTTTGAAATCAAAAATTGCCTTTTTCGGATACTTTGTTAAGATTTTTTTACATTTACTTATGTTTCATTTGTTTATATCTTTGTTTTTATGATGTAAAAAGAACACTTATTTGTCCGTATATGCATGTTAGCACTTTTTTCGAAAGGTACCTAATTTTTGTTACAAAAATTAATATTAATACACGAGATTTTGCCCCTAAATCGGTAAAGATAAGCTTACCGCACGGGTTTTCGATTTTAACATTTTTTAACATTTTTGTAAAGTTTTGGTATAATATTGTTGCAAAAATGTGAACGGAAAAACGGCGTGTATATTGCGGAATTACTTTATTTGACGGTAAAAAGACTGATTTCGGCGCGAAAAAAGCGGGCTCCCGAGCAGGTGCCCGCGCAGGAAGAATGCCGGCATGTTTTTTTGCCGATAGATTCGACGAAGGAAATTTTGGCATGCTCGAAATGCGGGAAAGTCGTGCGGCGGCGGGATTTTTACGGGAAAAATTTTTTCGAAAACGGCAAGGACGAAAATGCGGGAAACGCAGAGGGCTCGTAAATACGGAGTGCACGGGGAGTTTTTTCGAGTCGCGAAGATAAAGGCGCGGTAAACCGGGCGGGCGCGGGCGGTTTGCAATCACGGAGCATGCGGGAAGGTTTCCGGGCGGTAAAAATAATAACGCGGCAGGCATGGAGGGTTTGCGCACCGAGCATGCGGGAATGTTTTACGGACGGTAAAAATAATAACGCGGCAGGCATGGTGGGTTTGCGCACCGGCACGGATGTCGCGCGAAATTTTGTTTCCGATTGCTCCTCGGGCGGAGCCCGAAACAATACGGACGTCGTGCGAACGACGATTTTGCAGAGGCATGCCCGACGTTTGAAACCGTGCGCGGTCACAACCGGGGAAAACGTTGAAAGCGGCAAATTTCGCCGGGATTAAGCACGGGAGGCATGCCCGACGATAAAAACGGTGAACGCTCCGTGCGGCGCAAGAGCTTCGACCCGACGAATTCGACAAAATCGACAAAGTTACTGGCAAGTCGGCGCGGTAACCGGTAAATTGTTGCGGCAACCCGTAAAACGGCGTAATCCCCCTCAGGTAAGCCGTTAATCGACGCGGTACCCGCGGGACAAATGTTTTAGTCTTCGGAGGGGATCATCGGAACGGTGACGACGAGTTTGTGCGATTTTTGGATTTTCGTAACTTTTTCGACGTCCGCTTTGCCCGCAAATATTATGTTTTGAGAGAACGAGACCGATTTTGTCGAGGAGGCGTCTTTTTTGACGAGATTTCCCGAAACCCTTACGGCGTTTTCTTTTACGTTAATCGTAACGTTGTCGGGGTTGTTGTCGAATTCTCTGAGGTTGATTGTGATAACAAACTTGTCTTTTTCCGCTTTGACGGCGACGGGCATGGTCTTTTCGGCAGTCGACGAGATATTTTCGGGGGTTTTGCCCGAGAAGAACGTTTTAAACGGAGCGAAGCCGAAGCGGTTGGTATTTGCGTCGATGACGGCGTAAACCGCAATGAAAATGCCCAAAAATACCGCAACGATAAAAATAATATATTTCAAAGCCTTGATGTTGTTTTTGGTTGAAATGTTCTCGTTTTCCGCGGAATTTGCGGGATTTTGAGGGTTTAAATTTTCGTTGTCCATAAAAAAACCTTTATTTTCCGTAAAATCGTCAATAAGAAAATAAATCCGTGTTTCGGGAAAAACAACACCCCTGTCGGGTTAGCCGAAATCAGTCGTTGTCGGTCATAACAAACAGGCTGATGAGCGAATTTATTTTTGTTGCTTGGTTTTTGCAATCTCTGACGTTTTTCTCGTTTTGCGCGATGATGGCGCGGCATTCGTCGATTTTGCGGTTGCAATCGTCGATTTCGCCCGCCAGAAAGTCTTGGATTTGTTGAGCTTCCGCCAGAACGTTTTTGAGCGAGACGCCGAGGGCTTCCATTGTTTGACAGATAATTTGCGCGCCGGCTTGTTTTGAAACTCCCGCGGGCAGACCTGCGACCAATTTATCTAAAATGGCTACATTTGAAGGGATTTCGATATTTTCGTCGGAGAGTAAAATTTCGTCGTCGGGCTCTTCCGTGAGAATTTGTTCTTCGTGAGCGGGTTCTTCTTCGGTGAGCGCGGGCTCTTCGGTTAAAACGGGCTCGGCGGGCTCTTCGTGAACTTCGTCGACGGTGTTTTCGACAAACTCCGGTTCTTCCGCCGTTTCAAGAGTTTGTGCGGGTTCGTCGTTTTCAAAGACGGGTTCTTCGTGAATTTCTTCGACTGACTCGGTTGTCTCGACGGTTTGAGCAAAGTCTTCGGGGTATTCTTCCGGAATTTCGACGGGTTCGGACTCGGTCGGCAACTCGTTTTCGGGCGAAACTTCGCCGTAAACGACGGGTTGTTCGGGCTCGAAATGTTCTTCCGGAGCGGTTTGCGCGTTTACTTCTTCCAATGTTTGTTGAAAATCGACTGTCGGCTCGGCGACGACGTCTTGTTGAAACTCTTCCGGTTGAGGAGTTTCCGTCGTTTTCGGAGCACGTTTTTTCATTAAAGCTTCAATAATCTTTTTCCCTACATTTTCCGGTATTTGGTTGGCAGACATTGTAAAATCCCTCTTTCTCACAATCTTACAACGATTTTACACGAAAACAAGATATTTTTCAACTTTGTTTCTTTAAAATTAATTTTTTCCTGATTGCGTAAATCGGGAAACCCGCACCGGTAATGATTAAGCCGGGAATCGTGTACATCGGTTTCCCGACCGTCAGCCCGACAACGATGAACCCCGAAATCAGCAGGAAGGTGATTATGACGAGGTTGTTGACTCTGAAAATTCCGCGTTTTCGGACTGCACTTTTTCTGAGTCTGAAAATGCCCGCAATCGTGAGCATATAGAAAATCAGCGACGAGTAAATTACGTAATCCAAAAGAGCGGAGTACGAGCCCCAAAGAATGAGCGCACATATCCAAAAACATTGAAAATAAAGCGAATTTACGGGAACTTTCGTTTTGCGGTCGATTTTTGCGAGCGCGCGGAAGAAAAGTTTGTCTCGGGCGGTTTTGCAGTAAATTCTCGAACCCGACAAAATCATGCCGTTTGCGCATCCGATTGCCGAAATTACGATAATCAGCGCAATAATTTTCAGTCCCGCGGAGCCGAAAATGACACTCGCAAGCTGAGCCGCGACTGTGTCTTCGGGCGAAATTTTGATGAGTTCGAGCGGAATTGCCCCGAGGTACACGATGTTTATCGCAAAATAAAGCGCGATGACGCAAAATGTGCCGTATAAAAGGGCTTTTGGGATATTTCGGGCGGGTTTTTTGACCTCGGAAGCGATGAAAGTCACGTTATTCCAGGTTATCGAGGCGAAACTCGAGCCCACGAGCGCCGCCGACATTACGGAAAGAAAATTTCCGAACCCCGAAAACGTCGGTAAATTCATATTTGCAAGGAAAATTTGAGGTTTGAACCCGAAAACCGTTCCGCAAAAGATTACGAAAACGACCGCCAAAATTTTTGTGACGGTGAAAAGATTTTGAACGAACATTCCTTCTTTGATTCCGCGGGTATTGATGTACGTAATCGCGCAAACGACCGCCGCGGCAAGCAATTGGCACGAATTTACGTTAAAATTCCCTATCGAAAAAAGTACGTTGTATTCGCTGAAAAACGGAAAAATCAGCCCGAGGAACTTTGCGAATGCGATGTTTACGGCGGCGAGCGTGCCCGTCTGAATTACCGCAAAAAGCGTCCAGGCGTAGACAAATGCGAATTTTTCTCCGAAAATTTTCTTTATATATATATATTGACCGCCGTCGTCGGGCAGGGTCGAAGACAGTTCCGCGTAGCACAAAGCTCCGCAAATCGTCATTATTCCCGAAATTATCCAACACAAAAGCAGCATAAGCCCCGAGTTCGTGAGCCTTGACATTTCCGCGGAGACAATGAAAATTCCGCTGCCTATCATTGAGCCCGCGACTATCGAAATCGCGTCATTCAGCCCCAGGGTTCGTTTAATTCTCTTGTTCATGAAACAAGTGTAACATAAACAAAAAAAAGCCGTGAAGTTCACGGCTGTAAATTAGGGATATGTGTATTGTCTTTTTCTAAGGAGTATAGTTGAATTGTAGACCCAAGTTCGAAAATTTAAATCATATAAAATTATGAATAAATGTAACAAAAATCTTCACGGTTTACATCGAAAAAAGTATTTACAAACGGGAAAAAACAGTGAGAGCGCGACGATTGAAAAATTTCCGTTACGAATGTCCGACGGGAGTATGCAGAAAAACTTTGAAACCGGTACAATAGGAAGGTAAACGCCGAAATACGATGAGGGCATGGAAAAATTGAAAACGACGGTTTTTGTGAAACAGGTGCCGGATGCACGGGAAATAAAGCGAAACGAGGACAATACGCTCGACAGAACAAACGCGGAAAATATCATCAATCCGTGTGACGAGTATGCGCTCGAAGCGGCGCGGGGCGTTGAAAACAACGAAATTACGGTTGCTTCGATGGGCCCGATGCAGGCATGCGAAATGCTTGACAAGCTTGCGGCACGCGGGGCGAAAAATCTGTATTTGCTTTCGGATAAGCGGTTTGCCGGGTCGGATACATACGCGACGTCGTACGTTTTGGCGCAGTTTGTCAAAAAATATACTCCCGACGCCGATTTGATACTGTGCGGGCAGATTTCGACCGACGGGGACACCGCTCAGACGGGACCCGGGATTGCGACGAGACTCGGGTATTCTTTGGTTACTAACGTTATCGAGGTCGAAGCGGTCGAAAACGGCTACGTTTTGGTCACTCAAAAGACAGAATGCGGCACGCGACGGGTGAAAGCGAACTTTCCCGCGGTAGTGTGCGTCAAAAAAATCGGACGTGAGCCTCAAATTCCGACAATCGCCGAAACGATTGCCGCAAAAGGCGTAAAAACAACCGTTCTGACGGCGGACGATATCGACGCCGACCCGGAAAAAATCGGCTTGAAGGCTTCCCCCACAAGGGTTAAGAAGGTTTTTGTTCCGAAAATGAAGCGCGAAGGAAAAATTTTCGCCGACGCGGAAGAATTTGCCGTTGCGGTTGCCGAAGAAATAAAGAAGGCGGGCAAAAATGCGTAAAATAATTGTTTATTGCGAACTTCAAAACGACGAGCCGTCAAAAATTTCGCTCGAGCTTATTTCCAAAGCGCGCGAGCTTGCGACGGACGACGGAACGGTTATCGCCCTGATAGTCGGGCGTCCCGAGAACCCTCAGTTTAAGCGAATTTCGACCGCGGGAGCCGATAAAATAATCGTGCTCAACGAGCCGATTTTCGAACAATACTGCCCGACAACCTTTGCGGAAGGGATTTTCAGGGTTGCGGAGAATGAAAAACCTGACGTAATGTTGTTCGGCGCAACGTGCGAGGGAAGGGAGCTTGCGCCTTGCGTGACGACGCTTTCGGGTGTCGGACTGACTGCGGACTGCACGGGGCTCCGGTTTTCGGACGACGGCATGCTCGAGGCGACCAGACCCGCATTTTCCGGAAACGTATACGCGACAATAGTTTACGACGCAAAGCCGTACTGCGCGACGGTTCGCAGAGGGGTTTTCGCCGAAAAATATTTTGACCGCAAAACGACGGTCGTTTACAAAAACGTATTCATCGAAACCCCGCGAAATACCGAGATTTTGAACAATATTCCCGAATACGGTTCGGGCGACGAAATCGAAAACGCGAAAATTCTCGTTGCGGGAGGCGCGGGAGTCAAAAATTATAACGGTTTCGAGCTTTTAAAAGACCTTGCTCACGAAGCGGGGGCAAGCGTTTGCGCATCGCGTGCGGCAACCGAAAAAGGGCTTGCCGATGAGAGTTTGAGGGTCGGTCAGACGGGAAAAACCGTCAACGCGAACTTCTACCTTGCCTGCGGCATTTCGGGCGCGGCTCAACACATCGCGGGAATAACCTCCTGCGGCACAATCGCGGCAATCAACACCGACAAAGACGCACCGATTTTCGAATACTCGGATTTCGGCTGTGTCGGCGATTTCGCGCAAATTATCCCGCTTATTGTCCAAAAATTAAGAATACAAAAAGAAAAGGAGACATAACATGAACACCAACGAAGACACAGGCTTGAAGCGTTTTTCGACGATTCAACTGCTGAATTTCTGCCTCGGATTTTTCGGGCTGCAGTTCGCCTGGCAAATGAGAATTATCCTCTCGGGACCCGTTACCGAAGGATTAGGCGCGTCACCGCTGCTTTTCGGGCTTATCTGGCTTGCGGGACCCGTCACGGGCATGGTCGTACAGCCCCTTATCGGCGCAATGAGCGACAACACGCATTCGAAATTCGGACGAAGAAGACCCTACATTCTCGCGGGCGCGCTGCTTGCAAGCGTCGCGCTTCTGCTCCTCCCCGAATCGGCTCCGATTATCGCAAAACTTCAGTCGTTGCTGCCTTTCGAGCTTCCCAAACTCACGGCTCTCGTTTTTGCGGCAGCCATGATTTGGATTATCGACGCATGCGTCAACGCGGCTCAAGGTCCTTACAGAGCGATTATTCCCGATAACATCCCCAAAGATCAACACGCCGTCGCAAACTCGTATCTGAGCTTCGCAATCGGCCTGGGCTCGGTCATTGCGGCAGGTACCGCCCCCGTTTTGAGTAAGTGTTTCGGCTACACGATGAGCATCGGCGCGCAATTCGCAATGGCGGCAATCGCCTTCTCGGGCGCAACAATCTGGACTTGCCTGACCCTCAAAGAAAGAGACAACTCCAAAGACGTTGCCGCAACTGCCGAAAACACGGACGACACGCCGTTCCTCCAAAAAATGAAGGACTTTTTCTCGACCTCTCCCGAAGTCGCAAAAATCTGCACGATGCAACTTTTCACTTGGGTCGGAATTATGAGCATGTTCATTTTCTTCACCCAATTTTCGGTTCACACGGTGTTCCAAATCCCCGATTTGACGGACGTCGGCGAAACCGTCAAAAAACTCTACGATGCAAAAGTCGTCACCGCAACAAACTTCTCGTCAATCTGCTTCGCGGTGTTCAACCTCGTTTGTTTCCTGGTTTCGCTGCCTTTGGGGCTCATCGCTTCAAAATACGGAAACAAAAATATCCACTCGATTTCCCTCGCGATTACCGCCGTCGCGTTCGGCGCAATGACCTTCGTCTACGACAAAACCGCCGTTCTCGCGCTCATGGCGATTGCGGGCATCGGCTGGGCAAGCACTTTGGCTATGCCGTTCGCAATGTTGTCGGAATTCATCAAAAAAGGCTCCGAAGGCTCCGTTATGGGTATTTTCAACATCTTCATCGCGGGTCCTCAGGTTTTGGTCTGCACGCTGTTGGCGTGGTTCATTAACCAATGCTCGTTCGAAACCGTCGGAGGAATCAACTATCACTGGGAATACGCCCTCGCTGCAGGTGCCGTCACCTTGCTTATCGCGGCAATAATCTCCCAAACGATAAAAGAAGGCAAATAACGAATGTCGGGTGTCGAGATAGTTTCAATCGCCGATATTGTCGCCCGAATAATTGATAACGATTGACACAAATAATTAAAAAGCCGCGCAATGCGGCTTTTTTACTGTCGAACAATTGCCCGACCCGCAAGAAACGTTGGGATAGAACCCCCGGTACCTGCAATGCCGTTCAAAACTTAAACATGTATTTAGCAGTTGCTGTTTAACAAAACTCTGTTTTTTCAAAAACAGGATTTTAAAAATGTTTTACATTTGTAAAATTGACCATCATGTTTTTCGGATTGAATTTATTTGCGTTTTTCCGCGGCGTTGCGGAGTTTTTTGAGAGTGTCGCGGATTTGTGCGGCTTTTTCGAAGTCCAAAACGGAGGCGGATTTTTTCATTTCTTTTTCGAGTTTTGCAATGAGTTTGGGTAGGTCTTTTTCGGAGATATTTTCGGCGACGGCGCGTTCGGCGATGACGTCTTCGACGTTTCTCGAGCTCGAGAGCATAGTGAGCAGGTTATTTTCGATGGGTTTAACGATGGTTTTGGGGATAATGCCGTGTTTTTCGTTGTATTCTTTTTGAATTTTTCGGCGGCGGTTTGTTTCGGAAACGGCGGCTTTCATGCTGTCGGTCATGCGGTCGGCGTACATAATTACTTTGGAGTTTGCGTTTCTTGCTGCGCGGCCGATTGTTTGGATAAGGCTTGTTTCGGAGCGCAGGAACCCTTCTTTGTCGGCGTCGGTGATGATTACGAGGGCGGCTTCGGGGATGTCGAGCCCTTCTCTGAGCAGGTTTACGCCGACCAGAACGTCGATTTTGCCGAGTCTTAAATCGCGGAGGATTTCGACACGTTCAATCGGGGTGATTTCGCTGTGAAGCCAGGTTGCCTTGATGTCTGCTTTTACGAGGTAATCGGCGATTGCTTCGGCGGTTTTTTTTGTGAGTGCGGTAATCAAAACGCGCGCGCCGGCGTCGACGGTCAGCCTGATTTCTTTTATAATGTCGTCGATTTGGTTTTTTACGGGGCGGATGAAGATTTCGGGGTCGAGAAGTCCGGTCGGGCGGATTATTTGTTCGACAAGGGCTTCGGAAACGTCTTTTTCGAACTCTCCCGGCGTTGCGGAAACGAAAATTCTTTGACCGATTCTTTCTTCGAATTCTTCGAATTTGAGAGGGCGGTTGTCTTTTGCGCAGGGCAGGCGAAACCCGTAATCGACGAGAATGCTTTTTCTGGAGGCGTCTCCGTTGTACATCGCGCGAAGTTGCGGGATTGTGACGTGAGACTCGTCGGTGACGGTCAGAAAATCGTCGTTGAAGTAGTCCAAAAGTGTTGCGGGCGGAGTTCCGGGCGCGCGGCGTTCCAAAATCCGCGAGTAGTTTTCGACACCCGAACAGTAGCCCGTTTCGCGGAGCATTTCGATGTCGTAATTTACGCGCTGTTCGAGTCTTTGTGCCTCGAGAAGCTTATTTTGCGAATTAAACAACGCCAGCTGCGACGCAAGCTCTTGTCTGATAAGCTTTACGGTGGTTTCCATGTCGTCGTCGTCCGACAGATAATGCACCGCGGGAAAAATTGTGATTTTGTCGGGAACCTCGACGATTTCGCCGGTTACGGGGTTAATTCGGGTAATTTTTTCTATTTCGTCGCCGAAAAACGAAATTCTGATGACCTCGCTGTCATAGGAGGGCAAAATTTCGACAACGTCGCCTCTTGCGCGGAAGTTGGAGCGCGTGAGTTCGAGGTTGTTGACGGTGTACCTTACGGTTATGAGGTATTTAAAAAAGGCGTCTCGGTCGAGAGAATCGCCGACGCTCAGTGTTACCGCACCTTTGAAGTAATTTTCGGGCAGCCCCAAACCGTAAATGCAGCTGACCGAAGCGACCACGATTACGTCGTCGCGCTCGTAAAGGCTTCTTGTCGTATGATGTCTGAGTCTGTCGATTTCATCGTTTATGGCGGATGACTTTTCGATATAGGTGTCGGTGCGCGGAATATAGGCTTCCGGCTGATAATAGTCGTAATAACTGATGAAATATTCGACCGCGTTATCGGGAAAAAGTTCTTTGAATTCCTCGTAAAGCTGTGCCGCAAGCGTTTTGTTGTGCGCAATTACGAGAGTTTGCCGCTGCATTTTTTCGATAACGTTCGCAATCGCAAAAGTTTTCCCCGAACCCGTAATCCCCAGCAGAGTTTGATTTTTATAACCCCGATTAAGCCCGTCGACAAGCTCGTTTACGGCTTTTTCCTGGGCATCCGACATTGAATATTTGCTCGATATTTTGAAAAGTTTACTCATACAGATATTATATTATATCACAAATACTCTTTACCAAAACAACTTCACGTTTTATAATAAACCTATGGATAAATCGATTTTGACTGAAAACATCCGAAAAATTTTCGCCCTGAAAGCGGAAGGCAAGTACAAACAGGCTCTCGAAAAGTTGCTCGAATTGCTTCGTCAATACCCCGAAAGCCCCGAAGTTATCGTCGAAACCGCCGATACCTACGAAAATTTAAACGAGTTCGACAAAGCCGTCGGCATGTTCGAACGCGCTATGCTCTTTGCGCCCGAAAATTCGGAAATAAAGTTCAAAGCGGCAAAACTTTACAAAAAAATCGCAAGAATCGACAAGTCACTCGATTTATTTAAGGAAATCGCCGAAAAATCGCCCGACAACGACAATTACGTCGAAGGCTACCTCCACGCGCTTTTCCTCGGCGGAAAATTCGAAGCCGTCGAAAAATTTTACGAAAACCACAAAAACCCGAATACCCCCGTCGAAGTCTACGTCATCGGTACCGCGCTCCAAATTGCGGGCAAGTCCGCCGATGCCGAAAACCTTTACCGCGAGGCAACCGAAAAACATTGCGTAAACCTCGACGTTTTAACGGCTTACGCCAATCTTTTGCGCGACAAAAACGAGTTTGAACAAGCACTTGCTCTGCTCGAAAAATTCCCGGAATTCAAGGTCGACCACCGCTATTTCTACCTTAAAGGCGAAATTTGCTTCGACATGAACAAAATCGACGAAACCATCTCGAATTTTTCCAAAGCGGTCAGGCTCGACTCTCAAAACTCGCTCTATTACTACTCTCTTGCCACCGCGTACTCGACGAAAGGTTTTCTCCGAGAGGCGGAAGACAACTACTACAACGCCCTGAAACTCAGCCCCAACAACCTTTTCTACATGTACACGCTCGCGTACCTGTTCTATATTTCGGGCAAGATTTCCAAGGCAAAAGAAAAAATTAACGCGATTTTGGCGATAAACCCCCAAAATATCAACGCTTTGACCCTCAAAGCGCAAATTCTCCTCGACGAAAACGACGTCGTCGAAGCCGACGAAATTATCTCGAAAGTCATCGCTAAAAAACCCGACAACGACTACGCTCTGTACATCAAGGCGATGATTTTCAAAAAAATGAAGTGGTTTGACCGTGAAGAAGAATTTCTCGATCACGCGCTCGAAATTATGCCGTGTTCCCCCGACTACCTCACCGAGGCGGTCGTCTGCTGCGCCGAACAACAAAAATTCGACAAAGCCGAAAAATTCTGCAACAAACTACTCGAACTCAACAATAATTACATTTTCGCCTACATTTGGCTCGCAAAAATCAAAACCGCTCAAAACAAATTGCCCGAAGCTCTCGAACTTATCGGCAAAATCCTCGAATACGACAGAAATACCGCCGAAGCGTACGTTCTGAAAGCCGAAATTTTCGAACGCAACGAGCTTTTCAAAGAAGCTCTCGCGTGCATAAAATCTGCACTTTCGATTAATCCGTCCGACAATTCCTGCTACAAAAAAGCGGGCGATTTGTATACCAAACTCGACGACTTTAAAAGCGCCCTCGTGTGCTACAAAGAAGCCTCCTCAAACGACGAATCGAACGTCGAACTCAAATACCTGTGCGCAAAATGCCTCGCAAAATTCGGAAACTTCAAAGAAGCCGCGGGATATTTTTCCGCCGCAAGTCGCCTGGATCCTGCAAATCCCGATATTGCCGTCGATTACTGCAATTGCCTCTGCGAAGAAAAAAATTATAAAGCCGCCCTTCAAGTTCTGAAAAAAGCCCTGCAATTCAACGATGACGGCGACGTTCGCAAAAAAATCAACATTGCCGTCGACCGCGTAAACCAAAAAATTAACTCGAAACTCTCAGGTCTCAAAAAATTCATCGGACTTAATTTCTGAACCTCCAAAATAAAAGACTCCCGAGTAATTTCGGCACACGAAGAGTGTTCGTCCGAACAAAACCGCTTGTTGCGCTAAAAATCGCAGGTATCGGGGTTTGACCCGCGGCAATTCCGGCGGATTAAAGATATTTCGTTTTATGACTCTTTCTGTTTAGCTGTAGGTCCGCAATGTAGGTCAGGCGATGCCTGACCGTAAAGCCGGTCAAAATAATGCGGAAATCTTCCACCCCCCTAAAAAGCCCGAAGGGCTTTGGTTTGCATAAATATTAAAGAACAAACGAAAAATTTCCTCTTCAACAAAAATTTCGTTGGGGTGGAAACCCCGGTACCTACAATGTTTTCAAGGTTTTCGTCGAAACGCAAGGTTTCGGTTGCACACGCCGCGCCAAACCCGCAAGAACTGCCGCGAGCCCTCCCTCGGCTTGATTGCTCCGTGAAGAGTTCGCTATGTTTTTATTTTATTACGCCGCCGTTGCCGCCGTCGATGTCGTTGCCTTCGAACAACGGGCGCAGCAGGACTATCGAGTTAATGTTAAGTTGTATGAAGTCGTGATATTCGATTTTTCTGTTCGAAAATTTTCTGTGTTTGATTTCGCAGTTTTTTATCGCGACGAACCGTTTTCCGCCGTTCAGGATATCGGAAATTATTCTGCTTTTTCTGCCGGTTTTGGGCATAAAGACTTTTCCGGTTATTTCGTAGTCTTCGGTCACGACGAGAATTTTTTCGGACCAAACTCCGGTTATAAAATCGTTAGTAAAATCATTATCCGGTACCATTAACAGCTCCTTTTTTCTAATTTATCAACTGATACGACTGGAACAACGGCAGGTAAAGCGATGCCGCCAAAAAGCATACCAGCCCTCCGATGAACACCAACAGCGTCGGTTCTATCATTTTGGTCATGGTGTCGATGACTCGGTCGAGTTCGCCGTCGATGTATTTGACGCACTGATCCATCAGTTCGCCGAGACGCCCCGACTGTTCGCCCGTGGAAATCATAAACAGCACCATGCCGGGGAAAACTTTTGTCGCGCGCAGAGCTTCGGACAAATTTACCCCCGATTGAACTTTTTTGATTGCGTTTGCGACGGCTTTGTTCATAACCGCGTTACTGAACGTAATATTTGCAAGATAAAGGCAGTCGACGATTGCGATACCTGCTTCGTAGGCGACCTGGAGGACGGACAAAAAGTTCGAAAACGCCGAGTATTTGAGCAAATCGCCTATCAGGGGAATTTGAATAACCATCGCGTCGATTTTTTTCCGCGAAACGGGCCAACGCAAAAGGCTAACAATACTCCAGACGATTGTTGTCAAACCTATCGGAATTACGTACCAGCGGGCTTTCAGGAATTCTCCCGCGTTTATGCAGAACTGCGTAACCCACGGAAGGGGCGCGCCCATATCGTCGAACATTTTTTTGAACGCCGGGAAGACGAACAAAAGCATGATAAGCACGACCACGTGAGCCAAAATTACGACGAACACCGGATACGCCATTGCGGCGGTGATTTTGCCTCGGATGTTGCCTTCTTTTTTCAGAAGTTCGAGCAGACGTTCGAGGGTACGTTCCATTTCCCCGGATTCTTCGCCCGCTTTGATAAGTCCGACGTACACCAGACCGAAAATATTCGAATATTTCGCGATGGTGTCCGAAAATGTCGAACCCGCCATAATCCGCTGTCTGATCTCTCTTGCAAGCATTCTTATTCTTCGGCTGTTTGCGTCCTGTTCGATGAAAATCAACGACTCGATGACGGGCAGCCCCGCCTTGTGCAGCGTGCAGAAAGTCGAGGTGAAGTCGGTTCTTTCTTTCAGGGTCAACGATTTTATCGCGAAGGAATTTGCGGGGTCGACTTTTGCCGCGTTCGCGCTCGCGTCGGCATAAACCTTCGTCGGCGTGAACCCGAGCTGTCTTACGCTTTGTCTCGCACTTCTCAGGTCGTCGGCTTCCACCTTTCCTTTTACGCTTTGTCCGTTTTTGTCAAATCCGTGGTAATTGTATACTGTCATTTCTTAAATTCCTAATCCGACACGGGACCCAACACCCGTACAAATTCCGCTATCGAGGTTTCGCCGTTGATGATATGCGCCAAACACGACTGTTGCAAGGTTCTCATGCCCGAGCCGACCGCGGTTTCTTCAATCTGTAAATCGTGCGCGCCCATTGCGATAAGGCGTTTTATTTCCTTCGTGACCCTCATTATCTCGAAAATGCCGATACGTCCTAGATAGCCGTCTTTGTGACAGTTTGCGCAGGCACCCGGTTTGTAGACCTTCATTTTCATAAACTTTTTGATGTCGTCTTCGTTCGAAAGCACCATTCTGGCTTCTTCTTCGGAAGGGTAATACGCCTGTTTGCATTGCGGGCAGAGCCTTCTGACGAGCCGCTGAGCGATAACGCCCGTCAACGTTGACGAAACGAGGTAATCCTTCGCGCCCATTTCGATAAGTCTGGTAATCGTCGAAGCCGCAGAGTTTGTGTGGATGGTACTGAGCACAAGGTGACCCGTCAACGCCGCCGCAATCGAAGTTTCGATGGTTTCATAATCCCGAATTTCGCCCACCAGAATGATGTCGGGGTCTTGCCGCAAAATCGAGCGCAAACATGTCGAAAAAGTTATGCCCGCTTTCGTATTGATTTGCGATTGGTTAATCCCCTCAATCCTTATTTCGACAGGGTCTTCGATGGTCGTAATGTTGATTTTTTCGTCGTTGAGGTTTCTCAATATCGAATACAACGTCGTGGTTTTCCCCGACCCCGTAGGTCCCGAGGCAAGAATAATGCCGTTCGGAGCACTTTTTATCCGATTGATGAGCTTGATGTCCTCGGGCGTTGCACCGACCAAATCTATCTCACGCTTCGAATTTTCGAGCGTTTCGGCACCCGCGAGAATACGGATTACCATTTTTTCCTGCATTCCGACGGGCAAGGTGTTTATACGAAAATCGTAGCTTTTGTCTTTGAATTTAATCGAAAAATTCCCGTCCTGAGGGCGTCTGTGCTCCGCGATATTCATTTTCGACAAAACCTTCAAACGCGTTAAAATCGCGCCTTCGGTTTTTTCGGGCAGAGTGACGACCTCGTGCAAAACGCCGTCTATTCTGTATCTTACCGAATAATGCTTAATTCTCGGTTCGATGTGAATATCACTGGCTCTCATCGCGATTGCATCGGCAATAAGCTTGTTTACGAATTTTACGACGGTCGAATCGTCGCGCACAAGCTCTTTTTCCGCCTGCTCCCAAAGCGACTCTTTGCTGCCGAACTCCATCGCTTCCTGTTCGATTTTTTTGATGTACTGAGTCGTTTCTTTTCGCGACTCGCTGTAGTACATATCGACGCACTGCGAAAACTCGAAATACGTTATCAACAAAGGCTGAGGCTTCATTCCCGTCAAATAAACGATATCGTTGATAACTTTTTTGTCGCCGGGGTTCACCATCCCCACTACAAGCGTCTTTCCGTCGCATTTTATCGGAATTACGCGGTTTATTTTTACGAAATCGTCCGGCAGTATCGCAAGCGTTTTTCTGTCAAATTTCACGCTCGAAATATCAAGCGCGCGCATGCCCGTCTGCTCGCAAAGAACTTTTCTGACGTCCTCGAGCGAAACGAACCCTTTTTGAACCAGCACCGCGCCTATCGGAATGCCCTGTTTCTTCGAGATAACCAACGCGTCGAAGATTTGTTCTTCGGTGACGAGGTTCTTTTTAAGCAGAATATCGCCTATTCTGAGCCTGTCGGTGTCCGTTTTGGAAGGCGCCGCGCCTTTTCCTTCTTCGTCGTCTCCGTAAACGGCGTTCATGGACATTTCGGAGGCTTCCGCCGCGACTTTTTTGATTTGCGAAATGCTTGCCATGTGTTCGTCGGTGCGAACAATCAGCGAGTTGAACGTTTGCTTGTCAACGACCGTAAACTCGTACTTTGCGTCGTGTTTGAGCTTCGAGTCCATAAGCTCGGCGACTTCGTCTTTTTTGTCTCCGTCAAGAATCAAAACGTCGTAAATCCCGTTTTGAATACCTATCGGAATAAATCCCGAGCCTATCAAATCTTCGTAATTGAATTTTCTCAAATTCGCATAGTCGATATGTTTTTCTATTTCGTTTACATCGTTGGTATTTATAGCCATTTCACCGTTTCCGATTATTAAAGTCGTTTTACGTCTTCCGTATCTTCAATTATACGCGGAGTTATCAAAAGTACAAGCTCGTTTTTGCTTTTCGTTGTAATCGTGTTTCTGAAAAACACTCCGAGCACGGGGATATCGCCCAAAATCGGGATTTTGCTTACGTTGTCGGACTCGGTTTCGTAAATCAGACCGCCGAGAACGAGAGTTTCGCCGTTTTTGACTCTGATGGTGTTAAGTTCGAGGTTTCTTCTTTTCAGCAAAGTCGCAGCGAGTTCCTTTTCTTCCAGAGGATCACCCGTTTTGGGGTTATAAAGAATGTTGTAAACCTTACCCGCTTCGATACTGTAGTCGACGCCCAAATCCATCGTCACGTAGCCGTCGGGCGAAATAAACGGAACTATCGAAATTTTCATACCCTGGTCGTCGCCGATTTCGTAGGTACGTTCGACGGTCGGAACCAGCGCGCCAGTTGAGTTTTGAACCTGCGCGTCAACCTTTTCGACATAGTCCTGAGTCATATCGATGACAGACTCTCTGCCGTTCGTAACAATGATTTTCGGGTTTTGAAGCACTCTGCCCTTGTCGTTGGACTCAACCCATTTTATCGCGTCGTACAAGGCGCGGGGTCCCGTTCCGAAGGTTTGCGGCGCGCCCGATCTGTCGCCGAGGAAAATCAATTTTCCGAGAGACAAAATCCCGCCGTGGAACTGCATCGGCACGGTTCCGTTCTGGAACACCCAGTCGTTTTCGAACTGTTTCGAAGCTTCTTCTTTAAGTTCGAGCACGACGAACTCGAGAACCGCCTGAGGCTGTTTTCTGTCGTGCATTGTTATGAATTCGTTGATGAGGTTGATTTGGTCGGGAGAGCCGCCCATAACGGTGATTGTTCCCAATCCCGAGTGGTAAATGACGCTCATGTTGCCCGCTTTGAACGACGCCAATCCGCCGCCCGAAGTTCCGCTGCCCGTCTTGGTATCGACGCTGCAGGCAATCGTTCCGCCGCCGAGTTCGAGCCCTTTATCAGAACCCGACCGCGAAGATGACCCCGAAGAAGAGTGTCCGCTTCCCGAAGAACTGTAACTGGAGCCCGAACCTCTGCTCGAAGAACGTCCCGACGACGAAGAAGACGCCGCGCCCGTAAACGTTCCCGCCAATTTTTGTTGTCCCGACGAAGAAACGTTTGTAAACAAAGTGTTACAAAGCAAAGTCGCCATTTCTTTCGGGGTTACGTGGTTGACCTTGTAAACGGTCGATGTCGGCTTCAGGTCGATTTTTTTGATGACGTTCATCGCCATGTTGTAGTCGTCCTGAGTTCCGAAAATTATTATCTCGTTTTTCGAAGGGTTCGTAACAACGATTTTACCTTCGGAAAGCCCCGGTTTGCCGAGTCCGAAGACGTTGGTGTTCAAAAAGTCCGCTATCGAAGCCGCGCTCGTGTATTTTATCGGAATAACGCGCATTTCGTTCTTCGCGACGTTGGATTTTTTAGCCTGAGACGCGGACATAATCATAAACGTGCCGTTGTTTTTGTAATACGACAAATCGGTCATTTCGATAATCATTTTGAACGCTTTGTCGAGCGTTACGTCAACAAGGTCAAGCGTTACGGTTCCTTTTACCGACTCGTGAAAAATAATGTTCATGCCCGACTTGTCGGCGAGCATTCTCAGAACCTGTTTGACGTCGGTATCGCGGAAAGTCAGGGTGATTTTGCGATTACCGTTCGGAATGGTGCTTGATTGAAACACCACGTTTGTCGGAGCGGTGTTGTCAAAATCCCAGGCTTTGCAAAGGACTTCGGGCGAAATGACCGACGAGGTCAGCATTGCGCCGAGAACCGCGTATGAAATTTTCTTTTTCAGCTGCCGATTAAGCATTTTATTTTCCCCTTATTAAATTATCAATACTGTCTTTTGTACGAACCGCCGAATTTCGATTCGATGTTGGCGGTTGCCGTGGGCACGGGTCGTTCCGCAACGCCCAAAGGCTCTCCGACGCCCGCTTGATAAACGTTTGCGCCGTCTTTAACCGAAACTTTGTCTTTTGTTATCGACAAAACGCGATAACTTCCGATAACGTCGCCCGTTCTGACCAGAATATCCGTTCCCCGAACGTTTATTATCGCCGAAGGTCTCGAGCGGTCATACAAAATCCCGCTGACTTTCGTGGTCATCAGGTCTCTGATTTCCTGCGAACCTTCAAGGTCGGTCGGAGGGTTGATGAGGTCGAAATTAAGCGAGCCCGCCGATATCGAGGACGGAACCCTGCTCGTCGCCGCGACATACCCTCTCGCGGGCGCGAACGGATTGGCTCTTCCTCCCGTCGGAGTCGCGGACGCCGCTCTCGGCAAAGTTTGCTTTTCGGCGGTCTTCGAAGCGCCCGAAGCCTTCGTCTTCGACTGCTTTGCGCTCGGCTGAGGCGACTTCAACGCGGGTTCGGATTTTTTCGCGGAAGTTCCGTCAAAAACGTCCACCGTCACGAAGTTGTCGTCGTTCACGGTCTTTGACATCGCCGTTGCGGGAATGTCGGTCGTAATGGTTATTTCTTCAAGGTTTTCGCCCGTCTTGTCGTGAACGTCGGTTTTTGTCTTCACAAACCCCGCAACGCCCGACATAAACGTCAGACCCGCCATTGCCCAAAGACAAACTTCGAAAAGTTTGTTGTCGTTTCTTTTACGTTTTTTCGCGGTGCAGGCGCAAACCGTGCGTTTCGTTTTTTTCGCCGTTTTCGACCCGTCGGTAAAATTTTCGTTGTGCCATTCGTTGGATTTATTCAACATTTCGGGTTATCCCTCTTAATTCCGTACTCAAGGTACCGTATTGTAAATTATATATTGAACCGTGCTCAAGAGTATCATTCATATTGCGTATAAATCGGTCGCGGTTCTTTATTATGAATTTTACCCCGCGGTTTGTAAAAAAAATTTTATTTTGATAAAAAATACGGTATATAGTATAGTTAAATCATACAAACAAAGGACAAACCCGAGTGAAAAATATTTACGTTATCGCTCCCGTCAAAAAACCGGAAGATATCGAATTGTTTTCAAAGAGCACGAATTGCAGGAATTTTTACGTGTACCACGGAAAGTTCGTCAACGGCAATTTCGCTTATGTTGAAGACTTTATCAAAAAAGCTCGGGCGACGGGCGTGAAAATTTACGTGAATTTCAAGCACAACATCACGGAGCGCGATACGACGAACGTTGAAAAGTTCTTGAAATACCTTGCAAAAACGGACATCGACGGAATTTTCGTAAACAGTTACGCGGTTTTGGAGATGTTAAAATCAACCGACGTGAAATTTGAGGTCATAATCGACTCGTACTTTGACATTCACAACCTTTCGGGGCTGAATTTCATCCGAACGTTCAAGCGACCGCAGAAAATTATCGTGACGGAGGAGGTTTACGTCAAAAACCTTGAAATCATTAAGAGTCACACCGATATGTCGATGGGGGTCGATTCGGACAATTTGCCCTGGTGCGCGGGCGACGTGATAAATTCGGGGGCGGCGGATTTTGTTGTAATAAAAGGGAAATTCGGGAATTCGGCGGAGATAGAGCAGGGGATAAAACTTGTCGAACAAATTCTGGAAAAGCCCGACTCGTGCGAGAAAAAGCACCTTCCGTTCAAACACAACCGCAACTGTTATTATCAGACGAACCATTTTTCGGGCGAAATTATCAATTCGAGGGGGGAAAATTTCGCGTTTTCCAAGTACATTAAGCCTTTCGACCGAAAGATAAAGCGCACGAGGTTCAAATCGAAGGAGGACTACGCCGGCATCGCAATTCCGAAAATCAACCTGCGACTGAGTTCTCTGGCACAATTGAAGGAGCTCGAAAAATTCATCAAGAAGCACAAAATGAACCCGGTTTATTCGATAGAATACGGCGAAATCATCAATACCGCGGACCTTGCGGTGAACAGTTTTTCGCTTGTAATCGTCAAGGTAAAATCGTTTTGTGAGAATTACGGAATAAAATTTCAGTACGGCACGCCGAGAATACTTATAGAAAGGGATTTTTGGCGGGTTTACAACGACGCTAAAAGTTTTTGTCTGAAATCCGAGCCCGATTCCGTGGTGATAAACAACATCGGATATTTCGGCGCGTTCGTGAAAGACCCCGAACTCAACGGAATTGCGGCGGAAACGGGCACGGGGATAAACCTTATGAACAGTATGTCGATAAGATGTCTGAACGACATTTTTCCGCTGAAAACGGTTGATTTCACGTCGTTTCGAGACCTCAACAACATCAGTCTGTGCATAAAACGTCTGAAAGACATCGTTCCGAACAGAAAGCTGACCGTGAGCGGAAACGTGCGGGTTCCGTCGTTGGGGCTTTGTCCGCTGAACGGCGACCCCGCGATACTTTCGAGGTTGTCGTGCAAAGCACCGTGCCAAAAGGGAAGTTTCGCGATAGAAGACCCGAATTTGCACGAAATTTACCCGTTCATAACCGACGGATTTTGCAGAATGCACATGTTCAAAGAGGCGCTGCTCGACTTGACTCCGTACGTCAGAAACCTCGAAAAAAACGGGATTAACGAGTTCGTCATCGACCTGAGCTCGCTCAGCGAAAAATATGTCCCGATTTTGCTCACGAACTTCCTCAACTCGCTCTGCAACACCGCCCCGACGCAGCTGCCCGTCCTCACCGAACATTTGATGTAAAATTTTTTCGAAAGTTGTGGTAAAATAAAACCGAAAAGGTGAAAAAGATGATAAATACCGTAAATAAAACAGATAACCTCCACGAACTCGCGATGTCGGTACTCGACATCGAGGCCGGCGCGATTTTGGCACTCAAGCCCCGCATCGGCGAAAACCTTCAAAAAGCCGTGGATTTGATTATTTCAAGGCGCGGTCGCGTGATTGTCACGGGCATGGGAAAATCGGGGCACATCGCACGAAAAATTGCCGCAACGCTTTCATCCACGGGCACTCCGGCGTATTTTCTGCACCCCGCGGAAAGCACTCACGGCGACTCCGGGGTCATAACCCGCGAAGATACGGTGATTGCGATTTCCAACAGCGGCGAAACCTCCGAGTTGCTTGCTCTTTTGCCGTTGATAAAACGCTTTGAGGTTCCCCTGATTGCGTTTACGGGAAAAATGTCCTCGACCCTCGCGACTATGGCGGACATAATTTTCGACGTCTCGGTCGAAAAAGAAGCCTGCCCGCTCGGAAAAGCCCCGACCGCAAGCACGACGGCAACCCTCGCAACGGGCGACATGCTTGCCGTTTGCCTGCTCAAACGCCGCGGTTTTTCGGAAGAAGATTTCCTGATGTTCCACCCCTCCGGCACGCTCGGAAAAGGAATTTTATATAAAACCGAAGACCTTATGATAAAAGGCGAAGAGCTTCCCGTGGCAAGCGAAAACGACAAATTCACCGACGTCGTCAAACTTATTTCCGACAAAAAACTCGGATGCGCTTTGATTGAGGACGCAAACGGCGTACTTACGGGCATTTTGACCGACGGCGACATCAGAAGAATTTTACTTAAATATAACGACGTAAAAAATTTGAATATAAAAGAAGTTATGACGAAAAACCCGAAAACCATTGCGGGAAGCCTTCTTGCGGTGAAGGCGCTCGCGAAAATGGAAAAGTATTCGGTGACGGCGATACCCGTTTGTGACGCGCAAAACCGCCCCGTCGGGCTGATTCACATACATAATCTTTTGAAAGCGGGGGTGGCGTAATGAACGGATTTGCGGAATACAAATTTGCCGCAAAGGCAAAGATAGCAGTGTTTGACGTCGACGGAGTAATGACCGACGGCTCGATAACCTACGATTCGGACGGAAAAGAGTACAAAACGTTTAACGCAAAGGACGGACAGGGGCTCGTAATGCTGAACAGAGCGGGTATCAAAACCGCGGTCATTACCGCAAGAACCTCCCCGATTGTGGCAAAACGCTTTGAAGAACTGGGTTTCACCCGAATTTATCAGGGTCAGAAAAATAAGGAAATCGCGCTCGACGAAATGATTTACGAATTTGACCTCAAATACGACCAAATCGCTTATATGGGCGACGATTTGCCCGATATTTGCATTCTTCGGAAAGTCGGAATTTCGGCGTGCCCCTCGGACGCGGTCGACGAAGTCAAACGGGTTTGCAGATTCGTATCGTCGAAAGAAGGCGGAAAAGGCGCAGTACGCGAGCTTTGCGACGTTATTCTGAAAAACAAAATTATGCTCTCGAAAGGTTCTTCGGATGAAAATCTCAAATAAATTTTTAACGGCTTTAATGCCCGCTGTTAAAGCGTTTTCGGCTTTTCGCGCGATGTTTTCGACACCCTCTGCGGTTGTTTCGGTGACCGCGGCGGAGTTTGTAAAATTTTGTAAAGAGGCGAGTCTTTGCGACTCCGTAAGGGTTTCGGCTTTTCGCGCGGCGGCTTGCGGCGCGGCGAGCGGTTTTTGCGGCGATTCTGCGGCGGTTGCGGCACCCGACACGACTTCGGCGGAAGTTTCGGATTCCCGCACGACGTTTGAAGCACCCGCGGCAATGTTTTCGGAGCCGGCAACGGCATTTCGACCTTCGACAACCGAATTTTTCGACAAAACAATCGAACAACCCCGTCAAACGGTGTTTGTAAATTTTTGTAAAGCGGTGCTTTGCGTTGCGGCGATTGCGTTTTGCACCTCGCCCGTTTTTGCGGCGGAAACATACAATATCGTCACGCTTTCGGACTCAAAAACCGAAAAACCCGTCTACGAAACGGTTATCGGACAAAATGCCTCCGCGGAAATTTCTTCGGCTTGGCGAAACGACCTTCGGACGCCGTTTAATGCCAAAATTACCGTAAAATCGGGCGGTGCGGAGTTTTTGTACCTCTCGCCGTCGGTGTTCGTCGAAAACATTACGAAAAAACAAATTTCGAACAATAAACCCGATGTCGTTGCGGGAGTAGAAGAAAAGACGTTTGAAACTCCCGAAGAATACGTCGCGGAATTTTTACCGAAAAATGCCGTAAATCTTGTGAAGACAAAGGAAAGAACGTTCTCGGAAGACACGAAAAATCACCTTATGGAACTGATGTACGACAAATACGAGGAATTGGCGTTCAAAGCCGACTCGTCGTCGATAAAAACGACCGTCGAAGATTTTGACGTAATGCCTTATTTTGCGACGTTTTCGTACGAAATACGCGGCGAAAAATATAAATCGGCGTTTATCACCATGATTTCGTTCTTTGAACTGAATTTCGAGTACAAATCGGGCACAAGATACACGGAAAACGTTCGAAAAATTTTGTGGAAAAACCACGGAATGTACGTTATGACGGCAAAAGAAGCCGATTTTGCGAAAAACATCGACGATTTTTCGATTTTCGTCGCAAACACCAAAATGATTGCCCGCGCGCAGGATGCGCTCTACAAAACGGTTTTGCAAAACAGACTTAACAAATATTCATCAAACGAAACAAAAATTTACAAATCTCCGTCGGAATTGTTCGCGGAATACTATGATGTCTATGCTTTCGACGTTTCGGAGTATGCGCCCGCGATTTCGCTAGACGACATAACCTTGGCAATAAAAAAAGCCGTATCGATGAAAGACTTTGAATACCGCAAGTTTTGGCGACTATACCCCGTGAGGGTCAGCGTCCCCGAAAAATATTCGTTCGTTTATTATTTGCCTAAGTCCAAAACGCTTGTTTTCAGTGACAAAGAGGAGGAAAAACTCGGGAAAAAACTGAAAAAATTCGAGCCGATAAATCCGAACGGAAAGAAGGACAAAAAGAACAAAGATTAAGTTTTGTAAAAAATTTAAATCCCCGGTGTTTAAAAATTTTTGTTATGCGGTTTAATATACAGGCACGACAGAAGAGAGAAAATGATAAATGGGATATGAAAAAGTCGGAAGAGTGAAAATTTCGGGCATTTCGGCGACAGCTCGCGGAGGCGCTCCGAAATTTTTCGTTAAGCATGTCAAAAAGTACCCGACGACGGGGTTTGCGCCGGTTTCAAAAGAACTTTCGGCGCGGCGGGTTACGTCTCCGACGGTGCAAAAAGCGTTGAAAGCCGCGGGATTGTTGTTTGCGGGGATTATTTCGGTCGGGAAGTCAATATTTTCGGGCAAACCGGATGTTTCTAATACCCGTTCCGTCGTGACAAACGGACGGGATGTTTTCGAAAAAACTGCGAAAAACCGCTCCGTCGGGGCATTTCAGTCATCAAACAATAAAAGCGAAGCCGAAAACCCCGCGGGAAATTTGCCGTCCGTCGAGGCACAAAAGGCGGAAAATTTTGCGGTTAAGGGGGACGGCACATTCACCACGGCTCAAAAGGCGAAAAACTCCGAAAACAGCGCAGCTTCGCCTTCAAATAACGGGAAAAGCCTTTCAAACCAAGACGTTTCGACCGTAAATGCCGCAAATACTTCGAAAATCGCAGAGAACGACGCTTTTGCGATTGAGGACGCTTTGTGCTTCATCGACGCCAACGAAATTTGGGCCGAAGCGAATTTGGGCAAAATTTGGTCGGAAGTGAATTCGAAGGCGAAATACACGAAGTTTCCGTACAGTTTGCCCGTAATTTCGGCACTTGCGGACTACAAAAACGGCGAAGATTTCGAGATGAACATCAGTTTGCGGACGGGGAAAGCGAACGCCGCGACTATGAAACGAATAAAGGACGTAGACTCTTTGTTTAAGCGGGTTTCACCGTTGGAAGAGGATAAAATTTTTTATCGCGGGGTCAGCTTGCGACAAACGCCGAAAACCTCCGAATATGCGCGTAAAATTGCGGAATTAAAGCCCGGCGACGTTTTGGAAGATGCGGGATATTTGTCCGCGACGGAGAAAAAGCATATAGCGAAAGGGTTTTCGGAGGGAGTGCTTTTCGAAATCCGCGTTCCGAAAGGGATTCGGACGATACCCGTCGATACGTTCAAAAAATATAAGCTTTTTGAGCAGAAAACCTTTGATATCAAGGATGAGGCGGAATTTTTACTTGCGCGCGGGTCGAAACTGAGGGTCTCCGAAATCGCGAAAGACGGCAGAAATAAGCTTATTCGGGCGGACTATCTCGGTTCGGAGCCGAAACCCGTTGCCGTCGACGAAAACTCGGAGTCTTTGGATACGAGACTTTCGCGGGTATACGCCTTTCCTGACGGCTATTCGGGCTGTTTTAACGACGAGCCTTACGATTTGTTTACGATGATGAGAGAATGCATGGACACGCGGCGGGAAGCCGATATCGAAAGGCTGAAGGGCATTTTGCTCGACCGCGGTTATGCTTTGTCGATGGTGGGCTCGAGAGCCGATATAATCGAGTATTACGACCAAACGAAGCAATTTGACAAAATTTTGCCGACGTTGACGGAATTTTCGGCAAGCATGAAGACCGAAACGAGCAGGAAAAGTCTTGAAGGGAATTTGAACATCAATAAATATTCGGCGAAAACTCTGGAATTGTTGAAGACGAACGGATATGAAAGGCGAAATCGGTGGTAAATTCGGTAAATTTCGGAAAAAAGGACAAATTTTTCGAACTCGGCGGAATACGCCCGTTTCGCGGCGTAAAAACCTTTGCGGCACAAACCGCGACGTCCGCAAAAGCTTCGGCGGACACGGATAAAGGCGGAAAACGTCCGTCATTCGGGTCGTTGAACCGTCCCGTGGAAAGTTTTTCGATATTCACGAGAAAGGGCGAATTGCGCGTAACCGAGCTGAACAAGCGGAATATGACGTTCGACAAGCTTTTCAAGACGGCGGTGTTGTTCAACCGAAATTTTAACGACGCGTTGGGCGAAAGGGAGCTAAATCCGACCAAAGGAGCGACAAGGGTTGCAAATTTATATAAACGGTTTTTCAAAAACGACGACGGCAACACGACTTTGCTCGTCGCGAGGAACAAAAAGGGCGGAATTAAAGCGGCAGTGCTGAGTTACAGGAGCGCGGACGGCGAAAGTCTTTACGTGGACTCGATAGCGACGGACAGGGATTATCGCGGATGCGGAATCGGCAAAATCCTTTTGGACAAAGTGATTGAGACGGGAGAGGGAATTTTCGGGAAGGTCATGCTTTTCGCGTACAAAAGCGCGTACGGATTTTATTTGAAGGACGGATTTTCGCTGACTCCGCGCGCGGGCGAAAAATCGGTGAAACTTCAACTCGAACGGGAAGGTCGAATGTACGGAATTGCCGACTACGAGCGGGTTGCAGAGCAAACCATGCGATTTTTGGAAAAAGGGTACAAAAAATAAATTTTCGTGTATAATTTTTATATGAGAAATACGAAAAAGATTTTAGGATTTGACGTGGATTTGACAACGTTCGAGGGCGGAATCGAGCGCGTCGTCGAGCTTTCGAAGGAACAAAACGTTCAAATCGTGACGATAAACCCCGAAATGATTGCCGCGGGCGAAAAAGACGCCGAATTCGGACAAATTTTGCGAACGGCGGACGTCGTCGTTCCCGACGGGTTCGGAATCGTTCTGGCGCTTGCGATTAACGGAATTAAACAAAAAAGAATTCCCGGAATAGAATTTTCGTTTCGATTGCTCGAATATTGCGCCGAAAACGGCATAAAAACGGCATTTATCGGCGCGGAAGAAGAGGTTTTGCAAAAAGCCTGCGCGAACCTGAAATCGAAAATTCCGAACCTCGAAATCGCGTACATGCACAACGGATTTTTCGGCGCGGACGAAGAACCAAAAATTGCCGAAGACGCGGCAAATTCGGGAGCGAAGCTGGTTTTGGTCGCAACGGGCGTTCCGAAGCAGGAAAAATTTATCACAAAATATAAAGAAATGTTTAATAACACGGTATTTGCGGGAGTCGGCGGGAGTTTCGACGTTTGGTCGGGCAAAGTCAGACGCGCGCCCGCAATCTTCGCAAAGACGGGGTTTGAGTGGCTTTGGCGGTTGCTTTGCGCGCCGTCGAGATTTAAAAGAATTTTTCCGACTTTGCCGATATTTTTAATCCGGGTTATAATGGAAAAGTTCGATGTATAAGAAAAGTGGTGTTTTATGACAGAAAAATTGACAAACGAGGAAATCAAAGACCTGCAGGGCGTTTGCAGAAAAATCAGAAGAAACATCGTAGAGATGATTTACAACGCAAAATCGGGGCACCCGGGCGGAAGTCTTTCGTCCGCGGAGATTTTGACGGTGCTGTATTCAAAGATTATGAGGCACTTTCCCGATTGGGACAAAAATCCCGAGTTCAAAAACCGCGACAGATTTATTTTGTCGAAAGGGCATGCCTCGGCGCTGATATACGCGATATTGGCGCATTTCGGGTACTTCCCCGCGGAAGAACTCAAAGGCTACCGCAAATTCGGCTCGAAACTGCAGGGTCACCCTTCATCGAAGCTCGTGAAAGGAATTGAAATTTCGACGGGCTCGCTCGGTCAGGGGCTTTCGGTCGCCTGCGGAACGGCACTCGGATTAAGGCTCGACGGCAACGACGCGCGGGTTTACGTGCTTATGGGCGACGGAGAACTCCAGGAAGGCAGCGTCTGGGAAGCCGCAATGAACGCCGCTCATTACAAGCTTAACAACATCATAGCGGTCGTCGACAGAAACAAACTTCAAATCGACGGATGCACCGAAACAGTTATGTCTTTGGGCGATGTGGCACAAAAATTCAAGGCTTTCGGCTGGAACACCGAAGAAGTCGACGGTCACGACGTCGAAAAATTGTTCGAAGCGTTCAAAGCGGCACAAAAATCGGACAAACCGACCGTCATCGTTGCAGACACGATTAAAGGCAAAGGCGTGTCGTTCATGGAAAATCAAGCGGGCTGGCACGGCAAGGTTCCGTCCGAAGAGCAGTATTTGCAGGCTATGCAAGAGTTGAGCGAAGGAGTGTAAAAATGATTACGGAAAGAGTTAAAAAATCCGCAAGAGGCGAATACGGCTTGACATTGGCGGATATCGGCAAAACAAACAAAAATATCGTCGTGGTCGATTGCGACCTTTCGTGCTCAACTCAGACACAATATTTCAAAAAAGAATTTCCCGAAAGATTTTTTAACGTCGGAATTGCGGAACAAGACGCAATCACCACCGCGGCGGGGCTTTCGCTGACCGGCAAAATCCCTTTCGTCTCGACGTTCGCGATTTTTGCCTCGGGAAGAGCGTGGGAACAAATCAGAAACGGCGTCTGCTACTCGAAACTTAACGTCAAAATCGTCGCAACCCACGGCGGAGTAACCGTCGGCGAAGACGGAGCAAGCCACCAGGCACTCGAAGACGTCGCAATTATGCGCGCAATCCCCGGTCTGACGGTAATCGTCCCCGCGGACGCAACCGAAACCCGCGAAGTCATCAAAACCGTCGCGGACTACAAAGGCCCCGTCTACGTAAGAGTTTCGCGCGCAAACCTGCCGGTGATTTTCGAAGAAGGCAAATATAAATTCGACCTTCACAAAGCGGTCAAAATGACCGAAGGTACCGACGTCACAATCGTTTCCAACGGCGAAACCACCGCAGAAGCGCTCGACGCCGTCGAACTTTTGAAAAACGACGGAATAAGCGCGGAATTGCTGCACGTTCCCGTCGTCAAACCCCTCGACGAAAATTCGATTCTCGCTTCGGCAAAGAAAACCGGCAAGGTCGTAACGGTCGAAAACCACTCCGTAATCGGCGGTTTGGGCGGCGCGGTCTGCGAAACCCTCTCGAAAAACCTCCCGACGAAAGTTTTGACCGTCGGCACGAACGACGAGTTCGGTCAAAGCGGAACAGCCGCGGAACTTATGGATTTCTACGGTCTCACCGCTCCGAAAATCACACAAAAAATTAAGGACTTTTTAAAATAAATGATCAGAATGCGAGCCGTAACAAAACGTTACAAAAATAACTATGCTTTGAAAAACATCAATCTGGACATCAATTCGGGCGAATTCGTTTTCCTGACGGGCTCGAGCGGCGCCGGAAAATCAACGCTGATGAAACTCCTCTACCGCGAAGAAATTCCGACCTCCGGAACGGTAATCATCGGAAACACCGATGTGGCAAGTCTTCCCGACGACAAAGTGCCCGCGCTCAGAAGATGCATGGGAATTGTCTTCCAAGATTACAAATTGTTACAAAAGCAAACCGTTTTCGACAATGTTTCGTACGTCATCAAAACCCTCGGCATGAGCAGCCGCGAAATCGAGGCTCGTACCGTAGGTGCGCTCAAAGTCGTAGGGCTCGCGGGCAAAATGAAAGCCAAACCCACCGAACTTTCGGGCGGCGAACAACAACGGGTCAGCATCGCAAGAGCAATAGTCACGGGACCTCCGCTCCTCATCGCGGACGAACCCACCGGCAACCTTGACCCCAAAAATTCGCTCGAAATTATGCAAATTCTGGATCAAATCAACCAAAAAGGCATAACCGTTCTGGTCACAACCCACGACCGCGCCATGGTCGATTACTTCCGAAAACGCGTCATTACAATGGAAAGCGGACAAATTGTCAGAGATATCGAGGCGGGTACCTATGAGTAAAGGATTTAAACAAAAAGTAAAAGAACGGCTCTGCAAAGACCATTTGACGGAAATTCGAATTTTTGTCAGAATTTTGATTGAAACCTTCCGCGGCATAAAACGAACCGGTTGGATAAATTTGGCGATAATCACGACAATGGCGGCAATTTTGACGATTTTTGGCGCACTCTTCCGCACAACGATTTCACTGTCGGAATTTGCAAACCAACTCGGAAATAAGCTTGAAATTTCCGTCTACCTCAAACCCGATGCCGCAGTCGAACATTTGTCCGACAGAATTCGCGAAATCTCTCACGTCGAAAAGGTCGTCCTGAAAGACAAAGACGCCGAATGGGCAAAAATGAAAAAAGAAATCGATGTCGCCGATATGGACAACCCGTTACCGGACACGTTACACGTGCGAATCGACCGCCCCGAAAATATCAACGAAGTCTACGGAAAAATTAAGGTCATGCCCGGCGTCGAAGACGTCAACTACGCAAAAGAAATCGCGAAAAAAATGGGAACGTTTACGACCGTAATTAACACGATGACGGTGCTTGTCGTCATTTTCGTCGCAGCGCTGACGATAGCCATAATCAATAACACGATTCAACTCGTCATTCAAAACCGCAAAGACGAAATCGAAATTATGCGCCTGATGGGCGTCAGCAACTGGTATATCAAAATTCCGCTGATTCTCCAAGGCGCGGTCTACGGATTTTCGGGTGCGCTGCTCGCCCTGATTCCGATGAACGCCGTGCAAAACGGGCTCCTGAAAATTCATGCGTTTTTCATGATTCCCTCACCCGTGCTCGCCGAAAACATTGTAATTTTCTCGATGTTCGTCATCGCGGTCGGATTTTGCGCCGGCGGAAGCATGCTCTCGATAAAAAAACACCTCCGGGTTTAAGCTACAATCATTGCGGGTACCGAAATTTCCTCACGGGTCGGGCATGTTGCGAGCAGTTTGTAGGTTGGGGTTTCCACCCCGACGAATCGTGAAACTCGGCATGATGTGTGCAAACGAAGCCGTTCGATTTTTTAGAAATTTGAAACAGCTGCAGGTCAGGCACCGCCTGACCTGTATTGCTTTGGAAAAATTGGTTTACACCTTAAAAATCGCGTTTAGTAACACTTGGTATTTGAACGAACGTGAGGTTGTTTAGCCGTTCCACGTTACCAAATTGCGTAGGGTGAGCGAAGCGAAACTCGAGAAGGCGAAGCGTAATTGTGTAGGGCGGTGTGTGCAAAGCACCCGTAATCCCGAAGCAGCAAAAACAATAGTGAACGCCAACGAAGTGAAGGGAACGCCTTGTTTTGAAGAACAAAATCAAGACGGAAGCCCGAGGTCACAAGGTGTTGCAATATCGATTTTTTATTTGAAATCAATGTAGAGTTTTTCGAAAATGACGAAGAACGTTACGTAAACAAAGCCCTGCGGGTTCTGAATTTGTTTTACGAAAAAAATCAATAATCGAAATATTTGTCGAAGTCCACGTCGTCAAAGCAACACAAAAGTCGGTAAACTTCATCGTCTTCGGGCATTTTGGTGAAGTTGTAATCGTCAAATTTCCAAAATTTCGGATTGAGCCCTTTGACACGGACGATACCTTTGTCGTAGAGGATTTTGAGCTTTTTTTTCACGGTATCGAGAGGGAGTTTTACGAGTTTTGACAGTTCGACCGCCGTAATACCTTCGTCGGAAGCGTATTTTTCGGGCGTGAGGAACATCAACTCCATGCCTATTGTTTTAAGATCTTTGTCGTCGAGGCTGCTTTCGTAATCAAACATAGTTATATTTTAAATAAAAAATAAAAACAGGTGAAGTATTTTTTTCAAAATCCTACGGATTGTCGGTTTTTGAAAGAACAACGAGCGACGGTTTTTGACATGCCGTGCACCCCTGACCGTAAAGTCGTTCAAAATAACGCAAAAATCTTCCATACACGAAAAAGCCCGAAGGGCTTTGATATGCGTAACGTTAATTTTTTATTCTTGAATTTTGCGCGCCGCCATGCCAAGTTTTAAGAAATTACGGTATTTTTAGACTTTCGTCAAACCGAAAGTTTTCAAAACGAAAGATTTTTGCCTTTTCCGAACAATTCGTTGGGGTGGGAACCCCGGTACCTACAATAATTTTAATTTTGCGCAAAAAACGAAAGGTTCAATTTAAAAAACGACCCGCAAGGAATGTAAACCCTGAGTACCTCTGTGTTATTTCGGGTTGAAACGATTGCAGGGGGCAAATTGAACAATTTATTCAAAAGCGTTATCGAGAAGTGAATTTTGAGCCTTGGCAGGTTCCGCGGGCGGTAAGTTCCGCGATGATTTTTTCGGTCAATTCGAGTTTTTTACCGAGCCAGCGCGGTTCGATGCGGAATTCGCGTTTCCCGTTGCCTGCGAGGCGTTGGACGGTCATTGAAGGCGGGAGGAGTTCCAAAAAGTCGCAAACCGTGTTGATATAGTCGTTTTCGGACATCAGTTCGAACATTCCGGCTTCGTACATTTTTTGAATTTTTGTATTTTCCATTATTGCGAGCATGTGAATTTTAATGCCGTCGAGCCCCATTGCCGCAACGGTTTTGGCGGTTTGGAGCATATCTTCTTTTGTTTCGCCGGGCAGACCCAAAATCACGTGGGCACAAACTTTGATGTTTCTTTCTTTTGCGAGAGCGCAAGCCTTTTCGAAGCAGGCGAAATCGTGTCTGCGGTTGATGAATTTGAGAGTTTTGTCGTGAGCGGACTGGAGTCCGTATTCCAGTTGGATGTAGCGGTTCGGGGCGTTGTACGACGCTATGAGGTCGGCTTTTCGCTCGTCTACACAGTCCGGGCGAGTGCCTATCGACATTCCGACGACGTTTTCGACAAAAACTTTATCGTAGATTTTTTTCAAATCTTCGACGGGCTTATACGTGTTGGAATACGCCTGAAAGTAAGCAATATATTTGTTTGCGCCGTATCTTCGGTGAATTTTTTGCATACCGATACGAAGCTGTTCTTCGACACTCGAAGAAGGGTCGTAAAGCCGCGAAAAACTGCCGGTTTCGTCGCAAAAGATACACCCCTCGGACGAAAGAGTTCCGTCACGGTTCGGACACGAGAAACCCGCGTCGAGCGTGACTTTGTAGACTTTTTCGCCGAATTTTTCCTTTAAAAAATCGCTGAATTTATAAAACTTACCGTTCATTATTTTCCGATTTCGGAGCGGGCGGGTAAATATAATGTTCGCCGCAAGCGGGGCAAACGACTTCCTGTTGCTTTCCTTCTTCGACGGGAGCGACTTCAAACAAAGTTTTGCAGCCCGATTGACAGCATCTGATAGCGGGAACGGTTCCGATAATTCTTGCCATTTTAATCTCCTGTTTCGTTTTCTTCACAAAGTTTACCACAGCCGAAAACATTTTTCAAAAAATTTTTTTAAACGGACAAATAAAAGCGGAAACGTCGAACCCTTTGCGGGGCAAGCGTTTTACAAATCTTAAAATCTTTCGCCGCTCGTCTCGAAAAATTTTCTCTGTTGATTTTTGCAGGCAAAATGTTTATAATCGGTTTCGGAACAAGATACGCGGAGGCTTTTGATGAGTATAAGAAAACCCAATGTTGCGGGAGTTTTTTACCCCGGGGACAAAGAAAATTTAACAAAAAAAATCGAAGAATTGACAACTGATTTGAAAAAGGACGTTGAATTCGCCTCGAGGGCAATCATTGCGCCGCATGCGGGGTTCGATTTTTCGGGCAAAACTGCCGCAAAGGCTTATCAATACCTCAATCCGACCGCAAAAACCGTTTTTGTTTTTGCTCCCGTCCATCGCCACGCGCTTTCGGGGCTCGCGGTTCCCTCGGATTTGAAATTCGAAATCCCGACGGGCAAAATCAAAGTCGACACAACGGTTATCGCCGATTTGGTTTCTTCGGAACTTGCGGCGTACAACGATGACGTTTTTGTCAACGAACATTCCGTGGAAGTCCAACTTCCTTTCATAAAGCACTTTTTGCCGAAAGCTTCCGTTGTTCCGATTTTGGTCGGGGCTGCGGATTTTCGTAAAGTTACCGAAATTATCGAAAAATATTGGGATAACTCGACCGATTTTGTCGTCTCGTCCGATTTAACGCACTTTAGAACGAAATTTGAAGCAAACAGAATCGACAACGTCACCGCGGACATGATTGAAAACGGAATAACCTTGAATATGCTGCCCGAACAGGCTTGCGGATACATTCCCGTTTGCGGACTCACCGAATTCGCAAAACAAAAAGGGTTCACCCTCGCGCGCGTCGACCTCACCGACTCATCCGCGGCTTCGGGCGACAAAGACAATGTCGTCGGCTACGGAGCATGGTTCCTCGCGGAAGAAGAAAAAACGGACTTCATAAAAAATAATTTTTCCGACCTGATAAGAAATTTGGCGTATATCAGCATAAAATCGCAACTCGAGAAAGCAAACGTCAGAATCGAAACATACCCGAAAATGCTCGAAACAAAACTTGCATCTTTCGTTACGCTCGAAATCGGAGAAAACCTCAGAGGCTGCATCGGCTCGGTTCTTCCTCACGAACCTCTGATTGTCGACATTTGCCGAAACGCAAGAAACGCGGCATTTAAAGACCCCCGCTTCACTCCCGTTCAGGCTAACGAGTTCGACAAACTCAAAATCACGGTCTCACTGCTTTCCGCTCCAAAAAAACTCGAGTTCGGTTCCGAAGAAGAACTTCTCGAAAAATTAACCCCCGATTCGGACGGGCTCGTCATCAGAGACGTCGGCAGACAGTCGCTTTTCCTCCCCGACGTGTGGAAAAAAATTCCCGATAAACGCGAATTTTTGAACGCTCTCAAACAAAAAGCCGGTCTCGCCCCGAATTGGTTCTCCGAAACGTTCGAAGCATTCACGTTCAAGACGGTTTATATTCAATAACGTACCGAAAGGCATGCCGCTTTGCGTTTATACGCCCGAAAACAAACGATTTTCAAAATCCGACTAACGGCTTGAACGGTTTGTTTCGGTTGCGTTGTCGCGGATTTCTGCTGTGTTACGGGTTCGGTAAAGTGCACCGCAAATACCTTCGTTCAACGGCGCAATCGGTGACGGTTACGTTCGCAATGCGAACTTTTCAACCCCAACGGCGTGCACCGAGCGGTTTGCTTTCGTGACAGTTTACATTCGAAAAAATGTATGGTATACTTTTTTTAAAGATGTATTTGTTATCAATATGCGGGTTTTTCCCGCATTTTTTTTGCACATTCGAAAATAAAACATGGATGAACGTTAAAACAAGAGTGTCTGACGAAACATGTGAAGGAGCATGCTTTGAGAATTTGAAACTTTTCGTTTCGATGAATAATTTTCAATCAAAACATCGCGTTGCGGCGAAAACCTGAAAACAATGCAGGTACCGGGGTTTCACCCGGGCGTTTCTTGAAACTCGGCATGAAACGCGCAAACGAAGCCGAGCGTCTCGGGAAATAATCTCGAATACCGTAGGTTGGGGTTTCTACCCCAACTTTCCTTGCGGGTCAGGCATGGTTTTAAATTCATGTTTTGTCAGGCACCGCCTGACCGTAAAGGCGTCCAAAATGCGTTGGCATCTTCCAATCCGAAAAAGCCCGCAGGGCTTTGTTTTGCGTAAATATTAAAGGACAAACGAAAGATTTTCGTTTTCACCGAAAAAATTGTTGGGGTAGAAACCCCAACCTACGGTTATTACAATTATTTTTCACACAGAAAGGTTTCAACCGGAATGTTTTTCGTCCTTTCCGAAGCGAACGGAACATCCGGGCAGCAACCCCGTTGCCGACGTTTGAAAAATCCCCCTCGACTTACTTTGCTCCCTCACTGTTGAAGCGAATTTGCGTCACAATTGCAAACAAAAAGGTCGAGATTTTCACCTCAACCTTTTGTTTCCGATATTTATCAAATGCTATGCCGAAGCGCGCATTTTTCTTTTACTGGTAAATCCGTGGTTCAAAGCGTACAAAACCGCTTGAGTTCTGTCTTTCACCTGCAATTTTTGGAAAATATTGTTCACGTGGGTTTTGACGGTAGTTTCACTGATAAACAATTCTTTTGCCACGTCTTTGTAGTTATTTCCCTGAGTCAGCAAGTCCAAGACTTCGTCTTCGCGGGAGGTCAGGTCGGCAAGCAGACTGTCTGCCGCGCAAGCCGCTTTCGCTTCGTCTTTGAAAGAATTTTGGAAGTGTTCGAAAAACTTCGTTGACAGTGCGGGCGGAAGGTAAACTTTTCCGAGCATAACTTCTTCGATGGCTCTGATTAACTGAACGGAAGCCATTGTTTTTAATATATACCCTCTTGCGCCGACCTTCATTGCTCTGAAAATCAAATCCGCGTCGTCGTAAGCCGTAAGCGCGATAACCTTCGTTTCGTTTTTGAGTTTTTCGATTTCCTGAATAAGCGTCAAACCGTCTTTTTCGGGCATGTTCATATCGGTCAGGACGATATCGGGGCGGTATCTTTTAACCAAATTCAGCGCAACATTTCCGTTGGTCGCAACCGCAACGACGTCGATATCGCATTCGAGACTCAACAACTCCTTTATCCCCATAAGATGTTCGTAATTGTCGTCTATCAGAATTACTTTTGTTTTCTTTCCGTATTGTAATCTTCGCATATCGTGCTCCCTTTCCCTGATTTACACATCATAAGATACTCCGATTTACGTATCTTTTCATCGGCTCGAGGTTCTAATTTCCGCCCGGCGCGCTTATCCCCCGCTTCTAAACCTCCGGGTCTACAAAAAGTGTAAACAATTGTAAAATATTGTGTTTCCCGAGTATATTCGAAGTATAATTTGAAAAACAGGCAGTGTGACAAAATGAAAACGGCTATATATCCGGGCAGTTTCGACCCGATAACCAAAGGACATCTCGATATCATAAAACGTGCCTCCGCCATTTTCGGTAAGGTCATCGTTGCCGTGCTTAAAAACAGCGCGAAAAACGCCCTTCTGTCCGTCGAAGACCGCATGAGCCTCATCAGCCGCTCCTGCGCCGACGCAGGTATTCAAAACGTCGAAGTCGACTTCTTTGACGGACTTACCGTCGATTTCGCAAAATCCAAAAACGCTAACGTCCTTATCCGCGGACTTCGCGCCGTCTCCGATTTCGAGTTCGAAATGCAGGTCTCACAAACCAACAACGCTCTCGACGAAAATCTCAACACCGTCTTCCTTATAACCAATCCCGAATTTAACTTCATCTCTTCGAGCATGGTCAAGGAAATTGCGGTCATGGGCGCGGATTTGTCAAAATTCGTCCCGCCCGCGGTAGAATTATATTTGAACAATAAAATAAAGAGGTAGAATATGGCACAAATTCAGCTTAAAAGCTTGCTCGGAAAAGCAGACATGATGTTGGAAGAAGGTTATCACTTTCTCGGTTACGTCCTTCTCAAATCCGGTCGCATGGAAAATATCATCGAACAAATCGCCGACGCCGTTCCGAGTGCGGTCAACGAAGCTGAAGCGATTTTGAGACGCAAAGACGAAATTATTCAGGAAGCTCACAATCGTGCCGAAAGAATTATTCAGGAAGGCATAAACGAGCAAAATCGCCTCGTCTCCGAACACGAAGTCTACAGACGCGTGCAGGAACAGGTCATTCGCCAACAACAACAAGTCGCGGAATTTTGCGAAAACCTCAAAAGCGCCGCCGCTCAAGAAGCCGAAGAAATTAAAATCAGAGCCGTAAAAGAAGCCGGTCAAATCCAAAAGGGTGCCGAAGATTATGCCGAAAGAATTTTCAACAGCCTCGATTCCGAACTCGAAAACTTCCTCGCAAGCGTTAAACAATGCAAAATTATGCTCGCCGACCAAAAAAGTCAAAACGAGCTCAACAGACAAGCTTCGATAGGCGTCTCGTCCGCTCAAACCGAGTCCGAACAACCCGTCGAGTCCGAAGGAAATTATTCCGAAGAAGAACAATAAGCATTGCCCGGCAAATCTTTCGGAAATGACGAAAAGCTTTTCATCTCCATCGAAAAATTTGCCCGGGTAGAAACACCGGAACCTTCGTTTGAGAATTTAACATATTTTCATCAATACAAAAGATAGCAAACCTAACGCTTTTTGCCTTTACCGAAAAAATCGTCGGGGTGGAACCCCCCGGTACCTACAGGTTTTTGGATTATTATCCGATAAACACGGTTTTTTCTTTCTTGAGACTCCTACAATGAGCGAGGGAGTTCGAACGAACCATGCCTCGCCGACAATCCGTCAGGCGGTTCATGACTTGCGAAGCTTGTCGATTTCGGAACCTGAAACCACTTGCCGCCCGTATCGGGAAACGCGATTTACATGCTTCCCGTTACATGAGCAAATCGATGAGCGTAAAATTCGGGGCGTTTGGGGGTGATTGCATCGGCATTTTACCGTTTGTGATTTGATTTTGGCATAAAAGCGGGAAATTTTCTTCGCGGGGCGGATAATTTTGAAATTTTTGCGGTATAATGTTGGAACAGGAAACGGAGAAACCGCATGTCCGATGAGGATAAACAGTTTGAGGCTTCGCAGCAGAAGTTGCAAAGGGCAAGGAAGGAAGGTCAGGTCGTAAAATCGAAGGATTTTTCGATGGCTGTTTGTCTGATGGCAATGTTTATGGTGATTTTCAAGATAGCGCCGTTTATATGGGGGCAGATAACGAAGCTTTTCGTGCTTTGTTACGAGCAAATTCCGAATGCGCATATCGAGGATATGGGGTTGCCGTATTTGTTGACGGTGTCGTTGATGCCGACCGCGCTTATTATCGGGCCGATATTGTTTTGCGCGGCGTTTGTGGCGATATTGGCGGATTTTGTGCAAGTCGGCCCGTTGGTTACGATGACACCGCTTTCTCCCAAGCTCGATAAGCTTAATCCGACAAAGTATTTTAAAAATCTTATGTCGATAAAAACATTTTTCGAACTTTTTAAGAATATTTTGAAAGTTTCGATTTTGGGTTTTATCGGGTGGGTCGTGTATTCCGACCACCTGGAAACGATTTTGGGGCTGGTTGCAATCGACAACAGTTTTGCAATAATGACGGAATTCGGCGCGCTGCTCAACGAGTTTGTTATGAAAGCGGGGCTTGCGTTTTTGATAATCGCGATTGCGGATTACGGCATGGTCAAATGGAAATTTATGAAAGACCAAAAAATGTCGTTTAAAGAAGTTAAGGACGAATATAAAAACTCCGAAGGCGACCCGCACGTCAAGGCGGCACTGCGTCAAAAACGGCAACAAATGCTTCAACAGGGTATGATGGACGCCGTTCCGGATGCGGATTTTGTCGTAACGAACCCCACCCACATCGCTTGCGCGCTCAAATACGTTCAGGACGAAATGGAATCGCCGAAGCTCGTCGCAAAAGGTACCGAACTTTTCGCGAAAAAGATTATCGATATCGCAAACGAAAACGGAGTTCCCGTAATCGAAAATCCTCCGCTCGCGAGGGCGCTTTTCAGGCTTGTCGAGCCGAACGCGTACATTCCTCCGGAACTTTACAAAGCCGTTGCCGAAATTCTGCTTTTTGTTTATCGCACAAAAAAATCAAAAAATTAAACCAAAAACAGTATGTCCGAAAACAAAAAGAGTAGTAGAATGTCAGAGTAGTTTTGTCGGAAGAAAATGAACAGTAAACTTCAAAAATACACGGACATAGTAGAGACGGTTGCCAAAATCGAGCAACGACGGGTTCCCGCGCACATGGTAGAGTTCGAAGAACTGATGAGCATCGGGATAATCGCCGTGCAGGAAATTATCGAAGGCAAAACCGACGAAGAACTTTCGCGCTACAACACATCGTACATCGCGACGGCGGTAAGATGGGCAATCAGAAACGAGCTGAGAAACCGGTACAAGTGGTATTCGTTGAAACACACGATAAACAAGAGTTCGCCCGCCGAGGTCGAAGAAGGGCTTGACGTTTCTCCGGGAAAAGTCAGAGAAGCGATTTACGAGACGATTTTGTCAATAGACGGAATGGCGTCCGCAGGCTCGGACAACGACTCTCCGTTCGATTTTATCAAGGATCCCGCGGCTCAACCCGATGAAAAAGCAGAGATTTCGGAGCTCGGACAGGCTATCAGAGAGGCGATTGCGTCATTACCCCAGAAAGACAGAATCGTCGTCGAGTACCGATTTTACAGAAATATGCAGGTGAAAGAAATCGCCGCGCAAATAGGGCTGTCTTCGTCGCGGGTCACAAGAATCGTGCAACAGGCTTTGAATTACGTGAAAGAATATCTGACAAAAAGTGACCACGCTTATTAACAAGGAAGTCTGAAATGCCCCGAAATCACGATGATTTGGATACCGTATCAAAGCTCGTCGCAAAAAAAGAATTCGACGAAGCCTTGAAAATACTTAAAAAAACTTTGAAAACCCGAAATAACGACTTTCGGATTTTGCAGTTAATCGGGCTGTGTAAATTCGGCAAAAGAGACTATTCGTCGGCAAAAAGGACGTTCAATAAAATTTTGAAGGAGCGCCCCGAAGACAGAATCGCGCTTCAATACATGGGTACGATATGTGAAAGAACCCGTAAATACAAAGACGCCGAGCGTTTTTGGACAAAAGCTCTCGAACTCGACGGAAACAATTCGGAAATATTGATAAGCCTGATAATCCACTATATTACGGTGAAAGCCCCCGACAAGGCAAAAATTTTGCAGGAACGGTTTTTCGAAGGCGCGTCCGACAAAAAAGCGGCGATGTACACGATTGCCGCGGCGTTTTCGTCAAGCGAATACTTTGAAGAAGCCGCCGAAATTTTGACTCAAATGACGTTGCTTTATCCCGGCGACCCGCAGGTTTTCTCGAGACTCGGAACGGCGTACTTTGCGCTCGGAAAGACCGAAGAAGCTTTGCACGCCTACAATACGGCATCGAAATTCGACGAAAAAAATCCGCTGCATTACCTCGATATCGCGGCGTGCTTCGAAAAACTCGGGCAGGTCAAGGCTTCGTACGAATATTGCCTGAAGGCTTACAAAATTCGACCCGACAAGACATGTCTTATAAAGCTCGTCAATGCCGCGATTGCGGCGCAGGACTTTGTTTCCGCCCTGAAATACGTGAAAGTTTTGACGGCGTCAGAGCCCGAAAACGAAGACTATCTGGTCAATTTGACGAATATTTACAAGGTTTTGGGCAACTACTCCAAGGCACTGGATTCCGTTTACGCGCTGATGGATTTGGCGCCGAAATCGGTGAAATACAAGGAACTTGCCGCCGAACTGTGCACCCTCGTCGGAGAATACGACAAAGCCAAAAAAATCTACCTTCTGATAATGCGCAAAAGCAAGCCGAGCGCGGAATTGTACTACAAACTCGCGTATTTATACGAAATTACGGGCGATTCCGACTCCGCCGAAAAGCTCCTCGGTAAGGCGATTAAACTCAACCCCGATTACACCGAAGCTCACAAAGATTTGGCGGTGATTTATATGAAACGCAGAATTTTCGATGCCGCAAAAGCCGAAATCGAAACGGCTTACGCCTGCGACCCCCAAAACCCCGCCGTAATCTACGAATACGGGAATTACTTCCAAATGATTGCCGACCGAAAAAAAGCCGACGAAATGTATTCGAAAATCATTAATTCGCCTTTCCTGAACGGCGAAAAAGCTTTCAACGTCGCGCTTAACGCTATCGAACTCGGGAACCTCGACCAAGCCGTCGAACTCCTCGAACGATGTATGAAAGAAAACCTCCAAAACCCCGACGTAATCTATACTTTGGGGCGCGTCTATATGCTTATGGGCAAAAAAGAAACGGCAAAAGCCCTCTTCGAAGACGCATACTTTTTGGCTCCCGGAGCGGAAACCGCAAATATGCTCGCGATTTTGTGCCTCGAAACCGCAGAATACGAAAAAGCTTACGGTCTTTTCAAGGCGATTAACGTGAAATACCCGAACAATATCCACAACCTCATGAACCTTGCCGAAACCGCACTGAAACTGAATTTGAAAGACGAAGCGCTCGAATACCTCCATAAATATACGGAATTCTACCCCGAAGACGCCGACGCGATAAAACTTCTCGCCGACCTCTCGTAACTTTCGTAACCCGCTTTGACGGGCGCGGAGGATGCCTTGGCGCGCTCCACTCGACCTTTCTTAACTTTCGCAACCCGCTTTGGACGCTCCCTCACCGCGGGTCGGGGTGTTTCGTATGGAATTGCTCAGACAGTTGTGAGAATTAAAAATAATGCTTTTGAATTTGTGGCATTCGTTGCGCGCCCGACAAAGTCACATATGAACCCTTTTGTTATTGTAAAAATCTGTAATCACCGTAGGTCAGGCATTGCCCCGGCAAATCTTCCCGCAAGGACAAAGAACTTTCTTTATATGTCAATATTTACGCAACACGAAGCTCGAAGGGTTTTATTTTGCGTGTTGTTTGTCGGTAAAATCGACGAAAAATACGCTTTATTTTATTTTTGTAAGTGATATAATGGTTTTATTCGAAAATAAAAAAGATTAAGAAGGACTTCTGATTATGGAAAAGAATAACGAAAATCTTCACGTGTTAAGGCACTCGGCGTCGCACGTAATGGCGCAGGCGGTGCAAAAGCTTTTTCCGGGAACAAAGCTTGCGATAGGACCCGCGACCGAAACGGGGTTTTACTACGATTTTGATACGGAGCATACGTTTACGGAAGACGATTTGAGAAAAATCGAAGACGAGATGAAGAAAATCGTTAAAGAAAATTTGATTTTCGAACGGTACGAAATTCCCGATGTTCAAAAGCAGATAGACGAATTTAACGCGCAGGGCGAAATTTATAAAGCGGAACTTTTGGAAGAACACCGAAACGACAATCCCACACTGTATTTGACGAAAGATAAGAACGGGAATGTCTTGTTTAACGACCTTTGCGCGGGGCCTCACGTACCGAACACCACTTATATCAAGGCTTTCAAGCTGTTGAACGTTGCGGGTGCTTATTGGCGCGGCAGCGAAAAGAATAAAATGTTGCAAAGGATTTATGCGACGGCGTTTTGGACGAAAGACGACCTCAACGCTTACCTTACGTTTTTGGAAGAAGCCGCAAAACGCGACCACAGAAAGCTTAACGCTAAACTCGACTTGTTCTCGATACACGACGAAGTCGGTGCGGGGCTTGTTTTGTGGCATCCGAACCTTGCGATTGTCAGAGAGGAAATCGAAAATTATTGGAGAAGCGAACACCGCAAAAGAGGCTATGTGACCGTTTATACGCCGCATATCGCGAAATCGAAACTTTGGGATATTTCGGGTCACTCGGCGCATTATCGCGACAATATGTTCTTTATCGAGGACGAAGGCACCGAATACGTACTGAAACCGATGAATTGCCCGTTCCACATTTTGATTTACAAAGCGAACAGACAATCCTACAGAAATTTGCCGCTCAGAATGGCGGAACTCGGAACGGTTTACAGAAACGAACGTTCGGGGCAATTACAGGGGCTCAGCAGAGTCAAAGGGTTCACTCAGGACGATGCGCACATCTTCTGCACGCCCGAACAGTTGACTTCCGAAATCAACAAAATCATTGACTTTGTCGACTATACGCTGAATTTGTTCGGAATGAAATACGAAGCCGAACTTTCGACCAGACCCGAAGATTACGTCGGAAGCCTCGAAAATTGGGAAAGAGCGGAAGAAGGACTTAAAGAAGCCCTGAAGGTCAAAGGTTTGAAATACGAGATAAACGAAGGCGACGGCGCGTTTTACGGTCCGAAAATCGACTTCAAGCTTAAAGACGCGCTCGGCAGAACCTGGCAGTGCGCGACGATTCAGCTCGACTTCAACCTGCCCGAAAGATTCGAAATCAAGTATCAGGACAAAGACGGTCAATTGAAAACCCCCGTAATGCTTCACAGAGTAATTTTGGGCTCGATGGAAAGATTTGTCGGCGTGTTGATAGAACACTTCGCGGGTGCGTTCCCGACTTGGCTTGCGCCCGTTCAGGTAACGGTCGTGCCGGTTGCGGAAAGACACGCGGATTACGCTCAAAAAATCGTTGATGAGCTGAAAGTCGAAGGTATCAGAGCTTTTGCGGACGACAGAAGCGAAAGCATGAACTACAAAATACGCGAAGCCTTGCAGGATAAGAAGGTTCCGTACGTCATCGTTGTCGGAGACAAGGAAATCGAAAATAACGAAATCGCGCTGAGAGTCAGAGGAAAAGGCGCCGTCGGAACGATGAGCACGGAAGCTTTCAAAGCGGCAATTTCGGAAGAAATCGCAAAAAAAGCGGTAACCCCGCAAATCGGCGGATAGAGGCGGGATGCCCCGAGACGCCGTCGGGCGGAACAAGCGAACGACTCGGGGGGTGGGGGGCGCAAAGCCCGGCAAGTCGAACGGTTTGACTGCGGCGCGCAACTTTCGAACGGCGGATACTATAACCGACACGGATATCGAAGTCCGAACGGACGGAAATGCCGTACGGACGACGACTCGGGCAAAATTCCGAACGGGTATTATCAACCGGCCGCGGACGCGCGAAAAACTTCAAAAAAGCTTATAATAACGGGGCTTACCCCGCCGTTAAAGACATCGGAGGAATATTGAAAAAAACATTTTTGATATTTTTAACGTTGATAATGCAGGCGAGCGCGGTATTTGCGTATCGAACACCCGCTTATTCCGTTTCCGTAAACAAAAACGCGACGGGTGTCGTCAAAATCGACCGCGATTTCGCAATTTTGGACGCAAAAGGGCATGCCCTCGAAGTCTTTACGACTTCGCCCGAAAAATCCGCGATAGTCAGAACATCGGGACCTGACCCCTTTTTGGTCAACATCCCGAACGAAAACGCCTTTTACCTCAGCGCGGTCGGACTTCCCGAGGACGGCAAAATCGAGGTGATTTTCGACAACAAAACAGGCAAAACCGGTTGCTTGTTGCTTTCGGAAACCGACAAATACTATACTTGGCGGGAATTTTTCTATCAACTGGGCAAAAAAAACGGGCTTAAAATGATGAAAGACTTTCCGAAAACCGAAATGAAGCTCAGGTCGAGAGACAGCGACGACGCCGACATCGTGGACGAACTGACGGGGCCCGAAGAAATTATGTGTCGCGTAATTCGCGGGAATTGGATGCTCGTAACGGTCGTTGATGCGGGCAACGAATACAAAACAGGCTGGTTGAGATGGCGAAACGACGAAGACGGAAGGCTTTACCTGTTTCCGAGAATGTATTGACGGCTGAAACCCGCGGTAACACGTGACTTTACGTAAAGGACGAAAAATGAAGAAAAAATTTTTGACGGCGGCGATAATCACGGCAATCCTTGCTTCAGCGGGTTTTGCGGCGACTTACAAAGTCAACAAAAACGGAACAGTGAAAACATCTCAACCCGCGAGTCAAACACAAACCAAAAATTATTACAATAATTATTATGCGGGCGATTACGTTGCGAAAAACGTCGTAAACCAAACACCGACGGGCGCAATCGACATCGTGACCGACTACTCGGGAAGCATGGCGTACGCCATCGGCGTCGCAAAACAGGCAATGAGCGACATCTTGCACCAAATCCCGAGCTCGATAAGCGTCGGATTCAGAGTTTTCGGTCAGGCGGGCGGTGCCTCGGACAGTCGAAACGCAAGCGTCGAGGACGTTAAAAAGACTTCGAACCGCAAAGGAAAAATCGTCTACAAAATCAACACCGGACGCCATACGACAACTTCGGACGGGTGTTCCGCGACTCAATCCGTGGCAAGAATTACCAAAATTGATGCAAACGCAATAATCGCGGGCATGAACTCGGTTCAAATCGGCGGCTCGACCCCTCTGACCCGCGGACTCGAAGCAGCCGTTATGCGTGACTTTACGGCGTTTCCGACCAACGTACCGAAAAAAATCGTCCTGATTACCGACGGCGGCGAAAATTGCGGCGGAAACCCCTGCGAATTCGCGAAAAAACTCATGAAAAAACGTCAAGATATATCGATAGACGTCGTGCTTGTCACGCAATCGTCTTCGGCATTGGTGTGTCTTGCTCAAACGACCGGCGGAAACGTGTATCGGGTCAACGACGTGAGAAAATTGCCCGAAGCGTTGGTACACTCGATGTCGACCCCCGAAGCCTCCGCCGAAGAACAACACTTCGAATTTGTATACTGATTTTGTAAAAACGCAACCTGTAAAGTGCGCTAAATCGGGGTTCTAAAAGCTAAAGACTTAAAATGACAACTTTCTGTTTGTTTCGAAATTTTGAAATCATTGCAGGTATCGGGGTTCCACCCGGACAAATTTTTCGGAAAAGACGGAAATCCTTTGATTGCAAATCGGAACTTACGCAAAGCAAAGCCCGAAGGGCTTTGCTTTGCGTTAAATAGGATTGTTGAACAAAAGATTTTCGTCCACGACGAACAATTCGCCGGGGGCTGTGTCCGACTTACAATGATTGCAAAACCTTGAAAGCCCGGGGGCTTGAGCGAAAGACCGTGAGATTTGTGACATCCGTGCGTTCTCAAGGCATTCATTTATCGGAGGGACGGCTTGTCGGAGTCGGGTTTGAGTTCGTTTACGAGAACCAGAGCTTCGTTCGGACCCGACATTTTCAGGGCGCTTCTTGCGATGGCTTCGAGGCTTTTTGCCGTGTGGAAGCTGTCCGTTTTGTATCTGAGGTCGGCGTTGCGTTTTTCCGCCGCTTTGTGCAATCTCACGGTTTTCGAGATTTTGTTGTTTATTGCAATGGTTTTGCCTATTCCGACGACGGCTCCGACCACGGTTTGAATTAAGAACACGGTCAAAACAATTGTCAGCAGACGATTTCCGCCGCCCGATTTTTTCTCGGGACGTGATTTCTCTTCGGATTTTATGATTTTTTTCTTTTTGTCGGTCATAATCGATTAATTGTCTTCGCAATCCTCTCCGTACACCATAACTCTGTTTCTGCCGTTCTTTTTTGCCGCGTAGAGGGCTTTGTCGGCGCAGGCGCAAAACGCGTCCGCGGTTTGACCCGGTTTATATTGCGCGACGCCGATGCTTACGGTGATGCTCAATACGGGCTCCTGCATGCTTCCCGCGGTTTCCGAAATGTCAATCACTTTGTTTCTCACGGTTTTGAGAAGTCTTTGAGCTGCCGAAGCCGCTTCTTCGGACTTTGTATCGGGCAAAATGACCAAAAATTCTTCGCCGCCGTATCTGCACGCAACGTCGTATTCCCGCAAAATTCCGGTGATGACCTCCGCAAGCGTTTTCAAAACGATATCGCCCGTCGCGTGACCGTACGTATCGTTAATTTTTTTGAAGTAATCGACGTCCAACATCAGGCAACACAGGGGTTCGTTTTTCCGTACCGACGCCGAGACCGCCTGTTTCAGACGAATTTCCATCTGCCGACGGTTGTTCAGTCCCGTCAAAGCGTCCAAAGTCGCGTGTTTCAGAACTTCCGCGTACATCGAAGCCCGTTGAAGCGTTATTCCCGATTGTTTCGACAGTTGGAGCAAATATTCCGTTTCTTCGCGGGTAAGTTTGCCGAAATTGCTGTACGCCGCAATCGCTCCGAGCATTTCTTCCTCGCCGTGGAGCGGGAAAATCCCGATTTTTTCGTCGGGAGAAATCAGGTACTCGGTTTCGTTGTCTATTCTGTCGAGCATTTTGAAAATTTCTTTTTCCTTGCAGGCTTTAGGCCAATAAAGTTTGAGTTCGCCCGTTTCGGCGTCTTTTACGAACACGTAAATCAGGTGCGCCGAGATAAATCTGTCAATCATTTCGCCGATTTGAGGGATTATGTACGCGGGCTCGTACTGATTTTCGGTGATTTTGGCGATATTTTTCATTGCGTCGTAGAAGCTCAAAACGTTTGCGGCGGCTTCGTGCGCGATGTAGTTGAGGACGGCGTTGGAGATTTGAAGCAGCAAGACGTAGAAAATTTTCAGGAACGCTCCGTCGAATTTCACGCCCGCGTTGAGTTTGTCGAAGGTTATTTCGACCAGTCCGACCGCCTCGTTCGGGGTGGACAGAGGGTAGTAAATTACGTTGTCTTCGTCTTTGAAGCACGCTTCGGGTTTGCAGTCGAAAATTTTGTCGTCGAACGCATAGAATTTGCCGTTCAGCACGAATTTTTCTTTATTCCCCGTTTGAAAACTTTTGTAAATCGAGTACAAAAAGATTTGCGACTCGGATTCTCTCACGTAGACCCAATCTTTCGCGAAATCGCGGAACGTGCCGGTATTCATATCGCGAACCAAAAACCGCATGTCTTTTATTCCGATGTACTCGCGAAGCAGTGAAGTCAGTTTATCCGCAAGGGTTTGCGCCAGTTGCGAGTTGATTATCGTTTTTGTCAGCACCGTAAAAAATTCGGTTTCGTTAATTTTTCCTTTTTTTCTTCTGCTCATAATGCCTCAAAATATTTTTTCGACGGGCAACTTTTCATCCGTTCTTCAAGTATTTTACCGGAATCTTCGAGTAAAATCACCTTTCCGTATTTGTAAGTTATTTCGCCGTCGTCCAAAGCCGACTCGGAGCGGTGATTTACAAGGATTTCGGGCTTGCCTTCGAAAATTATCCGTTGTTTTACGTCATCCATTATCTGGAACAAATAAAGCTGTTTTGTCCCGTCGTTGGCTAAATCCGCCGACATTCCCGCCTTTTCGAACTCCGCTATCGACTCTTCATATAACTTCATAGAACGAAGCAGCAGCCCGAGGTTGTAGTGAGCCTCGAAATTGAAGGGTTTCAGCTCGATAGCCTTGCAATACTCCAGTCCCGCGGTTTTTTCGTTCCCGAGAAGCTGTTCGGTCAACGCAAGGTTGTAGTGGGTGTCGTAGTCTTTTTTCAAAATCTTTTTCGCCTTGTGGTACGATTCGGCGGCTTTTTCGAGAAACGTGAACGCGCCGAGCGAACGATCGCCCATATATATCGATTTTTTGCGGTAAACGACCCCTTTGTTGTAATAAGCCGTGCCGCGGTTGATTTTGACGCTTTTCGTGTTGTCGTAAATGAACGGAAGGTGCAGTACGAAAGGCTTTGTGTCGATTACGGTCGTGTATTCGCGCAAAGCTTTGTCGTGCTCGCCGAGTTCTTCGGACAGAATTATCGCGTAATTTATGCGGCATTCCATGTCGTCGGGGTTGTATTTCAGGGCTTCTTCGTAGTTCACCGCCGCTTCCGAAAAGTTTTCGTACACGACGTACAGGTTGCCCAAATTGCAGCGGGCTTCCGCGTGTTCGGGGTAATATTCGAGCCCGCGCTTGTAATAATCTATCGCTTTTTGGTAATTCGCGTTTCGATAAGCCTTGTCGCCTTTATAGACGTTGTAATACCCGGGGATTTTCTTAAACTGTTTTTCCCACCACGTCCAAAAGACGAACACCGAAAGCAGCAACATCAGGCACAATACCGCCAAAATCATTTTGGTAACGGTTTTTTTCATTATTTGAATAAAAACGTTCACGATCGTGCCTCGTTATGCGCTATGTGTCAATATTTGTTGCGAATACGGCGTTTGCTTCGATAAAATCTCTGCGCGGCTCGACTTTGTCACCCATCAGGACGTCGAAAATTCTGTCGCAAATAACCGCATCTTCGATGTCGACCTTCAAAAGCGTTCTCGTCGAAGGATCCATCGTGGTTTCCCAAAGCTGTTGCGGCATCATTTCGCCCAAACCTTTGAATCGTTGAAGTACAAGCCCTTTCTTTCCGCGTTCGTCGATTTGTTTTTGAAGCTCGTCGAACGACGTAATTACGATTTCTTCCGCGCCGTTGTCGAGGAAAAGCTGTTTTTCCTCTTCAATCAGGAAGTTTCTGATTGCGGGGTAGGATTTTTTGATGCGTTGGAATTCGTTTGACTTAATCACGGTAGGCGTTATGTTCACGGGGTCTTCACCGTTTCCGAGGTCGAGTTTGATGACGGTTTTGCCTTCGCCCGTTTCGCGAAGTTCGGTTTTATAGTTCTTCGCTTCGGTAATTCCGTAGTTTTCGCCGTGGTCGACAAGGTAGTGTTGCAAATAAGCGTTGATTTCGCTCATTTTGTCGTAATCGTCGAAATCCGCGGGTTCGATGTTTGAGCGGACAAGCCCTCTGACCACGACCGCGGGGATGTTGTTCAAAACGGGTGAGCGGAAGGAGTTGTAATATCCCGCCATTTCGCCCGTGAGCGCGACCATGTCGTCGTTCGAACAAATTTTCGTTTTGGATTTGTCGGACAAAGTCAGCCCTTTTACGCCTCTTTCGCGGATTGTTTTGTCCAAAGCCCTGTCGTCGTAAAGGTATTCGGAGGTTTTGCCGATTGTGATTTTGTAGAGCGGCGGTTGCGCGATGTAGATGTGACCCTGTTCGATGAGCGGTCTGGCGTATCTGAAGAAGAACGTCAAAAGCAACGTTCTGATGTGCGCTCCGTCGACATCGGCATCGGTCATGAAAATAATTTTGTGGTAACGAAGCTTGGAAATATCCACGTCAGCTTCGTTTCGACTGATTGTTATACCCAAAGCCTGCATCATCGACTGAATTTCGTTGTTCCCGTAAATCCTGTCGAGACGGGCTCTTTCGACGTTAAGAATTTTTCCTCTCAACGGCAAAATTGCCTGAAACATTCTGTTTCTGCCCTGTTTAGCCGAACCGCCCGCGGAATCTCCCTCTACGATGAACAATTCGCATTTTTCGGCTTCTCTGCTCGAGCAGTCCGCTAATTTTCCGGGCAGAGTCGAGTTTTCGAGTGCCGTTTTACGTCTCGTCAGTTCTCTTGCGCGTCTTGCGGCTTCCCTTGCGCGTTGCGCCTGCAAAGTCTTTTCGATGATGGTTTTCGCGCATTTCGGGTTGAATTCGAGCCATTCCTGGAACTTGTCGCCGACAACGTCGTTCACCGCGCCCGTAGCTTCGGCGTTTCCGAGCTTTTCTTTTGTTTGTCCTTCGAACTGCGGATCGGACAGCTTGACGCTTACAATCGCGGTCATACCTTCGCGAACGTCATCCCCGGTCAGGTTTTGTTCGGAGTCTTTCAGAATATTGTTTTTGCGCGCATAAGCGTTCAGGACGCGGGTTACGGCGTTTCTGAAGCCCGTCAGGTGTGTTCCGCCGCTGTGGGTGTTGATGTTGTTCGCGAAGCTCAAAACCGACTCGGAGTAGGCATCCGTGTACTGGATGGCGATTTCGACGTACATTCCGTCGACGGTTTTTTCCATATAAATCGGAGGGTCGAACATCACGGTTTTGTTTTTGTTCAAGAATTCGACGTAGCTTGCGATACCGCCTTCGTAGTGAAACTCTTGGGTTTCTTCGGTTTTAGCGTCGGTGAAGATTATTTTTAATCCTTTGTTGAGAAACGCCATTTCGCGAAGTCTGCCCGCGATTACTTCGCGGTCGATTTCGGTGGTTTCGGTAAAGATTTCGGGGTCGGGCCAGAACGTCGTTTTCGTACCGGTTTTGTCGGTTTCTCTGATTTTTTCGACGGGCGAAACGGGTTCGCCTCTGAGGTATTCTTGTCTGTGAACCCAACCGTTACGGGAAACTTCGACGATAAACTTTTCGGACAGAGCGTTTACGACCGACGCGCCTACGCCGTGAAGTCCGCCCGACACTTTGTATCCGCCGTCTCCGAACTTTCCGCCCGCGTGAAGCACGGTATGCACGATTTCGAGCGCGGATTTACCCGTTTCGGGCTTAATGTCGACGGGGATTCCTCTTCCGTTGTCTTCCACGGTAACGCTTTCGTCGGCATTCACCGTAACTTTAATGGTTGTACAGTATCCCGCCAACGATTCGTCGATAGAGTTGTCCACGATTTCGTATATGCAGTGGTGAAGCCCTCTTTGACTGGTCGACCCGATATACATCCCGGGACGCATTCTTACCGCTTCGAGACCTTCCAAAACTCTGATGTTACTCGCGTTATAATTCTCGGTTTGAGCCGTCATTCTTCCTTATCCCCGCTCTAAAATTACTCTTTTCTTCCATTGTACTACAAAACCCTCTTTTTTTTCAAACATTTTCACATAACTTTACCCGTCCGACCGATTTACTTTTTTATGTAAAAGTTTATTGTTAATGTTTGCTTAACATGATAATATATTTGTGTTCGTAAATTGTTACGGAGAATTTTGAAATGAAAAACGTTAAAAAATATATTATCCCGATTTTGATTTTTATCGGACTTTTGTTATGCGCAAAGCTCGGAGCGGTCTATTACGACGCGAATTTCAACCCCGCGGCAATGCCGAGTTTTTGTTCCTACAACGACTTTATCGATTGCGACGGCGTTGCAAAAACTTCGTTCTCGCACTTTTTCGGAATACCGCTTTTCGCCTGGGGAGCCCTGCTGTACCTGCTTTTCGCAACAATGCTCCTCTCTCCGAAACTCTCGAAATTTAAACTCCTCCGCTTTCTCGAAGTCTTCAAAAACCCGTATTCTTACATATTCACGCTCGCTTCGCTCGCTTTCGTCATCTCGATGAGCCTTGCGTGCATCTCGATTTTCGTTATTCAAAAAGTCTGCACTCTGTGCTTTGCAACCTACATCGTCGACCTTCTGCTCGCGATTTTTGCAAAAGATTTTTCGAAACCGCTTTTCTTCGAAGTCAAACAAACCTTCGATGACGTAAAATCCGCGCTTTCCGAGAAAAAATACCTGATAACCGCGTGCGCTCTTGTCGCGGTGTTCGCCGGAACCCTCATTTTTACTTGCGTTTCGGGGATTTTCGTCCCTCAAAACGAATCCGAAGATTTGGGTAAAATCGTTCACGAAGAAAATTTTGTTTACGAAGACAACAAACTCGGCGCAAAAGACGCTCAAATCATCATAAACGACTACATCGACTACAACTGCGCGGGCTGCCTCATGATGAACACTTCCCTCCGAAGAATCGTCAAAGAGCTCGACAACGTCCTGATTATTCAACATAACTTCCCGCTCGACAAAGAATGTAATCCCCTCATCAAAGGCGCGGGTCACCCCGGCTCGTGCTTTGAAGCACGTGTCGTTCTTGCCGCCGGAAAACAAGGCAAATATTGGGAAGCCGACAAATTGATGTTCGAACACACCCCCGTCAAAAAATCCGACATTAAACGAATTTTTTCCAAAATAAAAGGATTGGACGTCAAAAAACTTCTCGAAGACTGTGAGTCCGATGAAATCAAAAACGAGCTCTCCGAACAAATTCAAGAAGCTCTGGACAAAAACATCGACGCGACTCCGACAACGATTATCAACATGAAAAAACACCGCGGCACGATGCCCTACTACGACCTCAAACAAATGCTCATCGACTCGGGGGCGGAACTTCGCGAAAATGAACAATAAAATCCTTTTGCACACCTGCTGCGCGGTTTGCTGCACCCAACCGATTGCAAAACTCAAAGAACTCGGATATGACCCGGTTCTCTTCTTCTATAACCCGAATATCCATCCGCAGGTAGAATACGACATCAGGCTGAACGAGCTCGTAAAATATTGCAGAAAAAAGAAATACGAACTCATCCTTCGCGAAGACGACCCCGACGTATGGTTTTCGGCGGTCAAAGGACTCGAAAACGAACCCGAACGCGGTAAACGCTGCCTGAAATGTTTCGAACTCAGACTTACCGAAACCGCAAAACGCGCCGCAATCGACGGTTATCCCGCATTCACGACGACTCTGTGCGTCAGTCCCCACAAGGTTTTTGCCGATATCGAAAAAATCGGTAACCGCGCCGCGGAAAAATTCGGAATAAAATTTGTCGCAATAGACTTCAAAAAACACGACGGTTACCTCAAAGCAATGAAAACCGCCAAAGAAGAAGGCTTCTACCGCCAATCCTACTGCGGTTGCGTCTACTCGATAAGATAAGGAGATTTAAAATGACGAAAAAAGTTTTGATAATTTCGACAAGTCTCAGAAACAACGCGAATTCCGAAATTCTCGCCCGCGAAACCGAACGCGGCGCAAAAGACGCCGGGCACGACATCGAATTCATAACCCTCAAAGACAAAGAAATAAAATTCTGCAAAGGCTGCCTCGCGTGCCAAAAACTCGGTCACTGCGTCATCGAAGACGACGATGCCAACGCAATCACCGCAAAAATCAAAGACGCAGACGTCATCGTTTGGGCTACTCCCGTTTATTACTACGAAATGGCGGGTCAAATGAAAACCCTCATCGACAGGGCAAATTCGCTTTTCGCTACCGGGCATGCGTTTAGAGAAGTTTACGTAATTACGACATCCGCGGACGCGTCCGAAAATGTCGTACAAACGGTCATCAACGGCGTAAACGGTTGGATTGCCTGCTTCGACGGAGTCTCGTTGAAAGGATTCGTCAACGGAGCGGGTCTCGAAGAACCCGGCAGCGCCGCAAAATCACCCGCTTTGCTCGAAAAAGCCTACGCGATGGGCAAAAATATCCGATAAAATCGACACCCGAACATACACCCTGCCCGTCTCGCGGGGTCACGGCGACGATGAGTTGCGAGGTTATGCGATTGAAAGGTCGTATGTCATGTGACCACGCGGTTTTGAGGATTTGCGCGGTTACAGGTTTGCCGGCGGACTTGTTCGTGGGCTTATAGACTTGCGTGACCGGGGTTTGCTTGTAGACTTGCTTGCGGACTTGCAATTTCGCCTTCCCCGAGAACATGCATCGGAGAATGTTTTGAAAATTTGAAACCTTCCGGTTCGATGAATAATGCCAAGCAAAACATTTCGTTACGGCAAATAATCTGAAATCACGAAAGGTTTCAAATATTTGATCATGCCCGCGAAACGGGGGTTACATGTTTTCGAAGTAGTTGATTTTCATTGAGTTTCGGACGTCATGGAGGGTTTGGGCGGCGACTTTTTCGGCTTCGATGCTTCCCAGTCGCAGAATTTCGTAAACGTCAGAAGTCCTTTGTTCCCAAGCTTTTCGGCGTTGTCTTATCGGTTCGAGTTCCGCTTGCATTACGTTGTTTAAAAATTTTTTGACTTTGACATCGCCGAGTCCGCCGCGTCTGTAGTGGGCTTTGAGCTCGTCGAGGTTTTGGTATTCGGGCAAAAATTCGGCGAAGTGTTCGTCGCGCGAAAACGCGTCAAGATAGATGAACACGGGGTTTCCGTCGGTTTTGCCGGGGTCTTCGATTCTCAGGTGGTCGGGGTCGGTAAACATTGACATGACTTTCTTTTTGACCGTTTCGGGTTCGTCCGAAAGGTAAATGCAGTTGCCAAGAGACTTGCTCATTTTGGCTTTGCCGTCAATCCCGGGAAGTCGCAGACACGCGCTGTTTTGGGGTAAAACTATTTTCGGTTCGACCAGCGTTTCGCCGTAAATCGAGTTGAATTTGTGGACGATTTCGCGGCATTGTTCAATCATCGGTTCCTGGTCTTCGCCCGCGGGAACGTGAGTTGCCTTAAACGCGGTGATATCGGCGGCTTGGCTTATCGGATATACGAAAAATCCGACGGGGATATTGGTTTCGAAACCTCGCATTTTGATTTCGGTTTTGACGGTCGGATTGCGCTGTGCACGTGATACGGTGACCAAATTCATGTAGTAAAAGGTCAGTTCGGTGAGTTCGGGAATCATCGATTGGATGAAGAGCGTTGATTTTTCGGGGTCGAGTCCGCACGCAAGGTAGTCGAGCGCGACTTCGATGATGTTATCTCTGACTTTTTTGGGGTTTTCGGCGTTGTCGGTCAGTGCCTGCGCGTCGGCAATCATTATAAAAATTTTGTCGTAATCGCCGCGATTTTGAAGGGTTACGCGTTCTCGAAGCGAGCCTACGTAGTGTCCTACGTGAAGTTTGCCCGTCGGTCTGTCGCCTGTCAATATAATTTTTTCGTTGCTCATTCTTAAGTCCTTCGTGATTTTTGTTGTGTCGGGGCGGATTTCTTGATTTTACGTCCATGCCCGCGCTTTGTGAAATTTTGTCCGTTACGGTTTGCGCCCGTGCCCGCGGCTTGAAAAGTCTTATTTGTTCGAAAAATTTTTCGGTTTCCCGTCTTTCGTGCGTTTTGAGAAATTTCGCGGGATTGGTTTTATGAGTTCATTTTCAAGGTTTGTTTTTTCTGACCTTCGCGTGTTCGTTTGCAAAATCGGAGGAACTTTACGGGGCTTGCGGAACTTGTTTCGTTTCGCCGTTTTCGGGGGTTAATGTTTGCCGTCTGCGCGGAGAGGTTATTTTGCCTTCGAGGAGATTAGGTTTTTGCCGGTTCCGTACAGCGTCGGGACTCCGTTGATTTGAGGGTTAAGCAGATTGAACCTTTCACTCACGGTTCGGCTGCGCCTCCTGAGCTCTCTCGTGTCCGCCCGTACTCTATTGCTCTGCCCCCCTGCGCCCCTGCGACTCGGTCGCTCCTCTATTTGTCAAGAGGGTTTATCGCAATCCCCGAAAGCAGTTTCGGGTAGAAATACGTCGATTTTTGAGGCATTCTCTCGCCCGCGCCCGCAATTTCGTAAATTTGCGAAATGCTCGGAAACGCCGTGATGAACGACGCTTGCGCTTCTTTGTTGTCTATCATGTCAAAAGCTTCGTGCTCCTGTTTGATATACAAAATGCCGTTTTGCGACGATTGCTCCTCGTCAGTGAACCCGAGTTCTTTTGAAATTATCACCTTGTGCAAAACTATCAAATCCAACGATTTCAACACTTTCGGCACTTTGTACTCGTCCAAAATCGCGTCGACGTTTTTGTTGAGCCTCAAAAGCCTGAATTTGTTTTCGTCTTTAAGGTATAATCCCGCAGAAATCGCGGTTTTCGAACTTTCGTCGATTTTTTTCACAAGCTCTTTCTTTGCGGCTTCTTTCGTGGTCGCGTCAAACGGAATTTCTTCGATATCGAAGTATTTCTCGACCGCCGCGAGAATTTTTTCCGGCGCGATGTTTTTCGTGATGATTCTGTGGGTCGGGTAAATCAACAGGTCGTCTTCGAGGTTTGTAAAATAGCTCATGACGAACTTCGACGGGTGTTCCGGGTCGGGCGAATTCACGAAATTTCTGTAATTAAGCGAAGTTTCGTACCTGTGGTGACCGTCCGCAATCAGAAATTTTTTGTCCGAAAGGACTTGTTTTATAAGGTTTATCATCTTTTCGTCGTCGATTTTGAACACGATATTTCGAACGCCCGCGTCGTCGGTGACGTCCGCAAACGGTTTGCCCGAAAGGTCTACGGCGTTTTCGATTTGTTTTTCTTTATCGGAATAAACCAGAAAAACCTGCGAAAAATTAGCCTTGCAGGCTTTCGTCAGGTTGAGTCGGTCTTCTTTGGGCCCGCCCATTGTGTATTCGTGCGGCAAAATGTTCCCCTTGTCGAACTCTTCGTTTCTGATTTTGGCGATAAACCCTTTTCTCGTAACGGTTTTGCCTTGGTATTCATATTGTTGCAACAGGTAAAAAATGACCGGTTTTTCGGTTTTTATCAAAATTTTGTCGTCGAGCATTTTTTGAAAGTCTTTATGCGCGTGCTCGTAGCGGTTTTCGGGGTTCGAAACATCCGCGTCGCCTTGAGGCAAAATCAATTTAACGATATTTTCGGGGCTTTTTTCGAAAAGTTTTTCCCGATAATCGTCGGTAATTACGTCGTAAGGCGGCGCAATCACGTCTTTCAATTCAACTTTTTCCGTATTGTAAATTATCGCATCGAGCGGTCTAACATCAGCTGTCATTGTATTTTCTCCGTTTTAAATCATTCCGACAAAAAAGAGAAGTTTTGAACTTCCCTTTTCCGTTTAAAATTAAGCTATACGCTGAAACATATACCCTATTCCCCTTGCGGTCAGGATAAGTTCGGGATTTGCGGGGTCGGTTTCGAGTTTCGACCGAAGCCGCGAAATGTGTACGTCCACGACTCTTGTATCAATTCTGTGATCCGCGGGGTACGACCAGACGTGTTGCAGAATTTCGTTTCTCGAATAAGCTTGCCCCGAATTGTTGACCAAAAGCTCGAGAAGGCTGAATTCCATGCCCGTAAGTCTGATTCTTTCGTTCTTTCTGAAAACCTGACGTCTTGCGGTATCGATTTTTATGTTTCCTGTCGTGATGACGTTTTTTGCGACTTTGCCTGTCGTAACGGCGGCTTCCTTGGTGTTTGTACGGCGAAGAACGCATTTGACGCGCGCTTCGAGCTCTTTGGGGCTGAAAGGCTTGACAACGTAGTCGTCCGCGCCGAGTTCGAGTCCGGTTATTCTTTCCGAAACGTCACCGAGGGCGGTCAGAATGATTATCGGAACGTCCGACGTTCGTCTGATTTCTCTGACAACACCGTATCCGTCAATTTTGGGCATCATAATGTCCAAAATGAGCAGGTCGGGGTTCGTCTTGTTGAACGCCGCGATTGCTTCCTCTCCGTCCGCCGCGGTCACGATGTCGTAACCTATCATGCTCAAACGCGTTTCGAGAATTCTTCTTATGCTTGCTTCGTCATCGGCAACCAGGATTTTCTGACGTTCATCCCGGTCGACTTGAGTTTCGTTAAGTTCTTTTTCAGTCATTTTAACCTGCATCCTTTTGTAGTAACATAATACGGTACAATATCACCGCAAATATCTTATTCCGTTTAAATTATATTACAAAATATTTCTTTTGTAAATTTTTTTTAAAAAATTTTTTCATTCCCCCCGAAAATAAAGGAAATCCGGGTAAAAAAGTTATCGATGAGTTAAATTTCACCGAAAATATTTCGCACGAATTTTTCGAAAACCATGCCCCGAACCGGCCTTTTCCCTCCCCGCAAAGACTTTCAGCCAAAAAACAAAAAACTGTCTTTTATTATAAAATCGTTGTACAATATATTCGTAACCCGAAAGGAGATTTTTTATGTTTTACCTTCACGTAAGAAAAAGCAACGGCTATAACTACAACCTTGTAGGCGAATTCGACGATATCGACGACGCAAGAGCAAAAGCAAAAGAAGAAAAATCCGCCGACCCCGGCTGCAAATATAAAATCGAAGAAACTAACGGCGGCTTCAACAGTTACGGCGAACTCCTCACCGAAACCGTCGAAAAAGGTTAATGACCGTTTTCGTTTTTTGTGATATAATCTTTCGGTAACCCCGTTCGGAGAAAAATATGAATAAAGAAGATTTAGTGAAATCAAAAATCAGAGATATTAACGACTTCCCCGTCAAAGGAATCGTTTTTAAAGATATTACCACAGTTCTGAAAGACAAAGAAGGCTTTAAAGCCATCGTCGACTTCATGAAAGATAAATTTAAAAACTCCGGTACAGACTACGTAGCAGGCGTTGAATCCCGAGGTTTTATCTTCGGTGCCGCCCTCGCAAGCGAACTCGGCGCAGGGTTCATCCCCATCAGAAAACCGGGTAAACTCCCCGGCGAAGTCATCAGCCAATCCTATGACCTCGAATACGGTACCGATACCATCCAAATGCACAAAGATGCCGTCGAAAAAGGCTCGAAAGTCCTTCTGGTAGACGACCTGCTCGCAACCGGAGGTACCGCCGCGGCTGCATGCTCCCTGCTCGAAAAAGCAGGCGCAAACGTCGTCGCAGCAGCTTTCGTCATTGAACTTGCCTCCCTCAACGGCCGAACCAAAATCCCCTCAAACGTCGACGTCGTCTCCATGATCACTTATGAATAAGCTCAAGAGAGCGATTTTACGTAGGGCGGAGCGAAATTGCGCAGGGCGAAAGGCGTAGCCTCAAACCCGAGAAGGCGAGCGGAATTGTGTAGGGCGAAGGGTGCAAAGCACCCGTAGTCCTGAAGGAGCAAAAACAACAGCGAACGACAACGTAGTGTAGTGAGTGGCTTGTTTTTGTGAAACAATTCCAAGACACGGCGTGCGGAGCGAAGCGGGGTGACCTGCGGGCAAACCGCGAAAGCGCAGCCTACGAAGTGAGCCGAAAGCAATTTCAAGACGGTGAGCGCAGCGAACGGAGACCCGAAATAGCAAAAACAATAGTGAACGGCAACGAAGTGAAGTGAGCGGCTTGTTTTTGTGGAGCAAAATAAGACAGAAGCCCGGGGTCGCAAGGTGTTTCAATATCTGTTTTTTTATTTAAAATCACCGTAGGTCAGGCGGTACCCGATGAAATATGCGACTCGGTATGTTATAAAAAATTTGAAACCTTTCGTTTCAATGGATAATTTCAAATCAAAACCTTCCGTCGGGCGAAAAATCTAAAATCAATGTAGGTTGGGGGTTCCACCCCAACGTTTTTTTTCGGAAAAAGCGAAAATCTTTCGTTAATCCTTTAATATTTACGCAACTCAAAGCCCTTCGGGCTTTTTCGGGATTGGAAGGTTTCCGCAATATTTTGAACGGCTTTACGGTGTTCAGGGATTTTCCCGAAATGAACGGCTTCGATTGCACGCACCATACTACGTTTCAAAATCCGTTGGGGTAGAAACCCCAACCTACAACTTAACAATTTTGAAGAACGAACTGCCGGGAAAACCGGCGATTTTTAAAATTGCAATTTTTCAAACAAATTTTACACAGGGTTGAACCTTGCGATATGATTGGGTTTTAAACCAATCAAAAAACAAACGGGTGCCCGAGGTACTTGACGGTTTTAAGAATAAATTCAAAAACCTGACGAAAAGAATTTTTCTTTTTTTGAAGAATCCGTTGGGGTAGAAACCCCAACCTACATGGTTCCCGGATAATTTACGCAACGCACGATTTTTTCTTGAAACTTCCGACAAGTGGTGAGGAAGTTGAACCAACCATGCTTCGACGCACATTTCGTCAGGCAACGCCTGTCTCTCATCTTGACGGTTTTCGGAAAAACAAAGTGCCGGGAAGTCCGGCGGTTTTGCAAATTGCAAATTTCGGGGATTAGAATTATTTGCCCCAAAAACATTGATATTATTGATTAACTACCTTGCCGAAACTTCCGACCCTGCCGGAGATTCTTGACGGTTTGATGTTTGCTTCGGGTGCCGAAAACACCGGCAATTTTTGAAAAATACCATTTTTAAAGTAAAAATCGTAGAGAGTTAAATCTTGCAATATGATTAAGTTTTAACCCAATCAAAAAACACATTGATGCCGGAGATGCTTGACGGTTATTTTTTTGCCGGGGAGGGGGAGGGAAGGTCATCGGTTCGGGAGGGCGAAGATTGTTTATTTTTAGCAGAATAAAGGTTGATTGTCATGTTTACGAGCAGATAATTTTTATTTTTTTCGTAAGAAACGACTTTAACTTCGCTGATATTGACGAAATAGGGGTATGCGTTCATATCTTTGAAGAAGCTTTGCATTTGGTTGTATGTTCCGATGACGTAGGCTTTTACGCTGCAGACGTTGTACAGGAGCGGAAACGACGAGCGGATTTTGTCGTTGACGGGGTTGATGTCGTATTCTATCGAGCGGAGCATCAGACCGTTCATTTTGATGTAGTCGACGATATCTTCGAACATCGTGCCGAAAGCGGTTATCGACTCTCCGCCGCCGGTCGATTCCGAATAAACCGGGCGAAGCTTGCTTCTGCCTGCCAGAGCTGCGTTTTCGCGGTTTTCGATTTGTTTTATTTCTTCTTTTGCTTTTTTGAGTTTTTCGGCGCTTGTTTTATATTTGCGGTAGGTCAGCGAGAATTTTTCGCCGCGGGCGACGAGGATGTTGATTCCGATGACGAAAATCAGCAAAAACACTGCCGAGACGATGATGAGTTCTTTATATTCTTTAAGTTTGTTGACGTCAAATTGCATTTTTCAATCCTTTATTCGTTACGGAGCCGCGGGTTCCGGCAAGGAATCACCCGATTTCGGCAGGGAGTCCGCCGAGGGAATTTCGTTGACTTTCACGTCGATTTCCTCCACCGCTTTTTTGGGAGGGGTCGTGACGGAGTCGGGAACGCTCGGCGCGGACGGAGTCGTTGCGGTCGAGCCTGCGGTTCCGTCGAGTTTTTTGTCGTTTTCGACGGGCGAAGTCATATCGGGTTTTTGACCCGACATAGCCGCGTTGTTTTCAATCAGGAAGGAGAATGCGGAGGCATCGGAGCCTTCTTGAGCGGCGAGTTGGAGTTTCGAGATTTTCAGGTCGGGGAATTTCGGCTTGAGGTTTTTCATAAACGAGTAAATCGCTTCGCTTGAAACAGCCTTTCCTTCTATTCGGAGGGCACCTTCCGAGTTTGAATAAAACGTCGTGAGGTAGACGTCGTCGGGAATTGCCGTTCCGAACTCCGAAAATACGTCCGAGGAAAACTTGTTTTCGCTCGTGACTCTGGTTATGTAGGTGTAAATGTCGCCCGTGCTGCCCGCTATGCCCGAGGACTTTATTTTTGCGGTCAAATCGGTGTATTCTTCGGTGAGTTTACGGGCTTTGTCGTCGAAGTGTTTTTCGAAGCCGAAGAGAATTCCGCAAAACGCAATCAGCAGAACCAGAAACGCGATAATCGCGATACCGCCGATTTTGAAGATATCTTTTCTTGCAACTTCGTAATCTTTTCCGAACAGCGAGATGTTGACCATGTCGTCGAGTTCGGAGTCCGAAGTATCCAAAAAGTTGAATTTTACGGGATAAGGGTAGTTCAGGTAAGTCGCCGCGCCGACCGAGGCGGGTGAAATTACCGAAAGATAACGCGGCAAAACCTGCGCGCTGACTTCCATAAACGGTTTGTCGCCGTAGATGTTTCGTTCGATATATTTTATGTTGCCTTTGAAATTGATTTTGTGAGAAAGCACTTCCGCGCTGACTTCGTTGATTTCGCTGACAATCAGAAGGTTGTCCGCGGGGTGGGTGTCGGAGGCGTTTGCAATCGACGAAGCTATCGCCGCATAGACTTCTTCCGCCGACAAAGATTTGATGGCAATCGGTTCTTCGTAGTAGTCGACGAGTTTGTTACCGTACATACAAAACAGCGCATAACTGTTGGAGGAAAGCAGAACGATGTTTACGGTTTCGTTGCCTTCGAGTTCGTCTTCGAGAACGCGCGAGCAGATAATCCCCTGAATGAGCGCGGCGTTTGAGGTTTCGATCGCAACAAGCTTAACTCCGAGGTCTTCGAAAATATCTTTGATATTTTGAATGACGGTTTCCTGCATTGCTCCGTAGACGATGTAACGTCTGTCGGATTCGGGGTTTTCGTTGATTGTATCCCAGCTTATCACGGGTTCGTGACGCTTAAACAGGTACATTTGCTCGACATCCGACGCAATTGCCGCGGCGACCTGTTCTTTCGGCACGGACAGCGGCAAACTGCTGAATCCGAAATGTACGTTCGGCATGCTTAACACAACGTTACAATTTTTCGGGTTGATGTTCAGTTCTTCGAACAATTCCGTTAAGGCGACCGCAAAGTCGTCGTAGCTGACGAGTTCGCGAATGGAGTTGTTGTATTTCAAGACTTTCGCCGCGTATTTGACGATAACGTCGGTATTTTTGTCGACGATAATCATTTCGACTATATTCAAGGCGGACACGGATACCCCGACCGTAAGTCTGGTTGTCATTCCGAGTGCTGTAAGTATTTTATCCATAAATTCCCAACGTCCCTTTTCATTCCGGTTTATTTTATGGTTTAATTATTATATTTTATTCGCGTATTTATTAAAATACAATCCTTTAACAATATTAATACAAATATAAGATAAACGAAAGGAAAATCGACTAAATGGATGAGAAAGATTTTATTTACGGCAAAAACAACGTTTTGGAAATGCTCAAATCGGGAAGTCGCAAAGTCAACAAAATTACGCTGCTCAAAACGGGAAGGTTCGACAAAAAAATCGACGAAATCGTAAAAGCCGCGAAGGAAAAGTCAATTCCGTTTTCGTTTACGGGAAAAGAGGCGTTTTTAAAGTTTTCGGAAGTTTCGCATCAGGGCGTTGTGGCAATGATTTCGCCCGTCGAATACGTCGAACTCGAGGACTTTTTGAAAAAAGAAAAGGACGGATTTAAGCGGGTTGTGGTGCTTGACGGAGTGGAAGACCCTCACAACGTGGGTTCGATTATCAGAACCGCCGTTTGCGCGGGATTTGACGCGGTGATAATTCCGAAGCACAGAAACGCCCTCGTCAACGCCACCGTCGAAAAATCCTCCGCCGGAGCGGTCAACAAAATCGACATTATCGGGGTCGGCAGTCTTCAAAACACGTACACCGCCCTTAAGGATAACGACTTCTGGATAATTGCGTCGGACATCAGAGCCGCGGATAATTATTACGACATAGATTACACGGGCATGAACTTTGCAATCGTCATGGGAAGCGAAAATAAAGGAATTTCGAGGACAAGTGTTATAAATTCGGATTTCCGGGCATTAATACCTATAGAGGGAGAATTCGATTCTCTGAACGTTGCAAACGCAGCGTCGATAATAATCTATGAAGCGGTACGACAAAATTTGAAAGGTGTGAAGGCTGTTGAAACAAATTAATACTTACGAACAGGAAGCCTTGCCGATGGCGGAAGGGTATCAACCCGAAAAAATCGACATTAACGAAAACGAGGAAACTCAAAAATATGACAACACGGGGTACACCGACGATTCGGTCAAAATCTACCTCGGACAAATAGGCAAAATCCCCCTGCTGACGGCGGAACAGGAAATGTCTTATGCAAAACAGATAAAGGAGGAAAATTCGGAAACGGCGAAAAAAGCCCTTGTGAATGCAAATTTAAGGCTTGTGGTCAGCATCGCCAAAAAATATACCGGCAGAGGTCTGTCGTTTCAGGACCTGATTCAGGAAGGCAATCTCGGGCTCATGCGCGCGGCGGAAAAGTTCGACTACCGCAAAGGATACCGTTTTTCGACGTATTCGACGTGGTGGATTCAGCAGGCGATTACAAGAGCGATTGCCGATAAATCAAGACTGATAAGACTTCCCGTCCACATGATAGAAATTCTGGGCAAAATCAAAAAAGCTACGCTCGAACTTACGCTTGCAAACGGCTACGCCCCCGGGAAAGAAGAAATCGCCTACAAGGTCGGAATTTCGCTCGACAAAATGAACAGGCTGCTCGAAGCCTCGCAAGCGACGGTAAGCATTGAAGCGCCCGTCAACCCCAAAGACGACAACGGCAAAATCGGCGACTACATCGTCGACGAGAATTCGATTGCCCCGGACGTGAAAGTCAATACCGACAAAATGTTCGGCGACGTCGGCAGAATGCTTACAAAATTAAGCGACAAAGAAAAAGACGTTCTGATTATGCGCTTCGGTCTCGGCAAAGAAGGCAACAAAAAAACCCTCGAAGAAATTGCCTCGATGTACAACGTCTCGCGCGAAAGAATTCGCCAAATCGAAAACCGCGCAATCTGTAAACTCAAAAAATTGTGCAAAACAAAAGACGCCTCGCTGAAAAGTTATATTTAAGCCGAAAAAAACGCTTGAATAAAAAATTTGTTCATGCTAGCATTAAGGAAAAGACGTAACCTGAAGGTGGTGAAAAGCAAATGCCCGAAGTAAGAGTCGGTGAAAACGAAAGTATCGAAAACGCTTTGAAAAGATTTAAGAAAAAAATCCAAAAAGCGGGAATCTTGTCGGAAATCAAAAAACACGCAAGATACGAAAAACCGAGCATCAAAAGAAAACGTAAGTCGGAAGCTGCACGCAAAAGACACGTATAGCAAGGTTCCCCGACAGGGGCGCGGAACGGCGAAACAAAACATCGGATAAGTTCGAATCCCGAGTTTTTGTGTTAAGAACGGCGCGAACAAGTTCCGACAATCGGTAGCCGATGGTTTTTAAAGACCGAAAATCGGTTCAGACAGACAAAACCGTAAGAACAGGCAGAAAAGCCGTCTGCGATAAATCAATAAATTTTAAATACAACAAAAAGGTCGAGCTCTCTCGGCCTTTTTGCTTTGCCGAGACACAGCCGAGGATTTATTTGAGAATTAAAATTCTTTGATTGCTTTATCTCGAACAAGAGGGCGGCTGAACATCGAAACCAAATTCACAGGACTTTTGCTTAGTTGTAGGTACCGGGTTTCCACCCCGACTAATCGTAAAACTCGGTATGGTTCGGGCAAGCGAAGCCTTGCGTTTCGGTGAAAATCTGAAAATACCGTAGGTTGGGGGTTCCACCCCGACGTAATTTTCGGTGAAGAGGATATCTTTCGTTTGTTAATCGGACAATTTATGTCGTTTTGCAAAAAAAAAGAGCGAAAACTCGCTCATTGTCCGGGATTAAGAATAGTCGGGAGTATGAAAATATTATTAATCCGTTCCGATTCTCTTGTTTTGAATATTCCCCGGTCGGGTAATATTTTAACTGTCCGCTTGGGCTACTTTTGCACAAAATGCATTTTGCAAGTAAAAACATACACAGAGTTAAACCTCACAATATGATTGCGTTTCAACCAAGTTAAAAACACAGAGGTGCCGGAGGTGCTTGACAGTTTTACGTATGCTTCGAGTGCCGGGAAGTCCGGCGGTTTTCGAAAATGCAATTTTTCGATAAAATATTCTATAGCTTCAAATATTGCAATTTTATTGAGGTTGAGTCTGATTAAAAAATGAGAAGGTGCCGGGGTTACTTGACGATTTTTAGAATAAATTCAAAGACCCTGCGAAGAGTGTTTTATGCGTTTTGAACGAAATGTTGGGGTTGAACCCGGGGGGATTTCAGATTTTCGCCGCAACGAAAAGTTTTGATCGGGTAATTAATCAAATCAAAAGGTTTCAAATTCTCAAACAATGCTCCGTTTCACGTTCCGCCGGGCGGTGTCTGACCGTAAAACCGTTCAAAATAGGTTAAAATCTTCCAATTCCGAAAAAGCCCGAAGGGCTCTGTATTGCGTAAAATTGGATTGTTAAACGAAAGATTTTCGTCCTTTTCGAAAAAATCGTTGGGGTGGAAACCCCAACCTACGGTATTTTCAGATTTTTATCGTAACGCAAGGCTTCGTTTGCTCACGGTCAACTAAAATGAAAGATTAGCCGAGCAATGCCTGACTTACATACCTTACACCCGCCGGGAAGTCGGGCGGTTTTGCAAAATGCATTTTTCGATAACTTTATTTTATCGGTTCAAAAGCATTAATATGACGG
>CAKUZL010000008.1 GCA_934718085.1 uncultured Candidatus Melainabacteria bacterium
ACAAAATTTGCTTTTTGCTCGTGGATTTGTTTGTGCAATTTTTCATTCCTGTTCATATAAGCAGGCTTGTTATCAATGCTTGTTCCAATGTAGCTTGGTATAAGTTTTTCAAAACTTTCTTGAAAATCTAAGAAAAATCTCTCAATTACTTTTGCTCTTGCATTATATGGAGTTGCATAAACAGGTTTAATTCCTAATTTTTCATAAATCCCTGTGAAACCTAGTTCTTCGAATTTTGAATCACCGTTGAAAAATTTTGATTTAAATGCTCGACCATTATCTTGATAAACATACTCAGGAATTTTATCCATTGTTAAAATCGCATTTCTCAAGGCTGATGCAATATTTTGTGTATTTTCTTCGAGCATAATATCATAACCGACAAGTCCGCCTGATTTCCAATCCAAAAATCCAATAAGTGTTGCTCTTGATGGTTTTCCTGTAAATGGATTAATAACTTGAAAGTTTAAAGTATGACCGTCAGCAATCAAAACCTGTCCGACTTCAAGCATACTTACATCTCTTACGATATATGGTTCAACCTTATCTTTTAAGGCTTTAAAACATGCTCCGTCGCACTACGTGTTTCGAGGTTTTCACCGAGATTAACGGCTTCGATTGCATGTTTCAAGCCGAGTTTCACGTTTTATTGGGGTGAAACCCCGGTACCTACAATATTTTCAGGTTTGCGCCGAGACGAACGACTTCACTTGCACGTGCCATGCCGAGTTTCACGACTAGTTGGAAGAAAAAACCAACCTGCGTTTGAAAAATTTCTGTATTATTTGAAAGGGTTAAAACTCGGTAACCGAACTTTGAAATTTTGCGGGCACCGACTGATCTGCGGTGTTTAAGAATTTTCGTCAACCGGGCGGATAAAAGAAATCGAAACATGCCGAAACCGGCAGTTTTGTTTGGGCGAACAATACACAATTCGCAAGTGACAAGACAAACAACAGGCAAACCGTTATTCAGCGGCTTTGCAGAACCTCTTCGAGGTAGCGTTTATATTCGTTTCTCAGGGTTTCGGGTTTTACAATTTTGCACGAAGCACCCCATTTGAAAACGTGCCACATAATTTCTCTGTCGCCGCCGGCTTTGAATTTCACGGAATAAGTTCCGTCGTCGTTGAATTTTCCCGTTTGTGTCGGGTGAAAATTGTACTTGCTCGCGTCGTCCGCAGCATTTTGCGTGAACACCAATTCAACGTCCAAAATTTCTCCCTGATACACTCCGAACGACCTGTTTGTATACTCCTGCAAATTAAAATCACCTTTATCGAAAACTTCGTCGGTCAATTTCAAATCTTCGAATTTGTGCAACAAATAAGTATAAATTCCGTCTCCTTTAGCTTTTTCGCGCGCGGCAAGATAAATTTTCGCGCCGTAAACCATGCCCAAGGGTTCGATAACTCGGTTTTTGCCGTGATAAATTCCCGTAACGACCTTCGAATACCGAAATGCGTCTCGGATAACCTCCAAAGTCCTGACGCTTATTTTGTATTGAGGCATTTGGCGCACAGCATAACCTTCGGTTTGCATTATAAGCTCGATATTTTTTTCGACGGAATTCAAGTTTTTATGCATAAAAGCTTTCATTTTTTCGACGGTTTTACCCAGCTCGAGTTTCAATTCTTTGTTGGTCGTTCTGCGTTGCAATTGTTCGAGATTTGCAATTTCCTTCGTCGAAAACGTTATTAAATTTGCGATGAAATAATTTGTGAACCCCCAATGCTTTTGAGTGTCGTCGGTTTCTATTTCGTCAATTGTCGATAATCCGTAAATCAGGCTGTCGCGCATTCTTTCGGCGGTTCTTCGCGAAACGTTGTACCTTTCGCAAATGTCATTAAGCGTAACGCCCGCGGATTTTGACGCCATAAACACCGCCAAATCGAAAATGTCGGTAGTTCTCGAATATCTGGGTTTTTCAGCCATAAAACCTCCCTCGGATTGTGATAGCTCGGAACCATTTTACAATATAACGATTTCGCGCGCAACAAAATCGGACTCGTAAAATCGACGAATTTCGTACGTCCGTTTTTGACGCAAGCTTCCTTTATCATATAAAAATATGTTAGTATAAGATAAAAAACGAAAAGCGACTGTTATGACAGACAACCAAAAATATGCAATATTATCGACAACCTATGTGATTGCTTTTTTGTTTACGGTTATTTCACTGTTTCTTCATCCCGGTTTCGCAATAATTCCCTTTTTGATTTTTTTGGTAACGGTAAGATACACCGTACATAAATATCCCGATAAAATCGAAGAAGCGAAAATCGCAGCCGAAAATAATTCAAAAGTAACAAGATTTGACGTCAAATACGTTCACGGTATCGATTTTGCGGAATTTGAGCAGAAATTGATTTTGACGATTACAAAAACCGGGATATTTTTTTCGGGGAAAAGCATAAATTCAGCGGTAATTAATTTTTCGGAGATAAAAAATGTCGAAATTTCGCAAGACATTGAATACACGGAAAAGAAAAAATCCGTAGCGGGAAGAATGGTTTTTTGTGGGCTTGTCGGAGGACTTCCGGGAGCGATTTTGGGCGGAATTTCGGGTGTTTGCCCGACGCTGAAAGAAAAAACCGTTTATTATCTTGAAATATTCACCGAAAAAGGCTCCTTAATCGTCTCGACAAACAAAAATTCCTGCCGAAAAATCCTTTCCCTCATCCGCACCTCCGGCATGATTAACGGAGGATAATTTACCGGACACTTCGCAACAAAGATCCAAATAATATCCGGGTAAAAAACAATATACATTATTAAAAAAATCAAACCTCGAATATTTTGCTTAACAAAAATTAACATTTATGTTATATATAGGAATAATTAAAACACAAGAACGTAATTCCATATAAACATAGAAGGAAATTTTAATGTCCGGTGAAGAACAAAGAAAAGAACTTCAACGCAGAATTTGGCAGATTGCAAATGAAGTCAGAGGTGCTGTTGACGGTTGGGATTTTAAGCAGTATGTTTTAGGCACTTTATTTTATAGATTTATCAGTGAAAATTTTAAAGCATATATGGAAGCCGGAGATGAATCGGTTGATTATGCAAATTTCCCGGAGGACCAAATTTCTGATAATATAAAAGTCGATGCAATAAAAACAAAGGGTTATTTTATATATCCGAGTCAACTTTTCGAAAATGTTGTTGCAAATGCAGATAAAAACGAAAATCTAAACACCGATATTGCCGCAATTTTCAACGCAATAGAAAGTTCTGCAGACGGTTTCCCATCCCAAGACGATATAAAAGGTTTATTTGCGGATTTCGATACGACAAGCGGAAGATTGGGAAATACTGTTAGAGAACGGAATTCAAGACTTGCTGCCGTATTAAAAGGTGTTAACGATTTACAGTTCGGAAATTTTGAAAATAATGAAATTGACTTATTTGGTGATGCTTATGAGTATTTAATTTCAAATTATGCGGCAAATGCAGGTAAATCCGGCGGTGAATTTTTTACTCCCCAATCTGTTTCAAAGCTAATTTCAAGATTAGCAATGGAAGGACAGGATAAAGTTAACAAAATTTATGATCCGGCTTGCGGTTCCGGTTCTTTGTTATTACGAGCAAAAAAACAATTTGATGATCATATTATAGAAGACGGTTTTTGGGGACAAGAAATTAATAATACGACTCAGAACTTAGCACGTATGAATATGTTTTTGCATAATGTAAATTATGACAAATTCAATATTGCACTCGGCAATACACTGTTAAATCCTCAATTTAAAGATGAAAAACCTTTTGATGCAATTGTTTCGAATCCTCCGTATTCTATAAACTGGGTCGGCAGTGATGATCCGACGCTTATCAATGATGACAGATTTGCTCCGGCAGGAGTACTTGCACCGAAATCAAAAGCAGATTTTGCATTTATACTGCATTCCTTAAGTTATTTATCAAGTAAAGGACGTGCCGCAATTGTATGCTTTCCCGGAATATTTTATAGAGGTGGTGCAGAAAAAAAAATCAGAAAATATTTAATTGATAATAATTACGTGGAAACAATAATTGCCTTAGCTCCAAATCTGTTTTACGGAACATCCATAGCCGTAAATATTTTGGTATTGTCAAAACATAAAACCGAAACAAAAACACAGTTTATAGATGCAAGCACGGAAAAATTCTTTAATAAAGAAACAAATAATAATGTACTTGGAAATGAACACATAGAATTAATACTCAAGTATTTTACCGAAAAAGAAGATGTGGAGTATATTTCTAAAATTGTAGATAACGATTTAATTGAAGCACAAGATTATAATTTGTCTGTAAGCACCTATGTTGAACAAGAGGATACAAGAGAAGTTATTGATATTGTTGAACTTAATAAAGAAATCGCAAGAATTGTTGAACGAGAAGCTCGGTTGAGAGATGAAATTGATAAGATTGTGGCTGAAATTGAACAGGGAGCAGGTGCGTAATGACAAAGAAAAAAGAAATAACTGTCAGAAGTTCAATGGCTGAGTATTTAACCTATGTATCTGCTATTGGGGATAATGCTAATAGTGTTGAATTAAGATACGAAGATGAAAATATTTGGCTTACTCAGAAAATGATGTCCACATTGTATGATGTTTCAGTTGCCGCAATTAACCAGCACTTAAAGAAAATTTTTGAAGACAATGAACTTGATGAAAATTCAGTTATTAAGAATTACTTAATAACTGCAAATGACGGTAAGAACTATAATACAAAGCACTATAACTTACAGGCAATTATTGCCGTAGGTTTTAAAATAAATAATGAGCGTGCTGTTCAATTCAGAAAATGGGCAAATTCAATAGTCAAAGACTATACAATTCAAGGCTGGGTAATGGACGAAGAACGCCTCAAGAACGGCGGTTCTATACTTACTAAAGACTACTTTGAAAAACAATTACAAAAGATTCGTGAGATAAGAATGTCTGAAAGACGTTTCTATCAGAAAGTTACGGATATTTATGCAACCGCAATAGACTACGATTCAACAGCAACTGCAACAAGGAAGTTTTTTGCCTCTGTTCAAAACAAGTTGCACCATAGTATACACGGTCATACTGCTGCAGAACTTATTGTTGAACGTGCAAATGCCGAAAAAGAACATATGGGACTAACCACATGGGAAGCATATCCTGACGGAAAAATACAAAAATATGATGTTACGGTAGCAAAGAACTATTTGCAAGAAAAAGAAGTCAGACAATTGGAACGTCTTGTTTCTTCATATTTAGATTATGCCGAATTACAAGCCGAACGAAATATTCCTATGACAATGCAGGATTGGAGCGAAAAGCTGAACAGCTTTTTGACCTTTATGGATTATGAGGTATTGCAGGACGCAGGAAAAGTCTCAGCCGAAATTGCAAAACTGCATGCAGAAACCGAATTTGAGAAGTACAGAATTATACAAGATAAACTGTATGTAAGTGATTTTGACAGATTCATGGAATTAGAAGAAAAAACCTCCCTAACGACCAAGCAAGAAGGCAATGAAGAATGAGTAAACTAGATGAATTAATCAAAGAACTTTGTCCAAGTGGAGTAGAGTATAAGACTCTTGGAGAGTTGGGGTCTTTTTATGGTGGACTAACAGGAAAATCCAAAGATGACTTTACAAACGGTAATGCAAAGTTTATTTCATATATGAATGTGTATTCTAACTTAGCATTAGACATAAACATGCCAGATAGGGTAAAGGTTAGAAATCATGAACGTCAAAATACTGTACAATATGGTGATGTTCTGTTTACAGGTTCATCAGAAAACACTATTGAATGTGGAATGTCATCAGTATTGACAATAAAGACAGAGGAACCACTATATCTTAATAGTTTTTGTTTTGGTTACAGGTTCAATAATAGTGAACTATATTCACCTGATTTTACAAAGTATTTGTTCCGGTCTGCAGAATTAAGAAGGCAAATCATAAGAACAGCTAGTGGTGTAACAAGATTTAATGTATCCAAAAAGAAAATGGAAAAGGTTGTTATTCCTGTACCTCCTATGGAAGTACAGCGTGAAATTGTCCGAATATTGGACAATTTCACAGAGCTTACAGCAGAGCTTACAGCAGAGCTTACAGCAGAGCTGACAGCCAGAAAGAAACAGTATAAGTATTACCGTGACCAACTACTGACATTTGATGATAGTGTGCCTATGGTGAAAGTTAAAGAAGAATTTACAAGATTAAAAGGGACACCGATTACAGCAACTAAAATGAAAGAGATAGAGTCTGCTAATGGTGAAGTTAGAATATTTGCTGGTGGTAAAACTGTTATAAATGCTCATGAGAAAGACATACCTAATGCTAATATAACAAGAGTCCCTTCGGTATTGGTGCAATCAAGAGGTATAATAGATTTCATATACTATGATAAACCGTTTACGTTCAAAAATGAAATGTGGGCATATACGCATAGCAATTCAACTACATTAAAGTATCTATATCATGTATTCAAGAATAATGCACAAAACTTTAGAAGTGCTTCAACTGGCATGGGTGCTATGCCACAAATATCATTAACTGTTACAGAAGACTTTCTTTTTCCTCTTCCATCACCGGAAGAACAAGAACGCATTGTATCAATTTTAGATAGGTTTGACGCATTATGTAATGACATATCAATCGGGCTTCCTGCTGAAATCGAAGCACGCAAAAAACAATACAAATATTATCGAGATAAACTTTTGTCATTTCCGAAAATAGACAGAGAGGTTTGTTAATGTCGAAAACATTAATTGAAACAGCAAAAGAACTGAAAAGTAAAAACAAAAAAGTTCAATTAATTTATGCATTTAACGGAACCGGAAAGACAAGACTTTCTAAAGAGTTTCAAGACTTGATTTGCGGGAATTCCGAATCAACGGAAGGAATTTACGAAGAAGATAGAAAACGAAAGTTCTTATATTACAGTGCCTACACGGAAGATTTATTTTATTGGGATAACGATTTAGAAAATAATACGGAGTTGAAATTAAAAATACAAAACAATGACTTTACGAAATGGATATTAAAAGAACAAGGAAAAGAAAACGATATTCTTGATAATTTTAGAAAATATATCTGTAATGATAAATTAATGCCTAATTTTAACAAAGACTACGATGAAGTAACTTTTTCTTTTCAAAGGGGCGATGATACAACCTCTGAAAATATAAAGATTTCAAAAGGAGAAGAAAGTCTTTTTATTTGGTGTGTATTTTATAGTATGTTTGCACAAGTGATTGAAGAATTAAATAATCCGGAAGAAGAAAGAGATTCCGAACAATTTGATGATTTGGAATATATTTTCATTGATGACCCCGTTTCATCATTGGATGAAAATCATTTAATAGCCCTTGCCGTTGATTTGGCGACACTGATAAAATCAAGTGAATCTGATCTGAAATTTATAATTACAACTCACAATCCGTTATTTTTTAACGTATTATTTAATGAATTTAAAAATGAAAAATGTAAAAAATATATTTTAAAAAAATATGAAGACGATTCTTTTGAGTTAGAAAATCAAAATAATGATTCACCTTTTTCATATCATTTATTTCTAAAAAAAGAACTTGAAAAAGTGATTGAATCCGGTGAAATTAATAAGTATCATTTCAATTATTTAAGAAATATTTTAGAAAAGACCGCGACTTTTTTAGGTAGAGAAAAATGGTCGGAGTTGTTGCCGAGAAATCTCGAAAATAAAACAAATCCATACGAAACTCGTATTATAAATATTTTGAGTCATTCGTCTTATTCGGCAGATGAAACTTATATAGTAAATGCAAATGACAAAAAAGTATTAGGACATTTAATTAAAAAAATTAATGAACTTTATAATATAATGATAACAGATAATAAAGTAACTCGAGCAAAAGAAAGACATGAATAATACTACAACTCCGATTATAGAATCAAATAATTTTATTGTTTTGGACAAATACACAAATATTAACCAATCTTCCGATTCTTACCAAAGTGAAGCAGAATTGGAAAAAGAACTCATTAAAGATTTAAGTAATCAAGGATACGAATATAGAAAAGATATTATATCAAACGAAAGCATGCTAAGTAATATCAAAGTTCAACTTGAAAACTTAAACAAAACGTTTTTTACGGCTGAAGAATGGCAACGTTTTTGCAGCGAATATTTAGATAATTCAAACGAATCGATAATTGAAAGAACACGCAAAGTTCATGATGATTATATTTATGATTTTGTTTTTGATGACGGACATATCGAAAATATTTATTTGTTTGATAAGAAAAATGTAGCCGGAAACAAAGTTCAAGTTATCAATCAATTCGAACAAAAAGGAACTCAAACAAACAGATATGATGTAACAATTCTTGTCAACGGATTACCTTTAGTTCAAATTGAATTAAAAAAACGAGGAGTTGCTATTAGCGAGGCTTTTAATCAAATTCACAGGTACAGCAAAGAAAGTTTCAATTCCGCAAACTCATTATTCAAATATTTACAAATGTTTGTTATTTCAAACGGCACAAATACCCGTTATTTTGCAAATACCACAAAACGAGATAAAAACAGTTTTGATTTCACCATGAATTGGGCAAAATCCGATAATACGTTAATAAAAGATTTAAAAGACTTTACTGCAACATTTTTCCAAAAGAATACTTTGCTTAATATTCTTTTACGATATAGTGTCTTTGACAGCAATAATACATTATTAATAATGCGACCATATCAAATTGCAGCTACTGAACGTATTTTATGGAAAATAAAAAGTTCGTATGAGGCAAAAAAGTGGAGTAAAACTGAAAGTGGCGGTTATATTTGGCATACGACCGGTTCCGGTAAAACACTGACTTCTTTTAAAACTGCAAGATTGGCAACAGAACTTGATTTTATTGATAAAGTTTTGTTTGTTGTTGACAGAAAAGATTTGGACTTTCAAACAATGAAAGAGTATCAGCGTTTTTCTCCGGACAGTGTTAACGGGTCGGACAATACTGCCGGATTGAAAAGAAATTTAGAAAAAGACGACAATAAAATTGTTGTTACAACAATCCAAAAATTAAATAATTTAATGAAATGTGAAAAAGATTTAGATATTTATAACAAACAGGTTGTTTTTATTTTTGATGAAGCTCACCGTTCACAGTTTGGAGAAGCACAAAAGAATTTAAAAAAGAAATTTAAGAAGTTTTATCAATTCGGCTTTACCGGAACACCTATATTTCCCGAAAATGCACGAGGAAGTGAAACAACGGCAAGTGTTTTTGGCAGAGAATTGCATTCTTATGTGATTACGGATGCCATCAGAGATGAAAAAGTCCTAAAATTCAAAGTTGATTACAATGATGTTCGTCCAAAATTTCATAAATTCGAAAAAGAACAGGACGAAAAAAAACTGTCGGCAGCAGAAAATAAAAATGCATTTTTACATCCCGAACGTATAAAAGAAATAACTCAATATATTTTAAATAATTTCAATAGCAAAACTCACAGACAACCATTCGGGGCAAAAGGATTTAATGCCATGTTTGCAGTCGGTAGTGTTGATGCCGCCAAGTTATATTATGAATCCTTTAAAAATTTGCAAAAAGATTTAGAAAAGCCTATAAAGGTGGCAACAATTTTTTCTTTTGCTCCCAATGAAGAACAAAATGCAATTGGAGATATTCAAGATGAAACTTTTGAACCTACAGCTTTAGATAGCAGTGCAAAAGAGTTTTTAACCGGGGCAATTAATGATTATAACAAGTTATTTAAAACAACTTTTGGTGTTGAAGGAAAATCTTTTCAAAACTATTACAGAGATTTATCTAAACGAGTAAAAAATCAAGAAATAGATTTAATTATTGTTGTCGGAATGTTCTTAACGGGGTTTGATGCCCCGACCTTAAACACTTTGTTTGTTGACAAGAATTTGAGATATCACGGACTTATACAAGCCTATTCCAGAACCAACAGAATTTACGATTCAACAAAATCTTTCGGCAATATTATAACATTTAGAGATTTGGAGCAACCGACAATTGATGCTATAAAGTTGTTCGGAGATTCCAATACAAAACATGTTGTATTGGAAAAAAGTTACAAAGAATACATGGAAGGGTTTAAAGATATAATTACGGGACAGACTCGCAGAGGTTACATTGAATTAATAAAAGAACTTCAAAACAAATATCCGAATCCTCAAAATATTGAAACCGAAAGCGATAAAAAAGCTTTTGTCGAATTGTTCGGAGAATATTTAAAAGTCGAAAATATATTGCAAAATTTTGACGAGTTTACAAGTTTAAAAGCAATACAAAGTATAGATTTAAATAATGAAAAAGATATTCAAGAATTTAAAGAAAAATATTATTTAGATGATGAACAAATAAAATCCTTGAAAAATACATCAGTTCTTTCCGACAGAGTAGTACAAGATTACAAATCAACATATAATGACATCTGTGAATGGAGAAGACTTCAACGAAATAATGAGAAAACTGAATCCGACGTAAACTGGAATGATGTTGTATTTGAAATAGATTTATTAAAGTCTCAGGAAATTAACTTAGATTACATTCTTGAATTGATTTTTGAAACAAATAAAAAACAAAAAAATAAAGAAAACTTAATTGAAGAAGTTCGAAGATTGATACGTTCAAGTATGGGCAATCGAGCAAAAGAAGGCTTAATTATTGAATATATAAATAATACAAATTTAGATACTCTTGAAGATAAAGTAAGTATTATTCAATCATTTTTTACTTATGCACAGCAAAAACAAGCAGAAGAAATTAAAGCGCTGATTCAAGAAGAAAAATTAAATGAGGAGGCTGCCAAACGTTATATAAAGACATCTTTGAGAAAAGGATATGCCGGTGAAAACGGCACGGAACTAAGTGAAATTTTGCCCAAAATGAGTCCTTTAAATTCTTTATATTTGAAAAAAAAACAAAGTGTATTTCAAAGGATATCCGAATTTGTCTGTAAATTTAAAGGTATTGGAGGAACGGTATAAAGTAAACAAGTTAAAAAACATTGAAAATTACCGAAAAATTTCGATAAACAACTACTCTTCAACAAAGAAATCTTCGTCTATTTTTTTTATTTCTATTATCGTTTTCGGTTGAACTCCGACATTGTGTTTTATCATTAATTTTGTTAATTTATCACCGTTAATAAGTCTAATTACTTTACCTTGTACTGATGCTGCTTTTTTCTTTGCTCTTTCGTCAAAGAAACTTGTAGTTATAAAAACCCCTTTTCTAACTGTCGAACAACCGAGTGCTCCGGCAAAATTTTGCATTTCTTTCTCGTTAACTTTATTTTCGGAATACCTTTTTACTTGAAGATAAATTTTTTCGAGTCCAAGTTCGTCTTCATTTATTATTCCGTCAATACCGCCATCATGACTCATTTTTGTCATGGATCCGATGCCGTAATTCATTTTTTCCATAAGTTGCAAAACGATTCTTTCAAATTTAATCGGATCTACTTGTTTTAATTTTTCCAATAATTCACTTTGTAGATTATCAGAATACAGTGCTTGTGCTTTTGACATCATTTCATCAGGTGTTTGACGTTCATCCGTTTCAAGAATATTCTCCGTATCGGAATTTTTCTTATTTTCTGTACCGAAAAAAGTTACAAAAGACGGAAATTTCTTTAAGTACTCGACATTTATTTTATTCCCCGTTTTATTTTCTTTAACACCGACCTCACTTATTTTATAATAACCTCTTTTGGGTCGCACCAAAAATCCCGCTCTAAATAAGTAATAAACCGTCCACTTAATGCGATTACGAAGAATAGTCTCTATATTACTCGGAATCATTTGGTTCTTATCTTCTTCGGATAAATTTAATAATTCGGCAATTTCATCTTCTATGTCTTTTGGACGTAATTCCACATTTTTCTTTTCATACAAATTTAAAACGGGATTCATAAGTGATTGAAAATCAGGTACAGACATGTCTAACTCCTTTTTTTCATAGTATCACAAGCAAAAAATATTTTTTGAACCGATTTTACTTCAGATTTGTCTTTTTGACACAAATAAGTCGAAGATTCAATAAAATATAACAAAAAAGCCTCATGTGAGGCTTTTTAATGGCGGAGAGGGGGGGATTCGAACCCCCGGTGAAGTCGCCCTCACACAGACTTTCCAAGTCTGCACCTTAAGCCGCTCGGACACCTCTCCTTGCAAGAAGTATCTTATCACAAAAATTTTTCAAACTCAACCGTTTTATTTTCATGCCCCCGAAATCCCCGAATTGTCGTCGGTACGGCGTTTTGAAACTCACTCGGCAAAACAAGTTTTTCGGTACTTGAAAAAGCGACTTCCGGTTTCACGTAAGAAGCAAAAATTTCCGCGGAAATTTTCGAACACTGAAGTTTTTATGGTAGAATTGACGGAACGATGAAAAAAATATTATATGCAATTTTTGTTTTTGCCGCGGTTTCGGGGGTGGTAATCACAGACCTGACAAGGCATAAGCAGTATAACGTTCTTGATATTACGCCCGATTGCAAAATTGCGGCGGATTTCGACCGCGATTTAAAGGCGGAAGAGGATGAATATATTGAAATAAGCGGAATTACTCCGCTTTGTTCGGAAGAAAACATTCGCAAAGTTTCAAAGGAAATCGGATTTCCCGATATCAACGCAACCGTTTATTTGCAAAGGCTTTCGAGGAATGCGTATGCGGAGATTTTTTATGCGGAGAAGTTGACGAAAAAATCCGGCGAATATTACATCGGAAGGAAGAAAGCGGCGGAAATTCTTTTGTCGCGCGGTGTTGCGACGGCAAATTCGGAAAAGTACAAAGAATTCGAGAACAAAAATCTTATAAAACGATATATCGAAGATGCAAAAAACAAACGGTTTTACCTGCTTAATACGAAGTCCAAAAAATACCATACGTTGACATGCCCGTCGGGATTAAAAAGCGAACATGTCGAATATCTTTTGAAAGAAGAACTTCCCGACGGCGCAAAGCCTTGCGGTTTTTGTATTTTGGGAAAAGTTCCGCCCGCAGGGAAGAAATTACCGAGCGCGGGTAAATTCGGACGGACGAACTTGCTAAAAGTCTACAAAGAAGAAGGTTTGACGATAATCGCGGAGCCTGCGGCGGGGATTTTTAAACCCGGTACGGCTTGCAACGGCGCGATGTGCGGGACTTTGAAAAACGAAATCGACTCCGCAAAAAAGACGATTGATTTTGCGATATTTGATTTGAGAGGCATGCCCGAGATAGAAAACGCACTGAAAAACGCGAAGCGACGCGGGGTTAAGTTAAGAATCGTAACGAATTATTCGAAGACTGAAAGAACGCCCAATCGGGTAAGGATTGTGTTTCCGGAGGCGGTGAGTGACCGAAACTGCGTGATAAAACAGGATTCCAAAAGGTTAATGCATAACAAATTTTTTATTTTTGACGGAGAACGTGTTTTTACGGGAAGCGCAAATATAACGGATACGGGACTTTCGGGGTTTAATGCAAATACGACGATGTTGATAAAAAACAAAAGCGTCGCGAAGATATACGAGAAAGAATTTTTGAATATGTACGCGGGCAAATTTCATACGGCAAAAACAGAGCGGACAAATTCGGGAGAGATAAGGTTAAATCCGAAAACGAGCGTGAGAGTGTTCTTTTCGCCTCAGGATAAAGTTATAACGTCGCAAATTCTGCCTTACGTGAAAAACGCCAAAAAATATATTTATGTGCCGATTTTCGCGTTTACGGAAAGATCTCTTGCGAACGAGCTGATAAAAGCAAGGGCCCGCGGAGTCGACGTGAAAGTAATAATCGACGCTACGACGGCGTTCGGAAGGTATTGCGTAATTCGAGATTTGAGAGCGGCGCAAATTCCGGTGAAGGCGGAAAATTTTGCGGGAAAAATGCACATGAAATCGGTGATAATCGACGATAAGTACGTGTTTACGGGTTCGGCGAATTTGACGAAAAGCGCGAACGTTTATAACGACGAAAATATGCTGCTGATTACGTCGGAGCCCGTCGCAAAGCGGTTTAGGGAGATGTTCGCCTACATTTGGACAAGTATTCCCGATATTTATTTGTACAAAATTCCCCTCGCGGAATCGTATCAGTCGCCGGGTTCGTGTTTTGACGGTGTCGATAACGATTTTGACGGAAAAATCGACGGCGCTGACGAAGGATGCTCCGAAAAATTTCGCCCGAAAAGTTTAAGAAAAAAATAACTCGGTTTAACGCCCCATAAGAGCTTTTCGTCGTTTGATTTCAATAATTTTCAATTTTATGTCCTCTGACATACGCGCCTGAACGAGTTCGACCTCTTCTTTGATGCGCAAAATTGCGGCTTCGGGCGCGGGATTGGTGAGTTTCACCTGAACCAGAGAGTCTTTGAGAATTTGAACTTCCGCTTCGGCAATATCGATTACGTTTTGAACTTCTTTGATTTCCATTTCGGTGAAACGATGCGCACCGAGAGTGGTTCGAAGAGTTTCGCGAAGCTCGTTTCGCAAATCTTCTTCGGAGGGTTCACCCGAGGGAGTGTCTTTTAAAAAATCGAAAAAGCCCATGGTTAAAAATCCTTTTGAAAATATTTTACCGGAAGAAGAGAAAAAAGTCACAATTTGAAAAAATATAAAAAATTCGTAAAACTTGAAATCCGAAAGCCTTGTTGTGACAGAGTATTGCAAAAATTCCAAAAAAAATAAAGACATAAAAAATGTTTGTGATATACTTTTGTATGTTGAAACATTGTACAAATTGAAATGAGGAAAAAATGACATTACCCAACGTAGCATATTTTTCAATGGAAATGGCAATAGACCAGTCTTTGGCTATATATTCGGGCGGACTCGGATTTTTGGCGGGCTCGCACATGCAATCGGCAGGATACCTTCAAATGCCGATGGTCGGGGTATCGATACTTTGGTCTTACGGATATTACGATCAACGAATCAGTCAGGAAGGAAACGTCGAAGTCGCATATATTCGTAAATATTACGACTTTTTGACCCCCGTGTCGGCAACGGTCGATATTACGATATTCGGCGAAAACGTTAAAGTAAAAGCGTTCAAGGTTGATCCGGAACTCTTCGGAACATGCCCGATATATCTTTTGACAACCGATGTTCCCGAAAACTCGGAATGGGCAAGAAGAATAACCCATAAGCTTTATGACGGCGACGAAAGAATAAGAATAGCTCAAGAAACCGTTTTGGGTGTAGCGGGTATAAGGCTCTTGCAGGCAATCGGAGAAAAATTCGATTGCATCCACTTGAACGAAGGTCACGCACTCCCCGCGGCGTTCGAATTGTTGAGACAATACAACGGCGATTTGGAACAAGTTAAGAAAAGAACCGTGTTTACGACGCACACCCCCGTTGCGGCAGGAAACGAAGTACACTGGGTCGACACGTTGAAAGACGGCGGATTTTTCGCGGGTTGCTCGAGAGAAAGAGCCGTCGAACTCGGCGGAGAACATTTCTCACTTACGGTTGCGGCACTTCGCATGAGCAGACTCGCAAACGCGGTATCGCAACTTCACGGACTCGTTGCAAACAAAATGTGGGAATGGGTCGACGGAAGATGCCCGATAAGAGCAATTACCAACGCGGTAAATGTTCATTACTGGCAAGACAAAAAAATCGCCGAAGCAAAATCGCTTCAAGACTTGTTGGCGGCTAAAAGAGATTTGAAAACCAAGATTTTCAAATACGTCGCAAACCAAACGGGTAAAAGATTTGACCCCGATGTTTTAACCATCACCTGGGCAAGAAGATTTGCCGACTACAAACGGGCATGGTTGTTGTTCATGGATATGGACAGAATCACGAAACTTTTGAACGAAAACAAAATTCAACTTATTTTTGCGGGTAAATTCCACCCCGATGACGTTATGGGAAGAGAAATGTTCGACAAGATTTTGCATCAATCGAGAACTATGAAAAACGTTGCAATTCTGCCCGGATACGAACTCGACCTCAGCGCGAAATTGAAAAAATGTACTGACGTATGGCTCAACACTCCGTTGAGACCGTTCGAAGCATCGGGAACTTCGGGCATGTCCGCAAACATGAACGGCGCGCTGCACCTTTCGATATACGACGGATGGGCGGTGGAAGGAACGTTCCCGGGAATCAACGGTTACACGGTCGAATACCCCGGATTGGACGACGAAATTCCTTGGGAAGAACGTCATAAGAAGGATTACGAATGCATAATGAACATCATTGAAAAGCAAATAATCCCGACTTATTACGACAAAAAACTTCAATGGGCAAGACTTATGCGTCAGGCAATCAGAACATCGGAAGCTTACTTCAACTCCGACAGAATGGTTATCGAGTACTACAACAGACTGTACAAGCCCATCGCGCACGAAGATCCCAAAGAAGGCGGATTGGACAACAACTTCGAAATTCAAACAAACCCGAATTACGAAGCATGGACTTACGCAAACATCAAATAGTAAAAATTCGATAAAAAAGCGGTTTCCTTTAAGGAAGCCGCTTTTCGACTACAACAAAAAAGTTTTTGAACCCGATAATGAACATAAAAAATAAAAACGAACTTCGAAAATATTTCAAAAATTCGCGCAAAAACCTTGAAATCGACAAAATAAGTGAAAAAATATATGAAAATTTGTGTAAAATTCCGCAATACGCAAACGCGGAAAATATTTTCACGTATTATTCGACGGGAGATGAAATTCGGACGCAAAAAATTTTAAGCGAAAACGGAAAATCCGTTTATATTCCGAAAATCGTCGACGGAAAAATGATTGCCGTCAAGTTTGAGGAAAAAAAGCTTGTTACGGGCGCGTTCAAAATTCCGGAGCCCGAAAGCGCGGAGGAGTATATTCTCGGAGAAAGCGACGTCGTCATCGTTCCTGCGCTTGCCGCGGACAAAAATTTTTACCGACTCGGTTACGGCGGAGGATTTTACGACAAATATTTGAAAAATTCAAAAGGAACGAAAATCGTGCTTATTCCTCAAAAACATTTGATTTCGAGCGTTTTGGAAGAACCGCACGACATACGATGCGACATAATCGTGACCGAAAACGAAATTTTGGTAAACTCAAAAAAGCTTGATTTTAAAGGGATTGAGAGAGAATGTTGAATTTTTGTAAATATTCCGCAAAGATGTAAGAAAAAAACCGTTAAAAGTTTGCGGGATATTTTTTTTCGGTGTAAAATAACAGGTATACTACCAAGGGGGGACGTATGGAGTTTTTCAGACAAAATAAAAAATATATAATACTTTTTCTCGGATTGTGCTTTATCGCGTGGACGATAGGACCCGTGCTTTATAGCGTTTTGGCGGCGACAAAGTAAGCGGTAATCCGTCCGAAGTATGAAAAAGAGTGTAAAATCGATATTTTCGTGGTTGATGATAATAACGGTGTTCGTGACGTTTGCGATGCCGTCGTTTTCGTACAATGCCGCGACAATAGCCAAAAAACGCCGCGAAACCAAAGCGAAAATCTTTAAGCTTAAAATACTCGAAAACCGCGAAACGGACAAAATGTACAAAAATCAGCAAAAGCTCGAGGATAACGAAAAAGACCTTGCGGCGTCTCAAAGCAGGTATTCGGCAACGAAAGACAATTTGCTGAAAACCGAAAACGAACTGAAAGCGGCGCAAAGTGCTTATGCGGAGACGGAATATCAGGCAAAACAACGGATACGTCAGATTTATAAGAAAGAAAAAATCGGAATGTTCGCAATGGTTTTGTCCGCGGACGACTTTAATACGTTTCTTGACAGAATGTACTACCAAAACAGAATTGCCAAAAACGACAAGGTGAAAATCGCGACGGCACGAGAAAAAGCGCGCAGAATCAGCGCGTTGAAAGCCAGACTCGAGCAGGAAAAAGTACTTTTGGCAAGTACGATAGATGATATAAATTCGAGAAAAGCGAGAATTGAAGACGCCATAAGCAGCAACAAGGCAATGATAAAGAAGCTGCAAACGGACAGAGCGACATACGAGCGGTCGGAACGGGAATTGGCTCGTCAATCGCAAATAATCGAGCGAATGATTTCTCGGAACACGAAGAGTACGAAGGTTGCGGCACCCACGGGCGGATTTTCGAGACCGACGCCGGGTCCGATAACGTCGAGCTTCGGATGGCGGACGCACCCGATATTCAAGAGCAGAATATTCCACTCGGGAATTGACATAGGGGCTCCGTACGGAGCGGCAATTCGGGCGGCGAACTCCGGGAAAGTTATATATACGGGCTGGTACGGCGGATACGGGAAAGTCGTAATCATCGACCACGGGCGAATAAAATCGCAATCAATAACGACGTTGTACGCACACCAATCGCGGATAGCGGTAAGCAACGGTCAAAACGTAAGCAAGGGGCAGGTTATCGGGTATGTCGGCTCGACAGGATATTCGACGGGACCGCATTGTCATTATGAGGTTCGGATAAACGGAAAACCGACAAATCCGTTGGCGTATTAGGGCTCCGGAGGAAGCACAAAGTGAAAAAATCGATACTTCGAATAATTTCGTTATTTATATTGCTCGGCACGGCGGCGTCGGCGGCTGAAGTTACGCCCGATTATTTGATGAACACCGTTTACGAAAAATCACCCGATATGCAAATCGAGCCGAAGAAAGTACGATTATTTAAAAAGCGTGTAAAGGACGAAGCCAAAACCGTCGAAAAAGAAAAAACTTTGACAAAAGTAACCGACGACGAAATTTTGACGGACGAAGATTTTATCAAAAAGCTCAGGAAGACGGAAAAATTTTATCGGAAAGACGGGTTTGAGATAAGAGTAAAAGCGCCGGAGCTTACGGGAAGCGTCGAAGCGGGCGAAGATGACGGTTATTACGGCGGCGGAGACGAAATGTCGCCCGATCCGAAGGATAAAAAGTTTTTAAAAAAATTCCGAAAAAAATCGAAAAGCGCGAAGAACGCAAAATCCGAAAGTGCCGAAAAAGAGCCTTCTCAAATGATTTTGACTTCCGACACGACGGATTATTATCCCGAAAGAAACGAAGTTGAGTCGGTCGGACACGCAAAACTTGAGATAAAAGGCGAAGATTTTATTTTATACGCGGACAAAATAATTTTCAACCACGACATCAACTCCGTTCGTGCTTACGATAACGTAAAAATCGTGAAGGGCGGTAACGTCACGACGGGCGACTTCATCAATATAGACATGAACACCGCGCACGGCTGGATTCAAAAGCCGAACATATCGAATTACGCGGTAAAAATCAAAGCGGACGAAGCGTACGTTTACCCCGACAAAATCGAGCAATACGACGGGGTGATGAACATCGCGGAAGACCGCCGACTGATGATGGGCAGTACGAACTTCACGAACATGATAAACCCGGGACAAATCGATTTCGGGGATATGTTCAAAGAGAAGGAAACGCCGGGTAAAATAAGAATTAAAGCAAAACATATCGACGTCGACTCCAAAGAGGGTCACAACATGATAACTTTGCGCCACGCAAGCATTTATTACAAGAAATTCAAACTTGCAACAGTACCGTCGTTCAAAATCGCAACGGACAAAGAGCAAACGACGTTCGAGACAAACATTCCGGAATTCGGAAATATGGCAAACGTCGGAATGTACGCGGGACCTTCGGTTTTGCTGGATTTACCGCTGTCTACGGTGCTGAAACTTTCGCCGATTGCGATATATTCTCAGGACGAAGGGAAGTTCGGAATAGGCGGAATTGCGACAATTCACAATAAATCGAACTACACGCGAATGGCGTACGGAAGCGCGGAAAACAAGTTTTTGCTGCAAGGTTACCAAAGGCTGACCGATAAACTTGATTTAAGATATTCGCAAAATATGTACACTTCGCAATGGTTTATGGGGTTCAGACGCCCGATGTACTCGGCGGAACTGGTCTATGACGACAGTTATTTCATCGAAGATTTGGGAATGAAATTCAGACACCAAATCCAGGCGGGGTATTATTCGGATTACGAAAGAATGTCTCAGGGCGAAGGCAGATTGCGGTGGATGACACAGTCTCAACGACCGCTGTTTTCGTATACGAACTCGCGGGGAACTTTTAACGCGGAACTCGGACTTATAGGGCAAACGTCCGTGGCTCAGTACACAAGCGGAGATACTTTTGCTCTCGCGCGACTCGGACCGATTTTGTCGACCTCGTACAAAAACTGGAACCAAAGTTTGGTTTATTATCAAACGGCTGTCGGTGGACAAACTCCGTTCGCGTTTGACGATTACTATTACGGAAAATCAAACGTACAAATCGTCGAAACGTTGCGAATCAACAAATATTTGACGCTCGGCTACCTCGTGTCGCTCGCGCTCGGAGGCAGAAATTCTTACGTCGACCCGAGAGCCAACAACGGTCTGCCGAACGCAAAAACCAACGATATGCTTCAGGAAAACATGTTTTTGGTCAGCGTCGGTCCTGAATCGGCAAAATTTACGCTTGGTTACGATGCTTTCAGACAAACGACCGCGCTGTATTTTTCGATGATGCTCGGTACAAAAGACATGGATATCGAATTTGAAAAAGCCTCCGTCAACAACCCCGATACTTTGGGCAACAAGAATAAAGGCTTCGATAAGCTGAAAACAAGGTTCGAAAAAGTAAAACATAAAGTCTTCCCTGCAACCGACCCCGAATATGACGCGGAACAAGACAAAATACGGCTTTTGCAGGAGAAAAACGCTCAACGGGCAAACGATGAAGACGAAGATTATTCGGAAGAATTTTCGGAAGTTTCGGAACAGCTGAAAAACCAACTTGCACCTTATATGCAAACGGGACGCAGCGGAATCGGCGGCAGATAATCCATGAGAAAATCGAACCGCACGGCTGTTACGGCAACATGTAGGGAAGTGAGAAAGTAAAAACAAAACATACCCCGATATATGTTTCGTCGGGCGGTGTCGGAGTTAAATCTCTAAACTTTTGCATCGAGTTTTTGGTTTTCGGGTACAGCAGATTTGTTTTTGGAAGAACAAATCAGAGCCGTTATTCCACCGCCCAAAACCACAGCTCCGATTAAGCCGCTTATAAGCGTTGTTTTCAGCCCCTTTCCGGATAATTCTCCCGTTATAAGTCCTGCAATACTCCCAAGCGTCACAGCCGGAATTCCGGTACACAACGCGTCGTGATATTTCAGACGTTCATCTGCTTTCGAATTTGCCTTAAACGACGCTTTTGCGGCTTCGTCGGGCTTTTGTGCCGGTTTTACGTTCAATGCGCTCACGGGATATTGACTCGGTTGATTAAACGATACAGACATTTTTCGCTCCTTTTACTTTTTCACACTTTTATAAAAACATCGAAAAAATAAAAATTGTCCCTATCCTATCCTATCCTATCCTATCCTAAGGGCATTACAGCACGGGTTTCGACGATTTTAAATTCAAATTTACAAAAGTTTACATTGGCGTTTTACGGCGATTTACGCAACATTTCTTCATATTTCCTAACTTTTCGCAATGGTTCATCATCATTTTCGGAAAGTTTTGTCGTTTTTTTGAATGCTTTTGTCAAGTTCAAAAGGGTTTACCCATGCTCCGGGCATGGTTTTTTAAAGCATTGTAGGTTGGGGTTTCCACCCCAACGAACCGTTCATTGCAGCATAGCGCGGGCAGGCGAAGCTGTACGTTATATCAAAAAACCGAACATTGTAGGTCAGGCAATGCCTGACAAACCTTTCGTTTCAGTCGGGCTTTGCCCGACATAAGATTCCATTCGCTTTTTTGAGAGGCGGACGTCCGAAACTTTCTTGTTCATTTTTTCTTTTTGTTCGGAGGCAAAAAGAAAAAACGAACCAAAAAAGAAAAACTCCCGTTAACGTCAGTAACACTAACCATTCGAACTTCGCTTCCGGTAACGTGGAACGGCTAAACAACCTCACGCTCGTTCAAACGCCAAGTGTTACTAAGTCGGATTTATTTAAAGATTTAAACGAATTTTGAAAAGTAATGTAGCATTGTAGGTTGGGGTTTCCACCCCAACGACTTTTTCGGTGAAGACAAAAATCTTTCGATTGTTAATCAACAATAATGTAAAACAAAACTCTTCGAGATTTTTCAAATTTGAAAAATTTCACATTGCTTTGAACAACTCCGTTTGTTCGAAACAGGTCGAAATTCGTAATCCGCCGGGCTGCGGGGTTCAAGGATTTTACCGCAATGAACTGCTTCGTTTGCCCGAAATATGCCGATTCTTTAAGAAAAGTTGGGGTGAAACCCCAACCTACCTGCTACGCTTATTTTGAAAGGCGGACGTGAAAAAACATAATACTCTGAGGGATTTTGATTTCGGCGTTACTTTAAACGGGAAAGCCGCGAAAAACATTCGTGGCTTTCTTTATATTATGTTTATCGAATCGTTTCAATTCTACTTTGCCCAAGAGGGACATGCAGGGGCGGTATCATCGACTCCCCATCCGGGAGCATCGCTTGCCGTATTTGCTCCACATGATGCCGAACCGCAAATTCCGCCGTTACTTGCAATATACATATACGATGGCGGAGCGTTGTTTCTTGTGTATATATCAGTTCTATCATAATAAAAAGATATCGGATTATAATCGGGATGACCTGTCGTCCAGGTATTACAACCTCCTCCGCGAGGGTCTCCGCTACACAACTTGGTCGTTGAATAGTAGTTTTTCCGTTCACAAGTCCAACTTTTGTCGTCTGCAAAATAACTAGCCTCTGTCGAATTGTAACTTTGTGTTGCAGCTACATAACAACTGCTTGCGTAATATGACTTTCCTGAAATGTTTGATGTTTTCGTATTACCTGCATAAGAAATTTTTTCATAGATTTTCCGACGGCCTTTGCATGAAAAACCCTCATTTTCGCAAAAGTATATCTCTTTTTCACTACTGTTATACGTCCTACCTTTACAAGGCCATTCAACCTCGTAATAACTCTGCATCGAATCGGGATCATTCGGACAGTAAGTGGATTTTGAATATCCATATATTCGGCAATCGGTATAATTCCAAGTTGCATTGCCTTCTAGGAATACCCTACCGCTTTTAATTTTCTTTCTATCCTCATTATTTATTTGGTAGGCATAAATATTTTTCGGTTTGCCGCAAAAATATTCGGTCCAACCTCCGTTAGGATATGTGCATTTATATGTGCTGGAACAATAACAATCGTTATCTTTAAAGCCTTTAGACGAGTTGTTGCCTTGGTTGGGAATTTTTGCACATCCGCATTGTTCGTCATAATCACAGGGTGATTTCGGTTTTTCGCAAAGTCCGGTCGATGAGTTGTAAGAAAAGCCTTCTTCACAGGTATTCGAGCCCGGCATACATTTGTCTTGGTCTTCGTTGTAGGTATAGCCGTTCGGGCAAAGCATGCAACCGTCGTCGGTCTGTTCGCCTTCGCACATACATATTCCGCCCGTTTGTTGGGTTTCGCCGTCTTGACATTCTCCCGTCGAAACACACAACTTCTTTTCGGAATCGTATTTTGTCCCGGTTTTGCATATCATACATTTGCCGTCAACCATTACCCCGCCTTGCTCTTCGCACTTTGTCGGGTCGTTCGAAGGATCTTCGCATTTTTTCTCGTAAGCGTTGTAAGTCTTTCCGCTCGGGCATTTCGCGCATTTACCGTTGATTACGTAAGTCCCCGGCTCACACCCCGGTCCGTTTTCCGGCGCTTCGGGTTTATCGAGCACAAATTCGTAACGACCTTTTGTTTGGTCGTATTTCATCATCCATTGATCGCGAGGGTCGGATTTCTTTGTAGTAAGCTCGTTCGGCGACTTTTTCGCGTTCACGTCGATGTAAAGATTCGACGAAACATTGCCCTGCTCGTCTCCGTCGACAACAAATCCGTATACCATTCCGTCTCGGTTCAAAAAGCACATTCTCACGTCGTCTTCGGCTTCAACAAACAAATTCGAGCACTCGGATTCGTCAAGATATTTAACGACGTTCATTGCCGAAAAATTGTCCTTGACCCACTCGATGCCTTGGTTTTTCCACGGCGAAAGCGCCTGCCCGTGCTGAGTTTTATTCATCAACAACACCTGATTGACGCCTTGATAAGCCTTCAACGACTTTGTTTTAAACTCTTGTTTATCGTAAAAAAGCCCTTTAAACAAAGGTATCAAAATCGCGCAAATCACGCCTATTACAAGCATCGCAATGATGACTTCCGTCAGTGACATGCCCGGCTCATGTGTAAAACATTTTTTAGAATTTGCCATCAAATACCCCCTTTTTAATATCCGCGTCCGTATTTGTTATATTCCCGTTTTCCGAGAATTATAACGTAAAAATATTTATTTAAAGCAATGCTTTTACAAAAATTTACACTGCGTCAAAACACAATAAAAGAGCCTTGATATCCCCCATAATAAATATTCTTTGACAACCGAGTTGTGCCATTTTAAAATTTCGATTTCGTTTGCATAAGCCATGCCCGACCCGCGAGGGAAATCGGGGCAAAATCCCCGCCACCCGCTACGTTTCGAATCATCGAATCCGAACGCACGGCTGTCCGGGGAAGTGTGCCCCGTAAGGGGGCGTTATAAATCAGGACAGGTAACCGGAGTTGAACAAATCGTTCAGTTCTTCGATTTCCGCTTGAGAGAACTCCGTGGCGGTTTCGGGAATCGGGAAGGTACCGCCCGCCGCAACGTAAGCGTTTATACGGTTTTCAAGGGAAGCTGCTTCTTCTTCGCTCATGCCCGAATCTGCGGAGTCGGCATCCGATGACGCAATATTTTGGGTCGTTTCTCCTTCGGTAGTGCCGCTTTCGTCGATATCCGAGGTCGAAGGTTCATCCGTTGCGCCCGTTTCTCCGGGTTCATTGGTCGTTTCGCCGTCCGTGGTGCCGTTTTCGGTAGTGTCGGAGGTCGAAGGTTCATCCGTTGCGCCCGTTTCTCCGGGTTCATTGGTCGTTTCTCCGCCCGTAGTGCCGTTTTCGGTAGTGTCGGAGGTCGAAGGTTCGTCCGTTGAGTCCGTTTCTCCGGGTTCATTGGTCGTTTCTCCGCCCGTGGCGCCGCTTTCGTCGGCTCCGTTCGCATCGTCCGCGGTTTCGGTTTTCGAAACTATCAAATCAGACAAGTCTTCGAGCGAACGTTCTTCATATTTCATAACGCTTTCGTCATCCGAAACAAGCTCATACAAACGATATTCGCCGTTTTGAAGCCCCGCCGCAAACGCGTCGTTATCGTCCAAATTGTCCGCCAACACAAGTTTTCCGGCTTCAACATATTCCTGAATTATCGCTTCGCAATCCTCAAGCGACGTTGCGGTATTCACGCGGGTCGCTTCCTCGCCGCCCTCAACGTTTGCAAGCTCGGTCACGATTGCCCAAACCGCGGTAATGTCCTTATCTCCGACTTCGTTTTCGGTTATCGAAGGTGCAACAGCCGCTCCGTCTACGTTTACGACCAAAAGTTTACCCGTCGTCGTTTGGGACATCAACCCTTCATAACTCAGCGGCCCCTCTTCTCCCGCGGCGTTTTTCAGGTACAAAGAAGATTTTTCGTCGGTTTTCGTGTCATCGGAATCATCGGGTTCTTCGGTACTGTCGGAATCCTTAACCGTCAAGGACGAATAATCCGTCACTTCGGTCAATTTCAGGGTTGCCGTATCTTGAATATATGACTTAAAGTTTCCTTGAGCCAATCCGAGTTGAACGCTTTCGTAATCGGGATCTTCGTCGGTCAGAAGCTGAATTTTTCCGTTTTCGATGTACTTCTTCGCAGCTGCAAGCTTGTCGTCGTCGGTCATCGAAGAAACATCCGCGCCGTCTTGTTGAGCCAAAACCATCGCAACTCTTATCGCGTCGGAGTAATCGTCCGATTTTTCCGCAAACGCAAGGTATACGCCGTCGGTGTTCATTATCACGAAGTTGTATCCGCTGTTTACGATGTTCGTATAAGACATATTCGGCCGGTCGATGAACGGGCAGAAATCCTTCAAACACGTTGCAGGCGTGAATTCTTTCAGGTCTTCGATTTTTTGCGTGAGTTCCAAAACTCCGTCTAAAATGCCCTTCGTCTTTTCGAGTTGAGTCGTCATGAACTCCGTAATGTCCTCAACCGTCTTTTCCAGTGCCTTTCCCCCGTAATACTTTTCGTAAGCCTCCGTAAAGTGCTCTTTCGCAAACTCGACAACCGTCTCTTTCTTGCTTTCCGCATCGATTTGTATCTCTTTTACGGCGTTCAAAATTTCGTTTGCGGTTTCCGTCAGCTTTTCCTTTTCTTCCTTTGTTATCCAACTCTTCGAAGAATATTCGTCGTACAATTTTTGAAGTTCGTCCGACTTGTCCTGCAGATTTTTGCCGTACTCTATGACGGACGAATCTTCCGAACTTACGTTGCTTCCGATAGTTTCGACAAAAGAAGTTTTCAGGTCTTCGAACTGATTGATGTAGTTCAAACAATAATCGTAGTGCGACTGAACGTTCTTCGCAAACGTAGTCACGGACTCCAGTACGTTGTCCGAAGTAGCGTCCGCCGTTTGAGCAGTAGAGTACATAGCGTTCAAAAGCTTGTAATACTCGCCGTCTTCGCCTTCCTGCTCCATCAAAGACTTGAGCAGATCGACTTTTGACTTCGAAGTTTCGGACTTGGTTTTGAAATCTTCGATAGTCTCGTTAAGAGAACCTATAGCGTCCGCAACGGTTTGAAGATCGGTAGCGGATTTGGAATTTTCGCACTCTTTCATCGCTTCGGTCGCACCGTTCGCAAGGTCATTCGCGATTTTCGCGACGTCGTTTCCGAGCCCCGTTATGTATTTTTTTATCGAAGTATCTATCGCCGCAATATTTTCGTTAATTTTCGCGACTGCGTCTTCCGCCGCGGAGACAGAATTTTTCGCGTCTTCAACCCCGCCCGAAAACAGAGTTTTCATCGCTTTGTTCATCGCCGAAGAATTTATCGATTCCATATTTCCCAAAATCGTACCTGCGGTTTCCGACTCGGCGGATGCCTTTTCGAGTTCGGCTTTCGCGTTGGCTTTAGCCTCTTTTTTCGCCGCAAAATCGGTTTCGTCACCGGCTGCCGCGTCCGCATACTCCTGCGACGCATTCTTCGAACTTTCCGAACGCTCGCGACTTTCCATTGTTTTTTCCGCGTAAACCTCCAGATTTTGGAACAAAGTCGGTGAAGATACGGGACTTTTCGAAACGTCGAAATCCTTTATTTCGCCCGAAGTTTTTGTTTCCGAAGGCTTGTCCGTCGAAGAAAAAATCCCCGCAAGCGTTTGAGTAAGAGTCTTTAACGGATTGTTGCCCGTCGAAACATCCGTTTCTTCTTCGAAATCGTCCTCGTCGGTTAAAGTTACGGAAGAATCGGCTTCTTCAAGCTCTTTTAAAATCGAGTCTTTTTCTTCTTCCGTCGGTTGCGTAAATTTTGTGTTCGACAACATGCTTTTCATTACGTTTGCCGAAGAAATGTTGGAAATACTTAAATCGCTCATTTTCAGTCCCGTTTTTCGTTAATACATGACGTTTTATCGGCATTCCAAAAAAAATCTTTAATAATTCAACCACAAATGCTAAGAAATTTTAATTTTTTTTTGCATTTAAAAAAAAATTGTATCATTTCTTTATGAAAAAAGATTTTTTGCAAATAATTTCGATGATGTCCGGAACCTCGATGGACGGTACGGACGCTTGTCTGATAAAGGTTTTCGACGACGATACGTTTGAAATCGTCGACTCGTATTCGCTCGAATATCCTCCCGAACTCCGTAATGCCGTGATGAAAGCGGCACTTAACAAAGCCTCCGTGAAAGAAGTTTGCGCTCTGAACTTTTTGGTCGGAGAACATTTCGCGCTTTGCGCCGACAAATTGCTTCAAAAAGCAAAAACTTCGCCTCAAAACGTGGATTTTATCTCTTCCCACGGACAAACGATTTTCCACATGCCCGACCCGGTTGAACTCGGAGGGCTCAAAACCGGCTCAACTTTGCAAATCGGAGATATTTCGGTAATCGCGTACAAAACGGGAATTTTGACAATCGGAGATTTTCGACCCAAAGACATCGCCGCAAAAGGTCAAGGCGCGCCGCTCGTGCCGTTTGCCGACGAAATAATCTTCGGACGAAAAAACCCGAGATGTATCCAAAATATCGGAGGAATTTCAAACGTAACGGTGCTTTCTCCCGATTTTGAAACCTTCGCATTCGACAACGCGCCGGGAAATATGCTGATTGATTATTATGTAAAGAAATTTTACGAAATACCCTTCGATAAAGACGGCAAAATAGCGGCTTCGGGCAAAACCGACGAAAAATTTCTGCAAAAACTTTCGGAAGAACCGTATTACGCCAAAAAACCGCCGAAATCCACGGGGCGAGAGCTTTTCAACGACGAATACGCGGGAAAAATGCTCGAATTTGCACCGAAAAACCCGGCGGACATCGTCAAAACCGCCACGGAACTGACCGCAAAAACGATTTTCGACTCTTATAAAAATTTCGTTTTCGACAAAGTCACCCCCGAATGCGTCGTCATCGGCGGAGGAGGAGCCCTGAACCCGACTTTGACGAGCCTTTTGCAACAATATTTCGGCAAAATTCCCGTCAAAACGCACGCCGATTTCAACGTTCCCGATAAACTCAAAGAAGCCGCGGCTTTCGCCCTAATCGGAAAATATACGTTTTTGAAAAAACCATCGAACGTACCTTCTTGCACGGGAGCCGAAAAAGCCGTAATATTAGGAAAAATAGCGTATCCGGACTAAAAAATGCTTTCACCGAAAATTAATTTTTACATAGCTCAATCAAAACTCAACGGCAAACTTTGCAGGTGGAAAAAAGCCGAAATAACGGTCTTTGTCGCCGAAATCCCGTGCAATTATCCGAACAAAGATTTCAGAAAACACCAACTCGAACGCGCCGTTTCCGTCTGGAACGAAGTCTTACGCAAAAATCACATAAATATAATATTTACAACGGTTTCGACCCCGCACGCCGACGTTTGCGTAACCTGGACAAAAGTCGGCAGAGTTTTCGAAGGAATGTGCAAATACAAAGGAATCGTCGACGACGAATTCCGCAAAATCACAATAGAAATAGGGCTGGAGAACCCTCTTTCGCCCAAAACCGTCACCGACGAGAGCATTTTTTCGGCAATGCTTCACGAACTCGGTCACGCCCTCGGACTCGGACACGGAGTCGAAATCGACGACGCAATGTACGTTCCGCATGCAAAAAACGTCGCTTTCCCGAGCGAAAACGACATTTTCGTCCTTAAACAAATTTACTTGTCTTCATAAAAAAAACGTGATATCATCCGAAAAAACGAGGTGTAACTTGAAAAAATATGATTACATCGAAACTTTAACCGACGAAATGGTCAAAACACGCGCCGAAGCTCGAAAATTGACAAAAGAATATTTTTTTCTCGACCACAACGACCACGAAAAAAAATATGAAATTTTGAAAAAACTTTTCGGCTCGGTAGGCAAAAACGTTGCGATCGACACAAAAATTCATTGCGATTTCGGCAAAAATACCTTCATCGGCGACGACGTCGTTATGGGGGCGAATTGCACACTCATCGACAACGAAAAAATCACGATAGGAAACAAAGTGCTAATCGCCCCGAACTTGCAGATATACACTGCCTTTCACCCGATTTTGCCCGAAGAAAGAACTTTGGAAGAAAACACCGACGACGGCAAAATATTTTTCAACACCTGCGCGGCACCCGTAACCATTGAAGACAGCGTTTGGACGGGAGGCGGCGTAATAATTTTGCCCGGCGTGACAATCGGCAAAAACAGCGTCATCGGAGCGGGAAGCGTCGTAACAAAAGATATTCCGCCAAATTGCGTTGCGGTCGGCAACCCTTGCAGACCGATAAAATTTTTCGACGACATCAGGGAGAAAGAAAAATGTACAAACATATAATTTTTGACGTCGACGGAACGCTGCTCGACACAAGGTTTTCGATTTTTCAATCGCTGAAAGACACGCTGCTCGAGCTTACGGGGCAAAAAATCGAACCGGACGAAAAAATCGTTGTCGGCACAACCGGCGAATACGCGCTCGAAAAATACAACGTCGAAAATATTCCCGAAGCAATCAAAATTTGGAACAAAAAAAAGCTTGACCTTAAACACACGATAAAACTTTTCGACGGAACCGAAAAAATGCTCGAAAGTCTTTATAATTCGGGCTTTACGATAGGAATAGTTACTTCGCAGACGCACTCGGAAATGAAAGATACTTTTCCGTTCGAAAAAGTCGGAAAGTACTTTTCTACAATAATTTGCGCCGACGACACCTCAAAACATAAACCCGATCCCGCGCCGCTTCTGAAATACCTCGAAAAATCCGGCGCAACCAAGGAAAATTCGATTTTCATCGGCGACAGCGTACACGACAAAAACTGTGCAAAAGCCGCAGGCGTTGACTTTGCGTTCCTTCACAAAGCCGAAACGCCCGACCCCGACGTGAAGTATTTTTTTGAAGCACCCTCCGACGTAACAAACCTGTTTGCAGCAGCGGAGAGCCGCCGATGAACGAAAAAGAAAAAATGAACGCGGGACTTTTGTACGACGCCTGTAAAGACGAAAATTTATTCCTCGAAAGGCAAAAATGTAAAGAATTGTGTCAAAAGTACAACCGCACGTCACCCGAGCTGCTCGACGAGCGAAAAGCAATAATGAAACAAATTTTGGGCAAAACAGGCAAAGAATTTTTAATCGAACAAAACTTTTTCTGCGACTACGGATACAACGTCAAAATCGGTGAGAACTTCTACGCAAACCACAATCTCGTGATTTTGGACCCCGCATCCGTAGAGTTCGGCGACAACGTTTTTGTCGGTCCGAACTGCGGATTTTACACGGCGGAACACCCTCTTGACGCAAAAACCCGCATTAAAGGGTTGGAATACGCAAAACCGATAAAAGTCGGCGATAACGTATGGTTCGGCGGCAACGTCGCGGTGCTTGCCGGCGTAACGATAGGCAAAAATGCCGTTATCGGAGCGGGAAGCGTCGTTACCGAAGACATTCCCGAAAACGCGCTTGCTGTCGGAAACCCTTGTAAAATATTAAGATTTATTACGCAAAACGATTAAGAAAACGCAAAAACGATAAACTTTATTTTTTTTGAATTATAATGTTGTCGGAAAAACTATGGATTTAACGAGAAGAAAAATCACTCTGGATATGCTGCGTCCGGGCAAGGACGCGGTGATAGAAGCCGTAGAATGCGAAAACAAAGCTCTTCGGCAGCACATTCTCGACATGGGATTGATTCCGGGGGTTGAAGTTTCTCTGATAAAATCCGCGCCTATGGGAGACCCGCTTGAAATAAGGCTCAGAGGGTACGAACTGACTCTTCGGAAAGCCGACGCGTCGAAAATAAAAATAAAAAATATTCACAAAACCGACGCGAGACCGCGCAAAAACACTGTTTTCAAGGAAACCTCCCACTCACAAAAGGGCGAAACTCAAACTTATATAACCCGCAAACATGTCAGCCCGAAAAGAAGCCTTATGTTTGCGCTTGCGGGCAATCAAAACTGCGGAAAGACGACTCTTTTCAACAAATTGACGGGCTCGAATCAGAGGGTCGGAAATTTTCCGGGGGTGACGGTCGACAGAACGTACGGAACTCTGGAACACCACAAAAACGTTACCATTACGGACTTACCCGGGATTTATTCGTTGTCGCCTTACAGCAACGAAGAAATCGTGACAAGAAATTTTATATTGAACGAAAAGCCCGACGGCATAATAAACATTATCGACGCGACGAATATCGAGCGGAACTTGCTTTTGACGATGCAACTGATAGAACTGAACGTTCCGATGGTAATCGCGCTGAACATGATGGACGAAGTTTACAACAGCGGCGGAAGCATTGACGTCAACGGAATCGAAGCGGAGCTCGGCGTGCCGGTCATTCCGATTTCGGCATCGCGAAACGAAGGTATCGAAGAATTAATCGAGCACGCGCTGAACGTGGCGGAATACCGCGAATATCCGAAGAGAATAGACTTTTGCGAACCCGAAGCCGGCAGCAGGGGGGCGGTTCACAGGTGCATTCACTCGATAATTCACCTTATCGAGGACAAAGCGGAAGAAGCGAAAATTCCGGTCAGATTTGCCGCAACAAAGCTTGTCGAGCGAGATTCGCTGATTTTAAAATCTTTGGATTTGTCGAAAAAAGATATCAACACTCTCAACGACCTGATTTCACAGATGGAGCGCGAAAGGGGCTACGACACTACGGTTGCGCTTGCCGATATGCGATTTTCGTTTATCGAGAAACTGTCTTCGCAATTTGTCTATAAACCCGACGAAACGCTCGGTTACAAACTTTCAAAGAACGCCGACAAAATTTTGACTGGCAAATACACGGCATTGTTGATGTTTTTCGTGATAATGGCGGGAATTTTTTACCTGACGTTCGGACCGCTCGGATCGTTTTTGTCCGACCTGACGGAGTCCGCAATCGCTTACGTGACAAACGTTACGGACAACGCTCTCACGGCGTACGGACTGAACCCCGTAATTCACTCTTTGATTATCGACGGTGTTTTCGCGGGCGTAGGCGCGGTTTTGAGCTTTTTGCCCGTTATCATGGTGTTGTTTTTCTTCCTTTCGATACTGGAAGACAGCGGATATATGGCGCGCGTGGCGTTTGTGACAGACAAACTTCTGCGTAAAATCGGGCTTTCGGGCAGAAGCTTCGTGCCGATGCTGATAGGCTTCGGCTGCTCGGTTCCCGCAATAATGGCAACAAGAACACTGCCTTCGGAACGCGACAGAAAAATGACGATTTTTCTCACTCCGTTTATGAGCTGTTCGGCAAAACTGCCTATTTACGTGCTTTTTACGTCGGCGTTTTTCGTCAGAAATCAAGTCGAAGTGATTATCGGGCTGTACCTCATCGGAATTTTGGTCGGAATAATTTTTGCGTACATAATGAAATTTACCGTTTTCAGAGGGGAACCGGTGCCCTTCGTTATGGAACTTCCGAACTACAGAATGCCGGGTTTTTCAAACGTTTACCGACTCATTTACGCAAAGGCGAAAGACTTTGTAACAAAAGCTTTTACGATAATTTTTTACGCAACCGTCATCATTTGGTTTTTACAAACCTTCGACGCAAAACTGAACCTTGTTACGGATTCGTCGCAAAGCCTGCTTGCGGGGCTCGGAAACTTTATCACGCCGCTGTTTACGCCGCTCGGAATTGAGGATTGGCGGATTTCAACAGCATTTTTGACCGGATTTATGGCGAAAGAAAGCGTCGTCAGCACGTTGACGGTACTTTTGAACGGCGATATCGACAAGCTTAATACTTTATTCTCACAACAAAGCGCGTTCGTATTTTTGGTATTCTCGTTGCTTTATACGCCCTGCGTGGCGGCAATTGCGACCGTTCGCCGCGAGCTCGGAAAGCGTTATGCCGTTTTGGTCGTATTTATGCAATGTGCAATTGCGTGGCTCGTAGCATACGTTGTCAATTTAATACTTACCGCAATTCTTTAGATAAAATTTATAAACCTTTCACCCGCCTTAGAACCGAGAACAAAAGGATTTCGACTTTTGCCGGAAGAATTTTGTTGCAAAATCTTAATAAATTATAAATTTTATGCGATTTTTGCAAAACAGGGTTAAAATGACAATGAGAAAAGAGATAAAAAAGGAGTGAAAGTATGGTTGATTTCAACAATTACACCGATTACGCCAAGGGAATCGTTTATGCGGCGCAACAGATAATGTTGTCAAACGGAAATACTATGCTGGAGCCGGTTCACATACTTTCCGCGATGAACAACGATACCGAAGGCGTGGCAAAAGATTATTTAAAAGAACTGAAATTGGACAACCCGCGCTTTAAATCGGCATTAAACGAAGAATTAAACAAACTCCCGAAGGTGCAAACGCCCGGGAACTCGGCATCTTTGTACCTTTCGAACGAAACGGGATATTTGCTCGACGATGCGATGAAAAAAGCTCAAATGATGAAGGACAAATTCATCGGAACGGAACACATTTTGCTCGCAATGACCGACAATAAGCCGATGTGCGAGTTTCTGGAACGCTTCGGAGTAAATTCGAACAATGTTTTGTCCGCGATGAAAAAAATTCGAGGAACCCAAAAATCGGACAGCGCGGACGCAGAAAATTCTTATCGCGCGTTGGAAAAATATTCGACGGACTTGACAAAAAGTGCCCGAAACGGCAAACTTGACCCGGTTATCGGCAGAGACGAAGAAGTTCGGCGGATAATTCAGGTTTTGAACAGAAAAACAAAAAACAACCCTGTTTTGATAGGCGAACCCGGGGTCGGAAAAACCGCGATAGTAGAAGGTCTTGCGCAAAGAATCGTTCGGGGCGACGTACCGGAAAGTTTGAAAAACACAAAACTGGTATCGTTGGACATCGGAGCGTTGATAGCGGGAGCGAAATTCCGCGGAGAGTTTGAAGAACGACTGAAAGCGGTTTTGAAAGAAGTCGAAAATTCGAACGGCGAAATCATAATGTTCATCGACGAATTGCACACCGTCGTCGGAGCGGGCGCGGCGGAAGGTTCTACTGACGCGGGAAACCTGCTGAAACCTTTGCTTGCACGCGGAGCAATAAGATGCATAGGCGCGACGACAATCAACGAATATCGAAAATATATCGAAAAAGACCCCGCCCTCGAACGTCGTTTTCAACCCGTTATGACCGACGAACCGAGCGTCGAGGACACCATAAGCATTTTAAGAGGGCTTAAAGAACGCTACGAAGTTCACCACGGAGTCAGAATAAAAGACAGCGCTTTGACCGCAGCAGCAAAGCTTTCCGACCGATATATCACCGACAGATTTTTACCCGATAAAGCCATCGACCTTATTGACGAAGCAGCTTCCGCCCTGAGAATTGAAATAGACTCGATGCCGGAAGAACTCGACGCGAAAGTTCGACAAAAAATGCAACTCGAAATCGAAAAAACCGCCCTTTTGAGCGACGAAAGCGAAGCCGATACCGAAAAAATCGCTAAAATCGACAAAATGATTAACGAATTGAACGAACAAATAACAAAAATCAAAACGCAATGGGAACTCGAAAAGAACTCGATTAAAGGCGAAGCCGCCATCAAAGAAGAAATCGAAAAAACAAAAACCCAAATCGAAAAAGCCGAACGCGAAGCAGACCTCCAAAAGGCCGCCGAACTCAAGTACGGCAAGTTAATCGAACTTCAAAAACAGCTTGCCGACGCCAAAAGCGGAAAAAAAGAAAATAAACTTCTGAAAGAAGAAATCGACGAAGACGACATTGCACAAATCGTGTCAAAATGGACGGGAATTGCGGTTTCCAAGCTTATGGAAAGCGAAAAACAAAAATTACTGAATATGGAAGAATTTTTGCACAAACGTGTCGTCGGACAGGACGAAGCGGTAAAAGTGGTGTCGGACGCCGTCAGACGTGCGCGTTCGGGGTTAAAAAACCCCAACCGACCGATAGGCGCGTTCATTTTCCTCGGACCCACTGGGGTCGGAAAAACCGAACTGGCAAAGGCTTTGGCGGAATTTTTGTTTAACGACGAAGACGCTTTAATCAGAATAGATATGTCCGAATATTCCGAAAAACACTCGGTTTCGCGGCTTGTCGGAGCACCTCCGGGATACGTCGGCTACGACGAAGGCGGTCAATTAACCGAACAGGTAAGAAGAAAGCCGTACTCGGTCATTTTGTTCGATGAAATCGAAAAAGCGCACCCGGAAATTTTCAACATAATGCTGCAAATTTTCGACGACGGCAGATTAACCGACTCCAAAGGCAGAACGGTCGATTTCAAAAATACGTTAATAATTCTGACAAGTAACCTCGGCAGCGATATAATCCTCGAAAACACCGTAAAATCGATGTTTGACGAAAAAGAATACGACAACGTCAAAGAAAAAATTTCGGAAATGATGAAAATGAATTTCAAACCGGAATTTTTGAACAGAATAGACGAAACGGTATTTTTCAAAGGATTATCGATGCAGGATTTGCAACAAATTACGGATATTCAGATAAAATATCTCGAAAAATTGTTGAAAGACAAGGAAATTTCGCTCGAAATCACGCCGGATGCGAAAGAACAGCTCGCAATAAAGGGATTCAACCCGCAATACGGCGCAAGACCGCTCAAGAGAACGATTGTCCAAAATATCGAAAACCCTCTGTCAAGAATGATTTTGTCGGGCGAAGTCAACGCCGGCGACACGGTCGTTGCGGAAGCTCAAAACGACGAAATCGTACTGAAACGAAAATAACGACCGACGTTCGAAAAGCCGCGACAAATTCAATCACCGCAAAACGAGTCGCGCTTTACGAAACCGAGACTCGAAAAATTTCAATCACCACACACAAAAGCTCGCCTCGCCGGCGGGCTTTTCCCTTTTTATTGCGAAACGGGTAAAAACGTACAATTTCCGGAGTTTCGGTTCTTCGCCTAAAAAGCCCGACCCGCAAAACCGTCCGCATAACATCCGCAAAATCAAGCACAAAGCCGCCACCCGCGATATCAACTGCAAATCCGCCGTCACCTCCCGCCAAAAAAGTTCGCCTCGCCAAAATTTACAAAATTTTATAAAAATCGCTCCGTTTAAGACTTGAAAAATTGCAAAAAATTTTTCATAATACAAAAAAAGCTGACGGAAGGAAAAATGAAAATTTTAAAATTATTCTCAATCGCAATCATAGCAACGATTTTAGTTATTTTCGGAGGAGAAAAAAGTATGACAAAAGAAATTTTAACTCAAAAGCAACAAGATATCGTTTACATTTCTTCATACACGGCAAAGGGAGATTTAATAAACCTTGAAAAAGCTCTGAATAAAGGGCTTGACGACAAAATGACCGTCAACGAAATCAAGGAAATTTTGGTTCAAATGTACGCGTACTGCGGTTTTCCGAGAAGCCTTAACGGACTTTCGACGTTTATGAAAGTCGTCGACTCGAGAGCCGATAAGCACGATATTACGGGCGAAGCGGGGAAAGTTCTGCCGCAGGGAACGGACAAGTTCGCATACGGAGACAAAGTTCAGGTCGAGTTGACGGGCGATCACGTAACGGGCAAACTGTTTAACTTTGCGCCCGCAGCCGACCAATATTTAAAAGAACATTTGTTCGGCGACATTTTTGCACGCGGGGTTTTGACGTATCAAGAACGCGAACTTGCGACAATCGGCGCGTTATCATCGTTGACGGGCGTTGAGCCGCAACTGAAAGCTCATATTCAAATGGGCAAAAACACGGGACTGACGGACGAACAAATCGCACAAGCCCTGAAACTTACGGGACTGAACGGAGGAATGTTCGGGCTCGGCAGCGAAAACACCGCGTACGCAAAGTATTTCAAATGAACGAGCTATCTGAACCCGCTCACGACGGAAGGCGTACGCTGCACGAACGTGACATTCGAGCCGAAATGCCGCAATAACCGGCATATCCACCGCAAAGGCGGACAAATTCTTATTGTAACGGACGGACGCGGTTATTATCAGGAATGGGGCAAACCCACACGCGAGCTGCACCCCGGAGACACGGTATACATTGCTCCCGAGTTGAAACACCGGCACGGAGCGGCAAAAGACTCGTATTTTTCGCACATTGCAATCGAAATCCCCGCGCAAGACGCGACCACGGAATGGCTTGAAGCAGTTGACGACACAACTTACGGGAGTTTAAAATAAACGAAAAAATTTTTGTTACAGTTATTTTTGATAATATTGCTTGTTTTCGCGGGATTTACGGAAACATTCGCACAAAAAAGAAAAACCGAAAGGAGAAATTATGGATAAGAAAATTTTAGTCGCATATTTTTCGTGGAGCGGAAACACTAAATCCGTAGCGGAAAAAATTCAATCCTCAACGGGCGGAGATATGTTTGAAATCCAAACGGCGAAGCCTTATCCGACCGATTACAACGAAACCGCGTACGGCGTAGCAAAAGAACAACACGAAAAAAATATTTTCCCGGAACTCAAAGAAAACAAAGATGTTTCGGACTATGACGTAATTTTCGTCGGAACCCCCGCTTGGTGGTACACGATGGCACCCGCGGTCAAAACGTTTTTGCGCGACAACAATTTTGAAGGCAAAACCATAGTTCCGTTCGTAACCCACGGCGGAGGCGGCGGATACCGCATCGACAAAGACATGGAAGAGCTTGCAAAGGGTTCGACGGTCAAAAAACCTTTCGTCTCATACGGAAGAACCGCGACGCAAGAAGACGTCAATGCTTGGTTAAACGAACTTTAAATATCAAGCAACCGAAAAGCCGGGTTAAAGCCCGGTTTTTTGTTGCAAAACCGAAGGTGCCGCAACTGCCGCCCGCAGACACCGAAGATTTCCGACGCGCGAATTATTCGATAACCCCGAAAAAATCGGAACGATAAATTTTTTGAGGTTCGAAAGTATTGTTATCACTCCGTCAAAGGCATTGCACAAAAAATTTAATAATCGATTCTTTCGATTTTGAAAATCACGGGGCGGGTTCCGTCGGAACAACAGGTAATCATTGTGTTTTCGTCCTTCATCCAACCCTTCATAATCGAGCCGCCCTGCAATCCCGCGTAAATATACCTCGAAAAAGCATCCCAAGCTTCCGAACAATGCGGCATTTTCGAACCGCCCGCGATTTCGATTTCGTCGAAATTCGTTTTTACGAGGGTATTTTGCCCCATGTGCCAAAAATCGTCTTTTCCGTCTTCACGCTCGAAAACGAATTCGTCGCCGACGTTATAACACGGGCACAACCCGGAATTCGGGTCGGCACAATATTCACGCTGTAATTCGGGATACAGCTTTTTATCGATTACGGTCAGTTTAACCTTATGTTTCATAATTTTCACGCCTTCTCACACTATTATATCAAAAGCTTTTAAAATTCTGTAGATAATCGCTATTTTTTCCGCATCCGCCGCTTCCGAATTTTCGACAATTTGACTTTTCATTTCCTCCGCAGACAAAAAATGATTAAATTCAAACAATGACTTCATTTCCACATTCAAAGAAAAAGAAATTCTTTCAAGCGTCGGCATCGACGGGAAATGCCTTCCGCGCTCGATTCCGCTCAACGAATTAGTCTCAATCCCGATAAGTTCGGCAAGTCTCTCCTGCGTCATACCTGCCTGTTTTCGAAGCTCTTTAATCCGCTTCCCCAATAATTTTTTGTTGTCCTTAGTCATTTGTACATGATAAATTAACAAAAAATAAAAAATAAGGGTATTTAAGATATACTTTTATTAAAAACTAAGTAAATAAAGTGTATTAGCAATTGACAGAGATGTAGTTTTTGAGTAAACTTTGCTTAAAATACCGATATACAAATTCAAAAAAGCATTGCCCGATCGGGTGATTGTAAAAAAAGGATTGTATAAATAAAATATAGACAGGGATATAACAAAGGAGTACTTTTGGACACAAAAGCTTTAAAAAATACCGGGCGGGGAACGTTTTTCGCAATTTTGTATTATAATATAATTCAAATGCGAAAGAAAACAAAGAAAACAATAAAATATGCGATTATCGCGATAATTTGCCTGGCGGCATACCCGCTCATGAACGGGGTTTTCTCGCCGTCGCCCGAGGGCACAAACCTTTCGACGCGCCCGACTCAGGGTAAAAACCTGCACGAAGCCGATTACGTCAAAGCTTATTGCAAAGGCGAAATCGAACACGTCCTGAAAGACAACACCAGAATCGACTGTCTGACGGAAACTTACGCCTGCGAATTCGACTGGGCGAAAAAGTGGTACGAAGGCGTCGGACAGGCACTTTGGTACTCATACAACACGGGCAAAAAACCTTGCCTCGTACTGATTTTAAAAACGCAAAAAGACGAAATTTATTACAATCGGGCAAAACTTTTGTGCGACAAGCACGACATTCACCTCGAAGCAATCAGGGCGGGTGAGAAAACCGATGACATCGCGGAATCGGAAATTCCCAAACAATCTTTCGTACCTGCGGGAATAAAAGAATTTTCGAAATTCATAGATTCTTGGACGAGCAAAGAGCCGTTCCGTTTAAAGCAAGTTTCGTAAAGGTCGTTCGAAAAACGCCGTTACCTCATAAAATTCAGTCAACCGCCCGGGACTCGGCTTTGATCGAAAAATTAAGCCGGGTTATTTTACGAGAGAAACTTTGCCGGAATTCAGGTCGTAAACAGCCCCCGCAAGAATGATTTCGCCGTTTTTCAGTTTTTCCGACAAATATAAATCCTTGTTTTTTAAGTCTTCAACCTGATATTTTACGTTTTCGAGAACCGCCGAATCCAAGTTATTTTGTTCGTTTTCGGGAATTTTTTCGAGCGCGGGAAACAGGTGAGAAAGAAGCGCTTTCAAATTTTCGGACTCGATTTTTTTCGCGCCGAAAAACGCATTCGCCGCGGCTTTTACGGCACCGCAATCGGTATGACCCAAAATCATGACGAGCGGACATTTGAGGTGTTTTACCGCGTACTCGATACTTCCGAGGACTTCGGGCGAAAGCACATGCCCGGCGGTTCTTACGGCAAAAACGTCACCCAACCCGACATCGAAGATAATTTCTACGGGGACTCGCGAATCCGAGCAGGAAACGACTACCGCAAAAGGATTTTGCGCCGAAAGAAGCGAAACTCTGGTTTCGTCACAACGATTGGGGTGAACGGATTTGTGGGCGGCAAAGCGTTCGTTGCCGTTCAGAAGGATTTCGAGGGCTTCTTGAGGTTTCATGCAACCGACCTCCGACTATTTAATCGTGAAATCAATCGTGACGCTTGCATTCACGCGGATATCGCCCTGTTCCACGGTTGTTCCCGAAGCACCCGCAAATGCTGCAGATTTAGCCGTCGAGAAGTTTGCAACGGGATTATAATACGTATTCGTGTCACAGTTGTATTTTACCGAGGCAACGCCGTCGATGGTTTTACCCAAAGGCGCAAGGACGTTTTGGGCATCTTTTTTGGCTTTTGCAACGGCTTTTTGAGTCAACGCCGAGCAAACGCCGTCTTTGTTTTGAAGAGTCATAGAAAGCCCGCTGACGTTGGTTGCACCGTTTTGAACGGCTTCGTCGATGATTTTTCCGACTCTCGAAATATCTTTCATTTTAACGGTAAGAGTATTGGAAACGACGTAACCGGTGCGTTTTCCGGTCGAGCCCGAGTAGTCGGGACGCAGCGAATAGCCCGAAGTTTTAATCGAATCGTCTTTTCCGAGCGAGTTTTTCAGAGCCGCGGTAATTTTGGAGATTTTGGCATTGTTTTCGGCAACCGCTTTTTGAGTTTCTTTATCGGTTGTTTCGACGGAGAAATTTATCATTGCGGTATCGGGCGTAACATAAGTAAATTCGAGGGCTTCGGCTGTTATAACGCCTTTATCGGGTGTAGCGGACACCGCGGATTTTTCGCCCGCAAATCCTGCCGCCAAAAGTGCAACGGCTATAAAAAATAAAACTTTGTTTTTCATGCCAAACTCCTTTTTTTGGAGATTATAATATCTCGGTCAAAAAAAATCAAGAAAAAAATACCGCTGCCGCAAAATCGCACCCCGCGAAAAAAACGCCGAAAATTCGGATTTTAAACCATGGATTTTGCAACGGCAATACAGCCGAACACCCGAGACGCTGCCCTCGTACACCGTTGACGGCTGCCGATAAAAATCCTGATACACAAAAAGCGTTTCGCCCGCAATATACCCGACTCCGTGCCGCAGGGAAAACAACCGCTCTCGCCGCACGCAAAACCGCCTAAACGCGAAAAGGCGAAAGGCTTTGCCTTTCGCCGCATTTCACTCTCTTTCTCTTCCGTTATGCCGAAAACGTTTTAAACGAACTTTTAACGTTATCGTCAACAACTTTTTTCAACGCCTCAAGCTCCGAAGAAATCGCCGAACGTTCCGTTTCGAGCTGTTTCATTTGAAGTTCGAGCTCTTTGTCTTTTTGTTGATAGTAAGCCGATTTCGTTTCATATTCCGCGGAAACCGACGCGTCGTCATCGGTATACAGATTGTCGAAAATATTCCCGACGCCCGAATAACTGATGTCTTCCCACTCGCGGGTTCCGTCGTCCTGAAGTTTTTGCATACTGAGCAACCATTCGCCGCTCCGAAGTTTTTCCTCCAGATAATCGTCATCAAGGCAATCTTTATCGATAAAATACGACTGCTGTTCGACTTGATCCGCACGAGCCATTTCCCGCTCGTACTCTGCCTTAGCGCGTTCGATGTCTTCGGTATATTCCCGACTTTCGAGCTCTTTGCCGTTTGTGAACGACAACCCTTTTTTCTGCCAGTAATCGTAAAATTCGCCCGCATCAAGCCCGGAAATCTCGCTCCGAAGTTCTTCCGTCGACAGAATTTGTCCGTCCTTATCCTCAACCGCATTGACCAACGCGGACTGAGTATCCGGCATAAAGTAAGACAAAAAACTTGCTCCGCTTACCGCTTTTCCCGCCAACGACGCCGCATCCGACCCGAATTGAAAACAATTCCGACTCAAAGCCTGCTCATACTTTTCCCGTGCAGCCTCTCTGATTTTTTCGGGATCTTCCTTCGACGGAACGACTTCGCGACCTTCCCTCGTAACGACCCTGTACCCGAGACCCTCGTCACTGCTTGTTATCACCGAATAAGTCAATCTTTGGTACGGCGCATCCCCCGAAGCCTTATACATAAGCCTTCTGTTGTTTATACCTTCCGTATATTTCGTCGCAATATCTTCCAAATTCTTTGATACCGACAACCGCGCCTGACTGATTTGTTGCGCCTGATATTCACAGTCGCTTTTGCGCGCCGTCAGTTGCAAATATCTTACCTGTGATGCCGACATTCCCATAATTTCGTGTCCTTCCTTTGTCTTCAAACTCTTTATCGACACATCCTCAAACATGCTTTAATCATTATTTTATTTTTACAAAACTATTGTTACAAAAATTAACAATACCACCCCCGAGACAAACATTACATTTTGTAAACAAAGTATATAAAAAATATAAAGTTTCCCCGAAATCATGCCGATACCTTTAACACGTGAGAGAGATAAAAAATAAGAAGACCTTTCGGGGAAATCCCCGCAGTCGCGTCTTCTTGGAGGAGAGTGCTTATGGAAAAAATTTATTTAATCCCCAAAGAAGAAGATATGACTAAACAAGTTAACAAACTGACGGACGAGATGGAGTGCATCGCAAACAACATCGAAACGTATTCCGAAATGCTGAAAGACATGTTTACGTCGAAAAATTCCGACAAATAACTATTCTTCGATGAACCCGTTTTTCACGCAGAAAAGACGAAAATCGTTTAAATTTTGAACGATTTTGTTTTCCAACCCCGGAATTTGAGCCGTCTTGCTCAACCCGAGCATGAGCGTAAAAATCTTGCGAACCTTGTCCATTCCGGGCTGAACGTTTTGCTCGGTAATCAACATCGTCTTTTTGAGTTGGATAACAAAATTTTCGTACAACTTTATCTGAACAAACTCCGACCCGGTCTGCTTTGCAAGCTGCATTGCGGACTCGAGGTTAGAAGCGGAATTTGAAAAATCGTTTTGAGCAAGCATATTTTCCGCAAGGACTTTCTTGAGCAAAATCGAGAAGTTCACGTTTTTGTAATTTGCGTTGCCCGCGATATCGAGAGCACTGTTTGCAACCGAAAGTGCGTCTGTTCCGGTATCACAAAATTCGGAAATTTTCGCAATCAAATACCAGCAAGCCAAAGCGCACGTCACGATTTTGTTTTGGGCAAAATACCCGAGAAGCCCGTTGACGATTTTAAGAGCATCGTCGTACATTTTTTCGCGCGTAAACAAAAACGCCTTAAACAAATTCAAAACCGACTCACTGAACGTATCGCCCGCAAAAGAAGCCTGTTTTTTATACTCTTCGATTTTCGCGAAAAGCGATTTTCCTTCTTCGGTGATAATCCCGATATAAGCCGAAATCAGGTTCAACTCGGTCAACAACGAAGGCGTTTTTGCGACAAGCTCGTTCGCGTACAAAAGTTCCAGGAGATTTTTGCACTCGATAACGTGACCTTTTACCGCGGAATCAAAAGCTTTTGCGGTTAAAAACTTCAACTTTTGTTTTTCGGTGGTAACTTTGACCGACGCGATGATATTTTCGAGCTTCGAAAGCAGCTCCGGTGCTTTATTTACGCCCTGCAACGAATACGATTTCGCCAAAATCGAACAAACATTGACAAAGACGTCATAGACATCGGTATTTTGAACAGACTGCTGACCTTCGTGCGAATTCAAAGCTTTCTCAAGCACGGGGAGAATTTCGTTCATCACCAAATTTGCAAGCTGTTCGCAATTTCCGGATTTGAACAGCGCCTCGACTTTTTTGGACTTAATTACGGCGATTTGCAGCTCGTCAAGCTTGGTTCCGAGATTTTCGAGCATAAAATCTATCGTTTGAATTACCGCAACGAAATTTGACGAAGCATAATGAGCTTTCAGCGCATAGGCACAAAATTCGGTGATTTTGACATCGTCGCCCGATTGAGCCGCCCGGCTCAAAATCGAGTTCAAATTTTCGTAAATCATATCGGGAGCCTTGTCATACAAGAGTTTCACGGTATTTTCTTCGAGTTCGAACTTGTAATCCAAAAACTTATTATAATCGGACTGCGCCATTTTCGACATTATGTCAAAGCATCTGTTCGCAATCAGCACAAACAAAGAGTCGTCGCCGATTTTGACGGTTTGCGCCGCAAGAGTTTTCCAAACATTCAAAGCGGACGAATAATCGTCGACATACTCGTCGGCTATCGCCGATACGCCGATTGAAGCAAGCGTAAAGCCGTAAATCGCATTTTTCGTCGTTTGAACAAGCGTCGGCAAATCTTTTGACGAAAGAGCTGTTTGTCGCGCAATATCAAACAGTTCGAACGTTGCAAACTCAAATTCCGTCTCGTTTATCGCGTAAAAGAAATGTTTTTGCAAAGCCGATTCGAGAATTTTTTGAACGTCTGTAACGTTTAAAATCTTGGAAAGGACGTGGATATTGAACTTTTGCCCGAGAACGGAAGCCGCACACAGTGAATTTTTCAAAACCGCGTCTTGTTCGGATTCGAACATAAATTTTGCGATGTCCGAAGAATTTTGAGGCACGAAAAGTTCAGCCGAACTTTTTTTGACCAAAGCGTTGTTTTCGATTGTCGCAAACCCGCAGTTTAAAAGGGATTGAACGTACATATACCCGAAGCTCATGTCATTTGAGCCGTTTTGAACGATTACCGAAGCGATATCGTCGGGAGCCGACGCAATTGAAGAGATTTCGAGGACTTTAGCCAAATAATCTTCGGAGCTTTTAAATTTTTTGCAAACCGTTTTTGAACGGACAAAATTCAGCGCATCTGGGTCAAGGTAAGAGATTACGGCATTTTCCGACCTATAGACCAAAATCAGTTTGAACAGAGAACTGAATTTTTGTCTTTGTGCGAGGTAATTGATAAAATCGTAGGACGCGCCGTCAATCAGCTCGAAATCGTCGGCAATCATAATTGTGGGACGAATGCAGATTATCGAATCGAAAACTTTTTCGAGAACGATAAACATTTTGTTTTTGTTGTCGATGATGTTTTCAAAATCATCCTGCATCGAAGGATACAAGAAGTTTTCGAACAAACCGAGCTCCGTAGCGTCGAGCAACGGGAAATATTTTTTGAAAAGTTTTTCGGATTGAGCCGCAAACGACTTGATATCGGGGTGAGCCGACGGCAGTCCGAGCAAATTAAGCAGACAGTTTTTTATGTACAAAAACGGCGTATACTCAATGCCCGAGTCGATTTTAGCCGAAATCACGGTATATGCGTTTTGAGGCAAAGAAGCCGCACAATTTGCGACAAGGGTTGATTTTCCGCAACCTTTCGCCCCGCAAAGAGCAAATACGTTCAGCGAGGTATCGGCGATAAAAAGCTTAATTTTATCGATAATTGCGCCGTCCGAGTCAAAATATTCGATTACGGGCTCGCCTGCCTTTATTATTTCGTTTATTTCCCGCGCGGATTTTTCGTCGGGGGAAGGCTCGGAAGGTTGCGTATTTTCGACAACTTCGGGTTGTTCAAAAACCGGTTCGTCGGTCGAAATTTCTTCGGTAATATCGGTTTCCGATTTCGAAACGGGTTCAACCGCGGGAGCTTCCTCTTGTATTTCGGACGCAATCGAATCATCCGCACCCGCAACATCCGAATTTTCGGTAATTTCGGGAAAATTCCCGTTGACATTTTCGACCTTCAATTCGGTAGAGCAAACCCTGCAAGACTTTGATTCCGCGTAGTTTGTAGCACCGCATTCGGGACATTTTACGAACAACGGCGTCGAACAATGCGTACAATTTTTATACCCGACGAAATTCAATGTATGGCACGACGGACACTCGATGTTCAGTTTCATCGAACAATTCGGGCATTTTTCCGTATCGAAAGGAACCACCGTTTTACATTTCGGGCATATAATTTTTTTCATGAAATTTTAGGTTTCCAATTTGTCTTTTAACAACTTCGAGAGTTTAAGCAGCCGCTTGCTGACTTCGGATTGAGAAATATTAAGCTCTTCCGCCGTTTCTTTTTGTTTCATTTCCTTAACATATCTGCAAATAAACAAATCAAGGTACAATTTAGACGGGTCGGAATTATGAATTATGCAAAGCGCATCGGCAATGCTTTGGAGCAAATCGGCGGAAATCACGTCCTGTTCGGGGTTTGCCCCCGGATCTTTTACGTCGAAAGAATATTTAAGTTCGACGGTCGAACCGTCGTCGGAGAGCCTGCTTCCGAGGCGACCTGTTCTTTTCAGCCTGCCGAAATTCTTTAAAACCGAGCTCATGGAAGTGTTTACGACTTTTGTCAGGTAACTTTCGATTTTTTGAATCGGTGCGTCCGAATTGAATATGATGTAAGTTTTTTGGAGCGTTTCACCGCAAAAATCTTCGAGCAAATCCTCGTTGCCGGAAAATTTCGGATTGGATTTTACCAATTTTTCTATAAGCTGTTTTTGTTCCGCGATTTCCAGAATACTTCCCTCCCGATTGGAATTAACTGAAACCATGATATCACAAAACGTCGATTATTAAAAACCGACGTTCAGTATCATTTTTACGTTCATGTCATCGGGAACCGAAGAATCCGCTTGAGCCGTCATTTCGGCGGGTTCGGGGACTCTGACGGTTTTCAGAATTTCGTTTACACTTTGTAATACTTTTTTGTCGAGAACCTTATCTCCGGAAGATTGAATGAGCGAGATTTTTTTGACTTTATTGCCGATCTTGAGCTCAATCATTATTTTCAGAGGCTCAACGGGGGTTTTGGTCATATAACCCTGCAAAGCGGAGCTCAAATCTTCGTGAATCAAATTCCCTGTGTTTTGAAGGTATTTTTTGAAGACCAAATTTTGCGCAATGGAGGGGTTAACCGCCCACGAGATTTTTTTGACGGAAACCGCGGTCATAACTGCGGGGAGCCCGTTGTCGTTACCGTAATCGGGCAAATTCAGATCATTTGAAGCTTCGGGAATTTGACGTTCGACGGTTGTGTCACCGAACAAGAATCCCAAAACTTTGAATTTGTAAACCGCAAACGCCGCAAACGACGCTACGACAACCACAAGAACCGTTATGAAAAGTTTTTTGATTGCGTTATTGATTACGTCGGGCGAAAAATCGTCATCGTCATCCAAATCCGAAAAATCGTCGTCCGAAATTTCTGCGGCATCCGAGGTTTCGGTATCATTCGCGGGAGAAATTTCTTCGTCGGGAGCGGGCACTTCGAGGTTCGAAACAGAGTCGGGAAGGGCGTTTTCGGTGTTGTCCGAAACGTCGGTCGATACGGGTTGTTCAACATCCGCATTTTCGGGTTTGAACGTCGGTTCGGATTGAGGGGCAAAATCCTCCAAATCCGAAGTATCGGATGATTTTTCGACTTCACTCGACGGAACCTCCGCCGGTAAGTCTTCAATATCCGTTGCCGGGGCAAAATCCCCGTGGTCGGCTTTTTCGGACTCCGTTTTATCGGACTCGGCTGAAGGATTTTCGGGCTCGGAAGACTCGGGATTTTCGGGAATCGCACGCGTCACGGGCAGTTCTTCAAACTTCAGCTCGTCGGGTGCCGCACCTTGTACGACGTCGTCGAAAGGCTCTTTTTTCTCGAGATTTTCGGACTCGTCGAAGAATTCCAACGGCTCGACAATTGCGCCGCTTTCGAACAAATCGGGCAACTCGTCGGACCGAGACTCGTTCTCGGCAGCTTTGTCTTTCAAATTCTGAGCAAGAACAGCATCCAAAACGCTTCCTGTACTTGCGGGCGAGGACGACGTATTTTCAGGAATTTTGGCGATTTCGTTTTCAAAATCATCCAAATTATCAAGTTCGCTGAAATCAACCATATCGGGGTCTTTTTCACGCTCTTCGGGAATTTCGTACTCGTCAAGCAATCCGCGGGGGTTGTCTTCGGAACCTGTTTCGCCCAAAGATTTTTCGGTCTCTTCGGAGTGAGCCGGAGTTTCGTCAAAACCACTTAATTCATCGGCATTTGAAGTCATTTCGCCGTCAACATCCGTCAAATCCGGCTTTTCATCCTCCTCGTCCGAAGGAATTTCGCACCCCGAAAAGCTTACGGGACGTATAAAGTCACCTAAACCATCATCCGGAGTCAAATTATTCACTGTTTCGAGTTCGTTTAAAAGCTCCGGAGACAAGGCTTCCGACTGTTCGTCGTCGCGTTCCGCAAAGTCGTCATCATCGTTCGTTATGAACGTAAAATCGGGAATTTCCTCATCATCGAAGGTTTCGGCAGCTTTCAACGAATTTGTCGACTGCTCCGGAACAGAATTTTCTTCTTCGTCGTCATCATCGATAAAAACCAACTCGTCGTTATCAAAATCATCGTCGTGAGAAGGATTTTGACCGTTTTCTTCGTTCGACACTGACGTTTCGTCGAACATTTCAGCCGACTTTTCGTCGGGCGTATCATCAAGATTTACGGCGGTTTCGGGAATTTGAGCGGGTTCTTCGTCAAACGGCGAAGATTTTTCGTCGTTTTTTTCATATTGCTTTTCGAATTCGTCGTCTGTTGACACGGCAGGCAAATCTTCAATAAAATCAAAACTTTCGAGCTCCGGATCATCGTTTTTTGAGACTTCTTCGTCCGATGATTCCTTCGGTTGCTCGCCGTCAACCGGCCCTTTGTCAAAGATAACAGGAGTTTCGTCAAATTCATCATCCGATTTTTGCAAATCATTCTCCGAAACGTTATCCGAAACATCGTCAAAACACGCGGTTTCAAGGGCTTTTTCGGTCTCTTCGACATTCTTTGAACCCTCATCGTCCGGCTCTTCGTCAACAATAACAGTGGTTTCGTCGAATTCATCATCCGATTTTTGCAAATCATTTTCCGAAGCATTATCCGAAATATCGTCAAAACACGCGGTTTCAAGGGCTTTTTCGGTCTCTTCGACATTCTTCGAACCCTCATCGTCCGGCTCTTCGTCAACAATAACAGTGGTTTCGTCGAATTCATCATCCGATTTTTGCAAATCATTTTCCGAAGCATTATCCGAAATATCGTCAAAACACGCGGTTTCAAGGGCTTTTTCGGTCTCTTCGACATTCTTCGAACCCTCATCGTCCGGCTCTTCGTCAACAATAACAGTGGTTTCGTCGAATTCATCATCCGATTTTTGCAAATCATTTTCCGGAACGTTATCCGAAATATCGTCAAAACACGCGGTTTCAAGGGCTTTTTCGGGTTCTCCGACATTATCCGAAACTTCATCAACAGCCTCATCATCAAGGATACCTGAAGTTTTCGGGGCATCATGTTCGAGTTCGGACGCTGCGTCATCAAACGAAAATCCGTTTTCATCACGCACAGGTTCACCCGTTGATTTGTCGTCGCCATCGTCCTGATATGTCGGCGCATCTTCAAGCGTACCGCTCTTATCGGGCAATTGCTCGGAATTAAAACGAATAAATTGCTCGTCCTTTTCGAAATCTTGGCTCAAAACCTCGCCGAAATCGGTCTTATCGTAAGAATTTTCCTCTTCGGAACTCAAATTTTCGTCATTTTTAACATTTTCGTCAAAAATTTTATCCGCAACCACGTTTTTTTCGGGCTCGCTCCGCTCGTCGCCCGTTTCGAACTCATTTACCGAATTTTGCGACTCTTCGGGCTCATCCGAAAAACCGAAAGAAAAATTTTCAGGTTCATCTACATCCGAACCTGCTTGCTCGTACAGCTCTACAGCCTGTTCGGGTTCAAAATCGTCTTTACCGTTATTTTTTCCTTCAACATCATCGTTTTCATAAAGGTTTTCGACAATCGCATTATCGGGAGAAAAATCATCTTCGCGAACACTATCCGAAATATCGCCAAAAGACAGAGTTTCAAGGGCATCCTCGGGCTTCGAATCAACCGCCGGCATTTCAGCGGAGTCGTAGTCCTTTTTTTTCAAATCATCTTCACTAATATCTTCCGAGACAGGTTTTTCGGGCAATTCAAGCTCTTGATTTGAAAGCGCTTCGACGTTATCGGACAAACTTTGGTCTACAAAAGAAAAACCACCGTTTTCGGGATTTTCGGTCAAATTTTCGTCATTAAACGAAAATCCGGCACTTTCGTTCTCGGAAAGCTCGTTTTCGGGCTCTACATCATCCGGTTCGACATTTTCGGACTCGGACGCATTAAAATCGGATGTTTTTTCGACGTTTTCCCCAAAATTTTCGAAAGTTTTGTCGGTAGGTTCGTCAACGCCGCTTGATTCTTCGACAACGTCAAAAGTTTCGGAAAACTCGGGATTTTCGACCTGTTCATCGGATGATTTTGAAAATTCGAAATCGTCGTCGTTTTCGGATTCGAAAGGCTCGGAAATTGCCGATATTTCGCGAGCTTCGGGCGTTTTTTCTTCATAATCGCTCATATCGTCCGAAAAAAACTTCACATCCGAGTCATCCGACACAGTCGAATTAACCGCATTGTCAAAGGCTTTTGCAAGTTTTTCGCCGGCTTTGGAAACCAAACTTTCCGCGACTCCCGCCGCACCTGCCGAAACTCCCGCGGCAAGAGCTGCTCCTTCACTTGCGGCAACCGCAGCAGCACCGTTCGCAACGGTCACAGCGGTCAAGGCACCCGAAGAAACCGTCGTTAAAGCGTTTTTCGCCGTTTCAACGAGCGCGTTTTTTTTTTCACTCTCCTCGGGAGAGTCGTTTTTATCGTCGGAAGAATTTATCTTGACAAGCGCAACGTCAACAATATCAATCAATTCGGGCTCGGACGGATTGTCACCGACCTCATTTTCTTCAACAACATTCGAATTCGGCTCGGGCTCAATATTTTCGGGCTCCGCCAAGGTTTCGGTCTCGGTTTGCTCTAAAACTTCGGCAAACGAAAAACCTGTATCCACAGAGTCCGAGTAGATTTCCGTAGTTCCCGTTTCGAACTCGCCGGAGGGATATTGTCGATTTTGCACCTCAACAGCCTCATTTTCGGGAGTTTCAGGCAAATTTTCCTCTGTCGCGGGAAATTCATCATCCTGCTTTTCGGTCGCCTGCTCGCTCAACGACTCTTCGGAAACGGGTTCGCAACTCAAATCCGTTTCGGCTCCGGAAGGTAAATTTTCGGCAGTTTCGGGCTCCGCAAATCCGAACGAAAAACCTTCGTGAAGTTCAACGTCAACGGAGTCGACGTCGGGCGAAACATCGCGCAAATCCGCGTTTTCGGGATTATTTAAATCATCCTCGACATTTTCCGAAATGCCGGTATCTTCAACACTTTCCGTAACATTAGCGGTATCCGAATTTTCGGGCAAAATTTCGTCCGTATCGTCGTTTTCGGCATACGAACCGAACGAAAAATCGTCCTTCGAAAGCTCTTTCGAGTCTTTTTCATCCGAGTCGTCGGATAAAACCGTATTATCACCGAGCGTTTCGGAATTTTCACGCGAATTGTCCGGCGAAACATCGCCTGCAAGGGTTTTTTCGGAGTTTTCGCTTTCACTGTCCTCGTCTGAGCTTTCGTCAAAATAAATTCTTTCAAAGCCGTCATTTTCCTCGGATTGAGGCTCTTCGGAAACTTTTTGTTCTTCCGTCTCTTCGACAAATTCTATTTCGGGCTCTTCTTCCGTTCCGAAAGAAAATCCGCCGAAGTCAACGGTTTCACTTGAATTTTCGTCATTATCTGGCAAATTTTCCGAGTTTTCGGTGAACTCGATTTCGGGCTCATCGTCGGAATTCTCCGAAAACCCGAATCCTGCAGATTTTTCAGGCTTTTCTTCGAGCACGATGTCTTTATCTTCCGTAATTTTAATTTCGGGCGAACCGTCCGTCAAATGAGAATAATCGGCTTTCGGCAACGGAATTTCGTCGGGGATTGCAAGCTCGTTTTCGGGAGGAACGATTTCGTTTTCGTGTTCCTCAAAAGCCTTTTCCGTCATACCTTCGGGCAAATCCTGCGCGAATTTTTCCGTCAAAATCGCACTTTCGGTTATTCCCGAAGTATCGGGGTACGAAAAATCGTCGTCAAACATTTTAAAATAAGAGTTCCCGTCCTTTCCGGAATACAAAAGTTTCAGAGGATCGTCTTCCTCTTCGGGCTCATCGACCTCGTCGGCTCTAATCGGCACCACGACTTCGGGAGCGGCATTAAACTTTTCCTCGTCGACGGGAACCGCACCGACCGCATTAAGCGTATAATCCTTGAGAATATCCTCATTTTCGGACATATGCCTTACTATTCGCTCATAATCGTAATATTCCGAAAAAGTTTCGCGACAAAGACAACAATCCGTCAAATGCCGTACCAGCTTTGTTTTTTCCTCCGCACCGAGCTCGCCGTCCAAATATTCGATAAACAAAGATTCGTAAATCTCGTGGTCGGCATCGGTCACAACGACCGTTTTCGGGCGTTTTAAAAAGGCTTCCAACTCCGATGCCGGCTTCAGCTCGCTTTTATCGACAATGTAATAATGTTCGTCCTGTCTGACTTTCAGGAGTTTGGAAGGCTCGATATACCCTAAAATCTTGATATTTCCGCTCATCACCGAACGATTTGCCGCAACATAAACATCGGGTAAAATTCCGTATTGAAAATGAATTTTCGGAACGAGCATAAATCGCCCGTCAACGACGCCTCGAACGTCCAAAAACCAAGAGTTGCAATACAAATCGGTAAATTCGAACTCTTGATTCAACGGCATTATTTTATACAAATTTTTGGCAATTCGAACGTCAAACCCTTGCCCCGAAAGGTAATCCGCCAACGCGTCCATACAAAGCAAAGATTTATAAACGCGTTTTCTGTGAAATTGAGTATCGAGTCCCGACGCAATTATCGCCGCAAACCCCTCAACGTCTCTCGCTACGGGCAATTCCAAGTTTTCGTTCAAAGTCATTTTATATCTCCGAATTCAATTTTCGATTTTTACTTATAAAGATAGTGCTGAAAAAATTTTTATTCCGAATTTCGCAAAAAATCGGTTAAATTGTTACAAAACTTTACAAAACATCTATTCGGCGCACATCGGGTACGACCCCAATACCTTAAATTCTCCCGTAAATTCGAAAATTTCCTCAAAAGCCTCCAACATTTCCGAAGCATGTCCCGCGGCGTCGATAAAAAATCTATACTCGCCGCGTTTTTTTCGAGACGGGCGAGACTCAATGAGCATCAAATTTATTCCGCGTACCGCAAAGACTTTCAAGACGTCGGAAAGCGCGCCGGGCTTGTTTTTCACGGAAAACAAAATGCTTGTCTTATCGTTTCCCGACGGAGGAATTTTTTCGCGCGAAAGCAACACAAACCGAGTCTGATTGGGCTTTTCGTCGTTTACGTTTCTGTCCGCAACAAAAAGTCCGTTTGCATTCACGGCAAATTCGCTTGCAATACACGCCGAGAACTCGTCATTCACGCACTTTGCGGCTTCGCTCGTGGAAGAAGTTTCGACGATTTTTGCGTTCGGGAAATTTTCCGCGATATAGCCTTCGCACTGTCTTAACGCCTGGATATGCGAATAGATGCGCTTTACGGAAGATTTATCGCGCGTTCGCGCTCCGCAACAATGAGCGATGTTCAAGACCGTTTCGCCCGTTATTTTAACGGTTTCGTCCTCCAATCCCGCAAAATTGTCTATCATTTCGCGAACCGTACCCTCAATCGAATTTTCAATCGGCAAAACCGCGGCGGAATTTTTATCCTCGTTCACAGCCCGCAAAACCGCACGTATAGATGGTTTTGCGACCAAATTTTCTCCGCTCGCGATCTTCAAAAAATCTTTCATCGCAAACGAACAATAACTGCCGTCCGGTCCCAAATAGTAAATATTCTTAAAATTTTGCACTTTCGCGCCTCCGTATGTTAATATTATCATACAATTAAATTTTGAGGAAAAAATGAGCGACATTAAATTCGGAACCGACGGTTGGAGAGCCGTTACGGACAAAGATTTCAACATAAAAAACGTAACCCGCGTCACAAAAGCCGTTGCGAAATATATTTTTGAAACTTTCGGTCAACAAAAAACCGTAATCGTCGGATACGACCCCAGACGTAAAGCCCGCGAATTTGCGGCTTTATCGGCTCAAATTCTGAAATCTTTCGGATTTAACGTTCTTTTGTCGGACAAAGTCGTCGCAACACCCGTACTTGCCTACAACGCCGGGCTTTTGAACGCCTGCGCGATTATGTTCACGGCTTCGCACAACCCGCCCGAATACCTCGGACTCAAATTCATCCCCGATTACGCGGGTCCCGCCGAAGACGCAATCACCGCACAAATCGTCGAAAACATCGACAAACCGTTCTCAACCCCCGTCGAAGGCTCGATAAAACTGCATTCTTTCAATGAAGAATACGGCAAACACATCGAAAAACTTATAGATTTCGACCTCATCGAAAAATCGGGCTTTTGCGTGAATTACGACGCTCTCCACGGTGCCGCGGGAAAACTCTTTACCGAAATTTTACAAAATCACAAAATCTGCTGCAACTCGTCAAACCTCAATTACGACCCCGATTTCGGCGGAAAACTTCCCGAACCCGCCGAAAGGTTTTTGGAAGAACTTAAAGAAACCTGCCGAAAAAACGGCAACATAGGCTTCAGCAACGACGGAGACGGCGACAGATTCGCTCTCGTAGACGAAAACGGTTGCTTCGTCAACGCAAATAAAGTCATAGCACTGCTTTTCAAGCACCTTGTCGTAAACAAAAAATTTACGGGCAAACTTGCGAAAACGGTCGCGGGCAGCATGATGCTTGACAATTTGGCTGCAAAATACGGCACCGAAGTCATCGAAACCGCCGTCGGTTTCAAAAATCTCGGAAAAGCTTGCCGCGAAGACGATGTAATAATCGCGGGCGAAGAATCCGGCGGATTGACGTTCAAAAATCACATTCCCGAAAAAGACGGTATTGCCGCAAACTTACTGATTTTAGAAGCAAAAGCCGCTTTCGGCAAACCCGTTTGCGAGCTTGTAAAAGAGTTTGACGAAGGATTTATAAACATTCGCCACGACGTAAAACTTCCCGACGAAAATTTTGCCGCAAACGCGCTGACTGCGGTAAAAACTGTCGATAAAATCGGCAACATGAAAATCGTTTCGAAAAATTTCATCGACGGCGCAAAACTCCGCCTCGACGACGAAAAAACAAGTATTCTAATCAGAAAAAGCGGAACCGAACCGCTTTTCAGGATTTACTTCGAATCAAATTCAAAAGAAAAAATCGACGAGCTTTTCGAAGCGGTAAAAAAAATCATCGGCATTTAACCTAAAAACGCAGTGAGTTCGGGCATTTCGCGCAAAAACACCGAAGCCCCCGCAGCAAAGTTAAAATCATCCCGTGTTCGCGCCGCAAATCCGAAACGACACCCGGGGCACCCGGCACTTTTACTTTTCTTCATACCAATCACGCCCGATAAGCCTTTTTATCCGGATTTCGCGGCATTTGAACAATTCTCGCGACGAGATTTCATTTCCGCCAAACCGTTCTTAACGCCCGCGATATTCTTGTCCGACGCGTAGTTCGAAAAAGACAGACTTACCCAAAACGCTGACGCAACCCGCTTCTCCCGAACAACGATACTCGAGGCAATCGCGTCAAAAAAGCTTATCCGCCCGACAAAACCACCGTCACTACTGCTTTATAAGCACTTCCATCCCGATTTTTTTATCCGCATTCGCAATAACGGTTTTTATTCGTTTGTAAAAATCCGCATCGGTATTATAAGGCGAAAGCATTGTTATTATTACATCCGCGTCCCTTACCTCCGACGCAAACGCCGACGAAATATTCGGCATCACAAACTTAACGTCGTCACTGATTTTAAGCTTTGCGGCTATCGCGGGCGAAATTTTTTCGAACAACACAATCAGAACTTTTCGGGTTTCGTTTGAAAGCAGGTAAACCCCCAAATCGTCGGCATCTTTGTCCAAATTGTAAACAATATCGTCGCCCAACATCATATAAGTAACTTTTTTCCCGAAAAATTCCGCGAGTAAAAACATCAAAAACGCGCCGATTACGCCGAAAATAATCCCCAATATTATATTGATAATCAATTTCGGAGACGTATACTCGAAGACCCGCAATTTTTGGGGCTTTTTGAGGACGATAACATTTGACGAATCCGACATTTCTTCGACGAGCTTCGCCCATTCGAGCTTCGAAGACAACCCCGAAACCCGTGCGGCATCTTCACTTATGGCAATTCTGGAACGTTCGCCTTCGGTATACTGACCTTTCAGATTACCCATGGCTTTTTGTGCGGAGGTCGAAAACGCGCTTATAGCGTACAATCCGCTCGAACCCGAAAGTGCTCCCGAGGGCATTCCGCCGGCCGAATTTATGCGATCATTCAATTTTTTCTTCGCGGCGAGGTATTCTTGTTCGATGAATTTTTTGTCGGCTTTGGATTTTCGTCCGTTGATTTCTTTATGAAGCTCGACGTAGTGCGTAATTATCGAATTTACGACATTATAGGCGAGTTCGGGATTTTTGTTGGTATACTCGATTGTGATGACGTTTGAATTTTTTTTGTTTTCAAACGAAATATTTCGGCGCAAAAAGCCTTTTGTAGTGACGAATTCGCCCTCTTTTTTGTTGGGAATGAACCCGAAATATTTTTTGTAAACGATATGATTTTCGCGAATGACTTTGTCGATGACCAGAGGCGACTGCATAAGCTCGATTTCGTTGTTAAGTTCGGAACTTTTTCCGCCGATGAGCCCCGCCATGGCGTCCGTCGAATCGGAAATGACAAACGGATTGATTTCCGCGATATTGGTGTTGTTCGACTTATTGATGAACAAATCTGCTTCGACGGTATACTTTTTGGTTCCGACGAAAGTATAGCCGATTATCGCACCGCAAATGAAAATAAACGACAAAATCAACAAAAATTTGCGTTTCCAAAGCGCAAAAATAAATTTTTTGACGTTAAGATTAAAATCCTCGTCGAAATCTTCTATCGAATTATAATTTATGACCTGTTGCATTGCGACCTCACACCGATTTTAAAATAAATTTTACTACAAAACGGATTTTTTAACAACAAACTAAGGCAAAAATCGTCCGAATTGACCGCAACGTTTTTTCAACCCCGCATAAATTTGCGAAAAGGCAACGGGAATAAGCGTTCCGACGAGCACATAACCGAACGCGAGAAAATAATTTGTGTACAAAGTTTCGTAAGCTTCGAGCATAAAAATCGGTCTATTCAAATACAAAACCTCGAGCAACGTGAAAACCTTAAACGACAAAAGGTGCAAACACAGTATTGACACGGTATGCCGCCCCAAAAACGAAAAAATTTTCGCGGTGATTTTAAATTTTGCCAAAAATCCGCCGGCGGACATCACGAAAATATACCCGAAAAAGCTTGCCGCTGCAAGCCAAAAGGGGTTATTGTAAAAGTTTCTCGAAATATAAAAAAACTTCGGATTGCAAACCGTTATAAAAACCAAGGCGCAAAACGAAATCAACCCCGCCCAAAACCCGCGCGGAAGGCGAATTTTAAACACGGACATAAAATTTCCGAACGCAAACAAAAATACACAGGACAACATTGTCCCGATTTTATAAAACGAAAAATCCGCCAATCCCGCAAAATACCCCGCACACAGGCACAAAAGACAAACCGCCGCGGTTATCGGAAATTCAAAGCGGGCAGGCGCAAACCTTCGTACAATAATCCTTCCGCCCGCATAACAAACGGAAATAAAAAACAAAGCTTTTAAAAACCACGTCGTTCCGACGAAAAATTGTTCTTTTGCAAGCAAAACCGCCCACAACAAGTGCTTTGCGGTTGTTGCGCAATCAAAACGCGGAATGACTTCGTTGAGCATGACCGTCGTGTCGAGATGTTCGAAAAATGTCGACGACGAAGGAAGCAAATGCGTATCCAAAAAGAAATTATGCAACAACAAAAAGACGACGTTAAAAAACAAATACGGCACCAAAAGCGACTTTACGCGCTTTTTGACGAGTTCAAAGAACGACTTCGTCGATTTCACGTACTTTTCACCGAAAAACACACCCGACAAAATAAAAAACACCGACATGTGAAACAGGTAAATAAACCTGAAAACAAAGCCTTGCGAGTAAATTTCGATTGCATGCCCGTAAACGACAAGCAAAATCAGCAGACCTTTCGCGATGTCCGCAGTAAGGTCGCGAGGCTTTGATATCGGAGGTTCCGACGAAACTCCGGAATTTAAAGCAACGGGAGCCGTCATTGGTCGAAATCCTCGAAAAGCCCTCTCAATCCGCGCGGATTGACCGAAATTATGCGGGTATCGGGGTAATAAATTTCGGCAAACTCTTTGAGTTTTGCCCAGCTTTCGGCATAGACCCTGTTTTTCTTAAGTTTTTCGGGTTTTTCGTAAAAATATCCGTTGGTGCAATCGCATCCGACAAGGTAAATTTTTCGAGGGTTCGTAAACAGCGCAAACTGAACCGCCGCAAGGGCAACCGACCCTCCGCATTCCAGATAATTACAATCGATATCCTTTGAAAATTTCAGCGACGACATCGAAAACGTCGAGTATTGAAAATACCTTCTCGCACCGAATTTCAACGCGACCGACTCGGGAATGATACAATCTTTGATTTTCCTTGTTTTGCAGTCAAAATAAGCCTCGGGAGCGGTTCCGAAAAACTTTACGACATTCGAATATTTTTCGTCGTCAAGCTTATCGATATAGGCTTTTACGCCCCAATCCTGCATAAAAAGGAAATCGAGCGTGACTTTATCGTATAAAAACGATTTATTGACACCTATATTGACGACACCCTCCAAAGGCTTGTAATCGTTGAGCGAAGGTCCCGTCGCCAATATAACGACATCCCTGCCGCAAAATTTATTTTTATACTCGGAAAAAGTTTTGTCATGAATTTTAGCAACCGTAAGCGCACGGAGCAAATCCCTTTCGTCATAACGTTTTACTGGCAAAGAATTTTGAAAATCTATAAAAAATTTTCTCGCACGCCGCGAAAAATACCCGAAAATCGACTTTAAGTTCATATTTTAACTCTCTCCGTTTTTTGTGTATAATAAAACCTCGAAAGGATTATACCAAACTTTTTATGATAAAGAAACTGCTTTCTACAAATTTGTACACCCTCGCGCTGTATATGCGAAAAATCGCGAGCGCGTTCGTGGTTTTCATCGCGGCAAGGTTCCTGGACGTCCACGGATACGGGCTGTATTCAAGCTACCGAACCATCGCGCTGTACATCCTCGTACTTGCAAACCTCGGATTCAGCGAATATATAATCGTTTCGTCACAAAAAAAAGTCGAAAACGTAGCTCTGAAACAACGCTTTTTTATCGTTTTCGGAATTCTCGTCGCGCTGTTTTACGCCTGTTTTCAGTCGTTCTTCAATCTCGAAAATCACCTCGTCTTTGCCCTTCTGATTTTTAACATGTTCTTCGACAATTCCTTCTTTGCCCTGATTTTACCGTATTTTCAGGTTACAAAAAAATTTAAAGAAATAAGCCTGATAAACATTGTTTACGCCGTCGGAATTATCGCCATAGCCTGCATTTCGTACATTTTTAAGTTAGGTTTGACAAAATTCCTGATTTTAAACGTCTTGTGGGGAGTTTTTAATTTCGTACAAAGCTCGATACGGATAAAAGCAAGCTACATCAAGGGGTTACGCCAATTCAAAGAATTTTTTAAATCGTTGGACAAATCGATGGTTTATTTCGCGCTCGTCGCGCTCACGATTTTGACATACTCGCAACTTCCGTCGCTCGCGGTTTCGACCCTTTTGTCGCGTGAAGACGCCGCACTGTACTTTTCGGCGTTCAACATCGCGTCGGTACTTGCGTTGGTATCGGCGGCTCAGTCTCAGCAAATCATCGCCGACCTGATGAACAATTCGTACTCGCTTTTGAAAAAAGTTTTGAAAAAAAATATCCTTTTCGTACTGAAAATAAACATTGCGGCAACTTTATTTTTCATCGTCGCGGGAAAACCGCTGTTGGAAATAATTTACGGCAACGAATACTACCAAAACGCTTATTTTGCACTTGTTATACCCGCATTCGCACAAACCGTCGGCAGCGTCGGAGCGGTCGCGGGAACTTACATTACCGCCCGAAATATGCAAAAATCGAAATTCAAAATGCAATTGGAATTTGTCGCCGTCACGTTTTTGCTGCTCGCCGCGCTTAAAAAATTCGGTCTTACGGGAATGGTCTGGACGTTCGCGCTTTCGCAGGTTTACACCGCATCAAGATACACGATTTTTATGCTCAACGACCTCAAAAAACTTCGCAACAAAGAAGCCTGAAATTTTTAAAATCGATTTTACGAACAACGAATACAAGATGCCTGCAAAGAATACCGAGTTCCTACAACAATTTTTTTAAATTCGGTCACGTTGTTCGACATTTGACAAATCCTCTTTTAAAATATTTTCGCGGTTCCTTATTTTCAAATATTTCACACATTTTTCAAGCGTCAACGAATACGCAATCAACACGCCGAAAACAAACCACATCACGGTATCCGTCGTGAACGACTGGTAAATCGAATTTACGACAAAATTCACTCCGACGAGCGAAAAAGCTTCGAGAATAATTCTGTCGTTGCCGACGAAAAATTTCGAAATCCGAAACGCGCGCCAAATCGTAGAAATAAAGAACGAATAAATCAACAACAGCCCGATGATACCGTTTTCGAGCAAAGTTGCCCAAAAAATCGACGGCGGCGAGCCGAGTTTGCCGGCTTCGAGCTTTTCGTAAAGTTCTTCCGTCAACGGAACGGGTGAATTTTTAAACTGCGTATACATTTCGTTATCATTTGCCCGCGTAATTCCGGTAATCGGGTGTTTTCCCGCCATTGTCGCGGCATTGATATAAGAAACTATACGCGCACCGAGCGAAGGTTCTGTCAAAATAAGGGTTTCCACGTCTTTGAACGAAGAAGCTACAACGTTGACCCGACGAACGATACGATTTTCCTCGGGGTTGTCGATTTTGGGGATAAACAGCAAAGACGGCACGATAAGCAACATTGCGCAACAAATCAAAACTATTCTTCGACGGATAATTCTGATGATGTCTTTCGAAAAATACAAAAACGTAAAAATCATTGACGCGATAATGTATATGGGTGATTGAGTCAAAAACAGATTGACGTACGTCAAGGTCAAAATCAGGACTTTCAAAACGGCGTCGACTTTCCGCGAACGCGTTATTTTATAAGACTTTGAGACGACTTTTAACGCAAACGGCAACATTACGAACAAAAAAAGTGCGTAAAAGCTGGGTTCAAAACAGAAACTTCTGTTTCTGACGGCAAAATACGTAACGTTGACGGTACTTTCGGCGTTCAGGAACATTGACCGCGTAGAAACGTAATTGTGCAAAGCCTCGATTGCCGAAATCGAGTAAAATTGCCCGTAATAGTCGATAATTCCGTACACCGTCGAAAACAAAAATACTCCGAGAACAACGTTTGCGACCTTTTGAAACGAAATATATTTCGGAACGAAAAACGCCGCAAAAAACAGAGTCGGAAAAATTACGCAACCGTACGTCAAAAACGTAGAGAACCAGATATTAAGCAAAACTCCGGACTTTCCGACAAAAACGGGTGAAACCAAAATCCATAAAAGCAACAGCCCCAAAAACATTACGGGAGGCTTTGTAAAAAGAGTTTTGAACTTTTTTGTTTTCCCCGGATTAAGAAAAAAATAAATCCCGAAAAACGCCAACGTCAGGATTGTTCCGACAATAATCTGCTGACTGCCGATTTTTATGCGGCAATCGTTCATAAACAAAAAAATTATCGCGAGTATTCCGAGAAAATTTATCCTTAACATTGTTTGTATTATACACCAAAAATCACAATGTCGCTACGTATTTCGCAAGCTCGAGACTGTCCCCGGACATTGTAAAAACTGCTTCAGCAAGATACAAAATTACGTAACAAAACTTCACAAACGGAAAGCACGCGGGCGAATGCTTTTTAAAATAGTAAAATTCACTTTTTTTGCTGCGTTTTTTTTTGGTCAGAGGAACATCGCAGGATCGACCTTCGAGGTGAACGATTTTCGCCGATGGCACGAATTTTATGTCGAATCCGGCGTTTTTTATGCGTTTGCACAAATCGGTTTCTTCGTAATACATAAAAAATTTTTCATCGAAAAGCCCGACATCGGCGAGAACGGATTTTCGAAACATTATATCCGCGCCCGTGATATATCCCAAACGCTTTGTATGCACGGTATCCGCCGAATTTATCGTCAATTTGTATTTTTTGTAAGCTTGTTTAAAAACGTAACGGGGTCCGAATTTCCAGAGGATTTCGGTAAAATTCGGAAAGTTCCCGCCGCAATCGACGGGCGAACCGTTTTCGTCGGTCAAGAACCCCCCGCACGCACCGACCCCGGGATTTTTCTCCATAAAGTCGAAAAGTATTTTAATTGCGTTGTTTACGAGCAAAGTGTCGGTATTCAGGCAAAAAACGTATTTTGCGTCGGAGATTTTAATCGCGAGGTTGTTTGCGGCGCCGAAACCCGAATTTTCGGAATTTTCGATAATTTTGACACCGGGGAACTTTGATTTCAGAATTTCGACCGACCCGTCGTTTGAGTTGTTGTCGACGACAATTATTTCAAAATCGAGGTTTTCGGTTTTTTCGTATACCGAATTTATCGCATTTGCGGTAAGTTCGGGCGTTTTGTAATTCACGAAAATTACGCTGACGTCTTTCATTTTTCAAAAACCGTCGACTCGATAAATTCCGTCATTTTTCGGTAAGCGACATCCCAATCGAAAGATTTTGCCGTATTTTCACCGTTATCGGAAAGTCTTTCGCGCAAGTCGGGGTTTTCGATAATTCTCGACATAGCGTCGGCAAGGACAGCCGGTGCTTTTGCGGGAACGACGAGCGAATTGAATTCGTTTTCGGCGTACTCGCGGCTTCCGCCGGTATCGGTGGTAACGACGGGACATCCGCAACCCATCGCCTCGAGCGCGGGAAGCCCGAAACCTTCACTGTGCGAGGAACAAACAAACATCAAAGCTTCTTTGTAGAGTTTTTTGAGCAAAGCTTTATCGCCGTTAATTCTGATTATTTCGGACGAAGGGTTGGATTTAAACGCGCCTTCGGTCGTGATGAGCCTTATTTCGGGATGTTTTTTCCAAACGATTTTCATTGCTTTCCAAAAGTCGATAAAGCCTTTGTGTTTGTTTCTGCTGCCTATCCACAAAATATAATTTTTGCGTTCGAAGCGATTTCCGTCGGGTTTAAACTCGTTTTCGAGTCCGTTTTGAATAATTACGGACTTCATGCCCGAAGCTTTTTCGAGTTCGTCGGCGCAGAAAGTCGAAATGGAAATTCTTTCGTCCGTAAATTTCGGGTAAATTTTGAACATCAGCTGCCTGAGCGGTCGGTTTTTGAACATCGCCGAAAAATCCTGATTGAACATCAGGAACTTAACCTTCGGATGCGAAAGTTTGTAAAGAACGGGCAAAATCATCTGAGGGAGGTACGTTCCGATGATTACGTCGATTGTCGAAGGGATTTGTTTGACCTTGCCCAAAACGTCGATATACCCGAGTTGACGGCTCCAAAACGGAGAAAACAACGATTTGTATTCGATTATTTTAACCGACTCGTCGCGCATAAAAACGGTGCCTTCGGGAACAAAAATCGAAACGTCGTGTTTTTTTGCAAGTGCCTTTGCGTAAGCAAAAATGACTCTTTCGCCCCCGCGGTTTGTGTTCAGCCCCGGAGCAACAAACATTATTTGCATTTAAAAACCCTCAATTTTACGTACTTCAGGAAAAAATTTCCCCAAATCAAAGTTGTCCAAAACATTTTTTGGACAATATTATAACGGTTCCAAAAATGTTTTCTGAAAAATTTCATCATCGATTGAGTGAAAATCAAAACGCTTTTCGCCTGAATATTTTGAACGGTTACGCCCTTGTAATGCGTAACCACCGCAAACGGGTTGTATACGACGGTTTTGCCGACTTCTTTGGTTCGAAGCCCCCAATCGGTTTCTTCCTGATACATAAAGAAAAGTTCGTCCATACCGCCGATTTGCTCGAAAAGACTGCGCGACACCATCATGCAGGCTCCCGAAAGCGCCCAGCATTCGTTTATCGAATTTTTATCGACGTTCCACATCGCGTAACCGTTAAACGCCGCGCAATTCGGGAACATTTTCGCAAGCCCGACCAGATGAAAAAGCGTATCTTTCGGGTAAGGTTTTCCGCGCAGGCAGGGCTGTTGGAACGAACCGTCGGTGTTAAGAACCTTCGGACCCACCATCCCGACGTTATTGTTGTTGTCCAGATAATCGCACAAAATCCGTAAAACGTTGTTGTGCATTATTACGTCCGGATTTAAAATCAAAAAGTTTCTTCCGCGGGCAAGCTTCATACAGATATTGTTCGCCTTTGCAAAACCGAGGTTTTCGCCGCATTCGACAAACGTAAAATTGTCCCACGTTTCGGATAAATGCTCGATATATTTATAGCTTTCGTCGTCTCTGTTAGAATCGTTGTCGGCAATTATCAGCTCGTACGCTATGTTTTCGGAATTTTCCACCAAACTTTCTACCGTCTCGCGAAGATATTTCCCCGAGTTCCAGTTGACGATTATAACCGAAACGTCAAACTCGTTTTTCGAATACTCGTTTGTTTTAATTTTCAATTTTTCGGACTCCGTAATCACAGTATTTTCCGCCTTTAAGACTATTTTTTACGAAAGCTCTTTTCGAACCTCATCAGCAATTGTAACCTTATTTGAAAAATTTAAATACAAACAAACGGATGATTTTCGAAAATTATTCGTGGCGTCCGCCGAGAGCCATAAAAACAGCCTTGACAAGAATAAAAATTTCGAAAGCGAGAGTTCTGTGTTTCAGATAATACAAGTCATAGCGAAGTTTTTCGGAAACATCGTCCGACGTAACGCAGTGACCTTGTTTAATTTGAGCCCAACCCGTCCATCCGGTTCGAGACCACATTCTGGCGCTGTATCCGCCGACTTCTTTTGTATAAATATTGACCAACTCGTCCCATTCCGCGCGGGGACCGACGATTGACATTTCGCCTTTCAAAATGTTTATCATTTGAGGAATTTCGTCAAATCTTGCTTTCCGAACGAATTTGCAAAACGGAATAATTCTGTTGTCGTCGTCCAAACCGCTTGCTTTGCCGAGGTTTTCGGACGTGGGAACATAATCGTTCATGTACATTGTTCTCAATTTGTACGCTTTAAAGACCTTTCCGTCTTTGCCCACGCGGTTTTGCGTATAAACGGGGTTGCCTCCGTCGGTAAGTTTCACCCTTACCGCAATGTAAAGTAAAATCGGGAAAGTAACCGTCAATATTATTGTTGCGGCAATTATATCGTAAGCGCGTTTGCAAAAATCATAAACCGCCGACCGACGATTCGTAAAATCGAAGAACAACTCGTTCAGAGTATATTTGTCGATGAAAAACTTTTCGGTCAAAGCCTCGTAAAAATCGGGCATACGGTAAATTTTGACCCGACGCGAAGTATTCGCGACCATTGTAGTCAAAACTTTTTCCGAAATATTCTCCGGAGAAGCCACTATTACGATATTCACTTCGTTTTCGCGCATAATTTTTTCAAAATCATCAAACGGAAAAACCGGAAGCTGCTCCGAACCTTCGACCCAATCGTCCTCGTCCGGCACGGCACCCTTCACAAACCCCGTGATTTCGGTCTTCAAGGCTTTTTTCTCCAAAATTTCGTCGGCAACGAATTTCGCCGCACGGTTTGTCCCGATTATAAGAATTTTTTTCGTTTTCTTGATATGAAGAAGATAAAATCTGTACCCCAACCGATAAAGCTTTTGAAACGCGTACACCGACACGATATTCGCGACAATGAATTTTGCGTAAGGTATAGTGTCGTAAAAAATCAGTCCGAACAAAATCGGCAAAGCGTGCGCAAAAAGGACGCCTTCAAACAAAAGATAACAATTTTTGAAAGTATTTTTGAACTCGCGAATTTTATACTGACACTTCAAATAATTCGCAATAATCCCCGAAACCGTTATAACTATTGCCGCAGAGAACATAAACGCCGCGGGAAGCTTGAACGCGCCGTACCAATAGCACGATGACAAAAACAGCGCGCAAAAATCAAACAAAAACATCCAAAAACCCGCTCGTGATAGAACCTGTTGCATCTGTTGCTCCCGATTAACGTACGTTTACAACGGCAAAAACCGTCGTAATATATTATATATTTTACAACTTTTTAGAAAATATACGTTTGGATGATTTTCAAAAATCAAATTTTCGGCGGTCGTTGTTGAGAAAAACTTGAGCACAGCAGCTCGGGCACCGCCTGACGGACTTTTCGGCAAGGACAAGATTTTTTCGATTTGAAACCTTTTTGTTTGACACAAGTCCACATCTTTCAGGTACCGAGGTTTCGCCCCGAGCAAATCGTGAAACTCGTCATTTCGTTGCGTTTGACGGGAAAAGCGGGTTATCGGCGGGAGTCGGCAAGAAAATCGGTATAAATTTTTTCGATTAATTTTTTGTCGAAAACAAATTTTTCGGACGGCGGAATGCGCTTCAAAATGTCGTTCACATCGTCGGAAACGTTGACCCCTTTTTCGGCGAGAAAGCCGGCATAATCGGGATGACAGCCGTTAAACGCGGCAAGATACCAATGCATTTTGTGTTTCGGCAAAAAGTCTTCCATAATGGGGTTTATCACGTTTTTGCAAAGGTTTTTGAGAATTTCAACATCATAATTTTTTGCGAGCGATTTGTTGAAAAACTCCGCCAAAACCACGGTATCAAGGTTTCCCGCGCCTCTTCCGACACCCGAAAGCGACGTATCGACAATTATTTTGCGATTTTTCGCCGCCCCCGTCAACGCGGTGACATTTATCGAAGAATAATTCAAATTATCGTGCAAATGAAAGCATACCGCTGTGTTCGGAGAGATTTTCGCGTCAAATTCATTGTAAATTCGAAGGATATCGTCGTCTTTGAGCGCACCTTGAGAGTCCACGACGGAAAACGCAAACGGCGCGATTTCATTGATTTTCGAGGCAAGTTCGGCAAGCTCGGAGGAGGAATACTCGTTTACGAACGTCGGATTGACAAACAGCGAAAAACCTTTGTTTTTAACGGTTTTACAAAATTCAAGCCCTTTTTTCGCGTCTTTTTTTTTGAAAATCACCCGAATCCCGCCGACAGGAGCGTTTTGAACATCACAAACAGAATCCGCGTCAAATTTGTTGACGTCAATCATCGTCAAGAGCCTTGATTTTTCGGCATTTTCGGGCAACACTCTATTAATGTCGGGAAAAGAGCCGAAAAGCGTCTTGTCAAAATCCGACGAAAAAGCCCTCATAAAGCCGACTTCTACGAAATCGCAATCCGCGCGAAGCAAATCCGAAACCACCCCGCGCGCGACCGCCGCGCCGAAATTCCAGTCATTTTGGTACCCTCCGTCGCGCAACGTGCAATCGCAAATTTTTACGTCCGATCCGTCCACACAAACATTATACCGCAAACTCCCGGAAATTTAACAATTCATCACACCGACGCCAAAATCTTTTGAATTGCATCGTCAGGCAAGTACATTTGCGATATCTGAGGAGCCCAATCGGGATACTTTCCTGTTTTTGCAAGCTCTTGCATTCCTTTTTCTATTTCGGCATTTTTTACGTTATCGGCTGTTCTAAAGCCCATTTTCCAATAAAAAGGAATAGGTGTACCACGTTTCTTGTTTATGGTCGCCGCATCGAGAGCCACCCGACCTTCGAAACCGGCTTTTTTACTGTCCACTACAGCCTGTTTTATCAATTCCGACCCCAAACCTTTACCTGAACTCCAGGTTTCAAGACGATGCAATAATAAAAAATTACCGGTATATCCATCAGGAACGGGGTGAAAACAATCCCGAAAATCTCTACCGACTTTAGCTTCATAAACACCGGAACCGCCTTGATCCAATCCAATACGCCTTATATACATAGCGCCGTCCGTATACACTTCACCTGTAAGTTTTCCGGACAAAGGGTTATTGTTTTTATACTTTATAACTATATTTCGTTCTTCCGGAATAAATTTGCATTGTTGCCCCGAAGCATTTTTAAACAGCATTATGTTTTGAGAAGCCGAAAGTTTTACAATACGTTTTTCAAGTACATTTTTTATATCCGTTAAATGCTGCGGTAATTCGGGAACCATCAAATCCGTTCGCGAAGAAAGTTGATTAATTTTTTCGGATATATCCGCCAACAAATCATTTGCGGCTTTAAGATCCGTTATATTTTCAATCGACGAACTGTCAAAATACGTACGCCATATATTAACGGCTTCGGATTCCAAATCCGCCGCATTAATCGTAACGGGTTTTACATTCGGATTTTTAAGTGTTTTTTCGGCTTCGGCAATGAAATTTGTGTAGTCTTTAATACGTTTTTCACAACTTTGAATATCTTCGTTTTGTAACAAAGGCTTATATTTTGCCAAAGCGTCTTCATGACGTTTCAACGCAGCCTTTGCATCATTAAGAAGACCAGTCAAATATTCTTGATCAAAACATTTCAAATCGTTTTTCGGGACATTTAACAATACCCCCAAAGCTTCTTCGTATTCTATCGTAATCAAATTTTGTCGTTCATTTTTTACATTATGAAGCGCAGATTTCAACAAATTAACTTCACTGTTATCATCGGGTAAACCGCCTTTTTTTGCAGTTTCGAGGGCTTTTGTCATTTGTTTTTCAAGTTCCTCCAGCTCGGTTATACTCATATCCATATAATCTCTAGCCTTGCCGAGAAGCTCTTTCAGCGGTTTTTCGAGATTAGAATTTTTGTAGGCTTTGTGCCCGTAAATTACCCCGAGGGTTGCCAACGCAAGCCCCGCGGTTACCAACACCGCTTTTGCAGTTGTCGACATGCCCTCTTTTTCTTCCGGTTCGGGCGCACCCTTAAACGACGATTTCGCCGCCGGGTTTTGAACGGGTTTCTTTTGCACCGTGTTTACGGGATAATAACTGTTTTGATTAAATGATACGGACACTCCATGCTCCTTGCTTTACATATATATAAAAACAAACAGCAAACAAAAATTGCCCCTGTCATGTCTCATCTTGGCTCATCCTGCTCTAAAGGCATTAGAGCAAGGGGTTCGACGACATTTAATCCAACTTTACAAAACTTTACATCTATGGTTTTTGTGAAGTTTTTGCAACATTTTACGACTTCACCCCCCCGCTCCGCCGATTTGAAACAGCCGCAAAGGAAAGGTAATTTTGCACACGTCATGCTGTTATGAACGGAATGTCGGGGTGACCCCAACATTCCGTTAAAACAAAATATTTCTTTCTCTGCTTATTTTGAGAGGCGGACGTGAGAAAAATCTTCTTGTTCATTTTTTCTTTTTGTTCGGAGGCAAAAAGAAAAAACGAACCAAAAAAGAAAAACTCCCGTTGATACATACGCATTCGGGTCAATTCTCTCAGGTTTTGCGTAATTCAATTGTTTTGGTGTTGCAGCGTACGCTTTCCCCGGACCTTCTCTCTCGAGAGAGAAGGTCCGGGTCGCAAGGTTTTGCAATATTTGTTTTTTATTTGAAAACATTGTAGGTTAGGGTTTCTACCCCAACGAATTTTGAAACTCGGCATGGTACGAACAAATTGGGACATACAAAATAATGCGAAAATTTGCCAATCCGAAAAAGATTCAAATTAAAAAAACCATGCCCGACGAACATTTAAAAATTTCGTTTTTCCGAAAATCGGGCGGCATGGAAGAGTTTGTAAAGGAACGTAACAATTTATTTCAATAGCCCTTTTAGAGTGTTTTCGGAAAACTTTTTCGGAGTTATACTGATATTATAATGAAATTTATAGAAAATGTACGAAATTTTTGCATAATAGCGCACATCGACCACGGCAAATCGACTCTTGCCGATCGTTTGCTTGAAAAAACGGGCACCATTGCGCAGCGCGACATGCAAAATCAGCTTCTCGACACGATGGATATCGAGCGCGAACGAGGCATAACAATCAAGCTCAATGCCGCTCGGATGAACTACAAAGCCGCGGACGGCAAAGATTATATCTTAAATCTTATCGATACCCCCGGGCACGTCGATTTTTCGTACGAAGTCTCCCGATCGCTTGCGGCGTGCGAAGGCGCGCTTTTAATTGTCGACGCGACTCAGGGCGTCGAGGCGCAAACCCTTGCAAACGTTTACCTTGCGCTTGAGCAGGACTTGGAAATCATTCCCGTTATCAACAAAATTGACCTTCCCTCGGCTGACGTTGACCGTGTAAAACAAGAAATAGAAGACGTATTGGGAATCGACGCGTCAACCGCCATTCCCGTCAGCGCAAAAACAGGCGTCGGAATCGAAGACGTTCTCGAAGCCGTCGTAAAATACATTCCCGCCCCTAAAGACACGTCGGACAAACCCTTGCGCGCATTGGTTTTCGACAGCGCGTACGACCAATATCTCGGAACGGTTTGCCTTTTCAAAGTCGTTGACGGAAGTATCAAAAACGGCGACAAAATAAGGTTCATGGCGAACAACAAAGAATTTGAAACCGTCGAAATCGGCTATCTGAAACCCGACAGAGTTCCCGTAAACGAGCTGAAAACGGGCGATGTAGGTTATCTCGCGGCATCAATCAAAGAAACCACCCGTTTTGTCGGCGACACGGTCACAAACGTTGACGCCCCCGCGAAAGAGCCCCTCGAAGGCTACGAAGAAGCTTTGCCTATGGTATTTTCGGGGCTTTACCCCGTCGAAAACGACCAATACGCCGATTTAAAGGAAGCTCTCGAGAAACTGAAACTTAACGACAGCTCGATTACCTTCGAGCCCGAAAGCTCGTCGGCATTGGGGTTCGGCTTCCGTTGCGGATTTTTGGGAATGCTTCACATGGAAATCGTTCAGGAGCGTTTGGAGCGCGAATACAACCTTTCGCTCGTAACGACCGCCCCCAGCGTAATTTACAAAGTTCACAAAACAAACGGAGAAATCGAAGAAATCGACAACCCCGCAAACCTTCCCGCGCCTCAGTATCGGGAATACATCGAAGAACCCTATGTTAATTTAAACATAATTACCCCGAACGACTATGTCGGCGCGCTTATGGATCTTTGTCAATCAAAACGCGGCGTTTTCGTGAATATGTCGTACATCGACAAAATCAGAGTGAACCTCGAATACGACATGCCGCTCAGTGAAGTAATTACGGACTTTTACGACCGATTGAAATCTTGTTCGAAAGGCTACGCAAGTTTGGACTACAAATTCAAAGACTACAGACGCTCGAACCTTGTCAAACTCGACATTTTACTTGCGGGCGAACCCGTAGACGCCCTGAGTGTAATAGTTCACGACGACAACGCGTTTTACGTCGGACAAAAACTTGCGGCAAAACTCAAGGACATTATCCCGAGACAAATGTTCGAAGTCCCGATTCAGGCGGCAGTCGGCGGAAGAATTATCGCGCGGACGAACATCAAAGCAATGCGCAAAAACGTTCTCGACAAATGTTACGGCGGCGACATCACCCGCAAACGCAAACTTCTCGAAAAGCAAAAGAAAGGTAAGAAGCGGATGAAATCCGTCGGACGCGTCGACGTTCCGCAAGAGGCGTTCATGGCTGTTTTGAGCCTTGACGAAGACTAAAAACCAATCAGACAGAGTGTAATAAAAAACGAAAGGTGTGTTTTATGTTAACGGACAGATGTTTAACAATGATTTTGGCGGGCGGAGAAGGCAAACGGCTTTACCCGCTGACTCGCGACCGTGCGAAACCGGCGGTACCGTTCGGCGGAAGATACCGAATTATCGACTTTGTAATCAACAACTTCGTCAATTCGGGATTTTACAAGCTCAAAGTCCTGACGCAATACAAGTCGGACTCACTGAACCACCACATCACCCGCGGATGGCCGTTATCACCCATTATCGGGCAATACGTCGACCTCGTTCCCGCGCAAATGCGCACCGACGGACACTGGTACCGAGGTACTGCCGATGCGGTTTTCCAAAACCTTTCTCACATTTATGACGAAAATCCCGACTACGTCTGCGTTTTCGGCGGCGACCATATCTACAAAATGGATATAAGCAAAATGCTCGACTACCACAAGAAAAAGCAGGCACAGCTTACGATTGCGGCAATTCCCGTTCCGATATCGGAAGCGTCGGAATTCGGCGTTATCGAAGTCGACGAAAATTGGCGTTGCACGGGCTTCATAGAAAAGCCTCAAACCGCGCCGAAATGCATTCCCGGGCGTCCCGATATGTGTCTCGTTTCGATGGGTAACTACATTTTCTCGGCACAAACGCTCGTCGACGAACTTAAATCCGACGCACGCCGCGAAGATTCAAACCACGATTTCGGCAAAAACATCATCCCCGCAATGCTCGAAAAAGGCGAAAATATTTACATTTACGACTTCACGCAAAACGAATTTTCGGGAATGTCACCCTCCGAAAAGGGCTATTGGAAAGACGTCGGAAGCATTGACGCCTACTGGCAGGCAAATATGGATTTGCTCGACTACGACCCCGAATTGAACCTGTATTCTTCGGAATGGCCGATAAGAACGTTCAATTACAACTACCCGCCGGCAAAATTCATCTGGGAAGAAGGCGACAGAATCGGGATGGCAACAAACTCGATGGTTTCGGAAGGCTGTATCATCTCGGGCGGAAGCATTTCGAGGTGCGTATTGTCTCCGGAAGTCAAAATCAATTCGTTCGCAAACGTGACGGGCTCGATTTTGATGGAAAACGTGAACGTCGGTCGTCACTGCGAAATCAGAAAAGCAATTATCGACAAAAACGTCAACATCCCGGCAAATATGAGAATAGGCTTCAATAAAGAAGAAGACATTGCAAAGGGATTTTTGGTCTCGGAAGGCGGCGTCACGGTCGTTCCGAAAGGCGCAATTTTGTAAATCGCGACAAAATTATTATAAACAAGAGGAAGAACCGTTCATTCGGCTCTTCCTTTTAACTAACCGGCGATGGCGCAGAATTCATCTATTTCTTTCAGCCATTCAAACTGTTTCTCGAATTGATTGATTTTGTCAATAACAGCATGATCGGTTACAGGTGCACCTTTCTCATCGACCAAAACTTTAGTTCCGCCTGAATTATCATATTTATACTTTTCGGTACCTATTGTATACGAATCTAAATTGTCACTTGTAATTTCGGTATCTCCGATTTTTGCTTTTAAGTTAGCCGTATCAACTTCCGCTCCGTCTTTAAAAATTTTACCGCCCTTACTTGAAGCAATTTCGGATTTGCCACCTTTTGATGTATCGTACAAAACTCTATCGCGACTGCCGGCTTGAACTTCTAAACGACGATTTCCCCATTTTTTCACAATCATCGAATCAGGAGCAGGTTCTGACATAAAACGAACTTCAGAAACAACCTTCGCAGGGGAAGGAAGTTCGGCCATAGTAAGCTTTTCTTCGCCGTTTAATGCTTTAGAAATACGCATAACCTGTTTGCTGCCGCGTTTGACAATAAACTTATTACCGTGATCACTATATACAACAGCCGTTGTCTTTTTACCGTTTTTAACATTGCTGACTGCAACATATTTATCAAAAAGAAGTCCTTCTCCTGTCATTTTTGTATACATTACGTCATTGGAACCCGAAACAGATTGTCCGTCTTTAATCGTTTGATTGAACTTCTTACCATTGATGAATTCATACTTATTTAATACATTTTTACCGCTGCTATCGAGTTCAACCCGTGAATACAATTTTTCACTTTTACCATCAAAACACATTCTGATTTTGCCTAAATTTTTGCCGTCTTTATCTGTTTTTAAAATATTAATAGATCTTTGATTATATTTGGATGGGACATACTCAAAAGCTTTATTGACTTGGTTGCCGGTTGCGGCGTCGGTTTCGATGATTTTTGCAACTTTGCCCGTCGCTTGGTCATACTCGTATTTTACCGAGCTTACAAGCTTATCGCCTTCGTAGCTTTCGAGTGTTTCGCGAACACCGTTTTTATACGTGGATTTGCTGTAACAATCAACCCCGTTCTCAGTTTTGCCCGTCAACCGTCCGACAGTTCCTTCAAAATCCTTTCCGTCCGGCGTCACCGCTTTGCCGTTTTTAAACGTGTTTCCCGCCTTTTTGAAATCGTCGATTGATATACAGGACGCAGTTTTCGATTGCGAACCTGCTGCGCTTGAAGCTGCGCCGGTTTTTGCTGCCGAGCCTGCCGAGCCCGAACCTGCTGCGCCCGAAGCTGCGCCGGTTTTTGCTGCCGAACCTGCCGAGCCCGAGCCTGCTGCGCCCGAAGCTGCGCCGGTTTTTGCTGCCGAGCCTGCCGAGCCCGAACCTGCTGCGCCCGAAGCCGAGCCGGTTTTTGCTGCCGAGCCTGCCGAGCCTGAGCCTGCTGCGCCCGAAGCTGCGCCGGTTTTTGCTGCCGAGCCTGCCGAGCCCGAACCTGCTGCGCCCGAAGCCGAGCCGGTTTTTGCTGCCGAGCCTGATTTTCCTAATATTTTTTTGACGGCGGATGCACCTTTTGAGCACAATTTTCCTAACCCATGGAAGGCTCCTCCGACAACCGGCCCCGCTACTGCTCCCACCTTCGCGCCTTTTGCTACTTCTTTAGAGAAATCGACTAAATTTTTATTTTCTGCGTCACCTGTAACATAAGCTGCTGCGGAATAAGTACCTCCGTCAATTGCACCACCGGCCGACATACCTGCCACATTAGCTAGTTTTGCAGCCCATCTTGCTTTTGCGGCAGTCATTCCTTTTTTTACGCAATAAGTACCGACTTTTTTGGCTGTGGCTCCGCCCAAACCCGCCGTAAAGGGCGCAAACACACCGCCCGCCGCACCGGTTGCTAAATCGTATCCCAACGAATCATATTTTCTTCCGCCGCAGAAAGCATCACCGGCTTTGATTCCGGTTTTGGCTACCGCGCCGACCGATGCCGAGAGACCAAAGCCCCCCAAAACAAGCCCCAACGAAGCTCCTCCCGTAAACGGAGCTGCCACAAGTCCCGCGCCCGCACATACGGTAAACACGCCGGCGGAAATAATACCTGCCCCCACGTCGGCAGCAATATCAAGCACTTCTTCTTGACCTTCCTGATAATTTTTTACGGCTTTTTCCATTTCCTCACGGGTAATTTTTCCGTTTTCAAAATCCTTTATCGCCTTTTCGGCTTTATCGGAACTTGCACCGATGCCGGTAAGGTTTTTAAATCCGCTCCACAATTTTCCGATGGGACCTTGCTCCGATTTTGTTTTTTCGAGAGCTTCTTTTGCTGCCGAAGCGGCATCCTTTCCCGGTTTTGATGAAGCTCCCGTTTTATCCTCTTTTTTAACCGGTTCCTTTCCGGTTTCGGTTTTTTCCAAATCAGCGACAGTACTTTGAACAACCGCAACGACCTTCTCGTTCGATTTTTCCTTAATTTCTTTCGACATTTTCGCTCTTTCGGCTCTCTTCGTTTCGAGATTTTTTACATTATCGGTAACAGTTTTCGCTTCCGCGGAACTTTCCCCCATCTTCGTCAACGCCTGCTCTCGAACCGCTTTTTCCTGCTCGGATTGCTTATGATGAACCGCTTCGTAATGTTTCAACGTCTTATCCGAAAAAGTCACGCTCTTATCGGTACTCTTTTTTTCCGAAAAAGCCTTCTTTTCGGTTTTAATCTGCTCGGACGTCAATTTTCCCGACCTCTTGATTGATCCGACAAGTCGTCCGTTTTCATCAAGTTTAAGATCGGCTGCGTCAATCTCTTGCCCCGTAATTATTTTCAGTTCGTGCAAAGCATCATTTACCGCCGACGAAGCCTTTTCATATGCAGCTTTTTGAAACTCGGTCGCATCTTTGTCGTTATGAATTTTCAAAGCCAACTGCCTGTTCGCTCTGAGTTTCAATTCAACATCGGCGTATCGATTGTTAATCGCCGTCAAATTCTTCTCCGTTTGCGCAAGATTCAGGTCGATATTCTTATACGATTTATTCTTCATCGTAAGCAAAGCCGTATTTCGGTTTCGAAGCTTTAACGCGTCATCGTTCGCACTCTTTTGGGCAGCTTTCGCAGCGTTTATTTCTGCGTCGCTCTTGATTTTGTCGATTTTTTCCGCAGTCGCCTTAAAAATGTTATCAATCTTTTCCTTTTGTTCCTTCGAAACCTTTGTTTTTTTTTGCTCAGGAACCGCTCGGGATTGCCCCGCAGCACCGACTTTTGACGCTTCTCCCATAATAAACTCCTCTTCTTCTCTCCTTGTAAATGCATTGTGCGCGAATTTTGCACACCGCGTGACGGCTTCGTTTTGCCGTTTTCCTCGTTTTTTGTTCCTCGTTTGTAAATTTTACGGGCGACGATTGTATCCGCCGTTTTTGCTCGGGTAAATTTTATCTCTGCGGTCGTTTAATGATGATTTTGCCCGCGTCAAACCCGTTTTGTTTCGCATCTTTTTTTGATTGTCGGTTTGACGGTGGTTCTTGCCTTGTCTTCCCGCGACGCCTCGGGTCTCTTTATCCCTCGTTTTTCGGTTCGGGCGATGCAGAAATTTTTGCCCTTTTTGATTTTCCCTCGGCGACTTTGTGCCCGAATTCGCCGATTTTAAAGGCGCCTTTCGGACTCACTTTTATAAAAACATTCGCGCCGGGAAAATTGCGCGTCGGGGTATACGTTTCCTCATATCATATCATATCATATCATATCGAGGATTATGGTTGAGTTTCCGCCGTTGTCAAGTC
>CAKUZL010000009.1 GCA_934718085.1 uncultured Candidatus Melainabacteria bacterium
ACACAATGTAAGTGTAGTTCCTTTTTTATAAGAAAAATTTTTTGTAACTTTCGTTTATAGTTTCTTGTTCTAGTCCGATATATCTTAAAGTTACGGACGGAGATGAGTGGTTGAAGATTTTTTGTAATAAAACAATATCGTCAAATTGTTTGTAATGATGATAACCAAAAGTTTTGCGTAAAGAGTGAGTACCAATGTGAACTTCAATTCCAACTTCTTTTGCGGCTTTTCTTAAAATTTTGTATGCTTGAACCCTGCTTAATCTATTATCTTTTTGTGATAAAAATAATGGCTCGTTAATATTTTTATTCTGTATAAAGTCTTTGATATCTGATTGAATTTTCTCATTGATTGGAAACTGCTTGTACTTGTTTGTTTTCTGCTCCCTAAGTTCTATAAAAGTTTTATCTTTAACATCTTTTATATCAAGTGCAAGGATGTCCGAAACTCTTAAACCACTATTGATTCCAAGATTGAATAACAATAAGTTTCGTTTATTACTTGATAAAATCTTTTTCATTTGTGCAATTTTTTCTTTGTCTTTAATTGGATAAACTATGTTCACGAAAACCTCCTTTGTAATACCAATAACGACATTACAACGAAAACACCGAAACATCAGAAAAAGAACAATATTCACGACACAAAAAGATATAATTAAAATCCTTCCGAATTAAAAAACGTAAAATGTACATTCAAGTTAATATTTAACAATTTTGTATTATAATTGTCATGCAACGGAGTATTGGATTGAATTTTATTGATTTTGAAAAACCAGAGATAAAAGAAATAACTAACTTACAACTTCTTTCTGGAAAAGATGTGCCAGATATAAAAATTTTTTCATTAGTATCAGAAGATGATTTTGAATTAATGACAGAACAATGGCTTTTTTCAATGGGAGATTGCTATAAATACATAAAAAGAATCGGTGGTGCCGGAGATCAAGGAAGAGATGTTTTTGCTTACAAGGATGAAAATATGACTATTCTTGATATATATCAATGTAAGCATTATGATAAAAAACTAATGCCATCCAATATATATGTAGAAATCGGGAAATTATTATATTATACATATAAACATGAATATGTTGTTCCTAAAAATTATTATATTGTTTCTCAAAAGGGATGTGGGACTGCTTTAACAAAATTGATAGAGCATCCTGAAAATTTTAATAATGCGATACTACAAAAGTGGAATAGTAATTGTAAAAGTTCTATAACAAAAGAAAAAAATATAGAACTAAATGATGAATTTAAAACATTTATCGAAAATTTTGATTTCAGTATTATACATGAAATTACACCATTAAAATTTTTAGAAGAATTTGAAAAAACAAAATATTACTCAAGCTGGTTTGGACTTCGTAAATTTAGGAGAAAAGCACCTCTAGAGCCGTCCACTGAGATAAAAAATAATGAGTTAATATATATAAATAAATTATATAATGCCTATGGGAGTGTAAATAACTCGCATATAACAAATTTTAAACAATTATCTAATCGACATCAAGAACATTTTAATATACAAAGAAAATGTTTTTATTCTGCTGAAGGTTTAAAAGAATTTTCAAGAGATTATTTACCAACAGATGAAACATTTAACGATTTACAAAATCAAATTATGTATCCAGTAAAGTCACAAATATTATGCAACACATACAAGGATGGTGTAGAATGTTTGAATTCAGCAATAACTATGGCAACAACATTGAAGATAGGAGATAACTCATTATCAGAATTTTTAAAAACAAATGATAGAATAGGTATTTTACATCAAGTTGCAAATGAAGATGAAAATGTAGAATGGACAGAATATGAATAACCAAGAACTTTTAAATAATGAAATTGAAGTAGCTTTAAGAATTCTTATTTTAACTAATACTATAAGTAATGCTATTGATGAACAATTAATAATTTTTTATGATTATGCATTATTGCATTCTAATGATTTTGATAAAAAGCAAATTAGCATCTTGCCAAATTCTCCATTTAGAAAAGAGGAACTCTCTATAAAAGCAAAATTAATTAAAAAAGCCTTAAAAATATTAGCTCAAAAACAGTTGATAGATGTTATTTATAATGGAGATGGAATTTATTATTTAAATAATAAATTGACAAACTTATTCATAAGCAAATTAACATCAACTTATTCTAAAAAATTGATAAAGCAAGCAAAATGGGTTAAAAAACACTTTAAGAAATATGATGAACAAAATATAAAGAAATATTTTGAAAAAACCATGTCAAAATGGGATAGTGAATTTTCTACATATGGTTTATTTAATGAGGGTTATAGTTATGCGAAATAGACTATTTATAAATGAATTACAAAGTGTTTCATCAGAAAATGTTGCTAAATTAAAATTTAAAGAAGGGTTAAATATAGTAACTGGAGCATCAAATACGGGAAAATCTTATGTGATAAATTGTATTGATTACTTATTTGGAGCTGAAAATCCACCAAAAGATATTAACGAAAGTAAAAATTATAGTTTTTTATTACTTGAACTGGAATATAATTTAAAACCATTTACTATAAAACGATATTTACGTGGAGAAAATACGCAAGTTATCTATCTGTATGAATGTGCTATTAAAAATATAGAAAAAAATGAATACAGAGAACTTGGAATAAATGCTAAAACAAAGGAATCAGTTTCAAGTTATATATTAAATTTGATGCAATATAGTGATAAAAAAATATTATCTAAAATTAGAACTAATAAAACTAAACTATTAAGTTTACGTGAGATTATAGACTTTATAATTGTAAACGAAACTAGTATAATAAGAGAAGTATCTCCAATATTTTCAGATAATTATGAAGCAACGTATAAAAAATCTTTATTTAATTTTTTATTAACAAATAAAGATAACTCAAATTTACAAGAAATTGAAGATCCTAAAATAACAAAAGCTAAACTATTTGCAAAAATAGAGGTATATAATAACCTTATCAAAGATGCATCTGAAAAAATAGAAGAATTAGCAAACTTTAAAATAGAAGATTTAAATGAACAAATCAATTCTTTAGAAGGTCAATATGAATATAGTACTGTCCTATTAAACAAAAAAACAAGAGAAAGATCTGAGTATATTAAAGACGTAGAAAAGTTAAAAAATTTAATTATTGAAAGTTCTCGATTGTTGAATAAATATACTTTATTACAAGAATATTATACTAGCGATATTGAAAGAATTGATTTTGTTGAAGAAGGCTCGTTCTATTTAAAACAATTAAAAGACTATCCTTGCCCTATTTGCAACAATAATATTGATAATCAAGATGAGAATTTTAATAAAATATTAGTATCCTGTGAAAAAGAAAATGAAAAAATTAAAATTAAAATTAATGATTTAAATCAAATAATTCTAAGTGAAAAATCCAATATTGAAAAATATAATAAAGAAATAAATGAATTAAATAATAAAATTTGTAATTTGACAATTGAAATAGATAATGAATTGGAGCCACATTCAAAAGTATTAAAAAACAGAATTGATAATATTTTAGCTTTACAAAAAAAGATTGAACTAAAGGTAAAATTGAGGAATGATATTACATTATACACTTCATACAGACAAAATTGTCAAATCGCCTTAGATACATATAAAGTAAATAATGACACTCCTAAAATTGATAATAAATATTACACAAATTTTGCAAACGCAATTAAAAAACTTTTAGATAACTGGAAATATAAAGAAGACTGTAATGTAATTTTTGATAGTAATACTTATGACATAGAAATTGATGGAAAACCAAGGGGGCACCTTGGCAAAGGCCATCGTGCATTAACACATGCTGCATTTTCTATTGCGATACAAAATTATATGTATGATAACGATTTTTCTTTTCCAGCTTTTGTTATTTTAGATTCCCCATTATTATCATTAAAGGAGGCAGATTATGATACGGAACAAGTTTCAAATATTATTCAAAATGCATTTTGGAAAGATTTATCAAATACGAATAAAGATAGACAGATTATAATTTTTGACAATAAAGAACCAAGTGAAGATGTAAAAATTGCAGCAAATTATATAAAGTTTACTGGTAATAAAAATAGTGGTAGATGTGGCTTTTATGAATAATTTTAATCAATAATTAACATATCTCCATCTCATAGTTAATTATATCTTGTTCTATTTGTTAAATTACAAGCGGTGCGGCAGCCGGGTTTGGTCAGCCGTCTCGGAGGTTCTGACTCCTTCCCGTCCCGGTCAATTGACTCGCCGAAAGGCGGGTTTTTGTTGCTGAAAATTGTTGCTTAAAAGACATAAAGCTTTGCAGGAAAGACTTTTTGTTTTTCGTGTCGAGCAATCGTTTTGATGAATAATCCGAAATCACTGTAGGTACGGGGGTTCTACCCTGACGAAATTTTCGATGAAGATGAAATTTTTCGTTTGCTAATCAATATTTACGTCAAACAAAGCCCTTCGGGCTTTTTTCGGGGTCGGCAAATTTTCGCATTATTTTGAACGGCTTCGACTGTCCGCGTCATGCTTGATCTGCAAGGTATAAAAAATTTGAGCATATCACACCGAGTTTGAAGGAATGTCGGGGTAGAAAACCCAACCTACCGTTATTTCAGATTTTCGTTACAACGAAAAGTTTTGATTGGAAATTATTCATCGAAACGAAAGGTTTCAAACTTCGGTACACGATTTGTCAGGCAATGCCTGACCAACGGTGTTTGAGTTTTTTGCCGAGACGAGCGGCTTTGTTTACCCGTACCATGCCTGACCCGCGAGAAACGTTAAAAAAGGCGGCGGCATTTGCCGCCGCCGAAATTTTAAATTTTATTGTTTTGGTGTTGGTCGGGTTGTCGACTCGAAATTTACGATTTTGCCGAATAGACCTGCTGTTTCGAATTGTTTTTTCGACCCTGTGATTTGCCGACCTGCCGAACCGTGATGACGGGGATTACAGCAATTTCATAACGTCTTCCGCGATGAGCTCGGGTGCCAAACGGTAGCGCTTGACGAGTTCGGGCATGGGTACTCTGTCGGTGAATTCGCGTTTTTGACCGTAATTCAGGACTTTTACGTCTGAACTTCCGAAGAACGATGCGACTTTTTCGCCGAATCCGCCCGCGAGAACGCCGCTTTCGAGAGTTACGACGACTTTGTGCGTTGATTTCAGAGCGTTTGCGGAATTTTCGTCGACGGCACTCAAGAATCTCGGATTGATTAAAGTTGCGTCAATGCCGTTTTCTTTGAGCTTTTCGACCGTTTTTTCGGCAAGCGGGAACATGTTCCCGACGCCTAAAATTGCAACGTCCGAGCCGCTTTTGACGGTTTTCCATTTATTTAAAATCGAATAATCGGTCGTATCTTTTTCGCCCGAAACGACGTATTCGCCGAACGGAACCCTTATTACGACGGGGTGCTCGGTTTGATTAAGCGAATATTCGAGCATCGCAAGGTATTCTTCTTTGTTTGTCGGCGCAAGGAATACAATCCCCGGAATGTTTGAAATCAGCGGGATATCGAATACGCCCGTATGTGTTGCATCCGCTGACGAAATTCCTCCCCAATAGACCAAAATCGTTGCGGGAGAGTTGTTCAGCGCCAAATCTTGCGAAAGTTGGTCGTAAGTTCTTTGAACAAACGAGCTCAAAACCGCCAGAACGGGCTTACATCCGTCTTTTGCCAACGCCGAAACGTACGCTACTGCGTGTTCTTCGGCAATTCCCGTGTCAACGTAATTTTTGCCGGCTTTTGCGCGAAAATCTTTGGAAAACCCGACCGCCCCCGGAGTTGCGGGGTTTACGACGACAACGGTTTTGTCTTCTTCGATTTTTTTAAGCAGAAAATCGGTCGTAATCGAGTCGTAGCCTTCACCCGAAGGGTACTGTTTGCCATCGAGAAATCCGGGCATCGACCAGTGAAATCTTTCTTTGTCTTCGACCGCGGGCGTGTAGCCTTTGCCTTTGAGAGTGTGAATATGCACGACAGTCGGGCGTTTGCAGTCTTTTACTTTTTCAAAAACATTTATCAGAGCCGCGATATCGTTTCCGTTTTCTTCGTAGAAATAATTGTAGCCGAGTGCCTTAAAGAAGTTGTTTTGTGCCTTTCCGCCCGTTTCGCGAAGCTCTTTCAAATTATCGTAAAGTGAGCCGACGTTTTCCGCAATCGACATTTCGTTGTCGTTTACGACAACGATGAATCCCGTTCCCGCCGCAGCCGCGTTGTCAAGACCTTCGAAGGCCTCTCCGCCGCTGAGCGAGCCGTCGCCGATAACCGCGATGACGTTGTAATTTTCGCCCTTAATGTCGCGAGCCTTGGCAAGTCCGCACGCCAGGCTGACCGAGGTCGATGTGTGTCCGATGATAAATTTGTCGTGTTCGCTTTCGGAAGGGTTAAAATATCCCGAAATTTCGGTGTTTTCGGGGTGCAAAAATCCGTCTTTCCTTCCGGTAAGCATTTTGTGGGGGTAGCATTGGTGCGAAACGTCCAACACAAGCCTGTCTACGGGTGAATTAAATACAGAGTGCAACGCGATTGTCGCTTCGGTAAAACCCAAATCGGGTCCGAGGTGCCCGCCGATTGTGTTTACGCGCTTTAAAATCGCCGCGCGAATTTCTTCCGCCAAAGTTTCTTTTTCGGCTAAAGTCAATTGTTTCAAGTCTTTCGGTGAATTTATTTTATTCAAAACACTTTCCATACGTACCGCCTTTCTTCGACAAAAGTTTAGCACAAACGGAAAATATTCGGCAAGTTGCCCCTGAAAGCTTTGTATTGCGGCGTTTTGAGGCTCGTTAATTCATGAAAAAATGCATTAAAATATTCATTAAATCGGATTTTGAATGCAACCCCGAAAACGTATGAACCGCGCGTCCGTTCTTGAATACCGCGAACGACGGATATCCTGTAATTCCGAATTCCGCCGCAAGTTCGGGGTTTTCGTCACAATTGACTTTAAAAATCGTGATGTTCGAAAGTTCGTTCAAAATTTCGGATTGTTTTTTGCAATATCCGCACCACGGAGCGTAAAATTCGACCAAAATCAGCCCGCTCTTTGTATTTTCGTCAAAATTTTCTTTGTTAAGTTCTTTTATCATTGTTTTTCTCCGATATGATTTATGGTTTATCTTTGTTTGTTGATTGCATTTTAATTTAATAAAAATTAATAAAATTATTTGACTTAGTAACACTTGACATTTGAACGAGCGTGAGGTTGTTTAGCCGTTCCACGTTACCGGAAGCGAAGTTCGAATGGTTAGTGTTACTGATGTTAACGGGAGTTTTTCTTTTTTGGTTCGTTTTTTCTTTTTGCGTCTTTAATTTGCTTCACGCCTTCAAGTCACTCGCTTTGTTTCCCCCTTCGGGGAAAACGGTCGCTCGTTATTTCGGCGCTACTTCGGGACTTCGGGTGCTTTGCACCCGCCGCCCTACGCAAATTCGCCTCCGAACAAAAAGAAAAAATGAACAAGAAAGCTTAAGCCGAATAATTCTCAAAAGGATGAATAAAGTCCTGTGTTGGGCTTTTTGCCCGACATTGAAAAATTTTTTATCATTATTTTTCTCCGATATGATTTATTATACGGCGGTTTTCGGATTTTGAAACCCGCCGGGTTGACAATTCTCCGCTCAAAAGTTAAAATTATGCCCGAACACACAACGAAAAGAGGTTTATTATGACGAAATATGTATGTGCTGCCTGCGGATGGTCCACCGAAGGCGAAAAACCCGAAAAATGTCCGCTTTGCGGCGCAACCAAGTTTAACGTCGTTACCGACGGCGAAAAGACTTACGCTTGCGAACACAACGTCGGCGACGGCAAAGTCGACGACAAAGAAATTATGGAAGGCTTGAGAGCAAACTTCAACGGAGAATGCACCGAAGTCGGCATGTACCTTGCAATGAGCAGAGTTGCCGAACGCGAAGGCTATCCCGAAGTCGCGGAAGCTTACAAAAGATATGCTTTCGAAGAAGCGGAACACGCGGCTAAATTTGCGGAACTTTTGGGCGAAGTCGTAACAAATTCGACCGAAAAGAACCTCAGACTCAGAGCAGACGCGGAACACGGCGCTTGCGCGGGAAAACTCGAAATCGCGAAAAGAGCGAAAGAACTCGGCTTCGACGCCATACACGACACGGTTCATGAGATGGCAAAGGACGAAGCGCGCCACGGCAGAGGTTTTGACGGATTGTTGAAGAGATATTTCGACAGATAAGTTCGACGAAATCCCCGGACACGGTTCACGAACCGGCGAAGGATGAAGCGCGTCACGGCAGAGGTTTTGACGGACTGTTGAAGAGATACTTTGACAAATAAGTTCGACGACAAGTCGATATTATGAAAAAACGGAGATTTTTCTCCGTTTTTTTGTTTCGCGGTGTGCAAGAAAAATGCAGGTCCGGCATTGCCCGGCAAATCGTTCGTTTTGGTTGACCGTGAGCAAACGAAGCCGTTCGTTGGGGCGAAAACCTTAAAAACATTGTAGGTACCGGGGTTCCACCCCAACATTCCTTTAAAACAAAATATTTCTTTCTCTGCTTATTTTGAGAAGAAGACGTGGGAAAAATCTTCTTGTTCATTTTTTCTTTTTGTTCGGAGGCAAAAAGAAAAAACGAACCAAAAAAGAAAAACTCCCGTTGATACATACGCATCCGGGTCAATTCTCTCAGGTTTTGTGTACGTCAATTGTTTCGGTGCTGCAGTGTACGCTCTCCCCGGACCTTCTCTCTCGAGAGAGAAGCCCGGGGTCGCAAGGTGTTGCAATATCGGTTTTTTATTTGAAATTACCGTAGACAAATCGTGCGCCGGAGCAGGTTGTTGAGAATTCTGAACCCGGCGTTTCGGTTAACAATCTGAAATCACTGTAGGTTGGGGTTTCTACCCCAACGTAATTTTCGGGAATGACGGAAAACTTTCGTTTGTCAAACAATAATAGCGGAAAACAAAATAATTTGAATTTTTTCATCATTTTCGAAACATGTAAAATTTCGCGTTTCGCCGGGCACTGCCTGACCTACAGCTGTTTCAAATTTTCTCAAAAGACGAATTCGTTTGTCTGTAACATGCCGAGACTAACGATTCGTCGGGGTAGAAACCCCAACCTACATTGATGCCGGGTTATTTGCCGAGATGAGCGGTTTTGTTTGAACGCACCATATCGAATTTCACGATTAATCGGGAGCGAAAGCCTCAATTTGCGATGTTTTTTGTTCCCGGGCAAACGATAACGGTGAAAATCGCTGTAATAAAACTTCATATTTTATATAAAAAAGGCAATTTTTTTATCTAAAAAATCTTTATACATGTGTACAGGATATATAAAGGAGGGCATTGAAAACATGGCTGTCGGACCTCGCGACAAAATTGACCAGCTTTTGGTTAAAAAATACGCAATGGAAAAAGTTGATAACCCGGGTTTGACCGAGTTTATCGAACCCGGCAAAATGCTTGAGGTTATTAAAGATTATGCCGAAATGCAGCGAAACATGATGTATATGCAGGAACGTCTTCAAAGCGTTTGTGCGGGCGTCAATGCGCTTTCGGCGGTTTACAAAAACAGGCGGCGAATTCGTCCGAGCTGATTTTGCTGATGTCGAAGTTTCGGGTGTCGGGCTTTTGCCCGACCGCGCGACATTTGCGGCTCATACCGAGGGGCGAAAAGTTCTTGATGCTTTGTTTTGCGAATTGCCGTTGCGAAAGTTTCCCGATTACAAAAATCGCGGGTTGAATTGAAATTTTTGCGGTACAATGTCGGTATGAAAAATTTGGTATTGGCATCCGCGTCTCCGCGGCGAAAAGCGTTGTTGGAGCGTGCGGGCGTAAAGTTTACGATTAAAAAGTCGAATTTTGAAGAATCGAACGGGTCGGCGTCGGCGGACGAGACTGCTCGGGCGAACGCTTTCGGCAAGGCTTCGGGGGTCGTTTGTGCGGAAGACGAGGTGATTTTGGGCGCGGACACGGTCGTTGCGCTTGACGGCGAGATTTTCGGCAAACCCGCAACGCGCGACGAGGCTTTTTCGATGCTGAAAAAGCTTTCGGGACGGGTACATTCGGTAATCACCGGCGTGGCGCTGGTTTCTCGCGAAAAATCCGTCGTAAACTCTTGTTTGACAAGGGTTTCGTTTGCAAATTTAACGGACGAACAAATTTTTTCGTATATCGACGAATTTAAACCTTTCGATAAAGCGGGGGCGTACGGAATTCAGGAGCTTCCGACGTTTTTTGAAACCGAAATCGAGGGTTCGTTCGACAACGTGGTCGGTTTGCCGGTCGAACTTGTGTTACAAATGTTGAACGATTTTTGACAAAACGGTTTTTAAAAATTTTGTTTGTGATAGAATAACTCTCATAAATCGGGAAAGACGTATATTCCCGTGAACGAGAGGTTTTTATGTCGGAATTTATCGCAACTCATGCAATGCAGCTTTCGGCGTGCATTCTTGTGATTACGTACATTTTCATCGCGTGGGAGAAAATCCCCAAGTCGGTCACGGCTTTGCTCGGTGCTTGTGTTACGTTGCTTTTGGGGTTTGTCGGTCAGGAAAAATTCCTGGACGGACAGTTTAACCCGCACTATTTTATCAATTTTATTGATTTTAACGTTATCTTTTTGTTGGTTTCGATGATGATTATCGTCGGAATTATCGCAAAAAGCGGCGTTTTCGGGTACATTGCAAATCTTTTGCTCAAATATACCAAGGGGAAACCGGTTTTGTTGCTTGCGGCGCTCGGGATTTTTACCGCGGTGGCAAGCGCATTTTTGGACAACGTTACGACCGTTATTTTGATTATGCCCGTGACGTTTTTCATTGCAAGAAAACTTGAAATCGATCCGGTACCGTTCCTTTTTACCGAAATCTTCGCGTCGAACATCGGCGGAACCGCGACGTTAATCGGTGACCCTCCGAACATTATCATCGGAAGCGCGGCGGGATTTTCGTTTATGGATTTCGTAAACAACCTGACGGGCGTAATTGCGGTCATTTTGATCGCCATGATTGCGCTTATGGTTTTGTGCTTCAAAAATAAAATGAAGACGAGCGAAGAAAAAATGCGCGAAGTCGCAAACGTAGACAACACGGGCGTTATCACCGACAAAAATCTTATGATTCGCTCTTTGACGGTTTTGGGGCTCGTTATTTTGGGATTTGTCACTCACGACATCACTCACATTCAAACCGGCGTTATCGCAATGCTCGGCGCGAGTGTGCTTTTGGTGTTCGAAAAACCGACGGAAGTTTTTAAAGAAGTCGAATGGAATACAATTTTGTTCTTCATCGGGCTGTTTATCATTATCGGCGGTGTTGAAGCTTCGGGCGGAATAAAACTGCTCGCTCAATGGGTTTTGGATATTACTCACGGCTCGCAGACCGCGGCGTCCATGCTCATTTTGTGGACTTCGGGTATCGTTTCCGGGGTCATCGACAACATCCCTTACACCGCAACAATGGCACCCATGATTGCCGAAATTGCTAAAGTCGAAGGTGCTTCTTACGCGCTTCCTCTCTGGTGGTGCCTGTCTTTGGGTGCGTGCCTCGGCGGAAACCTTACCATCATCGGTGCTGCCGCAAACGTCATCGTTTCGGAGTTTGCGACAAAAGAAAATCACCCCATCTCGTTTATGAGATTTATGAAATACGGAAGCGCGACCGTTTTCGTTTCGTTGCTCATCAGCACGGGGTACATTTGGCTCAGATATTTAAGATAAGGTCAAATTTCAGATTCTTTTACTTTTTGAAGGCGGGTTTATCCCGCCTTCTTTGTTTAATGTTTACGGGTTCCGATGGTAGACTATAACGATGTACGACGGCGCGACCGTATGTGGCGGGCATGACTTCAAGCGGTCGTTTTTTGTGCGGGTTATGTGAAGTAATGCAGCACCGTAGTTTAGGGGTGCCCGGCGGGTTTTTCGACGGGGTATGTTTTGAGAATTTGAAATTTCCGTTTGGACGAATAATCTGACATCACTGTAGGTACCGGGGTTTCTACCCCGACTAATCTTTCGAAAAGGACGAAAAACGTTCGTTTTAAAACTTTTCGGTTTGATGAAAGTCTGTAATCCCCGTAGGTACCAGGGTTTCCACCCCAACGTTCCTTTAAAACAAAATATTTCTTCCTCTGCTTATTTTGAGAGGCGGACGTAAGAAAAATCTTCTTGTTCATTTTTTCTTTTTGTTCGGAGGCGAATTTGCGTAGGGCGGCGGGTGCAAAGCACCCGAAGACCCGAAGTTGCGCCGAAATAACGAGCGACCGTTTTCCCCGAACGGGGGAAACAAAGCGAGTGACTTGAAGGCGTGAAGCAAATTAAAGACGCAAAAAGAAAAAACGAACCAAAAAAGAAAAACTCCCGTTGATACATACGCATCCGGGTCAATTCTCTCAGGTTTTGCGTGAGTCAATTGTTTTGGTGTTGCAACGTATGCTTTCCCCGGACCTTCTCTCTTGAGGGAGCGATTTTGCGTAGGGCGGATGTGAGCGGAGCGAACGGAGTCCCGAAGTAGCAAAAACAATAGTGAACGGCAACGAAGTGAAGTGAACGACTTGTTTTTGTGGAGCAAAATCAAGACGGAAGCCCGGGGTCTCAAGGTGTTGCAATATCGACTTTTTATTTGAAATCACCGTAGCATGTAGGTTGGGGTTTCTACCCCGACTAATCTTTCGAAAAGGACGAAAAACGTTCGTTTTAAAACTTTTCGGTTTGATGAAAATCCGAAATCTCCGTAGGTACCGGGGTTTCCACCCCAACGAATCGCGAAACTTGGCATGTTCCGGGCAAACGAAGCCGTTCATCTCGACCGGAACCGTCCCCGTATTTGGCGTGATTTCAGGCGTTGCGGAGGGTTTTTGCCAATGTTGCGGCAAAAGCTTTTTCGTCGGATGGGGTGACAAAGCCTTTGTTTATCTTTTCTTTGAGGGTTCGGGTCAGGATTTCGGAGTAGACTTTTCCGGGCGGAAGAATTTCTTTCAAATCGGCGCCCGACACGCAGAGTTTGACGTTTGCAAGGTCCGAAACGTAGAGTTCGGCTTCTTTCGAGTCGAAAAATATGTCATAAAGTACGGCGGCGCGTTTGTCGAACGGGCGGAAGAACGAGTAAACCGAAAATCTGTCGGAAAAATCGGGTGTTTTTGCGCTCAGAGCGGCAAAATCCCTGAAAATTTGCATTTGGACGGCGGAAAAATTCAGTTTTTCGTCGGGAAGGGTTCCTCCGAAGGCGCAAGCCGTGTAAAAAAGCCATCTTTCGGGTTTCGGAACGTTGTATTTGTCCAAGACGGATTTTATGCGGATTCCTTTGCAGAAATATTTTCGCGGTTGTGATGCGGGAAAAATTCGGAACAAATTTTCGTCGACGAATTTGTCGTAAAAATCGGGGCGGTCGTATTCGAAAATCGATTTAAGCTCTGATTTTATGCGTTCGAAGGGGAAGTTTCGGTTTTCGGAGTTCAAAAATTCTTCGCGAAGCCGCAGAGTTTCTTTTTCGAGGTCGAAACCCAGGCGGGCGCAGAATTTGAAGGCTCTGACTATTCTTGAGGGGTCGTCGACGAACGAGCGCGGGTGCAGGATTCGGACAAGCCTGTTTTGCAGGTCGGAAAATCCTCCGACGTAGTCGACGGGGTCGAACATTTCGGTTCCGATGAGTGACAGAGCGAGCGAATTTATCGTAAAATCGCGGCGAAGCACGTCTTTTTTGAGCTCGCAGCCGATTTGTTTGATGACGGGAAGCGCGCCCGAGGTCGGGTAAAATTCGTCGCGGGTGGAAGCAAAATCAATGACGGTTCCGCAAGGGAAGGCGATTTTGACGGTTTCGAGGTCTTTTTGAGCTTTTACGACGACACCTTTGAGAAAATGCCTGATAAGCCCCGTAAACTCAGACGCGCTGCCTTTTACGACGATGTCGACGTCTTTGACGGGGTTTCCCAAAATCAAATCTCTGACAAATCCGCCGATAAGGTAGATTTTGTAGCCGTTTTCGTCCGCAACGCGCGCGCAGTCGTAAATGATTTTTTTGTATTTTTCGTCGACGGCGGAGTCGAACCGTGATTTCAAGTTGATTTTTTCCATAGTTGCAAAAACATTTTACCCGAAAAACGGGAAAGAAGAAATTTTTTTGCGCGGAAAACGGGAATTTAATTTGCCCGCAAAAATCTCGATTTTTTGTTTTTCAAAACCCCGCAAACGCCGCAAACGCCTAAAAACGCATGCAAAAGCCCGCAAAAATCTCGATTTTAGGTTTTACGGAACGCCCGCAAATGCCTAAAAACGCGGCGGATACCGCCTCGGGGCAAACCTTGTTTGTGCAGGTAACCGCAAACTTTGCAAATATTTTCAGGCTCGGCGACCCGAGGCACAAAGCTTTGCGGCGCGGGCGCGGGGGCGAAATTTTTGCAAATGTCCTGCGATTTTGTGTTGATTAAGCTTTACCTTTTACAAGCAGGACGATTTTGCGCCAAATCAAAAACGTAAGCCAACACGGGAAAACTCCGCCCGTAAAAGCCATAAGTACGCAAAACATTATAAATGCTTCAACAAACGCCATTTGGTCGTCTATGATATACATTATCAATATCGGCGAATTTACGACAAAGTCGGTCAAAATTGCTCCGAGTAAAAATTTTGACGGCTTATCGACAAACTTGTCGAGAACTTCGTGAAAATAGCTTTTTTTGAAAACGGAATAAATAATCGGGAACAAAAAAAGTTTTAAAAACAATAAAAATACGGCAACCGAAAGAAAAATCATTAATCCGAATCCGAAAATTACTGCCGTTGCACCGTCGGAATCAGTTGCGCTTTCGGCGGCAACCCTGCTCAAAGAGTGTAAAACGGTTTCATTCGCGCAAAACAATACGGCTATAATGCCGCAAACAAAAACGCTCGGTAAAATCGACGCAAAAAACAGGTTTGTAATTACAAATAACGCCTTTTCGATGTTTCTTTTAGTCATCTTCATTTTCTTAACTCCGTTTGGCATTGCTTCGAACGATTATAGCACGCCCGTCGATTTATTTGTACCGGACAAATTAAATAAATATTTGAAATAAAATTGCGGGAACGGTAAAAACGTAAAATGCCGCGTAAAACCGTTTCAGGGGCTTGTTTTTTTGCAAATAACGGAAGAAAATCATTGTTGCGATTCCGCCGCCCGCAAGCAGGTACCTGACCGGTCCCGTCGGGTCGTCCGAAAAATTTATGCACAAAGACAAAATATCAAGCAGACAGGCAACCGCGAACAGTTTTGCCATGTTTTTCGGCTCCGTATTTTTCAAAAATTCCGGCAGCGCGGAAAATCGCTCCAGAACGGGAATTAAAAGCGGTTTTGACAAAATAATCAACGAATTTATCAAAAACAAAACTATCGGATTAAATTCTAAATTGCCTAAAAGAGGTGCATCCGTGTAAACGTTTGTTATTGCGGTTATCAGCGGATACGAAACGACAAAAAATATCCAAAACAACGAACAATAAATTTTATCGAGAACTTTTGCAACCTCCGGATTTTTCTCGAAATTCAACCGAATCAAAAATGTGCCGCGACACAAAAACAGCCCTCCCGCCGAAATCCGAAAAATAAACGTAAAAACTTCGTCGACGGCGGAAAGAAAAATGTTTGCTCCGAGCAACGTAAGATAAAGAAAAATATCGATTGCCAATCCCGACAACAAAAATTTGACTCGGGCGGTTCCGCTTTTTTCGAGTTTTTCAAAAACCGACACAAAAAATTTGTCTTTACTGTGATTTTTAGCAAAGGAATATGCGGAAAATTTTGCAAATAAAAAAAGAACGATTTGATACGCCGAAAGCAGCAGGGTCTCAAAAAACATCCCGTCTTTTTCGGGGTCGTTCGTATGAGGAATTGTCAATAAAGTCGTAAGGACAATAACCGCCCAACAAGGCAAAGCAAAAAAAAGGTTGAATAACACATATTTTATAACTCCTCGCCGTTCGGGGCGGTTAAAAAAGAATTTAATGCAGTTCGTCATGTCTTTATTCTCGTTGATTTGTCATTTTCCGGTTATGTTTTTTTACCTTTTACAAGCAGGACGATTTTGCGCCAAATCAAAAACGTAAGCCAACACGGGAAAACTCCGCCCGTAAAAGCCATAAGTACGCAAAACATTATAAATATATCAATAAACGTTATTCGGTTGTTTATGCTTAACATTATCAATATCGGCGAATTTACGACAAAATCGGTCAAAATTGCTCCGAGTAAAAATTTTAACGGCTTATCGACAAACTTGTCGAGAACTTCGTGAAAATAGCTTTTTTTGAAAACTAAATAAATAACGGGGAACAAAAAATTTTTAAAAAACTGTAAAAATAAGGCAAACAGCAGAAATATAAGTACAACGGCTCCGAAAACAGCCGCTATCGCCGTATCCTCAGCCAACCCCTCTGTAGATTTGAGTAACAAATCAAAACGTGTTTCTTCCGAGAAAATTGAAAGAGTTGCCGTTGAGCAAATATAGGCGCTAGGTATAATCGACGCAAAAAACAGGTTTGCAATTACAAATAACGCCTTTTCGATGTTTCTTTTCATTATTTTTCCTTCAAAATTGATATCGGTACTTTTACATTTATTGTTACGTAATACGGTTTCGAAAAACCCGTCTTTTGCAAAAATTCGCCGATTTGACCTTTTCCGCTCAGTCTGCCCTTGTTGAAATTGTAAAAATCTTCTATTTGCAAAGTGATAAATTTCCTTGACGGGTCTATTCTTATATTTCTGATTTTAGCACCGTGAAGTGTTGCATACAAGTCGACATCGTTATTTTTACAGCTTTTTTATTTACGGTTTTCGGTTTTGTCGTTCGGTTGCGAAAATTTTTACCTTCCCGCATGATAAATATTTGTTTAAGGTATGTTTTAAATTCTTTCGTTTCGTTTAAAAATCATCTAAATATTTCTTTACATTTGTGCAAAAATGATTAAAGTTATAGAGTGAACATGTCGACAAAGTTCACGGAATGTACGGAACAAAGGTGAAACAAAACGATGCTCGGAAACGACCCGAATTTCTTTTTTGGAGCTTATAACGCACGCAAAGCCGTTCAGCAACAGCAACAACAGGCGGGTGCGCAAAAGGCGCGTGAGGAAGAAGCCGAAAAAATCGTTCCCGAGAAGAAGCAAAGTCAAAACGCGGGAGCTCAATTTTCGAGCCTTTCGGAGGCTTTCAATCCCGAAACCAAGGAAAAAAGCGTTATCGGGGAGGATTTGACCGACGAACAAATCGCGGAGCAAATGGCTCAAGAGGACAAAGGTCCGGGGCTTTTCGACAAAATCAAAAATTTTGTTTATCGTCCGAGAACGTTTCAACAAATCGGTCAAACGGCGAAAAGAATTGTCACGGAACCTTATAACGAAATGAGCGAATATTTCGATAACGTCGACAAAGTCTGCAGCGGCGACGTTCAACACGAGCTGCAAAAGTACTACGGACAAGCGTATGCGCTCGGTTATACCGTCAGAAAAGGCAGCGCGAAAACGACGTTCAATATGACGATTTAGGGTTTGTCCGTGCGGTTAAAGAACGACGCGACGGTGCTTTTGGGGATTATTTTCGAAATCGGGCGTCCGTGAGGGCAGACTTGCGGGTGTTTTGTGGCGCGCCAACGCTTGATGAGCTCCTCCGCCTGCCATATCGAAAGCTTTTCGCCCGCTTTTACCGCGGCTTTGCATGCCGTCGTGATGAGGATTTTTTCCTCCGAAAAATCCGTCGACGCGTGAATGTTTTCGACGAGCGAACGGACGATGTCTTCGGTGTTTTTCGAGGACAGGATTTGCGGAATTTTTTTTGGCATGACGCGAGTGTCGGAGAGAAATTCAAACTCGTAACCGAATTTTTGAAGTTTTTCGGACGCGTCTTTGAGCAGCTGAACCTGTTCGGGTTCGAGCTCCACCGGGGTGCTGACGAACAAAATTTGCGAGACGGTTTGTTTTTGAGACGAAAATTTTTCGTAAAGGTAGCGTTCGTCGGCGATGTGCTGGTCGACGATTTCGAGTCCGTTTTCATTTTCGATTAAAATGTAAGTGTCTGCAAACTGACCGATAATGCGGTCGTTCGACTCCGCGGGGCGCGGCTGTTCGGGTTTGATGTTCAAAAGTTTCGGCGCGAACGTTTTTTGTTCCGAAAAATCCCGCCTCATCGGAACGATTTTTGCTCCGGCGTAAGAGGGTTCGGGCATTTGCGAGACAAATTGAGCGTCCGTGCTTTCGAAAATTTGCGAAATGTTTTCGATACGTTTGACGGGTTCCGGCTCCGTGGGGGCGTAAGTCTTTGAAATAAGGGAGTTTTCGACCGCCGAAATGACGAACGCGAAAATGAAATTAGGGTTCTTGTACCTGATTTCGCGCTTTTGCGGGTGAACGTTCACGTCGATGTCCTCGAACGGAACCTCGACGTTCAGGACGCAAAGCGGGTATTTTCCGTGCGGGAGAAGGTTTTTGTAGGCGGTGTCGATTGCTTTCAGGATTACGGGGCACTTTACCGGGCGCGAATTTACATAAATATGAATGTCTTTGCGGTTCGCGCGCGGGAACGACGGTTGCGTTACGTAGCCCGAAATGCTTGTTTTAAAACGGACGTCGTGCTTTTCGACTTTTACGAGAATGTCCGAAATTTCGTTTGAATAAATTTCGCAAATTCTTGTCGCCAAATCGCGTCCGGGCAGCGTCGATAAGATTTTTGACCCCTTGTAAAAAAGCGAGAACCCGATTGAAGGGTTGCCGAGCGCGGCTTGTTTGACGCAGTCTTTAATGTAGGAAATTTCGGTCTTTTCGGATTTTAAAAATTTCAGTCTCGCGGGTTGGCATTCGAAAAGGTTGTCGACCTCCATGACCGTTCCGACCGAGCATGCCGCAGGAGATTTTGTGACTTCGGAATTTTTTGCGATTGCGCGAAAGCCCGACGGTTCGCCTTTTACGGCGGACGTGCAGGTCACGTCGGCGACCGAACAAATGCTCGCGAGCGCCTCTCCGCGAAATCCCATCGTCGAAATTTTCCACAAATCCTCTTCCGTCAAGATTTTTGATGTGGCATGTTTCAAAAACGCTTTTTCCAAGTCTTCGGGAGCAATGCCCGAGCCGTTGTCCGCAATCCTTATGTCACGGCAGTTTGCGCTGACGGAAATCTCGATTTTCGTCGCACCTGCGTCAATCGAATTGTCGGTCAGTTCCTTTACGACCGACGCGGGGCGCTCTATGACCTCTCCCGCCGCGATTTTGTTTGCCAAATCCTTTGATAATACGTTGATTTTTCCCATACCTCAATCATACCCGAAACCCGCTCGAAAATCACCAAAAAAGAGTAAAATGTAAATTTTCGTTGACTTTAGTTACAAAATGTATCATAATATGAATCAAAAGAGTAATCTGTAAATCGGAATGATTCAGGAGAAAAGAATTATGAAAAACATTACAAAAGTTTTGACCGCAACGGTTTTGACGGGTGCGGTTACCCTCGCGGCAGGCGCTGCGGATACGACGAAAGTTGAGTCCTACGCTCACCCGTCGTTGTTCGGACAACAAGTCCAAGAATATTCTTCGGGAAAGGCTTCGTACCTTACCGGCGCTAAACTCGCTCAACCCGAAAACAAAGTCGGCGTTGTAGGCAAAGACAACGTTTTGGTTGATACCTGGGCTAAAGGCATGCTCAATATTTTGAAAAATAACCAAGGCGATACCTTCAATCCCAAAATGCCCGTTTTGCGTTCCGAATTGGCAGTTATCCTTGCCGAAAGTTTCGCGGGCGACACCTCCGTTGCTCCCGGTGCAAAAAAATATTCGGATATCTCCGACAACTACTGGGCTAAAAACTGGATTTACAAAGCTTTGAATTCAAGCCTCATGATCGGTTACCCGAGCGGAAAATTCCTTCCCGACCAACCGGTCACCAAAGCGGAAGTTTTTGCGACCATCGCTCAAATCATTGACGTTAACATCGCAAACATCCCCAATGTAAACTTCAAAGACAGAGAAATTCAATACATTCCTCTCTGGTCCGTAAACGCTACGAAAGAAGTTATCGGCTCGAACCTTCTCGAACAGGTTCCCGACACCGATAAAGTAATTTCGGAACAATACCTTTCGAAACAACAGGTTGCATACCTCATAAGCGCGTTGAGAAGCGATTTGGCTTACTACAAACGCCTTTCGACCGACCCCAACGCTCCCGATGTAATCAAAAAATACTCTCCGACCGTTTTGTCGATGAAACTCACCAACAGAGTTGACGCAAAACACTCCAACGTCGGTGACGTATTCACGGCGAAAACCACCAACGAAGTTACCGTTGCGGGCGAATGCTTCCCCGCAGGCTCGACCGTTAAAGGTGAAGTAACTCAGGTTCAACGCCCCGGCGTTAAAAACCCCGGATTTATTCAAGTTAAATTCAAATCCATCAACAAAAAAGACTGCTCGGTAGAATTCCCCGAAACCGTTTCGGAAGCTAAAGCGGATACCGTTAAAAACCCGAACATCGCTGCAAGATTGCTTGCCGCTCCTTTCTCGGCTACCGGAAGAGTTGTCGGTGTAACAGGCAGATCCGCTGCAACCATGTTGAACGTTGCGGGTAACAGACTCGAAGAAGCAGGTGCGGATACTTCCGACTTGTTCGCGGAATCGTTGAGTCTCCACGCAGGATCGGGCGTTAAGAGTTTCGGAAATGCATTCGTTGCAACCGGAAAAGGCGTCGCTGAACTTGCAGAAACGGCTGTAAGCGGTGTGTTCGGTATTCTCTACGAAATCGGCGATGAACTCGTTTACCTCGTAGTTCCGAGCAAATCGAACGGTTCGGCTTTGAACCCCGACGAAGAAATCCTCGTTATATTTTAATAATTAATCGTAACGAGTATCGAAATTTTCGGAAAATAAGGCGCCTTAGCGGTGCCTTATTTTTTGTTTGTATTTTTTGAATTATGTTTTTGATTTGAACGGGCATGTAAATCTTTGTAAATAATCGACGAAAAAATTCGTATTAAGTGTAAAATGGGTATGTATTCCAAAGGAGAACAAAATGGCGAACATCAAAGAAGGCATGCTTCGCGGGCATGCGGACGATAAATATTGCATAGTCGTTTCGAGATTTAACGATTTTATCGGCTCGAAACTCTTGGCGGGTGCGCTCGACGAGCTTACAAGACACGGAGTGAAAGACGAAAACATCGATGTCGTAAAGGTTCCGGGGGCGTTCGAAATTCCTCTGCTGACTCAAAAAGCGGCAAAAACAGGAATTTACGATGCAATTATCACTCTCGGAGCGATAATCCGCGGCGCGACACCGCATTTTGACTACGTTGCGGCGGAATTGTCAAAAGGAATCGCGACGGTTTCCTTAAAATACGATATCCCCGTTCTTTTCGGGGTTTTGACCTGCGACAGCGTCGAACAGGCAATCGACAGAGCGGGTACGAAATCGGGCAACAAAGGTGCCGATGCCGCAAAAGCCGCAATCGAAACGGTCGATTTAATCAAAAATACGTACTGATGCGGGAATTGCCGTAATTTTCGCGAGCAACAATTCCTTGATTTTTCGAAAATCGAACTTCGAAGATTTGCCGTTTCCGGGGTCGTCGTGCTTCTTTTCGGCTTCTTCTTCGATACTGTTTTTCACTATGAAAGTCAACAATTTTGAATTATACATAAAACCGCCTTTCGCCTTTCATATTAATAAAAGAAATTTTTCGGAAAAAGTTGCTTTTTTGTACAAAAAAATTTACAAATGTTAAAATTTGTATTTTTGCGGTAAAATCAAACAGAGGGCAAAATGACACATTTCGAGGTAAAAACAGCAAAAGACGTATCGTATCCGTTGCGAATTCCGGACGGAGTTGTCGTAAAGCAGGACGACTTGGTGCTTGTCAAGACCGAGCGTGGCGAAGAAGCTTTGCGTGCGTACGTCGTGCCGACATGTGTTTGTAAAATCAAAGAGAAACACAAGCCCGAAACGCTTACCGTGATAAGGGTTTTGACAGAAGAAGACAAAGTCGTTCTTGCCGACCTCGAGCGCGAAGAAAAAGAAGCGTTCAAAATATTTGTCGAACTTTCCCGAAAACTGAATTTGGTCATGACCCCGGTAAAATGCAGCTATACGTTCGATAAAGCGAAGGTAACTTTTTATTACACGGCTCCGGAACGGGTTGATTTCAGGGCATTGTTGAAGGAATTGACCGCCGTAATGAAGCATGTTCGGATAGATTTGCGCCACATCGGAGTTCGCGACGAGACGGCGATGTGCAAAGGAAACGGTATTTGCGGGCGTCCTTATTGTTGTTGCACGTTTAAGCGAAAATTCGAATCCGTGAACGTAAAGCTTGCACGTGACCAGGGCATGCCCGTCACGCCCGGGAAAGTTTCGGGAACCTGCGGAAGACTCTTGTGTTGCCTGAATTACGAGTACAAAGATTATGTCGAAGCGGCGAAGGAAATGCCGTCCGTCGGGTCGGGCGTAATGACCGTCGACGGCCCCGGAAGAGTTGCCGCGGTTAATTTTTTGAACGAAAAAGTGACCGTAAAACTGCAGGACGAGAAGCTCAAGGACTTTTCGAAATCGGACATCGAAATCATCGACGCCGACCTGAATATCAAAATCGACGCACCGCGGAGGTTTGATGTGGGCGGAGAAATGGCGTCCGAAGAATAAGTTGAAAAAACGGGTTGATATTTCGGAAAGTTTTTAGTAGAATAAAAAGGAGCCGAAGGTTTGACGTCGTCGAACCGACAAGCCGAGGAGAAGTGGCTGAGTGGCTGAAAGCGGCACCCTGCTAAGGTGTTGGGTGGGGTAACCTGCCTCGAGGGTTCGAATCCCTCCTTCTCCGCCATTAAAAAGCCTCATTCGAGGCTTTTTGTTTTTTGTGAATGTAAATTACCAACAAGTTTGAGAAAAAATTCCAAGCAGTTATTTTCATGCTATAATCAAGTAAGCTTCCTGTAAGGTAAATTATCGGAATTCCGAAGTTAACTTTTCAAACGGCGTTTTGCATAGTCCGTAAAGTTTGTGCCGTTATTAAAGCGGATTTGCGGTATAGGTCTTGAAAACGGGTAAAAACAAAAGGTTTCGGTCAAAATGTTTTTTAAATACGGTGAAAAGGAAACGGATTATTTGAAAAGCAAATGCAAAAAGCTTGCGTTTGTAATCGACAAAATCGGGCATATCGAACGCTGCGTCGACAAAGATTTATTTTCCGCCGTCGTTCATCATATTGTGGGGCAGCAGATTTCGACAAAAGCTCAAGCGACGATTTGGCAAAGAATCGAAGACGGTTTGACGGTCGTAAACGCCGACACCGTGTTGAATGCGGGTGTCGAAAAGCTTCAATCGTTCGGAATATCCTTTAAAAAAGCCGAGTATATAACGGATTTTGCAAATAAAGTCAAAAACAACGAGTTTGATTTGGACTCGATTTCGCAAAAATCCGACGAGGAGGTAATTAAAGAATTATCTTCGCTTAAAGGTGTCGGGGTTTGGACTGCCGAAATGCTGTTGTTGTTCTGTTTGGAGCGAAAAAACGTATTCAGTTACGACGATTTGGCGGTTCAAAGAGGGCTCAGGATGGTGTATCATCATAAAAAAATTACAAAACCGCTTTTCGAAAAATACAAAAAACGTTTCAGCCCTTATTGTTCCGTTGCAAGCCTTTATTTTTGGGCGGTTTCGGGAGGCGCAATCGAGGAAATGAAAGATTTCGCCCCGACGATAAAAAATACCCGAAAAAACAAAACCTTAAAAAACAAGGAATAAGTTTATTCGAATAACGAATTGAAATATTCCCGGAGAACGACGGTACGGTCGAGATACAAAACGTTCGTTTACGAATAATTTTTTTGTCGATGTTATAATCGGTTTGTGACACGAAAAAAGGAATTTTTATGATAAAAGTTTTGTTTGTATGTCTCGGAAATATTTGCAGGTCGCCGATGGCGCAAATAATTTTCGAAAATATGATAAGAGAGCGCGGGCTCGAACATAATTTCGAGGTCGATTCGGCAGGCACGGAAGGCTACAACGAGATGTGTCACGCGGGTATTCATTTCGGAACGAAAAACGTCCTGAAAAAGCACGGCGTTCCTTTCAACGAGCATTATTCCCGAAAAATGAAAAAACGTGATTACGATTATTACGACTACATTGTGGCGATGGATTCTGAAAACATCGCCGATATCGAATATATCACGGGCGAAGATAAAGATAACAAAATCAAAAGGCTTCTCGATTATACAAGCAATCCGCGGAATATTAAGGATCCTTGGTACACGGGCAATTTCGACGAAACCTACGATGACGTTGTCGAAGGTTGCTCCGCTTTTTTGAAGTATCTGAATTTTTAAATCCGAAAGCCGGTTTCGGCGGGGTATAGCAGTTTGCGGTCCGGGTTGACCTCTTCCCGGGTTCGGGTAGGGGTTCTTCAAATTTTTGACGAGACGGTTTCGAAGCGTTCGTCAATTTGTTCGTCGGGGTCTGGTTGCTCGGGCGGAAATCCGGCGAATGTTGCTTGCCCTCGGGGGAACCTTCTTTTCCCGGCGGTTTGCCGATTGCGGGGCGGGCGGAAAGCCGGCGAATGTTGCTTATCCGCGGGGAAACCTTCTTTTTCCGGCGGTTTGCCGATTGCGGGGCTGTTGCCCTCGGACAGGTGAAGTATCCGAATTTTTGAACAACATGCCGGAGTCGATGTTGTTTTTGAGCAAATAAAAAGGTCCGGGAGAAAACTCTCCCGAACCTTTCTTCGGCAATGACCGAAAGGATTATTGTTGTTTGCAGCCGAAAGCTACCGTGATTTTTTCTTTCGGGTTGATTGAAGACACTTTCATGCCTTTGGGGTCGACGAGGTATGCGAGTTCTTCGCCGGTGTATTTGAACAAGCCCATGGAGCCCGAAAGTGCCGTTCTGGTGGTGTCGATAGGTGCTTTGACAAGGGCTTTTCCTGCGTCGAGATAGCTTCTGCCCGCAGCTTTGAATTGACCCTGCATAATTTCGCCGGTACCTACTCCGACGCCCGAAACGACTTGTTCTACGGCGTTACCTGCCGAGATGAACGCACCGCCGACCGTTCTGGTAATGGTTCCGAACAAACCGCCCGTCCAGGTGAAAGGCATTGCAACGAGTCTTGCGACGGGGTTGGGAGTCTTCATTTTGTTGACTTGAGCAGCGAGAACCTGATTGGGCAGATCCGCTTTACAATCACCGTTTTGAATGGAGTCGAACGACAGTCTCAATCCGCCTTGGCAGCCTTTTGCGGGGCGAATGACTTCGATGACTTTACCTCTTACGGTCGAACCCGCGGGGAAAACTTTCCCGTCAATGGTCGCGGAGTCGATTGTTCTTGCCGCAAAACGATCTCCGACCGTTGCCGTTCTTGCACTGATTTCGTCGTCAAAGTTCAGTTGAAGTGTCGGAAGTTGAACTATTTGTTCTGTTTCAACGAACGCAGCCGCACCAGTGCATCCGCAGTCGGTAGCGCTGACTTTGTCAACATTGCTGTAACCGAGCGAAACTCTTATGTTTTCAAGCATCGAAGCAATTTCCGCGCGGCTTGCGTCTTTGTTGGCATTGATTAAGTCGGGCGCGGGAGCGTCAGCGAGCGCGCCTGCATTGATGACTTTCGCCGCGGGGATTTTCGCCCAACCCGGAACTTCGTTTGCGTCGCAGTATTTGCTCAAAATTTCATCTGCTTTGCATTCGTCCATCGGGCAGTTTATGCCGTGAGCAAGAATTGTAAACGCTTCGGCTCTGGTGACAGGTTTGTCGGGTTTGAAACGATTGTCGGGGTAGCCTTCCATAAGTCCGTTCGAAACGGCTTTTTGGATGGTTTTGTTTGCCCAGTGTCCCGCGGGAACGTCTTTGAAGTGTTTGGAAGCGCAGGTTCCGTAATCGTTGAGGTTGAAGCCTTTAACGGTCAGTGTTGCCATTTCCGCTCTCGAAACGGGGAGGAAAGGCTTGAACGTTCTGTCGGGGTAGCCCGCGATGATGTTGTTGTCGGTCAATTTGTTGATGTCGCAGCTTGCCCAGAATCCTGCGGGAATGTCATCGAAAACGCTGACAATCGGAGCAGCTCCGCCCGTTACGGTCGACAGATCGTAGGGTTGAAAAGATTTTTTGACCGCTTCGACACCTGTTTCGGTGTGCATTTGAACGGGACATCCGCAGCCGTCGATATGCGAAGAGTTACGGTCGACGGGGATTCCGTTTATTGCGGAGTTGTCGTTAAGACAGGGAAGCGGTGCGGCCGCGCCGGTGGGGTTGCTTTTACATCCGCATGCGGGCGCAATGTCGCGCGATACGGGAATTCCTGCTGCGGCACCGGTTACGGTGATATTTTCGTTCGGATCTTGTCCGAGGTAAAGTCCGTTGTTGTGTTCACCGATGATTTGATTGTTTCCGTAAACCGCTTCGGGATACGAGTAAACCTGCTTCATCGAAGGCTTTTCGGTACTTTTTTGAGGACAAACCGCGCAAGTCGGAAGTGCGGGTTCTTCACACGAAGCTACCGGCGGGCACGGATTTTTGGAAGCGCAATCGTCTTTTACTTTGTTACAAGGCGTTTTGACTTCGTTGCACTTGCATTTGTGCTTGTCTTTTTTGCATTTCGGGCAAGTCGCGGTGTCGGGAGTTACTTTTTGAGGGCAATCCGTCAACGGACAAGCCGCAATTATATCGCTCGGAACCGCGAGAACTTCGTCTGCAAAAACATTCGGTGTGCAAACCGTCATTGCTGCAGTTACGGCAAGAGCGACGGTGAGTTTGTTAATTTTCATTTTTCCCTCCTTGAAATAATTCACTGAAAAATTTTTTTCCGAATTTTTACTTATGAATTATGCAAAATAAAACCGGGTTTTATCATTGTCGAAAAAGGTTATCCGGGCGGGTTATTTGAAAATCGTAAAATTTGAATTGTTGCGGAACCTCGAAGTAGCAAAAATAACAGTGAACGGCAACGAAGCGAACGACTTGTTTTTGTGGAGCAAAATCAAGACAGAAGCCCGGGTCGCAAGGTGTTGCAATATTTACCTTTTAAAACAAAATTTAAATCTTTCAAACCCCGGCTTAGCGACACTTTGCGTTTAGACGAGCGTGAGGTCTGTTTGTCAATTCCTAAGTTGCCGGAAGCGAAGTTTGAACGCTTAGTGTCGCTCTTGACAGCGTATTTTTTTCTTTTTTGGTTCGTTTGTTCTTTTTTTTTCGCCAAAAAAAGAACAAATGAACAAAGAAATTTTTTTACGTCCGCCTCTCAAAGTAAGCAGAGAAAGAAATATTTTTGTTTTAAAGGAACGTTGGGGTGGAAACCCCAACCTACAATGCTTTTTATTTGAAATCATTGTAGACACATACGGTTTTTTCCTGCTTAAAACTCCGATAAAAAACGAGGATTTTAAACAAAACCTGCTCCGTCGGACGACCCGGTCGGAAACCCGTTCATCGTTGTGTTCGAAAATGTTCCGCTCGGCTTGCGTTTTTTTAAACTTTTCGGAAAACCCGAAGCGGCTAAATGTTTTCAAGCGTATGAGCTCGAGTTTTTCCGATATTTATTTTTTGTCTCCGCGTCTGCGGTTGTGTTTAATTTTAAGCGAATCGTCGAATTCTTTGAGGTCTTCGAGACCTTCGCCGTCGACGAGTTCGAGGTTACAAACAAGGTTGTTACCGAATTTCGGGAGGGATTGGGTCGGGTTGTCGACAAATTTTCCTCTGCCCCTGAAGGACGAGAACGCGTCGGCAGCGGCGTTTATTTTGAAATTCGAAGACAAAAACATGGACATATCGTTTTTAAACATGGTGCAAAATCCTTGGTTATTAACGTTTCTACCCGAAAAATATCGGAAGTGAATAATATTACTTTAACATCAAAAAGTTTTTTTGCAACAAAGATTTACAAAAATAAACGGAGACAAGATTTATTTTTGTAATAGAATGGGGGAGAGAAAGGAAATAAATTTTCACGGTAAGTATATGGAAAACAATAAAAAGCTCAGAAACATTGCAATAATAGCGCACGTAGACCACGGGAAGACTACGTTGGTGGATTGGCTTCTCAAGTATACGGGGGCGTTCAGGGATAATCAGGAAGTAAAGACATGCGTGCTTGATAACAACGCGATAGAGCGCGAGCGCGGAATTACGATATTGTCGAAGAATATATCGGTCGAGTACGAGGGATATAAGATAAACGTCGTGGATACGCCCGGTCACGCGGATTTCGGGGGTGAAGTCGAGCGGGTTTTGGGGATGGTCGACGGTGCGTTGCTTATTGTTGACGCGGCGGAAGGACCCATGCCTCAGACGCGGTTTGTTTTGTCGAAAGCGTTGGAATTGGGATTGAGAATAATCGTCGTTATAAATAAAATCGACAGAAAGGGTGCGGATCCTATGGGGGCGCTCGATAAGGTGTTCGATTTGTTTACGGAATTGACCGATAACGAGTATTTGCTTGATTTTCCGTATATTTTTGCAAGCGGATTGAACGGATACGCGGTAAAAAATCCGAAGGACAAACCGGAAAATATGAAACCGTTGCTTGATTGTATCATCGAGAACGTAAATCCGCCGGAAGCCGATAAGGACGCTAAATTGCAGTTCCACGTGACGACACTCGATTATAACGATTACGTCGGCAGAATTGCGATAGGACGCGTCGTCGGCGGAGTTTTGCGGGCGAAAGAGCAGGTTTCGCTGATTAATCGCGACGGCGAGGTCAAACACGGAAATATCGTGAAATTGTTTACTTTCAAGGACTTGGGAAAAGAAGAAACGAACGAGGTTTTTGCGGGCGATATCGCGGGCGTTGCGGGATTTCCCGACGTTCAGATAGGCGAAACGATTTCGTCGTTTAACGACCCTGTCGCGTTGCCGTTGATAAAAATCGACGAACCCACGCTGCAAATGAATTTTTCGGTCAATAACAGCCCGTTTGCGGGAACGGAAGGCAAATTCGTGACCAGCAGACAGCTCCGCAAACGTTTGTACGACGAACTCGAAAAGAATGTAAGTTTGAGAGTTGAAGATACGGACAGTACCGACGTTTTCAGGGTTTCGGGAAGAGGCGAACTCCACCTCGGAATTTTGATTGAAACGATGAGAAGAGAAGGCTACGAATTTCAGGTTTCGAAACCCGAAGTAATTTTCAAAACGATAGACGGCGTTCAGTGTGAACCTTACGAGAATTTGACGGTCGACGTTCCTTCGGACATGACCGGGTACTGCATCGAGCAGTTGGCGCAACGCAAGGGCGAAATGCTCGATATGGACGTTCAGGACACGAGAACGGTGCTGAATTTCAACATTCCCGCGCGCGGACTCATCGGGTTCAGAAATAAATTTATCAGAGCAACGGCGGGCGAAGGCATTATGAATCACACTTTCGATTGCTATAAGCCGTTTGCGGGCGATATTCCGCGTCAAAGAACAGGCTCGCTGATAGCGTTCGAAGCGGGAGAAGCCGTTCCGTACGGGCTCGGACAGTTCGAAGACAGAGGCGTGTTCTTTATAACCCCGAAAACAAAGGTTTACAGGGGAATGATTGTCGGCGAATGCAATAAACCTCAGGATATCGAGGTTAATATTTGCAAAACCAAAAAACTGACGAACATGAGGAGCGCGACCGCGGACGTAATGGTGACGCTGCAAGCGCCGAAACAAATGTCGCTCGAAGATTGCCTCGAGTACATCGGAGACGACGAGTTGGTCGAAGTCACGCCCGAAAACGTCAGAATGAGAAAAGCCGATTTGACAAAACATCGGTATCACTAAAATCGGCGAAAACGTTCGGGCGCGTCGTATTGCACCAGATTGTCGGTATCGCCGTAACGGAGGAAAAGTATTGAAAAAAGGTCGTTTGTTCGTAATTGCGGGCTCTTCGGGAGTCGGAAAAGGAACTTTGATTAAAGAGTTTTTGAAAAAACACCCGGAAGTCAGACTTTCGGTCTCGACGACGACCCGAAACCCCCGCCCCGGAGAGGTTCACGGTGTTCACTACTTTTTTGTCTCAAAAGACGATTTTTTGAAAATGGTCGAAAACGAAGAGTTTCTGGAACACGCGGAGTTCGGCGGAAACTTTTACGGAACCGGAAAAAGCTTCGTTTCGGACAATTTGGCGAACGGTAACGACGTTTTGCTCGAAATCGATACCGCGGGCGTTAAGCAAATTTTTGCGAAAATGCCCGATTGCGAAAGCATTTTCATCTTGCCTCCGTCGAGGGAAGAGCTGGAAAAACGTCTGAGAAATCGGGGCACCGAAACCGAAGAAGCAATACAAAAGCGGCTTTCGGCGGTCGAAAGAGAAACCGCGTTCAGCGAAAATTTTAAACATAAAGTTGTGAACGACGAAATTTCGCGCGCCGTCGAAGAACTTTGCGAAATTTTCGGAAAATCCGCGGAATAAAAGGAGAAATACGGTGAAAAACCTTCTTTTTGCAATAACGGGGGCGATTGCCGCCTATAAATCGGTCGAACTTATCGGAAAATTTAAAAAAGCCGGATGGAACGTGAAAGTTGTTGTCACCCCGAATGCCTTGCAATTCGTGACTTTACAGACCTTGCAAACGATTTCCGGAAATAAAGTTTATTCGCAAATGTTCGACGAAAATTATTCGCCCGTGCATATTTCGCTCGCCGATTGGGCGGACGTTATGCTCGTCGCGCCCTGCAGCGCAAATACCGCCGCAAAATTCGCCCTCGGACTTTGCGATAACCTCTTGACATCGGTGTTTTGCGCGTTTAAAAAACCCGTTTTGGTCGCGCCGGGCATGAATACGGGCATGTGGGAAAACCCTGCTGTGGAGCGGAATTTCGAGATTTTGAAAGAACGAAACGTTACAGTTGTCGAACCCGAAGAGGGCGCTTTGGCGTGCGGAACTGTCGGAAAAGGGCGTCTGGCTTCGCTTGACGTAATTTTCGACGCGACTCTTAGAGCGGCTTCGGACAAAAAACTTGCGGGCAAAAAAATTGTGATTACTGCGGGCGGAACCCGCGAAAAGATTGACCCCGTAAGGTTTATCGGGAACAATTCGTCGGGCAAAACGGGCGTTGCGCTTGCGGACGATGCTTATTTCGCGGGTGCGGAGGTCGTTCTGATTTCGACTTTTGAGGTGAAAAAGCCTTATAAAACAATAAAAACAGGCAACGCTCGGGAAATGTTCGAAAAAGTTCGGGAAGAGTTCGAAAACGCCGATTACCTTGTGATGGCGGCGGCTGTGGCGGATTATCGGGTCAAAAATCCTTCCGCGCAAAAAATCAAGAAGGAAAATAACGAAATTTTGACCTTGGAGCTTGAAAAAAATCCCGATATTTTAAAAACCATGTGCGGTCTGAAACGCAACGGACAAAAGGTTATCGGGTTTTGTGCCGAAAGCGAAAATCTGCTCGAAAACGCTCGAAAAAAATTGGCGGAAAAAAAATGTGATTTGATTGTCGCAAACGACATTTCTCGTGCGAATTCGGGGTTCGACAGCGATTACAACGAGGTTTTCGTGGTCGGAAACGGACGGGAAATTCGGGTCGAAAGAGCTTTAAAAACGCTAATTGCGGCAAAATTGAGGGAAATAATTTATGAATAACGTTGAGGACGCGATTAAAAAAATTGAAGCGGCGGCACCGCCCGAAACGGCGGCGGAGTGGGATAATTCGGGGTTTGTCGTGAATCTCGGCAAAAAAACTTTTTCAAAAATTATGACCGCGCTCAGCGTGACGGAGGATGTCGTCGCACAAGCGGATAAAAACGGTTGTGATTTAATAATAGCACACCATCCGCCGATTTTTTCGCCGTTAAGAAAAATTGAGCCCGGAGCGGTGGAAAGTGCCGTCCGAAAAGGCATTCAGATATACTGTGCGCATACAAATCTCGACGTCATGCAGGGCGGAACGACCTCAACGTTGGCGGAAAAGTGCGGTTTTGTCGCTACGGAGCGGGTTTCGGACTTTACGCTCGGCGCGCGCGGCGGGGTTCGAAAAATTGATGAGTTGATTGAAAATATCAAAAAAAATCTCGGCGCAAAGGTTGTTAAAATCGTCAATCCGCTTGAAATACAGGAGTTTTCAAGTATTGCGTTTTGTGCGGGCGCGGGGGCAAGTGAGCTGAAAGCGGTTGAAGACGCGGGCTTTGAGGTTTTTGTGACGGGCGATGTCAAGTATCACGAGGCTTTGGAGTCAAAAATCGTGATAATCGATGTCGGACATTTTTACGGCGAAAAGTTTGTAAACGAAATATTTGAGCGGATTTTGGGCGTGCCGACGGTTCGGGCGGAAGAAAAATCTCCGTGGAGGTTTGTATGAGGTTTACGGGCGGAAAAGCGGGTTCTCAAAGGATTTTGACGGGAGAGACCGAAAATGTCAAACCGACTCTCGCGAAAATTCGGGAGGCGGTGTTTAATACGTTGTTTTCGCTTGATAAAACGGGCGTTTTCGGGGATTTGTACTCGGGAAGCGGAATGATGGCGTTCGAAGCGGCGTCGAGGGGGTTTGAAAAGGTCGTCGCGTTTGAAATTCACCCGAAAAGTGCGGCAATAATTCGGGAAAACGCAAAGAGGACGGGTCTTAACGTCGATGTTTTTACCGGTGACGTTTTGAGGTTGTTAAGAAAAATTACGGAAAAATTTGACGTGGTGTACATTGACCCGCCTTATTACGGAGGGTTGTACGAAAAAACGCTGGAAACGCTTTTGTCGTGCGGAGTTTGCAATAAGGGAGCGATAATCGCGCTCGAACGACCAACAGACGTAGAAGTCGATATTTCGGGCTTTTCGGGAACAGAACCCGTGAAGACCAAAGTTTACGGAAAAAAAGCGGTCGATTATTTGAGGATTTTATAGCGAAAAAAATTTTTGTGGTATGATTTTTGTATGAAACATCCGCGAAGGAGAAAACGATGGCAACACTCGAAGAAATGAAAAAGAAGTACGAAACGGTAATAGGGCTTGAGGTTCACGCTCAGTTGAAGACGAAATCGAAGATATTCGCGCCGGACTCGACGGAGTTCGGAAACGAGCAGAACACGCAGGTCAGCCCGATAACGTTGGGATTGCCGGGCGTGTTGCCGGTTTTGAACAAAGAGGTCGTGAATATGGGCATTTTGACGGGGCTTGCGCTGAACTGCAAAATCCCGAAGAGATGTAAATTCGACAGAAAACAGTATTTTTACGCGGATTTGCCGAAAGGGTATCAAATTTCGCAATATGACGAGCCGATTTGTGTCGACGGACACATTAACGTCGGCGGAAAACGAATCGGAATAACGCGCGCGCACCTCGAAGAGGACGCGGGAAAACTGGTTCACATGGGGGCGAACGGGCTTGCGGGGTCGAGCTATTCGTTGGTCGACCTTAACAGAGCGGGCGTTCCGTTGCTGGAAATCGTTTCGGAGCCCGATATGCGCTCGCCGGAAGAGGCTCGGGCGTATATGGAAGAGTTGCGCACGGTTTTGAAATATATCGGCGTGTGTGACGGAAACCTCGAAGAAGGCTCCATGCGCTGTGATGCGAACATTTCGGTTCGTCCTTACGGACAAAAAGAGTTCGGAACGAGGGCGGAAATCAAGAACGTGAACAGTTTCCGCGCGTTGCAAAGGGCGTTGGAATACGAATTTGCAAGGCAAACGGAGATTGTCGAAGAGGGCGGTGAAGTCGTTCAGGAGACGAGACTTTGGGACGACAATTCGGGCGAAACCCGTTCTATGCGCGGCAAAGAAGACGCTCACGATTATCGTTATTTTCCCGAACCCGACTTGATGCCGGTTGAAATCAGTGCCGAACATATTGCCGAAATTCGTTCGAAAATGCCCGAGCTTCCCGAGGCGAAACGTAATCGTTACGTGGGGTTGGGGCTTTCCGAATACGACGCGAATGTAATCGTCGAACAGTTTGAAACGGCATATTTCTTCGACAAAGTCGTCGAGCTCGGTGCCGACCCGAAAATTGCGAATAACTTCCTTATGAAAGAAGTTACGGCGTTTTTGAAAGAAGAAAAATTGACAATCGACCAAACGAAAATGACGCCCGAAAGTTTTGCGGAATTAATCGGTTTGGTGACGAAGGGAACGGTTTCCAACAACATAGGCAAGCAAATCGTCGTAACGCTGCTCAAAGAAGGCGGCAACCCGGCGAAAATCGTTGAAGAACAAGGGCTCGGAACGATTTCGGACGAGGGTGCTCTCAGAGCGTTGGCGGAAAAAATCGTGGCTGAAAATCCTTCCCAGGCGGAACTTTACCGCGGAGGACGCGACAAATTGTTCGGATTTTTCGTGGGGCAGGCGATGAAAGCAACACAAGGCAGGGCAGAGCCCGTACTTTTGAACAAACTGTTGAAAGAAGCTTTGGAAAAATAATGTTTTCGCGAAATGAACTTTTGTGGGGCAAAGATTTTCAAAAGTCCTTGAAAGGCAAGCACGTGGCGGTTTTCGGGGTCGGTGCCGTCGGAGGGTATGTTGCCGAAATGCTTGCGCGCTCGGGGGTCGGAAAGCTTACGATTGTTGATTTTGACACGGTTGACACAAGCAATCTCAATCGCCAGATAATCGCACTTCATTCGAATATCGGAAAGAAAAAAGTTTCGGAGTTCAAAAAACGGCTCAGAGATATAAATCCGGATCTCGAGGTTCGAGCGGTCGACGATTTTTTTACCGAAAATTCTTGTGCGGAAATTTTTTCGGAGCCCGTTGACGCGGTCGCGGACGCAATCGATACGATAAAATCCAAAATCGCGCTGCTGAAATACTGCCATGCTCACGGAATTTTTGTCGTCAGCGCGGTCGGAGCGGGAAACAAACTTGATCCGACAAAGTTTGTCGTTCGGGAGATTTCGCAAATCGAAAAGCCCAAAAACGCTTTTACGGCAAACATTATCAGGATTTTGAAAAAGGAAGGCATCGAGAAGGGTGTAGTTGCGGTTTACTCGGACGAGGGTGTGAAACCGCTCGAAAAACGGCATTCTTCGGAGACTTTGACGACCAAAAACGGCGAAGAAATAACTTTCGAAAAAATTACGCCCGGCTCAATCTCTTATGTTACGGCGGTTTCGGGGTGTTTGTGCGCGCACGCGATAATTGATTATTTTAAACGCTTGCATGAAAAAAATGTTTGATTTAAAATAGCAGAGCACAAAAGAGAGGGATATGAAAATGAGAATTTCGTTTAATCCGATCATGTCGGTAAAATCGTTGTCTTTTAAGGGAAAAAATAAGGATAAGGCGTCTTCGCCCGAAAACGTGACCGTACCCGTACAATCGGCGAGAAAGCGTAAATATGCGGTTGTTCCCGATGTTAATTGGAATCCTGCGTTTTCAAGACCGTCGGTAACGGTTCTGAAAAATCGTATGTATAGTCGTTTCGGCATTGAACGTAAAAACGCCGAAGAGCCCGGCAAATTTATTTTGTCGAAGTACGATAACGGCAAAAAAGACGGATCGTTCAGAAAAAATTTGAATGAAGAGTTCAAGAAAAATAATCTTAATGACAGTACTTTGCTTAGCGGTGTCGAAAAAATTGAGGGAAATGCGGATTTATCGGCGACAAGCAATGTGGATGTGTCGAATTTGAAGGAAGTCGGCGGAAATCTTGACTTGTCTCGCTCTCGAATTTCGGAGCTTAACGTCGAAAAGATCGGCGGAAACTTGAAAATAAACGGCGGCACGGCTAAACGATTTCCGTATTTGAAAGAAATCGGAGGAAAGGTTATTGCTTCGGAAAACACTCTTGCTCCCGAATTCCCTATTCTCGAAAAGTACAACGGTAAGCCCGTTGCCGGTTACACGGAAAAAGGCATTCCTTTGACCGCGGAAGAAAAGAAGGCTTATGACGCGAAAATAAAGGCGGATGCCGAAGCTTGCGCCGAAAAAGAAAAAGCCGTTGATGACGCAAAATCAGCAAAGGCTGCTAAAAGTAAAGAGGAGCATGCTTTCTACCGTGAATTGCGTGAGGAGAAAAAAGAACGTCTCGAAAAAGCAAAAATCGAAAAAAGCGGCACTGCGAGCGAAAAAGCTTTTTTCGCTTACAAAAACGAAATTTTGAACAACAAAGAGTTTAAAAAACTCGTCGACGAAAAATTCCCTCTCGCCGAGTTGATAAAAACCGGTTTGACAATCCATGTGCCTGTCGGACAGCCTGAAAAAATTATCGGCTTTTTGAATAATAATCGAAAACTTATGGAAGGCTTGACGAAGGCTTTTGTATCCGCGTATATCGGAATTCAAAAAGACGATTCGAAATGCAAAAAATATAGTATTTCACTCGATAAGCTTGCCGAAATTGTCGATAATGCCGACAAAAAGGCCGGTTTTATGGGTCATCTTTCGTCTCAGCACTTGAAGATGGGGGTTATATGCCCTAATGATGCACCTTTTTCCTTTAATAGTCTTGAAAAAGTTTTAAAATCTTATTCCAAGACCGTTATTTTCAGACTCGAGCCCAAAAAATCCGGAAATGCAAAGGCTTTGGTAACTATAAACGGCAATAAGCGACTTTTTTCGATAAATAATCTGTTACAATTTGTAAATAGTTATCGATAAATTGTCAAAAATAAATATTTACGGGTTTTAGCGTAAGGGCAGCCGCATGCGGCTGCCCGAGCGTTAAGGTCGGAACGAGGTGCGGCGTATGATAACGAAAAGGAGCTGTTAATGGAAGTAAGGATATCCGGAATTTTTCCGAATGTCGGAAAGCCCGCGTTTAAGGCGGGAAAGGTCGAATTGTTCTCCGATTTCGACAATACTTACTGCCCGGTTGCTCACGGTCAATTGAAAAACACTTCGCCCGCGAACACTCCCGAAATGACCCGATATTGCAGAGATTTTCGCGGATTGCTCGGCAGGCTCAAAAAAAGTTTGACGTTTCATATAACAACGGGGCGGACTTTCGGCGAGTATAAGGTTGTCTCCGAACTCATCAGAAAACGCGGGTTCGAACTTCCTTTGCCTGATACTCTCATCGTTAAAAACGGTGGAGACGAGTATTTACGCCGTTCTTCGGATACCGAATTTTACCGCGGAGGAAGATTTCCGTTTTCCGAAAATAACAAAAATTTTCAAAAAGAACGTGAAATCAATGCGTTGACGGGTTGGGACGGAAAGACCGCAAAGTCGCATTTGAAGTCGCTTTTGACCGACAAAAAATTCAAAATAGTCGAGGCGGACAGCGAAAATTGCGTTTACGATTACGGCGAAAAATCTTTACTTTCAAAAATTCCCGACGAAAGAAAAAAGATTTTTTCGGGTTCCGACAAACCCGCGTGGACGGCGGGGCTTCGTAACGACGGCTATTGTAAAATTTTTGTAACATATCCTCCCGACATCGAGTCGACAAAAGAGCGAAAAGCTGCTGCGGACGACATTGAGGCGAAGTTCTTCGGCGAACTCGAAAAATCGGGCGTGAAATATTATACGTACACCGGACGGGACGAAAACTATTGCTACGGCAGACCTTACAGGGTAATCGAACCGATGGTCGACGAAAACCTCACCGCGACCGAGACTAATCCTCGCGAACGCGGACTGACCAAGCTTTATGACACGAAAAACGCCGTCGAAAGGGCGAAAAAAAATAACGACCTTGTTTTGGTTTCGGGCGACGGTGCCAACGATTTTAATATGTTGAACATTTTCAGATACATCGATTTGGACGAGTATTTGCCCGAAACCCTTAAAAATAAAAACCTTTCGCCGTCCGAGACTATGAACGTTTTGATGAAAAGAAAAGATTGTGCCGAAATCGTCCGAAAAATTCGTGAACTTCCGATAACGGGAATTGTCGTGAAAAATCCCGAAAGCGGCGGAGCTTTGGACGAATTGACAAAAGTTTTCGGCGAGTACGGGCCGTTTCACAAAATTATCACGGTCGAAAACGGTGAGCTCGACAAGGGCATTAAAAAGGCGGTGAAGCTTTACGCCTCGCAAAATCCGAGGTTTGCCGAAAAAATGAGTCCTGCGCTGGCATCGGAGGCGGGCGTAAAAAAGCGGTAAATCAGGGATTTCAAAGTCAAGAAACGAAAGCGATATGAGAATAACGAGTACATTTAATCAACAATTTACAAACGGAGGGTCGGTCAAAAAAATGCCTCCCGGACGCGGGCGGGTTGCGTTCAAAGCTCTCGTCCCGAAAAAAGTTTCGCCTCAATTCGAGTCGATGAGCGGTCGGCTGATATCCGAAGTCGGCAAGTTTTTGGCTTCGCCGAAGGATACCGTGAAATTTTTGGGCTCCGGCGTTTCGGCGGCGGTTTATATGTTTTTGAAATTTCCGCAAATTGTTATAAAACAGGCTTTTAACCAAAAAGAAACGTTCGAGGACGAGCAACAGCACCTGCAAATGGTTCCCGACGAAGTTACGCATTCTCAAAGGTTTGTTGCGGGGCTTTTCGACGACGAAACAGGGCGGCATTATCTTTTAAGTACTCGTGTTCGAGGCAATTCCGCCGATTTGTCGAAAAATCCTTGGACGAAAAATCATTTTGACAGTTTGTTTCAAACTTTGTTCGAAATGGACAAAGTCGGGCTGTATCATGGCGATTTGAACAACGGGAACCTGAAACTCACGGTGGACGGCGAGGTCAATATCATCGATTGGCAGTGGGCGCAAAAAATTCCGTACGGGCAGTTTTTTGACGAAAAAGACGGGCTCGTTCAGCCGGGGTTTTTGATGCCCGATAACGCGCAAATGTTTGAAATGAAAGAATTTTCGGATTATTTGACGCTCATGAAAAACAAACGGGAGGCTCGCGAATTGTTTAGAACCTACCTGAAAAGTAAATCGGTTTATCACGCGAAACGAGCCGATTTTACGGAAAAAATGTCCGACAAATCCGAAAACGCGATTGCCGCAAAAATTTTTGAAACGGCAAAGTCGAAGGTTTTCGAAAATCCGTCCGATGCCGTAATCAGCGTCGAGGCAAAGAAAATCGGCTTTATCGACATGTTTCGTCATTCTTACGAAATTATCGATTCGAAGGACAAAAAAAAGAACCGAATTCCCGCAGGGGCGTCGTTTTTGTACACAATGAGCGCAATTCGGGATTTTCAAAAAACCGTGCACGATTCTTTGAAACGTGCGGAACGAGAAAAAGAGGCTTTGGAAAAAAACTCGGAAAACCTTTTCTGTTGCGAAACTCTACCCGAATTTCCCGAGGAACTCCGCAGAAAAGAGTATTTGACCAACGAAATTTCGTACCTGAAAATGCAGTCGAAGTTCGGCGAATTTTGGTTCGACAAAATCAGTCTTTGGTCGAAAGAGGTCTTCGAGTACGTTCTAAGGCAGATTTCGGGAAATTATCCGTCGTGGGAGCAGGAACTGAGCCTTAACGAGGAAAATACCAACCCCGGGAGTTTTCGTTCGCTGCCCGACATGCCGAAGGCTTTGGGCGAACAAAGCCGATTTAATGCGACTTTCGACAATATTTCGTTTTATGTCAAAAACGATACCGATGCTTGCGAAAAGTTGCTTACGCGTGCGAAATCCGCGCTTCAAAACAAAAATCCCGAAAAAATCGCCGAACTTTTGAAGGTTCACGGCGAAATGATGTTCGAAATTTTTGAAAATTCGGGTTATGACGTGATAAATACGGCTCTTTTGGGGCTTTTGAAGACCAAATCCCTTTACGGGTGCGGAATTGACGATATTGTAAACGAACTCAAATCGAAATACGAAAGTATCGCGAAACGATATTTTTACTCGATTCACTCGCAAATTGCGGGGAATTCGCCCGAAAGCGGCATTCTCTCGGGCTACGAAGGCGGCGGAAATTTTTCCGAAAAATCGCTTCTTCAAAATGACAACGATGCGGATGTTAATAATATAGGTGAAATACAATGATTTCAAAGGTAAATTTGAATTTTGCGACGACGAAAAGGGTTTCGTCCGCTAAAAAAGTTGAAACGGCGGCGGCGCCGGTAAGTTTCGGCAAAAAACCGCGGCTAAACAAAGCCGACGTCGAAACGTTGGCGGCTTATTCGGGCGTGTTTTCCGAATATTCGGCAAAAAAATCGGCTGCAATCAAAAAAAATTACAAAGCTTTAAAAGATAATTTGCAAAAAAACGAATATTTTAAACTCATACAGGTTCAAACGCCTTTCGCAGCGCAGTTTTTGACGGCAGTCGTCAACACAAAATATGATAACGACGAGCAATTTTGGGAAAATGTCACGACCGATATGTTGAAAATCCCGCCCGAGGATTTCGGGTTCGGCGAGGGCGATAAATATACCGTGAAACTGGCGGTTGCAAACGCTTCCGGACGAAATAAAGATTACGCGGATTTGAATAACGTCCCGAAACCTTTACCCGATAAAATAATGTCTTTGCAGGATTGCGCCACGTTTTTGGGATTGGATAAACTTATCGAACACAAGAAAAAGTACAACCTGTAGTTTTTTTAGTGCGAAGTCGCGCCGCACCCGTTGAAAAGACGCAAAGGGGCGTTTTTTTAATTTTCGTGAAGGCGAACTTGTGCAAAATTTTAAAAGCTGCCGTTTGAGGGCGAAAACTCTCGGAAATTGCTGTTATTCGAGACTTTTCGCGATTTTTGAACCGGCGTCTTCCGAGTCACTGAAGTCGTCGGATGTGTCGACCGAACTGTCCGAATTGCCCGATTTACCCGAGCTTTTGATTTGTTTTTTCAATTCTTCGTCGGTCTCGAGAAGCTTTGCAAGCGCGCCGGTGTCGCCTTTCAGCTGAAAATATTGCGCAAACTTCGGAGTTGTTTTCAAAATAAACGAGCGACCGTTTTTGTCGCGGGTTCTGCTGATAAACCCTTGTTTTACAAGCTCTCCGACGTGTTCGTACGCGTTCGCGCCGCGCATGTCTTTGAGAACCGCTTGCCTGATGGGTTCCTTTAACGCAATAACCGTAAGCGTTTTCAGGATTGCCGCCGAAAGCTCGACGGGGCAAAGCTTGTTCATAATATCGGCAAAATCCTCTTTCAACTGCAAAATATAGCCGTTTTCGTCGCCGATTTCAAGCGCGCCTTCGCGCGAGGAATAGTCCATTATCAGGTCGAGCATTGCTTCTTCGGTTTCGGATTCTTCGGCCTCCAAAATTTGCGCTATCTCCTTTATCGATACCGCTTTTCCCGTTACAAAAAGTACTGCCTCTATCCTTGATTTTAAGTTCATTCCGCTGCCTTTTCCACGTACAAATTCCCGTAAAACTCTTCCTGAACGAGCTTTATGTCGCTTTTTACAGACAAAAACAACAGCGCGAGATACGCCGTTACCTTGTCGATGCCCGCGCCGACAAGCTCTTCGAGCTCGGGGCGTTCGTCTTTGATAAAAAGTTGTTCCAATTTTTCTTTAATCGTCTCGATACTTTTGTCGACAAACTCTTCGTGCGCGTTTTTGATAATTTGATTGACGGTGAGTCTTCCGTAAACGTTGGCGCGCCTTTTCGCCCTTTCAAGTTTTTGCTTCAGAGCTTGTTTCCTGTCCATTTCTTCGTAGAATTTCAGTTGCGCAATCAGGTCACGAAGTGTTATAGCGCGTTTTCGGTTCAGGCGTGTGCTCATCCGGCGTTGCAAAACTTCGTCCAGCGAAACGACATTGCTTTTTTTGACGGGTTCGGGCTCGAAATACTCGTAATCGTCCTCGTAGAAGTCGTCTTCGACGTTACTTGCGGCGTTGACGGAATCGTAATCGCCGGGTTCGGTGTCCAACAAATAATTTGATTTTATTCGACACAGAATTGAAAGGAAAAGTATCGTCCGCCCGGTTATTCTGAGGTTTGCGGACTTCATTTCCGCCGTGTGCATAAGGCATTTGTGCGTGACGTCGACGATGTCGATGTTCCACGGGTCAATTTTACCCGCTTTTGCCATCTCCACAAGCATTGACACCCCGTCAAGTTCTTCGTCCGGTGTTTCCGTCGAAAAATCCGAAATCCCGGGTACAAGACTCATATTCCCTTTTTTGTAAAATTCAGCCGAATTTATCATTCATCCCTCAATTTTATTCCGGTAACTTTCGTTACGCCGTTTTTGTGAGTTACCCCTATTGTTCTGTCACCCGATTCTATCATGGTTTTGCGGTGGCTGACTACTATAAATTGCGTATTTTTTGCCTGTTTCGAAATTACGTCGGCAACTTTTTCCACGTTAATTCCGTCCAAGCTTCCGTCAACCTCGTCAAGCGCGTAAAACGGCGCGGGAGAGTACCTTTGTATCGCAAAAACCAATGCCAGTACGGTTATCGACTGTTCGCCTCCCGACATCAACGAAAGTCGTTTCGTGTCTTTCCCTCCGGGCTGCGCGATTATGCTCATCCCGCCTTCGAAAGGATTTTCGGGGTTTTCCAAAACCAGGCTGCCCGTTCCGTCCGCAAGAGTGTTGAAAATCTCGCCGAAATTGTCGTTTATTGCTTTGAAAGTCTTGTTGAACGACTCTTTTTTGTCCTTTTCGTACCCGTTCATCCTCTCTTCTATGCAAACACGCTCGTTCATGAGCGTCGCAATTTTTTCGTCGAGTTCTTTTTTGCGCTCCGATTGAACTTCGTACGTCTTGATTGCCGTCATGTTGACAGGCTCCATCTCGCTCATTTTCGATTGAAGTTTCTTGATTTGCGCGTTGATTTCTTCCGTCGTCATTTCGGGCATCGCGACTGTGTTCACGTTAATTCCAGCTTCGACGAGCTCCGTTTTTACCTCGTCAAGCTGCGGCTCAAGTTCGCGCCGTCGAGCTCTGTACGATTCCGACTGTTCCGTAATCTTTTCGATTTCGCTTTCCGCAATCGTTTTCTTTTTTTCCGCATCCAGAAGCTCCGCTTTGACTGCGTCGCTTTCCTTTCTGAACTCTTCGAGCTTTTTCGTCAACTCTTCGTTTTTGCCTTCGAGTTCGACCATGTGCGCCCGTGCGGTTTCGATGTCCTTTGCAAATCGAACTTTGTCCTCTTCCAGCACAACGATTGACTTTTCGTATTCTTCGACCGTTCGCTTGTTCGTATCGGCAACAATTTTGTTGAACCCGATAATGTCATTCTGTGCGGTTTTTTCGGAATTCAACCCCGATATCTCGTTTTGACGCTTCTTTATTTCGTTTTCGATTGCGGAAGTCAGGTCTTTAAGCTTTTTCAGCTCTCCTTCGTTCATTTTTTTGTCGATTTCGTCGATTTCTTCTTTCGCGGTCAACATTTTTTCGTTGAGTTCAACCCGCTTAAGTTCGATTTCGTCGAGTTTTGCTTCCAAAACCTTTATTTCGGGCTCCAACGCCTTTTTCGATTTTTCGAATTCGAGAATTTTGTCTTCGGAAGATTTGTTGTTCGCAATCAGGTTGCGAAGGTCGTTTTTCGCCTTTCCGAGCGTATCGAGTGCCGAAGAATAACTTTGTCTGATTTTTTGTTGGCGTTCGTCGATTTCGCGGTTACGGCGTTCCAAATCGGCGTATTCGCGCTCCGTTTGCTTCAATTTCGCTTTGTATTTTTCGAGTTCGTCGTTGTCCTGCGCAAATTTTAACCCCGGATTATTGATTTTTTCACCGCCCGTAATTGCCCCGGAACGCTCGAACAACGCGCCCTGAAGCGTTACCGTCCGATATTTCCCCGGTAACTTCGCCTGAAGTGCCTTCGCGTCCTCAAACTCTTCCACGATAAGCGTTTCGCCGAGCGCAAGATAAAACGCGTCGATATATTCGTCGTCAAAGTCGATGAGGTTCACCGCAAAGTCGATTACGCCTTTTTCTTTCGGTAATCTCAATGACGACGGGGCTTTTGCGATTCTGTCGAGAGGCAAAAACGTTGCTCTGCCCGCTTTTGCGGTTTGCAAAATGTCTATCGCCGCTTTTGCCGCAGCCGTGTTATCGACGACGATATTCCGCATTCTGCCGCCCATTGCGACCTCGAGTGCCGTTGCGTATTTTGTCGCGACTTTCCCCAAATTCGCCAAAGTCGAACGAATTCCCTTTAATCCCGAGTTCAAAACCGTTTCGACCGCTCTGCCCGCCGCGCCTTCGCTTGCCGTCCGTTGCCCTTCGAGCATCGAAATCCGTCTGTACATCATCTGAATTTCGTGCGATTTGTCGTTCAACTCGTTTCTGATTTTGTCGGCTTCCTCAAAAAGGTTCTGTTGAGCGAGTTTGCAGTCGTTTTGCTCTTTCTCGAGCTCTTCGATTTCAAGCTCGAGCTTGTCTTTGTTGTTCGCAAATTCTTCTTTAAACGTCTTTGACGCCGCCAATGCTTCGTTTGCGGCTTTCAGATTTTTTTTGTTCTGCTCGAGTTTGTTTTCGAGCGGCAACGCTTCTTTTTGCAGCTCGATTTCGTCGAATTTGAATTTTTCGTAATTTTTGCCGAGCTCCGCGCGCCTTGTAACATAGGCTTCCGCCGTTTTGCTTAACCCGGTTACTTCGCTTAAAGTTTTGTTAAGCTCTTCGTTTTTTGCCCGAATTGCTTCGTTTACCGCCTCGATTTTTGCCTCAATTTCTTTTATTGCAGCGTTTGCGCCGTCAATTTTTTTGTTTGCGTTCGCAATCCCGTTTTTTTGGTTTTCGATTTGGCGTTTTGTGAGGTGAATGTTTTTGTCCGCACGGTCGATAGCCTCTTCTTTCGAAGAAATCAGACCTTTCAGCTCTCCGAGTTTTTTGGACAGGTTCAATTGCTCGTCCGCTCCGTTCTGCTTGACTTTCGCCTCTATTTCGTCAAACCTTTTCGTAATTTCGGTTATTTTCTCTAAAAGCTGTTTCAATTCGACTTCTTTGGATTTTTTCTTTTTCGAAGCCTCCAAAATGCTCTCGTGAGCGATTTCCAGCGCTTTTTTGATATCGAAAAATCTGACGAGCGAAACTTTGCTTTCGAGTTCCGATTTTTGCTTCCTCAATTCCTCGTATTTTAAAGCCGTTTCGCGTTCGCTTTCGAGTCTTTCCAGAGTTTTTGAAAGCTCTTCGACGATTATTTCCGTCTGTTCTACCCGCTGTTTCACGACTGCAAGCTCGTCGCGCGCTTTGTCCGTTTGCCTGTCGAATTCCGCCGTGCCCGCGATTTCTTCGATGATTTTGCGCCGCTCGTTGTCCGAATAACTCATTATATTAAGGACTTCGCGCTGCATCACGACGTTGTAGCTGTTCGGCGTGATGTTGTATTTTTCGAGTTTCGCGTGAATGTCGCCGAGTGTCGAAATCTTGTCGTCCAAATAGTACGTGCTGCCGTATCCTTGCGTGCCTTTTGCGAATTTTCTCGCAACGGTCAACTGCTCGTCGGGTTTGCCCGAAAATCCGAACGTAACGCGGACGTACGCCTCTTTTTTGTTCGATTTTGTACAAATATAATCGTCCGATTTTTCCGCACGCAGTTTTTTTGTCGTCGCAAAACCGAGCGCGAACAATATACTGTCGATAATATTGCTCTTTCCCGAACCGTTCGGACCCGAAATCGTGGTAAAACCTTCCAAAAACGGAATTTTTACCTCGTGGGCAAACGATTTGAAATTATTGATTTCCAGTTCTTTGATGTACAAAACCGACTATCCCCGATTTTCGACCTACACTACCATTACACAACAAATATTTTTGCGGGTCAAAAACGTTAAGGGCTCTTAATATTCCGCCGGTTTGCGTTTTAAGGTTTATTCCGTCGCAATAAGCTCAACTTCGACCAAAACGCCTTTTGGCAGCGACTTTGCGGCAACGCATGATCTCGCCGGATTCGAAACGAAATATTTCGCGTAAATTTCGTTGAATTTCGAAAAATCTTCCATATCCGCCAAAAAACACGTGGTTTTTACGACGTCCGCAAACCCCAGTCCCGCCGCGGCAAGTACGTTCGACAAATTCATCATGACCCTGTAAGTCTGCTCTTCTATTGTCGTTCCGTCGATTTCGCCGTTTTCGGGGTTTATCGCTATCTGTCCCGAGCAATAAAAAGTTCCGTCGACCATAATTCCCTGTGAATACGGCCCTATCGGCGCAGGCGCGTGAGGTGTGTATATGATTTTTTTCATGATTTTTCCTTTTCGTTTGAATTTTTGTCGCGGGGCTCGCCCCGCATTTGTCCGTATTTTCATTATTTTACGGCGTCGACGTTTTTTCGGTTTTTGCCCCGTCAAACCACTGTCGTTACCTTGTATCCCGCCTGTATAAGCTTGTTTCGGACTTCGTCAAAATGTTGCTTGTTTTTCGTTTCCATCGAAATTTTCAGGTAACATCCGTTGATGTCGGTTCCCGCACCGCCGCGGTTATGCCGCACTCTGATTACGTTTGCGCCCGTGTGCGCGATTATCGTCGACACCTGCTGAAGTTCACCCGGTTTGTCCGTCAATTCAATCGTCAAATCGCATAATCTGCCCGTTTTCAGCAGTCCTCGGTTTATTACGCGCGAAAGAATGTTCACGTCGATGTTTCCGCCCGAAACCACGCAAACGGTCTTTTTTCCGTTTACGGGCAACTTGTCGAACATTACCGCAGCCACGCTCAACGCGCCCGAGCCTTCCGCAACAAGCTTTTGCCGTTCCATCAACGTCAAAACCGCCGTAGCCGTTTCGTCGTCCGTCACGGTCACGATATCGTCCACGAACTTCTTGCAATACTCAAACGTCAAGTCACCGGGGTGTTTTACCGCTGTACCGTCCGCAAACGTGCTCACTGTAGGCACTTCCGTCAAATTATCCCGTTTAAACGACAAATACATTGCCGCCGCGCCTTCCGCCTGAACTCCGTAGACTTTGCAGTTCGGGTTCAGCATTTTTGCGGTCGCCGCTATGCCCGCTATAAGCCCGCCTCCGCCTATCGGAACGACTATCGCTTCGACATCCGGCAACTGCTCGAAAATTTCGAGAGCAATTGAACCTTGCCCCGTGATTACGTCTTCGTCGTTAAAAGGGTGAATAAACACGGCATTCGCGGCTTTTTGAAACTTCATCGCCTCGTCGTATGCGTCGTCGTAAACTCCGTCGACAAGCTCCACGTTCGCTCCGAAGCTTCTCGTAGCTTCAATTTTGGTTATCGGCGCCGTGCTCGGTATAAATATCGTCGCCTCGATGTTCCGTTGCTTTGCCGCAAGAGCCACTCCCTGCGCGTGATTTCCCGCCGAACACGCCACCACGCCGCGCGCCTTTTGCTCGTCGGTCAGTCCCGCAATCTTTCCGTATGCTCCTCGAACCTTGAAAGACCCAGTCACCTGCAGGTTTTCGGCTTTCAAATAAAGCTCCTTCTCTTCCGAAATGCCCGAAGTCTTTATCAAATCAGTCTTTATAACAACTTCCTTCAGCATTTCCGCGGTGGTTTTCACCTTCTCCAACGTTATCATTAAGCCGCGCCTCCCTGCATTTCCCGCTCGCAATGTTCGTTTTCAAGCTCCGCCGTCGTTTTCTTTCTCGCAACCAAAACTCCGTCGGGTAAATTCAAAATCTGAGTTTCATAGTCGTCTCTGCCCGAAATCTCCTCGACAAAAGGCTTTACGCTGTCCGCGTGAGAAATTATATCGTCCGCGACAATTATTCCCCCCTCGGTCAACATCGGGTGAATTGCCCTGAAAAACTTGATATATCCCGCTTTGTTCGCGTCGATGAACACAAAATCGAACGTTTCCCCCCGAAGTTGTGTCAAAATAACCTCTTCCGCCGAGCCCTGCAGTGACGTGATTATATCGTCGACTTCACACTTCTTAAAGTTTTCAATCGCCAACGAACGTCGTTTTTCCCAATACTCAACAGTGGTAAGCTTTCCGCCCGTCGTTTTGAGCGCAAGCGCAGTCCGTATCGCGGAATATCCGTTCGAAGTGCCTATCTCCAGAGCATTTTTGACTTTCGCCGTTTTTACGAGAAACGAGATAAAATCGCCCGTTTCTCTTGATATATTCCAAAATTCGTCTTTTGTCGCTTCCAACGACCTCAATACTTCTTCCGCAGCTTTTTTCATTTTACAAATTTTCGTCCAATACTTTTATGTTGTTAATTTTGTCTACAACCGTTATTTCATGCACGTTTACGTCTATCGGATAAACCCCTTCCGTTTGTGCCGCGGGCAAATTGAACAATGCGTATTTTGTGCCGTTTGCGTCTGTAATCAGGGCATATTCGCTGTTTCCGACGGGAACTATTCTGCTCGCAAAACCCGTCAACGGCAGTTTTACCTGCGCTTCGTACTTCAATGTTTTTGTATTGAACACGTCGACTTCGTTTGTTCCCGCGCACAAAATATAAAGCTTGTCCGCGTAAAGAAGCATTCTGACGGGTTTGTCGCCTGTTCTGAAAGTTTTTTCCGAAACAGCCGTCTTTTTGATTTCGGGAGCGACTTTATTTTTGTCCTGTTCCTTAACGGGCAAAACCTCCGCCGCGCCGAGCATTCGCTTCATATTGTTCGACAAAAGCTTCGCTCTTTGAGTTGTTTCGTCGTTTGCTTCGCGTGTCGAAATATTTTCCTTATCAAGGTCGAATTTCGCTACGGTCAGGGCGTTTTTCGTTCTCGAAAGTGCGTAAATTTTATCCCCGTCGACAATCATTTCGGAAAGGTTCTTAAACTCCGTAACGGGGTAGTTTACGTACTGTCCGTCCAAATTCATCACATAAATCAATCCGGTATTTTTGTCGGCAAACGCAAGTTTCGAATTGTCGGTCGAAAGCGTTAATTTATAAGGCGTTGCGTCAAGCTTTATTTTCTCCGCGACATCAGCCTTCTCGAGATTTATCACAAATACCGATTTGTCCTCCGTGCTGAGCACGTAAGCCTTGTTATCGTACGTGTCCACGACCGTTTCGGACGGTTGAGCTTCCAAATCCACTGACGCTGCGACCTGCTCGTTCAGCAAATCCGCGATGTCAAGCGATTTTCGCGCGCAACTTGCAACCAAGACGTATTTTTCGTCCGCCGCCGCTTTCACGTCCTTTATCAAACCCTTCAATTTCAATCCGTACAAGGGTTCCGCCTGTCCGGGCACAAAAACCTTCAAATATTGAGAATTGTTTCCGCTGACCAGAAACATTTTATCCTTCAACACTTTCGGAACGGTGTAAGTCCCCTTTCCCGTTGCTTTTACGACAGATTTTTGCGCCGAAAGTTTCAACGCTTTCCCGCCGCTTTTTTTAGGTACGCTTTTCGGGATATCCGTTGCAACCACGGGCACAACGACGTTTCCCAATATTCCCCGCAATGTATCCGGCAAATAAAGTCCGTTCGGAACCAGCAAATCTTGCGGCAACATCCCCGTAACAATTTCCTGCGGCAAATTTCCGTACGAAGTTACTGTTTTCTTTTTCCCGTTTGCGATGACCTTCAAAAGCCCGTAATTATTGTTGAAAACAACCGCATCCGGACGTGCCGAAAACTTTTTGTGCGCCGGATAAGTATATTTTATCTCCGCCTTTTCGACCTTGACCGATTCCGCGGGAATAATCGGCAAATACACCGTTCCGTCGGGGCAGTTTATCAGTCCGTCGAACCTTATCGACGTTCCGGGCTCCTTTTCGAACAAATATACGCTCAGCTCGTGAGGTAAATTCGCCGCTTCCGCCCGCATGCACGCCACCGCGGTGACCGTGAAAAATATTGCCAAAATTCTCTTTATCATAAAATTTTCCTGTTCCGTTTTCTACGTTTACAAGAATTTTCGCACATTTTTACTTTTTATTCAACACATTTTTAACTTTTTCCAAAATCCCTTTATTTTCGGGCTTTTTGGCTTCCGAAATTTGCAACAGTTGTTCGTAAAGGGATTTTTCCTCGGGCGTAAGATTCCTCGGAGGAACCAATTTGACCACCACATAATGGTTTCCGCGTCTTTCTTTTTCTCCCGCAAACGGTACGCCCGCGTTTCTTATTGTCAAAATTTTGTCGTTTTCGGTTCCCGCCGGAATTTCGATTTGTGCCTCTCCGTCGAGAGTTTTGACCGAAACCTTTGCTCCGAGCGCGGCTTGCGGAAAACTTACGTTCAGCGTCGAGAAAATATCGGCTCCTTTTCTTTCGAATTCCTTATGTGCCTTTACGTAAACGACAATGTACAAATCGCCGGGCATTCCGCCGTTTTCGCCTGCGTCGCCCTCTCCCGAAAGTCTTATCTTCGACAAATTGTCGACACCCGCGGGAATTCTGACTTTCAGCGTTTTTTCGCGTTCGACGGTTCCCGAGCCTTTACATTCTTTACAAAGTTCGCTTACTTTTTTGCCTTTGCCTTTACAGTCGGGGCAAACGGTTATTTGCGCGAAATTTCCGAACATTGTTTGAGAAACGTGTTTGACTTTACCCGTTCCGCCGCATGTTTTGCAGGTTTCTACCTTTGCTCCGGGTGCGGCGCCCGTGCCTTTGCAATTTTCGCATACTTCCGAGTGAGAAATTTTGATTTCTTTTTCGGTTCCGAAAACAGCTTCTTCAAATTCGAGTTCGATGTTAATTCTTAAATCCGACCCTCTTCGCGGAGCGTTCGGGTCTTCGGCTCTCGAGGAAAATCCGCCTCCGAAGAAACTGTCGAAAATGTCGTTCAAATTCCCGAATCCGAAGTCGAAATTGCTTGAATATCCCGCGTTTTGGAGTCCTTCTTCGCCGTATCTGTCGTACATCGCGCGCTTTTCGTCGTCCGAAAGCGTTTCGTATGCTTTTCCGAGCTCTTTAAATCTTTCTTCCGCGTCCGGCGCTTTGTTCACGTCCGGGTGAAGTTTTGCGGCTTTCCGTCTGAATGCCGATTTTATCTCGCTTTTGTCGGCATCTCTCGATACGCCGAGTATTTCATAATAATCCGTTGTCATTGTTTCACCGATACATTTACCATGGAAGGTCTGAGCACTTTATTTGCGTACTTATAGCCCTTTTGAAGCTCATTCAGAATCGTTTCCTCCGGATGTTCGTCCGACGGCGTTTGCATTACGGCTTCGTGTAAATTCGGGTCAAACTGCTTCCCTTCCGCGTCTATTTCTTCCAGTCCGAGTTTCTTCAAAGATTCGGTAAATTGTTTGTGCAAAACTTCGAACGCTTCTTTCATACTTTCGGCGCTGTCGCTCTTTTCGAGCGCTTTTTTTGCACGGTCGAAATTGTCGCAGATTTCTATCATCTTTTTGAACATTTCTTCCATGCCGTATTTTATAAGGCTTTCACGCTCCGTCGCCTGGCGTTTGCGGAAATTTTCGAAATCCGCCGCAAGTCTCAAATAACGGTTTTTAAGCTCTTCGTTTTCGGCTTTTAACTTCGCAATCTCGTCTTTGCCGAACAATCCGTCAAACACGCCTTTTTTCTTTTCGGCGGTTTTTTCGTCTTTTTCTTCATTTTCGTTCGCGGAATCTTGTTCTTCCGTCGTTTCGGGAGTTTCGTCGACTTTTGTTTCTTCGACGTTTCCGTTTTCGGTTTTTACGTCGTTTTCATCCGTTGCAAAAGGATTTACACCTTTTTTTCCGTGTTCGTGATTGTGATGTTTTTTCTTTTCGCTCATTTCGTTCACCTTATTTTCCGTCTTACGGGCAGTTTACCCGACGTTTTGAATTTTTACGAAAAAATTAACCTTTTCTTAATTTTCTTTGAAGTTCTCTCCGAATAAATTTTACCATACAAAAAAAATAAAAAAAATAAAGCTCGCTTTTTAAGCGAGCGTTTTCATAACACCTTGTTTCGATTCCCGTCGGGCTGCCTTCGACGGGCGATTTTCGGGATTTTTCTTCCCGAAAATACCGAAATTACGGCAACCAGTCACATTTCCCGTCTTTGCAAAATGCGTTCTCTAAAGCCGGAATAATGCTTCTGTGCGTCATTTCGAACGTCACGGGCGTTATCGAAATCTTGTTCCAATGCAGAGCATTGATGTCGTTTTTGTCGTTGCGGGCATCCGTGATTTGTTCGCCCGCCATCCAGTAATACGCCTTTCCTCGAGGGTCTATCCGCTTTTCGTACTCGTCGGTGAACATCCTCGTTCCCAGCGTTGTTATTGCGACTCCGTTAATGTCCTCTTCGGGCACTCCCGGTATGTTTATGTTCAATATCGTTCGTTTCGGAAAATTTATTTCCTTTACTTTAGGCAAAAAGTGCGCAACGAACTTTGCCGCGTAATCAAACGAATTATCGTCGAAACTCATGCTGTTAAGCGAAACCGCGATGCTCGGAAAGCCCATCATTGCGCCTTCCATCGCGCAACTTACCGTTCCCGAATACAGTATGTCCGCACCCAAATTGGGGCCGTGGTTTATCCCCGATATCACGATATCGGGCTTTTCGTCTTTGCCCAAAATCTCACGTATCGCAAGCTTTACGCAATCGCCCGGCGTTCCCGAAGTTTTCCAGTTCTTCACTGCCCCGTTCTTCGGAGGAAGTTCCGTCACTCTGAGCGGCACGTGCAACGTCAAAGAGTGTCCCGCAGCGCTTCTTTCGCCGTCCGGTGCAACAACGTATACTTCGTGTTCTTTGCTCAGTTCCTTTGTCAGGGCGGTTATTCCCGCCGCTCCGAATCCGTCGTCGTTTGATATCAGTATCTTCATTGCGTTTTCCTTTTTGTTCGGTTATGGTATCACGTTTTTCGCGGCTCGACCATGCTTCGTTTATATGATTTTTTGTGTTTTTATATACGAAACAGGCAGACGCTTTTTGCGAAACGACCGCTGAATAACAGCGATTTTAACTTTTTTTTTGCATGCAAACCTGTTGCGAGTCGCTTTGCTTCCGTTCATTCCGCCAGAGGGACAAATCCCGGGCACATCGGCTTTTTTCGCTTGCCTCTTACTTTTTGCGTCAAAAATTAAAAAGCCGCGTTTGCGGCTTAATTGTTCGGTTAAAATCCGAATCCTCTCCCAAATACTTCGACAAACCCTGCTGCCGAATTTTAGCCGTCCTTTCGGACTTACCCGTATATAATGTCATTAATCGGCTTTTTTGTAAATACTTTTTTCTCTATTTTATTTCTTTTCTCATGTCCCGAATCCCCGTCAATCAATTATAATAAGAAATTTTCTTCGGTAAAATTTCTTAACATTTCTTCCCGTACGCCTTGTTTTTATTGTTTATAAAAATATTTTCCCGCCTCCTCAAGTAGTACTTTTTAATGATTTACGAAGATAATTGCATTTTTTCCCGTATTTGTTTTATAATAAATTCGACTGAAAGTATAAAAGGGAATTTTTTTATGGAAATAACGACAGGAAACAGAGAAAACAACGAAATTAAAGCTAATGTTAAGTTTGACGCTCAAAGCGTGAAAAAAGAATACGAAAAAACTTGCAGACACTTGTCTCAACGTGTAAATATCCCGGGATTTCGCAAAGGTAAGGTTCCCAATGTTATTCTGGAAAAAAATCTCGGTAAAGAATACATCAAACAACAAATGCTCGAATCGCTTTTGCCCGGTGTGTTCTACGAAATCGTCACGAAAAATAACCTCGACGTAATCGCGGAACCCCGCCTGAACAAATTTGATTTCAACGAAGACGGCTCTTTGGACTTGGAATTCGATTTCGAACTTCGTCCGGAAGTCGAACTCGGTGACTACAAAAACTTCGAAATAACCGCAAAAGACGTTGAATACAAGGCTGAAGACGAAGACAAAGAGCTCGAAATTCTCAAGGAAAGATTTGCCGAACTCAAACCCGTCGAAGGCAGAGCGTCCCATGATACCGACATCGTAAATATCGATTTTGAAGGCTTTGTCGGCGACGAAGCAATCAAAGGCGGAGCAGCAAAAGGTTATGACCTCGACTTGGGTCACAGCAACTTTATTGAAGGCTTTGCGCCTCAACTCGTCGGTAAAAACGTAAACGACGAATTCACCATCGACGTTAAGTTCCCCGACGAATACCACGACGAAAAAATCAAAGGCAAAGACGCAAAATTCAACATTAAAATTAATGCGATAAAAGAACGCGTGTTCCCCGAAATAAACGATGAATTCGCGAAAAAAGCCGGAAAATTCGAAACCGTCGACGAACTTAAAGCCGATATCAAAAAATATTTGACCGAAAAAGCCGAAGGTCTCAAAAAGACTAACGCCGTCAACGCCGTTTTCGAAAAACTTCTTTCCGAAGCGAAAATCGACGTTCATTCAAAAATGATTGACCGCGAAGTCGAAGCGCTTAAAACGGAACTTCGTCACAACGCTCAAATGCAGGGTCAGGATTTTGACAAGCTTATGGAAACCCAAAATACCGAAGAATTCAACGAAAATCTTCGCAAGGAAGCCGAAAAGAGAATTAAAACGACCCTGATAGTCGCAAAAATCGCAAAAGACGAAAATATCGAAATTTCGCCCGAAGACATTCACGGTAAAATTATTCAGGCGGCTCACGCTTACGGAGTTTCGCCCGAAGACATTGCGAAAAGCATGAAAAACAACTCGAGCATCGTAAATGCATTCTCGCAACAGGTCGTCAGCGAAAAAGTTACCGATTTTCTTTTGAACAACATGAAAATCAATTACGAAAAATAAGTAAATACATAAAATCAGGAGAAACAAAATGAGTTTTGTACCCGTAGTTATTGAACAATCAAGCAGAGGGGAAAGATCCTTCGACATATTTTCGAGATTGCTCAGAGAAAGAATTATCTTCCTCGGAACGCAAATAGACGATATGGTTGCAAACCTTGTTGTAGCGCAATTGTTGTTGCTTGACAGCGAAAACCCCGAAAAGGACATCATGCTCTACATCAACTCACCCGGAGGAAGCGTAACGGCAGGTTTTGCAATATACGACACGATGCAACACATCAGAGCGGACGTTTCGACCATCTGTTTGGGACAAGCGGCTTCGATGGGCGCGTTTCTGTTGTCGTCCGGAACTCCCGGAAAGAGAATGGCGTTGCCTCACTCGAGAGTCTTAATCCACCAACCTTTGGGCGGAGCTCAAGGTCAGGCTACGGATATCGAAATTCAGGCTGCCGAAATCATAAGAATTAAAAAATCTTTGAACGAAATTTTGGCGAAAAATACCGGACAATCGTTGAAAAAAATCGAAAAAGATACCGACAGAGATTACATTATGACTCCCGCCGAAGCTCTCGAATACGGGATGATCGATAAAGTCATCACGATGGACAAGTCCGACAAATAACGTATAATTTTGGTAATCGGAGATAATCGAATGGTAAGTCATGATGACAGTCGTTTAAAATGTTCTTTTTGCGGAAAGACGCAAGACCAGGTAAAAAAGCTTATTGCGGGACCCGAGGTCTACATCTGCGATGAGTGCGTCGAACTGTGCAACGAAATTTTGGACGAAGAATTTTTGGACGGTAAAGAAAAAAAAGAAACCGTCGGTGATAACTCAAACAAAGACAACATAAAAGAAATTCCGAAACCTCACGAAATAAAGGCTTATCTCGACCAGTACATAATCGGTCAGGAAGACGCGAAAAAAGTCCTTTCGGTGGCTGTTTACAACCACTATAAAAGGCTTGCTCACAACGCGGCGGATAAGTCCAAGGGCGGAGTCGAAATTCAAAAGAGCAACATTTTGCTCGTGGGTCCGACCGGAAGCGGTAAAACTTTGTTGGCGCAAACGCTCGCAAAGATGCTTGATGTGCCGTTTGCGGTTGCGGACGCGACGACTTTGACCGAAGCGGGTTATGTCGGCGACGACGTCGAAAATATTTTGTTAAGACTTTATCAAAATGCCGATTTCGACGCGGCAAAGGCGGAAAGAGGAATTATTTACGTTGACGAAGTCGACAAAATCGCGAGAAAATCGGAAAACCCGAGCATTACGCGCGACGTCAGCGGAGAAGGCGTTCAACAGGCACTTTTGAAGATTATCGAAGGTACGATTGCAAACGTTCCTCCTCAAGGCGGCAGAAAGCACCCTCATCAGGAATTTATCCAAATCGATACGGGAAATATTTTGTTCATCGTCGGCGGTGCGTTCGTCGGGCTCGAAAAAATTATCGATAAACGCGCGGGAGAAGGCACTTCGCTCGGTTTCGGAGCTGCTGCTCCGAAAACAAAAGCCGAAAAGGAAATCGAAGAAGCCAGAATGCTAAAAAAACTTCAACCTGAAGACTTGCTCAAGTTCGGGCTTATCCCCGAGTTTGTCGGCAGAATTCCCGTTTATGCGGTTCTTGATCCGCTTGACGAGAATATGTTGAAGTCGATTTTGACAGAACCCAAAAACGCGTTGATTAAACAATATCAATGTCTGCTCGATATGGACGGCGTTGAATTGAAATTCGAACCCGAAGCCATCGACGTTATCGCGCAGGAAGCGATTAAGCGTAAAACCGGTGCGCGGGCGTTGCGTTCGATTATTGAGGCGCTGATGCTCAATATTATGTACGAAATTCCCTCGGACAAGTCTATAAAGGAATTTACGGTAACGGCGGATATGATAAAAGCCCCGAATACCGTTTCCGTTATCAAAGCCGATAATTTCAAAAATCATGAAGAGAAAAAGGAAGAAATTGCATGAGTGAAGAAGTTTCTGCATATAAAACGGCGTGCATAGCCGCGGGAACGCTTGACGATAAGTCGGGGCAGGACATCGTGATTTTGGATATCTCGAAAATCTCGGTGTTGGCGGATTATTTCGTGATTTGTTCGGCTAATACCTCGACGCAGGTCAAGGCACTGACCGAGTACGTCAGAAAACGGATTAAGGAACTTTTCGGCAGAATTCCCGTCGGCGAAGAAAACGACTTGAGAAATCGTTGGAATTTGCTTGATTACGGCGATGTTGTCGTTCACGTTCTGAACAGGGAAGAGCGCGAAATTTATGCTCTGGAAAAGTTTTGGAACCACGCCTTGCGTATAGAAAAAGAGCAATGGAACGAAATCGCGAAAGATTACTCCGAGTACAAGGACGTGCGTATTTAGTGCGTTTTCGGATGCAAAACATAATTTTTCGAAAACCCGCTTCGGCGGGTTTTTGTTTGCCGTTTTTGTGCGGCAAAATTTTGAATTCTGTAGGTCAGGTACCGCCTGATGAATTATTTGTTGAGGACAATAAACTTTTGTTTTTTAATCTTTCGGATTGGCAAAAGTCTCTAATTCATCGTAGGTTGGGGTTTCCACCCGGGCGAAACGTGAAACTCGGCATGTTCCGAGAGTTTAAACCTTTCAAAAAATACAGGAATTTTTCAAATGTAGGTTGGGGTTTCCACCCCGACAGTTCTTGCGGGTCGGATAATAATCTTAAATAATGTAGTTTTTTCTCAAAGGACAAAAAGCCCGAAGAGCTTTGTTTTGCGTAAATATTAAATGGTTAACGAAAGATTTTTGCTTTTTTCGAAAAAATCGTTGGGGTGGAAACCCCGGTACCTACAATGTTTTTAAATAAAAAGCCGATATTGCAACACCTTGCGACCCCGGGTTTCTCTCCCGAGAGAGAAGGTCCGGGGAAAGCGTACGCTGCAATACCGAAGCAATTGACGTACGCAAAACCTGAGAGAATTGACCCGAATGCGTATGTATCAACGGGGCTTTTTCTTTTTTGGTTCGTTTTTTCTTTTTGCCTCCGAACAAAAAGAAAAAATGAACAAGAAAAATTTTCTTACGCCTGTCTCTCAAAGTAAGCAGAGTAAGAAATATTTTAATTTTGCGCGCCGACACTCCGATTTTTCAAGAAATGTTGGGGTGGAAACCCCAACCTACGGTATTCGAGATTATTTTCCGAGACGTACGGTTTCTCTCCAACGTTCTAAGTCGGGGTTTGAAAGATTTGTATTTATTTTTAAAGGCTTTAAATGAAAAATTTTACATAACATTGTAGCATTGTAGGTTGGGGTTTCACCCCAACGTTCCGTTCGCTGAAGCATGTTGCGTTCAAAACCGAGCACGCCATGCCTCAGCAAACCCGACAAAAGCCGCCATCATCCCGCCGCCGCCATGCCCGGAGCGGGGCGCACCCTTCCGAACCCGACAAAAGCATGACAAAAACGACAAAACTTTTCAATTCCCGCCGTGACCTCTGCCCCGCTGTGGCACCACAAAAACCGTCAAAAGCATGACAAAAGCATGACGAAAAACCGACAAAAAACTTCCAAACTCCGCCCCGAAACATTGCGAAAGGTTAAGAGATGTGAAGAAATATTTCAAAAATTTCTCTAAAACAACAAATTGTAACGAAATGTAAATTTGACTTGACAACGGCGGAAACTCAACCATAATCCTCGATATGATATGATATGATAT
>CAKUZL010000010.1 GCA_934718085.1 uncultured Candidatus Melainabacteria bacterium
TGCGTGCGTCAATTGTTTCGGTGTTGCAACGTACGCTTTCCCCGGACCTTCTCTCTCGAGAGAGAAGCCCGGGGTCGTAAGGTTTTGCAGTATTTGCTTTTTATTTGAATTTATTGTAGGTTGGGGTTTCTACCCCAACAAATCTTGAAACTCGGCATGAAACCTCCAAACGAAGCCGTGCGGTTTGGTAAAAATTTAAAATCCTGTAGGTTGGGGTTCCCACCCCAACAAATCTTGAAACTCGGCATGAAACCTCCAAACGAAGCCGTGCGGTTTGGTAAAAATTTAAAATCCTGTAGGTACCTGGGGTTCGCCCCGACGTTCCTCACGGGTCGGGCAAACCTCCGATTGCGGTGATTTCACGAGGCATTTTGTTTTCGGGTATATTTTTGCAAAAAAAAACAAAACCCGAGGGCTTTGTTTTTGTAAAAGCATTTTTCGACATTGCGTCGACATGCTTCAAAAAAGGGTTATCCGCCGAGATTGGTCTTTAAAGACCCGTTTTCGGGATTTTCGCCCGCATTGTTGTCGGCGCCTTTTTTGTTATTAATGTCGGCTTTATCATTCATCAGTCGCGCCTGTTCGGCTTCGTAATATTCCTCCTCTTCCATTGCCGCGGCAGTGCGCTTCAATTTTTCCGCCACTTTTTGAGCGTCATCCAAAAGATCTTCGTATTTTTCCGAAACTTTCTCGCTCGTATTCGCGTTTTGAACTTCGTCGCCGGTAAGTTCTTTCATAATCGACCCCAGCTCGTCTTCGAGCTTTCCGACCTCGTACCTGCTCACACCTTTGAACGCACCCGCTTTAATCTCCGAAAGATTGTTGTTTGCGGATGTTTGGTACTTTTTTGTAAGCCCTGTAAGTTCTCCGAAGTTCATGTTTTTCTCCTTTCGTTGCATGCTTTTTGTCGGCGGAATTTTTCAAAACTTTAATTTTTTTTTCGAGAAAAATTTTCGAAATGCCGAGCGAACTTTAAAATCCTCGGGCGGCGGCGGTTTTGCGGATTGTTAATTTTTGTAACAAAACAAACAAAATCGCGCACTTTTTGAAATTGAGGGGTGTTGATAAAGGCACAAAATAACATTCCGAATAACTACCAAATTCTAACCTTGAAGCCTCTTAAGACAAGAGGCGTTTTTTTTGCGGCGGGCATGGTTTTTCGGGAGTCGGGGTGAGGGATATCGACGGGGAGGGGGCGGCGTGTTTTATTGCGGTTTTGCGCTCCCGGCGCATTTATCGAATTATTTTGTTGCATTTAATTTATGTTTATACTAAAATCTTCACGAAGCCAAAGACCTTCGGGGGAATCGGCGAACCGGGGCACCGGGTTGTGTCGGCGACGTGCCGGGCAAAGCAGGGGTTCGGTGAAAGTAGGGCACTGCGATTATGTCGGTAACATGCCCGACAAAGCAGAGGTTCGGTGAAGATAAGGCATTGCAGGTAAGCGGTAAGCCGACGCAAAAAGGCGTTGCTCAGCCCGGACACTGCATCAAACGGTGAGCAGGACGCAAAAAAGAATAAGGCAAATATTTTTGAGTCATGCCCGGCGCAACGCCAAAGATTCCTTAAACAAAAAACCCGAACGAGGTAATCATCAAAAATTTAATACTCTTTCATTTGCTCCGAATTTCGGTTCAAAACAAGGCAAATAAAGACTTTTTGAGATTTTACGCTTGGTTTCGACGTAAAATTTTTTGTTTTTTTACGAAAAAATATTGGTCGATATAAATACACAAAGGAGAAAAAATGGCAACAAAAGCTTTTAAAGAACAAAAAAGAAGCCATATCAAAGAAAATATGGAAAAAGCCAAGGTAGCCTTCATCACCGAATACACCGGAATGACCGTCGAAGAAATCACGAAACTTCGCCGCGAACTCCAAAAAATCAACGGTGATTACACGGTTACCAAAAATACTCTCGCCAAACTTGCCGTAAAAGACACTCAATTCGAATGCCTTACGGACTCCTTCAAAGGACCGATTGCTGTAGCTTTCGGGTTTGAAGACGTTGCGGCTCCCGCAAAAGTTTTGGCAAAATTCATGAAAGATACCAAAAAAGGTGAAATCAAAGCCGCAGCTCTCGACGGTCAACTCTTGTCCGCCGCCGAAGCAAAAGCTCTGTCGGAACTTCCTTCGAAAGAAGAACTTCTCGCAAAGATGCTCGGCTGCATAAATTCGCCGGCAACCGGTATCGCAGGTGCAGTAAATGCGGTTATGAGCTCGCTCGTAAGAGCAATCGACGCCGTTGCAAAGAAAAAAGCTGCTTAGCGGCTTGATTTTGTACAACACACGTATAATAAAAGGAGAAACTATAATGAACGTTAATGAAATTTTAGAAGCAATCGAAAAACTTACTTTGATTGAAGCTGCAGAATTGGTTAAAGCTATGGAAGAAAAATTCGGCGTAAGCGCAGCAGCTCCCGTTGCAGTTGCAGCAGCAGCTCCCGCAGCAGCAGGCGCAGCTGAAGAAGAAGCTTCCGAAGTCAACATCATCCTCGCTTCCGCAGGTGCAAACAAAATCAACGTCCTCAAAGAAGTAAGAGCTATCACCGGCTTGGGCTTGAAAGAAGCTAAAGACTTGGTTGACGCTGCTCCGAAAGCTATCAAAGAAGGCGTTAAAAAAGAAGAAGCAGAAGAAATCAAGAAAAAACTTGAAGCTGCAGGCGCAACCGTTGAACTCAAATAGTTCGCGAATACTTTTAAAAAAGGGCGAAGAACGACAGTTCTTCGCTTTTTTTATCCCGTGAAACAAAATCCGTTCGGGATTGACCCCTTGCGCTGAGGTAAAATCTTGCGAACATTGTAGGTCAGGCATTGCCTGACGAAATGTGCGCCGGAGTATGTTTTGTTTAACTCCCTCACTCATTGTCGGGAGTTTCAAGAAAACCCCATTGCGTCGCGGCAAAAACCTTGAATATTGTAGGGGAGGGACGAATAATTTTCGGTTGAAACCTTGCCGGATGAAAAATAATCTGAAATCAATGTAGGTTGGGGTTTCACCCCAACGAATTCTTCAAAATAAGTAAAATTCTTTTTGTCAGGTTCTTGAATTTATTCTAAATACTGTCAAGCAACCCCGGCAGGGCCGGGAGTTTTGATAAGGCTTTAAACCAACAATATCAATACTCTTAAGGCAATGAAATTTAATTCTTAAAAATTGCATTTTCAAAAACCGCCGGACTTCCCGGCACCTCGTTCTCCAAAACCGTCAAGTACAAGTAGCCCGGGCGGGTAGTTGAAATATTGCCTGCCCGGGGAATATTCAAAACAAGAGAATCGGAGTAGATTAATAATATCTTTTTCATACTTCCAACTATTCTTAATTCCAGACAATGAGCGAGTTTTCGCTCTTTTTTTTGCCAAACGTCATAATTTGTCCGATTGACAAACGAAAGTTTTTCGTCCTTTTCGAAAAATTCGTTGGGGTGAAACCCCAACCTACATACTCAAAAATCATGAAAACAGTGAAGGCATGCCCTTGGGTCAAATAATCGGTAAAAAATGACAAAAAATCATTCAAACCTCGTGCAAAACATTGCGAAAGGTTAAGAGATATGAAGAAATGTTTCGGAAGTCTCTCTAAAACAGCAAATTGTAACGAAATGTAAATTCGACTTGACAACGGCGGAAACCCAACCATAATCCTCGATATGATATGATATGATATGATATGAGGAAACGTGTGTCCTTACCGGCAAAAAATTTTCGGTTTGTGTTTTTATATAAGTAAGAGCGGGCATGCCCGCAATTTTGAAGCGATTTACCTTGATTTTTCGTCTGTCGACGGCAGCGATAATCGGGCAAAAAGCGACAAAACGATAAAATCGACCGTTTTGAGCGGCCTTGACGGGCGGTTCGGCCGAACCGGCAAATACCGACAAAAAACGACAAATCGAAGCAACACCGAAAACACTTACAAATAAACGTCATGGAGGGACAAAAATGATAAATTCGTCGAATACGGCAGTGAATATTCAAAATTTAAAGAATCTTCAAAATCCCGGGCAGAGCGCGGCGTACGCGGCGGGGGTTCAAAGTCCGTTCGGGAGTAATCCTCCGTCGTTTTCGGCTCAACCGACGGCGGACGAGGTGAATTTGTCGTCGAAAGGCGAGCTTGCGGAGCCCGAAAAAAAGACGAATTGGTGGTTAATCGGCGGATTGGCGGTCGCAGCGGTTGCGGGCGCGGTTGTTGCACATAAAGCGGGTTGGTTTGATAATTTATTCTCCAAAGCCGACGCCGCCGCAAAAGCTGTTAAAGAAGAAGTTTGTAAAACGACATTCGATGACTTTAAATCAGCGGGAAATAAGTTTGAAAAAGGTCTCGCCGTAACCAAAGATGGTGAAAAATTTACCGGAAAATTTAAGTTAAATCCGGATAAATCCGGGAAATACTCTGTTCTGGAATATGAAAACGGACTTCTTAAATCAAAATCCGTTTATTCTCCCTGTGAATTAAAAGATACTCTTTCCGAAACAAAAGTATTTGAAAGAGATTCAAACGGAGTTTTAACCAAAGTTGTTGACTCAGGTATGTATGAAGAAAAAGAGTTTGAAAACGGGCGTTTGAAGCTTATGCGTGACGCTTGGGATAATTCTGTTACCGAATATGTTCGGGATGATAAAGGCAGTTTGTTAAAGTCTGTGAAAACAATTACAGGTAAAACAGAGGTTGAATTAAACGGTAAAACTGTAACCAACATTGACTCGATAATTACAACAAAGGAATATTCGGGCGGGAAAATCACCAAATATACCAAAGAAGAAATCTTTGAAACTCCCGAATTAAACAAGAAACACAGTGTCGTTGTTAAAGAAAAAGATTATATGAACGGGCGAAAGACCAAAACCGTAATAAGAGATGGCTCAACGGGTGAAGATAGGTACATTATAGAGTATGTTCGCTCCGACGGCAAAAACCTATCGGAAAGAATATATAAATACGCGGACGGAACCCTTGCCGCAACAGAAAAAATAATGCCTGATCCGAAAAATCCGGGTCGGTTAAAAATTGAATTTATAAGACCAGACGGAACTAAGTATATATCTGAAGGTCGATTGCCCGGGAAACAAGGTAAAGATCCTGATCCTATCAGGTATGATATTTTTAACAGACAATCGGGTAAGTCGTAGTTGTAGTAAGTAGTTTTGTAGGTTGGGGTTTTACCCCAACAAATTTTGAAACGTAGCATGGCACGTGCAAACGAAGCCGTTCGTTTCGGGAAAATTCCTGAACACCGTAAAGCCGTTCAAAATAATGCGAAAATCTTCCAATCCCGAAAAAGCCCGAAGGGCTTTGGTTTACATAAATATTAACGGACAAATGAAAGATGTTCGTCCTTCCTGAAAAAACTGTTGGGGTAGAAACCCCAACCTACAATGATTTCAAATAAAAAGCAGATATTGCAAAACCTTGCGACCCCGGGCTTCTCTCTCGAGAGAGAAGGTCCGGGGAGAGTGTACGTTGCAACACCGAAACAATTGACGCACGCAAAACCTGAGAGAATTGTCCCGGATGCGAATGTATCAACGGGAGTTTTTCTTTTTTGGTTCGTTTTTTCTTTTTGCGTCTTTAATTTGCTTCACGCCTTCAAGTCACTCGCTTTGTTTCCCCCTTCGGGGAAAACGGTCGCTCGTTATTTCGGCGCGACTTCGGGTCTTCGGGTGCTTTGCACCCTTCGCCCTACGCAAATTCGCCTCCGAACAAAAAGAAAAAATGAACAAGAAGATTTTTTCCACGTCTATCTTTCAAAGTAAGCAAAGGAAGAAATATTTTGGTTTTTTAATTTGCCCGCGCCATGCCTCAATGAACGGAACGTCGGGGTGGAAACCCCAACCTACAGTGATTTTCAGTTTTCGTAAAAATGAAAAGCTTCGTTTGCACGCCGTCATGCCCGACCCGCGCGAAAAGCCCGAACAGAAACCTCAAACCCGCAACGATGAGGGGAGTTCTCGGCAACGTACGGCTTCGACCGCCCCCGGCTGATGTTATGCGCGGGAGAAGACTTCGGTTGCCATCGAGGTTAAAACGTCATCGTGGAAGTAGGCGCAAGAGCCCACCATTGCGGCGTTATCGGTACAATATTTCATTTCGGGAATATAAATTTCGAAGCCTTCGTTTTTGAGGTTGTTAAATTTTTCGCGAAGCAGTGAGTTTGCCGCAACTCCGCCTGCCAGAACGATTTTGGTCATTCCGAATTTCCGAGCCGCTTTAACCGTTTTTTTGAGTAAAATCGAAGTTATGTGTTCTCTGAAGCTTGCCGCGATGTCGGCTTCGGGAAGTTTTCCGTCGCGTTCGTAAAGTTTTTGCGTGAGGTGCAGGACGGCGGTTTTAAGACCCGAGAAGCTGAAATCGAATTCGCCGACTCTTGCGGGGGTGAACGAGAACGCGTTCGGATTGCCTTGAGGTGCGAGTTTATCGAGGTTTACGCCGCCGGGGTACGAAAGTCCGATGAGTCTTGCAACTTTGTCGAAGGCTTCTCCCGCCGCGTCGTCGATGGTTTCTCCCAAAATTTCGCTTTCGGAGTAAGATTTGACTTTGATTATTTGCGTATGACCGCCGCTGACGAGCAGTGCCGTGAAGGGCGGTTCGAGGTCGGTGCCGATGTAGTTGGCGCAAACGTGCGCGTTCAGGTGGTTTATGCCGATAAAAGGTTTGTCGTAAACCATACTCAGGGTTTTTGCGGCGTTCAAGCCCACGAGAAGCGAGCCTGCAAGCCCGGGCCCCGCCGTTGCGGCAATTGCGGTCAATTCTTCGGGTTTTACGCCGGAGGTCGAAAACGCCTCGTCGATGACCGAGTTTACGGCTTCCAGGTGTTCGCGCGCCGCGACTTCGGGAACGACACCCCCGAATTGCTTGTGTGTCTTGATTTGAGACGCCACGACGTTTGTCAAAACCTCTCGTCCGTTTTTGACGATTGCGCAGGCGGTTTCGTCGCAACTCGACTCAAGCGCAAGGATAATCGCGTCGGTTTGAACGTCGTGACCGACAAACACTTCTTTTTCGCTAATCGGGGTGATGAGTTTTTTCACGGTTTCAGCCTCGTTTTTTCTTATTGTAGCACAAATTTATATTTTGAACCGAGTTGTAAATTTGACTTTTTGCTTGTGTTCGTCGGCAGCGTCGTAAAGTGCCGCATCGACGCTTATCGTAAAGTCTCTGTCGTTGTTTTTCACGGGTTTGTAAGAAAGTCCGACTTGCGAATATTTGCCCGCGCAGGCGAATTTTCCGTTCAGCGAGAGTGAATTCGTCAGGCGATATTTCGGATAGAAATAAAGTTCGCCGGAATTTTTTCCGTAATCCTGAATTGCCGCCGCCTGAATGCCGGTGCTGAAGCGTTTATACCTGATTTGAGTAAAAATACTTTGCGTGTTTGCTCCGTTGGTGTAAACCGCCGCGCCCGAGCTTATTCCGCCTTTTCCGTTTGCAATTTTGATTTCGTCGCCGACAAAAACCAGCCCGCCCGACATTTCGTTCGACAAAGACGACGAATATGCCCCCGTATAAAGGGTTCCGCCCTTTATTTTCGACTCGATTCTCATCCCCGAATCGTAATCCGACGAATAGTCTTCGATAACGCCGATTCGCCACGATCCCGGCCATGCAAGCGAAGCTTGCCCCAAAGATACCTTCGTGTCGGCGTCGACCTCGATTTCGTACCCCTGCGAAAACATTATCGACGGCATGTACCGTTTCCGAAATTCCGACGTTCTGATGTTGTCGTCGTCTATCCAATACGCGTTAAAAGAGTCTATACGCCCCGGAGTATAGCTTTTTTCGGTGCTTAACTTAAATATTTTTCCCGCGGGCTTGTTTTTTTTGGGGTTAATCTGCAAAACGACGGAATTGTCCTCCAAATCCGAGTCCCGCTCGTCATATTCCGAAAAATCTCCGCTTTTGTACCCCGCGCTCGAAAACCCGAAATCCTCGGTTTTAACGGTCGTTTCCGAATTTTCGACTTCGGGTTCCGCGATTTTGATAAACTCCAATTGCCCCGAAAATACCGGTAAATTTACCGATAAAACCAATGCAGTCGCTATCAAAAACTTCTTCATCGAAAATCCTTTTTTAACATTGAGGTACCTAATAATTTACCCCAAAAAAACTACAATTACAACAAAACTTCACAAAAAATTTTTTTGAGGTAAAATATTTTTATGACGGAAAAAAGGAGGTTTTATGGCTTCTGTTTTGGATGCATTCAGATTTTTGAAGGACAGTAAATTTTATATGTTCAAAACCGCCGTTATATCTGCGATGGCGGGAATAGGCGGCTACGAGGCGTTTATGTCGTTCAAAAATCCGACGTCGACCCCTTTTGTTGCGGGAGCGCTTTGTTTGCTGTTTTTTGTCGGTTATTTGGCGTGTTACGTCAACAACCTCATAAACGAGCGTCAAAACCTGATGGTCGGGTTTTTAAATCCGTTCAAACCGCTTTTTGCGGGGCTCGGAATGCTTGTCACCGTTGCGCCCGGGGCGTTTTTGATATGGTTTGCTTTAACGGAAATGTATCCGAGACTCTCCGCGCTCGGACACCCCGCGTGGCTTGTGATTACGCTGTGTTCCGTTGTCGGACTGCTGATTTTCTCGATTATAACGGCGCAAATTTGCGCTTTTTGCCAAAGTTTTAATCTTCTGACGGCGTTTAATCCCGTCATTGTTCTGCCTTGCGTTGCGGAATTCTTCGGAGGAATTTTGTTTGCCGGAATTTTGTCGATAATCCTTTGCTCCTTATTTTACGGACCTTTCGGGTACGTTGCGTATTTAATGTTCAAAGATTACGTCTATGCGCTCGCCTTCTGCGGCGGGCTTGCGGCTACTTTCGTAATATTTCTTAACTTCGGATATTACGCGCAAATTTTTCAGGAAAGAGAACTCATCAGAGAAGAAGAGGCCGTAAAACGCGAACGCGACAAGGCTCTTGCCCGCAAAGAAAAATTCGAAAAAAACAACCTCAAATGATTTTGTCGGCTTGTAAAGGACGAATCATGCGAAAAAGACGAAGAACTTTCATTTATTAATCAATTTTACGCAATACAAAGCCCTTCGGGCTTTTTCGGATTGGAAGATTGAAACTCGGTATGTTACGAGAGTTTAAACTTTTTTGAAAAATACATGGATTTCTCAAATGTAGGTTGGGGTTTCTACCCCAACATTCCTTTTAAACAAAATATTTCTTTCTCTGCTTATTTTGAGAGGAAGGCGTGGGAAAAATCTTCTTGTTCATTTTTTCTTTTTGTTCGGAGGCAAAAAGAAAAAACGAACCAAAAAAGAAAAACTCCCGTTGATACATACGCATTCGGGTCAATTCTCTCAGGTTTTGCGTGCGTCAATTGTTTCGGTGTTGCAACGTACGCTTTCCCCGGACCTTCTCTCTCGAGAGAGAAGCCCGGGGTCGCAAAGTGTTGCAATATCTGCTTTTTATTTGAAATCACCGTAGGTTAAGGATTTGTCGAAACGAGAGGCTTCGTTTGCACGTTTCATGCCGAGTTTCAAAATTCGTTGGGGTAGAAACCCCGGTACCTACATTGATTAATATTATTTACCGAAATGCCGAGTTTTGAATTTTCAAAAACCTGTTCCGGCGTGCGGGTGAGTCCTCAAAAAAACGTAAAAAATCTTTAATGTTGGACATTTTTAAAAAATTTGTCGTATAATAACTGATAATTATGGACGATTTAATTTCAACGGGAAAAAAGTTTATAATTTTGTCGAAAGCCGTTACGGACGCTACGATCGGGACGATATCGGGGTTTGCGGCGGACTGTGATTTTGTGTTCGAGCTTGATTTTGACGAAACCTATTCTCCGTGCGAGGTTGATTTTTTTGCTACGGGCGGACAAGGCGTGATATATTTCATGACCGAAATCAAAAAGGTTGAGGGGCGCAAGTTGACGGTGGCTTTGCCCGAAGAAATAATCGTGTTGCAGCGTCGGGAGTTTGTGAGAACTCCGATGGAGGAAAAGATATTGATTCGGGGCGAGAACGGGGAGAACGTGCGGGCTTTGATAACGGACATCAGCGCGGGCGGGATGAAAGCGGAGACGAACAAGCCGCTTACGGTGAAAAAAGTTTACCCGATAAACATTTCCGTTGACGAAAAAATTCGACTGAAGTGTGATTTTACGCCGATGACGGTTGCTTACGACGAACAAAACGACAAATATTTTGTTGCGGGGCAATTTTCGAGGCTCGACGGGATGACGAAAATCAATTTGAGTCAGTATTGTTACATGAAAAACACCAAAATCGAGAATTTGAACCGATTATTTGACCTGATAAAAAAAATCGGAGGGGAGCATGGTTAGGAAGAGAAAGATTTTGCAGAAGAAAACGGCTCCGTTTACGGATTTTATCGTAAAAGAAATCGAGAGAATGCGTATGGGCGAAAAGCGACTGATGTTCGATTTTTTGTCGGGGATATGCGTGATAATGCTGTTGTCGTCGTTGATTACGGGTGTTTTCATATTTGCGTCTTTTCAAAAACTCAACGATAAGTATGCAAAGCGGATTTTTTTGTACAGGGATACTATTTCTCAGACGGCGGCGGACGATTTTTTGTCGAGGGTGAATTCTTTTAAATCGCCCGCGGAAGCGGATGCGTTTATTCAAAAGTATAAGTTGTCTTATTTTGCGATAACCGACGCAAAGACGGGCTCGGCAATGTTTTCGACCATTCCGGCGATAATTCGCGACGACGGAACCGTCAATAAAACCGTGCTCAGAGAAAATCACGTTGCGGATACGGACACGTTTGTAAAACAGGGTGCGGGATACAATATTTACGCGGGTTTCGGCGATAATTTCAATATCGAAAATATAGCGAATACGTTTTTCGCGTCGATAGTCATCGTGTTCGGAATATGTTTTTTGCTTGCGTTGTGGCTTGCGATGTGCAAGATGAACGCGCTGATCAGGGCGATTAAATCGATAAAAAGCATAACGGGCGAGTTTGCGAAAGGCGATTTGTCGAACAGACTCGAGCGGACGAATTATTCGGAAATCAACGAGCTTACGGAAGACTTCAATAAGATGGCGGATTCGATGCAAAAGCTTTACAGTTCGCTGGAAAAACGTGTTCAGGAGCGCAGTGAGCAGCTTAAAGACGCGATAAAGGAAATTCAAAGCACGCAGGCGATGATGGTTCACTCGGAGAAGATGAAGTCGCTTGGTGAGCTGGTTGCGGGAATCATGCACGAAGTCAACAACCCCGTGAACTTTATTTACGGGAACCTGACTCACCTGAAAAATTATTCGAAGGATTTGATAACGATAATCGACGAGTTCAAATCGTACGAAGGCGAGTTGTCGGAAGAGCACAGGGCAAAAATCGACGAACTGATGAAGCAAATCGACTACGAATTTTTGAAAACCGACCTGCCCGACCTGATAGACAGCTGCCACGAGGGTACCGAGCGCGTGAAGAACATCGTGCTCGACCTGAAAGACTTTTCGCGGATGGAAGAAGCCGCATTGACAAGCGTTGATTTGGCTAAGGAAATCGACACGACGTTAAATATTTTGCACAATAAATTTAAGTATAAAATAACCGTACACAAAGATTACGAACCGAACATGCCGAAAATCGAGGCGTACGGCGGTCAGCTGAACCAGGTGTTTATGAATATCCTCGACAACGCGGCGTATGCGGTTTCGGACAAAGAGAGGGGCGACGTCTATATCAGATTGCGCACGACCAATAAATACGCGGTTATCGAGATAGAAGACAACGGAAAAGGCATGGACGCCAAAACCCGCGACAAAATTTTCAACCCGTTTTTCACGACGAAACCCGTCGGACAGGGCAGCGGACTCGGACTTTCCATCAGTTACAAAGTTATCAAAAATCATAAAGGCAACATCGAAGTTTATTCGACACCCGGTAAAGGTACGAAATTCATAATAACGTTGCCGTTGGTAATGCAAAGAGAAAATCCCGAAACGACAAAGGAGGTAAAATAGATGTACAGAATATTGTTGGTCGACGACGAACCCGATAACCTTGCGCTGTTATACCGAACTTTGCGCGGAAAATACGAGCTTTTGAAGACCACGAGCCCTCTCGAGGCGCTGAAAATTATCGACGACGAAAAAATCGATTTGGTTATTTCCGATCACAAAATGCCCGAAATGGACGGGGTCGAATTTTTGAAACGCGTTTACGACAAGCACCCCGACACGATGAGATTGCTTGTCACGGCGTATTCGGATTCGGAAATTTTGATAAACGCGATAAATTACGCGAAAATTTACCGCTACATCAAAAAACCCTACGATCCCAACGAATTGTTGCTCACGGTTTCGAACACTCTCGATTACCTGAGTCTCAAACGCGATAACGAAAACCTCATAAACGACCTGAAAGAGCTTTTCGCGGGCACCGTCAAAGCGATTGTCGAAGCGATGGACGCGAAAGATTCGTTCAGAAAGGGCAGAAGCCGCAGAGTCACTTTGTATGCCGAAAAAACCGCGGAAGCGATGAATTTGCCCCAAGAACAAATCGATAAAACCGAACTTGCGGGCATGCTCCACGATATAGGTATGATAAGCGTTTCGGACGAAATTATGTACAAGGTCGAAAAATTGACCGAAGAAGATTGGCAGGAAATTCGAAACCACGTAAATCAAGGGGTCAAAATTCTTGCCGATATAAAACAACTCAAAGATGTCGTCGAAATTATCAAATATCACCACGAATTTTATAACGGCGCGGGATATCCTTCGGGAATAAAGGGCGAAAATATTCCGATAGGCTCGAGAATTATCGCGGTCGCTGACGCATTCGACTCGATGATTTCAAAACGAACCTACAGAAAACCCAAAACGGTCGAGGAAGCAAAAGCAGTGTTGGTCGAAATGAAGGGAATTCAATTTGATCCCGCGGTGGTCGACGCGTTTTTGTCGGTTTTGCCCGGAATTTTGAACGAAAATCCCGTTTAAAAAATTTGACGACAAAAAAACTTGCCGTTAAAAAAAAAGAGTGCATAATGTAATATGTATTTAGGGAAAAGAAGAGGTATTTTCGTGAAAAAGACAGTATTGACGGCATTAGCGGTGATTGCGACGACGGCATGTGCGGCGGTGAGCGCGGAAACGTACGAGTTTGCGCCGGCAACGTATTCGGGCGGTTACGTGATATTACCCGCGAAAAACCCCAAACCTGTTGTGACGGGAAACGAAGGAACGGACGGTTCCGCGACGAATTCGGGCGATTACGTGACTCTGCCCGCCAAAAATCCCAAACCGGTTGTGACGAATAACGAAGGAAGCTCTGTGCAGGTTCTCCCGAACAAACCCGTAAAAGCGGTTGCGCCTTCTTCGACTGCGAAAAAAACGATTGACCCCGCAAAATCGGTAAAATCAGTGAAAGAAAAAGTGACCGAGGAATTTAAGTCACTGAAAAATTCCCCCGATTCGCCCGATAACATCTCGTTCGATTCGAAAAAACTCGGAAAAACTTACGGCAAAATTACCAAAGAAGACCGAATTAAAGAGGCTTTGGAACTTTTAAAAGGTACGTCGGGCGAGTTCTCTCGAAAAGCGATTTTAGGGAACAATATCACCGGGAAAGCCGTAAACGTTCAGTTTGCCGACCTCGGACAGATAAAACAAGAGTACGCGGGCTTTGACGCCCTCGGTTGGAGTCGAAACAAAAGACTTTATATTTATATAAACCAAAAACACTCCGACGCCCCCGCGGCAGCCCTCGCGGCACTGCTTTCGCACGAAGCGCTGCACCAGGATCAATTTGACTCACTGAACGAGGAAACGTACGCGTGGACAATGGAAGCCGCCGTTTGGACACAACTTTGCGAACGGGACAAAACTCTCGAGGAAATTAATCATCCGTTGGTTCTGCGCGAAAATATGTTGAAAAAATTGTTCGAAAAAGGTAACTACACGAATAAATACATAAAAAAATCGGTATTTTCAAACCCGAGTTACTCGAACCTTCCGACCCGCTCCCCCGGCTTCGAAAACCTTTGATGTCCTTGCGTTTTCCGTTCGGAAAAAACAAATATTTTTTCGCGAATATTTGAAACCCTCGGACACCGCCCGACAAAATGTGCGCCGGAGTATGTTTTGTTCAACTCTCTCGCTAATTATCCGGCGTTTCAAGAAAAAACCGTGCGTTGCGGCAAAAACTCGAAAACATTGTAGTAGGTTGGGTTTTCCACCCCAACGTCCCGTTCATTGCAGAATGGCGCGGGTAAAATTGAAAAATATTTCTTCCTCTGCCTATTTTGAAAAACAGACGTGAGAAAAATCTTCTTGTTCTTTTTTTTTCGCCAAAAAAAGAACAAATGAACAAAGAAAATTTTTCCGCGTATATCTTTCTAAGTACGCAAAGAGAAAAATTTTTTATTTTTTTTAATTTGCACACCTCATGACGCAATGAACGAAAAGTAATGTAGGTTGGGGTTTCTACCCCAACGAATTTTGAAACTCGGCATGTTTCGGGAAACATTTTTATTAACGACGAACGGTTTTAAAAATCGTAATATCGGGCGGCGGGGCGGGAAATCCCGAAAAATCCTATTTTTGCTTGATTTAACGGAGAGGGTTTTCAATGTAAAATCGGGTAGATTAATGAGATAAGGGAAAAAGTCTTATGCTTAAAGAGTCCGAAAAAGCTGTTAATACGGCGTTTCATGCCGGTTTTACGAAAAAAATCTGTTCATATATGCACGATTGCGTGCGTGAGGAGGTTCAAAGTTCGACGTTTCGGAATTTGAGACAGGACAAGGACAATAAGTGGGTCGTGATAGACGACGGCACCAAAAATCGGTACAACGAGAAGCTTTTTACGAATTTTGACGAGCCGTTGTATTTTGACGGAACGGACAGTAAAGTCACGGAGTTGATGATACAGTCGAATAAGGGACAGAAGGACAAGTATTTAATATACGGATTTTTGTTTTTGGCGGGGAAGAATTCGAAGAGTCGGAAGTATAACGAATTTTTGACGCCGCTGCTTTATATGCCGTGCAAGCTCGAGCGTGCGGATGACGGGCGGATAGAGTGTACGTTGCAGGACGAGGTAATCTCGCTGAATACGGGGGCGTTGACGACTTTGATGGGCAAGTCCGAGGACGAAGACGACACTGAGTATATGCTTGAGGGGATTTTGGACGCATTGCCCGACTTGCCGTTGACGCAGGAGAAGTTGTCGGTATTTTTGACTACGTTGAAATCTTTGGTGCCGGATGTCGAAATTAAGCTGAACGCGAAGCTTTTGACGGATAACGCGGAGGAAAGCGAAGACGGCGCGGGTTCAAATTTTTCGGACGAAGAAAAGGGCGGGCGGAGCGAAAAAGGCGAAACAGTCGCGAATGCGGAGGATTTTTACGAGGAAGCCGACGGAGAAACAGTTCGACCGAAAACGGTAAAACCGCAGAAAGTCGCGTTGACGGCGCAATCGGCGTTGATATTGACAAAACGACCTGTCGTGACGGCGGGAGTGTTGCACGAACTTAATAAAATTTCGGAATATCCGGACGGGATAATCAAAGAGACGGTTTTGGGCGTGGTGAATGACGAATATGCCCGCGGGATAACCGAAAAGGACTTTTTTAAACGCGAGCTGAAAGATTTTTACCCGATAACTCCGTTGCCGTTGAGCGACTCGCAGGAGAACGTTTTGAAAAACATCGAAAAGTCTTCGCTGGTGTCGGTTTACGGACCTCCGGGAACGGGAAAATCTCAGACGATAGTGAACCTTGTTTCGCATCTCATTGCGAACGGAAAAACGGTGCTTGTGGCGTCGAGAATGGACAAAGCGACCGACGTCATCGCGGACAGGCTGAATACTCTCGGAGCGCCGTATTTGGCTCTGCGCGCGGGAAGAGCGGGTTATCAACGTAAACTCGCGCATGACCTCGATAATTTGAGCAAAAACCTCGTCGAGCTTGACGAAGGGTTCGAGGACACGTTTATTATTCAAAACGAGGACATGGAAAAATTAATCGCAAAAATCAAAGTGAATATGAAAAAATGCGATAAAATCATCAAACTCGAGTCGGAATGGTTCGAACAAATGCTAAAAGCGCGAGAAAATGCCGCGGGCACGTGTTCTCGGGAATTTTTCACGACCCGACCCGACTATGAAAGCCTTCAAAAAACAAAAGCTGTGCTTGCCGAAATTCGCGATTTGTTCCTAAAACACGATATTTTTTCAAAAATTAAAACTTTCGTCAAAACGGGCGAGCTGAAAAAACTTATCGGCGCGAAAGACCTGAAAATAACCGCTCAAACCGCGATGAAACTTGCGGAAGAGATAAAATCTTTCGAAAGCGAAACCGCCGCCGAAAAAATCGAAAACGATATTTATTCGGAAGGCAATTTGACCGAGCTTACGGACGAAATCGGAGTGCTTCAAAAGAAGCAAAAAGGGCTTGCCGTGGGGATTTTGAGGAAAAAACGCCGCGAGGCTTTAAAATTGCTGCTTCGCGACGAACGAAAAATCAGACGGCTGCGCGATCACGTTCGGGCATTGACCGCGAAGGAAAAAATCAGACGGCAAATTCTTGAAGAACAAGACTTTAAGCCGCTTTTGGAAGCTTTTCCGTGTCAATGTGTGACGACTTACGCGGTTTCGGGCTCAATTCCGTTGAAACCGGGGCTTTTTGACGTCGCGATAATCGACGAGGCGTCTCAATGCGATATCGCAAGCTGTCTGCCGATACTTTTCAGGGCGAAAAAAGCCGTGATAGTGGGCGACGATAAGCAATTGACTCACCTTTCGTTTTTGGAAAACGCTAAAGAACAATCGTTTGCCGTGCAGTACGATATTCCCGAAAAGTACCGTCTTGTTTGGAGTTTCAGGACAAATTCGATGTTCGACCTCGCAAATTATTACTCCGTCGCGCCGGTGCTTCTCGACGAGCATTTTCGTTCGCTCGCGCCCGTTATCGACTTCAGTAACAAAGAATTTTACGACGGGCACCTGCGAATTATGACGAAAAGTTACACCGGCGAACGCCTGATGGAGCTTTGTCTTGTGCCGGACGGCAAAATCGAACCCCCCGAAACCAAAAATTACGCCGAAGCCGAGGCGGTTATCGACAAAGTTCACGACCTCATCGCCGAAGACGCCGAAAATGCCGACAACGACCCCGTTTCGATAGGTATAATCTCGCCGTTCAGAAGTCAGGTCGAACTCATCAAAAAAGCGGTGCTGAAATCCTTTCCGCAAGCGGTTATCGAGCGTCATAAGATTGAAGTCGGCACGGCGCACACGTTCCAGGGCGACGAAAGAGACGTAATCATTATTTCGTGGGCGATTGCGGATAACAGCTTCCCCCAAAGTCTTACGTTCCTGCAAAAACCGAACCTGTTCAACGTTGCGGTTACCCGCGCACGCAAAAAAAATATTTCGTTTTTGTCGAAAAACCCCGATGAATTGCCGCAAGGGCTTTTGCGCGATTACGTCGAGTATATCAAAGAGTACGAACTTCAATTCAATGCCGACTCAAACGACGAAATTCCCGACGTTTACAACAATTCGTTCGAAAAAGACTTCGCGGCGATTTTGCGCGAAAAAGGGCTCAAAGTTCGCCCCGGTGCAACAATAGCAGGGTTCAAAGCCGATTTGCTCGTCTCTGACGACGACGGAAATTCGCTGGTGGTCGAATGTGACGGCATGCCCGACAAACAACGTCAACCGCTTTCGCCGATAAAAAAACAACTGACGATGAATCGTGCCGGCATGAAAGTTGTCAGAATTTCGTACAGAAACGCGAAAAAATCTCTGAATGCCTGCGTTTCAACGATTATAAACGAATTTTCGAAACAAAAGGAAACCCTGTCGCTGCGCTGAGACCCCTGCCCTCGGCTTTGTTTCGCGCAACGTTTGGTTGTTAAATGAAAGCCTTTCGTCCTTTTCGAACAATTTGTCGGGATGGAAACCCCGGTACCTACAATAAATTTAAATAAAAAGCCGATATTGCAACACCTTGCGACCCCGGGCTTCTACCTAAAGGGAGAAGGTCCGGGGAAAGCGTACGTTGCAATACCGAAACAATTGACGCACGCAAAACCTGAGAGAATTGTCCCGGATGCGAATGTATCAACGGGAGTTTTTCTTTTTTGGTTCGTTTTTTCTTTTTGCCTCCGAACAAAAAGAAAAAATGAACAAGAAGATTTTTCTCACGTCCGCCTCTCAAAATATGCAGGGGAAGAAATATTTTTGTTTTTTAATTTTGCACGTGCCATGCTGCAATGAAAGGAACGTCGGGGTAGAAACCCCAACCTACAATGCTCTCTTGAGAGAGAAGCCCGGGGTCGCAAGGTATTGCAATATCGGTTTTTTATTTGAAATCATCGTATGTCAGGCGATATATGACCTACGGTTTTAAATATTGTTCTCGAACCTAACGGCTTCGATTGCACGCGCCATGCCGAGTTTCACGATTCGTCGGGGTGGAAACCCCAACCTGCGGGGATTACGGACTTTCGTCCGACCGCCGGATTTTAAAACTTAAAACCGCTTGTTGCCGTGATAAAATCAGAGGTTACCTCGTCCGAAAAGATATATCGGCAAGTTTTTTTCTTCCGCCAAATCGAGTAATTCTTGAGGGACTTCTTCCAAGCTGTCGAGTTTTGCAACAATCGCGTTTGTTTTCGGAGCGTAAAGGTTTACTTCGTTGTGAGCGTACCCGAGTTCGCCGGAATCGTTTCTGAGCGCAGTATCGGCTGCGTTTTGCAAAACCTCTTTAATTTGCGAGCCTGTCAGCGTTTTGTTTCCGATTTTTACGGGAGGAATAAAATCCAACTGAGAAACATATTTGTATTTTTGGAGTTGAGCAAAAAGTTCGGAATATTCGGCAGGGGACAATTTTATCGTTTCTGATGTCGCAAACGCCTTCGGCACGGATAATCTGTGTTGATTTCGGGGGTCTGCGACCACGGCTTGGTAATAATCAAAACCTTTTTTGCCGCCCGAAAAAAGATTTTTGTTATGGGCATTTATTACATTCACCGCTTCGGATTCCAAACTCAAACCTATGGGAAATTCACGGTGCGTCGGACAAGTTTGAGGAGAAATATACGACGCGCACAAAGCCGCATCTTTTGTCGAATCCGAAAGCAATACGGCTATTTTTGAATTGTTTTCGTCATTCATGTGTACAAAAAATCTCAAATTTTCAAGGGTCGTACCGGGTTCAAACCCGATTTCGGAAAGGTCTCTGCCGTTTGAATATTTGGGGTCGGTAAAGTTAATGACTTTATATGTTTTGCCGTTTAATGTTTGAGTCGGAACTTTCGAAGGATTAACAATTTTATTTGTCATTATCATGTGTCCCTTGCTGTTAATATTCACAAGAGCCCCGTCTATCCGAGCTTGCACTTCGGGTGACAAAGATTGTTTGTATCGTTCGTAAAAATCGCCGCCGACTCCTTTCAAATCCGCTTCTGCCATAATTCTTGCCATTTTCAGGTCACCGGTGCGTCTGAAAAGCAACGCCGTTTCCAGGTTATTGTTTTTCCCCGAATTAAAAAGTTCAAGCCAATTATGATTTTTTACCGCCTCGATAATTCGGTTTTTGACCTCGGTACTTTGTCTAACAGGCGAAATTTCGCCGTTTTCGTGAACTACGTTTCGGTTCAAAATATCTCTGACATAAAGCGAACCCGTCAATTCGTGATTTTTATCGATTTCGTTTTCGTTTTTTGCGATATCGTGCAGTATTACGGCGTATTTCAGGCAATATTTTTCGAGATCCGAAAGATTTTCGAACTCGGGATTGTTCAAGCATTCTTTCAAAACCGTCAAAATATGTACGTCGAGCGAATATTGATGAGTTCCGTGCTGTTGTTTTCCGATTAAGTTCATAAACTCCGGAATACCTTTTGTCATTGCATTTAAAGACTCGTCAAGTTTTTTGTCGCCCGTAGTTATTTTGTTTTCGAAAACAAATTTTTTCGCGAGCTTTGAAATTTCGCCTTCCGCGCCTTCGTCAGAAAGCCCCTGCAAGTTCAAAATTCCGTTGTATCCCGTTATTTCACCGTTATCGCCTATCGGAGCAATTTCAAGCTTATGCAAAATTTCTTTACGTTGCGCTTCGGGCAAAGTTTTCAAAACCGAAGAAAGGTCTTTTAAAAACGCTTTTCGAGAATATTCGAGCGGCAAACCTTCTTTACCGTATTTTGTAAAATTAAACGATTTTATTGCATTTTCCGACGCCGAAACAGCTTTCTTTTCGCCCGTTACCGCATCAACAACTTCCGTATCTTTTACGCTCGAGAAAAATTCTTGTCCCGCTTTTCGGACATCCTCAACGGAAATCGTCGCCGGAGTAACCGTCTTCCCGAAAAATATTTTATCGTTGAACTTTTTGTCAATATGATCCAAGTCAAGTTTTTCAAGATCTTCGTCACTGATATAACCGAATGCGTCTTGAAGACTATCCAATAACGCAACAGTTTCCTTTAATGATTTGTCGCGTAAATCATATAAATTTAATCCTAAAATCTCCGAATAGAAAAGCATTCTGTTATCGTACCTGATTTTTCCGACATCACTTCTTATATTTTTAAGAACATCTTTATTGTTAAGATAAGCGGGAGATTTTTCTATATCCGACAAGTTACCCGATTGTATACACATAAAAATTATGTCTTTCGGAATAAATTCCGAATATTCCCGCACTTTTTCAAGCTCTTTATCGGATAAATTTGAAAGAAACTTAATATCACCGACGGAAACAGAGTTTTTAAAGAACTTGAACGTGTTTTCGGCAACCGGCAAAACCCTTTCCAAAGTCGCGAAATATCCGTCTTTACAATATTTTTCCGACGTCGCAGATTCATCTTGCCCGTCTTGCATAAATTTTTCGATTGTGTCAAGAGGAATCCATTCCGAAAATTTAATTACTTTATCAAGGTCTTTGTCGGGTAAGTCAACCAGCTTTAAAACACTCTCCATTAAAGTATATTTGCCGAAGGACTTTTGAATTTTTTTGGTCATATCAAAAATTTTATTGAGTTTTTCCGAATATTTGTCATCATTAATTATTTTGCGAATTTCTTCCGCGGAAAATTGCCCGTCATAAATTTTGAAATTACTTACATTTATAAAATGAAATGCCTTTTTTAACTCCTCATCACTCAAGTCAACAAGCTTATACAAATCTCCGATATTGTAAAAATCACCGAATTGTTTTTTTATCTCGGGCAACAACGTGTCGTTAAACCGAGCAAAATCTTCATCGGACAAATGAATTAACCCGTCAAAAGCTTCTTTTTCAAAACGTTCCTGATCATCGAGAAACAATTGATTATACAACTCACGTTTCATATATGTTGCAAAATCTTCGTCGGAAAGCTTCAATAAAGCCGATTCCAAATCTTGGAAAGCAAACGGTCGATGAAGCGAATATCCTATTATCCCCCTTTTTTTCACAAGCTCAAATTCTTCATCCGACAATTTTGCCAGATTTTTTAAAGATCGGGTATCAATAAGTTCATTTCCGTTTTTGTCCTTTGCGTCCAAATTTCGGGATAACAACACGGCAATTTCGTCATCGGTAAAATCATATTTATGAAGTTTTTTGTAATCCTCGATGTCTGCATTCGTTACGACTTTATCGGAATTTTTTAAAGCCTCGAAAATAAGCCTGTTTCTTTCGTTATATTTTGCACGAATATCCTCCAAACTTTGCGGTACCGCGGTTTGCGCGTTTGCTTCGGTTTGCTCGGTTTGTACCGGTTGTGTATTTCGGGCGGGTTTCGCGACGGTCGTTTCTTCGTGCACCGCCGCGGATTGTACGTTTTGGGCAGGTTGCGTCAAAATTTGTACGGGTACCGCAGTTGAGAAAGCAATCGTCGAGGGTGCCGCCGCCGCGGGTTTCGCATTTGCTTCGGTCGTTTGCTCTGTTGTTAAATTTTTCGTTGTATCGACAGGTTGAGTCAAAGTCTCGTTACTTTTGCTTCCGCCCGATATAACTCTCGAATTTACGTATATTGCCCCTTGTGAAAGGCTGCCCGCGGTAGTTTTTTCGGAAGCCTTCGCGGATTGCTCGGTCGTTTGCGACGAGGATTGCACGTTTTGAGCAGGTTGTGCCGAAATTTGAACCGGCACCGCTTGAACGGTCGGTATTACAGAAGGTTCCGCCGTCGAGGTCGTCGGGGTTTCAACCGTCACCGCAGATTGCGAGGATTGAACCGATTTTACCGCCGCGCCGAGCCCCAACCCCGCTATCGCAACGGTAGCCGCCGTTTTCAGTGTTCCCGATATGTTCGCCGCAGCTCCCGATGCCGCCTTTTTTATTCCGCCCGTAAAACCCGCGACAGACGCTCCGCTCACGGTCGCACCCTTAAAAGACACCGTATCCTTACCGTTTACGTGCATAGAAGGATTATACGCCTCGCGTTTCGCTTCGGACTTCGCCGCCGAATTTTCGCCCGTCGCCCGAGCCTTAGAATTTATATTATACTCGTACCCCATGTTTTACCTCCGTATCCCGCTCACCGCAAGATTTTATCCCTTTTTACTCCCGACTTTTTTTATACATAACATGTATATAAACGTTTTGTCGCCCCGGAAATTGCCGATTTTTACAACAAATCGTTACATTTCTTCATTAAAAACGCGGATGCTTGCAAAGCGGGTCCGGCTGTACCTGACGAATAGTGAAACTCGGCATGTACCCGGAGTTTTAACCCTTTCAAATAATACGGAATTTTTTTCAAATGTAGGTACCGGGGTTTCACCCCAACAAATCGTGCAACTCGGCATGGGGCGTGCAAACGAAACCGTGTGTTTTTTGTGAAAATTTAAAACAGCTGTAGGTGTTTTTCGGTGAGGATGAAAAACTTTCAATTTTAAACCTTTTGATTGGGCGGAAATCTAAAATCACCGTAGGTTGGGGTTTCTACCCCAACAAATCGTGCAACTCGGCATGTTACGTGCAAACGAAACCGTTCGTTTCGGTAAAATTCTTGAAAACCGTAGGTCAGTCACCGCCCGACATGTTTTTCAAAAAAGCCGGAAGAGCTTTGGTTTGCGCGATTATTGATTGACAAACGAAAGTTTTCCTCTTCACCGAAAATTTCGTTGGGGTAGAAACCCCAACCTACAATAATTTCAAATAAAAAGCAGATATTGCAAAACCTTGAGACCCCGGGCTTCCGTCTTGATTTTGCTCCACAAAAACAAGTCGTTCACTTCACTTCGTTGCCGTTCACTATTGTTTTTGCTACTTCGGGACTCCGTTCGCTCCGCTCACCGTCTTGAAATTGCTTTCGGCTCACTTCGTAGGCTGCGCTTTCGCGGGTTGCCCCCGGGGGTCACCCCGCTTCGCTCCGCACGCCGCTCGCCTTCTCGGGTTTCGCTTCGCTCACCCTACGCAATTTCGCTCCGCCCTACGCAAAATCGCTCCCTCGAGAGAGAAGGTCCGGGGAAAGCGTACGCTGCAACACCGAAGCAATTGACGTACGCAAAACCTGAGAGAATTGACCCGGATGCGTATGTATCAACGGGAGTTTTTCTTTTTTGGTTCGTTTTTTCTTTTTGCGTCTTTAATTTGCTTCACGCCTTCAAGTCACTCGCTTTGTTTCCCCCGTTCGGGGAAAACGGTCGCTCGTTATTTCGGCGCAACTTCGGGTCTTTGGTCGTTTCACTCCCGCCGCCCTACGCAAATTCGCCTCCGAACAAAAAGAAAAAATGAACAAGAAGATTTTTCTTACGTCTGTTTTTCAAAATAGGTAGAGGAAGAAATATTTTTCATTTTTACCCGCGCCATTCTGCAATGAACGGGACGTTGGGGTGGAAACCCCAACCTACGGTGATTTCAGATTTTCACCGAGACAACAGGTTTAAAAATTTTTATAACATGCCAAAACGCACGATTTATCAGTCGATGCCTGACCTGTGGTATTTAAAATCCTCTGTTAAACAGAACGGGTTCAAAAATTTACGGCATACAAAGTGAAAAAATTCGATGGGGTGAAACATTTTCGCCGTTTTGGGAAAACAAAAAAGACCTCGGCGATGAGGTCTTTTCAAATAATGGTGCCGAAGGTCGGACTCGAACCGACACACAGAGTGAACTGCGGCAGATTTTGAGTCTGCTGCGTCTACCGATTTCGCCACTTCGGCTCACCGATGAGATGATATTAACACAAGTAAAAAATTTTTTCAAATACTTTTTTTGAATTTTGTCGATTTGTAAATTTTTTGTAACCCGTGCAGCGCGGCGCGGTTGTTTTTCCCGAAGTTCGAGCATGTTTACGTGTGCGGCGGGGTAAGGCGGGCGGAAATCGGTATTTTTTGAGTGCTCGTGTATCGGTGTTTGAACCTTGCTTGAAGAGCATGCCCGGACGGCGAGTCGGGAGGACGTACGTATCTGTCTTGAACGTTCGTGAGCCGGCGTTCGCATGCCCGCGCGGCGTGAAAACTTTATGTTATCAGGCATTTTGGCAGGCGTATCAACGGAAGGAAACCTTGTTTTTCGACTTTTTGATGTGTTGCCGCAGGTGTACATTTTTTTTTGTATTGCGAGTGCCGTCAAAATTTTTCCGCGTACGTTTTGCAAGCGCACGCCACGTTTTGCGCGTTCTTCCTCCGCCGGGTTATTTGCCGAAGTTTACTGTATTTTTGGGAAAACACCCGACGTAGGGGAGGTTTCTGTAGAAGCCCACGTAGTCGAGTCCGTAGCCGACGAGGTATTCTTCGTCGACATCGAAGCCGTAGAAGTCGGGATTGATGTTGATTCGGCGGTTGTTGAGTTTGTTGATGAGCACGGCGGTTTTAATGCGTTTGGGGGTAAACTGCGTTTTGAACACGTCGAGCAGGTAGTTTGCGGTGTAGCCGGTATCGACGATATCGTCGACCAGCAGGACGTTTTGGTTGTCTACGTCGGGCAGGTCGCCGATGATTTTGACGTCGCCTTTTGTGTGGAATTCGTTGCCGTAGCTCGAAACTTTGACAAATTCAAGCTGGACGGGCGTTTTGAGGCATCTTATCAGGTCGGAGCAAAAGAGCATGCCGCCTTTGAGCACGCAAACAATGTAGAGCGGTTCGTCGGAGGGGAAAAAGTCTTCGATTTCCGCCGCGATTTCGCGGGCTTTTTCGCGAATTTGTTCCTCCGAATACAGAACTCTCAAATCCGAGTATTGACCGTGGGATACGTAAAAAAATTCTTCTTCGTTCAAAGCAGTTACTCCGTAATTATCTCAAGCGCGTGGGTGGCTTTTTGGTCGGAAACGCGCAGTTTTTCGCTCATTCCGACGCCCGCCGCCCATAAAACCTCGTTGCCCGAGCACAAAAGCAAAATTCCGTCGCGCTGGTAGCTCGGTATACATTTGTTTATGAAATATTTTTTCAGTTTCATTTTGCCTTTCATTCCGAAAGGTTGAATGATATCGCCGTTTCTGCGGGTTCTGACGGTCAAAGGAAGCGGAACGTTCGTCATGTCCGCAAAGATAAACATAGCGTCCTTTTTCGGGAAAAATTCCACCGGCTCGGAATATTTTTGCATGCTGAAAATCCGTCCGTTTTCGAGCGCAAATTCGCCTTCTTTGTCGATAATCGTCTCTTTGAGCGACTTTTCGGTCTTTGAAACGTCAAGAACGTACGTGTATTTGTGCGAAGTAAAAATGCTTAAATTCGAAGTCAGAGACATCGTTTTGCCCGATTTCGAAATGTTGTTGTCCGCGATGAACATCATGACCTCGCGAACTTTCGAAAAACTCGGTTCCAGCCCGCTTTTGAGGAGCAGGTTGTAGACGAAATGCTGTCGTATCGCGGGGTTCAGGCGCAAAAAGTTTTGCGTCAGCCACTTGTTGCCTACCGAAATCTGAATTTCGATGTTTTTCATCAAATCTTCGATAATCAGGTTGTTTCCGGTCGCGATTTCGGCAAGGTTAATCAGCGAGTTTTCGACGTTCGGATTGATTTCCCTGAGGCGCGGAATGATGTTGTATCTGATGTTGTTGCGCGCGTAACGGGTGTCCGTGTTGCTCGAATCGTTGTTGGGCAGAAATTCGTTTTGCATACAGTACGCTTCGATTTCGGTTCTCGTGAACGCCAAAAGCGGTCTGATAATGTTCATTTCGGCTTCTTTTCGAAACTCTTTTATGCCTTCGAGCCCGTTGAGCCCCGTTCCCTTTGCAATTCTGTACAAAACGGTTTCGGCGTTGTCGGTCTTGGTATGTGCCGTCAACAGAGCGTTTGCGTGATATCGGCGAACCGTGCGCTTGAAAAAATCGTATCTCAGCTCGCGGGCGACAAGCTCCGACTGTTTTATGCCGTCTTCGAGCCGTTCCGCGTAAAATTTTATGTCGAACTCCATGCAAAACCTTTGCGCGTTTGCTTCTTCGTCGTCAGACTCCTCTCCGCGCCAGGCATGGTTCAAATGCGCCGCGATAACACGAAATCCGTACTCGTCCGAAAGTTTTTTTACGATATGCAAAAGGCACATGGAATCCCATCCGCCGGAAAACCCTACAACCACGGTTGTTCCGGGCTCCAATCGAATATATTTTTCAAGAACGTTTTTTACCGTCGTCAGCATTTTACTCTCTTTCAAACACTCGCATGACTTCTTTTACCGCCGAGTCATACCCGTTTTTATTATACCAAAAATCTTCGGTTTTTAAAAAGTTTTTTATCAAATTTCGAGCAAACGACCCGGCTGCGAACCCGTCGATGTCTACACCCGAAAGTTCCGCAAACTCAAGGGTTTTGGCGTTGCATCCGCCCGAAACGATTATTTTCGCGCCGGTGTCTTTCAAAATTTGTGCAAACGCAAGCGACTGAAGGTTTGACGCGTAATCGTTTTTACCCCCGCTCATCGGAATGCCGTCCGCCTGAACGTAGAGTTGTTGCGGGAAAACCGCGTCGGTAGCGGCTTTTACGACGTCGAGACTCTCTTTGTCCGATACAATCCCGCGCGTCAGACAAATTCCGACGGTTATTTCGGGAAAAAGTTTTTTGATTTTTCTCGCCGTGTCAACGATTTCGGAAGTTTTTGCCCCGTTTACGTGAAGTTCGACGGCATCGATTTTAAAAGTTTTTGTTAAGTTTTTTAAAGTTTTGCAAACGTCGGTTCGGGGTTTTGAGTAGGAGATTGCGTCACAGAAGGCGCATTTTCGGCAGCCTATGCATTTTTCGGCGATGATTTCGAAGTTTTCGGAAATTGCGTCGTTTGTGCAGACGGATTTGCAACGTCCGCATTTTTGGCATTTTTGCGCGTCAATGCGGGCTTTCGAGCCGTGAACGTCGTCCGCGAGCGAAAAACTTACGCAACATTTTACGTCGGAGCGGGAAATGCCCGATTTTTCAATGCCTTCGCCGAACGCCGTAAGTGCGGCGGGGTCGGGAGAAACGTCGAAAACGTCCGCGCCCGCCTTTGCGTAAACTGCGCAAAGCCTTTTGATTGCTTCGGTGTCGGTGTTTCCGAGCCCGAAAATCATTTTGAAAATTTTTTTATCCCGCGAGCTTTGCATTGATTTTTTCCATAACCGCAAAGATTTCGGTTAAATCGCCCCTGTAAACGTCGGTTTTGGGGTCGTAAACAAGCGTGCAGCCGAATTTTTGCAAATCCGACGCTATTTGCGGGCTTACGCCGCCGCCTTTGTCGAAAAGTTCTTTCGCGACGGTTTTTTGGTCGTCCAAAAGCGCGATGTCGAGTGCGCTGAGTCCGTCATCGGTCTTGAAATTGGGGTTTGCGCCTTTGTTCAGGAGAATTTGCACGACTTTCGCGTTGTTGCAGAAAACCGCGTAATGCAAGGGGGAAAGCCCGTCCGCGACGAGGACGTTCAGGGTTTTGAGCGAACCTGCGATGTAGCTTACGTTTTCGAGGTTCGACGCGTCAATCGAGTTCAAAAGCGAATCGTAGGAAACCGCGGGCAATTTTTTGACGACCGACGGCGTTGCGTGTCCGACCTCGGCGTTTGCTTCGGCAAAACCCGCTTCGACATTGAATATTGCCGCAAATAACAATAAACATGCAAGTTTTTTCATTTTCATCACTTATCCCCTGTGCAAATAAAGTATATTTAATTTTAAAAAATTTGTAAAGTAATTTTTTTAGTTCGTGATAAAATGTTTTCAGAAGGAGCATGATAACAAAGATGGAAATTATGGAAAAGTGCGATATTAAGGATATGTCGCTTGCCGAACAGGGAAAAAAGAATATTGAGTGGGCGTTGAGAGACATGCCCGTTTTGGCGCAGATAAGAGAAAGATTTTCGAAGGAACGACCTTTTGAAGGGTTGAGATTTGCAAGTTGCGTTCACGTAACGAAAGAGACCGCAAATCTTGTCATAACGCTGCAAGCAGGTGGTGCACAAGGAGTTTTGGCGGCTTCGAACCCGCTTTCGACTCAGGACGACGTCGCGGCGGCACTTGTAAAATACTGGAATATTCCGGTTTACGGTTACGCGGGCGAAAGCAAAGAGACTTATATTTCGCATGTTCAGACGATTTTGGACACGAAACCGAATTTCATAATCGATGACGGCTGTGATATGGTCGCAACGGTTCACACCTCGAGAAGAGAGTTGTTGCCCGAAATTATCGGTTCGTGCGAAGAAACCACGACGGGGATTATAAGACTTCACGCGATGGAAAACGACGGTACGCTTGAATTCCCGGCACTCGCGGTGAACGATTCGATGACGAAATATATGTTCGATAACCGTTACGGCACGGGGCAAAGCGTTTTGGACGGAATTTTCAGAGCGGCGAATATTTTGCTTGCGGGAAAAACGTTTGTAATGTGCGGATACGGCTGGTGCGGAAAAGGCGTCGCGATGCGCGCGCGAGCGATGGGCGCAAACGTTATCGTCACCGAGGTCAACCCCCTGAAGGCTCTCGAAGCCGTTATGGAAGGCTATACGGTTATGCCGCTTGAACAGGCGGCTCCTCTCGGAGATATTTTTATCTCTATAACGGGCGACATCAATGTCATCGACACTCACCACATGCTGAATATGAAGGACGGCGCAATCGTCGGTAACGCGGGGCATTTCGACGTCGAAATCAACCTCCGCGGACTCGAAAAAGACGTCGCTCAAATCGTTCCGATAAGACCGAACTTCGACAGATACGTCCTCAAGAACGGAAAGTCGCTTCACGTAATCGCTCAGGGCAGATTGGTCAATCTCGTTGCTGCGGAAGGTCATCCCGGCTCGGTAATGGATATGAGCTTTGCAAATCAGGCTTTGGGTGCGGAATTTATCGTCAAAAACCGCAAAAACCTCGAAAACAAAGTCTATACGCTGCCGACTTCGACCGACGAACAAATCGCGGCGTTGAAATTGAAAGCGATGGGCATTTCGATTGACTCGCTGACCGACCAACAATACGAGTATTTGCACTCGTGGTCGACGGGAACGGCTTCGTAAACCGAAAATATCATAAAAACAAAAAGCTCCTTTCGGGGGGCTTTTTGTGCTTTAACCCTCATCCGCCGCGGAAGGTATCGCGCGAACGGTTTTGAGAAAGTCGCATGAATGCGCGGTTTGCACGGGGTTGAGGTAAGGCGGTCGGACAAACGTTCAAAACAAAGTAAAATTCGCCTTACTAACGTCACCCGCGCGGTTTAGAAGGTTTTTTGGTGAATTTTTCGACAGTTGCAAAGGCAAGACCGTGCGAACGGTGTCCGACGAGGGTTTTTCCCTCAACGGCGTATGCGGCATTTTAAGTATTTTTCCCGTTTTTCGGCATTTTTGTTCGGTGTCGAAAATTTTTATTTTTGCAGTCCGAATTTTTCGACGATTTTTCGGGTCATCGGCATAAGTGCGCCCGCTCGGTGCGAAATTTTATTTTTGATTGCATCTTCAAGTTCCGCGACGGTTTTGCCGTATTCGGGCAGGTAAAAAATCGGGTCGTAGCCGAAACCCTCGTTCCCCGCGGGTTTGAAGGCTATTTCGCCCTTAAAATGACCTTCCGTTTGAAAAACGACCTCGCCCGAGGGCGCGACGAGCGTCATAAAGCAGACAAACTCGGCACTTCGGTCGGTTTTGCCTTCGAGTTCCTTCAAAACTCTTTCTATTCGTTCTTTCGGGGTCGGGGCGTATCTCGCCGAAAACAGCCCGGGTGCACCGTTCAACGCCTTTATGCAAAGTCCCGTGTCGTCCGCAAGCGCATAATTCCCCGAAATTCTTGCCGCCGCTTTTGCTTTTATCGTTGCGTTTTCGGCAAAAGTCGCTCCGTTTTCGTCAGGGTCGAAATCTCCCTTCACGACCTCGAATTTTATTTCGTCGAAAGGGTTTATCGCCCGTATTTCCTCGAGTTTATGCGGGTTTCCCGTTGCTGCCGTTATTATCATTTTCCGAACCTTCTTTGTCTCGACGCGAAGTTCTCTATCGCTTCCGCAAGCGGTTCTCTGCCGAATTCGGGCCAAAGCCTTTCCGTAACGTAAATTTCGCTGTACGCGTTTTGCCACAGCAAATAATTGCTTATCCGCATTTCTCCGCTCGTTCGAATTACCAAATCGGGGTCGGGCATGCCGCGGGTGTACAAATATTCGCCGAAGACGTCTTCGCTGATGTCGGAAACGTCGAGTTTCCCGTCTTTTACGTCCTCTGCGATTTTTCTGACCGCGTCGAGAATTTCCGTTCTCGAACCGTAATTAAACGCGATTTGAAACCGTACTCCTTCGTTTTTTGCGGTTTTTTCTTCGGATTTTTTGACAATTTCGCGCAATTTCGGCGCAAGTTCGTCAATTCGCCCGAGAAACTTTATCCTCGCGTTATTGCCGCTGAGCTCGTCAAGTTCGCTTTCCAGGGTCTTTCCGAGTAAATTCATCAAAAAATTGACCTCTTCCGGCGGACGTTTTTTGTTTTCGGTCGAAAACGCGTAAACGGTAAGGTATTTGACCCCGAATTCGTCACACGCCCGCAGTGTCTCTTTGAGCGCGCCGACGCCCTTCGTATGCCCCATTGCCGAAGGCAGTCCGCGATTTTTTGCCCATCTGCGGTTCCCGTCCATAATTATCGCTATATGCTTTAATTTCGTGCTTTTTACAAGCTCCCGAATATTTTGCGTCATCGTTTCCATACTTTTTTCCTCTTATCCTAAATTTTATTACAAAAAATTACAAACGAAAAATTTTTTTTGAAACCCTTTAAAATCGGTTTTGCACCGACCTTTTAACCGCTCGGGCAACCTTCGGAATTATTGACTTTTCCCCTGCTTAATGTGAAAATGTCTTTCAAAGGAGAGTTATCATGAAAAAACTTTTTGCAATAGTTGCTTTATTATGCATTACCGCCGTCCCCGGCTTCTCCGCGGAAAAATACGGCGTTGTGAATATCGAAGCCGTAATGGCTGCAAACCCCGAAGCTAAGGCTGCCAACGATTGGCTTCGCACCGAAGAACTTAAAATTCAAAAATTTGTCATCGACGCAAGAAAAGATATCGACAAAACGGCAGATTCCGCCAAACAAGCCAAAGAAGACAAATACAACAAACAACTTCAACAAATGGCGCAATCCCTGAAAACTCAGGAAGCTCAAAAGGCTCAAAAACTTTACAACGACTTTAATATCGCCGTTCAAAAAGTCGCTCGCCAACAAGGCTATACGCTCATCGTTCCGGCGGCATTGTTCGGAGCGCAGGACATAACTCAGGAAGTTATCAAAGCGATGAAAAAATAGCGACTTTGCGCCGATAGTTCCGATTGCGCCGAAGTCTGCGAGAACGATTTTTAAAAAGGAGCCTCCCGTGGCTCTTTTTTGTGCGAAATTTTACCCTTGTCCGAGTCCCCGGCGATGTTTTGTCGTCTTTGGAATCGCAGCTCCCGCGGGGACGGGGTTCCCCGGTACGCGGCGGCGTTTTGAACGGGGAGATGGTTCTTGAATCAGTGAGGGGGTTCGTTTTTAGCACGGGCGCGAGGGGGGTGAAGGTTCGGCGTGCGCAAGTCGGATAAAATCTGCGGTGTTTCGCAAAAATCGAGCCCGTAAAGTCGGATTACTCTATCGGTTCTCCGAAAAATAACAAACCTATGACGTAAAGAGATAAAATTTCCGCGAGAACGAAAAACACCAATTCCGCTCTTATTGCAATAATGCTTATGAAACGGTAAAATTGAGCCGTTCTCAACATTATTTTTTTATTTTTTGGGGTAATACCGACAAAAAACGAAAAAATTCCTGTCGGAACGGAAATAATACAACATGTTGCGGTGGCAAGAAGCCAGTATATCGGAATCATACATATAAGAAAATCTGTTCCTGTGATCAAATGTGCTATGCACAAAACCAAAGAGTATTTAAACGAAAGATACAACGGAGAAAATGTTATATTCGAGACGACTCTGTCGAATCCTGCCAATTTTTTTCGCTTACGTTTGCGAGGTTTTTTAATTATCCAAAAGCCCAAATATGTAAACGTAATCCCGGATGCCAAATACCAAATAAAAGCTCTGCATTCTCCGGCAAAAATAAAAAAATCATAAAAATCATAAATACTTGAAACTCCTTTTTGAGCTTTTTCCGGAAGAGCAAGCCCGCATATAACGTCTATTGCGACGGTGCATATTATGGTCAGCAGAAAAAATTTTTTATCCGTTAAAAATTTATCAAAAAATGCTATGATATGTCGTAAAATTTTTCGATTGTATAATAACTCGAAAACTTTGATTTTTGCAAAAAACAAAACGGCGCAAAACATAAAAGGATACGATGTTTCGAGTGAACAACGTCTTGTTATGAATATTGCGCTCGAAGCAAACAGCAAATTCACCGCCGAAAAAAATCCGAGCTCTATAATTTTCGATAACAATTTCATACTTTTGTCCTTACTTCCGACTTTGTTAAATAATAATACAAAATTTTCGAAGTTGCCAAAAAAAGTTACACCCTGTTTCGTATGTACATTTTTTGTTTTCGGTGACGAGGCAACACCAAAAAATATCGAACGTCAAAACAACGCGAGTTCGATGTATTTGCTTCTTTTTGTCATTTCTTATTCCGGGGCGTCCGTCAAACCGTCAGTGTCCGTTCCGAGTCCGAGCCCGAGCCCGAGTCCGTATAAATATATAATCATTCCGACTGCCTGTCCGATTTTGGCGATTGTTAAAATTATTTTCTTTTTTTGTTTTGCCTGAATTTTAGTATAATTTACGATAAAAATCAAGAATCCCATAAAAATTTCGAATGCGGAAATAAAACAAAATAAGAAAAAATATATTAAGGTTATAATCCATCCGTTGATTTGCTGCGTAAAGCATTCTAAATTAAAACAAAAATATAAAAGGTATGTTAATACTATATAAGTCGAAGGTAAAGACAGCTTTTTTTCCGCAACGGTATTGAGCCCGGATAAATGTTTTTTCGGGAAAAAACGAGTTTTAAGTTTTTTGTATTTTTGCAACCCCCAAAAAACCAGATATGAGGTTAAAACTCCTGAAAGCAAACAAATAAACCCGATTTTTTTTAATAAGGTGTTTAAAAATCCGTAGTTCATGCAATTTATAAAATTTGAATGATTAAAGAGATTGTATCTTTGCGGAAAAAATACGGAAACTACGATATCAAGCAAAATTGCAGACAAAATAACGATGCCGAAAAATTTTTTGTCCGTTAGAAATGTGTTCAAAAACTTGCGAACGTATTTAAAATTTTTTTGTCTGTAAAGAATTCCGAAAATCCCTAATTTGACGAAAGAAATCGGTAAAGCAAGAGTAAAAAACGCTTCCGTTCGGTCTGTGCCGGATATAATCGGTACGTCTCCGAAAAAAAACAACCCCGGTATTGACAAAAAAATGTTCAATATCAAAAATAATGCGAGTTCGCTGTATCTGTGGATTATTGCCATTTTTGAGTCCTTTTAAAACGGTACGTTTACGTCAATTACAAGATAATACGGTTTCAAAATTCCGTTTCGTTGCAACGCTGTTCCCGATAGATTGTTGCACTTGAGTTCCTTTTTCTTTGGAGTCGAGTTTCGTTGTTCGATTCGGATAATCTGTTGTTATTGAACCGGTAAGTCCTGCGATTGTCAAGTATCGACACTTTCTAAGTCTGCCATACAACCGTAAACTCCCATGAAAAGCAGGAAACAGTTAAGTCCGAACAACGCAACAAAAATTTCGATTTCGTGGAAAATTCTTGTAAATTCCAATATGACAGATTTCTTTATTTTCCCGATCATGCTCGAAATAAATACGTCAATTGTTAATTGTATGAAAGTAGACACAAAAAATACCGGAAGAACTGTCTCCGAAAAAACATTATCATCTTTCTTGTAAAAATGCCAAAGTATTGCTTCGATAATAATAATGCAAAAATGGACGACAAACGGCGAAAAAAGTTTGTATAAAACAAGCTTTTTGAATCCTGTCAAGCGGTTTTTTGCCCAAAAGTCGTTTTTAAAATTTTTGAACTGTTGAATACACCAAAATCCCAAATAAGAAAATGTTACGCCCGTAATACCTAAAAGTAATATAAATATCCAAAAAGGGATATCTTCGGTTGTTTTTAAGAATTTAAAAAGGGGAGCAAAATCCGGGAATATAAGATTTAAAATTACGTCAACGGCAATTGCACCGGTAACGACAATGAAGAAAAATTTTTTGTCTGTTAAAAATTTGTTCAAAAATTTATGAGTATAATGTAAACTTTTTCGTCGATATAAAAAATCGAAAACGGTAAACTTGAGATAAATAGTATACGTAAAACTTATTCCGTAAAATAAGCCGAGAACCCAAAATATACTGTCTTCGAGGATGCTTTTAAAAAACAAAAACGGCAGTGCCAAAAAAATATTCAATATCAAAAACAACGCGAGTTCGCTGTATTTGTGGATTATTGCCATTTTGAGTCCTTTTAAAACGGTACGCTTACGTCAATTACAAGATAGTACGGTTTCAAAATTCCGTTTCGTTGCAACTCTGTTCCTAACCTATTCGGATAATTTGCTAACATTGAACCAATAAGTTTTACAATTGTCAAGCATCGACACTTTTTTAGTTTGCCGGACAAGTGTAAAATTCCGTGAAAAACAGGAATAAAGTATACCCGAATAACGCGATGAAAATTTCTGTTTCGCGAAAAATTCTTGTAATTGTTAATACACCGGATTTGTTTATTGTTCCGATCATTACCGAAATAATTATGTCAATTACCAATTGTATTAAAGTTGACACAAAAAATATCGGGAGAGCCAATATTAAAAAAGTCTCGTCATTTTCTACATAAAAGTACCAAAATATTGCTTCAACAATAAGAATACAAAAAGAAAAAAACAGGGGGGAAAAAAGTTTATATAAAACAATTCTTAAGAATCCCGCCAAGTGATTTTTCAACCAAAATCGATTTTTGAATTTTTTGAACAGCTTAATGATCCAAAAACCTATATATGAAAACGATAATCCGGAAAATCTTAAACCAATGGACATTCTGAATATTGAGTAATTTGACGGTTTTAACCATTCAAAAGAGGGCACCTGTTTGGGAAATAGTGTACTCAAAACTATGTCGAGAGCTATTGCAGCGGCTGTAATAAGGAACAAAGATTTATCGTCTGTTTGTAACTTGCTTAAAAACTTACGAATATAAGGGAACTTTTTTCGTCGATACAGAAAATCGAAAACGGTGAACTTGAAATAAATAATATACGTAATACTTATCATGAAAAATCCGACAAATATACCGTATTTGGGAAAGATTTCATTAATATACAACCCCGGCATTGCCAAAAAAATGTTTAATATCAAAAATAACGCGAGTTCGCTGTATCTGTGTATTATTGCCATTTTTGAGTCCTTTTAAAACGGTACGCTTACGTCAATTACAAGATAATACGGTTTTAAATTTCCGTTTCGTTGCAGCGCTACCCCCAACCGATTCGGATAATTTGCTAACATTGAACCGGTAAGTTTTACAATTGTCAAGCACCGACACTTTTTTAGTCTGCCATACAACCGTAAAATTCCGTGAAAAACAGGAATAAAGTATACCCGAATAGCGTGATGAAAATTTCTGTTTCGCGGAAAATTCTTGTAATCGTTAATCCGTCGGATTTCTTTATTTTGCAGCTTATTCCGAAAATAATTGTGACAATTACCAATTGTATGAAAGTAGACACATAAAATACCGGAAGAACTGTCTCCGAAAAAACATTATCATTTTTCTTATAGAAGTGCCAAGATATTGCTTCAAGGACAAGAATACAAAAAGAAAAAATCAGAGGCGAAAAAAGTTTATATAAAATAAGTCTTAAGAATCCCGACAAGTGATTTTTCAACCAAAATCGATTTTTGAATTTTTTGAACAGCTTAATACACCAAAAACCTATATATGAAAACGATAATCCGGAAAAACTTAAACCCAAGAACATGCCTAATATTGAGTAATCTTGCGGTTTTAACCATTCAAAAGAGGATAAATCCTGAATCAGTATACACAAAACCGCGTCGAGAGCTATTGCAGCGGCAGTAATAAGGAACAAAGATTTATCGTCTGTTTGTAACTTGCTTAGAAACTTACGAATATAAGGGAGCTTCTTTCGTCGATACAGAAAATCAAAAACTGTAAACTTGAAATAAATAATATATGAAACACTTATTATGAGAGATACAAATAATATAGGGTTCATGAAGGTGAGTGCAAACAACAACCCCGGCAGTGCCAAAAAAATGTTCAATATCAAAAATAATGCGAGTTCGCTGTATCTGTGTATTATTGCCATTTTGAGTCCTTTTAAAACGGTACGCTTACGTCTATTACAAGATAATACGGTTTTAAATTTCCGTTTCGTTGCAGCGCTACCCCCAACCGATTCGGATAATTTGCTAACATTGAACCGGTAAGTTCTGCAATTGTCAAGCACCGACACTTTTTTAGTTTGCCGGACAAACGCTAAATCCCGCGATAATCAGGAATAATGTGCAGCCGAATAACGCGATGAAAATTTCTATTTCGCGAAAAATTCTTGTAATTGTTAATACATCGGATTTCTTTATTTCGCCGCTTATTCCGAAAATAATTGCGTCGATCACCGATAATATTACAACGGTTGGAATGAAGATCGGAAGCATTATTTCTAACAAATCCAAAAACGAATAAAAATACATAATTATCGTTTCGATGATAACAAGAAAGAAAGAAAAAATCAGAGGCGAAAAAAGTTTATATAAAACAAGTCTTGAGAATCCCGCCAAGTGATTTTTCAGCCAAAATCGATTTTTAAATTTTTTGAACAGTTTAATGAGCCAAAAACCTATATATGAAAATGATAATCCGGAAAAACTTAAACCAAAGGACATGCCGAATATCGGGCAATCTGCCGGTTTTAACCATTCAAAAGAGGGTAAATTCGGAATCAGTATACACAAAACCGCGTCGAAAGCTATGGCAGCAGCAGTAACAAAGAACAAAGATTTATCGTCTGTTTGTAACTTGCTTAAAAATTTACGAATATAAGGCAGCTTCTTTCGTCGATACAGAAAATCAAAAACGGTGAACTTGAAATAAATAATATATAAAACACTTATTATGAGAGATATAAATAATATAGGGTTCATGAAGGTGAGTGCAAACAACAACCCCGGTAGTGACAAAAAAATATTCAATATCAAAAATAATGCGAGTTCGCTGTATCTGTGTATTATTGCCATTTTTGAGTCCTTTTAAAACGGTACGTTTACGTCAATTACAAGATAATACGGTTTTAAAATTCCGTTTCGTTGCAACTCTGTTCCCGATAGATTCGGATAATCTGTTGTTATTGAACCGGTAAGTCTTGCAATTGTCAAGCGTCGACACTTTTTAGTCTGCCATACAACCGTAAAATTCCATGAACAGCAGGAAACAGTTAAGTCCGAACAATGCAATAAAAATTTCGATTTCACGGAAAATTCTTGTGCCTTTCAGCACGACGGATTTCCCTTTATCTTTGTATGATCTTATAATTACCGCGTTAATCGCTGTTTGTATTGCTCCCGACACAAAAAACGCTGTGAAAATTATCGGTAAAAGCCCTGAATTTGAAGTGGAACAAAAAAACAAGGTTTCGATGATAACTATACAAAAGGAAAAAATAAGCGGTGAAAAAAGTTTATATACAACAAGCTTTTTGAATCCCGTCAAGCGGTTTTTTGTCCAAAAGTCGTTTTTAAAATTTTTGAACTGTTGGATACACCAAAATCCCAAATAAGAAAATGTTATGCTCGTAATACATAAAAGTAATATAAATATCCTAAAGGGGATATCTTCGGTTGTTTTTAAGCCTTCAAAAATGGGAGCAACCCCCGGGAATATAAGATTTAAAAATACGTCAACGGCAATTGCACCGGTAACGACAATGAAGAAAAATTTATCGTCTGTTAAAAATTTGTTCAAAAATTTATGAGTATAAGGTAAATTTTTTCGTCGATACAAAAAATCAAAAACGGTAAACTTGAGATAAACAATATACGTAAAACCTATTATGAAAAATATGCCCAAAAACTCAAATATACTGTCTTCGGGGATGCTTCTAAAAAACAAAAACGGCAGTGCCAAAATGATATTGAGAGTGTAAAATAAAATACGTTCGATAATATTATAATTCATTTGTTATATATAATTTCCTGTTTTGTATATACGTGTACGGTACTTTTAAATCAATTATCAGGTAGTATGGTTTTAAATTCCCGTTTCGTTGTAGTTCAGTTCCTATTCTATTTAAATAATCTGTCAGGCTGGGGTCAAAATCATATAAATCTTCGACTCGTATTCTCATTATTTTGTTTTGCGTGTCAATTTTGAATCTTGTTACCCGTGCGTTGTGAATTGCATAATACAAATCGGTGTCAATTCCGTTTTTAAACTCTATGAAAGCCGGTCTTTCATCCGAGGGGTTTATATTACTTTCTTTTCGTACAAGATTTTTTACAGCTTGACTGTTTGCTATTTTTTTTGACAACTCATGATTTTCATTAAACCAATAAGTTTTACAATTTTCAATCGCCGGCATGTCGTATTTTTTATAAAATTTGTTATCTTCTTTTATCAGAGATTCTATTGTTTTTTTCAATTTTGGTTGTTTTAAATCTCCAATTTGATTGTACACTTTTACGTTTGTTAAATAGTCTGGGTCGGTAACATTTATTATATCCATACCTATAAACAATAATGTTCTTGCACTCGGTGCTTTGTAAATGTTTTCTCCAGCATATCCCATTTCATAGGCTAAAGGTATATTTTTTCCGACAACTTCAGGTGGGCATGATGTTTCTAAATTCTTTAATTCGTTTCTGAAAGCTCTTGACTTGGCTTTTATTAGATCAAAAGGGTGGTTTTTGTAGCATTTCAAAAATTCAACTATCCCTTCACTTGCAACTTTTTTGTTTATATGTATTGCTTCTTTTTGCTTTTCGATTGCTAATCGTATTGATTCATCTTTAGCTTTTTTTCGGTTGGTAACCTCTTTTTCATAAATTGCTTTCTTTATCGCGTTTTCGACATCTTTTGCCGTTTGTTCTCTTGTTTCTTCTTCTCTTTTTCTTGCTTTTTCTGCCGCTATGTATTTATTTTCTTCACGTTCGAGGATGTTTTGTATTTCTTCGATAACCGCTTTTTCCGCGGTTTTGTCTATAAGTTTTTGAAGAGTTCTTACGTCGAGATTTTTAGATTTTTTTGTTTCTTCCCGGATGACGAGTTCGATTTCGAATATTGCATTTCTTGCGACTTCTTTTTTTATGTTATCTGAGTCTTTTTCGATAATTTTTGCGAATCCCGGGTCTTTTATCTTTTTAAATGCGGCCTGTTCAATTTTAAGTTCATTGACGACTGCTTTTTCGACGGTAAATTTACAATTCTTCACAATGGTGTCAATTCTTTCGTCGTCAGCTTTCTCGAGTTTTGTGAGCACTTGTCCGTGAACTTCTTTTTTTATTGCTTCTTCGACGCCTTTTTTTATTCTTTTTTCTTTTTCGGATCTTTGATATTTCTTGAGTTCGCGTTCAAAAGTTCGCTCAACTTCTTCCCGAGCGGCTTGTTTCGCGGTTTCTCTTATAAGTTTTTGAAGAGTTTTTACGTCCGGCGTTTCGGATTTTTCGGCTTCTTCGCGAATTGCGTTTTCGACTTTGTATATTACGCTTTGCCCGATTTCTTGTTTTTCGTCGTTTCGAAGTCTCGCAGCGATTCTTAACGCAGTGAGGTCTTTTGTATGATTTTTGCGGGATATTTCTTTGTTAACTTCTTCGGCAACAATTTTTTTGACGGTCGCCTCGCAATTTTTAACTATGGACTCGACCTTTTCCGCTTGCGCCTTTTCCCGTTCGGTCATTATTTGTCCGAAAACTTCTTTCTTTTTTTCCTCTTTTTCGTATTTCTTTTTTTCGAGGGTTAAAACTTTTTCCGTTTCTTCCGGCACGAAAATTTTTGCGGTTTCGGTTATCAGTTTGTTAAGATTTGTTAAATCGGACGTCGCAGCCTTTTCGAGAACCGCGTTTTCGACTTTGAATATTACGTTTTTTTCGATTTCTTTTCTTATGTTGAATCTGTTTTTTGCGATAATTTTTTCGATAACGGGGGCGGTTGAGTCGTTGCGGCGGGAAATTTCTTTTTCGACCTCCGCACAGACGACATTTTCGACGGTACTTTTGATTTCCTTTAATTTTTCCCGATAGTTGTCGTAAACGGGTTCTTCCATGATTGCGCAGCGGCAGTTGGGGTGCGGTTTTTGAGGAATTTCGTTACCCGAGAAAATTTTTCCGTTCAAGCTTTTGCACACGTCGCAAACGTTCGAGCCCGATTCCGTCACCCAAACATATTTTTTATTGTTGTCAAAAGTTCTGTTCCACGATAAATTTGCGTAAGTCATTTTGTCTCCTTTCGGTTGATAATCCGGTTATACCGGATACTTTAAATTTGCGCAAACCCGCTTGTCTAAAGGAGACACAGGAAAAAAGGTGTAAAAGGTTTTGTAAAAAAATTGTTACAATCAAGGCTTTTTTCGAAGATTTTTTATGTTGTGGAACCTTGTCATCCCGCCCTTGCTTGTTGACAATCTTCCCGAGTTCCTTGCCGTTGCCGCCGCTGCCTTATTCCGCCGCTGCCTTATTCCGCCGTATACTCCGCCGTTAACCCTTGGTCGACCCGCCTCCCACCGCGTTGTCAAAACCGCCCCCGAAAACGCACCCGTTCCGCTACGCCCCGAAACCCGCCGCGTACCGTGCCTACCTTCCCCCGCCCAAAAAACCGAACCTTCCCGCGTTGTCCTGCCCCTCCCGCGCCCCCTCCCCGCGTTGTCAAAACCGCCCCCGAAAACGCACCCGTTCCGTTACGCCCCGAAACCCGCCAAACACCTAACCCGCGCCGCGTGCCGCGCCTTTTCCCGCGATGTCGCGTGTCGTGCCTTCAAAAACAACCTTCCCGACCCCGTGCCGCGTTGTCCTCCCCCCGCCGCGTGCCGCACTCCAAAAATCAAAACTTTTCGCGCCCTTTCCCCGCGGGCACAAAAAAAGAGCCTCTCGAAAGGTTCGAAAGGCTCCTTTTTTCAACTTTTTCGATTATTTTTTGTAGGAATAGGCAATCATTTTGAGAAGCAGCGACTGAGCTTTTTCGAGTTGTGCGTCGTGTTTGTTTTTGATGTCCTGTTCGGTCAGAGTGACTTTGACGTCGGGTTCGATACCTTTTTTGTTGATATCGGTGCCGTTGGGGGTGAGATATTTTTGGATGGTTATGTTGCAGCCTGCGCCGTTGTCGAGTTTGTTGATTTCCTGAACGAGTCCTTTGCCGAACGATTTTTCGCCCACGATGAGAGCTCTTCCGTTGTCTTTCATTGCTCCGGAGAAGATTTCGCTTGCGGATGCGCTGCCTCCGTCGATGAGGATGACGAGGGGTTTATCGCACAGATATTGGCGCGTTGCTCTGGCGGTGTCTTTGTAGCCGTCGCGGTCGACCGTGCTGACGATAATTCCGCCGTTGAGGAACATATCGGACAGATAGATCGCGTTGGTGAGCAGACCTCCGGGGTTGGAGCGAATGTCAATGATAAAGCCCTTTTTGTCGGAGTTGCTTTTGAGAACCTGTTTGAATTCGGTGATTGCGTTTTGGCTGATGAACGAACTCAGGCGGATGTAGCCGACTTCGGGGTTAAGTTTGAAGTTTGCGGGAAGTTTGGTCGAGACGTATTTTATGACGATATTGGCGCGTTGAACGTTGTAGACTTTGTCGGGAGCGTTTTTGCGTCTGACGAGGAGTCGTACGTATGTACCTTCTTCGCCGCGAATGCGTTCGGCGGCTTTATCTACGGTAATGCCTTTGGTTGATTTTCCGTCTATTTCAAGGATTTCGTCCTCGGCTTTGAGTCCCGCTTTTTCGCCCGGGGTATCTTCGATGGGGGCGATGATGAGCAGTTTGCCGTCTTTTACGCCTATTTGGACGCCGATACCTTTAAGCGAGCCCGAAATGCTGCTTGTTTCTTCTTTAAATTCTTTGGGGTCGAGAAATTTCGTGTAGGGGTCGTTGAGGCTTGCGAGCATTGTTTCTATGGCAACGTAAGCGTCTTCGTCGGTTTTGATTTTGTCGTCGTAGCGATTTCGCCATTTCGACCATTCCTGGTGGTTGTTGGTGCGATCGACGTATTTTGCGTTGATAAGTTTCCAGACTCTGTCATACAGAACGGTTCCGGGCGACGAGAACGCGGGCGAAACCACGGCAAAAACGAGTGCGGAAACGGCAAGAATCAAACAATTTTTGAAAATATTTTTCACGGTGAAAATCCTCTTATCGACAATAAACATTATAATATAAAAAACGACGAATAAATAAATCGGTCGGTTATTTTTACAGACGTTAATATTTTATAAATGTTTCATTTGATGTAAAATGATTTTGCAAAAGAGTGAAAGGCGGAAAAATGGGCAAAGGCAGGGTTGCGGTCGGTTTAAGCGGAGGCGTTGACAGTTCGGTGGCGGCGTTCTTGTTGAAGGAGCGCGGATTTGACGTCGTCGGTGTCAGTTTGAATTTGTTGAAGGACGGCAAATCGGATGTCGGGGAAAAAGCGGCAAAAGTTGCGAAAAAACTCGGGATAGAACATCATGTGCTTGATATTTCGGATTTTTTCGAGCAAACCGTAATCAAAAATTTTAACGAGTCTTATTTGTGCGGAAAAACCCCGAACCCTTGTGTAATGTGCAATCGGCTCGTTAAGTGGGGAAAAATGTTCGATGTTGCGCGAGAAAATTTCGGCGCGGAATTTTTTGCGACCGGGCATTACGCCGATGTCCGTCGAAAAAACGGCAAAAGCCTTTTGTTCCCCGCAAAAGACACACACAAAGACCAACTCTATTTTTTGTTTAATATCCCTCAAAACCTCCTTGAAAAAACAATTTTCCCGCTTGCGGAGTTTTCCTCGAAAGCCGAAATTCGTGAAATTGCCGCGCAAAACGATTTGCCTTCGAAATCGGCGAAAGACAGTCAGGATATATGTTTTATCCAAAAACCGATGACGTTTTCGAAATATGCGGAGAGTGTTTTGAAACCCGAAGAGGGCGATTTTATAATGAATTCGACGGGAAAACGGGTCGGAAAGCATTTCGGCGCGGCAAGGTTTACCCCGGGGCAGCGAAAAGGGCTCGGAATAGCCTACAAAGAGCCGTTGTATGTCGTTCGGACGGATGTCGCGGAAAACAAAGTGTATATCGGAACGCGGGACGAACTTTTTTACGACACCGTAATCGTAAATGACCTGAATATGCACGATTTGGAGGTCGGAGACGAGTTTTCGGCACTCGTAAAAATTCGTTACAATATGAGCGCCGTGCCCGCGAAAGTCCGTATTGACGGTGGTTTTGCGCGAATAACGTTCGAAACGCCCGTAAGTGCACCCGCAAAAGGTCAGGCGGCAGTGTTTTACGACGAAAACGACGGTCATTTGACGGGCGGAGGGTTTATTTTCGGCGCGGAAAGAGGAGACGAACGATGAAAATTATTGCGGAAAATTTACATATAATTTCTCCGGTTGTCCGAAAAGCCGTTGAAGAAAAGGATTTCGGCTTTTTGAAGGGCTTTCTGAAAAAAATCGAAGCGACTTCGCCTGATTTTATCGATTTTAATGTCGGACCGGGGAAAGGCGCGCTTTCGGGGGCAATGCGGACTTTTTGCGCGGCATTCGACGGAAAAATCCCGATTTCGTTCGACAGTACTAATGCGGACGAAATTTTGTCGGGGCTCGAAGTCGTTAAAAATCCCGAAAAATGTATAATCAACTCGATTTCGGGCGATAAAGACAAAGCGAAAAAACTTCTCGAAGCTGCAAAAAAATACGACTGTTCGGTGATTGCGCTTGCAATGAGCGGAACGGGACTGCCTTCGACGGCGGAAGAAGCTGCGGACATTGCGTTTGAACTGAACGAGCTTGCGTCGGAATTCGAAGTCGAAAAATTGATTTTCGACCCGTCATTGTTGCCCTTGAAAGTCGCGGGGGATAAGGCTTTGCGAACTTTGGATTTAATCGGAATTTTTAAAGAAAGCCTTGAAAAACCTGTAGTGATAGGGCTTTCCAATGTTTCCAACGGCGCGGCGAAAGAACTCCGTCCGTTGATAAATCGGGTGTATGCCGTGCTGGCGGCGGGTTCGGGGCTCGAATACGTAATCGCGGATACTTTCGATTTCGAACTTCGAAGAATTTTGACGATGCTCGAGACGAAAAATTTCGAAAAACCTGAGGACGAATTGTGGTTCAAGTTGGCGAAAATGCGTGAAAACCTTGAAGAATTCGACGATTTCGACTATGTTGCGAACACGTTCGAAGAACGCAGAATTTTGAAAATCGCGCAAATAATTTACGGCGAAAAAATATTTTCGGAAGCATTTATAAATTCGTGATTGCTCAAAAGGTTTTTTTGTAATAAAATTCGGGCATAGCGTTACGAAAGGACGAAAAAATGCTTATATCTTTGGAATGGCTTAACGAATTTGTTGATATGAAAGGGATTGCGCCCGAAGCAATCGCCGAAGCGCTTACGGTCAGCGGGCTTGAGGTGGAAACAATCGAGCATGTCGCGCCTAAGTTTACGAACATCATAACGGCGAAAATAAAGGAAATCAGGCAACATCCGAACGCCGATAAGCTTCATTTGGTCGACATTGACAACGGAAACGGCGTGAAAACGGTGGTTTGCGGGGCTCAAAACATTGAAGTCGGGCAGATTATTCCTTACGCGTCGGTCGGTTCGAAAGTCTTTTCAAGGAAAACGGGCGAAATATTTGAGCTTACGCCCGCAACGATTCGCGGGGTCGTTTCGGAAGGCATGCTCTGTTCGCAGGACGAACTCGGACTCGAAGGCATGCAGGAAGAGGACGGAATACTTGTTCTCAACAGGATTTACGGCGATGACGTCAAACTCGGCGAGCCGCTCGAAAATATTTTGAACATCAAAGAAGACACGGTTTTTGACGTTGCACCGACCGCAAACAGGGGTGACGAAATGTCAGTAATCGGCGTGGCAAGAGAGTTGGCGTCGATTTTCTCGAAAGAATTGAAACTCCCCGCGGTGAACGAAAAAGACTCCGTAAAAGCCGATTTTACGGTGGAAATAAAGGATTCGGACGTTTGTCCGTATTATTCCGCGGCGATTTTGGAAAACATAAAAATAAAACCTTCGCCCGATTGGATGCGCAGAAGGCTCGAAGTTTCGGGTATTCGGGCGATTAACAATGCCGTCGACATCACGAATTACGTGTTGCTCGAATTCGGACAACCTTTGCACGCGTTCGATAAGGACAAAATCAACGGATATTTGTGCGTAAGACGTGCCGAAAACGGCGAAAAACTCACCACTTTGGACGAAGTCGAACGAACCTGCACGACCGATACGGTTCTGATTTCGACAAAAGAAGGCGCAGTTTGCGCGGGCGGTGTTTTCGGCGGAATCAACAGCGGAATCGACGAAAATTCGAAAAACGTCGTTCTCGAAGGCGCGTATTTTACACCCTCGTTTAACCGTAAAAGCGCGCGCAGCATAGGTTACAGAAGCGAAGCCTCCGCAAGATACGAACGCGGCGTTGACCTCGAAAAGGTCAAAACGGCGTTGTTCAGGGCGGTTGAGCTTTTCGAAAAGTATGCGGACGCCGAATTTAAAGGCTTTACCCAAACAGGAAGCGATAAATTGCCCGAAAAAACTATAGATTTAAGATTTTCTCAAATTAAAAAAGTAACGGGAACCGAAGTGCCGAGGGAAAAAGTCGTCGATATCCTTGAAAAAGCAGGGTTTAAGCTTGTTTCCGAAAACGACGAAATTGCAACGTTTACGGTGCCCGGATTCAGAAGAAACGATGTTTTTGCGGAAGTCGACCTGATTGAGGAAATCATTCGGATTTACGGATACGACAAAATCCCCGCAACGCTTCCGAAACGTACGCTTTCGCCCGTCGTGACTTTTGCGGAAAAAGTCAAAAAACACGTTTATGACGTTTTCACGGGTTGCGGATTCTTTGAAGCGATGACGTCTTCGATTATCGGAGAACCTCTGTTGAAGCAGTTTTCGCTCGATTACGACAAAAATCTCGCCGTAAAGGTCAAAAACCCCCAAAGCGAAGAGCACACAATGCTTCGTCAAACTTTGGTCGCAAACCTTTTGGCATGCCTCAAAAACAATTGGGATAACGGTCAAAAATCGCTCAGACTGTTCGAAATCGGCAAAACTTATTATGCAAAAAACCCCGCAACGCGTGAAAACAGCGGCGTTGAGGAAATCGTCAGACTGTCGGGAATTATGACCGGCGAGGTAAATTCTTCGTTGTGGAAAAAATTCCCCGAAACCGATTTTTACACTTTGAAAGGTGTTTTGGACAATCTTTTCGACTTTTTGGGGCTCAAAAACAGGGTGAAACTCAATCGGTGCGAGGATGTTTCGTTCCTTCACCCCGGGAAGAGCGCAAGTGTGGTTCTTTTGGGCAAAGGCACCCCGACAATCGGCGTATTCGGACAGGTTCACCCGATTTTAACCGAGAAAATGAAGATAAATCAGCCGGTGTTCATATTCGAGCTCGATTTGGACGCTGTAATTTCGGCGATTTCGCAATCGACGACGAAAATCAAAAAATTGCCGCAATTTCCCGAAATCCAACGCGATTTGGCGTTTATGACGGAAGAATCGGTTCCGTTCGAAAAAATCAATGCCGTCATCAAAAAATCGATTAATTCGAAATTGTACAAATCTTCGGACATTTTCGATTTGTATAAGGGCGAACACGTCGAAAAAGGCTTCAAGAGCGTGGCTTTCAGGATAAAAATGCAGGACGCCGAAGCGACTTTGACGGACGAAATTATCGACGAACAAATGAAAAAGGTCGAAGAAGGCTTGAAAAAAGCGTTTCCGACGGTGAAGTTCAGGTAGTTCGATGAAGACCTGCTTTTTCTTCGGAACATTTAATCCTCCTCATCTCGGGCATTTGCATATTGCCGAAAAGGCGCGTGAATTGTGCGGTTGCTACGAAATAATTTTCGTTCCGGCGTACAAACCTCCGCACAAACTCGGAATTCACGTCGGAAAGGCTCGGTTGAAGATGGTCGAAATGACCGCGAAAAAGCTCGGAAATGCGCGGGTTTCGGACATCGAATTTTCGCGAGAGACGCCTTCTTATACTTATGTAACGATTTGTGAATTTTACAAAAAGTATAAGTTTGACGAGCTTCCGGGTTTTATAATCGGAGACGACGCATTTTGCCGAATCGAGTCTTGGTACAAGGCGGATGAGTTGAAAAAACTGGTTAAATTCATTTTGTTCCCGCGAAACGACGGAAATGCGAACAAGGAAGAAATTTTGGCAGATTTGAGAAAAAAGGGTTATAATTTTGAGAGAATGAAAACCGAAACTTATGACGTGTCGTCTACGGAAATAAGGGCGGAAATCGCGAAAAAACGGTCATTGGCGGGGTTGGTTCTGCCCGAAACGGAAGAATTTATAAATGAAAACGGATTGTACGAAAATTAATACGGACGCGGCGATAATTAAGCTGAAACAGGCACTTTCGGTGCAACGGTTCGCGCACTCGCTTGTTACTGCGGAAAAGGCGCAAAAAATTGCCGAAAAATACGGTTTAAACGGTGAAAAGGCTTATTTGGCGGGGCTTTTTCATGATTGCGCGAAATGTTTCGAGTACGAAAAGTTGCGCGCAATCGGAGAGAAGATGGGGCTTGAAGAGTCGGAACTCAATAATCGCAAGGTTTTACACGCCCCGGTCAGCGCGTACGTCGCAAAATACGAGTACGGAATCGACGACGAGGAAATATTTTCGGCGATAAGGTGGCACACCCTCGGAACGCTCGGTATGAGCGACTTTGACAAGGTTATTTTTTTGGCGGACAAAGTCGAACCGCTGACGCGTGAGAGTTCGCACATCGGGTTTATCGAAAAAAGTCTCGAAATTTCGCTAGACGAGGGCATGCTTCAGTCGTATCGTCAGACGATAGTCAGCCTTGCGGAGCGACGATTACCTGTATGTGTCCGTACAATCGACGTTTACAACGATTTTCTGAGCAAATGCGACGCCCGAAAAGTTCACGCGTAAAATCCTCCGAACGGAGGTTTTGAAAACGCGAAAAGTCAATTATTATAACCCCGAAGGTGTTATGATGAAGAAAGAAGAGCTTTTCGAATATTCCGACTTGAGCAAATACGTTCCCGTGACAAAGGGCGTAAAGCGCGTTGTCACGGACAATTACGCGACCGGCCCCGTGACGTCGACGTTCAGTCTGTACGACTACGATTATTCCGAAAGAATGCGACGCGAGCATGCCGCTTTAAAATCGGACATTTTCGCCGTAAAACGAGCCGGAACGAAGATTTTATTGTTCTTTAATCTCTTAAAATTGATGCTCGGCAAAAAAATTTAAAAATTACATCCCCCTGAATACGCGCCGTTCCGCCGATAAAATAAAGTTATATAACAATTCTTTAAAATTTTGCTTTTTTTACTTTACTGTTTGATTTTTTTAAAATATCATGTAAAGTGAGTACAAGAAAAGAATAAAATACTATCGGGAGGACCGCGAATGTATGAAGATGTAGCAGGACTTGCTCCGGCGAAAATAAAAGTTATAGGTGTAGGCGGCGGTGGCGGAAATGCCGTCAACAGAATGATAAATTCGGGCATGCAGGGTGTCGACTTTTGGTTGATGAACACCGATTTGCAGGCTCTGAACATGTCTTCCGCATCCAATAAAATTCAGCTCGGTGCCAATTCGACCCACGGTTTGGGTGCGGGCGGAAACCCGGCTGTCGGCGAAAATGCCGCGGAAGAAACCAAAGACGAAATCGCTAAAGCCCTCGAAGGCTCGAATATGGTGTTCATCACCGCGGGCATGGGCGGCGGAAGCGGCACGGGAGCTTCCCCGATTATTGCCAAAACCGCTAAAGAAATGGGTGCTTTGACCATTGCCGTCGTAACGAAGCCTTTCGGTTTCGAAGGCAAAAAGAGAATGAATTTTGCCGTTCAAGGTTTGGAAAAACTTAAAGAAGAAGTCGATGCGCTTATCGTAATCCCCAACGACAAATTGCTCGAAGTCGTCGATAAAAGAACCACCATCCGCGACGCTTTCGGAATCGTTGACGAAGTCCTTTCGCGAGGCGTTCAGGGTATTTCCGACATTATTACGGTTCCCGGTCTCATAAACGTCGACTTTGCGGACGTTAAAGCCGTTATGACCAACTCGGGCTCGGCTTTGATGGGTATCGGCGTTGCGGGCGGAGAAGGCAGAGCCATAGAAGCTGCCGAATCGGCAATCAATTCACCGTTGCTCGAATCCTCGATAAAAGGCGCGTCCGGCGTAATCGTAAACGTCACCGGCGGACCCGACATGACGTTGTTCGAAGCAAGCGAAGCCGCAAATATCATTCACAGAGAAGTCGCGGAAGACGCTAACGTCATTTTCGGTGCGGTAATCGACGAAAAAATCAATTCGAACGAACTTCAAATTACCGTTATCGCAACCGGTTTTGATTTGAAGCCCAATGCAAACGCAAATGACACTTTAACACCCCTTAACGCGGTGAAAATGTTTGCCGGTCAACCGACGAGTCAACACAGACAAGCACCCGAGAGAAATATTTCCGTTCAGCCCAAGGTTCAGCCTCAACCGCAGGTAAGAACTCAAACTGAACGTTCGGCAGCTCCGACTCCTCATCCGGGAGCGGGAAATATAGACATCCCGACGTTTTTGCAAAATCCGCAAAAATAATTCGATAATATCTTAAAACACGAAAAGCTTCCTCCGGGGGCTTTTTGCGTTTTAACCCGTCAAATCCGCAGCCGTTATCGCGTGAAGGGCAGTTTTTTGCTTGCCGTAGTCGCCGAAAGTCGAATTTTGTCATTGCGAAAATGCGAAATCACCGCAGGTACCCGAGGTTTTATCCCGGCAAATCACGAAATCGGGCATGTTACGTGCAAGCGAAGCCGTGCGTCTCGGCGAAAACCTTGACTAATGTATGTACCGGGGTTTCTACCCCAACGATTTTTTCGAAAAGGATAAAAATCTTTCGTCCGGCAATCAACAATCGCGCAAAATAAAGCCCTTCGGGCTTTTTCGGATTTTGAAGGTTACGGCATTATTTCGGGCGGCTTTAAGGTCGGGTTTTGCCTGACAAATTGTGAAACTCGGCATGTTTCGGGCAAAAGTTAAAAATTTCGCAGCCGAATTTTCGAACATAGCTCAAACGGGCGGCGACCCGGCGGATGGCGCGAACTTTCGGACGTTCGATAATTTAAACGAACGAAAGGAGAAAAAATGTCCGAATACAGTATAAAACTTGTCCAAAATGCGGGTGTGGATACGGATACGCTCGTGAAACTGCTGATTTCGAACGCCGCGTCCGAACTGTCGACGTACTATCATTACGGCATTTTGCAGGCAAATTTGAACGGGCTTGAGGGAGCCGGGCTGAAGGAAATCGTCGAAACGGCGAAAATCGAAGACAGAATTCACTATGAAGCCCTGGTAGTGCGGATTTACGAGCTCGGAGGCACGCTTCCGGAAACTTTGAACGATTTTTACAATCAAGCGTCATGCCCGCCCGCGTTTTTGCCCTGCGATAAGACCGATATTAAAGAAACCGTGCGGGTTTTGCGTGATGCGGAGCGTTGTGCGATGGCGGGGTACCAAAAAATTTGCAAAATGACGTTTGATAAAGATTATCGGACGTATGACCTTGCTCTGGCGATTTTGCACGAGGAAACCGAGCACGAATGCCAATTTTCGGAAATTCTCGGTGAGAGCGCGGACTTGAGGGCGGTTCGGAAAGGTGCGCCTTCGCCTTTTGTTTCAAGGTTTTTGCGATAATTGTCAATCGAAAATCCGTCGTTGAACGGCGGATTTTTTGTTTTCCGTGTTTGATTTTTGATATGTCGAAATCGTGCAAAGTCGGTTTTTCTTCCTTGCACAAGAGGCGATAAATTTGAATGCATCCCGCAAGCATTGTAGGTTAGTGCAGCATTGCAGGTGCCGGGGGGTTCTGACTCAATGTTCCGTTCAACTCGGTATGGCGGCGCGCAAACGAAGCCGTGCGTTACGGTAAAAACCTGAAATCACCGTAGGTACCGGGGTTTCTACCCGGGCGAATCGTGAAACTCGGCATGTTCCGAGAGTTTAAACCTTTCAAAAAATACAGGAATTTTTCAAATGTAGGTTGGGGTTTCCACCCCGACAGTTCTTGCGGGTCGGATAATAATCTTAAATAATGTAGTTTTTTCTCAAAGGACAAAAAGCCCGAAGAGCTTTGTTTTGCGTAAATATTAAATGATTAACGAAAGATTTTTGCTTTTCCCGAAAAAATTGTTGGGGTGGAAACCCCAACCTACAATGCTTCGCCCGAAAAAAGTAATGTAAGTACCGGGGTTCACCCCGGCGAATTGTTCGTCTCGGCAAGTTTTCCGGAAACGAAGCCTCTCGTTTTGGTAAAAACCTTGAAACCCCGACTTAGCGACACTTTGCGTTTGGACGAGCGTGAGGTTGTTTAGCCGTTCCACGTTACCGGAAGCGAAGTTTGAACGCTTAGTGTCGCTCTTGACAGCGTATTTTTTTCTTTTTTGGTTCGTTTGTTCTTTTTTTTTCGCCAAAAAAAGAACAAATGAACAAAGAATTTTTTTCATGTATATCTTTCAAAGTAAGCAGAGAAGAAATATTCTGTTTTTCAAGTTTGCACGTATCATGCCGAGTTTCCGGATTTGTTGGGGTGGAAACCCCAACTACGGTATTCGAGATTATTTTCCGAGACGTACGGTTTCACTCCAACGTTCTAAGTCGGGGTTTGAAAGATTTGTATTTATTTTTAAAGGCTTTAAATGAAAAATTTTACATAACAT
>CAKUZL010000011.1 GCA_934718085.1 uncultured Candidatus Melainabacteria bacterium
GGTGTCGTCGGGGAACCTTTAAGCGGTTTTGAAGGGCGGCGGATGTTTTTAACGGGGTAATTTTCGCGTCACGAGTGCGTTTTAGGTTTGTTTGGACGGGGGCGGTCAAAATTTTTGAGGTTCCCTTTTTGTTGCGGGCGGTTTGAGATTTTGTCAAAATATGTTGACTCGTTTCAAGGTTCGGTAGCTCGGAGCCCTTTTGTTACGGGCGTTTCCCGATTGTGATTCATCCGGTTGCAATGATTTTGACTTTTTACGAAGGTTAAACCTTTTTTTGTTTTATCTCAAAGCACCGTTGAAATCGAAGTTTTCGGGGGCGGTTTGTTTGACATTCGGGTTTTTCGGTCAGGTTTTGGCGGTGAAAAACCTTTTGCAACGGGGGATTTAGTTGAATATTTTCGGGGACAAAACAAACAAATCTTTCCGAAACAACCCAAGTTTATCCGATGAACGGGAAAAGTGAAATAGCCCACCCGAGCTATTTTTTTTTGCGGGAGTTTTAGGGGGAGGAAAGCTCGGCGGTGCGAAAGTCTTTTGTGAAGGGGTTTTTGAGGAAATCGAGAATTTGACTTCCGGATTAAAACGTTACAAAAATTTACAACAAATTGAGATGAGCGGAAATGTAAACGAAGCCGAAAAACCTTCCGATTGTTGCATATACAGGCATTTTCCGCAATTAGAAGAGGATTAAAACAAACTTAAAATATGCTTACAAAACTTAATGATTTAAATTAAAACCGAAAACCTTTCAAACGGATACCCGTTTCCCACCGATGTTTTTCAAAAAATACAAATCGCCTTTCATCAAGTTCTTAAATCTATGTAAAAAACCGTCAAGCAACTCCGGCACTTTTAAAAACCAATCAAGCCAAAATTCAAATATTATAAGTATTTCGGCAGACAACTTTTTATAAAAAATGTTTCTCGAAAGATAGGAAGGTTTCAGCATTGTTTTGAACGGCTTTACGGTTACTTACACAAAAATTAAAAGAAAACCTTTTTCGGAGGTTTTAAAACGGATTTTACAAAATTCCTAATCCCGCGGCGTTTTGAGGTTTTCGCTCCAAACGTACGTCCGCGCCGCATAAAACGGATTGTGCACAAAATTTGCACTTTCGATTTTTCTGTTCTCTTTTTCCACTTTGTATCTGATAATTTTTAATAATCTTTTTAACATTGTTCTGTCCGCCGCAACCATTATAGCTTTTTACATCTTTGTCGCCATGCCCCGAAAGTCTCGGTTTTTTCTCGGACAAAAGTCGAATTTTTTGTAGCGTCGGTCGATAATTTTCCGGCGCCGATGAAAACGGTGACTGCGCGTGAAATCAAGCCCTGTGCCGGGGGCTGTTGCGATATTTTCGCGATGATTGCCTTATTCCGTGCCGGATCCCCGAAAAAAATATTTTTTATACGTCCGTACCTGACGTATGAATGCCTTATAATATTCAAAAGTCGCAACTTCATTCAACGACAAAATAATCGAACTTTGACAAACATCGGCGCCCGAGCCGATAACCGCATATATCGCTTCATTTCGGACATTACAACAAATCGATAATGCCGTTTATTTTTACGAGTTTTTCAAGCGGGCAATTTTTGATTTTCGAAATAATCAGGTTTTGCAACTCGAGAATGTCGTCGCTTTTGTCGGGAAGCAGCAAATCGACGGGAGAACATTTGAACATAGCGCATATTTTGTCAACGGTGGCGGCCGTCGGCAGGTACTTTCCCTGTTCGATGTTGCGGTAACCTTGTACGCTCATGTTAATTTTTTCGGCAAATTTCTCCTGCGTAAGTTTATTTTGCAGCCTGAGTCGTTTGATTCCGAAAGATATCGATTTTGTATAATTCATAAGAACATATTTACTTATTATGAATTAAATTTAAAGTAATTTATTATGGTATAGACTATTATATTTAATTGTGGTATAAAGGATAAAGCAAAGGAGAAATTTATGAAAAAGATGCTTTTGATAACGGCATGCATTTGCGCAAATGCACTGTCGGCAAACGCTTACGGCGTAAGCAACTGTTTCGATAAAGGAATTATTTATTCCGGAAGCAGCTTCCCGAACAGTGTTTCCCAAAACTCATACGAAACTTCGGCGGGAGGAGAAAATTTAAAACGCGGAGAATCATCGACAGTCAATATTTTGGGACTCGTCGAAACGGGCGACGGAAGCATTCGGGCAGCGGCCCGAAACGGCGGAATCTCGAAAATTCATTATGTTGATACTCAAATCAATAAAATTTATATACCGCTTATTTTCGTCCCGATTTACGCAAAGCAAATAAAAACAATAGTTTACGGAGAATAGAAGGAGTCAGTTATGAAAAAATTTATGATTATGTTCGGCATCGCAACAATATTGAGCTGCGCTCAGGCAAACGCCACGGGGCTGCTTTATACAAACGCAACATACCCGGTAACCGCAACCGGCGCGGATGTAGGCAATTTGTCGGATTTAAAAAAGGGCAAAGCCTCAACCAATAATATTTTATTCCTGGTCGAAACCGGCGACGCAAGTATCGACAGAGCTGCCAAAAAAGGCGGAATCAAAAAAATCAGTCACATCGATTTGACGGAAAAAACAATATTTCTTTTTTGGCGAAAACTCACCGTCACAGTTTACGGGGAATAATCGTAACAAATCGTAAAATCAATATTGTCGGGTATGTCGTTTTATGCGCATGCCCGACATTCAATACTGCCGCACCGTCCCGACCTCAAACCCGAAAACCGTCAAGTACTTCCGGCAGGTTTGTTTCCCTCAACACTCGTCAAACCACGACAAGCTTCGCAAATCCCCGACGGTTGACGAAGACCGTCAAATTCGGTTTTCTGCGGGTTGCTCCGGTTCGGACGATTTCGGCTTTTCGGGTTTCTTGTAACCGAGTGCGTAAATACAAAAAACGCCGTTTGTTATCAAAATAAAATCCGAAATCACTGTAGCGACCGAAAACGGGCAAAGCCAAGTGAGCCAAACTCGTTTGGCAAAAAGAGCAAACGCGATAATCCAAAAAATTGCGTAGAAGCGCCGTTTCAGCCTTGTATTAAAAGTCAAAATCGCCAAAATGTTGATTGAGGGAAAATACACGAAGGACCACCCGTGAACAACCGAAACTATTGACATCAAGGGGATAAGCATTGTGTCGTGCATCGCGTTGTAGACGTATTTTTCGAGATCGGACATAAGAATCCCGACGAAGCAGTTTCCCCATACAAGCCACGAAATGTTCAACCAAAGGTAGATAAACCACTTATTGTTAAAAATTTTCAGATTTTTGAATCTCGAAAAATCAAAAATACCGAAAATCAAACAGAACAAAAAAGAGGCAAAAGCAATGCCCCAAACCTGCCAAAGCGCGGTAATTCTTACGTACAAAGGGTTTTGAAGAATTTCTTCAATAATGTCCAAATTTTCCGTTCTTTGAGCCATATCCAACGCGACTTCGCGGTTTGTGTAGAATTCGGGGAGATTGAAGCCGCAAACGCACATAAGAGCGATTGAAAGGAGCAAAACCGCTATTCCCGCGATGATTACGGGATTTTTATAAGAGAAAAAATTTTTTAAGCGAGAGTTCATAATTATTCCTTTGAGGTTACAATGCAGGCATTACGCCGAAATTTGTACGATTTGCCGTAAATTTCGGATTCGAATCGGGGTCAAATCGAGCTTTTTGCACGTACCTCAGTTCAATTTACACCCGTTTTCGCAAATTGTCAAAAAAAATACGAAAGGTTTCCGATGGACATTATTAAGTTGTGTAACGAAACACCGTTTCGGACGACATTTCGATGACAGTCGCAGCGCAAACCCCGCGTATCGAAAGGTGTTTGTCGGTTTCAAAACAAAAACGCGGGAGGAATGTCGTAATTTACGTTTGCACAAAACGCCTCCTTCGGACAACATTTCGGTCGGTACGGAGCCCGAACCCGAAACGGAACGGTCATTTTCCCGAAGGAAAGCCGTCTTCGGGAGCATTTTTGCGCTCGTCGCATGCGAAATGCGACGTCAGCGGGAAGCCTTGTCTGCCTTGATTTTACGGTATATAAAAATTGCGCCCGCGACAGCCGAAATTCCCAAAATCATTGCCGCGATTTTGCCCCTTTTCGGCGTCGAACCGGAGGGGGAAGAACCACCGGTTTTACGCGGTTTTGCGCTGTTTATGTCACTCGAAACATTCTCCGCACCTTTCAAGACTTCGGAAGTCACCTCACCTGAAGCGAGCTTACCTCCCTCATTGCGCGGCTTTTCACCGTTCAAAACTTCCGAGGTGCCCGCAAAAGAAGTCCCTTTTTTGTTTCCCGAAACTCCGCCGAACCTTGATAAATAAAGCTTTTCGGCGTTATTGTAAAACAAATCGTCGATAATTTTTTCGGCGTCCGGCTTCAGGTCGACATCCGCCCGAATTGCGGCTTTAATCCGCTCAACGTAGTCGGCATAGGTCTTTTCGGCGTTTTCGGACTTAAATCGCCCGAGAGGCGCGTCGGTACCGAACATCAACCGAAAAGATTGGTCTCCGAAGCTCCAATCGCGCTCACCGATGCCTTTCAGGCGTTTTATTGTTTTGACGATGTGAGTTTGCGCGTCATCAATGTCGACCCACGAAACGTCGGCGTACAAATTTGCGTCACCGTTGCGTATCGAGCTTATCAGCACGTCCGCGGCCTTGTCGTGAGCCTCGCGCCATCCCGCCCCCAAATGCGCCATAACCACAGGCGTTTGCGGATATTTCCGAGCCAAAAAATAAATATTCTCGGGGTCGGCAATATGCGTTTTCGCAAGGTTCAATTTTCCGCCGTCAAGCAATTCGACTTGAGTATGAAACAGGCACGGTAAGCCGTTTTCGGACGAAAATTGCATATAAGGCTCGTACCTTTTGTCCTGCAACCTCAAATCCTGTATGGCAGGGTGAAACTTAAGCCCCGCAAAGCTTTCGGGGTGTTCCGAAAATAATTTCCTTATATTCCCGACGCTGCCCGCACGAGGATTGCAAGACGCAAGTAGCGCATATTTCCCGTTTTCCGCAAAATCCCGCAAAACCGCCTTGTTCCCTTCGATTTCGCCGTTCGCTCCGTGCAAAACGTCAAGGCTCGACACTATCATTTTTTCCACGGTATCGTCGTTCGGAAGCTTCGATTTAACAAAAACGTCAAGGTCGTTTTTACGGTAAACCTCGCCGCAATGCCCGCCGACGTGCGCATGCGAATCGATAATTTTTCCCGTAAAACTCACTTTCGAAATTTTAGTGACATTCATCGTACAAATCCCTTTAACAACGGTTTTTCCGCCGATAATACACTCATCACGAACAATTCTCACATTTTTATCCCGAAATGTCAATATTTAATTTTAAAAATCGTCAAGCACCTCCGGCAGGGGCGGAAGTTTTGACAAGGTCGTTAATCAATAATATCAATGTTTTTTGGGTATTAAAAATTAATTCCCGAAAATGCATTTTGTAAAACCGCCGGAAATTCCGGCACTCTATTTTTCCAAAAAACCGTCAAGCAACTCCGGCACCCGTTAATTTTTTCATAAAGATATAACGCCGTCATATTAATACTTTTGAGTCGATAAAATAAGGTTATCGGAAAATGCATTTTGCGAAACCGCAGGACTTCCCGGCAGGTGTCGAGCAACCTTAAGGGGTGAAGGGGAATGAAAGCAGCCTGCAAAAACGCACGATTTGTCAGGCGATGCCTGACCTGCAACCATTTTAAATTTTCACAAAAAATGAATGGCTTCGATTGCATGTTTCATGTCAAGTTTCAAGATTTGTTGGGGTAGAAACCCCAACCTACGGTTATTTCAGATTATTTCTCATCCGGAAAGGTTTTAAAGCGAAAATTCTTCGTCCTCCCCGGAAGATTTACCGGGCAATGCCTGACCTACGGTGATTAAAAATTTTGCTAATCGGGGTGGGGTTTCAAAAGCCCGTAACATGCCGAGTTTCAAAATTTGTCGAGGTGAACCCCCGGTACCTGCAAGGGACATTGAATTTACATAATAAACAAAAGTTTTTCGTGCTTGTCAAACAACACAAATCAGCGCAAAAACGCACGCAACAACTTGCGCAAATTCACACACACGACGCATAAAAAACTAGCCGACCGAAGCTCTTTTCAGGCTTTGGAGACGTTTTTTACCTTCCGCCGAGTAGATGTCGGCGTTTACGAGGTTAAAAAAGTATTTGTCCAAGACGGATTTTTTTCTGATGGGGTTGCCTACGAGGCAATTTTCGGCTTTTCGATCTTGATTGTAAACGGCTGCGAATGATTTTTGTGCTTGCATATAAAATCCTTTCAAAGGTTAAAAACAGGATAGCACATTGTTCGAAAGTTGGGAATAGTCTTTTCGAAGGGTTCGCGGCATGCCCGTCCGAGAGTCTTGTGTCGCGGGAGCTTCGGGATTGTAAAAAATGTTTAAGTTTTTATAAGTTTTTGACATTTTTGTAAAATCGCCTCGGTTTCGACGGGAGCCCGGTCAAGGAGTGGGGCAAGATTGTACTAAACACGCCGAGTTTTAAGAAATGGCGGGACGGAAAGCCCGGTACCTGCAGTGATTTTTGATTTTCGCAAAGATGAACGGCTTCGCTTGCAAAAACAATATCCGACCCGTAAACAACAGTTGTCCCATGAAAAAAAATATTGTTTAAAAGCGGAAAAATCCTTGGCATATACATACTTAAAAAACGCGCTCGAACTCTGCGAAAACCTTGCAGGGACTTATTTACGCCATACCGATGAAGAAAAACGCGTTTTGCGGATTTGCTCTGCCGGAACTTTTTCTGCGACGGCGAAAAGCTAAATATAATAATGAAATAGCCCTTCTCGGCTCTCGTAAAATTTGCTGTTTTTGAAAAAAGGGCGGGTTATGGGATTCGAACCCATGCATATCGGAACCACAATCCGAGGTCTTAACCGCTTGACGAAACCCGCCGTGCAAGAAACAACCATGTTTCCGTTTCGATTATAAACCAACCCGAAAAATAACGCAAGAGCAAACTTGAAAATTCGCTTCCGCATTCCGGGTTCGGTTCACGCAAAAAGACAAAGTTGTTTACGCGATAACAAATTACCAAAAAAACGTTTCGCGCACCATGCCCAAAATTATCCGCACGTACATTTTGAGCAAGTGAGCTCGAACGGATTTTCGCAAAAACACAAAAAATTTTTTGACATTTTTTATTCGCCGGACTTCCTCGGAGAACCAAAGCTGCGGCGAAATCCGGCTCTTTGTGCGCGATAAACCTGCTCCGGTTCCCGAAGCACAAGCCGCGCACGTCAAATCAGTTGAAAAATTCAAGCATTTTATCGGCGGCAATTTTGACGATTTCGGGCGAAATATCTTTCATGCATTTTCCATTCAAGCGGCATTTTCGCTTCAATCCGCAGGGCATGCACGGCAAATTGGAATGGATTATGACGTTATTTTCGCCGAGAGCCTGCCATTTTTTGTATGACATCGGTCCGTAAAGCCCTATAACGGGGGTTCCGACGGACGACGCCATGTGCAGATTTCCCGAGTCATTGCCGATTAAAAATTTTGCACGCGAAATCAAAGCAAGACTTTCGCGCAACGTCAATTCTCCGCAAAAATCAAGCGGTTCGGACTTTAAAGGAGTTTTTGTCATCGAAAGAATTTCCGCATACGCCGATTTGTCGGACTTTGCACCCGTGAAGGCTACCCGCACGTTTTTTTCGTTAATCAAATATTCGATAATTTCGGCAAAATTTTCTTTGCTCCACAATTTTCCGGGGTTTGTAGCGGTGGCGTGAACAACGACCAACGGAGCGTTTTCGGGATTTTTTTCTTTCAAAATTTTGTCGATGTTATTTTTTTCGTCATCCGTCAAAAAATTTTCCGGAACGGAAATCCGCACATCTGCGCCTTCGGCGCGCAAAACGTCCAAAAAGCAGTCAGCTTCGTGTTTTTCAAGGTCATAACCTACCTTTTTCGTCAACAGAAAACCGCGATGTTCGGTATCAAAACCGACACGAACGGGAATTCCTGCCAAAAACGCAAGCGCCGCGCTCGAAAACGACCGTTTCAGAACGTACGCTTTGTCGTATTTTTCTGCCCGCAAAGATTTTACATACGAAAAAAAGCTTTTTTTCGCCGTTTTCCCGTTTTCGTACCTGTGTTTTCGGGTGGTGTCGAAATAAATGAAATTGTCGACATACGGGCATTTTTCGATAATTTCGCCCGACATCGGCGCAACAAGCATGTCGATTTGCGCGTCGGGGTACAAACCGCGCAAAGCCTTTAAAAACGGCAATGTCAGTATTGTGTCGCCGATAAATCTGTACCGCATTACCAAAATTTTCATTTTCTCAAAATCTCCTCAATGTCCGCCACGGCAGACAGTTTCATAACATAAATTTCCACGTTTCCGGTGTTTTTCGCCAAGCGCGAAATTTTAACCGCGTCTTTTTCGGTCGTGACAAGGCACGCATAATTGTTGTCCGCCGCCTTTATCAGGTAATTTACGTCCTCTTCGGTGTACTCGTGATGATCGGGAAACGAAACTTTTCCCGTGAACAAAAAATCGCCGCGAACAAAATCGTAAAAATTTTCGGGCTGACCTATTGCGCAAAAAGCTATCGCCCGTTTGTTTTCAGGGTCAACGGGTTCACCCGTCGTCAAATTCGTATAGCGTTCCGGCGTCATTTGGCAAAGGAAAATCGGTTTTTTGCAGCGTTTTTCAAGCGTTTCGCAATATTTTAGCGCGTATTCGTTACTTGCGGATTTATTCGTCACGACAATTTTATCGGCACGTGAAATCCCCGAAAAGCTTTCCCTCAAAGGTCCCGCGGGCAACAATTTTTCGTTTCCGAACCCGTTCAGTCCGTCACACAAAACCAAATCGATATCTCGGTGCAAAGCCCTGTGTTGAAAGGCATCGTCGGCTATTATAACGTCACAACCCGCTTCTTTGGCAAATTTCGCCGATTTTTTTCTTGACGCGCACGTCAAAACGTAAGCCCCCGGACAGTTTTGGGCAAGCCAAAAAGGTTCGTCGCCTGCTTCGGATGCTTCGTAAAAAATTTTCGTTCCGTCGGAAATAACGTTGACATCCTTCGAATTCAGGCTTCCTCCGTATCCGCGCGAAATGACGGCGGGTCTGAAACCCTTGTTCAGATAAAATCGCACCAATTCTTTCACGAACGGCGTTTTACCGACTCCGCCCGTCGTAAGATTTCCGACACTGACGGTGAAAACTCCGCTATTATAAGCCTTTAAGATATTTTTGTCATACAAAAAATTTCTGACGGACGTAACAATTCCGTATGGCACCGAAAATATCGAAAGCCCCTTTATAATGAGGCTTTCGAAGAAATTCGGAGTTTTTTCGTAATGAAGTTTTGTAAAGAAAGTTTTCATGGGTTCAGAATATCAATCTCCACAGTAAAAATCTTTTATTGAGTCTTGTCGAGAATTTTTTGAGGTTTGCGGCGGTTGCTTCGACGTCTTTGACCGATTGTTTGATTTCTTCGCGTTGGTCTTCGGTCGCGTAGTTTACGGTATCGAGGGTTATCGTAAGTTTGCAAATCGCCGTATTCAGGTTGGTTACGGTTTCCTGTATCGATTTTTTAAGTTTTTCGTCTTTGGTCATATCGTTGACGTACGCGGAAATTTCGGAAACATTTTTCGCGGTAATCGACAAATCTTTAATCATTTGTTGAGTATCGGGGTCTTTAAGCAGCGTATTCATTTGTCCCGAAAGCTTTCCTACGTTTTCGACCGTCGTTGTCACGTTTTCGGCAAATTTTTCGTCGTCGGTGATTTTGACGACGGTATCCGCGATTTTATTGAGTTTGGAGGTAAGTTCGTTTGCGTTTGCGGAAAGCGTCATGAGTTCGGATTTTGAAGTATCGAGAAGCGCGTTGGCTTTATCGATGGTCGTATTCGCGTTATTTGTAAGACTTTCGAGGCTTTTAACCGTTTTTTTGATATCGTTCATCACGTCGTCGGACAAAATGTACGAAAGTTTTTCGTTGGTGACGGCAAGAGCAGTCGCCGAGCGGTATTGCAACGCCATGAAGTCCGAAATTCTCATAGGTTCGATGATTGTGTATTTGCACGCGGTTTTTGGGAGCTTGGGCTGTAAACCGTTTACGGACGCGAGTCTGAGCTTGGTTTCGCCTTTTGAAACAACCGCCTTGCCTTTGAGCAGATCGGGCATTATCACGCCCGGCTTAATGATTGTATAACCCGCTTTGTACGCGTATTTCGTACCGATTTCGTTTGCGATTTCGGGGTCGAGAGTTCTTGTTTCGACGATTTCGACGCTTTTTACGACGCCGACGTCTTTGTAATCGTCTTCGATGAAGGTTTCAACTTTATCTCCGACGTTCAGAAGTTTTTTGCGCGAGCCGTCAAACGGAACGTACAAAGAGACGAGTTTCGGCGGAGTGACTTCGAGGAAGAGTTCTCCGATAATTCCGGATTGTTGAATGGAAAGCGTTGACGCTTCGGGAATTCTGATGTTCGGTTCGGTTATGACGAATTTCACTTCGACATAGCTGTTGTCTTGAGAAATTTTCGGGGTAAGACTTTCGACCTGCCCGATTCTGACACCCATCATTTGAACGCCGGAACCCGCCCGAAGCCCGTTTATGTCCTTAAAAGCCACCGTAATTCTTTCGCCGCTCGATATCGAACGTCCCTTGACCCACAAAACCGTGAAAATAAGTATTACTATTGCAATTATCGTTAATAATCCGACTTTTAATCCTGAAGAAAATTTCATAATTTTTCCTTTTCTTTTTCGTTCAATCTTTCAACTTTCCGTTAAATGTTTATTTTCATCGGACCTTCGGGGGAAGCATCCGCAAATTGTTTGGTATAAGGCGTTTTGCCCTCAAAAAGCTCCGTCGGGGTGCCTTCGAATACGATTTTGCCGTTGTAGAGCATTATAACCCTGTCGGCGCAGCGTTTTATGGTCGAAGGTTGGTGAGTCACGACGATGGAGGTCGAGCCCGTTTCTTTTCGAAGTCTGACGATGTAATCCTCGATAATCGTTGACGCCACGGGGTCAAGCCCCGCAGTGGGTTCGTCGTACAAAATCAACTCCGGCTCGGTGACAATTGCCCGCGCAAAGCTTACGCGCTTTTGCATTCCGCCCGAAAGCTCGTAGGGGAACTTGTTTTCGATGTTGCTCAAGCCCACCGTTTCGAGTTTTTTCGCGACAAGTTCTTTAAGCTCGGCTTTTGTATATTTTCCGCGATATTCTTTTCGCTCCTGCAACGCGAACGTAATGTTGTCGAAAATGTTAAGCGAATCGAACAACGCCGAATACTGGAAAACCATTGCGACATCGCCGGGTTTGTCGAAAATAATTTCACCGGAGTCGGGTTCGATGAGGTTTGTGATAAGCTTGAGAACCGTACTTTTCCCCGAGCCGCTGAACCCTACCAACGCAAGGATTTCCCCGTCTTCGACCGAAAAAGATATTCCGTCGAGGACAGTTTTATCGTAAAAAGATTTTTTTAAATTTTTTATTTGTACGGACATTTTTGAGATTTCTTCCTTTTGTTTAAAAATAGAACAGCAGCGCGAAAACGGAGTCTATGATTACAATTGCGATAAAAGACCAAACCACCGCTTTTGTTGTCGCTTCGCCCACGCTTTTTGCGCCTCCGTTTGCGTCATACCCGCAACTCGAACTTATAAGCGCGATTGCGGCTCCGAAGCACGAAGCTTTCAGGCACATAATTCCGATATCGCGGTTGTACAAGCCGATTTTAACCGAGGTGACGAAGTTAAGTCCGCTGATTTCGGGGCAAGTCAGCGACGTGACGAGCCCGCCCGCGAGAATTCCGACAGTCGACGAAATCACGGTCACCAAAGGCATCATAAGCATGCCCGCCAAAATCCGGGGGACGAACAAATATTGAAGAGGATCGACTTTGAGTACTTTCATTGCCGAAACCTGGTCGGTGACTTTCATGGTAGCGATTTCCGCCGCCATTGAGGAGCCTATCATCGAGATAATCGCAAAACCGGTCATAATCGCGCCGATTTCGCGAACCGTAACCAGCGCAAGGAGCATGCCGATATAGTTTCCGCCGCCCTGCTTGACCATTTCGGGTGCAATCTGAACGGCAAGAATGACCGAAGTCATCGACACGATTGTAAGGGTTATCGGCAGCGAATCCACCGCAAATCGCGAGGATTGCTCTATCAAATGCGCGAACGATATCCTTCCGCGCACGATGTACATCAGAGCGTGCGCAAGCCTTATGACCATATATCCGATTGTTTCGAGGAATTCGAACAACTTGTTCCTGAAAAATTTCAACACGGTCAACGATATCGTTCTTTTTATAAAATGCGCTGATATTTCCATTGAAATAATTTTACATTAAGAGCCTTTTTTTTTCAAACCCTCATATATACGACATTTTACACTGTGCGTCGGTGTCACGGAAATATTTTGAAGCCCTTTTTCGAGGCATGCACGGCGTCTGTAGGGACAAGAACTTTCAAACGCGCAACCCTCGGGCAAATCAAGCGGAGAAGGCATTTCGCCCTCGTATTCTTCAAAAGTTTTTTTCTCGCGGGAAATTTTCGGCGCGGCTTTTATGAGCATTCTCGTGTACGGATGCAGCGGATTTTCGAAGATTTCGGAGTTCAAGCCCTCTTCGACGACCTTTCCGCAATACAAAACCGCCGTTTTGTCGCACAAATTCCGAATTACGCTCAGGTCGTGAGAAATGAACAACATCGTCAATCCGAGCTCGTTTTTCAAATCTTTCAAAAGATTTATTATCTGAGCCCGAATGCTTACGTCAAGCGCGCTTACGGGCTCGTCCGCAACAATGAATTTCGGTTTTTGAATTATCGCCGCCGCAATCGCTATCCGTTGCCGCTGTCCGCCCGAAAACTCGTGAGGATAAAGCCTCAACGACCCTTTGTCGACGCCCGTGAGCTCGCAAACCTCCTCAATTCGACGGTTTATCTCCTTTTTGTCCCGAACCCCGTGCACGAGCAAAGGTTCCTTCAAAAAGTCGAAAACAGTCATTGACGGCGTCAAAGCCGCATACGGATTTTGAAATATCATCTGCGCGATTTTTGAATAATCCTTGATTTCATCGATATTTACGCCTTTATACAAAATTTGTCCGCCCGTCGGCTTCAACAACTTGAGCATGCTCTTTCCGATTGTCGATTTTCCGCACCCCGACTCGCCCGCAAGCCCGAAAATCTCGCCTTCTTCAACAGCAAGAGTTACGTCGTTTACGGCTTTCACGTAACCTTTTATCCCGCCGAACGCCGTTTTCACGGGATATTCGACCCTTAAATTCCGTATTTCGAAAATCTTCGCCATGCCTTCATTATACACAAATCAGAACCTTTTGCACCCTCCCCTCGGGCGGATTTTAAACTTTTTGCAACAAATCCCGAGGTTTTGTCCTTGCGAAGTTTTCATGTTTCAAATATCATGTCGATTACTATGGGAAAATGTATCAAAAGAACTTTGAACAAATCGTTAAAATCTACCGTTCTCAAGCGGGAAGAAGCCGTTTGCGCCGTTCTTGCCGCGTTGAAATCGGGAAATATCGGTTCCGAAATCCGAAAGCTTCTGGTTCTTTTCGGTCTGACCCCCGAAGAGCTTGCCGAATCGGGCGCAACATACGAACAGCTCGAATTTTTGAAACAAAATTGTAAAGCCGATTTTTAACAACGTAAACTTTTGTAAACATGAATTTTTCCTTGTATTTGCTGGATTTGTGTACATTTTAGCGAAAAAATATATATCAAATATGGCAATTTTTGTCGTGTCGGTGTTTTTATATAGGTAAGAAAGACAAAGCATGTCAGACGAAGAAAAGGAGATACATTTATGGCAAGGGTCTTGATTTCTATGCCGGAAGAGTTTTTGAACCGCATCGACAGCGTTGCGGAAGGCGAAAGTCGTTCGAGAAGCGAGCTCATTCGCGAAGCTTTGAGAGTGTACATCAATCGTCGTAACGTTGTGGTCGGAACGAACGCTCAAAGAAATGCGGAGATACTGGAATCTCTGCTTTCCTGACAATTTTCGATTGGACGGAGAGCGCTTTTAAAGGGGGCTCTCCGTCGTAATTCGAAAAATCAACGAAACAAAAGAAAGAACGGATTATTATGAGTATCAATTCGCCGGGCGGATTAAGCTCGTTGCCGCCGGTCGGTGTCGGACTTTACTCGCGCATGTATGACGCGCAGGAGTTCGGAAAACACACCGCTCCCGGGAGCAACACGCCGCCTCCACAATTGAATAACAGTCACATGCTCCGAAACGGACTGATTTTGTCCGCGGCAGCTCTCACGGTCGCCGCTTTGTTCAAAGGTCGCGGGGTCGGAAAAGAATTCAACAAACTCGTCGACGCCTGCAAAACGGTTTTCACGGGCACAAAGCCCGACAACATCATAAAAAAAGCCGCCGAAGAAGCCTCGGAAAATTCGGGGTTTTGGAGTTCCGTCGGTCAAAAAATCAAAAACGCGTGGGATTCGTTCTTAAATATTTTTTCGAAATCCGAAGATCAAGCCGTCGCGAAAATGCCTTTTGCCGACAGATTGGCGGGTGTAAAAGACAGTGCGTCGGGATTTTGGGACTCCCTGGTCGACAACACGAAAGAACTTTTTAAATTCGGAGAATCGGGCGACCGCTTCCCCGGACTGAAACAGCAGCTCGAAAACGTCGGATTGAAACCGACTGCACAAGAAGCCGAAAATATGAAACAATACAGCTCCATGGACAAGGTAAAAATTTGGACGGGAGCAATAATGGATTTCTTTGAAAATCTTTTCTCCAAAACCGTTGACGCAAGCGGAAACGAAATAAAAAATGCGGCGCGCGGACTTACGAAAGGCACATTGATTGCGGGCGGAGTAATTGCGGGCACGGGCATGGCGTTGAACATTTGCGACAATGTTACGGCAAAAAATTACGTCGAAGCAAAGAAGCGCGAAACTCAATTAAACGGGCTGTTTTAACGGGTTTAAACGGGTTCGGTCATCAGGACAAAAGCGGTAAAAGTCCGCTATTTTTGAGGTTATGCGGCTGTTTTGCGGCAAACCACCGTTCGACAGGCGTTTGAAAAAGCCGCAAAGTTTGTCGACTCCGAGTAAAAAGCCGATTGTTTGAGAAACAGAAAACCGTCTTCGCGGGTTACGTTTTTAAAATATCAAAAAGTCGTGAAGAAGCTTTTTGTCTCGGTTTATCCGTTATTTAAGACCTTTCATAAACGACGATTGAAATTCGGCGTATCTGACTTTTTTATCCGAAAGCACCTTGCGATAGGCTTTTACGGTTGCATCGTTTGTCGAGCCCGGGTTATTTTCGACAAAATCGTCCAAAATCCTTCTTGCGTCGGCATAACGGCTTTGTTCGAGAAGGTTTTCGAGTAAATTTTCGAGCACGGTATAATTGTCCGGTTCTTTGCGCAAAATCGTCTTGGCGCAGACGATTTCGGAGTCTATGTCGCCCGTTTTTTTGTACACGTCCGCCATTTTTTTGTAAATAAGCGCGCTGTCTTCGATGGTCAGGGCTTTTCTGTAGTGAGCGACGGCTTTGTCGTAATTGCCGTTGTCGGACTCGTAATCGCCCGCTTCAATCCACGAAGACGCTCTTTCGGGAGCGGTTTGTAAAACAGAAGAAACCTCCTCTTGTCCCGCAGCAGCAACGGCTTCGGACGAAGGAGCGCTTGAAAATCTGTTGTAGAGCTTCACTAGGGTCTTTTTGTCGCGAGTCGAGAGGGCTTTTTTCGGAGTTTTGGAATTTCTCGACATCACGTCGGCGGGATTTACACTGTGACCCGCAATTCCGAGTGCGTGACCTGCTTGGTGAAGCATGGTGTGATAAAGTTTTTCGGCGGGAATTCTGCCGCCGTTTTCGTCGGACGAATAAATTTCGACCGTGCAGTCGGAAATTGTGCCGTTAGCGTAGGAGCACGAGCAATTTCCGTTTTCCTGAGTCGCATCGTCGGGGTATCCGACGAATTTCGGGAAATAGACCTTTATTTGGGCATCATCGGGGTCGGAAACGCCCGAAAAGCTTATCGCGCCGCCCGAAGACCCGGCCCATTCGCGAAAAGCCGCCGCGGTAAGGGATTTGTACAACCCGGGCTCGATGTAAAGTTTTACGTTTTGAGTTTTCCAGGTGTACTTCATGCCGTTTCTGTAAGCGTTTTCGATGTAATCCGGCTTTGCGGCACTGCCCGAGAGAACCGTTTTTTGGTTCGCAAGATAATCCTCGACGAGCTTCAAGCCTTGTTTCGAAAGCTCGCCGACTCTCGAGTTCGGCGAAAGAAGGATAATTGTTTTATATTCGGTAATCGCCGTCTCGAAATCGCGCGTTTTTACGAGGGTTTGGCAGTACATATAGCGCGCGTTGAGGTCTTGCGGATTTTTGTCCAAAACCTGCTTGAACTCATTTTTTGCGGGAATGTAGCTGCCCGAATTATACAAACGCATGCCCGTTGCATAATCGGCGGAAAACGCCGTCGCGGCGGACATTGCGAGTGTCATAAACAATAACGGTATTCTTTTTTTCATACTCATTATTTTAGTCTTTTTTTCGTTTTTTGCAAGCGGGTTTTTCGAAAATGAAAATGTATTCGTGCCTGAAGATGAAAAATCCGCCGTTCAGAGCCCTGTAACGCCACAAATTCGCGGTTTTTCCCTTTGCGCGCTCGTTGCCTTCGATATTTTTCACGATGACGCCTTTGAGCTTGAATCCGATTTTTTTCATTCTTTCGGCGCATTCGAACGAAAGCAGTTTGCATTCGCCGTCTTTGTACTCGTCACCGATTATCAATGCCGCAAAGCGGTTGTCTTCAAGCATTTCAAACCCGTTTTGAGCTACTTTTTCGAACATGTCGTAAAATTCTTCGGGCGAAGAGCAATTCGACAAATCTTCTTTTTTGTCGGAGAACTTGATGATGTCGTCGTACGGAGGGTGCAAAACCAGAAACTGAGCCTTTTCGCGCCCCATAATTTCAAGTCTGGCTTCGATTTTGTCTTTTATGGCCTCGTCGGCGGAATTGCCCGTAATTACGTTGACTTCGGTAACGTTTTCTTTAGGGGTAAATTTTCGCCTTACGTGCTCGGCAAGCTCGTCTTTGAGTTCGACCCCGATACATCTTCTTTCCATCTCGACAGCCTGAATTGCGGACGTTCCCGAACCCAAAAACAGGTCGAGAATGATATCGCGTTTTTTTGTAAAGCGTTCGAAAAACTGCTCCGCAAGCTGAGGAATGTAGTTTCCGTGATATTCGTTGGAATGCTTTCCGCTTTTGTCGCGCGCCGCAAACTCCCACCACGTGTCGGTTTTGATGTGAGAGTAATTTTTCCACTCACGCAAATTTATATCGTTGTAAGGCTTACATTTTATGTCGGGAACCGTCGCAACCTTGAGACCGCGCTCGTTTCGACCGAATTTCGCGGGGTTTGACGCCTCTGCGCCCTGCACGAAGCTCTCTTCCGTAAATTTCAAATTACTCTTGTAAGGCTTTGCCATAAATTTTTATATCCCTTCGTCATTTTACCCGCCGAGTATAGCAAAATTGTAAAGATTTGTTATCATCCGAAAAATGGAATTGCAGGGTTGAGAAAGTTTCGTGATTGTGGTATTCTTAACGAACAATGAAGAAAGAGAGGGTGCTATGAGCGAAAAACAAGCAGATATCGGTATTATCGGCGGAACCGGATTTTACAGATTTTTTGAAGAAGTCGGATGCTCCGACATGAAGGAATTGAAAATTTCCACTCCCTACGGCGATCCGAGCGACGTCATTAAAGTCGGTACCATTGCGGGTCACAAAGTCGCTTTCCTTCCGCGACACGGGCTCGATCACAGATTTTTGCCTCATACCGTGAACTACAGAGCAAACGTTTGGGCTATGAAGTCTTTGGGTTGCGAAAGAGTCATTTCGCCTTGCGCGGTGGGAAGTTTGCAGGCTCACATCAAACCCGGCAGCTTCGTCATCGCCGACCAGTTCGTCGATTGGACGGACGGACGCAAAGCCACTTTCTTTGAAGGTCCCGTTTGCGTTCACCCGAGCGCGGCAGACCCCTTCTGCCCCGAAATGCGCAAAATAGCCATCGATGCGGCTAAAGCAAACGGAATTGAAGTTCACGAAAAAGGAACCGTTGTAACCATCAACGGCCCGAGATTTTCGACAAAAGCGGAATCGCAATTCTTCACGCGTCAGGGCTGGGATATCATTAATATGACTCAATATCCCGAAGTTTACCTTGTCAAAGAATGCGATATGTGCCCGCTTTCCATTGCACTTGTCACCGACCACGACTGCGGTCTCGTCGGAGACGTACCCCCCGTTACACACCAAGCGGTTACGGCTGTTTTCAAAAACAACATCGAAAACCTCAAAAAAATGCTTCTCACAATCCTCGAAAATACCCCCGCAACCCGCGAACACTGCGATTGCATGAACACAACAAAGACTTCGTAGGAAAGGGCAGGCACTTTTTATGAACGCATTGATTTTCGGTACGGTTTATCAACTTTTCAACGTCCTCATCTGGATTTTGATTTTGAGAATTCTTTTGTCGTGGTTTCCGCAGGTTGATTGGTACAAACAACCTTTTAAATTTATCGCGGACGTCGCGGAACCGATTCTCGAACCGTTCAGAAGGCTGATTCCTCCGATTTCGGGACTTGATTTTTCTCCGATTGTGGCGTTTTTGGTCTTGGGAATGCTCCAAAAAGTTTTGGTCGCAATTCTCGGAAAAATTCTGTTTTAGCAGAGTAAAATTAATTTTAAAATGCGAAAAGTCCGCTTTTTGCGGGCTTTTTCGTTTGCGCCGGAAATTCGACCCGTTTGTCGCTTGTCGGGCGTCGGGCATTGGGCATCGGGCATCGGGCGTCGGATATGGGTGACGAAGGCAAGCGTCGCGGCAACGCTCGGCAAAGACGGATGATAAAACAATCGATTAAAAAATTGTTACAAAATTTTACAAAAAACCTCAAAAAACGCAAAAATATTTATTCTTGTGTTTTTATTAATGTATGAGTAACGGTTTAAGCGTAAATATGAATAATCCCCAAATTGGAGTCAAAAAGCCCGTTTTCGGCTCCAACCCGCTTAATCTGCCTTCAAAACCGGGCATGCCCGCAGCTTTGCCCGACGAATTTGTCAAAACAACGGTCGCGACGGAGCCTCAAATTCCCGAAAACGCTCAAATTTCGGCACACATTACTTCGCACGAACAACAAACCGAACAACCCGAAACGGCACAAACGCCGGCACAACCCGCACAAGGCGATGTTTCGCTTACGGGCAAAGAACCGAAAAAGAAAAAATCAATGAAAGGCTTGTTGTATTCGGCGGGAGGCGCGGTTATACTGGCGGGAGGATACCTGCTTTTGACAAGTGCTTCGAAATCGGGGACGTCGTTTAAAAAGTTTTTCAATAAAATCGGTGATTGGATGGAAAAATCGGAGTTGTTCGACATGCAAAAAATCAGAGCGAACCTGAAAAACCCCGATACGACTTTGGGCAAAGTCGCACAAAAATCGAAAGAAGGAATCGATATTTTCTCGGCGGTCACGGGTAATTTCAACGTTTGGAAGGACAAAATCGCCGAAAAAGTTTTGACGTTGGGCGACAACAAATTCGGCAGAGCTTTTATCGACGGATGCAGAAATATTTATCGCGACATCTCGATTTTAACGATAGACACGGCGTACTCGCTCGGACGGCACAAAATCGAAAACTTCTACGTACCCCTGAAACGCCTCGGAGCAAAGGGCGAAGCGGCTTCGAAACACATTGACGAGGCTATGAAAATTTTCGGAGAAAACTTCTCCAAAAAAGCCCGCGCAACGCGTTACGACGAGGTCGAAAAATTCTCCGCGAAATTCAGTGAAGGACTGAATTCGAAAATGGGCTTGGACTTCCTGACATCGAAAGAAAATTTGTCGGAATACGTTGTAAACCGCGAAACAAAGGCACTTATCCAATCGACCGACAAAGCTTTGGAAAAAGCAAGAACCCAAATCATGGAAAAAATCGACGCCGCGATTGCCGCATTGAAATCGAGCGGCGCGACGGACAAAGAGATAAAATCGTTCGAAAAACAAAGAGCCGCCGTTTTGAAAACTCTCACGAAAGCCAACTCATACGAAGGTTCGCCGTTTATCGTCAAGATGGCGGAACTTGCGACGGGCTCGGCAACGACCGACGTAATAAACGCATTCGGTATTTCGTCCGTAATTCTCGGGGCAAACATTTTAGGAGAAAAAGACCACGATAAGCGGATTTCAAAGACTTTGACCTTGGGAATCCCCGTTCTCGGCGGTATCGGAATGTCGATTGTCGGCTCGTCGCTTATGTGGTCGGCACCTTTGGCAATCGCCCTCGGTCTCGGCAGCGCAAAGATTTTCAGTATCGGCGGAAACATGCTCAATAACATGAGAAAAGATTACGCCGAACGCCAAAGTTTAATAAAAGCGGCAATGGACGCGTACAAAAAAGATATGTTCGACACTCCCGAAAACAACGGAGAAAACTTTACCCCCGGTTTTAAAGCGAATGCAATCGTCGACCCGAATATTTTCCTTGCTCGCCCCGTTCCGACACAAGCCTGACTTTACGCCGTTTTCGTTTTCAACGTTTTTGAAATATCGCGGAGATGTTTTGCGGAAGTGTTTTGCGAAGAAATGACAAAATCCGCAAAAGTTGAGCGTCCCTGTTTTGCGTGATTTTCGGACTGTCGACAAAAACGGATGTCTCAATGACGGCACCGTTTTGAAAGCAGTTTAAGTCATTTTAAAATCACTTCGCTGCGGGTTCGGATTTACGGACAGTACAACTCGAAGTTGCGCGCAGGACGTCCGTTGAGCCGCCGGGAGCAGCACGCAACAACGGCTCAAAATTGTGACACAGGGGCGATATGTCTTAGGTCTGTGGGCAGGATTTATGCCGGGGAAATGTAAAACGGAGGGGGACACCCTGCGGGCGGGACAACTTGAGAATGCGGGCGCGCGACTCCGGAATGAGGATAAAAAACGCCATACGGACGGGACAACTTACTTGCAACTCGGGAATAAGAACAAAATGCCACGAGGGCGGCGCGACGCGCCGCCCTCATCAACATCAAAAACACGTTTCGAAACATTTTTCTCCGCTCGTCGATTTGAGACCGTAAAATTTTCTACAATACGGTCGAAATCATCGTCGCAAAATCGGGCTAAAAATCACACAATTTTGCAAAGTCGGCGATAAAATCGAATTTCGATTTCGCGTATGTCAAGAGTTTTATCCGATTATTTTTGATATTTTCGTCTTTGTCCATAATCAAAACTTTATCGAAAAATTCATTGATTTTGTCCGTGCCCGAAACAAGAGCTTTTGCGGTCTTTCCGGGGTCAATTGTTTCGACCGATTTCAAGAACTCGAAAAGTTCCTTTTCGCAAGGTTCGACAAAATATTTTTCTTCGGGTTCTGCGTCGATTTCTTTATTTTTAATAATTCTGATGACACGTCCCGCAGCTTCGGAAAGTTTTTCGAATCCGTCGGAATTCGTTATTTTTAAGAGTGCGGCAGCCTTGCCGACAAAGCCTTTCAAATCGGAGAGCACGTCAACATTTGTGCATGCCGTAAGAATTTCGGTTTTAAAATCGTCGGAAAGCAGAATAATCAAGCGTTGAACGTAAAAATCGTAAATCTTTTTGAAGAGCTCGTCGGGATTTTCGGTTTTCACGGGCAACAATTCAATCGAGAATTTAATCAATTTCGACAAATCGACATTGACGTCACCGTTGAGAACGGTTTTCAAAACGCCCAAAGTTGCGCGCCTTACGCCCAGAGGGTCTTGCGAGCCCGTGATTTTCGCGCCGCTTGCGAAACTTACCGTCACAGTATCGACTTTGTCCGCAATTCCGACGACTTTACCTTCAATGCCTTTTGCAATCGGGGAAGTCGCGTTAAGAGGGAAATAATGCTCTTTTATGCCTTCCGCAACATTTTCGTCTTCGCCCGAACAACGTGCGTAATCGCTTCCGATGAACCCTTGAAGTTCGGTGAATTCGAAGACCAGACTTGTCGCAAGGTCGGCTTTACAAAGTTTTGCGGTACGTTCAATCGATTTCGAATCGATTTTGAGCTCGTTCGCGATTGATTTTGAAAGTTTGATAATTCTTTCGGTTTTGTCGAAAAGCGAGCCCATGCCTTTTTGGAAAGTCACGCCCTTGAGGTTTTCGACGTAAGATTCGAGCGATTTTGCGGTATCTTCTTCGAAGAAGAAAATTCCGTCCTCAAGCCTTGCGGTAACGACTCTTTCGTTGCCGGCTTTGATGTTTTCGAACCCTTCGTTTCCGACAAAATTAGCCATTGTAACAAATTTGTTAAGCAATTTTCCGTCTTTGTAAAGAGGAAAATATCTTTGATGAACCGCCATGACCGTAACGGTAACCTTTTCGGGGATTTTCAAATATTTTTCGTCGAAATCGCAAACGACGGGAACGGGCCATTCCGTGAGGTAAGTGACCTCGTCGAGCAAATCATCGTCGAACTCGATACGCGCGCCGACCGATTTTGCGGCTTCGGTTGCGGTTTCAACGATTTTCGCTTTTCTTTTTTCGGCATCGGCAATGACGTTGACGCTCAAAAGCTCGTTTTCGTAGCCGTCTACGGTAACTTCGATTTCTTTTTTGTCCGCAAACCTGTGTCCGCGCGAAATTCTGCCGGCTTTAACAAAAAATTCCACGGGAACGATTTCGTCATTAAACAGCGAAACAAGCGTGGTTACGGGGCGTTGGAACTTATGTTCGTGAGTTCCCCAACGCATAAAGTGCGAACCGTTCAGCGTTTTCAAAATATCGGCGACATTGCCCGACAACAGGTCTTTTATCGATTTCCCCTTTTCCTCGATTTTCGCGACGACGTATCCGTCTTCCACAGTCAAATCTTCGGGAGAAAGTCCGTTTTTCTTTGCAAACCCCATCCCCGCGGGAGTCGGATTGCCGTCCTTGAACGCTATGGTCGCAAGAGGACCTTTTACGGTTTTCGTAACGTCCTGCGTGCGAGAAGGAAGCCCTTCCACAATCAAGGCAAGCCTTCTCGGGGTCGCAAAAGTCTTTATGTCCGTAAATTCGAGCTTATTCGAGCTCAAAAACTTTTCGAACTCCCGTTTCAAATGCGAAATTGCCTCGGGAATAAACTTATAAGGCAACTCTTCCGTTCCGATTTCCAACAAATACTTATTCATAAAAAGCCTCTTGTTCTTTTACGCTGATTACTTTCGATTATAAACAAAACATAAAAAACCCGCAATAAAAAAGAAAAAACGTTCGAAAAAAATTAGTTGCAAAATTTTTTTGTCCGGATATAATAGAAGAGTAATCAAAATTGAATACGGGATCGTAGCTCAGTTGGTTAGAGTGCCTGCCTGTCACGCAGGAGGTCGCGAGTTCGAGCCTCGTCGGTCCCGCCATTTAAAAGAGCCCGCAAAGGCTCTTTTTTGCGCATTGAATCGAAACAGGTTTTTAAATGTTATTGCGCAAAAAGGCTCTGTTCGTTTTCATAAATCCGCAATCAGCGTTTTTATACAAAAAACACGGTTATCGAATGTTGTTATTCCGTTAAATTTGCCGAAAATTTCGCACAAAATATACCCGGCAACTGCCGGGCAACAAGTGCGTCCGAATTTGACGCACAGATATTTTATAATATTTTCGTAAAGGACGGAAGTATATGAGAAAACATCGAAACACAAAAGCGGAAAATCAAACCTACCACTTCAAAAAACGGTGCGAAGAAAGATTGGGCGTTCAGGTTGACAGAAAATCCGTTCAACGGCGAATTCGAAACAGGGAGTTTGACGAAAATTTTTACTTGTTGAACAAACAGTCAAACCGCGTCACGAGATATCGTTACAAGTTTCAAAACGTATGGTATATAATCCCTTACGACAAAAATACCCACAAAGTCGTCACCATATTCGAAGACAAATTTCAAGACATTGCAAACAAAACATCGCAAATTCCCGATAAACAAATACCGACAAACATTTTCGCCGCTTTGTTCGAAAAAATAATTACCGAATTACAAAAATTTTTAAGATTTTTTTCTCCTTACCGGCTGCCGTTTATACGGTAACGGTAAGTTTATTACTTTTTACGGGGAGGGATGTCTCCAATAACTTTTTCCCTCCTCTTTTTTTTACGGTAAAAACAAAAACATCAAGGAATTTTGCCGTTCCGTCATAACGGTCGAATTGCAGTTAAGGGCACCGGCAAAAAATATCGAGAGATTTCGGCGTTTTTTATCGGCTGAGTATGTTCCCGTTTCCGCCCGAAAAGAAGGCTTTTTCCCCTTCCCGAAAATTCTTTTTAAACTTACAAAAAGGGGAAACGAGTATTATGACTGCGCTTCCCCCTTTTATTTGTTTACGCGTTTATTTCGACTCGCTTAACGGAATTCTCGGACCGAACGACGCGGTTTATCTTCATTTCCGTCACCAAACGAACAACAAAAATCTTAATCACCGATTTACACGGCACTAACCGAGGCAACGACAAATTTTCGACACCGCATGACGATGAAAATCACAATCTCCGCCCGCAAAGCCAGCCGTTACGGTTTTTTGTATCCGCATTTGGGACAAATTCCGTTTTCGTTCAGCGAAACTCCGCACCTCGGGCATCTTTCGATTGTTTTGCCCGGTCGAAATTCTTCGCATGCGGCGTTATCGCCGCTGGTGAACGTTATTTTCGAGATATTCAATTTGTCTTTCAAAAGCTCGTAGACAATTTTTATCATGCCTTCGGTCGTCATGGTTTCCTTCGTAACGACTACTCTGCAATCGGGATAAGCCGCGGCAAGCTCGGTTTTAAAACTCGGACCCTTCGTCGTGTTTTGCGGCGAACCGTTTTTTATACCTTCTTTTTCGTAAACCTCGAAAATCATCGGCAAAATCGGGTCATCCTCGCGCAAAATCAAAGCATGATCGAAATTTTGAAGCAGACTCCACGCGACTTTTTTGATTTCGTTACAGGGGTAAACCATATTTACGCCCTCGTTAATCGAATCTTCGACCTCAATGGTCAAAGTGCCCGTATGCCCGTGAAGATACCTTGCTTCGCCTCTAAATCCGTAAAATCTGTGCGCGTATTGCAAGTCAAAAGTTGTAAATGATTTCATAAAAAATTCCTTTCTTTTTTACGGTTTTAACATTCGAGAAGACGAAAAACAACGCAAGCGGGCATGCTCCGACGCGGCAATATTATTAAATGAAACCGTTGAATTTCGACTCCGAAAACCGCCGCACGATGCGGGTTTCCAAAATCCATATACGAAACCGGCGTGCGATTTTTACGGAGCAATTTTCAAGCAACCCATCAAATCGAAATTTCGGCAAAAAAATGAACCTGAAGCAAAGACCACCGGTTGAACCGAAAAATATTTTCTATACTCAAACAACGTGTAACAAGGCTTAGTGAACGATTTGTTTTTGTGGATCAATACTAAGAAACGGGTCAAAACTTTTTCGAATTAAAGAAATTCTAAAATCGACACATGAACCGGGATTCCCCCGACAAGTCCTGCAATTTGACATGGTGGGGCGAAGGAATGCCGGCGCAAAGAAAAACGACATTTTCGATGTTTTCGCCGTTTTCGCCGTTTTGTTCCTGTCGACAAAAATTTTTAAAACAGTGAGAAATCTCAATTTTTCTTGATTTGGGCAATAACATTCGTCGTCGATTTTCCTTCGACAAAATCGATAAACTCTATTCGTCCGCCGAAACCTTGCACAACTTTGGTTTCGGGCAAAGTTTCAAGCGTATAATCCGCGCCTTTTGTGTAAATGTCCGGCTTCACGAATTTCAACAGCTCCGCCGGCGAGTTTTCGTCAAACAAAACGACGTAATCGACGCATTCGAGCGCGCTTAACACCTCGGCGCGGTCGTTTTCGTTGTTTATCGGGCGACCTTCGCCTTTTATCGCTCTGACGGATTTGTCGGAGTTCAGAGCCAAAATCAAAACATCCGCGAAAGTCTTTGTTTTTTGTAAATACCGCACATGCCCGACGTGCAAAATATCAAAGCAACCGTTGGTCATAACGATTGTTTTCTTTTCGTTGCGGAGTTTTGTTAAGATTTGAGACAATTGAGTTTTCGAAACAAGTTTCATGGGCGGGAATCTCCTTAAATCGCGGGATGAGCGGCGTCTGCTGCCGGGATAAAAATTAAAAAAGAGGCGCGGTAAAAACGCCGCGCCTTTCGTGAATGTTATTTTTTCTTAACGACGGGCTTTTCGGAGGGAACGGGTGCGCCTTGAGCCTGAGTCGAAAGTTTTTCCTTAATTTCTTTTTGGATGTTTTGAGCATCGTAAGCCGGGTCGAGGTATTCGATTTTGGCATTTTCGCGAAGGTTTTTGACGAGGTTGGAGAAAACCGTCATTTTTTCGCGGCGTTCGAGGTAAATTTTGAGGTCGTTTTTAATTTTTTCGAACGGTTGAACGCCTGCCGCAACGCGGTCTTTAACCATTATAATGTGGAAGCCGTAAGGAGTTTCCACAATATTCCCGACGGTAGCGGGCTTTTGCGAGAAAGCCGCATTCGAGAAGGGTTCCACCATTTCTTCTTTTGCAAAGTAGCCCAAATCTCCGCCTTTAGCCTTGCTGCCGGGGTCTTCGGAGCTTTCGCGCGCAACCTGCTCGAATTTCGAGGGGTCGGCTTTGACTTTGTTCAAGATTTCGACGGCTTTTTGGCGTTTAGCGGATTTCATCGCGTTGACTTTTTCCGAAACCTGCGCGGGAGTAAGGGAGGAATCCTTTGCTATTTCAGCCTTTGCGGCTTCGGGATTGAAAGCGATTAAAATGTGAGAAGCCTTAACTTTGTCGGGATATCTGAACTGATCGGGGTTTTCGTCGTAGAATTTTCTGGCGTCGGAGTCGGAGATTTTTACAATCGAAAGACCGTCGACCAATTTTTGGATTTTGAGTTGTTCTTCGAGGTCTTCTTTGAATTTTCCGGTCGAAACGTTGTTTTGCTTGAGCATTTCGTTAAATTTTTCTTTCGAACCGATTTTTTCGATAATGCCTTCGATTTCCTTGTCAACGTCGGCTTTGTCGACTTTAATGTTTTGTTTTTTGATTTCGTTGTCGAGCAAAGTTTTGACGATTAATTCGTCGACAACACGTTCTCTGATCATCAGACCCATGAAAGAATCGGGGTCTTTGGTTATATCCACGCCGTTTTGGGCAAAAATGGGTTGCTTTGCCGCAAGTTCGAAGTTTTCGTTATATTGTTTTTTCGTTACGGGAACATCGTTTACGGTAAACAAAACATCTTTTTTGTCAAGTCCGCATCCGGTCAGCAAAACCGTTGACAGTGCCGCAACGGAAAGAATTTTCGCTAATTTTTTCATTAATTTTCTCCTTATTGTTTTTCATATTCGGATATTATTTTAAATACAGTATAGAATAAATCGGTCAATATGTTAAATATTTCATCAAAATTCATCGAGCCCGCGGACAAAAGAAGGGCGGTAGTGCCTTCGTTGCAGCCTTTCGGGAGCATTGTCGGTTTGATTAATTTCGCAACATTTGCGGGCAATTTCGAGCGAATTATTCGAAGTTCGGGCATGGAAAAATCCGTGTAAATTCTGATAACCGAGCCTGTTTCGCGGACGAATTTTATCCTTGCTCTTGTTGCGCAAAGCCGCAATCTGATGAGCTTTATAAGATTTTCGACGGGCTCTTCGATTTTTGCAAAACGATCTTTCCACTCGGCAACGATGTCGTCGAGCTCGTTGAGAGACGAAATCGCCGCAAGTTTACGGTATTCCGCCATTTTTTGTTCTTTTGAACCGACTCTGTTGTCGGGAATGTATGCCGTCACGTTGATGTCGATTACCGACGATTTTAACTTCGTTTGTTTGATGTTTTTAAGCTCGGCGACCGCGTCTTCGAGGAGCGAGCAGTAGGTGTCGAACCCGACCGCGAACATTTTTCCGTGTTGTTTTGTGCCCAAAAGATTGCCGATACCCCTGATTTCAATATCTTTCAGAGCAATTTGGTAGCCGCTTCCGAACGACGAGAACTGTTTCACGGCTTCGAGCCGTTTCAGAGCGTCTTGAGTCAACTCTTTGTTTTCCCTGTAAAAGCAATAGCAATAAGCCTGTCGGTCATATCGCCCGACCCGTCCGCGAAGCTGATAAAGCTGAGCAAGCCCGAATCTGTCGGCGTCGTGGATTATCATTGTATTTGCGTTTTTGATATCGACCCCGGACTCAATGATTGCGGTACAAAGCAGGATATCGTACGCACCGTTTCTGAAATCGAACATAATTTTCTCGAGTTCGGTATTCGGAGTTTTCCCGTGCGCCACGGCTATTTTCGCCGTCGGAACGAGTTTTTGCAAATACGCCGCAAAATCGTTGATGGTTTCGACACGGTTGTAAAGATAAAAAATCTGCCCGTCACGCTCAAGCTCGTAGTTTACGGCGTTTTTCAGAGTTTTTTCGTCGAATTTTCCGACAAAAGTTTTAACGGGAAGTCTTTCCGTCGGAGGGGTCGTAATCACGCTCATATCGCGTATTCCCGAGAGCGACATGTAAAGCGTTCGCGGAATCGGCGTTGCGGACATGCTCAAAATGTCGATGTTTTTCTTGAGCATTTTCAATTTTTCTTTGTCTTTCACGCCGAATTTATGTTCTTCGTCAACAACGAGCAGCCCCAAATCTTTGAAATAGACGTCATCTTTGAACAAACGGTGTGTTCCGACCGCAATGTCGATTTCGCCTGCGGCAAGTTTTTCGAGTCCTTCTTTAATTTCTTTTTTAGTCTTAAACCTCGAAAACATCTCGATTTTGACGGGAAACGGCGCGAGTCTTTCTTTGACGACGTTGTAATGCTGGAGGGTCAAAACCGTTGTCGGAGCTATCATTGCGACCTGTTTGCCCGACATAACCGCCTTAAACATCGCCCTCAACGCGACCTCCGTTTTTCCGAATCCCACGTCGCCGCAAATAAGCCTGTCCATGGGCTTCGGCAGCTCCATGTCTGCTTTTGTTTCGTTTATCGCCTTGAGTTGGTCGGGTGTTTCGGTATACGGAAACGACTCTTCCATTTCGAACTGCCACGGGGTATCGGGCTCAAACGCGAACCCTTCGACCGTTTCGCGCTTTGCATACAAATTCAGAAGCTTAAACGCGACCTCTTCGACGGATTTTTTCGTTTTCGACTTGATGTTCGCCCAATCGGTTCCGCCCATCTTTGAAAGCGGCGGTCTTTGCGCGCCCGCGCCTCTATACGGACACAAAAGGTTTATCTGCTCGGCGGGCATGTACAGTTTGTCTTTTCCGGCGTATTCGATGGTCAAATAGTCTTTTTCCATGCCGTCGACGGTCTGTTTCGACATCCCGACGAAAATTCCTATACCGTGAATGTCGTGAACGACGTAATCGCCCGGGGTCAGGTCGGTTACGGATTCTTTGCGGTAAACCTTTTTTGCCGCGCTGATTTCCGCCGAACGCTTGTTGAAAAGCTCTCTGTCGGAGAGAATTACCGTTTCGAAATCCGTAAGCACCGACCCCGGAAGCGCAATGTTTCCCGTAATCAGCACCCCGTCTCCGAAATTTTCGCCGAACGGAATTTCGTAATCGGACAAAATCTCCTCGACACGCTTCCCGTAATCCGTTGCTATTATTGTTTTGTAACCTTTTTTCAGATATTCGTCGACATAAACCGCCAAAGCCTCGGTGTTTGCCGAAAACAAAGGCGCGGCAGCGGTTTCGAACTCGAACGTCTTCTCGGCTTCCGAATTGATAAAATTGTCCGAAAAGACCTTGTGTTTCCCTTTCACGGAACGCAAAAAATCCTCAAACGTCGCGTGATTAAGGGTTTCCAGAGGCAAAGTCCCCGGAAGCTTGAGATTTTGAAGATATTTTTCCGTTTCAAGCTTGTCGAGCCGCTCGTATGCGGATTTCAAACTTTCATACTCGTCAAAAATTATCGTAAAATCTTCGGGAAGCTGTTCAATAAGGGTTTTTAAAGGATTTTCCGCAAGACCTTCGAAATAGTCTTTGCCCTCAAAATCCGCGCCCGATGCCAATTCCGAACAAATTTGTTCGTATTTTTCGCGAAGAAAGTCCTTTTCTTCATCCTCAAAATCCTTTAACAACAAAGGAAACGACGTTTTAAGATTTTTTAAAATCGTCTCGTCCGTTTCCGGATTTTTCAAAAATTTACTCATCGGTAAAATTGTAAATTCGGTGATTTTGCCGATACTGCGCTGAGTTTCGGGGTTAAAAAGTCTCAAATCGGTAATAGTGTCGCCCCAAAATTCAATCCTTACGGGGTTTTCGCCTACCGCAAAAATGTCGACGGTGTCTCCTCGAAGCGCGAATTCGCCCGGGTCGGTCACCGTGATTGCGCGTTTATAACCGATTTGAGTCAGTTTTGCCGCAAGCTCGACCGTGTCGGTTTCGTCATCGAGATTCAGGGTTATCGAATTTTCATTCAAAAATTCGCGCGTCGGAAATTTTTCGAGCAACGCCTTTAACGGCGCAATAACGATATTTTCGGACTCCAAAGAACTTATCGTTTCGATTTGAGACGAATAATCATACAAATTCGGCAGAGTACAATCGTAAAACCCCGTCGTCTTATACGAAAAAATCCGCGAAGTCTTGCCAAAAAGCACTTTCAGGTCATTTTTGTACCTGAGCGCGGACTGCTCGGAATCGGTCACGAACAAAATTTTTTGAACATCCGACGAAAGTGCCGTAAATAAAAGCTTTCCGCACGCAGACAGCCCCGACGCCGAAAACGACAACCCTCGTTTTAACAGGCTTTTCGCCCCCGCAAATTTTTCGTTGTTCTCGAAATAATTCAGCATATTTCCACCGTTACCGAACAATTTTACCACAAAAAATTTTAATTTAAACGGAGGATTTGTTTTGCCGAAAACCGGTGTTTAATACTAAAACGGAACTTTATTAAGGAGTAACACCATGAAAAAGACATTATTTCTTTCATTGACGGCCGCAATCGTAACGTTTTCGGGGCTTCCCGGTTTGACGGACGGACTCGTGTTCGACGCCGTCGACTATCCCGTTTCGGTAGCTGCCGCAAACTCAAGCTATACAACGACTTCCGCCCCCGTACCGACAGCCGCGAAAACATCAAACTCAGTTTCGGTTAATTCTTCGGTCAAAACGCCCGACGACAGCGGACAAGGAAGCCTTCAAAACGCAATTTACCAAATAGAATCGGCACAGGTCGAATTGCGAGACAAGTTGGTCGAATTCAAAGCAAAATACAGTGAAACCGACAACAACTACCGCGTAATCAAAGAACAACGCAAAGCTCAAATGCGCGACGTCAAAAATACCGAAAAGAAAATCAAAGAGCTTGAGAGAACCAAAGACAAAATCAGAAAAAGCTTTCAACAACAATAGAAAACGAAAAATCGGCGACAAGCCGATTTTTTAGTATAAAACGCCGTATTTGAGCAAATATTCCTCAAGCGATTTTTTCAGACTTAACGCCGTTTTTTGTCGGAATTCGGGCGATAAAAGAGCCGTATACTCTTCGGGATTGGGCATATACGCGGTTTCAAACAACACCGAAATCGGATTTGACTCGCGAGTCAGGACAAAACTTGCGAACCTGCAGCCGTCATCCTTTAAATTTAAGTCTTTCACGGAATTGTCGCGAATAATCGTCGCGAGAGCTTTCGCTTGCGGATGATAGTAAAAACTGCTTGTCCCGTGCTTTATGAGCGGATTTTGGTCGACAACGGAATTTGCGTGAATACTGAGCAAAATTAGCGCGTCATGCTTTTTCGCAATCGCGGGACGTTCGTACAAACCCACGTATTTATCGTGGTTTCGGGTCATTACGACCGTTGCACCGGAATTTTCGAGCAACGTCTTCAATCTTTGCGCAATGTCAAGATTTACGGTCTTTTCGGGGATTTTTGTAAGCCCGACCGTTCCTTTTTCATGCCCGCCGTGTCCCGGGTCGAGAGCGACGACAATACCTTGAAGAGGGCAATTTTTGTTGACTTTCGGAGGTTTTCTGATTTTCAAAACGAATGTATTGTTCTCGTAAAGCCCCTCGTAGCCCCAAAGAACACCTTTTGCGCAAACCGAAAATTTAAGATTTGAAAACCCGTCGGAAGAAAAATTTGCGGACAAATTTTCTGTTTTTACAAAATCGGGAAGAGAAGTTCCGTAAAGCGTTGTTTCAAGAGCATTTCCGTGTTCGATAATTCTGAAAGGAACAGGAAAATCGGTTTTAATTTTAACATAATCAAATTTGTCGTCTGTCGAAAAGTCGATGTCCGAAACCTTTGCTTTCGGGGTATTTCCGACATCGTAAAGAATTTTTGCGTCGGATTTTTTAATCCAAAACGAATTTGAGCTGTCTTTTATCGCAAGTTTCAAAAAATTGTTTTGTTCGCCTTCGACAAAAAGAAAAGTACCTTCGGGAAGGTGTGAAAGCCTTGCTCCGTTTGAAGAGCAACCGTTTCTGAGCGGCGCGCCGTCGGTCGTCACGACAGCCTGAGCAACAGAGGGGAAAGCCTTGTAAACGGGAGGATTTACGGCTTTTTTGACCGACGGGGAATTTCTTATAATTTTAATGACATCTTTTTGAGTGCCGTCCGCGGAAATTTCTTCGTAAGAAAAGGTATTTTCGCCGAAATTCAGGGAAACGGGGAAGCAAAAACCGCCGTTGGGGTAGATTTTGACTGAGTTTTCGTTAATTTTGAGCGCGGAGCCTTTTTTAACTGCGCCCGCGATGTACGAAACAGGCGAAGAAGTGCGGTACGGATTGGATTGAGGGTAAATCAACTCCGCGGCGGACGAGAAAAGTCCGACCGCGCAACATAAAATCGTCAACGGAAATTTCAGTGCAAAATGTTTCATACCCGCATTATGAGCCGAAAAACGCCGCTCGTCAAAAAATTCATAAAAATTAACCGAAAAAACCGCCCGGCGGGGTTGTAAAATCGCTTTAGGAATAATATAATCAAAGAAAGTGAGGCAAAATGGCAAACACAAACAAAACGCAGGTAACAGTCGTCGGAGCGGGTCCCGCGGGATGCGCTTGCGCGATAACCCTTGCCCGCGCGGGAATTGACGTCGTTTTGGTCGAACGCGGAAACTTCGCGGGAGCAAAAAACATGTTCGGCGGCGCGATTTACGCCTACCCGTTTTGCGAACTTTACCCGGGATTTGAAACCGAAGCCCCGATAGAACGCCGAATTACCGTCAAAGACTACGTTTTGGCATCAGACGACTCGTTTGTCAAAATACGGTACGCAAACAACCCCGATTCGCCAAACCCCGCAGCCTGTAACGGTTCTGCGGTAAGTTATTCCGTAAAACGTTCGCAATGGGACAAATGGTGCGTCAAAAAAGCCGAAGAAGCAGGCGTAACGTTCGTTCCCGACACTTTAGTCGAAGAACTTTTGTACAAAGGCATGAAAGTCGTCGGCATCAAAACCGCTCGCGAAGAGTTTTTCTCGGATATCGTAATCGTCGCGGACGGAGTAAATTCGATACTCGCAAAGCAGGCGGGCTTGCGAAAAGATCTTTCGCCGAAGAAAATCGCGCTCGGAGTGAAAGAAGTCTTCAAACTCCCTCAAGACGTGATTGAAAGCCGTTTGGGGCTCGAAAAAAATCAAGGTTGCGCATGCGAAATTTTCGGAGCCGCACTCGACGGACTTTGCGCGGCGGGATTTGTCTACACCTTCAAAGACGCTGTTGCGGTAGGTTTCGGGGTTTCTCTCGACGAATTTTCGAAAAACAAAGTCACTCCGCAGGAATTGTCCGAAAAATTCAAGGAATATCCGTTTATCAAAAATATCGTCGAAGACGGCGAATTAATAGAGTATTCGGCACATCTGCTTCCCGAAGGAGAAGATGTTCCCGAGCTTTTCGACGACGGAATAATGCTCGCGGGCGACGCCGCCATGCTCATCAACAACATCAACTTCGAAGGCACGAACCTCGCGGCACAAAGCGGCATTTTCGCTGCGGAAACGGCTATCGAAGCTTTCAAAAAGAATGATTTTTCCAAAAAAACTTTGTCGCTGTACAAAAAAAAGCTCGAAAATTCTTACGTTTTGAAAGACATAAAAGCCTTCAAGCCCGTGATACCGTTTGTTCACGACAATGCAAAAGATTTGCTGTCATTTTATCCGAACAAAATAAACGAATTTTTCAAAATTTTCAACACGGTCGGAAACACGCCCAAAAGCGAGCTTTACGGGAATTTCATAAAAACCTCGATAAAAGAAAGAGGATTAAAAAATCTTGTAAAAGACGGATTAAAGGGGGTTTCGCTTGTATTTAACGTTTTGAGGGGCGGAAAATGAAGAGAAAAAGCATCGAAGACAAACTTTTTACCGTAAAAAGCCGTCCGGGAAGCGTTTCGCACCTTTCTCCGGATTTCGAAAAATGTAAAATTTGCGAAACCGCAGACTGTACCTACGTTTGCCCCGCGGGCGTGTACAAAATCGAAAACGGAAAAATGACCGTAAAATACGAAAACTGCCTGGAATGCGGCGCGTGCAAAATCGTTTGCCCGCAAGGATGTTTAAAGTGGCGCTATCCGGGCGATAACACGGGTATAACGTTCAGACAAGGATAAAGGAGAAGCTATGAAAGAAGAATACGGCAAAAACGTAAGACGCTGGTACGACAAAGACCCCGTTTTGGCGCGCTCCATGAAGACTCTCGAGCATTCCGACGACAAAACGCAAATCAAGGTCGCGCTGAACATAATCAAAATTATCGTTGAGCACAACATCGCATACAGCGAGTATTCGGGCGTCGAAGAGATTATCGACGCGGTTTCCGAAGGACTCGTGAACCGCGGAAAAAGCAGATGGTACGACATCGACAGAACTTTGCGTGCCGCAATCGCAATGCTGGAGCAGTCAGATGAGGCAACTCAACGAACAATTGCGAAAGAAATGGCAAAAATCGTTGTAAACAAAATTAAAGAAAACGACGAAGACCCCGACGACGGGCTTGAAGACGACTTTGACGACGACGATTTCGACCCCGACACCGAATTTGAAGAAGAATAAATGGAAAAAGTTTTAAAATACCGAAAGAACGAAGGCGCGCAGAAGCTTTCCATATATCGCGAAAACCCTTTGTTGGCAAGGCTTCTTGTCCAACGCGGAATTGACACGGACGAAAAGGCGGAACAATTTTTGAACCCCGACGAGTCTTTGTTTTTGCCGCTTTCGGTATTTAAAGACGGCGAAAAGACTTTAAATCGGCTGATTTCGGCAATCGAGACCGGCGAAAAGGCAGTGGTGTACGGCGATTTCGACACGGACGGAGTGAGCTCGACGGCGATTTTATACAAAACGCTGAAACATTTCGGCGCAAACGTCGGAAGGTACATACCCTCTCGGGACGCGGAAAGCCATGGATTAAACACGAAAGCGATAATAAATCTCATTTCGAAAGAGCACGCAAAGCTCATCATCACGGTGGATTGCGGAATTTCGAACACCAAAGAGATAAGCTTGGCAAAAAGTCTCGGAACGCAAATAATCGTGACCGACCACCACGAGGCACCCGACGAGCTGCCGGATGCGTACGCGATAATCAATCCGAAGGCGGGGACGAAGCTTGTCGACACTCTGACTTCGGCGCAAATTCGAAGCCTTTGCAACCTCTGCGGGGCGGGAATTGCCTTTAAAATAAGCGTTGCGCTCTGTCGGCATTTCGGCGACGAGAAATTTATCGATGAAATTTTACCGCTTGCCGCGTTGGGCACGGTCGGAGATATCGTCCCCCTGACGGACGAAAACCGCTTCCTGACTACAAAAGGGCTCGAATTGATAAAACAGGGAGTAAACCCGGGGTTGAAAGTTTTGCTCGAAACAGCGGGAATTACGAATTTTGAAAAAGTCACGTCCGAAACGCTTACATACGGCGTAGTTCCGCGAATTAACGCTTGCGGAAGGCTTTCCGACGCGACGGCGGCATTCAGGCTTTTGACCTCCGAGGACGCGAGCGAACTTGCGGATTTGGCGAAAGAGCTTGACGACCTCAACAAACTGCGCAAAGATTTGTGCGACGAGGCGTACGAAAAAGTTTCAAAAATCCTCGAAAACCCCGAGGACCGCAAACATGCGGCGGTTATTTGCGACGACGGATTTCACATCGGAATAATCGGCATCGTCGCAGCGAAAATTGTCGAAAATTACAACATTCCTGCGTTCATAATGCGCTCGGACGACGGATTTTACAGGTGTTCGTGCCGCGCGCCCGAGGGTATCAACGTTCACGAAGTCTTGAAAGCGAACGGCGAATACTTCAAAGGATTCGGCGGACACGAAGCCGCAGGCGGGTTTTCGTTCGATTCAAATGTCGTTTCGTTTGAAAAAATCAAACGATTGTTGCGTGAAGCGGTCATCGCTCAAACGGGCGGAGAAGCACTCATTCCGACGGTTTACGCCGACCTGAAGCTCACCGCCGACGAAATCAACGAAAAACTTCTCGAGACCATCGACTCGCTGGAACCTTTCGGAGCCGCAAATCCCGCACCGTTGTTCGTTATCGGAGGTTCGGTCGAAAGATTTTTCTTTATGGGCAACAACGCAAACCACCTCAAAATTTTCCTGAATTCCGACGACAAAATTTTTGAATGCATAAAATGGAAATGCCCGACTTTCGACGCAGAACGCGGCGAAAAGCTCGACATAGCGTTCTATCCGAGAAAAAACACTTACAATTCTGTCGAATCGATACAACTGATGGCGCAGGAAATTTTCTTCACCGAATCTCGAAACAAGCGGGTTCCGCTCAAAATAGCCGACCTTCGAAACAAACCTTTTTCGCTCGAAAAACTGGTCGACTACATTGAAAAAACCGACTTTTGCGTCAAAATTTTCGCCGAAAAAAAACAGTCCGTCGAATTTTTATCAAAATTCGAACCGCTCAAAAAAATCCTTGTCGACAGGCACCACACGGACAAAAACGTGCAAACGCTCATTTTGTACGACCTTCCGCCGTCAAGCGAAATTTTGAGAAGCCTTCGCGGAAATCAACTGAAAACCGTTTACCTCCTCAATTCCGACTACGAAGAAAATTCGCCCGACAAATTTTTAGCGAAATTGACCGGCATGAGCAAGTTTTGCCAAACTCACAAGCAAGGGAAATCAACGCTTTCGGACTTTGCAAAAGCCCTTTGCGTCGACACGGGCACTGTCAAATGCGGTCTCGAAATTTTAGCGGACACCAATGTAATTCGCGCAAAATTTTCGGACGACGAAAATATTTGCGTAAAATTTAACGAACCCGTCAGCGTCGAAAAAATCCGCGAAAATGAACGATATGACATTTTAACCGACATTTTGGAACGCCGAAATCTGTTTTTGAAAAAACTTTCGACCGACAAAATTTCGGAACGGGAAATGTTCGAACCCGCCGTCCTTGCGTAACAAAACCGCGTTTTTCCGGGGTTCAGAGAAATCAGTGAGAAGCGGCAGAATTTTGTACTTCTACGAAAAACAAGGTTCTGCAAGCTTTTTAGTCTCTTTTGGTTAATAAAAATTCATGAATATCGTAGCTCACGCCTGACAAACCTTTCTCGGAGGATGAAAAATTCCCGTTTTGAAACCTTTCTGTATGAGCAATAATCTGAAATAACCGTAGGTTGGGGTTTCTACCCCCAACTTTTCTTGCTGCTCGGCGTTGTGCAAGCGAACGAAGGCGTTCATTTCGGATGTTTCGTTCGAACTCACGCGCTCCTTGTCGGGAGTTTCAAGAACGAAAAAACCGCGCACATCTGCAAAATCTTAAAATCAATGTAGGTTGGGGTTTCTACCCGGGCGTTCCGTTCATTGCGGCTTGGCGCGTGCAAACGAAGCCGTTCGTTGCTGTAACCGGTCTTGAACAATGTATGTCGACATTGAACAGGCGATTGTATTCCAAACAAAAACAGGGCTTTTGCACCCTGTTTTAAAAAAGCCGGTAACGGGAATCGAACCTGCGACCTACTGATTACGAATCAGTTGCTCTACCGACTGAGCTATACCGGCTCACGGAATCAATTATATATGCAACAATTTTTCAAGTCAAACGTTTTCCGAAATTTCTTCGTAGGTAGTGAATTCTGCGGAGGACAAGTTTCGTTTCAGTTTGGAGGACAAAAGAGCCTTATATTCGGTGTAATTGGATTTTCTGATCGAATTGATGTCGGGGTGGCAGATTATTTCGAGAATATTTGCTTTTTTGTTTTTTCGAGCGGCGCGAACACCGAAAGCTATCGCTTTTTCGGTCATCATGCCCGTGTATCCGACGCCGATTACGCAGTCGTTGGATTTCAGCCCGTATTTTTTGAGCGTATATTTGTTAAAAAATGTGAAGAAATTCAGAAGCAGGACTTTTGCGGTATTTATGTAGTATTTCGGACTGAAGAAGTGGGCGAAGCCGGGGATGTCGTAGGCGAATTCGTGCTGGGTTCTGACGCAGGGGATGTCGTATTCGCGGGCGAGCCTGCAAACGAGGTCGAAAATTGCGGGGATGGCGTGGACGTGGACGTGAGAGTCAATTCTGTCGGGCTTTTTGACCTTCATCATGTTTTCGATTTGGGAGCGAAATTCGTGTTCGACTTCCTGCATGTACTCGGCGTTGAGCGAACGAAGCATTATGCCGAAAAATCCGTGGCGGAAAATGCCGTCTTGGTTGTAAAGCAGCGAATTGAACGCCGGGTGGATGTCGACGGTTCTGCCTTGGATTATGTTCAGGTGAACTCCGACCGAGAGTTTTTCGTATTTTGCAAGCCGCTTGAGAGCGTCGGCGGTGCCGGGCATGTTCATCATGAGGCATGTGCTGTTCAAAATTCCTTTGGCGAGGCAATCTTCGACGGCTTGGTTGACCGTCGCGCTCATGCCGAAATCATCTGCGTTTACGATTATTTTCAAAGCGTTAAATTCCTCTAATCAGTGTGTATTTGCGCCCTTGGGCGATTTGTTCGAACTTTGCGTGTTTTTCCGTGTCGGGCAGGTCTTTGTTTTTGACGATGACGACCGTGTTTTTGTCCTTCAAAACGTAGTTGAGAGTTTCGTATTCGGGAAAAATTATGTAGTTCACATGTTTGTTATAATAATAATTCAAAGAAAATCTTCTTCCGAATCCGAAGGAAACCAGATTGCGATTTTCGGCTTCGGCTTTGCGGGCAAAGGCGATGAGGTCGTCTTGACCGAATTTGTAGTCGATTTTGAAAAACATTCCCGTGCCTACGGATGACAACAGGAGCATAAAGGCTACGTAGACCGCAAACAGAGCTTTTTGAGCGTTTTTGACGGCGAAAATCGTCATCAAAAGACCGCAGAGCGTGAAAAGCGCGACGCAAAAGGGCTGAGCGGGTGCGATGTCCGCGAAAAGTTGTTCGGGGAGGTAATACTTTGCAAAAGCGGCGCCTATGCCCGCAAGGAAAAATATTCCGCCCGTTATGCCCGAGGAAATGTTGATTCCGAGCGCGTAATCGTGCTTTTTGTCGGTGTAGGAGTCGAAAACGAACGCTATCAGCGGTGCAACGAGGAAATAAATCGGCAAAATGTACGTTACGAGTTTTGTGCTCGACGCCGAAAAAAACAAAAACGTCACGATTGCCCCGATAAGGTTGAGAACGGCGAATTTTTGCCCGTTTGACGACTCTCCCGTCTTGAATTGTTTCTTAAAAATTCCGAACGATTTTTTGACCCGTTTTTTGAGTGTCGCAAAGAACGGAATTGTCCACGGAAACAGCCCCCACAAAAGGGTTACGGCGAAAAACCAAACGGGTTGCTTTCTGCCTATCGACTCGGAGTTCAAAAAGCGCGCGATGTGGTGTTTCATTATATATTCGTTAAAAAACGCCGGCGAATACGTTTTGAGCATCGCAACGTGCCACGGAAGCGTTATCGCGAAAAACAACGCGAGCCCCGGCAAAATGTGTGAAGGTCTGAAAATTTCTTTGAATTTTCTGAACCATATCGAAGCGAAGAACATTATCGAGACGGGCAAAGCCGCACCGGGAATGCCTTTTGCCATAACGGCGCACCCCGAAAACGCATAAAACGCCCACCAACAGTATTTTTTTGATTTTTCCGAAACGAAAAACGTCAAAAATCCCGAAACGACCGATAATTGAACGAAAAATGCCAAAATCGTATCCAAAATCGAAAACTTCGCGAGAATTACGAATTCCGCGCACGTTGCCAGAATTAACGCCGAAATAAACGCAAACTTACGCGATACGCATTTTTTCGCGAAAAAGTACAGCACTATCGGCGACAAAAAACCCGTCAATGCCACGGGAAATCTTACCGTAAACTCGTTGACCTTCCCGAAAACCGCGAACGAAAGGCATTCCAACCAAAAATAAAGCGGCGGTTTTTCGAAAAAGAACTCTCCGTTGAGTTTAAGCGTCGTAAAATCGCCCGTATTGAACATATCCCGAGCCATTGAGGCATATCTGGTCTCGTCGATGTCCATAAGCGGGTATGAACCGATATTTACAATGAAAATAAAAAACAAAATCACCGCAAGCGAGACAAACGTAATGATTTCGGGATGTTTTTCAAAAGATTTTTTCAACATATTTCTAAACACCTTTTTGAAAAAATTATACCAAAAACAAACAGATTTTCGATATGTAAAAGAATGTTAAGTTAAATGTGTAGTAATGTGTAGCATGAAAACCCTTTTATAATGCATGATACACAAAAATTAACGAAAAATTCGAAAAAAAAGCTTGAAACGGGCATGTCGTCAAGCTATTATTTTAAACGAAGGTGAATATGGATGCAATTGTCTTATTGACTATATTTATATTGACGGCATGGTTCGGATTGGTAAAAAATGCGCCGAAACGTCGCCCGCAGAAGGTTCCGACGGTTTCGCAGCTCGAACGCGAGCGCAAGCGCCCCACTATTTCGTGCCATTCGGTCGTGATTACAAAAAATTCGCCCGTCAAAAAAACCGAATACGTTACGGGAAAAGTTACTTTGCGCCCGTCCGTGTTTGTTCACCTTAAAGCCGCTTCAAAAAAATTCATCAAAAAAGAAGACGGCGTTTACGAAAACGAACTCAAAAAAGCCTCGCGGAAAGCCGTCAAAAAAATGCAGTCCGCAAGCAAACACGCGAACATGATTGTCAACGCAAACGTCAAAGCTTCGCTCAGACCCTCAATCAACATCTTCTCGCCGATTAAAGTCTGCGCCGTCGCTCAAGGTGTCGCAATTACTTACGACGAAAAACAAAAAACAGCTTGACAATCGACTTTGTATTTTATAAGATACAAGTGTAAGCAAAATATAGAATATTGGGGCGTCGCCAAGCGGTAAGGCAGCTGGTTTTGGTCCAGCCATCTCGGAGGTTCGAATCCTTCCGCCCCAGCCACTTAAAAGTCTTTCTTTTGAAAGGCTTTTTTGTTTTAAATTTGAGGAGGGGTGTTTTGCATAAAGCGGTGCGGCAGCCGGGTTTGGTCAGCCGTCTCGGAGGTTCTGACTCTGTAAATTACCAACAAGTTTGAGAAAAATTGCCAAGGTATTTTGAGAAAATTTTCTATAATTAACATATCAATAATAATCCACTATATTTGAAAGTGTTTATACAAAAGACACTACTCACCAATACCTTTTAATTTGTTTATATAATCCGTTAAATCGCTATCTGTTGATAAACCATCTTAAATCTCTTACTTTAGTAATAACTTTGTATAGAATACTTAATAATCTCATATAATCTTTATATTTTAAGTTTTCGGATTTGCCACTGTGAGATATTTTTGAACGATGATTATATAATTTACCCAAATCATCATATACTTCTTTTCGTTTGTTTTTATCATCAGAATATAAAAATGCAGAATATTCTCTTAATCGGTTGGTTATGCTTTGATCCATAAGCCCGTTTTTTTTATTACTTAAAAGAGACTCTAAAGCTATGCTTAAAAATGTATATCGTTGCTGAAGATTATTATTTCTCATTGATAAGCCATACCAATCAACGGCTCTTTGCACTCTCTCTTCAAGATCGCATAAATCGTATTTATCTATATTTACAAATAAATTATAAAGATCTTCTCTATCAAAAAATTCTTGCTTTAAATCATAAATAGGATTAATTATAGATTTATTTGATGATGGCATCCTCCAAGAATTATCATCTTTATTTAGAATTACAAATTGTGTCATTATACTTTCATCTTTGTACGAAATTAAAGAATTTCGTTCTGTACATAGGCAAGTGCAAAATAATAGAGCGTTTATAAATTGTTCGACTTTGTTATAAAAAATAAACTCTGCTTTTTTGTTATCAATTGCTTGTATATTTTCATGAATAATAAAACAATTATCGATTTCACCTCGTGGAATTTCTGAAAATGATCCATCATGAAAATTATAAGCAGATCTATAATTATCGATGTAATACTTATAATTACATAATTTGTAGTTTCCAAGTTGAATGAAACCTCTTGGATCAACAACACTCACTCCATAAAATTTTGAGATTAGCATATAATTATTGGTTGAGATTTTTGAGAAACGGTTTTTAAATGATTTAATTGAGTTTTCGTCTATCTTAACATCTCGTAAATATATATCTAATATAAAATCTTTTAATTTAGTTTTAAAATAACCGTCATATATGTTTTCTATAACTGTTGCATCAAGATCTTGCCACATTTCATAGCATAAATCATCGAATATAATTTTCGTATCAGAATTTTTCACACAAAAAAATCTTTTATCTAATTTAAAATAAAGATATTCTTGATGAGTAAGAATAAGTTTTACATATTCGTCACCATTAATTTCTTGAATTTTACTAACAATTTTATTAATACGAGTAATCATTATACTCCTGTTCTGACATTGAAAATTCTGAATCGATGGTTTTAACTTCTGAATAGGTTAAGTCGTATAGTTTATAAACAATTATGTCAATTTGTTTTTCGTATTCTTTTACAGCATTTTGTTTTTCTTGGTTTCCGACATAATCTTCCGAATTTGTTATTTCATAAATCTTATCAACAATAGCAACAATTTTATCTTCTTCATCTTGATTAGGTTTGTAAATAGGAATCTTCATCAAAGGCTCTTTATCTATCTGAAGTTGTTCACCTTGTTTTTTGCCTTTATAATATAGCCAAAAATTTATTAATTTTGAATTAAATATACCATTTAAATATTTAAGATTAAATCTTTGTGTTTGTATAAAAAATAATGCTCTAGAGCCATAAAAAGCATTTTTTGTATAATAAAATTTTGGATAAAAAGTTCTTCCAACTGAAATCAATTTTGCACTACCTTCTTTGAAGAATGTTTCTAAGCGTTCTCTATGCAAATAATAGTAGGGTTTATTGGGTGTCCCATATTTTTTCTTCGCTTCTACTAGAACTTTCTTGTAAGGTTCAAAATGTTTTAATATATTAGGATAGTTTTTTATATTTTTGTCACAAAAATTTTTATCAGATAAATATATAATTTTTCTTTTTTCGCTTGGAAGAAAATATTTTTCGACAGTTGTATAATATGGCTTTATATAAGTTTTTTCTTCTGTAGAGTAGTTATCAACGTTTGTTAAAATAAAACATTTATCTGGTGCAGCAACAATACCCTGAGCAATTTCATCTTCATTTAAAAATACTTTATTCGTTTGAATTTTGCCAAGAATTTGTTCTATTTCTGGTTGAATAAATTCAATATATGCATCTTTTAAGGATTGTCTATTCAATATAGTTTCAAATTTAATATCATCCGTTTTAAGTTCAAAATTTAAAAAATTAATTAAATCATTAATCGATACTTGTCTTCTACAGTTTAGGTGTGAGTATTTAACTTTATAAATATCTTTTTCAGCACTTTTAGAGATGATATATACCATAGTTTGAATTCCAGCAGTATCAAACACTTTATAATCAGAAAAATCTATATAACTTAATATTTGTGTGTCGTTTATAACTTTATTTCTAAATATAGAAGCTCCACTATTTGTAATCCAATTATTAGGTGCAATATAACTTTCAATACCATTTTCTTTTAATATATCAAACCCCTTACATCCAAAAAAGTACCATAAATCCATTTTTCCTTGATAATAAGGTGATTGCCTTAAGCCATCAAAAGCTTTTTTATTTGTGTATTCTTTTATATATGGCGGATTGCCAATAACCACATCAAAGCCACCTTTTTCGTGGAAGACTTCTGAGAAATAGATTTCAAAATCAAAAGTCTCGTCTTTTGTTAGTTCTTTTATTGTTGCATCAATTTGTTTTTTCAAACGTCTTTTTTCTGATTTTCTTGTTTCATTAAAGAATTGTGGTTTTAATTCTTCTAACTGTTTGAATAACGCATCATTAAACAAGTTGCGTTCAACACCAAGCAAAGAATTGCCACAAACAATTTTATAATCTAAGTTTGGAAGAGCCTTAATGTTTTCAATATCTTCTTCATCAACAACAAGTGATAACCAAAGTCTTAATTTAGCAATTTCTACGGCACCTGATTCTATATCTACACCATAGATAGAGTTTTGTATTGCTTGCCGTTTATATTCATAAGTTGTTCGTTTCTTTGCTTCAGGCAAAAATCCTGATTCAACAAGAGCAATTCTTGCCCTTACAATTTCATTTAACATTCCAACAGGGAAAGCACCTGAACCTATCGCAGGGTCGCAGATTTTTATATCTTCCAAAGCCTTATCTATCGCTTTTGCATTATTTTTTATAGAGTCTGAAAAAATATGTTTATATTTTGAATTTTCATTTTCTTTATCAGTAGCGATATTTTCAAGTTGAGAAATTTTATCGGAATGATGTATAAAATCCTCTATATCTTGTTTTGTAAGATTTATAGAGTCTGAAATATTATTGTAATCTTCCTTTACATCAAGTTCTGTACACAAGTAATTAATCAAACTTTCTTGGCACATATAATGCACAATTTCACGAGGTGTATAAAAAGCACCTTTTGATTTTCTATCTTGAACTTCAAGTAAGTTTTCAAAAACTTTACCCAACATCTCCGGGTCAACAGCAACTTCTTTTTCAAGTGGTTCATCTTCTTTTACAGTAAAATTATATCTATCAAATACGTCTAAAATGCCTGTTCCGATATCACCATTTTTTGTTTTCTTATTATTTGAAAAAATAGTGTTATCAAAAACAATATCTGTATTAACCCAATCATAATCGTGGTATCGTTCAAACAAGCCACCGTTTAAGAATGGGATTTTGCAATCTAATTTACCAAACCAATTATCATCTCTTTCTCCATTTGCAAGTGCATTGTAGAACAATGGTTCAAGGTAATCATTAAAGAAATTTTTACCCTCATCAATTGCTCTTTCAAATGTATGACGTAAGAATTGTTTATCACCCTCGCCCCATTTTTTATCTCTCGCAACACCAAGCCAACCTTTTTTCTGTATAAAATACAAAAATACCAACTGACCTAATAATTTTTTACAAAAATCTGCATCAGAAATAGATTTCAACGTAAATTCCGTATTGATTCTTTGTGATGTTTCATTTTCTCTGATATTTTTCAAATCTTCAGTTAATTGTAAGAATAGTTCTTTATAATTTTCAAAGAATTCTTTTGAAACTTTTTCAACATTAAATGCTTCTTCAATTTCATCTAATGTCGGATAATCTTTTTCTAAAAGCGAAATAAGTCTTGATTGTGCGGTATGATTAGGTTCAAATTCGCCAACCAAAAATGAAAATCTTTTTGCCGGTGTAAAATTGTTTACGATTTTGATTTTGCCTTTATCATCTTGAATTAGTGCCGTATCAAGTTTTACAAAAGAGAATCTCCAATCGTTTCTATCTTCATTATAAAAAGCAACCAAAGCATTTTTTCTTAATTGTCCGCCTCTGCCACCATTTAAATACCACGCAACAAAGTTTCTTTGTACTGTTCTTGCTCTATCAAGCGAAGTATCTTTTTTAAGGCTTACCCACAATACTTCAATAGTTTCATTGTTTTTATCAGTATATTTACCAAATCTGCCATATGAAGTTATATAATCTCTGAAAGCCTCCGGCACATACGCATTACCACAAGTAAAAACTTTATTTTCATCAATGCCGTCTAAAAAATTAACGATAAAATTTCTATATTGTGTTTTATCAAATTTGTTACACAAAGTATTTGTAATAAGTGTTTTTGCCGAGTTTCTATCCATTATTTTCTCCTATCAAAAACTCTGACAGGATTATTTCGGTATGAATATTCTCGTCTTTTTTAACTTCTGTTTTATTTGTTAAATAAGTTTCCGGAATATTATTTTTTATTATTTGGTAAACCTTAACACTATCGAGTTCTTTTTCTATCGCATCCTTTATTGATTTACTAATTTCGTTTATGATTTTGCCCTCATCATACAGAGCCAAAATCTTTTTCATATAATCTTCTTGAACATCAGTTAATCTGCCCTCTTTTATCGCAAAATCTATTCTTAATCTGACGTACTTATGGTTTGAACTTCCACCTGTTTTCTTAACTTGAATATCATCTTCTTCATTTGGTTTAAAGAACTCGTCTTTATTTGATTGCAGTAATTGATAAAATTCATGTGGAACTGTTTGTTTTTCACAATTTTTATCGCACTCGAAATATTTAACTGCATCTTCAAAACCAAGATTAACAGTGGTTTCTCCATCGCTTAAATAAAATCTTTCTAATGGTCCTTTTCTGAAAAATGTAATAACACTATTTTTATCAGTCTTAATTTTTCTTGCAGTTCTTGATTTTTTAGGAAGGTATTTAACTTTATTGAAAAGTTCGTTATCATTATCTCTTATGTCTTCTAAAATTTTGATATATTTTAAATCAGAATTTTCTTCGCTTTCATCTTCATTGTAAGTATCTTTATTTGTAACCTTATCGTAGAAATTTTCGCCAAAAAGTTTATGATTTGTAGTTTCTTCTTCCTCTGTAAGATATTTTGCATCCTCACCCAAAGTTTCGTGAAAGGCTTGAATTTTAGCTTTAATATTATCTTCCAAGTTTAATTCGTTATCTGCCGTTGCACTCGGGAAAATATTATAGATATGAATTTTGTCAAACTTACTGCCAACACGATTTACACGACCGACACGTTGCAAGACTCTTGTAGGATTCCAAGGTAAGTCGTAGTTTATAATTATGTTTGAACGGTGTAGGTTTATACCTTCCGCTAAAACATCCGTTGTGATTAAAACCTTAATATCATCCGATGTTTCATAATATTTTGGGTCATAGTTTTTATGAATTAAATCTTTTACTGTATTTGGTGAAACTGATTTATTTTCATATCGACATTCACTACTTGAATAGAATAAAACGCTATTTCCAAAATCTTCATACAATGAATTATACAAGTCTAAACCGGTTTCCATTGATTCTGAAAAAATTAGAATTTTATTGTCTTTTAAATATTCATCAGATTTAAGAGCTTCAATAAATGCATCTTTTTTGAAGTCTTTATCAATCTTTGACCAAGAATTTTTCATCCGGTTTAGAATTGATAAATCAAATTCCAATTTATCTATAAAATCATTATTAAATTGGTTTGCTTCATAGATTTTAGCCTTTGAATCGTTTTCCAATGCTTCAATCAGTTCGTCTTCATTTTCTGATTCTAAATAGTCATAAACGTCAACTTTTTTGCTGATATAAACAGTCCCGGAATTATACATTTTTATAAACTGTTCGTAAGAATTTATAAATCTGCTAACTGTTTGTAAGAACGCAAAACGGCTGCTTTCAAGTCGTTTTATAAGCATAGTTTTCATAAATCCGACCAAGTTACGTTCTTGAGTTTGTTCAAAATCACTTCTTTTAAAACTTGCTTTTAAATTGTTCCCGGGTTGGTATCTTGCAAAAGTAAAATGTTTTAAATTTGAAATTGTCGTATCAAAAATCTCGTTTGTTTCTTCATCGTATTGATAAACAATTCTGTGTGGAGTATCAACTTCAGGGAAAAATAATCCTTGTTTCTTTATATCGTTTGAAAAATATTCTTTTACATCTTGTCTTGTTCTTCTTACCAAAATATATTTCAAAACTTTGTTTCTAACTTTTTTTGAAATGTTTTTGACTTCTTCAATATATTCAGGAGTTGATTTATCCAACTTTTTAAGACGATTTCTTGCATTTACAAAAAATCCTTCAAGATTCTTCATTCCAGGAATGGTGCTATTTTTAGCAGGTTGAAATAAAGTTATTAATGGATAAAAATCATAAATAGAGTTATTTAATGGAGTTGCGGTAATTAAAATAACTTTTTTACCATAACAAATTTCGTGCAAAAGTTGATATTGGCTTGTGTTTTCGTTTCTGAATCTATGTGCTTCATCAACAAAAATATAATCAAAATCTTGATAACCCTTTTTCTTAATATGTTCTAACTTGCCTAAAGAAACGACAGTCGCACTTCTTACTCCAAAATCATTTATTGCATCTTCCCAATTTTCAATAATCGGTGGTGGACAAATAACAAGTTTCTTCCCTGGTAAATTTTGCATATACATTGCAGTTATATATGTTTTGCCCAAACCTACTACATCAGCAAGAAAACAACCATTGTATTTATCGACAATTTCTGATATTGTTCTAACTGCCTCTTGTTGATATTCAAGTTTCATAAAACCTTTTGGTGGTTTTATCTCAAGAGTTTCTTTCTTTTCTAATTTTTCTTTAAAATACTCATACAAAAATTTTATGTATAATTCATAAGGTTTGATTGTGTCGTTTAACCAAGTTTTATCATTTATGGTGTCAATGTAAGTTTCAGTTAAATCAACTGACATAGCCCAAAGGTTATCAAATTTTTCTTGTGCATATTTAACATCAATACTGTTTTTTAGTTCTACATTAAATTCGTATTGCGAATTTAAACCATTCTCGGAAAAATTACTTGAACCTGTTATAACTCGACCATAATCTCGGTCATCTTTTCTGAATTTGCTGATATAAACTTTTGCGTGCAAATCTCGGCTTGGAAAAGCTCTTAATTCTAATTTTCCACTTCTCAAAAATTCAACGAATTTTCTTATACTATATTCGACATCATAATTATCTTCTGAACTATATAATTCTTTTTCTAATTCTTTAGAAAAAATATTTTTTGTGTTTGAGTGAGATTCTAAAAAATCTAATTGTTTTGACTTTTCGTATGCCTCAACAGCTTGTTTATCGGTACTAAGACCAATCAAAATTCGTATTTTATCAATATTTTCAAACTCGTTACATAAGGCTTTAAAACCACTGGTTCTGAAATATCCGACTAAAATGTCAAATGTTTCCACATTTACAAGAGTTGACTTAAATCTATCTTCTAACTTTAGTCCAGGTTCATTTGTGAAAAACATTGTATCAGTTGCATTTACTACCATTTAGAACTCCTTTTGGACACAAAATTACATTGTGTATCCTTTCTGAGAAATATTGGCAACTAGCAACTTACAAAGGGGTAATTTTTCAAAAATTTGTAAAATTGTTAATATGTGTTTCCTTTAAAATTAGGTATTTTTGTGGTAACTTTAATGCAACGAAACACAATGTAAGTGTAGTTCCTTTTTTATAAGAAAAATTTTTTGTAACTTTCGTTTATAGTTTCTTGTTCTAGTCCG
>CAKUZL010000012.1 GCA_934718085.1 uncultured Candidatus Melainabacteria bacterium
TCAAAGTAAGCAAATAAAGAAATATTTTGTTTTTCAATTTTGCACGCCGACACGCCGAGTTTAAAGGAATGTCGGGGTGGAAACACCAACCTACGCTTGAAAAAATTCCATATTTTTTTAAAGGATTTAAGTTTCAAAGTCATGCCGAGTTTCACGAGTTGTCGGGGTGGAAACCGGGCAGACCGTTTTGCGGCTTTCGGGATGGCAGAAAAACCGCGGTTGAGGAATTGGTTTACATTTAAAAAAACGCGGTGCAAAAACTTTACAATAATTTAATGTGACAAAATTTTTTCGAGCGTGTATAATTAAGGGAAACCGTCGAGGCGGAGAGTTTTCGGATTTTTCGCGGCGGGACGGTGAACCTTGAAATCGGTAAAAACATTGAAGAGCAAAGTTTAAAGCGTCGAGAAGGTTTTCGGGGAAAGCGAGAGCTTCACCGTCGAAAACGGGAATTTTTCGGCAAAGCAAGGCAAAGCGAGTTTTTTCAAAAACGGAAGCTGCAAGCGGAAGACCTTCGGGAAACGGTTCGGGGAGAACTTTAAAAAAGGTTTGCAACTTTGGAACGGTTGAAACAGAAAAATCAACCTTTTCGGGCGACCACAACAACAAAAAATACAAATAAAATCGGGAGAAACCAGTAAATGTGCGGAATTATCGGATATACGGGAAACAAAGATGTTACGGCAACGCTTTTGGACGGGCTTGAAACGCTCGAATATCGCGGGTACGACTCTTCGGGAATCGCGCTTTGCGACGAAGGCGAAATAAAAGTTTATAAAGAAATCGGCAAGCTTTCGCGGCTTCGCGAGCTTTTGGCGGAAAAACGTTCCGAAATCAAACATCCGATAGCGGGAATCGGGCATATTCGTTGGGCGACGCACGGCGGCGCGACGGCGTTTAATGCGCATCCGCACACGTGTACCTGCGGAAATTTGGTCGTGGTTCACAACGGGATTATCGAAAATTACAAGGAATTACGCGAAAAACTGGCGGCTTCGGGGTGTGTTTTCCGCTCGCAAACCGACACGGAGACCATTGCGCACCTTGCGGCTTCAAAATATAAGGAAACTCAAAACCTGAAAGATGCCGTTTTGCTTGCGTTACGGGAACTCGAAGGCGCGTACGCGATTTGCGTAATGCACAAAAACGAGCCCGGAACTATTGTCGCGGCACGGAAAAACGCTCCGTTGCTGGTCGGCGCGGGCGAGGGCGAAAACTTTGTGGCAAGCGACATTCCCGCGATTATCAAACACACGAAAAAAGCGATTTACCTCGACGATAATGAACTTGCGGTCGTTACGCAAAATTCGCTCGATTTTTATAATATCTCGGGCGAAAAAATCGACAAAAAGATCGAAGTTCTGCCTTGGGAACCCGTCGCGCTCAGCAAATTGGGCTACAAACACTTTATGTTAAAAGAAATTCACGAACAGCCCGATGTCATCCGAAATGCTCTGTCGGGAAAGATTTTCGACATCGACGAGCCCGTAAACCTCCCCGAAGTCAAGCTCGACGAAAATACCCTGAAAAATCTTTCGCGAATCGAAATTATTGCCTGCGGAACCTCGCTTCACGCGGCAATGGTCGCAAAGTACATTATAGAAGACTTTACGGGAATTGCGGTCGACATCGAACCTTCCAGCGAATATATTTACCGCAAAACCGTAACCGACGCAAATACCCTCGTAATAGGCGTTTCGCAGTCGGGTGAAACCGCCGACACCATCACGGCAATTCGTCAGGCAAAAGAAAAAGGCGCTCACGTTTTAATCGTCACGAATCGCCCCGACTCAAGCATGGCGCGCTATGCGGACAGCCTTGTTCCCGTAAATGCGGGGATGGAAATCAGCGTCGCCGCCACAAAGTCTTACACCGCGCAGGTTTTGGCGTTCTACCTTCTCGCCCTCAAACTCGCCGAAATCAAAGGCTCGCTCGACAAAAAATTCCTCCGCGACATCAAACACGATTTAATTCAGCTTCCCGTTAAAGCCGACGAAATCCTCAACAACTGCGAAAAAATCAAGCTTTGCGCCAAAACGTTTTCGGGTAACAGGAATTTCATCTTTGTCGCGCGCGGAATTAACCTTGCAACTGCGTTCGAAGGCGCGCTCAAGCTCAAAGAAATCAGCTATATCAACGCAACGGGCTACCCCGCGGGAGAACTCAAACACGGCCCCATCGCCATGCTCGACGAAACTATGCCCGTTTTGGCAATCTTAATCCCCGGCGGAATTACGTATTCAAAAATTCTCTCGAATTGCGAAGAGGCAAAAGCCCGCAACGCAAGGCTTATCGCCGTCACGTCTTCGGATGACCCCGCGCTCGAAAAATTGTTCGAATTTGTCATCAAAATTCCCGAAGTCAGCGAAATCCTCTCCCCGATTGTAGCAAATATCCCTTGCCAACTTTTGGCGTACTACATCGCGGAATACCTCGGAAAAGACGTCGATCAGCCCCGAAACCTCGCAAAATCGGTGACCGTCGAATGATTTACTCCGCAAAAATCGAAGTCCCCGCCCAAAAACCGTTTGACGCCGACTTTGTCGAACAAGAACTTCTTAAAACCGGAAAAATCCTGCGTTGGGCTATTGTCGACGAAAAAGACGGCAAATTCGTCATCGACGCCGCCATCGAAAAGTAAATAAGTTGAAAAAACCGCAGGTACCGGGGTTTCACCCTAACGTTCCGTTCATTGTAGCATGGCACGTGCAAAATTGAAAAATAAAATATTTCTTTCTTTGCTTAATTTGAGAGACAGACGTAAGAAAATTTTTCTTGTTCATTTTTTCTTTTTGTTCGGAGGCGAATTTGCGTAGGGCGGAGCGAAATTGCGTAGGGTGATGAGGCGCAGCCTCAAACCCGAGAAGGCGAACGGCGTGCGGAGCGAAGCGGGGTGACCTGATGGCAACCCGCGAAAGCGTAGCCTACGAAGTGAGCCGAAAGCAATTTCAAGACAAGGTGCAAAGCATGTAGGTTGGGGTTTCACCCCGACAAATTTTGAAACGTAGCATGGCACGTGCAATCGAAACCGTTCGTCTCGGAAAATAATCTCGAATACCGTAGGTTGGGGTTTCACCCCGACGGATTTTTCGGAAAGGACGGAAATCTTTCGTTTATCAATCAAAATATACGTAAAATAAAGCCCTCCGGGCTTTTTCGGGTCGGCAAATTTTCGCATTGTTTTGGACGTTTTTACGGTTATGCATTGTCCGACCTGCGAGGTTCAAGAATTTTCCCGAAACGAGAGGCTTCGCTTGCCTGTAACATGCCTCAATGAACGGAACGTTGGGGTAGAAACCCCGGTACCTACAATGCTAACCAAAACCGTCAAGCAACTCCGGCACCGGTGCGAAAGGCGATGGGGTTAAACGTCGTCAAAACAACTGTTTTACGCCGATTTTTTTGTTGCTTGAATTTTGCATTTTTGAAAACCGCCGGATTTTCCGGCACCCCGTGAAACAAAGTCGGGTCAAAATGAGCCGTTTTCGGGGTATTCCGGGGTATTAGGGGCGGTGTCGGAAAGATCGATTTCGGGTAAATCGATTTTTTTCACGTCGAAAAGTTCCCGCAAACCCGCGACCGTGGTGGGGCTGAAAACGTTCGGGCAACATTTTCCGATGAAAACATTTTTGACACCGAGGTTTTTGAGTTTGATGGCGAAAAGAATCGTCCGAAAGTTGCATTGCGTAAGGAAAACCGTAACTTTTTCACGGAAAATTTCGGGGTTTTTTGCGAGTTCTTCGATGACGGAGAGAATGAGCGACGAATCGCCCGAAGTGTCCGTACCGATTATGTTTTCGCGTTGTTTCCCGTAAGAAAACGAAATGATTTTGCAGTTTTCGGGAACGATTTCGAAAAATTTTTCGAAGTACACGTTTTGTTCGGAGTTAAAGTTGGTCAAACCGATTAAAAAAAGGCGTTCGACCTTATTTTCATTGATTTCGCGGAGAATTTCCCGAACCTTGTTTTTCAAAACGTTTTCGTCAAAACCCGTGTTAATGCTGCCTATCGAGATATTTTGCAGAAAACCTTCGGCATCGTCGGCGGCGTTGATGAGGGGCGAAAAATCGTTCTCCGCAACCTTTCCGAGCCCGTAGGAGGGATTTGCGTCCGTGGTGAAAACGTTTCCGCGAATGATGTCGGTGTTCGGGAGCGAATTTTTCGTAATCAGAACGGGGCCCGGGAATTTCGCAAAATCGGGCGCGACGTTGTTAAGCGAGAGTTGGTAGTGCCCCGCGAGGTTCCGATATTTTTTGAAAAACGAAAACGCGTGTGCGAACATCATTTCGCCGTGCGTATAGACGTTGATATCGCTGCCTTCGACCGCATCGAGGAGGTTTTCGAGGTTTTTGAAAAAATGCCCCGAGACCAAAATCGCCTTTCCCTGCTTGATATCAAGGTTTACGGAGGTTTTTACAACCGGACCGTACTTTGATTTTATCAGATCGGAAAGCGACTTAAGCGTGTCATAGCTTACGTTTGCGAATTCGCAGACCTTTTTGCGCAAAACGTCGTCGTTATCGTTCGAAAAATAAATGTCGTTGACAATTTCGGGGATTTGATACTTTAAATTGTCCGCATTGCCCTCGTAGCGCTCGATTTCGTTGACGAGAATTATTGCGTGACTGACCAAAATCACGGCGATTTCGGTCAGCTGTTTTTTCGCTTTCGAAAACTCCGTATTCTTTACCATTATTTGCTTTTCACCGAATTTCACGGCATGCCGCGCGTTTTTGCGTGTTCCGAACGAAAGTTTCTCCCCGTTCAAAGGTTCAAAAACCTCTCCTTTCGCGTCACACAGCGATTTATATCGCGCCTCGAGCTCGAGCACAAAATCGTAAACCGATTTTATCACCGACATCAATTTTTCTTTGCGAAAATCCATGTTCACCAAAATCATGCCCGCAAATTCCAAAATTTTGTCGAAAACGGGTGTGACGTCTTCGCCCGAATTCCGCAGTTTTACGCCGTAATACGACGCCTGCGAAAGCTCGTACACCAAAAGTTCCTTCAACGAATAAATCGTCGGATCGTACGAAAAAACCGACGTTGCGTCGCCGTCGTTGCAGACGGAGTTGTCATAATTAAAAAACAATCCCATTTTTAATCCTCTAAAAGCCTTGTCAATCCTTGCTCCGCGACGATTTTTTCAAGGTCGTCGCACCCGCCGATATTCGTTTCGCCGATAATCAGCTGCGGAAACGTGATGTCCGAAATCCCGAGCTCACGCGCGATTTCCCCGATTTTATCCTCCGAAAAATCCGTCACGTCAATCTCCTCGAATTTCACTCCGAAATCCTGTAAAATCGCCTTCGCACGCTTGCAATAAGGGCAGTAGTTCAATGTATATATTTTTATTTTTTTCATGAAACACCTCAAAATTCTTGCGTACTGATTATGAACAATTCCTTCGCCGAAAAAATCGGACAAAACGACAATCTTCCGTATAAAACATTTTTTAAAAATGTCGGAGTTTCTTGACGGATTGACAAATGCTTGTGGTACCGCGGAGTTTTTTGCGTAAAAATTGATAAACGAAAGATTTTCGTTCTTTTGAAAGGTGGCTGTGCCTGACCATAAAACCGCTCGAAACAACGCGGAATTTGTCAATCCAAAAAAGTCCGCAGGGCTGTGTTTTGTGTAAATCTTGTTTAGTAAATGAAAGATTTAATTCTCGCCGAAAATTTGGTTGGGGTGGAAACCCCAACCAACAATGCTTGACGGTTTTTGCGAAACCACGGGGTGCCGGATTTTCCGGCACCCTTAAAAAAGAGAATTTACTTTTTCCTGCCCAAAAATCCGACAAACGATGGATTATTTCGTATTTTTTGTATTGTAAAATTTTGTATCATTGAGGCAGGAATACTGTCAAAAAATTTTTTGTTCATGTTTTAAAGGCATGGCAAAAGTCACGATAAAGAGAGAGAAAAATGGTCGATAATCGTTCTGCAGGCAGTTTTGAAATTCCCGGAGGAATTAATTTCCGCGGCGGCGACATCTCGGGTACGGCGGCAAAAACCTCCGACGACAGGGCAAGCCAAGGTACGGAATACTTTCTGACGGAAAATGAAGAACAGGAATCCGAAAAAGAGGAATTTACCGACAGAAGCGCGCAACTGAGGGCGAGCCTGAATTCGCTCGCGCTGATGAACGTTGCGCGTATCAGAACCGACATGAAACACGCCTATGCCCCCGAAAACCCGACCGAATCCGACAAAAATCCGCTCCGAACGGACAAACGCCGACGGTAAAACCGTTCAAAGCGGTATTGATTTTTTCAATTCCGAAAAGCCCGAAGGGCTTTGTTTTCGTAAATATTAACGGCTTCGTTTGCATTCGCCATGCCCGACCTGCAAGGAAAGTCGGGGTAGAAACCCCAACCTACATTACTTACTGCGGTCTTGTTGAAAATTCGTATTTTTTCTTACGACATTTGTAATTTTTGTTCCCGCATTGATTTTGTTTGTTTAGATTTAATATTTCGTCGGAAATAAATTCTACGTCAAAGTTATATTTTTGTCCAAGGAATCATATTCGTTCAAAGTATACCCGTTGCCGTTGTTTATGTTTTTCATCGAGTATCAGTATCACTTTTGGAGTTTTTCCCGTCATCAGTCCGTAATGCAACGCCTGCCCGATTGCTTTCGCCCACTTATTCGAGAAATCAAACTCAATTGCATGTTTATCCGTCAGGCAGTCAACTCTTGTTTTGTCCGGCAAAATGAATTCTTCAATACCTTTGTGTTTTGCGCAATACGCATGTTGATACGAACTTTCGTTATGAGCGTGATGCACGCCGGAATAAGCCGGTTCGGAACTTTGAAACACAAAAATCGAAAGAAACAATAAAATGCCAATCATTTTTAAATTATAACATGAGAAATATACCCATGTAAATTAGTGTAATTCTCATTAATTTATACCCGAATTATTAGATAATAAAGATATGGGAACAGATTTGGATAAATTAATCGGAGGAAGATTAAAACATTTCAGACGCAATGCGGGCTATACGCAAGAAAAACTCGCGGAAGCCGTCGGCTGCGAAACCTCGACCATCGGTCATTGCGAAAACGGAAAAGACAGAATTTCCGTAACCTTGTTGAGCAAAATTGCCGACGAACTGAAAGTCGATTTATACAAATTTTTCACTCCGAGAGAACCCGAATCCGACCCGAAAACCGCAGAATCGATAAATAAACTGCTGAGTTGCGCAACCCGAACGCAATTGGGGATAATTTATAACGTTATCGGAAATATTTTGGATTTAACGTAACCGCCCGACCCGCAAGGGGCAAGGGGCATGCCTGCAGCATGCCGAGTCTGACGATTAGTAAATATGTAGGTTGGGGTTTCCACCCCAACAAATCGTGAAACTCGGCATGGCGCGTGTAAAATTGAAGAATAAAATATTTCTTTCACTGCTTATTTTGTGAGGCGGACGTGAGAAAAATCTTCTTGTTCATTTTTTCTTTTTGTTCGGAGGCAAAAAGAAAAAACGAACCAAAAAAGAAAAACTCCCGTTGATACATACGCATCCGGGGCAATTCTCTCAGGTTTTGTGGACATCAATTGTTTCGGTGTTGCAGCGTACGCTTTCCCCGGACCTTCTCTCTTGAGAGAGAAGCCCGGGGTCGCAAGGTTTTGCAATATTTGTTTTTTATTTGAATTTATTTCAGGTTTTCACCGCAACGCAAAGTTTCGTTTGCACACAGCATGCCCGTCCCGCAAAAAAGTCGGGGCAATGCCGTATTGCTCGTCCTTGCTTGCAATAAAATAAGGATTTGCCCGACCCATGCCCGATCCATGCCCGAGGCTTACGCGGGGAAGCCCGTATTCGGAGCGTATCAGGTGCTTATCATGTCGATGACGTTTTGGAGGTTGGATTTTGCGGATTTTACCATGGAGGAGGAGAGTTTCATTTGCAGATCCGCCATTTGGAAGTACGCGCTGTTTACGCGAAGGCCGGAGTTTGAAAGTTCGATGAGACCGCTTCTGACCTCGCCTCTGCCGATGACGGGTTTGCCGGATTCTTCGGTTTCGATAAATTGACCTTCTTTGACTTCGTAGAGTTCTTGGGGGTTGTGGAAGTTCATGATTGCGACTTTGTAGAGAGGGGTTTTAATTTTGCCTTTGTCGGCTTTGCCGTAGAGAATTCCGTCGCCTTTGAACTCGAATTCGTCGTATTTTCCGAGGTATTTACCGTTGGAGGGGTCAATCCAAAGTTTGATGTCGGTGGTGGGGATTTGGACGCTGCCGCCGTTGAGGGAACTTTCTTCGTAGAGGTCGGCGTCAATCGGTTTGGTGCCTTGCATGATTTCGCCTTTGTCGTTGAGGATGTAGCCTTGAACGCGTTGACCGTCGGCTGTTTTGTAGATGCCTTCGCCGTCGAATTTGAACTCGCCGAGTCTGGTGTAGGCAATTCTGCCTTTGTCGTTGCGGATGACGAAAAATCCCGTGCCTTCGAGGTAAATGTTTTCGTCGGAAGTTCCGGGGGTGGACTTGCCTTGGGAGGTGCTTTTCAGTTTGGTATCGGGCACCGCGCCGCCGAGGAACGTTTTGAACGTCATTTTGCTTTCGCGGTAGCCGGGGGTGTACATGTTTATAAGGTTTTCGGAAAGAGCATCCATCCAGGCTTTTGTGGACAATTGGGTGTTCATCCCGTTTACGAACGCGTCTCTCATTGTTGACCTCCTTTTTGTTTTTTGTTGCGGTTTTGACCGTATTTGACGTAAGTCAGTTTGTTGTAGGGAATTTCTTGTCTGTCGAAGGAATCTTTCAGGTAGGCGAGGTTGTTTTTGAGGTACTGTTCGGCGACTTTGTCCGAGGGGATGAAGTCGGCGGAAACCTTGCCGTTGCGGTCGACGCGAAGGATTACCCCGATGTTGTTGCCGAAGTCTATTCGGACGGGTTTTGAGGTATTCATGGCGTCGGCGAGCATATTTACGAGGGTTTGGGAGATTTGAGAACTTTTCGCGACCGTTTCGGAGCTTCCGGGAGATATTTTGAAAATCTCGGCGCAGCCCGCGTTTTGGTTAATTGCGATTTCGTTTTTGTTGATTGCGTCGGCAAAAAACTCCGCGTCATCCTTGTCCATCGTCAGAACGTCGTATCTGAAGGAGGGTTTGAGGTTTTCGGACAAAGAATATCGAAGCTCGTCGTTGCCGTCGGTACCGAACATATATGGCGTTCCCGTGCCGTAGAAGTTCATTTCGGCGTTGAGCTCGAACGCGCCCGCGGACAAAAGTTCGTCGAAGTTCGAGTCTTGATCGTCTTGTTTTACGGAGGTTTTGAGTTTTTCGGAGTCCGAAACCGTTGTGGTGTTTTCGATTTTCACGCGCGCCCCTTTCTTTGTTCTCTTATGGCGTCGAGCTCGGCGTCTTCGGCGTTTTGGCGGGTTTTCGCGAAGTGTTTTTGAACCGCCGTTTCCGATAAGGCTTTGAGCTCCGCCTTTTTTTCTTCTTCGATGTAGAGTTCTTTCGAGTGTTCTTTGTGTTTTTCGAGGACTTTGACCTTTTTCTCCGCCTCGATGAGCTTTTCTTTTTCCTGCCTGAGAACTTCTTCGGCCTTTTCTTTTTCTTCGAGAAGTTCGACTTCTTTTTCGTAGAGGTGTTTGAGGAAAACGTCGTAAGCCTCGTACATCGTGAAGTCCGCCTTTCGCATATTGACTTTGGTTGTTGCGATTTCTCTTCTGTTAAGTTCTATTAAGTTTTCGATTTTGAGAACTTCCTCTTTTGCGGCAAGAACTTGTTGCTCCTGCTCTTTTTTTTCGCGTTCGCGAACGTCGAGAACTTTTTGCAAACGGTAGCGAAAAGGCATGGTTACCTGCTTTCATATACGGTTTCCCGTTATGTATTATCGTGTAAATTTCGGAAAATACCCTCATGCTTTTAAAGTATTTTTCATGTAATTTTATTAATAATTTATAAAGAAAAGTCAAAAACGGTGTACAACACGGCGGTGGTTGTTATATAATGGGGAGGAATTTTATATTTTTGAAGGAAACGGTATGTCAAAGCAAACGAATATAGATTTTAACGCCGACGCGGGGCAAGGCTTCGGGATATACGGCGACGATTACGAAAACGAAGTCGTGAAGCGCGTAAGCAGCGTCAATATTGCCTGCGGATTTCACGCGGGCGACCCGATAACGATAAAGAACGCAATGTTGTTCACGAAGGGTAAAAGCCTCGAACTCGGGGCATTGATAGGGTATCCCGACTTGCAGGGGTTCGGAAGGCGCGCAATGGAGCTCGATGCCGACGAAATCGAAGCGTTGGTTTTGTACCAACTCGGGGCGGTAAGCTCTTTTGCGAAAGCGTTTTCGCTGAGTATAGAGCACGTCAGACTTCACGGAGCGATGTACGATAAAGCGGCGGATAATTACGAATTTATGCTGAATGTCGCAAACGCCGTGAAAAAATTCGACAAATGGATGGTCTTGTACGCACCTTTCGGGGAAATTGCCGATAAAGTCGAGGCGGACGCGCAAATGATTATCGCAAGGGAAATAGAAATCGACAAAGGTTACGACTCGGAAGGCAAACCGTTCATCCCGTCGCAACCGCTGTCCGAAGACGTTATGCTTAACCGAATTCGCACGATTTTGCACTCCGGAAAAATTAAACTTCCCGGCGGAGAATTTTTGCCCGTCAAGTGCGACACCGTTCACTTTGACGTAAGAAACCCCGGCAGCGCGGGACTGCTTGACAAAGCAAGAGAAATAATTGTTCCGACACCCGTAAACTACAATAAAGCCGCTCTTTCGGGATGGCTGAGCGAAGGAGAACCCGCATGAAAATTTTCGACAAAGAAGTAAAAGCACCGGGCGCGTTCGCGTGGCTGCTTCCCGGTTTGGAAGTCAAACGTTGGTTTTTCTCGATTTTTGCGGGAGCCGTGCTGATTGCCGTCGGCGTCTGCATTTTCCTCGAAATGCGACCCGTCTATCATTTGATTAACCTCGTCGTCCGTGTGGCACGTTCGGAGGTTTCGAGTCAAATTTCGGGCGTAATCGTCCTGCTGATAGGGCTTTTCCTGTTCATCAAAGGCTGGGGACACGCAAACTACTCGCTCTGGAACGTCAGTGACGACAGAGACAAACAAAACTTTTTGGAAAACCTTTACAGACGCCGCAAACTCAACAGAGGTCCGAAAATCGTTGCAATCGGCGGAGGAACGGGTCTTTCCACCCTTCTCAAAGGCATAAAAAAAATTACAAATAACCTCACCGCAATCGTTACCGTCGGAGACGACGGAGGGTCTTCGGGCAGATTGCGCGAAGAAACGGGCGTTTTGCCCCCCGGCGACATCAGAAACTGCATCGCCGCCCTCGCAGACGACGAAGACCTCGTCACGAAACTTTTTCAATATCGGTTTAAAACCGGCGCCGACCTCAAAGGTCACAGCTTCGGGAATATCTTTCTGACGGCAATGTACGAAGTCACGGGCGACATGTACCGCGCGGTCATCGAATCTTCGAAAGTTTTATCCATCCGCGGAACCGTTTTGCCCGCAACGCTGGATGACATGCGGCTCGTCGCGCTTATGGAAGACAATTCCGTGGTCAAAGGCGAATCTTTGATTCCTCAGTCGGGCAAAAAAATCAAAAAACTTTACACCGAACCCGCCTGCTGCAAGCCTCTTCCCGAGGCAATCGAGGCGATAAGGGAAGCGGAACTCATAATTATGGGGCCGGGCAGCCTCTACACAAGCATTTTGCCCAACCTGCTCATCCCCGAGCTCGTTGACGAAATCGAAAAATCGAAAGCCAAAAAGATTTATATCTGCAACGTCATGACCCAACCCGGAGAAACCGACGGCTACAGCGTTTCCGACCACGTCAAGGCAATTTTGACCCACGTCGACAACAAAAAAATCATCGACGCGGTTCTGGTGAACACTCACCTTCCGCAAGAGGTTTTGGAACGATATAAAGCCGAAAACTCTTTCCCCGTCGAGGTCGACACCGACGAACTCAAAAAACTCGGCATAGACGTTTTCGCCTACAGAATGATTGACGAAGGCAAAACCGGGCTCGTTCGCCACAATCCGTCGAGACTCATGAAGGCGGTTTATTATTGGTTCAAAAAAGTCGCAAAACAGTGAGGACATTATGTCTACGGCAATGAAAAACAAAAAAATATCGGTCAATACGATTTTGAAAATGAAAAAAAACGGCGAAAAAATTTCGATGCTCACCGCGTACGACTTTTCGACCGCAAAATACCTTGACGAAGCCGGCGTCGAAATGCTTTTAATCGGCGATTCCGTCGGAATGACCGTCCTCGGCTACGATTCGACCATCAACGTGACCGTGGACGAAATGAAACTTTTCACCGGCGCGGTCGCAAGAGGAGCGAAAAGCGCACTTATAGTCGCGGATATGCCGTTTATGAGCGTTCAAACCTCAAAGGAACAAGCCGTTCAAAATGCCGCAGACCTCATCAGGGCGGGCGCGGACGCCGTTAAAATCGAAGGCGTTTCGGACTACATCGTCGACGTCGTCTCGCATTTGACGAACTCCGGAATTCCCGTCGTCGCGCATTTGGGCTTCACGCCGCAATACGTGCGGGCTTTCGGCGGTTATTTCGTGCAAGGGAAAACAAGCGAAAAAAGCCTCGCAATGCTCGAAGGCGCAAAGCAATTGCAGACCGCGGGCGCGTTTGCGCTGGTTTTGGAAATGGTTCCCGAAGAAACCGCGAAAATGATTACCGAAAGACTTCAAATTCCCGTAATCGGAATAGGCGCGGGCAGATTTTGCGACGGACAGGTTCTCGTCGTGGATGATTTAATCGGCAAGTACGGTGAATTCACGCCGAAATTCGTAAAAAAATACGCCGACGTAAAAGAAATTATCAAAAATTCGGCTCAACAATACGTAAATGACGTAAAATCAGGGGTTTTTCCCGCGGAAGAAAACGTTTTTGCAATGCCGTCCGAGGAGAGAGAAAAAATTGAGTGCACACTTGGTTAAAACGATAAACGAGCTAAGAGAGCTCCTGAAAAGCAGAAGAACAGGCAAAATCGGACTTGTCCCGACAATGGGCGCGCTCCACAAAGGTCACGCGTCGCTGATTGCGCGTTCGGTCGAAGAATGCGATACGACGGTCGTAAGCGTCTTTGTAAACCCCGTCCAGTTCGGCGTAAACGAAGATTACGACAAATATCCGTCGACGTTGGAAGCCGATTTGTCGCTTTGTTCGGAGCTGAAGGCGGATTTCGTTTTCGCGCCGAGCGTTGCGGAAATGTACGGAGAAAACGTGAAACAAGGGCTTCACGACGATTTACTGACTACGGTCTGCCCTCCGTTTCGAATGGTCGACAGACTTTGCGGAAAATCGCGCCCCGGGCATTTCGACGGCGTTGCGACGGTCGTAACGAAGCTTTTTAACATCGTTTCGCCCGATTTGGCGTTTTTCGGACAAAAAGACGCTCAACAGGTGATTGTGCTGAAAAAAGTCGCAAAAGACCTCAACATTTCCGTGAAAATCGTAACATGCCCGCTGATTCGAGACGACGACGGACTTGCGACAAGCTCGCGAAACACCTATCTTTCGGCATCCGACCGCGAACATGCTCTTTCGATTTCGAAAATGCTTTTCGCAATCAAAAAAGCGTTCGACGCGGGGGTTGTCGATACCGAAATCCTTTTCGAAACGGGACTTTCGGTCTTGGACAAAAACGCGGGGTTGGAATACCTCGAATTTGTCGACGGCGAGACTTTGGAACCCTCAAAAACCGCAAAAAAAGGCGATTTGGTCGCTACCGCGGTAAAAATCGGAAGCGTTCGGCTGATAGACAATATTATTTTGTAAAAATTTGAAGCATTCGACAACGAGCGATATTATTTTATAAAACCCACCCTGCGCGGGGCGGGGCGGCGGACGAGCAGTCGGGCAGGCAGACGATAGCAGTTTTGTTTAAATATTGAATATTAAACGAAAGTTTTTCGTCCTTCCCGAAAGGTCAGACGGTCGGGCGGACGTATTGCGGACAAACGAAGCCATGCGTCTCGGCAAACAATCTTGAATAATGCAGGTACCGAGGTTTTTACCCCGACGTTCCTTGAAGATCGGGCATTGCCCGATAAATCTTTCGTTTTAGTTGACTGTGAGAGAACGAAGCCGTTCGTCTTTGTGAAAATCAAAAATCACTGTAGGTTGGGGTTTCTACCCCAACGTTCCTTGAAAATAAAATATTTCTTCCCCTGCTTATTTTGAGAGGCGGACGTCCAAAACTTTCTTGTTCATTTTTTCTTTTTGTTCGGAGGCAAAAAGAAAAAACGAACCAAAAAAGAAAAACTCCCGTTAACGTCAGTAACACTAACCATTCGAACTTCGCTTCCGGTAACGTGGAACGGCTAAACAACCTCACGCTCGTTCAAATGTCAAGTGTTACTAAGCGGGATTTTTCAAGGTGTAAACCAATTTTTCTAAAGCAATGCAGGTCAGGCAGTGCCTGACCATAAATCCGTTCAAAATAATGCCGACATCTTCCAAATCCTTAAAAAGCCCGTAGGGCTTTGTTTGTCTGAGGCATGTCCGACCCGCAGGGAGCCCGTTTCACGTTCCGTCAGGCGCTCTCGACTTGCGTTTTCAATGCGTTTTATTATTAAGTTTTGTGAAGAATTTTCGTCTTTCGGAACGGGTGAGGGGAGGAAAATGCGGACTTTGCGTGTTCGGTTTTGCAAACCCGCGCCGTTAGAGGGTTTCGGGCGTCAAAAAATGTCTCTTTCCGCGGCTGCTTTTAAGCGTCTTTGTAACAATTAATTTACAAACCCGTTTTTGCTTTCCACCCTTTGTCGACGGTATACACCTCGGGTTGCGGAAGTTGCGGCGAGTTGGTATAGTGATAACGTCCTTTGGTTCGGACAGTTGATACATAAGTCCTGTATGGCGTATCCGCTGATGAACTTTTTACGAGGGAGGGAAAACTATTGCTTAAATGTTGCGGAAGAACTTTTTCCGCGGCGCGAAAAATCGTGCTGCCGGAAAACGATAAAATGTACAGATGTTTGGAGTTCGGGTATTGCCCCAATTGTCGGACGACGGTTGCGCGTTTGGTCGAGCAGGACGAATGTTACAACGTCTCGGTCAGGGAAATGCGCGGAATTAAAGCTCTTCGGGCTTACGAGAAGGCACTTGCCCGTCAAAACGCCAAAAATTTAAAATTCGGGTCGGCGTCGAACCAAAATTATTATTACGGATTTTACAAAAAATCGCGTCAAAAAGACGAAAACAATCTTCCCGTTTATTTCGAGTATCGCGTGAATTTCAACAATGTTGCGGAGAAAATCGGGAAAATCACCACAAAATGCATTAAAGTTTGAGAGGTATTATGAGCGGAGCTGAAAAACAAATTTCGAAGGTCAGATACAAAAAGCTGGTCAAGGAGTGTTTGCGGCTTATCGAAGAAAACCGACTGCTTTTTGTCAGCGATTTAATCGTGCTTTTGCCGTTTTCGAAAACGACATTTTACGTTTACGGGCTTGACAAATCGGAAGAGGTCAAAGAGGCGTTCGAGAACAACAAAACGGTCGTAAAGCAGGAACTGCGGTCGAAATGGTACAACAGCTCGACCCCCGCGCTTCAAATCGCGCTTTACAAAATCCTCGCAACTCCCGAGGAGCGGCGTTCCATGAGCAACACCTGCAAAGAAGCCAAAAACGACGGAATGTCTTTCACAGAAATCCAAAAGGCTTATTTGGCGAGCCTTGAGAGCATGAACGAGGATTCAAATGCCGATTGATTGGTCAAAATCGAAATATTCCCGGGCTCACAGAGCGTTTTTGGGCAAACGTCCCGAAAATATGGCGTTTTTCACTCTCTGCGACGGCGCGGTGCGTTCGGGCAAAACGCTTTCCATCATTTATAAAATCCCCGAACTTTTGCGTTACGTCGGAAACGATTATTTGAAGGTCTTTTCGGGTTATTCGAAACTTACCGTCAGAAACAACGTTCTCAACGAACTTTTGCCGTTTCTCAAAAATTACCACGGCGCGACCTGCAAATTCAACTCCCAAAGCGGCGAACTCGACATTAAACTTTGGGGAAAGCTTTACAGCTGCTTCGTCACGGGCGGCGGAACCGCAGGCAGCGATGCTTCCGTTCAGGGTTCCACCTGGGATTTTTGGTACGCAAACGAACTTCCGAAGCACCATTATTCCTTTTACAATATGGCTTTGAGCCGTTTGACTTCCCCGAAAGCCTTATTCGTTGCGGATTCCAACCCCGAAAGCCCCAACCATTGGCTTTACAAAGAGCGAATTAAGCCTTACCTTGACGGCGACCCCAAAGTCCGCAGTATATTTGACTATTACCGTTTCACGATGGACGACAACCTGAATTTGAGCAAGACTTTTATCGAAAACCAAAAAAAACTCTATCAGGGAGCGTTCGAAGCCCGCAAAATCAGGGGACTTTGGACTGTTGCCGACGGACTTGTTTACGATACGTTTTCCGAAAAAAAACACATTCGCCCGCATTCCGAAATCCTCCGCAAAATCCGCGAAAATTACTTTATCGACTACTTCGCGGGGCTCGACTGGGGTTGGTCTCACCCGCTTTGCCTCGGTCTGTACGCGATTTCACCCGACGGCGTTTACTTTAAGCTCGACGAACTCTTCGGCTCGAAACTCGACGAAACGGACGTCATCAAACGGATTACCGTCCGCCAAAACGAGTACGGAAAATATTTCCGCTTCATCAACGCCGACAACGCCCGCCCCGAGCTCAACCAAAAACTCCGCCGCGCGCTCCCCAACCTCACGGTCTACGAAGAAAAACCCAAGGTCAAAGACAGCATTTCCGTCGTCCGAAGTATTATCAACTTCGACCGCCTTGTCGTCTCCGACGCCTGCTCCGCTACCCTCGAAGGCTTTAAAACCTATCGTTACCCCTCCTTCGACGAGGTCGGCGCAAAAGACGAAGATGTTCCCCTCAAAGAAAACGACGATGCCATGGACGAAACCCGCTACGCCCTTTCCCTCTACGAAAATATGTTCGGCTATAAATTCGAAAAACGCTTCTGATGCCCGGGCGTTTTGCCGACCGCATAACTGCATGCCGCGCGAAACGGTTGCAGAGTGCGGTTTTCAATTTTGCACGCCGACACTCCGATTTTTCAAGAAACGTTGGGGAGGAAACCCCAACCTACGGGGATTACAGACTTTCGTCAAACCGAAAAGTCTTAAAACGAAAGATTTTTGTCTTTTTCGAACAATTCGTCGGGGTCGAACTTTCGGTAACTACATACCTTATAAACAAGTTTTTTAAAAATTTAACCAATGAAAACAGACAGGAGGTTATATGTCCGACAATTCAAAATATCGCGGAACGGGCAAACGGTGGGGCACGGTGCTGTTCGGTTCCGTCAAAAGAAACACGTTTCTCGCGAAGAAAAAAAATTCGTTTTCCCGGGAAATAGCGGAGACTTTCGAGGAGATGGCGGAGGACGTCAAGCAGAATATTTCGAAGTTTCTTGCCGATGTGCAAAATTTCGTCAAGGACAATTTTGCGGCGGGAAACGGGGATTCTCGGACGGCGACGTCGGATTCGTTCAAGCCGATGATTGATAACGGCGGTGCTCGGGAGCTTGATTATTTGCGGGCTTATGCCGACGAAGCGATTAATTTGGCGTCCGAGTACGAAAAGCTCAAGGAAAAATATACCGAGCTGACGGCGCAAATTTCGAAGAACGTTCCCAAAGAGCGGCAGGAGTCGGTGCTTTCGAACCTCGAGCAGATGAAGTCTTTCGAGGCGGAGGCGAACGCGACGGCAAACGTTATAAATATCGATATCGATAAGATTTCGGACAAGTTTTCGGGTGCGATAACCGATATGATTTCGGGTTCGAAGGATTTTTCGTCGATAATGAAGTCGCTTGCGGACGATCTTTGCGCGTATTTCGTGAAAAGCATTACCGATTATGTCTCGAAAGGGCTGATGCAATCCGCGTCGGGCGGAGTGCTGAGCAAGCTGTTTTCGAACGCGTCGGGCTTTCTCGGGTCGCTTTCGGGCGGAAAAGGCGGATTTTTCGGGTCTTTGGCGGGTTTTGCGTCGAAGCTTTTTTCGCACCATTCGGGCGGGGTTATCGTTCCGTCGTCCGGTTATTCGTTGCCCGGGACTTCGGAGTATTTGTCCGTTCTCAAAGGCGGCGAAAGGGTTTTGAGCCCTTCTGAAAACGCTTCGTATTCCGCGGGTTCGGGCGGAGCGGCGACGGGAGGCGGCGCGACGGTCATCAATTCGTTTAATATCAAAGCTTGGGATTCCAAAGACGTCAAGTCTTATCTGCTCGACAATAAGTCGCTTATAGCAAGCATTACCGCCGAAAACATTAAAAACAACAATTCGAATTTGAGACAGCTTATCAACGGAGTATAAAATATGAAAAAACCTGTAAACCTTCTGCCGCCCGCGTTTCGCATTTGCGGCAAAACCTATTTTTGCGAATTCGACATGAAAACGCTCGATTTGCTCGAATTTTACCTTCATAAAGGGCTTTACGAGATTTTCGACGTCGTTTTCACCCGCGAACCCGACGAAATCCCGTTTTTGACCTCGCTGTTGTGCGTTTCGGTCATCAAAAACCACGGGCTCGCCGAGGCGTACGCGCTTAAACAAAAACTTCTCAAGGCTCCCGACCTGAAGTTTTTCGACTTTTTCAAGTTCAAATTGTACTTCGAAAAACTTTTTCCGGGCAAAGAATTCGCGGACGAGTTGAAGTCGTCCCCGACGAAATCCGTCGAACCCAAACGGTTTTTTGATTTTGCCGAAGCCTATGCCTGCGCAAGAAACCTTTTGTCCTGGACGGAGTCGGAATTTTGGACGGCGACTCCGCGAAAACTTTGCTTTGCCCTGATTGCGCAGAAAAAATACAACGATTGCCTTTTCGAAATGCAGCGCGACGCCCGCACGAAAAACGCAATCGAGCTTTTGAAAAACGTTAAAAATATTATTTAATTTCGCGAAAGGAGATAATTTATGTCCGAAAACCAACAAATGCAACCGGGTGTTGCACAAATGTCCGACGAACCGATTTCGAACGACATCGAGCCGGGTGCTCAAACACAGGACGCTTTTTCGCCCGACGAAAAAGCCCGTCTGAGGCGCGAAGCGGCAAAATACAGAACCGCCGCCAAGTCCGAACTCGCCAGAAACGAGGCGCTGTCGAAAGAACTTTCGGAAACGAAAGCCGAACTCGAACGATACGTCCTCGAAAGAAAAAATTCACTCATCGTCTCGAAACTCGACAAGGCGGGTTGCCTGAAAAGTCGGCTCGTTCTCGCCGATTTTCCCGAAGATTGCGATGACCCCGACGAGTTCATCAAAGCCTACAAAAAAGAAAACCCTTTTCTGTTTCGAAAAGAAAAGGTGAAACACGGTTATGCTTTCAAAAGCGGAAGAGCGAAGAATTACAGCCCTTCGCAACAAATGAACAATTTAATTCGTTCCGCTCTCGGAAGATAAAAATTAAAAAAAGGAGATTTTAAAATGACATCAGATGCTTACACAATCACGCGTTCCGCCGCAGAGGCGTTAATCCCCGTCGAAGTCGCGGGCGAAATCATCAAAAACGTTCCCGGCTCGTCCGCGGCGTTGAGAATGTTCAAACAGCTTCCGAATATGGGCGCGAAACAACAAACCCTGCCCATCACGGCGTCGCTGCCCTCGGCGTACTTCCTCAACGGAGATACCGCGCTCAAAAAGACCTCAAACATGGAATGGGATAAATTAACCCTCACCGCCGAAGAAATCGCGGTCATCATTCCCATCCCCGAAGCCGTTTTCGACGACGCTTCATACAACGTCTGGGAAGAAATTAAACCCCAAATCGTGGAAGCTTTCGGCGTCGCAATCGACGAGGCGATATTCTTCGGAACCAACAAACCCTCGAGCTACCCGACCGCTATCGTAACCGCCGCAATCGCTGCCGGCAATACGGTAACCCTCGGAACCGGCGACGACATCGCGGACGATATCCTCGGAGTCGACGGGGTCATGGCAAAGGTCGAAGGCTCGGGCTACAGAGTTACGGGCTTCTACGCCGACGGAACGATGGAAGCAAGATTCAGAAGCCTTCGCGACAAAAACGGTCAGTTGCTCTATATGCCCTCTTTGACCTCCGAAGTTCCCGATACCCTCGTCGGACGCAGACTCGTTTACGACGAAGTCGGAGGAATTTTCGACACCGAAAAAGCTCTCCTCATTGCGGGCGATTTCTCGAAAGCCGTTTACTCGATAAGACAAGACCTGACCTACAAAGTTCTCGATCAGGCAATCATCCAAAACACCGACGGCACAATCGCTTACAACCTTGCTCAACAAGATATGGTCGCTTTGCGCTGTGTAATGAGATTGGGAATTCAGGTCGCAAAACCCGCAAATCGCTCGGGCAAAACGGGCTATCCGTTCGCAGTCCTCGCTCCCGCGGCTAAAACGACCGACAATAATACCGAAACCAATCCTTCGGGCGGAGACTAATTGTAACTGTCAAAATTTTTGACTTTTAACCCTCGAAGTCGGACGAAAATCGTCCGACTTCGACTCTTACATTCCACGAAAATTTACCCTCCTTCGGTCGGCGGCGGGGCGGGGTCGTTTTTGCCCGCCCCGCCGCCGAACATAAATCTTACACTTTTCATATTTCGGTTACTCTTTCCCGGGCTTTTTGCCCGGGTTTCTTTAAAAAAACAAACCGCTTAACAATTTTTAATAAAGGATTACTCAAATGACTTTGGAACTTTACGTAAACTCTTTCGTTACAGTCAAGGAAGCCGACGATTATTTTGATGCGCGTCCCGATTCGGACGCCTGGTCGGCGTTGACTTCTTCACAAAAAGAAAAAGCTTTGATATATGCAAGCTCGAAAATCAACGTGATGGATTTTGTCGGACAAAAGGCGGAACCCGCTCAACCGATGGCGTATCCGCGGGATTTTGAAATGACCGTTCCGCTCGAAATCAAGTATGCCGTTTGCGAAGAAGCTTTGGCGCAAACCGAAAAATCCGTCCATCTGAAAAACCGTCGCGAGGGGATTTCCTCCGTGACAATCGGAAGTGCTTCGTACTCTTACTTTTCGGACAAAAGTTTCGACGGACTTTTATCTCCCGAGGCGTTTTCGCTGCTTTCTTCGAGGCTGCAAAAAGGCTACGATGCGCGAGGTTAAAAAAATGTTGAAATACGTTCTTAACGATACCGTCGTCAAAAAGACGGTCACGGGCTGCGACGAGTACAACAACCCCGTTATTTCGGAAATCAAAACGATAAAATGCAGGTTGGAATTTTCCGACGCTTTGGAACTTTCCTCCGCCTCCTCCGAAAGCTGCGCGCCCGTCAAAATGTTCTGCACCGAAAAAGTCTCCGCGGGTGACCTTATCGTCAAAAACTACCGCGATTACAAGGTTACTCAGGTCGACGAACGCAAAAATCTCGACGGCGACGTCGAATTCTACGAGGTGTACATGGTATGAACATTTTACAAAACTTAAAATCTTATCTCGTCGAAAACAAAATCGTCGATGAATCCGAAGTATTCTTCGATTACGACGAATTCTCCCTGCAAGACAGAGTCGTTCTCTCGGTCTCGGGGGGCGAATCCTGTTTCGTCGGGCAAAAAACGAACGTCGTCGTCTCGGTCAAAACCGCGCTCATGAAAAACGCGTTCGAAAAAGCCGAAGCGATTTTTTCCGCGCTCTGCCCGCCCGGGAACTACGAAAAACCCCTCAAAATCAACGGCTCCGTCATGCTCGTTAAATCGAAAACTCCGCCCGTGTTCAAGGAAAAAACCAAGTCGGGCAAATTCTCTTACACCTTCGAAATCCTCGTGATTTCCTCACGCTAAACAATGAAAGGACTAAAACTATGACAGTATCTAAAAAAACGGCGCTTCTCGGCGTAAACGATTTGAAAATCTTCCCGATTACGAAAGATGACTCCTCCGCTTTTACCTGCGGCAACGGCATTGACGTGCCCGGCGTAAGACAAATTTCGGTAACTTTCGAAATCGACGAAAAAGAATTGACCGGCGACGAAAAAACCCTCGCGATTTCCTCGAAAATAAAATCGGTCACGTTCACTTCCGAATACGCGGAACTCAGTCTCGACGTGCTCGCCGCGCTCTCGGGAGGAACGGTCGAAGCCCCCTCTTCCGCCGACGCTCAAAACTTCTCCCTCGGCGAAAACGGCAAGCCCGGCTACTTCCAGCTTCAGGCAAAAATCGACGGCACCGACTCCATAAAGGGCGGCGACTGCCACATCTGCATTTACAAAGCGAAAGTCACCGCTATGCCCATCAACGGCGTACAAAGCGACTTTGCGACCTACACCTTCGACGGAAAAGGTGTGTTCACCGAACATAAATTCGACTCCGAATCAAAACTCATCGACATCGACTTTCACGCGACGGCTAAAGACCTGTCCGCAAAAGTTTCTTCGTAAAAATTTGAAAAGGATTTGAAAAAATGTTGACAAATTTCGATATAGTTCAAAAAAATCGCAAAACATCGTTTGACGACGAGTCGGTGGAAAGGCTCATGTCCTACGATTTGTACAGAGATTTGTACGAAGGCAAATTCAAAACCGCCTTTTCTCAAACCTTTGCAAAAATTTGCGCAAAATACCCCCTCGACAGAACGACCGCGCAAACGTTCGTCGAACTCAACCTCTTTCGCGCGCTCACGGACTTTTACAAAAACCTCTTGACCAACAGCGGGCTGTATATCAACGTGGACGACACTCTGCAGCCCGTCTGGGACGAAATCGCCGAATCCGTCAATTTCCTTTCGGTTCTCAAAGAGGTTTACGTTGACGTATCGAGGTTCGGAAACGGCTTGTTTAAAGTGACTTACGACGATGACGGACCTTCGATTATCAGCGTTTGCCCCGACTGCTGGTTCCCCGTGTTCCGCAAAGGCAACATGAACGAGCTCGAAGGGCATATCATCATCAATTCTCTGCTCGATTACGTGAACGGCAAAAAATTCGAGTTCAAACTCATCGAAAAACACCGCAAAGGCAGTGTCGAAAACGAATTGTGGATTTACTCGGGCGGCTCGTTCCTCGAAAAACTCAACGTCGAGTCGGAACTTGCCGTTCCCGCGTTCGACGACTTTTCCGACGTCTGGAACGATTTTACGATTTTTCCCGTCAAAAATTCGTCCGAAAGCGACTCGTACTTCGGCAAAAGCGACTACGTCGGCTGCAAATCGATAGTCGAAGAGTTGATTTTGACGGTCAGTCAAAATTCCAAAATCCTGAACCGTCACGCCAACCCCAAAATGACCGGCAGCAACGAAAATCTCGAGTATAACCCTCAAACCGGAAAAAGCGATTTCCCGAACAAAGATTTCATTCCCGTCGGCAGAGACGGCGTAAAAGCCGAGTACATCACGGCAGACCTTCAGGAAAACGCCGTAAAACAACACATCGACACCCTTTTGAATTTCTTCTACATCTTGACCAAAACTCCCCCGCAAGCCTACGGACTCGACCTTTCGGGAACGGTTTCGGGCGAAAGTCTCAGAAGAATTTTCATGAATTCGCTCGCCAAAATCGACGACATAAAACAGGTGTCGTTCGACAATGCGTTGAAAAAAGTCGTGCAATGCGCGACAGCGTTCAACCTGACCCCCGCGTCGGAAGTAAAAATCGACTGGGGCAACCCGCTTCCCGAAGACAAATCGGAACAGACCGAAAACGCCGTAAAACGCGTCGGAGCGGGTATTCAAAGCAAGCTCGGAGCGATAGCCGAACTCGACAACATTTCGTTCGAAGACGCTCGCCGCGAGCTTGACAGAATTTCTTCCGAAATTTCTCCCGCGGCGGCTCAAACCGCCGCATTTACCGAATAATCACATATCTTCCTCCTCCCCCCGCAAAAACGCGCGGGGAGGGCTTTTTTTGATTTTGATTAATTTAAGAGGTTTTTATGGATTTACCCGTTTTTAACGTTAATTACAAAGACTGCTACTCGCAAACAATCGAGTTCGAAACAAAAATCAACGAGAAAATGAACGGCGGCGAACAACGCTACCCCGTTCGAACCTACCCGAAACGGACGTTCAAACTGACGTTCGACAAAAATCCTTCGGGCAGAAAAGAACTCGAGGATTTTTTCACTCTCGTTGCGGGCAAAGGCGGAAAATTTCTCTGGACGTGGGAAAAATCAAAAGGCGGTAACGGCGAAACCTACGAATGTCGCTTCGACTCCGACTCGTTTATGCAAAACATCTCGGAATTCGGCTTCTCCGACTCCTCCCTCACCCTCGTCGCCATCGAAAACCACCCCTTTTCCCCCGTCGGAAATCTCGACTTTTACCACAACGTCCGCTGCGATTTTGTCACCGAATTCTATACAATCGCCGATAAAATCTTAACCGCCGCAAACAGCGCAAAATCCTGGCAAAATCTGCCGAAACGCTCCTGGACGCTCACTTTCGAAAAATCCGACGCCGCCCGAAAACAACTCGAAAATTTCTTCATCGCTAAACGCGGCAAATTCAAAGCTTTCGAATGGACATGGGACAAAGAAAAAGGTGGTGATGGTGTAACTTACACCGTACGGTTCGACGAAGATACCCTTCAAACGGACATTTACGAGTACGGGTACGGAAAAATTCAAATTAAAATCAAAGAAGTCTTCTCCAAAAATTGCATTCCCGAAATCGAAAAAGATGAAATTATTCCCCGAAAACTTCTGAAAATAGAGCTGGAAGGCGGTTCGATTTACGTTCTCGACAACGAAACGCTCGAACGTCTGGTATACGACGGCGAAACCTACCTCGGCGCGCCGCTTTCGCACGACGAAATCACGAAAGACGACAATTCCGCAGTCAATAAACTGAACATCAAAGTCTCGAACGTTGCACTCGCGATTTCGGGCATCATCGGCACGCGCGGCGACGTCATCACAAACGCCCCCGCCGTTCTGACGCTCGTCTTCCTCAACGTCAACACGAACGAACTCCTCCCCTCTTCCACGAGGATTCTGTACGCGGGAAAATGCAACAACTTAAAGCTCGATTACGAAAACGCCTCCATGGACATCGAAACCAGACTCGGCGGCTACGAAATTCAAGCTCCCGTCATGAAATATCGTACCTCCTGCCAGGTCAGACGCTTCAAAGACATAAGGTGCGCGTACTCGGGCTCGGAGACTTCCTGCGACAGAACCTTCTCCCGCTGCAAAGAACTCGGTAACTCCGAAAATTTCCGCGGCTTCCCCTGCATCTGCAACGAACTCGTCGTCAGAGTATAACCGTAAAGCCGTTCAAAATAATACGAAAATCTTCCATCCCGAAAAGGCCCGAAGGGCTTTGTGTTGCGTAAATATTAACGGATAAACGAAAGTTTTCCGTCCTTCCCGATAAATTCGTCGGGTAGAAACCCCAACCTACATATTTACCTTTTAAAACAAAATTTAAATCTTTCCAACCCCTGACTTAGCGACACTTTGCGTTTAGACGAGCGTGAGGTCTGTTTGTCAATTCCTAAGTTGCCGGAAGCGAAGTTTGAACGCTTAGTGTCGCTCTTGACAGCGTATTTTTTTCTTTTTTGGTTCGTTTGTTCTTTTTTTTTCGCCAAAAAAAGAACAAATGAACAAAGAATTTTTTTCTCACGTCCGCCTCTCAAAGTAAGCAAAGATAGAAATATTTTTATTTTAAAGGAACGTCGGGGTAGAAATCCCAACCTACATGCTACGGTAATTTTGAATAAAAACCCGATATTGCAAAACCTTGCGGTACGGGCTTTTGCAACATAAAAACACTGACAATACAAACGGTATAAACAATGCAAGAAAAACAAACAAAACAAACAAAACAAACAAAACAACAAAAACAATCCGAACAACGAGAACAAACGCTGCCCGCGAATTTTGCGGAAAAGTTGGAAAGCCTTATCTCGCTTGTCGGACGACCCTACAAAATGTTCAACGACGACGGAACGTATCAGGGCTGTTTTTTCCCGGTACAATATCTTTACCCCGAAAAACCCCGCTACAGGCTGCGTTCTAACGACGATGACAAAAACTACTGGTACGGACTTGCAAAAATCAAAAAACACTGCATTCCCGTCGAAAATCCCGAAGATTTGCAGCCCGGCGACATTATCGTCACAAGGTTTCGCGACGAACTCCACGTGGCGGTTTACCTCGAATTCGGCAAAATAATTCACGTTTTCCGCGAGCACACGCTCCAAATCGGGAAGCTCAAAATGTTTAAAAATTACCTGAGCTTCCGCGTCGTCGGTTCGTGAAAATTTTGCTTGCCGATATTTTCAAATTAACGTATAATGTCGGTATGAAAAAATTTGCGGTATTAATTTTATCTCTGTGCGTATTTTCGAGTGCGGCTTTCGCGGGCGGACTCAAAAAACCGTTTCGAATCGGCAAAAAAACAAAGGCGGAACAGACTCAACCCGTTGCGGATACGGCTTTTGAAGAAAATAAGGAAGAAAAAACTCCCGTCAACGTGAAACCCTCTTCGGTCACGCAAATGCGCTATGACGCCTTTCAAACGCTCGTTCCCGCAATCGACCCCTCGGAATTCGCCGAAAGAGCCGAAATTCCGCTCTATGTCACCGACAAGTACGGCGATTTCAAAAAAGTTCACCGCAAAAACGTCAAATCCGCCGAATACACCAACGATACGTATTCACTGAAATTCAAGGATACTCCCGATAAACTGTATTTCTACGACGTGATGTCCTCAAAATTGGTCGATTACGTCGTTATGTCGAATAACGGCAAAATCCCTTATACCGCCTATCATTACAACTCCGACGGCATCCTGAACGCAATCGAAATCAAAGCTTCGCGTTATCACTCGTATTTTTACGGCGCCGACGGTATGATGACGAAATATTTCTTCTACAACGACTGCTTCGCACCCTCGGGCAAAAAATTGTATTCGAAAAAGGGAATGTAACCTCGGGTCTTCCCGACTGCCCCGATTGTGAAATTTTTAATCACCGCAGGTCGGACATTGCCTGACGAATCTCTACATTAGAGGAATGTTGGGGTGGAAACCCCAACCTACGTTTGAAAGAAATTCGTATTTTTTGAAAAGTTTCTTTTGTTTTGACAAAAGTCTGAAATTTATTGCGGGAACCGAGGTTTTTACCTCGACAAAACGTGAAACTCGGCATGAAACATGCAAACGAAGCCTCTCGTTTCGGCGAAAACCTTGAAACCCCCGACTTAGCGACACTTTGCGTTTAGACGAGCGTGAGGTCTGTTTGTCAATTCCTAAGTTGCCGGAAGCGAAGTTTGAACGCTTAGTGTCGCTCTTGACAGCGTATTTTTTTCTTTTTTGGTTCGTTTGTTCTTTTTTTTTCGCCAAAAAAAGAACAAATGAACAAAGAAAATTTTTTTATGTATATCTTTCAAAGTAAGCAAAGAAAGAAATATTTTGTTTTCAAGAAACGTTGGGGTGGAAACCCCAATCTACATTAATTCCGGATTTTTATTAAACCGAAAGGTTTCAACCGGAACGTTTTTCGTCTTTTCCGAAAAATTCTGTTCCCGCGGTTCGGGCGTGAAACTCGGCATGGCGCGGGCAAATCCGACGACAAACCAACCAAAACCAACCAAATAATCAAACAACCAAACAACCAAACAACCAAACCAAACCAAACCAAACCAAACCAAACCAAACAACAACAACTCATCAAAACTTTACACAATCCGACTTTACAAAACATAACATTACATCACAAAATCGGAGAGACTCCGAGGAAGGAAAGAAAAATGCTGTTTACGGGAATTACTGCGTCGATAGCGTCCGCGGTTGCGGCGATTTCGTCATTTATGGCAATACACCCGATAATAGCGTCGGCGATAACGACATTGGTTCTCGGTGCCGCGTCGGCGTTATTCGGGGGAATTGCGATACAGAAGAGTAATAATAAGGGTCCGTTGCCGAGCTGTGCGTATGCGGACGTGTTGCAGACCCAGACGAACCAGAATTTGCCGTTGCCGTTGTTGTACGGAACGGTGAAGCTTGCGGGGAACAGAATATGGCAGGACAGGGATTTATCTTCGTCGGTGAGGCGGATAGTTGCGTTTGCGGAGGGCGAGATAACGGAGTTTACGGATATAAAGATAAACGACGTACCTTGCGGGGAGATAGGCGGATGCACTTATAATTGTTATTTGGGGACGAGCACGCAGGAGATAGATTCGATAGTGCCGGGGGTTGATAACGCGGCGCGGGCGGAGACTGTCGGAAGCTTGCGGAACGTTGCGTATATTGCGATTTCGGCGCCGTTGTCGACGACGGTCAATTCAAATTACACGTTGACATCTGTCGTGAAGGGGCGCAAAGTCAGGGTTTACAGCTCTCCGACGGAGTATGTCGTGCGATACAGCGAGAACCCGGCGTGGTGTTTGTTGGATTTTTTGACGGCGTATAACGGGTTGGGGCTTTGCCTGAACAACGACGGAACGGTCAATAACAAGGCGGTTGCGGAGGTTTTCGATATAATGAGTTTTATCGAAGCCGCGGCGTTTTGCGACGAGTTTATTCCTTATACGACGAAGGACGAAGACGGGAACGAGGTAAAGCGTTCGGAGCGGCGGTTCACGTTTAATATGGTTTTTGACAGTCAAACGAGCGCGCGGAATTTGCTTGACGAAATTTATCGGTGCTGTCGGGGCGGGCTGTTTTTGAAAAACGGCAAACTGCAATTTAAAATCGATAAAGCGGAGCCCGTCAGCAAAGTGTTCACGGAGGACGACATCGTGAAAGGGTCGGAAACCTTTCAGACCGTGGCTTCCGAGGAGCACTACGATATTTTGAAGTTGGTGTACATTTCGCCGGAGCACGAGTGGCAGAAGGTCGAAGCTTTCGCGGAAATCCCCGAGTATCGTGACGGTTCGCCGATTGAGCATTCGATGGAAGCGTATTCGGTGACGAACTTCAGACAGGCGGCAAGGCTGGCGTGGTATTACGTTAATTCCAAGATTTTGCAGCCGTATTTCGGCAGTTTTAAGACCGATTACAAAGCGTACGACATCGAAGTCGGGGACGTTATACAAATCGACAGTTTGTTGATGGGGCTCAAAGCCTATAAAGTCAAGGTTACCAGCGTTACCGACGACGGCGCGGGAACTTATACCGTGAATTGGCGGACGTACGACGAGCGGCTTTATACCGACGAGTTGGGGTGCAAGGAGCCTCGCGTGATAGTTTCGTCGCTTTCGGATTTGTACTCGTTTCCGGAGGACGTCAAGAATTTCAATGTCGTGCAAAACGGAAATATGTTCGAATTTATTTGGCTGCCGAACGAAAGTTCGATGGATACGTACGAGATACGGTGCGGCGAAAGTTGGGAAAGCGGCGAGATTATTGCGTCTCGGGTGAATTCCGATAAGTATTCGACAAAAATCAAGTCGAAGGGAACGCACAAGTTTTGGATATCCGCGTTTAACGGGTATAATTGCTCGAAGGTTCCTACGCTTGATACGGTGCACGTTTCGGACATTCCGAATATGAACGAAATCGTGACGCTCGATGTCTTGAGCGATATGACGGAGTGCAGCTTCGATAACACTTATCCGTACCACGGAACGGTAAAACTCAAGCCCTGCGGGGTTTTGTGGCATTCCTCGGACGATTTGTGGGGCGAAGGCGATGCTTATTATAAATCATCGGATGGAAAATGGGGCGCGAAAACCTTTAAGGAAGGGTCTTTTGTGTCGAAAGTATTCGATATCGGCGCGGTTTTGACGAATATCGTAAATTGTTCGTACAGCGCGGAATATTCGGACGAAAACGACGACGTTTCGGTGTATTGGAGCTTTTCGGACGATAACGAAATTTTTTCGGATTGGACGCTTTTGAACAACGGCTCGTATACGTTCAGGTATTGCAAATTTAAGGCGGTATTCCGTTCGTACTCGGCGAAGCAGACGATTTTGAAAAGTCTGAGCGTCTCGGTCGACGTGCCCGACAAGTTTTTGACTCTCGAGGCGGAAATCCCCGTCGGAGGGGGCTCAATCACCTACGATTTTGTCAGCCCTCCGTCAATCGTCGCGACGGTCAACGATTCGATAAACGCGTACGCCGTGGTTACCGAAAAGACCGAAAAATCGGCATGGATAAATGTTTACGACAACAGCGGAAACCTTGCTTCGGGCAGACTTTCCGTGTATTTGAAAGGATTTTAAAATGAGTGAAAATTTTATTTGGACGGATAATCCGACGGTAAGCGGCGTTTCGCCTTGCGATACCGATGTTTTGAACGATTGCCTGATGTACCTCAGGTACCAAAACAAACAGTCGTTTCTGCCGGTTTTTTGTTTTAACTCGGGGAACGTCGATGATGACGGCGATGCCGACGTTCTGTACGCGGAAGGGGTTCAAACGATTCCTTCTTCGTGGACGCAGCCGGTTTTAACGGAAAACGGCACTCTCGGCAACGCGGAACTCGCCGTTTCCGCGCTGAACGCAAACTCCGGCGCCGCAAATGCCTGGAAACTCTTTGACGGCACCACAACCGAAACTTCGGACAGCGTCAGTTGGCAGCAACCTTGGACGGGCAACGACAAAGGCTTCGTGATTTTCTCCGCAAAATCAATAAAAATCGAGTCTTTGACCGTTAATCAGGACAGCTACTGCGTCGGAAACTTCGACCTTTTCGGCTCCCTTGACGGAGAAAATTGGACGCAAATCGGCTCCGGGCTTACGTTTCCCCACGTTCAACACGCAACCGAAACCTGCACCGTCAATTCCCCCGAATTTTACAACTATCACAAAATCATCTTCACCGCCGGCTACAATACCTCGGGCGGCAAAGACGTAATCAGAACGGCAGAATGGAGCATTTCCGCCGTTTACGAAAACTCTCGTTACACCAAAACTTTGACGTTCAAAATCGGCTCGGCTTCGGTTCTCTCGGGAACAAAGGTGTCGGGCGAAACCGTTGAATTAACGGCACTTCCCGACATCGATGTGTCGGCGTTCGAGAACGGTACGTTTAATGTTTTTGTCGACGAAAACGGCGCGGAAACCCTCAAAAACACCGTCTACAGGCAAAAAGCAAAACCCTCGGCAAACCTCGGCGACATCTGGCTCGATACCTCGAAAGAGCCTCTGCGCGCGTATAAAGCGGTCGCGGATACCTTCGAAGTCAAGTCCGACGCGGAAGGCTTCAAAAAAGTCGAAAACTTGTTCCACTCGTCGTTCGACGTCTCAAAATTTGTGTTGACGGGCGAACCGACAATCTCCGCAAACGGCGTAGCAAGCGGCTTTTCGACGGGTAACTTTCCTCGCGCGCAAGTCTCGCTCGCGTCTTACGACAAATGGCTTCTGAAAAGCAAAATCAAAACGGGCGAAAACGCCTCAAATATCGCGCTTTTGGCGCAATCCGACGCCCCGTCGCTTCAAATTACCCTAACAAACGGAAAATTCAACTTTGCGGCAAGCTCGGACGGCGCAACATGGGACATTGCGGCAAGTTTGGCAAGCTCGACAACGTTGGAGCCCGAAACCGAATACTTCGTCAAGCTCGAATTCACGGGAACCGCCTACGTGATAAGCGCTTCGACCGACGACGAAACGTACTCGGAATTGATAAACGTCGAAAGTTCAGCCAAAGTCTACAATTCGGCTTACCTCAACATCGGCACCACCCGCAGCGCAAACGTGTTCTTCAACGGCGAATTCGACCTGAAATATTTTTCGGTCTACGGCGACGGCGTACTCGTCTTCTCGGGCAACGAAACCGCGACCGACACGGTCGGTACCGTCAACATCCCTTACACCAAGACACTTTCGGGCGAAAAAATCGTCTCCGTAACCTACCGCCCGCTCGTTCAACAAGTCGCTGCCTCCGGAGGTTCCGCGGAATACTACACAATCGACGAACTTCAAAAAACATACTCAAACCCCGTCGGCATAGCATTTTCGAGCTTCGACAAAATCCCGCTCGGAAATTTCGTCGTCCAAAACGGACTCGTCAAAACGTATTCCACCTTCGCATTCAACCAAAACGGGTATTCCGTCAACGCCAACACCCCCTCAAACAGCTAAACCCCCCACCGAAACCCCCGCCGACCTCGGCGGGGAAAAAGGAGCAAAAAGGAGCAAAAACAAAAAAATATTTTTTCAAAATAAAAAGCAAATACTGCAACACCTTGCGACCCCGGGCTTCTCTCTCGAGAGAGAAGGTCCGGGGAGAGCGTACGCTGCAACACCGAAGCAATTGATTTACACAAAACCTGAGAGAATTACCCCGGATGCGTAGGTACCAACGGGAGTTTTTCTTTTTTGGTTCGTTTTTTCTTTTTGCGTCTTTAATTTGCTTCACGCCTTCAAGTCACTCGCTTTGTTTCCCCCGTTCGGGGAAAACGGTCGCTCGTTATTTCGGCGCGACTTCGGGTCTGCGGGTGCTTTGCACCCTCCGCCCTACGCAAATTCGCCTCCGAACAAAAAGAAAAAATGAACAAGAAGATTTTTCTTACGCCTTCCTCTCAAAATAAGCAGAGAAAGAAATATTTTGTTTTCAAGGAATGTTGGGGTGGAAACCCCGACCTACATTTGAACAATACCTGTATTTTTTGAAAAGGTTAAGCTCTTGGAACTTGCCGAGACGAACAATTCGCCGGGGTGACCCCCGGTACTTACATTACTTTTTTCGGGCAAAGCCCGATAAATTCAAAGGAGAAAACAATGCAAAACACAATTTTAGAGCCGCCGTACAGCGCAAAAGAAAAAAGGAAATTCGAGCAGATCGCGACAGCGGAAGGCTTACATACGGAGGAATATGACTACACGATTTACGCCCTGAACCCCGCCGAGTACTTGGCGGACGGGCAAATTTTGACTGACCCCGAATATGACGCGAAACGGCTTTCCGAGGCAAAAGCGGAAAAACACGCCGAAAATCAGCGAAAGCTTGACGCGGCGCGGACTTCGCACGAATTCACCGTTACGTTGCAGGGTCAAACGTGCGAGTTCGACACAAAGGACAAAACGCAGTCGGATCTTAACTCTGCGGCGATTTCGGCAGGCGCGGGTCAACCGTGGCTCTGGACGACAAACAACCTCGTGACGCTGTCGTTGACGTCGGAGGACATTCAAACCGTGTCGGCGGCGTACATGCAGGCAGTGAACGAGGACATCCGAAAATGGGCGGCGTTCGAGGTTCAAATCGACTCGGCGCAAAACCTCGAAACCCTCCAAACTCTTGAGATTGCGTACTAAGCAACAGTTTAAATATTACGTAACAGGTTACTACAGAAAGGAGAAACCGTGAAAATCGTAGAAATATTAAATTTTATTAAGGAACTCATCGGCGACGAAGCGAAAATGAGTAAGTTTCGCGAAATCGTTGCGGACATAAAAGAGCTTGTTTCGGACATTCGCGATGCAGTCGAACTCGTTCGGGGCTGAAAGGATGTTGAGTATCTTTGAAGCGTTGAAAGCGTTGTTCGAGGCGGTCGAAGCGGGTTTTGCGGCAAAATCGAAAACCGTCGAAGAGCAGGCAACGACGGACGTAATCAGTTCCAAAAAATCACTGAAAAAAGCGTGCGACATCGTGCCCGATATCTTTTTGACCTCGGTGAAAATTTTCAATTTGTACCAAAACTCGCTGCTGCTGTACGAAAAATATTTCGAGCCAAAACCCCTAGAAAAACGCCTTTTGCGCTCCGTCCGAAAAGCTTTGCGAAAAAACAAACAAGCCTCCGACCGACTTCAAAAAGCGTTCGAAAAGTGCTACAAAACCTTCGAAAAACTCGACTGACGCACCTTTCCCCCTTCCCCTTGCGGTTGCTTCAACGAAATCCCGAAAAATTCCGCTTAAACCCGGAGTATCGGGGTTTCCGCCTTGCGGGGCGGGCATGGCGCGGGCAAATTTTCTTGCAGCGGCAGATTGAACGAAAAAATTTAATTTAAAAAAGGAAAAAATGAACATCGAACTTGCATTGTCAATAATCACGAATATCGTTGCAATAGCTTATTTTGCCGGTTGTTTGAAGGCAACGCAGGAACATCAGGAAAAAATTACCGAATTGCTTCGCGCGGAGTTTTCGGAACATTTCAAAAGGCTGGAAGCTAAGCAGGACAGACATAATTCGGTCATTGAGCGTCAATTTCGGGTCGAAGGTCAAATCAAAGTTTTGCAGGAAAAAATCGATGTTGCCAATCACAGAATCGAGGATCTCGAAAAACTTTAGTGTAGGCGAAAAGCCCTCCGGGGGCGCAAAATCGGGGCGAACGACGAACTTTTGCCCCCAAAAAAGGAGAAAACATGAAAACTTCGGAAAACATTCGAAAATTTATCAAAAACTTTGAAGGATTGCGGCTAAACGCCTATTTGTGCCCCGCTCGGGTGTGGACAATCGGCTACGGACACACGGGCTCCGAGGTGAAAAAGGGGCTCGTTATTACAAAAGAACAAGCCGAAAAATACTTTCGCGAAGACGTCGCAATCCACGAAAACAACGTCTCTCGGCTCGTAAAAGTGTCGCTGACTCAAAATCAATTCGATGCCCTCGTTTCATTCGAATATAACGTGGGTTATGGCAATTTCTCAAGTTCAACACTTTTAAAACTCTTGAACCAAAAGAAATACAACGAGGCGGCAGCACAGTTTTCAAGATGGGTGTACACAACGGTTAGCGTGAACGGGAAACCCAAATCCGTCGCCCTTTCGGGGCTCGTCAACCGCCGAAAACGCGAAAAAGAAATCTTCCTTCAGGGGTTTTAGAAAAATGCAAAATTCGGTTGTCGATTTTGAACCGTGAAAACATTCGCCGTTATTGCGTTTAAATGCTGTCTGAAAAACCGATGGTGCCGGAGGTACTTGACGATTTTTGCCGTTTTATGTGTTGACCGGGGGTGCCGGTAATCCCGGCGGTTTTAGAAAAATGCAAAATTCGACCGTCTGTTTTAAAACCTCGAAAGCCCTTGTTGTGTTTATGTTTTGCCTGAGTCGGTTTTTGTAATGGTGCCGGAGGTGCTTGACGATTTTTGCCGTTTTATGTGTTGACCGGGGGTGCCGGTAATCCCGGCGGTTTTAGAAAAATGCAAAATTCGACCGTCTGTTTTAAAACCTCGAAAACCCTTGTTGTGTTTATGTTTTAACCGAGTCGGTTTTTGTAAGGTGCCGGAGGTACTTGACGGTTTTTGTACCATGGCTTTAAGAATTTTATGAGAAATAATTCACCCTTTTTTGAAATAACGTTGGGGTGGAAACCCCAACCTACAATGATTACGGATTTTTGTTCAAACAAAACGTTTTAAATTGAAAAAATCCTGTCTTTCCGGAAAAATTCGGCAGGTACTTCTGACCTGCGGGGGTTTGAGTTTTTGCCGAGACGCACGGCTTTATTTGCCCGTAGCATGTCGAGTTTCAAAATTTGCCCGGTAAAAAACCACAATCTACATGCTTTTTCCGAAGCGGCGGCATGGGGCAAAGGGAAAGGACAAACCTTGCCGAATTTTCTAAAAAGTGCCGTTTAAAGCCTTTTTCAGCCGAATTTTCTCCGTCGGATTTTAATGCGTTGAACGGTTAAAAAAAACCTGTATTTATATCTTCATTTTTTACAAAATCGAATGTAAACTTTTGTAAAAAATAGAAAATACCCCTAAACCGAAAATATCATGGTAAATGCGGTGTAAAAATAGTGTAATATACAATTATACCGATGTTATATCGGAGTTGGAAGGTTTTATAGTATAAAGAGGAGAAGTTATGAATTTGATGAAAAATGAACAACCTTACGGGAAAATTATCGATGCAAAGAGTGCTTCAAAATTATTGGGTGTGTCGTTGTCTTATGTTTACAAAATGGTTGAAAGAGACCGAATTAATTGCATAAAATACCCCAATGCCATACGGTTTTTTGAAAGCGACATTATCGAATTTCTAAACAAGCACAGAGTGACGGCGGAGTGAAGACCGTCCGAAAAATTATTCCCACAAATCTCGGCCGCTCCCGGTGAGCGGCTTTTTTTGTGCCCGACCCGCCCCCGACCCGCCCGTCGACCTACCCTCGAACCGACTCTTCGAACCGCCGCCGAACCGACCGTCGACCTACCCCCGAGCCGACCGCTGAACCGTTCCCGCTGCCGCCTTCCGACCCGCCCTTCAAACCGCCTCCGAGCCCCTTCGAACCGCCCCCGAACCGACCCTCAAAATCGTCTCCGACCCGCCGCCGAACCGCCCGCTGAACCGTTCTCGTCGCCGCCTTCCGAGCCGCCCCCGACCCGACCCTCAAAATCGTCTCCCTAGCTCCTTCGACCCGCCCCCGAATCGCTGCCCGAACCGTCTTCGACCCGCCGCCGAACCGTTCCCGTCACTGCCTCCGATAAAATGTCCGACGACGCAAATTGTTTACGGATAAAATCTGTTGCGACCGTGTTTTGTTGTCTTTAATAAACGATTCTCAACTAACGGGAAAGCGGGATTAATTGTTATGTTATCGAAGATGAAGCTTCAAAACGGATTATCATATAAATCTTATTTGTAAGTTAAGTTTCATGAACATCTTGTTGTCTTTCTTGTAAACAGTCCCGAAATCATACCTGCTTGTGCTTGCTGTTTCAAAACGAGTATTTTTGAATAAATATTCCTGAAATTCATTATGATTGTAAATATGATAACAAAAAATTTCTCCGTCTTCTCCGGCAATTATGTAGCCGCCGGCGGCTTGAAAATCTTTCGTCCGGGGTTTTGCGGGAGTCATGCCGGGTTGCCGTATCGGTTAAAAAATTTTTAAACATCTGCGGCAAAAAAAGTACCGTCTCCCGGTAACTTTAAAAAAATATACAGTTTGTTCCGCTCGCCTTTATTGTGTTAGTATTTCGATTAAATTTTTCGCGGTGGCTTGAATTGCGGGAATTGCTACGGAATTTCCGAATTGTTTGTATGCGTTTACATCCGAGACTTCAATTTTAAAATTGTCCGGAAATCCCTGTAATCTTGCCCATTCTCTCGGAGTCATTCTTCTGATTCCGAGTCGGTTGACCTCACCTTTTATATGAGTGACCGGAGTAAAATCTTTTAACCTTTTATCAACAATAAGGTTTCTTTCTCTTCCCATTCCTCCCGTGACGATGGTGTTGGAAATTCCGTCAATGTCCTTTATTTCGTATCCGAAGCCGTTACCTTTTGCTTCGTTTCTTGCTTTATGTTTTTCAAGGCAGTCCAAATAAGTCGCGGATAAATAATATTTGGCGGAAACGACATCTTTTTCGATGATGTCTTTTATTGTTTTTGTTGTATCGGTAGGTTCGGGGTAACAAAAATCTTCTTCTTTTATGCCTAAATCTTTTCTGAATCCTATGATAAAAATTCTTTCTCTGTTTTGAGGAACGCCGAAATTTTTGGCGTTTATTATTTGCGGTTCGGGAACAATATAATCCAAATCATTTCTCAAAACATTCAAAATTGTGGCGAGGGTTTTTCCTCCTCTGTGATTGGTTAAGCCTTTTACGTTTTCCAAAAAAAAGGCTTTTGGTCGTTTTGCGTTGATAATTCGTGCGACATCGAAAAACAGAGTTCCTCTCGTATCTTTAAAACCTCCTCGTTTTCCCGCTATCGAAAAGGCTTGACACGGAAAGCCTCCGACCAAAATATCATGGTCGGGAATGTCGGTTTCATTGATTTTGGTAATATCTCCGTTCGGGATTTCGCCGAAATTGGCAGCATAAGTTTTTTGAGCCTGTTTATCGATTTCGGAGCTGAAAACACATTTGCCTCCGAGGTTTTGAAAAGCAATTCGCATTCCTCCGATGCCTGCGAATAAATCGATGAATGTAAATTTTGTATTTTCGCGTGCGGGAAAAGGTATGTTGCAAAATGTATTTTGACTGTTTTCCGATTTCATAAGTTGTTGTACCGATTTGTGCGAATATCGTACCACGCGGAGATGATATTTTCAAGGCAGGTTTGGTAAATCAAATATACGGCATAAAAATTCTTTCCGCGAAAATACGGTTCGGCCGGCGGTTCGGGGATGTGCAAACCTCGGCGTGAACCTGAAATTACACGGGTACTTCGGGCGGCGAACGGCTTATTTTTCAAGCGTTTTGACTTTTGCAAACCTTTACGTTACGGGTAATTTTCAGCGGGCGTTTTTGATGCCGGCGAGAATTTCGTCGTTAATAGCGGTTTCGGCAGTCGGTTTGTTGCCCGGGCGACGTTTTTTGCGCGCGAGCATGTCGGTGAAGGCTTCTATTCTTGTGATGAAGCCTGCTTCGCCCGTTTGTTCGTCAACGGAGAGGTTGAGGAAGGGTTTTGATTTTTCTTTGGCAAATCTGGCGATACGTTCGACCATCATTGAGTCGGGCCCGCAGCCGAAAGCGTTGATGACGATAATTCCGTCGATGTCGCGGCGTTGGATGAAGTGAGAGGCTGCGCCGGTGACTTCGAGTTCGTTTGCCCAATAGAGTCTTGAGCCCGCGGCGCTTACGCCTTCGATCATTTGTTCGTCGGAGAGTTGTTCCGCCGTCCACACGCCGATGCCGAAGTTTTCGAGTTTTTCGATAATTTTCATGCTGACTCTGTCGTCGTAGAGGTTATATCCGTGAGCGACGACCGCGACCGAAATAAAAGGGTTTTCGACTTTCGTCGGGATTACGATTTTGTCTTCGATGGCGTATTCGAGCGCTTTTTCGAACGACAATCCCGCGGAAGTCATCAATTTAAAGTTTTTTGATATTTTCCGACCGATTTTTGCTGCCGCGCGGATTTTGTCGAAGTCGGTAATGCCGAACGCGGCTGCGATTTCTTTAAGGAAATCGTAGAGGGAGTGACCTTTTTCGGATTTGTCGTAGGTGGCTTCGACGAGTTCGAAGTCTTTGTCGACGACGTTTCTGATTAAGTCGGGCAGACCTCTGATTTTCGAACAGTTATAAATTTTCGGAGCAATCGACTGAATCGAAGGTACGAAGATTTTTTTGATTCCTTTTTCGACGAGGTTCAAAACGTGCCCCACGTATACTTTTACGGGAAGGCAGGTTTCCGAGACGACGAGCGCCGCGCCTTCGTTGAGGGTTTTTTTGGTGGTTTTGTCCGAAACAGTAACTTTTATTCCGAGGGTGGTAAAAAATCCGTACCAAAACGGAAAATACGTGTAATACGATAATGCTCTGGGTATGCCTACTTCCATGATTTCCTCTGATTATTTTAGTTCATGACTATTGTACCGCAAACAAAAATTATTTTCTTTCCCAAATCGAAAAAATTTCGTGATTGTTTGTAATTTTAAGATTTCGTGAAAGGTTGTATACGCCTTCCGAAACAAGCTTGTACATGGGGGCAAAACGCCTGATATAGTGCTCTCTGAACATATCCGTGCATACGAATTCGTTTTTCGCGGAGATACCCGTAATGATGTCACAAAGCTCGAGTTTCCGGGCGAGTTCGTCTTCGGAAGTTATTATGTCGAACGCGATGTTGATTTCTATTCTCAAAGACGGCGTCGTGAACTCGTGAACCAGCGTGTTCAATGTGTTCCGGACGTATTTGATAAACTCGTCGACATAATCGGTGTCCGAATAGTATATAAACAGGTTTTTTTTGAAAAGCCCTTTTTTTATTATGTTATTTTTGTTGATGTCGTTCAAAATCGTGTGGTAGAATTTGTTTTTCAGAAGCTCGATTTTTTCGGGGGTCATGACCTTGTCGTACAAAAATCCGCGTTCCTGAACGACTTCCGTCCGCATAAAAAACACAAAACCGGGGTTTTTAGCGGGTTTTGAATAAGCTTGCGGTTGGGTCAGGGTCAGAGCTTTTCGTTTTTGGATACGTTCTTTGCGCTTGATTTCTCTGGTTTTTGCGACTTCGAGAAGTTCGCCGACCACGTCGGAGAGCGATTTTACGAGCACAAGAAGGACTATCAGCACGGTGACGCCGACAAGCCCCGTGAAGTCGGTTTCGACGCTTTCGTTTGCGGGTGTGAATTTGTAAAAAATGTTTACAAAGTCCCAAAGGGGCGCAAAAAGGCAGTAAATACCGCTTTTGTCTGTGAGTTCCGCTACGTAGGCGAACCAGAAAAGGATATTCGCGACGATGTAAATGCTTATAAGCATTGAAATTACGCCCGTTGCGGTTTGAAGTTTTTCGAGCAACGTAACCGTCCCGCCGGGTTTTTCACCCGCGAGCGCCTGAATATCGGTGGTATCTAAAAATGCGACGCCCATAGTTGTCGCGAGCTCTCTCCTTTGCGTCGATAACTTCCGTTTACGATTTTACCCCGGAATTCGGATTACGGCAAGAGCTTTTGTGAAAAATCGTCTTATTGTCTCCAAGGCGGGTTTTTAACGGGAGACGAAAAATCTTCGTTTTAAAATCTTTCGGTTTGACGAAAGTCCGAAATCACCGTAGGTTGGGGTTTCACCCCAACAAAACGTGAAACTCGGCATGACGCGTGAAAAATTGAAAAATAAAATATTTTTCGTCAAATCGGGGGTGGAAAATGCGGGATTTTTGCGGATAATGAAAAAATGGACTACGACAAAAAAAATCCGAAAACCGTGGAGGCACTGTTCGACGATATCAGCCCGATTTACGACGGGATGAACAATTTGATTTCGGGTTTTTTGCAGCACGGGGTCAAAAGGCGCACCGTAGAAGCAATTTGGGGCAATCCGAAGCGAATTCTCGATGTTTGTTGCGGAACGGGCGACATCACGTTTGCCGAAGCCGCAAAATACCCTTTTGCCGAGGTTTACGGGGTCGACATTTCGGCGGGCATGCTGAAAATCGCACAAAAACGCCTTTTCGCGGGGCGAACCGACCGCGCGGCAACGGACAATTCCCCGCAACGCGACGGGCATGGAGCCCCTTCCGAGGGTGAAAGGGGTTCCGCCGCGGTTGACGGGAAAATCGCGCCGACCGAGCCTGTTTCGACCGACTCCGAAGACAAAAATTTTTCATCCGTCCGTGATTTTGCGCGACACAACGAGCTTGACGCCGACGGCACAAAATTTTGCGACAGCGACGAAAATATTGTCTTTAAACGCGCAAACGCCGCGAATTTACCGTTCGAAGACGGTTTTTTCGATGTTTGTACCGTTGTTTTCGGACTTCGCAACATGCCCGACCCCGAAGCCGCAATCGCCGAGTTTGCAAGGGTTTTGAAAGACGGCGGACAGCTGGTGATTACGGAATTCGGTGCGCCGAGGGGGTTGTTCAAGGCGATTTTTGCGATATTTTTGAGGTTGTTGCCGTTTGCGGGGCTGATAACGGGCAAATACGGGGCTTATCGGTATTTGTCGGAAAGTATTTCGACATACGAACCGCCCGAAAAAATCACGCAATACTTGCGTTCCGCGGGTTTTGAGGACGCAAAAAACGAGGAATTGTTATTCGGAGCAATTTCGCTCCAAACAGGAACAAAAAACCGAAAAACGCTTTAACCTGCGCCGTATATTCTCGCCGAACCGAGGCTTGCCCGGATATTAAAACTCGGCATGCTACGGGCAAACGAAGCCGTTCATCTTTATGAAAATTAAAAATCACTGTAGGCAGGGGTAGAAACCCGATACCTACAATGCTTGCAATTAAAGATATTCAGAGTGATTAATGTGTATATTGAACATTGAAATTTGTACAGTGAAAAAGAATGCTAAACACACTGATTCAAACCGTCGAAAAAGAACTGTTACTGATATCAGCAACAGTTCTCATAATCAAAAACCTCTAATGAGTCGGGCAGGGTGGCATCAGCGCCCTTGCCCTTATTAATATTTTAAACGATTTTAATAAAAAATAATCAAGTGTCAAAATGAAAGACATGCGGTAAAGACGAAAATCTTTCGGTTGGTCGTTAATATTTACGCAACAAAAAAGCCCGATTTCTCGGACTTTTTCGTGTTCTGATTTTGTATTCCGATTCGGGCGATGCCGAAATTCGGTAGATTGGTCAAAAACTTTGCGATGTCATACGGTTTTCGGTGTCGAAAGCCGATATTCTTGCATTTCGTCGATTACATAGCGCCTTTGACAATCGAAACAAAGCTGTCCGCTTTGAGGCTTGCACCGCCGACCAAAGCTCCGTCGATATCGGATTGAGCGATTTGTTCCGCGATGGTTTCGGGTTTAACGCTTCCGCCGTACAAGATTCTGATTGCGTTTGCGGCGGATTCGCCTGCAGCCGTCTTAACGGTGTTTCTAATCATTGCGATGACTCTGTTTGCTTCTTTTGAATCGCAGGTTTTGCCGGTTCCGATAGCCCAGATGGGTTCGTACGCGATGATTGATTTTGCGACTTCTTCCGAGGTCAAGCCTTCGAGAGCTTTTTCGATTTGCGAAGCCACGTGAGTGTCGGTAACGCCTTGTTCGCGTTGTTCGAGGGATTCACCGCAGCAGATTATCGGAACGAGTCCGTTTTTCAAAATCGCTTTTGCTTTTTTGTTGACGTTTTCGTCGGTTTCGCCGAAGTATTGTCTTCTTTCGCTGTGTCCGATAATGATGTATTCGCAGCCCGCGTCTTTAGCCATTTCGACGGAAACTTCGCCCGTGAAAGCGCCTTGTGTTTCGAAGTGGCAGTTTTGAGCCGCCAATTTAACTTTTCCGCATCCGCAGTCGGTCAAAGCCTTGTTTACCGCGTAAAGCGACGTAAATACGGGCGCAACGATAACTTCGGGCAAATTTTCTTTTTCGAATTCTTTCAAGCCTTTCATTACATCGTTTGCCAATTGAGCAGCTTCATCCTGCAATTTGTGCATTTTCCAGTTTCCTGCAATCACCGGTCTTCTGGACATAATAATTTCCTCCTTGTGTAACGTAGTCGTCAATGTTATACCACAAAAATTTTTCGTGCGCACGATTTTTATTTTTGTGGCGGGAAAGAGGTGTTTTCGGCAGTTTCGGGCATTTGCGGGTGTTGCGGAGCGGGAATTTTCAACGTTCCCGTATTTTTGCGAACAAAAACGTCGGGTGTTGCGGAGCGGAAAATTTTTGACATACCTCAATCCTCGGCGCTCCGTGTCTTTTGCCGAACGACATACGTCGGGTGTTGCCGAATATAAAGATGATTTAAAACATCCGAAAAAATTGCCGAACTTTGTCCGACTTGAGATTTCATGTGCTTTTTTGCAAGACGGACGTCCGAAAATTTCTTGTATGTCTTTTTGTAAAGAACGAAATTTTTCGCGCCCGCCCAAAAATATTTTGCTTAAAGCAAAGTCGGGGATTGTGCTCCCCGACCTGCAAACTTGTTTTTAACTTTGGTTTAAGTGTGAACTTTAGCTGTCGCATTAGTTTTCAAGGCTGTCAACGGTTCCCGCTTTGGCTCCTTTCATAAAATCTTCGCGTGATATCTGTTCACAATCAAGACCGTTTACTACTTCTTTCATATTCGGTATCACGGGTGCGCTGCTTTTTCGGGAAAGGGAAATTTGGCGGCATTGTTCTTCAAGGTCATCAATTCCTATACCGGGGCTGTTTTTAATCTTTTCTTTGACATCAATATTGAGTGGGTTAAATTTTCCGAAAAGGGAAAGAACGTATTTGCCCGCAAGAGCGATTAAAGCCGCGGCGGCTCCGAAAGCGGCGATTTTTCCGCCTCGGCTCGAAATCAGTTTTGACGCGGACGATTGAAATTTATCCGCAGCCGTTTTTGCAACCGTGCCGAGATTTTTTGCCTGTGTCGTTTTGGAAGCCGAAGCGAGTGTTTCGACGGTTTTGGGCCCGATTTGATTAATCATATTCATATCCTTTCTTTTTACTACGCTTTGCAAAAAACATAATCGAATAAAAAATTGCCCATGTTGGTAAAAATTTTTACAAATAGTTACGTTTTCGGACGGACTCGGACAAAATTCGTAAAACACCTTGCTTACCTCGTTGCCGAAAATCGTGTAGTTATGTAACGAAAATCGATTCCGACGTGCGCAAATTCCGCCATTGCGTATATAATATTGTTAAGATTATTGCGGAGGGAGTTTCTATGAACGATACGGCGCAAATTATGCCCAAAACCTTGAGAAAAATTCTGAATACCGACAACGAAGGTATCATTAACCTCTGTAAAAAAGCGTCCGTGCCGCTTCGTCGCAATTCCAAAGGGCTGACGTTTTTCACCGGTCACGACGTCGAAGTCCTGAAAAACATCGCCGCTTTAAAAGAAGAAACCGAAAAAAAGGCTGTTCCCGCGGTCAAAGACAAAAATTTCGAGAACGCAATCGTTGAAATGTCGGATGCCGTCAAAAATCTGTCGTCCGTCATAAAAGAAGACTTCGCAACGATTTTGGACGAAAAACTCGAAGAAAAACTCGGCGGTATCGACGATGTCATCATCGACCTCGTTCACGCAAAAACCGAAAACGACAAACTTCGCGCACAACTCAACGCTAAAAATTCGGAAATTTTCGCGCTCAAAAACGAACTCGCGTCGTTCTCCAAAATCGCGGGCAAATTCTACGTCAAAAATCCCGTCGAAGAATCACTCCTTCGCTGATTTTGAGAAGACTCCGCCGACGCCGCACCGCATGGTTTTACATAACGTCGGTATCAGCCTTCGGGCATGGTGCGGGCCGGCGAAGCTGTTTATCTTTGCGAAATTTAAAAATCACTGTAGGAACCGGGGTTTCCACCCCAACGAACCGCTCATTGCGGCATGTTGCGTACAAACGAAGCCGTTCGTTTTAGCGGAAACTGAAAATCACCGTAGGTACCGGGGTTTCCACCCCAACGAACCGCTCATTGCGGCATGTTGCGTACAAACGAAGCCGTTCGTTTTTTGTAAAAATTTAAAATAGCTGTAGGTTGGGGTTTCTACCCCAACTTTCCGTTCAAAAAACACAAAAACCTCTTCGCCGGGTCTTTGAATTTAACCCGAAAACCGTCAAGCACCTCTGGCAGGGGCGAAAATTTGACAAGGCTTTTAGTCAATAATATCAATGTTTTGGGGGTAAAAATTTTCAATTCCGGAAAATTGCATTTTGCAAAATCGCCGGATTTCCCGGCAGTTCACATTCCAAAACCGCTAAGTACAAGTAGCCCGGGAGGGTAGTTGAAATATTGCCCGACCGGGGAATATTCAAAACAAGGGAATCGGAGTAGATTAATAATATCTTTTTCATACTTCCAACTATTCTTAATTCCAAACAATGAGCGAGTTTTCGCTCTTTTTTTTTGCAAAACGACATAATTTGTCCGATTAATAAACGAAAGAGTTCGTCTTAACCGAAAGAAATGTTGGGGCGGAAACCCCAACCTACAACTATTCTTAATTCCAAACAATGAGCGAGTTTTCGCTCTTTTTTTTTGCAAAACGACATAATTTGTCCGATTAACAAACGAAAGAGTTCGTTTTCACCGAAAAAATTGTTGGGGTGGAAACCCCAACCTACAACTTCTTTTGCCCGCGACATGCCAAGTTTGCAAGATTCACCCGAACGGAACCCCAAAGTGCGGGAATTTTCATTTCAGGTCGCAAAGTGAGAAGTTTTCGCCCAAGGAGTCGGAGAGTTCTTTGATTAGTTTATCGGGCGGAATGTCGAGTCCTTCGGCGACTTTCCATATTGTCGTAAATCTGAAATCTTTCAATCCGAGTTCCAATTCTCTCCAAGTTGCTTTAGGCACGCCGACTTCCGCCGAAATGCGGTATATGGTTTTATTTTGAGCAATTCTGTGTTTTTTGACCAACTCACCGACGGTTTTAATCAATTTTTTGCTTTTTGCATCGTTCATGTCGAATTTTCATTTCAGGTCGCAGAGGGAGAAGTTTTCGCCCAAGGAGTCGGAGAGTTCTTTGATTAGTTTATCGGGCGGAATGTCGAGTCCTTCGGCGACTTT
>CAKUZL010000013.1 GCA_934718085.1 uncultured Candidatus Melainabacteria bacterium
GAGGCGCAGCCTCAAACCCGAGAAGGCGAACGGCGTGCGAAGCGAAGCGGGGTGACCTGCGGGCAACCCGCGAAAGCGCAGCCTACGAAGTGAGCCGAAAGCAATTTCAAGACAGCGAAGTTTGAACGCTTAGTGTCGCTATTGTCAGCGTATTTTTTTCTTTTTTGGTTCGTTTGTTCTTTTTTTTTCGCCAAAAAAAGAACAAATGAACAAAGAAAAATTTTCCGCATATATCTCTCAAAGTAAGCAGAGAAAGAAAAGTTTTATTTTTCAATTTTGCACGTTTCATGCCGACTTTAAAGAAACGTTGGGGTGGAAACCCCAACCTACAGTGATTTTAAATTTTTACCAAACTTCACGGCTTCGTTTGTACGCGCCATGCCGAGTTTCACGATTTGTCGACGTAGAAATCCCGGTACCTACAACCAATCATGCCCGAACCGCAAAAACGTCCGATACCGGTGTGAGTTTCCACAAGGGGTAAGGGAGAACGAACGCAGCCCGCAAAACGAATGATTCATCAGGCAATGCCTGACCTGAGGGTTTCGAACCCGTTATACCCAAAAATCGGCGGCGCGGAAACATCGCGGAAAATATTTACCTTTCGGGGGGCTCCGGGTCGGGGATAAAAAATTTCGGCGCGCGATGTATCGTCGAAATATCGGGCATTGCGCCGATTTCACAAAATAAGGAGAAAATTATGTCAATGTTTTGTTTTCAGTGCGAGCAAACGGCGTTCGGAAAAGGGTGCACAAAAACGGGCGTTTGCGGAAAACAGGAATCCACCGCGGACTTACAGGACGAGCTTACGAGCACTTTGATTAAGCTTGCGCACGAAAATCCGTCGGATGAAATCACGAAAACACTTATAGAAGGGCTGTTTACGACCGTCACGAACGTCAATTTCGAGGACGAGAGCATAAAGTCGAAAATCGAAAAAGCAAGAGCTCTGATTACCGAAAAAACCGCCGATTTCGACATAAAAAGCGTTTGGAACGCCGACGAAGACATCCGAAGCCTGAAATCGTTGATTTTGTTCGGGCTGAAAGGAACCGCCGCATACGCCGAACACGCGCGGGTTTTGGGCTACGAAGACAAAGACGTGAACAAATTTTTCTACGAGGCGCTGAGAGCGATTGCGAAGGATTTAAGCGCGGACGAACTGACCGATTTGGTGCTCAAAACGGGCAAAACGAACCTTAAATGTATGGAACTTTTGGACAAGGCGAATTGCGAAACATTCGGAAACCCGGAGCCGACAAAGGTTTCGACCGACATTGAAAAAGGTTCGTTCATTATCGTTTCGGGGCATGACCTTCGCGATCTCAAACTTTTGCTCGAACAGACCGACGGAACCGGCGTAAACGTATATACTCACGGCGAAATGCTCCCTTGTCACGCTTACCCCGAACTCAAAAAATATTCTCACCTCAAAGGCAATTTCGGCACGGCGTGGCAAAACCAACGCAACGAATTTGACGGCGTTCCCGCAGCAATCCTCTTCACGACCAACTGCATAATGCCCGTCAAAGAAAGCTATCACGACCGCGTTTTCACCACCGGCGTCGTAAATTACCCCGGAGCACTCCACATCGACGAAAACAAAGACTTTTCGCCCGTCATCAAAAAAGCCGTCGAACTCGGCGGATACAACGAACCCCGAAAAATGACCGGCATCAACGGCGGAAACGTACTCACGACGGGCTTCGGACACCATGCCGTTTTAAGTGTCGCAAACAAAATCATCGACGCGATAAAAAGCGGAAAAATCAGTCATATCTTCCTTGTCGGAGGTTGCGACGGCGCCCGCCCCGGCAGAAACTACTATACGAATTTCGTCAAATCCCTGCCCGACGACACCGTCGTCCTCACCCTCGCGTGCGGAAAATACAGGTTCAACGACCTCGACAAAGGACAAATCGACTCCGTTCCGCGAATCATCGACATGGGGCAATGCAACGACGCCTTCTCCGCAATCAAAGTCGCCTCCGAGCTCGCAAAAGCCTTCGACTGCGGCATTAACGAGCTTCCGCTCTCGTTCGTCCTCTCCTGGTACGAACAAAAAGCCGTCGCCGTCCTTTTAACCCTGCTCAGCCTCGGCGTCGAAAACATCAAACTCGGACCGAGCCTACCCGCCTTTGTTTCGCCGCACGTTCTCGATTTTTTAGTCGAAAAATTCAAAATTTCTCCCGTCTCGACCCCCGAAAACGATCTGAAAGAACTGCTCGGCAAATAAAATGTGTAACCGCGTCGCCGTCCGAGAAACAAACGGCAAAAACCGCTTCGCGCCGAATGCGGCAGCCCGAAAAATTAACAAAGTCGCCCCCTCGTCGGGCGACTTCTTTTGCACACAACATGCCGAGACGAAAAATCCGTCGGGGGTAAAACCCCGGTACCTGCAATGTTTTCAGATTTTTACAGTAACGCACGGCTTCGTTTACACGCGCCATGCCGCAATAAACGGAAAGTCGGGGTAAAACCCCGGTACCTGCTTACTCGGCATAATTTGTGCAAACGAACGGTTTTGCTTGCCCGTAACCGTTATATTTTCTGCAACTCTTTTACGATTTTGAACAACGTATCCAATTCTTTTCCCGTTCTTGCCCGAAGCAAAGCGACATAATCCTTGTCGGCCGCGGTTTCTTCGTCGTCAAAAAACAGAAACAGCTTGTAGACGGGAATGTTCAACGTTTCGGCAATAAGCGGAATTTTCCCGAAAGTTACGGGGTTGTGCGAATTTTCCCAATAACTCACGGTTTTTGTCGAAACTCCTACTTTTTCGGCGAGTTGTTCCTGAGATAAACCCGCGTTTATTCGCAATTCTTTCAAACGTTTGCCGAAATTTTTGTAAAAATCTTTTGCATTCATACGATGAAGATATAACATAATTAAGCACGGCGTAATCCAATAAGCTGACATATATGCTTGATTATGTTATATTACGAACCGTAAAAAACCGACGAAAAAGGTCTTATTTTAAAGGTTATACTTTCCGATAAGTCCGATAAAGTCCTTTACAAGATTTGTCTGCTCGTCCGAAAGTCCGACAAGTGCATCGGTAAGTTGTTCGTCAAGCGAGGGTTGTCCTTCGCCGTATCTCAACAATTGTACGGGTGTAAGATTAAACGTATCACAAATTTTGTCGATGGTTGAAGATTTTGGCGAATGCCTGTTATATTCGAGGTTTCGATAATTATCGGACGACAATCCGCACATTTCGCTGAATTTTTCTTGCGACAATCCCTTGGACAGGCGCAGGTTTTTTATCGATTTGTTAATCAAGCATTGAAAATCTGTCATACAAACAGCATAAACAATGCAATAATTGTTGAAAAGTGCTATGATTAACAAATAAATCTGTTAAAAAAATAGGCGATTAAAATTGAAACTTTTGCTTACGGTCGTTATTGTAGGTTTTTCAGCCCTTCCTTCATTCGCAAAACATTTGTACACGGAAACGGAATATCAACAAGCATGGTGTAATGCACAAGGGGGAATTATTGAATATCGGTTACCTGATTATACAAGAGTTGACTGCATGGCAAATATCGCGGGTATCGATTATGCGATAGAATTTGATTTTTCACGAGGAACAAAAGTTTACGAATGTATCGGACAGGCTTTATATTACGGACTTGTAACGGGTCGAAAACCGGGGCGGTGCTTATAATCGAAGAAGAAAAAGATTATATATATTTGGAACGATTTCAAAAAGTAGCGAATTTTTACGGTATCACATTTTGGATAATGACAAGTCCGAATGATACGGAAATATGACGATGTGTATTCATTTTTGAATGTTCCCAATCCGAAAAAGCCCGAAGGATATGCAGGTACCGGGGTTTGCGCAATGAACATTCCTCGCGGGTCGGGCATGTTGCCTGTAAACGATGCCTTTCGTTTCGGTAAAAACCTCGAAAACCGTAGGTACCGGGGTTTCTATCCCAACGGTTTTTTCGAAAAAAACGAAAAACTTTCGTTTGTCAATTAACAATCGCTCAAACCAAAGCCCTGTGGATTTTTTCGGATTTGGAAGGTTTCGGACATTATTTTGAACGTCTTTACGATCAGGCACAGTCTGACAAAACGTGAGGTAAAGACGGAATTTTTTCGTTTGAAACCTTTCCTGATGAAAAATAATCCGAAAAAACGGTTTTCGGCACTGCAGGTCGGGCGATGCCGACCTGCATGATCAAGATTATTTACCGAAGCGGACGGTTTTGCCCGTGCGGATTTTATTTTATTGCTTTTTTGACGCGGTTCAGAACTTTGTCTTTGCCGAGAATTTCGAGGACTCCGCACATATCGGCGCCGCGGGTTCTGCCTGTTACTGCGGCTCTGATTGCCCACATGGTTTCTTTGGGTTTAACGCCTTGTTCTTTGAAGAACGCCCTGAGGTCTTCGAGTTCGTGATGGAGAGCTTCTTCGGAGAACTCGTAATTTTGAGCGCGATTCAGGAACTCTTTCAGAACGGTTTGGGATTTTTCCGTATCGAGTACGGAGGATTGAACGTCGGGGTCGACATCGGGGTATTCGCCGAAGAAGTAAGCGGCGTCGTCGGTGATGTCGGAGAGCAACGTGAGGGGTTCGCGGGTAATTTCTACCATTTTGAGGTAATGTTCGGGCGAGAGTTCGTCGAGATTGTATTTCGAAAGGTAGGGTTTAAGTTTTTCCGCGAGGGTTTCGAGGGGCAATTTTTTGATATATTGACTGTTCATCCATTTGAGTTTGTCGTATTCGAAAATCGAGTTGGAGGATGAAACGTCGTTAATTCTGAAGTCTTGAGCAATTTCGTCGACGGACTTGATTTCGTTGCCGTCGGAGGGAGCCCAACCGAGGAGCGCGGTGAAATTCAGGAGCGCGTCGGTGAGGTAGCCTTTTTCTACGAATTCGCTGACCGCGGTGGCGCCGTGTCTTTTCGAGAGTTTACTTCTGTCGGGCGCGAGAATCATGCCGAGATGACCGAATTGAGGAACTTCCGCCCCGAGAGCTTCGTAGAGAAGGATTTGTTTGGGGGTGTTGGAGATGTGGTCTTCGCCTCTGATGATGTGAGAAATTTTCATGAGCATGTCGTCGATAACGACCGCGAAGTTGTAGGTGGGGGTGCCGTTGGACTTCATGATGACGAAATCGCCGATGAGGTCGGAGTTAAATTTCAGCTCGCCCTTGACCATGTCGTTGAAGACAATTTCGCGACCTTTGGGGACGTGGAAGCGGATTGAGGGTTTTCTGCCTTCTTTTCGGAGGGCTTCCTTTTGGTCTTCGGAAAGGTGCATGCACTTGCCCGAGTATATGTTCGGGGTTTTGTTTTTGACGGAAAGTTCTTTTTCGGCATCGAGTTCTTCCTGCGTGCAGAAGCATTCGTACGCCAAGCCTTTATCCATGAGCATTTTGGCGTATTTGGGGTAGATGTCGAATCTTTCCGATTGTTTGTAGGGACCGTAGGGTCCGCCGATGTCGGGACCTTCGTCCCAGTTGAGTCCGAGAGCCTTAAGGCTGTCGAAAATATTTTGTTTGAAGGCTTCGCTCGAGCGATCGAGGTCGGTGTCTTCAATTCTCAAAACAAATTTAGCGTGATTTTTTTTGGCAAACAAATAGTTAAAAAGTGCCGTGCGAGCCGTGCCTATGTGAAGGTTTCCGCTCGGTGAGGGGGCTATTCTTACTCTTACTTCTTCCATAATAATTCTCCGTTCGGTTAAATTGTAATACATAAAAATAAATGTTCAATGTAAAAAATTTGTTAAACGAAAAAATTTTTTGTATAATTTTTTTAAAACGGGAGAAGATGAGAAAGATGACGACGATTTATATCGGGATGAGCGCGGATTTGCTGCATCCCGGGCACCTGAACATTATCAACGAGGCGAGAAAAACGGGCGGCGAAATAATTATCGGGCTGCTTACCGATAAAGCGATAGCAAGCTATAAACGCCTGCCATATATGAATTTCGAGCAACGGAAGGTCGTCGTCGAGAATATTAAAGGGGTTTCGCGGGTCGTGGCGCAGGAAACGCTGGATTACGTACCGAATTTGCTTAAATACAAGCCCGATTACGTTTTTCACGGAGACGACTGGAAAACGGGAATTCAGGCGGGAGTAAGGGCGAAAATCATCGAAACGCTTGCGCAGTGGGGAGGAAAGGTCATCGACGTTCCGTATACGCAAGGAATTTCGTCCACACAGCTTAACGGAGTTTTGAAAGAAATCGGCACAACGCCCGAAATCAGATGTAAACGGCTGAAACGGCTTATTTCCTGCATGGACATCGTGAGGTGTTGCGAAGCTCATAACGGGCTCAGCGGGCTGATTGTAGAGAACGTTTTCGTCGAAGAAAACAACAGAAAACGCGAGTTTGACGCGATTTGGATATCTTCGCTGACTCAGTCGGCGGCAAGAGGGAAACCCGATATCGGCTATCTTGACACGGTTTCAAGGCTCGACGGGCTCAACGACATTTTGGAAGTCACCACGAAGCCGATAATCTACGACGCGGACAACGGAGGTCCGTGCGAACACTTTTCGTTTACCGTCAAATCGCTTGAAAGACTGGGCGTTTCGGCGGTTATTATCGAGGACAAAATCGGGCTCAAAAAAAATTCGCTTTTCGGAACGGAAGTTTCCCAGGAGCAGGATTCGATTGAAGACTTCACCGCAAAAATCCGAAAAGGCAAGCAGGCGTTGGTTACGGGCGATTTCATGATAATCGCGAGAATAGAAAGCCTGATTCTCGAAAAAGGTCGCGAAGACGCTCTGCGACGGGCGAAAGCCTATATAGAAGCGGGCGCCGACGCGATTATGATTCACTCTCGGGCAAAAACCTTCGACGAGGTCAAAGACTTTTTGACGGAATATAATAAGTTCGAAAATCGGAAACCCGTTGTGGTCGTTCCTTCAACGTACGCGGCGGTTACGGAGAACGAACTCATCGAAAACGGCGTAAATATAGTAATTTACGCCAATCACCTGCTGCGCTCGGCGTACCCCGCAATGGTGAAAACCGCAAAATCACTGCTTTCTCACCATCGGTGCCTCGAAGCCTCCGAAGAATATTGCATGAAAATCAAAGATATTATTACGTTGATTCCGGGGGGCTAGATGATTTCCGCATTAAAAATTTACAAAACTTTACAAAACTCCGAAATTGACTTTTTTACGGGCGTTCCCGACAGTCTACTCAAAGATTTTTGCGCCTGTATCTCGGAAAACGCTCCGAAAAATAAACACGTAATCGCCGCAAACGAAGGCAATGCGCTCGCTTTGGCGGCAGGTCACTATTTGGCGACAAAAAATCCCGCCGTAGTGTACATGCAAAACTCGGGAGTCGGAAACGCAATAAACCCGCTGCTTTCGCTCGTCGATAAGGAGGTTTACGAAATTCCCGTGCTGCTTTTTGTCGGCTGGCGCGGCGAACCCGGGCTCCCCGACGAACCCCAACACGCCAAGCAGGGCAAGGTTACGGACAAAATTCTGCAAGCCTGCGGCATAGATTTCGAGATTTTGCCCGATGACGAAAAATCCGCCGAAGACGCAATAAAATCGGCTGTTTCGCGTATCAAAAAAACCCTCGAACCCTTCGCGTTCATCGTGCGAAAAGGAACTTTTGAAAAATACGAAAAACAAACCGCTCCACAAAAGTACGAAATGTCCCGCGAAGAGGCGATTTGCGCCGTTGCCGAAAAAATCGGCAAAAACGCCGTCATCGTCTCCACGACGGGTCAAATCTCCCGCGAATTGTACGAATTTCGCGAAAGAACCCGAACCTCTCACGCCACGGACTTTTTGACCGTCGGCTCGATGGGGCACGCAAGCTCGATTGCCGCCGCAATTGCCCTCGAAAAGCCCGAAACGCCCGTTTTTGTCTTCGACGGCGACGGAGCATTTTTAATGCACGCCGGAGCCGTCCCCGTCATCGCTTCGCTCGGCCTTAAAAACTTCAAACACGTCGTTTTCGACAACGAAGCGCACGATTCCGTCGGTGCACAAAAAACCTGCGCAAACATCGTCGATTTCAAAGCTTTCGCCCTCGCTTGCGGCTACCGTTCGGCATTTTCCGTCGCGACAAAATCCGAACTCGAACAAACGCTTCCCCTCTTTTTGTCCGCCGAAAGCCCCGCTCTGCTTGAAATAAAAGTCAACTGCGGCGCGCGAAAAGACCTCGGTCGACCAAAAGAAAAACCTTCTTATAACAAAACGATTTTTATGGAGAATTTGTCGTGAATTGCGAATTTATCGGAAAAAATACCCTCGAATGTCTGCCCGAAATTTTAAACGCCGAAAAACCCCGAAAAATAATGGTTTTCACGGGTAAAAAGTCGTTCGAAAAATTGAAACCGGAAATCGAAAAAACTTTACAAAAATTTACAAACAACATAACTTTTTTCAACGATTTTTCGAACAACCCGAAAGCAAAAGAGGTGAAAGCCGCTTGCGACAAGCTTGGCAACGATTTTGACTTCATAATCGCAATCGGCGGCGGCAGCGTCATCGACTTTGCAAAACTTTACAAATTCTCGGTCGACAACGACTCGGACGTCGAAAGTTTTTTCAAAAAGCCGTTCGCGTACAAAAAGAAACGGAAAATGCTCGCAATTCCGACAACCGCGGGAACGGGAGCCGAAAACACCCGTTTTGCGGTCGTTTACATCGACGGCGTGAAACATTCGCTTGACGACGACACGATTTTGCCCGATTACAAAATTGCGGACTCGAACCTTGTAAAAGCCGCGCCCGCGTACCTTAAAGCCTGTTGCGGAGCCGACGCGTTCGCTCAGGCGGTCGAATCTTTTTGGGCGGTCGGCGCCGACGAAACAAGCCGAAAATATGCCGAAAAAGCAATAATACTCTGCAAAAATCACCTCAAAGATTTTGTTTTGCTCGACGACGACGAAGCCGCGCAAAAAATCACGGAAGCCTCGTTTTTGGCGGGAAAAGCGATAAACATCTCGAAAACCACCGCCGCGCACGCGATTTCGTACCCCTTCACAAGCGTATTTTCGCTGCCTCACGGGCATGCGGTCGCTCTTTCGCTCGGCAAACTTGCCGGGTATAATTTCCGGCACGCGGAAGAATTCGGAGTAACTCCCGTGATGACGAGGCTTTCTGAGCTTCTCGGGACAACGGATTTTACAAAATTTTTCAAAACATTTTTTGACGAAATCAAGCTCGAAACGGACTTCAAAAAACTCGGAATAACCGATTTTTCAAGGGTTTTGCCGTTGATTGACAAAGGTCGGCTGCAAAACAACCCCGTGAAGTTGCGCGACGATTTTTTCGCCGAACTGTTCGGAGCGTAAGATGAAAAAAATCGGATTTTTGTTGCTGATATTGACGTTCACCCCCGTCCTGCCCGCGAATGCGTACATCGACCCCGCGACGGGCGGCATGCTTTTTTCGGTCTTCCTCGGAGCGGTGACGACCTTGTTTTTCCTGGCTCAGAGCCTGTTTTTCAAGCTGAAACTTCTTTTCAACAAAAAAGAACTTTGTAAAGAAACTTTACCTTTTATCGTATATTCGGAGGGAAAGCAATATTGGCGGGTATTTCGACCGATTTTGGACGAATTCGAAAAGCGCGAAATTGCCGTGACGTTTTACACCTCGGCGGAGGATGACCCCGTATTTTCAAGGGATTACGCCTTCGTGAAAAGTCGATTCATCGGCAAGGGAAACAAAGCGTTTTTCAAGCTTGCGTTCGCGAAAGCCGACGTATGCCTTATGACCACGCCCGGTTTGGACGTTTTTCAGCTGAAACGTTCGAAATCCGTCGCGCACTACGCGCACGTGCTGCATTCGGCAAGCGACGCCACTCGTTACAAGCTTTTCGGGCTCGATTATTTCGATTCGGTATTTTTGAACGGTGATTTTCAGGTCGAGCAAATTCGCGCGCTCGAACGCAAGCGAAAATTACCCGAAAAAGAGCTTCCCGTGGTCGGTTGCACCTATTTGGACGACTTACGAAATTCGCTTCGCGAACTTCCCGAAAACCCTGAAAAATCGAACAAATTCACGGTTTTGGTCGCTCCGACATGGGGGGAAAGCTCGCTGCTCAACAAATACGGCGCCGAGTTGCTCGACAAAATCGTGAATTCGGGTAAAAACATCATTATCAGACCTCATCCGCAGTCGCTCGCGGTCGAAAAAGGACTCATCGAAACGCTGAAACGCCGCTACGAAGGCAATTCCGCCGTCGTTTGGGATTTTTCGCCCGACAATCTGCCGTCGCTTTCGGCGTCAAACGTTATGATAAGCGACTTTTCGGGCGTCATTTTCGATTACGCGTTTTTGTTCAAAAAGCCGTTTATTTTCGTCAACGAGAAGCTCAACACCGAAATTTACGACATTTCCGACTGCGATGTGCCGCTTTTCGCGCTCGAAAAAATCAAAGACCTCGGCATCGAGCTGACGGAAAACAATTTCGACAAAATCGGAGAACTTGTCGAAAACGCCTGCAACGACGCTTCTTTCGCCGAAAAAGCCGAAGCCTTGCAAAATTTAATTTGGCAACACCAAGGCGAAGCCGCAAAAAACATCGTCGATTTTCTTGTCGAAAAACAACGTGAGGCGCATAAATGTTAACAATTCTTTACAATATTTTCGTATTTCCGATAGAAATTTTCATCGATTTTTTGTTTAAAAATATTTACGTAATCACGCTCGGGAACGTCTTTTTGAGCATATTTTTCGTAAGTTTTTGCGTGAATTTGATATGTTTGCCGATGTACACGCGGGCGGAAAAATTTCAAACCGAGGAGCGGGAAATTCAGAAAAAGCTTGCGCCGAAAGTCGAGAGCATAAAGCGCAATTTCAGGGGCGATGAGCGGTTTTTGCTGCTTCGGACGTATTATCGTCAAAACGGCTATCATCCCGTGATGGCGCTGCGTTCGTCGCTCAGCCTGCTTATTCAGATTCCGTTTTTCGCGGCGGCGTACATATTTTTTTCGCACCTCGAAATGCTTGACGGACAGGCACTTTGGGTAGTTCAAAACCTCGGCGCACCCGACGGACTGATAAATTTTTTCGGGCATAAAATCAACGCTTTACCGCTGTTGATGACGCTCGTGAACCTTTTGGCGTCGGAAATTTACGCAAAAAATCTTGCGGCAAAGGAAAAAATTCAAATGTACTCGTTGGCGGCGGTATTCCTTGTCCTGCTTTACAATTCGCCGTCCGGACTCGTAATTTACTGGACATTGAACAACTTGTTTTCGCTCGTGAAAAACGTCGGACTGACGAAAAAATCGCCGAAAAAATTCCTGAAAAACGTTCTTTTGGCGGTGTCGGCGGTATTTTTCGCGGACATAATCGTAAACATTTGTAAATATTCTTTTGCATACACAAACGCGCTGAAGCCTTATATTGCAAGCATTTTGCTTGTTTTAGCGGGAACTTTTCTTTACAAAAAGCTCAAACCGGCCGCGGAAGAGCCCGAAAAGCCCGACACAACGCTGTTTTTGGCTACGGGGGTTGCATTGGCGCTGTGGACGGGATTTTTGATTCCGTCGGTCATAATTTCGTCCGACCCGATTGCGTTTTCGAACATCGGAAGCGTGAAAAACCCGATAAGCTTTATTTTATTTGCGTTTACGCAATGTTTCGGGCTTTTTGTTTTTTGGGCGGCAACGTTTTATTTCTTTTTCGAGAACAAGGTCAAAACCGCCTTAACAACAGTTCTTTCGGTAGTTTTGGGAATTTTTGCGTATAATACGATGACGTTCGGTGCGGACGCGGGAAGTTTGTCGGTCGATTTAAAACTCAACACGAGCGGGCTTGCGCTGCTTCGCCCCGAAAAAATCCTCGAAAACACCTTGATATGCCTGTTTGCGGCGGCGGTGATTTTGTTTTTCTCGGCAAAAAGGAAAAAGAAAATTCTTCGAAATTTCACGGCGATACTTCTCGCATTTTGCTTGATATACGGCGGTTTCGGCGTTTTTAAAATCGAAAAAACTTATCGGGCGGATTTTGTCGACGTGCCTCAAAACCGTTCCGACGAGACGGAATTGAGCCTTTCGACCACCGAAAAGAACGTCGTGGTGCTGTTTTTCGACCGAACGCTCGGATGTTACGTCAAGCAGGTTTTGGACGAAAATCCTGAGCTGAAAAAATCGTTTTCGGGGTTCGTTTTTTACCCGAACACGGTTTCGTTCGGGCCCTCGACATACACCGCATACCCCGCAATGGCGGGCGGTTACGAGTACACGCCGCATGCGCTGAACATCGACAACGGACAAAAAATTCGTCAAAAATATCACGAAGCGGTCGCCGTATTGCCCGTATTATTTGAGCAAAACGGGTTTTCCTCGACCGTTGTAAACCGAAATTTTTCAACGGAAATTTACAAACCCCGCGAAAACGACATTTTAGGCAAAAACGGCGTAAAAGTTTACTCCGCAAGGTTTTTCACCGACGATTTTATAGAAAAAAACCGCAAAACTTTCGATTCCGACACAAATCTTAATATTTTAAAAATGAAAAACAGATTGTTCGAAGACGAGGTCGTAAAATCCAATTTGTTTGCGTTTTCGCGATTTGTGTGCACACCGTCTGCGTTCAAAAAAGGTCACGACCTCAACAAAGCCCACGGCAACGACGGAGAAAAAATCTTTGCGAACCGCCGATTTGCGGACTATTTTGCCCTTGCGGCACTTAAAAATCTCACGACGACCCGCCCGGGAAAGGGTTCGTTAGTATTTTTCAACAACGATTTTTTGCACATCGACAAGTACGACGACGCCTACGTTTCGGAGCATTTGGAGGTTCACAAAGAAGCGGTACGGCAGCTTGCGATTTATTTCGACGCACTCAAAAAGCTCGGAGTGTACGACAACACAAGGATTATCGTCGTTTCCGACCACGGGCATTGGGGGCAGGTCGCGAAAAATCTCGACGAAGAGCACACGTCGTTCAACCCGGTTCTGATGGTCAAAGATTTCGGGCAAAACGCGCCTCTAACGTACGATTACGACTTTATGACCAACGCCGACATGCCGATTTTTGCAACGAACGGAATTATCAAAAATCCGCGAAACCCCTTTACTCACAAGCTTTTGAGCTCATCGGCCGACAAAAATGAAATCGACGTGATTACCGGTTGGCGTTGGAGCAAGCTTGATTTCCTTGAAAACACTAAGTTTTACAACAATTCGGACATATTTTTCACCGTGCGCGAAAATATTTTCGACCAAAACAAATGGAAGGTAAAAAATGGAAAATAAACGACGGGAATACCTGTATCCGCTGCTTTTGGCGGCAATTTTCGCGATTTTGTACGCGTTTTTGTATGACAAAGTCGGAAACCCGATTTGGGATTGCTTCAGAGAATTTTACGTTCCGCGCGAGGTTTTGGCGGGAAAAGTGCTGTATAAAGACGTTTTGTGCCTTTACACGCCGCTCGGATATCTGCTGAACGCTCTTGTTTGCAGCGTTTTCGGAACAGGGCTCGGCGTTTTTCGAACAATAGCGGTCGTTTTGAGCCTTTTGTCGGTCGGCACGATTTATTTTTTGATGCGGAAATTTTTCGGGCTCATCCCCGCGTTCTCGGCGGGTTTGCTCCAAATTTTCCTCTGCATTTTTTTTATGCCCCCCGGAATAGTCACGTCAAATATGCTCATGCCCTACTCCTACGGGCTTTCGTACGCTTTTTTGTTCGCGCTTTTGTCGTTCTCGTGCTCGGTTGCTTTTGCCGAAAACAAAAAAACCTCCCTTTTATCGCTCGCATTCCTGTTTTCGGGGCTCTCGTTCGCCTGTAAGCCCGATTTCATACTGACTTCGGCGGTTCCGTTCTTTTTCCTCGTCAAAAATTTTTCGCCGAAACGATTTTTCTCGGGGCTCGTTTTGTTCGCGCTTCCGCTCGGAGTTTCGCTCGGGACCCTCTTCCTGCAAGGCTTGACGCTTTCCGACCTGCAAAATCAGTTCAAACTTTGGAAGGCGTTTTCGACTTCAAAAATGATTGCCGACTACAATGCGCAATACCTGGCAACATCATTTAATTCCGCGGTTTTCGGTAAACTTGCAAAAACGATGATTTTATGGACGAAATATTTTATCGTCGGCGCAATCCCTTGTATTTTGGCATTTTTTGGAGTTTACAAGTTCAAAAAACTCGCGCCGAAAGCTCTTTTCCTTCTCGCGGCGGCGGTTTCGGGGATTTTTGCGGCAAAAATCATCTCCTTCGACATGCTTTCAAACGGATTTTTCTTTTACGCGTTGGCTCCGACCGTCTATTTATCGGTCTTTACGGCAATTTACATCGTTTTTCGAAAATATTTCAAACAAGAACAATATTCCCCGAAAGACTTGTTTTTCTTGGGGTTCTGTCTGTTTGCACTTTTACTTGCAAAACGCAGCATTTGCCTGCTGAACGGGTATAACTTCGGAAATTGGGGCGGTTTCGCGTTTTCGGCGGTTTTTGTCGCGGGAATCGGCGTTTTGTCGGATTATTTTCCGAAACTTCGCGGAAAAGGGGTCAAAACCTTTGCCGCCGCGGCGTTGACGCTGATTTTGACCTCGACGCTCTTTGCTTGGGCGAACATCGCGAAATTCAGAACCGAGACGGTTGTTTCAAAATACGGGAAATACAATATTTTCAAGAATTTCGAGGCTTTGAACAAGGCGGTCGAGTTTGCGAAGCAAAACGTCAAACCCGGCGAAACCCTTGTTGTTGCCGAAGAAGGCACCTTTATCAACTACATGGCGGACGTTCCCTCCGACGACAAATATTACTCGCTCATCCCGCACATGCTCGAAATGTACGGCGAAGAGCGCATTGTTGCCGATTTTGAAAAAAATCCGCCGACAAGATTTATGATTACGAACAACAAATACCTCGAAAACGGTTGTTTCGGGCGGGATTACGGCTTCAAAATCATGGATTTCGTCAACAAAAACTACGATTTGGAAGACATTTTAACGAGCGAAATCCCGAACTCGCTCACCGTAAGCGTTTACAGGTTCAAGAACCCTCGCTGACTCCGCGCTGACCGTCGGACGCGATTTTCGCCGAGCCTGCCGAACGAACCTGACAAAAACGTTTCGCGACAAGGGTTTCCGTGTAACGACGGACTTTACGGGTTTATCCGACCCGCCTGTCCGCAACGGTTCCTGTTCACGGCAAACATTCACAAATTCGGCGTTTTTTATAAGAGCATTTTCATTCTCGGGAATTATTGCCCGAACCCCGCTCGATATGCATATTTTCACCGCAAAAAGATTACACCGAAAATTCCGACCCGCCGGTCACGCGCTAAACTCTGTCCGCGGATTTTCCCGTAAGTTGGCAAATCACGAGCGTTAACAGCCCCGCCGAAGCCGCCCCGATTGCGGCATAAAGCCCCGCCGAGCTGCGATTCATCCTCTCGTAAGCCTTTTTCACCGCGCCCATCCGTTCCTTCGACAAAATCCCCTCGGTAAATTTTTTGTTCTCCGTATCAAAAGCCTTTTTCCAAACGCCTTTGCCCAGCTCAACCTTATCAAGAACCCGAACTTTTGTCGCCGCATCCGTCAAAACAATATCCGTACCGAGGATTTCCGCGATTTTCTTCATCGCTTCCGAATACGTCGTTTTAAAATCGTTAAAATCCTTTGCGTTTGCCAAAAAATTGTTGAAATCGTCCGTTCCGTACTGCGTCAAAACGTGGTTTGCCGCCGTTCCCGCGGTCGCCGCCTCCGTCTGCATCTTCGCAAAATCGTTTTTATAATAATCAAAAACCTTCTCCGCCGTCTCAAACTGCGCTTTCAACATCTCCTCAACGGTTTTAGCCTTTTTGACTTTCCCCGCGGTCGTGTAAAGCGAGTCCAGCAACGATTTGTACGGTTTGGTCGCCTTATCCGCATTGTGAATACTGTCCGTAATCTCCTTCGCAAACCTGTCGCTCGGAACACCGTCCTTCATAAAAGGCTTCATCTGCCACCCCGCAACCGCGCCTGCCGCTCCGCCCGCCAATGCGGCTCCTCCGGTATACAAAACGGTGTGATTGCTGTTATTCACGTTATTTACGGACATTCTTCGACTCCTTTTCTGCTTACACATGCCTTATAAAACAAAAGCCCCCGAAAAATTGCCCCGAATTCTCCCCGACTTTTATCAAAAATCTCTGAAATACCCGCCACATCCCGCTTTCGACCGTCAAAATTCAAGTTCATAAAACTTAATATTTGCGACGACAAAAACCACTCTGTTCCTCGGCTTTCTGCATGCCTTCCGAATAATTTGCCGCAAAGCACGGCTTCGCTTGCACGCCGCTCGCCTTTTCGGGTTTGAGGCCGCGCCTCATCACCCTACGCAATTTCGCTCTCTTGAAATTGCTTTCGGCTCACTTCGTAGGCTGCGCTTTCGCGGGTTGCCCGCAGGTCACCCCGCTTCGCTCCGCCCTACATAAAATCGCTCCCGCAGTGGGGACAGCGCTTTGCCGAACGCTTTACGTCTTTTCCGCAACGCAGGCAAACTTTGTACGTTTCGCCCGTTTTCGGTTCATAATTTTTTTCGTGTTCGTTTTGCATTGTCAGCATTTTGATTTTTGCCAAACAAAAAATTCTATACGCGAGAAACAGCAAAAACAGCGCAAATATTACGTTATATAGTTTCAGTTCAAAGAAAAGATACGCTGCGATAAAAGTCAAAACAAGACATCCGAACGGCGAAACCCTGTAAATCATTTAACAACCGCCTTTTTGGAAATTGTTATCGACGGAGGCTGAACGTATTGCGGTTTCGCTTTTGCCCAGTGAAAATCGTCTTTTGTACCGTTTTTGAGTTTTTCGACGGTTATTTCGTATAAAAATTTGCCGAATTCATCGTTTTTGCCTTCAAAATTTCTGCTTTCGACGAATTTTTCGTCCAAAAACGCTTTCATAAAGCTGTCCGTCAAGATTTCTCCGTCAAAATTCGACAAAAGTTCATCGATATCGTCAAGATTGACCGCAAACGGGGCTTTGATTTCGTCGAAACCGTTATAAATTCCCGCATAAGCCTTATTTTTTCGAGCGTTGGTCAAAACCAAAACATTTTTGCCGTTGCCGGCAAGTCTCGAGATGATGTGCAACGACGAAACAGGCACGAGCATTGCGTCAAGCTGTTGTGCGGCGACTCTTGCGACGGTGTTGCAAATTCGAATTCCGGTAAAACTTCCCGGTCCCGCGTTTATCCCGAACGCCGAAATGTCTTGCATTGTAAGGTTTTCTGCCTTCAGGACTTTGATTATTTCGGGGATTAAAAAGACGCTGTGGTACTCGTGTTCGGTGGAGTTTACGACAATGTTTTTCAGAATTTTTTCGTCGCGTCCGAGAGTTACGTAGGTTTTGTCGAACGATGTGTCAAAAGTCAGGATATTCACGATTTCGTCCTCAATTGTTCAAATTTTTGTTCAAACTCGGAGAGAATTTTGTCGGAGTTTTTGCCCGAGCCCGAGAACGTGAATTCGCGGGCAGTTTCGCCTTTGTAATTTATATTTATCGTAATTTCGTCGAACGGAAGTTCTTCTTTTGACGAAAATTGAGCCCATTCCACGAAGGTCAGAATTTTGCCTTCGGAGTATTCTTCGAGCTCGTCTTTGACGGTCGAAACGCCTTCGTTTTCGAGGCGATAGAGGTCAAAGTGGTAAATCGGAAGCTTGCCTGATTTGTATTCGTTCAAAATCACGAAGCTGGGGCTGGTAACTTTTTGTTTCACGCCCAGGAACTTGCAGACTTCTTTGACGAAAGCGGTTTTGCCGGCGCCGATGTCGCCGTACAGGCAGACGAACGCGCCGCTGTCTTCGACGCATGAGGCAAAGATTTCGGCAATTTTGCGGGTATCGTCAAGATTTTCGCAAAGGACGGGTTTCATCAGAACATATCTCCGATTCCGAAGGTAAACGCGCCTTTGGTGTTGCCTTTGCCGACGTTTGTGAGAGGATAGCCGTAGTCTATGCTGAGCGGTCCGACGCCGGGGACGTAGACTTTGATTCCCGCACCTGCCGCAATACCGTAGCCCGGACGGTTGTAGATTTTGTCGGTGACGTTGGTTTCAAACAATTTTCCGGCATCGACGAACAACGAGAATTTGATATTGTCGAGGAACGGAGCTTTTTTGATTCTGTCGACGAAGAAGAACGGTGTCGTCAATTCGACCGAACCCGAAACAAACGAGTTGCCGGTACCGATGGAGCTCATCTTGTAGCCTCTGACCGAATACGGTCCGCCGAGTCTGAACGCCATAACTTCGGGCATTTCTCCGTGGATAGCTCCGCCTCCGCGTGCGGCGAACGATAACGATGATTTCGACATTACGGGGAAGTATTTTTTCAAACCGCCGGATAAAATTCCGTGGGTAGTATCAAGATCCGCAAGTCCGATGTTTTCGGTAAATCTTGCCGTCGCAATAATCCCGTCGCGCGGATGAACCGCTCTGTCGCGGGTGTCATAGGTAAGCGAAGGCGCAAGAGACAGGAACGTTCCGCCCTGCAACTGCTTTGCGCGTTCGGTGAACGGAATGTTGTTTGCGGCGTACAAGCGCCAAATTTGGTTGAAATCGCCTTCGGAGACGTTTATGTTTTCGATTCCGACTTTGAACGAACCCGAAAGGTTTTTAAGCGTTCTGAAGTTTCTGGAAGCTACGACTTCCGCGCCGAATCGGCGTTCCATTGCGAGGGGAACCTGGTAGCTGGCGTAATCCTGCCAAAAGCCTTTGTACAACATCGAAACGTCCGTTCCGCGAAATCTGGGTTCGTACAAGCTGACTTCGCCTTGCAGATTGGCTTTGCTGAGGGTCGAATCGTCGGATGCGATGACCCCGGTACCTGCGAGGAAGTTAAGCGACACGCGCTGACCTTTGCCCAAAAAATTGTTTTCGACAAACCCCGCCTGACCGAAAAATCCGGTTGCGGTGTCCACGCCCGCGCCGATGCTGACCGTTGCGGTGCGTTGTTCTTCGAGGTTGATTGTAACGTCGTACAAATCCGAATTATTGTCGCATTTTTCGATGGTTCGATTGACGTCTTTGAACGCTTGCGTACCGTACAATCTTATCAAATCTTCTCTTATGGTGTTTTCGTTGTAAACCGTCCCCGGCACGGACAAAATGTTCCGCTCGACGACGTAATCTTTTGTTTTGTTGTTGCCTTCGAATTTAACCGAATTGATATGACCTTCGGAAACGTAAAGGTTCACGCAACCGTCGGGGTCGTCCTTGACCGCCGAAACCCTTGCCAAAACGTACCCTTTCGACGCATAAAGCTGTTCGATTTTTGCGACGGTTTCGTTAAGAGTATTGATGTTTTGAGGCTTGTCCTCCAAGGGTGCGAGGACTTCGTACAATTCGCCGTCCGAAATCACCGAGTTTCCCGTTACGGTGAACTCCGTAATCGGCTTGTTTTCTTCGAGATAAATTTTCAAAACGATTTCGTTTTTGTCGGTCACAACGGGCACGGCGCGCATATTTTCGGAAAACCAACCGAGCGCGTAGATATCGTTGAGCGCCTGTTGAATCGCGTCTTTGTCGTACGCGTCGCCGACGTGTATTTTCATTGCGTTTTCGAGCGTTTCGCGCGGAACGGTTTTATTTCCGTCGAACTCCACAAACTTTATGACTTTGCCCGAAACCTTTTTGGGTTTTTGTTTTACGGCAGATTTTGCTTCGGGCATGCCCGAGGTTGCCCCGTCCTCTATCGCGAGCGAGGGAAGGGTCGTAATCGTTATAAACAGCAGGAGCCCTGCCGTCAGCAGTTTTTTATTGAATTTCATACTTTCTTACAATTCGAATTATCTTGGCAAAATTATAACACATAATCTTTTGAGGTAGTACATTTTTATTAATTAAAAAAACAAAAAAATAAGCTCTTTCGGGCGATGCTATTTGCAAACCGTTTATTTTCGGTCAACTTGAGCGTTCCGAGGCAAAAAAAATTTTTTATAAATATTCATCCTTGTCAAATATTGTTACAATTGTTACAAAAACGTTTTATAAATCTTTACATTAACACTTTTTTAGTGTATAATTGACCCGTATAGAGTGTGTTTCGGGAACATTTCCCTTTTCTGCAACGTGTTTCCGAAAAAGAGAGGTTAGTGTGAAAGATTACAGCAGCAATGTGTTTCGTGTGAACAAAAAACAACGTGAAGTGCCCACGGACAACTTTTATGACGCAAACAAATTCTCGGTTTCCGCAAATTCTGCCGAAGAAACTTCAGCCCGTGAAAGCAAATTTGTCGAATCACCGATGAAAAACCGCTTCGGCAACGAAATTATGAAATACAAACACGCGGTCAGGTGTTATTGCGCGGACGCCGACTACGGAAGATCCGTTTCCGATTCGCTCGGACTCAATTTCGAAAGGGTCAAACGAATCGCCAAAAACAACTTCAATACGTACCTTGACGCTTCCTGTTAAAAAAAGCCCCTTTGAGGGCTTTTTTAATGCGCTTTTTCGGAAGTTCGCACAAAACGTTCGAAAAACCCTTGAATTCTCCGCGTAAAAACCCGCCGAAAGATGACTGCTCAGTCGAAAAACGGTGAATTCCGCGACCGGCGGCGCGTAAATCAAGAAACCAAAAGATTTCCGCGAGTAAAAATTCTTGTTTCATCGGCAAAATCACGTTTGATTTGCTTCATCGTCAGTTTGCGCATTTGCCGCGGGTTTCGCCGAAAAATTAATTATTCGTAAGGCGGGCGCGGCTCCGCCGCGCCCGCAACAAATTGCGTCAATCGTTCGAAAAACACATGCAATATTCACCGCAAAGCTTACAACAAGTCGTTTTCCGCAAAAATTTCACTCAACATGTAAAACGAACCCGTCACGACGACAAATTTTTTCGGGTCGTTTACGACTTTTCGTATCTCATCTACCGTCGCAATCCGCGTCTTATCAGACTTTACAAGCTTCAACAGCTCCGCCGCGGGCATGCTGCCCGGGTGTCCGAATTGATACAACAAAATCTCCGAAGTCTCAAGCCCCGCGACGTTTTCGACCGTCGAACATCCTTCGTCCGCGCTTCCGCCGCCGGTTTTGCCCTCGACACAACCCGCGTGCGATTTAAAGTTGCTCGAATTGTCAATTCCGTCGTCTGCGCAAAATTCGCCGAAACCACCGCAGTGCGGCTCTTCGACATTTTCGCCGTCGCCGAAAAGGATTTTTGTCGTTTTTTCGTATTCCTTGGTGTTCAAACTCCCGTAAACCCAGGTAATTCGGCGGTTCGGGAAATAATATTTAAGACTTTCGACAAGTTTTTTTGCGCCCGCGACATTGTGCGCGCCGTCGACGAGAGTGTTTTTATCCCGCAAATACTGCATTCTGGCGCTCCACTTCACGGTTTTCAAGCCCCGAGCAAAAGCTTCGTCCGAAATCTTAAACCCTGTCGTTTCATTTGTCGCCCGAACGATTTCCCCGACGATATCGACGTTTTCCGCCTGATAAAGCCCCAAAAGCCCGAACTCGAGTCGTCCGCGTTCCGTTTCGACAAAATTTTTCCCGTTTTCGTAAAAAATCTTCGCCCGCGGTTCAACCACCCTCACGGAGGCGTTTTTCTCGTCCGCAACCCGCCGAACAACCGCCAATCCCGCGTTTTTCGCTCCGATAATCGTCAAAACGCCCGGCTTGATTATTCCCGCTTTTTCGAACGCAATTTTCTCGACGGTATCGCCCAATCTGTCCTTATGGTCAATCGAAATCGACGTAATCACCGTCATCACAGGCTTTTTCACGACGTTTGTCGCGTCAAACCGCCCGCCGAGCCCCGTTTCGACCACCGCAACGTCAACTTTTTCGTCCGCAAAATATTTAAACGCGCAAGTCGTCAAAAGCTCGAATTCGGTAAGCTTCACCCCGTTTTCGCGCGCAATCGCCTCGATTTGCCGAATGTTCGCCGAAAAAACTTCGTCCGAAATCGGAACGCCGTCGATTTTCATTCGTTCCGTATACTTAAACAGGTGGGGACTCGTATACAGAGCGGTTTTCAGCCCCGCGCACGTAAAAATGTTCGCCGCGGTCGCGCAAACCGAGCCCTTGCCGTTGGTTCCCGCAACATGAACGATTTTGAGCCGTTCCTGCGGGTTCCCGAGCAGTTCGAGAACTTTTTCGACGTTTTCGAGCCCCAACTTTATGCGAAACTTGTCTTCGCTTTTCAAAAATTTTTCGGTATCGTTATAATTCGTCATTTTGCAAAGTTTCAAGGGTTTCGACTATTTCGCGTTTTGCGTCGGGTTTTGCGTTTTTAAACGACGCTTCGGACATTTTTTCGACTTCCGCGCGATTTTGCGAATAATATTCAATCGCCCGTGTCAAAACGTCGCCCGTAAATTCCTTATCTTCGTACATAACAGCAAACCCTTTCGAAACGGCGCGTTTGGCGTTTTTGGTCTGGTGATCCGCCGCCGCATAAGGGTACGGAACCAACAAACACGCGGCTTTGCACAAATTCAACTCCGACAAACTGAGCGAACCCGCCCTTGACACAACGATATCCGCCGATTTCAGCGCATAAAACATTTCGTCGAAATAAGGTTTTATCACCAAATTCGTGTTCATATAATAATTCGGAAAATACTCCGAAATTTCCGCGATAAACGCGTCATAGTTCTTTTTCCCCGTTTGCACGACAAGCTGAACGTCCATCCGCTCGACAATCGCCTGTGCAGCCTCTATCGCTGCCCTGTTAAGCGTTTTCGCCCCCTGCGAACCGCCCGTCACCATAACGGTAAATTTATCCCGGAGCCCCGTTTTCGCTCGGGCTTCACTCTTTGAAACCGTCAAAAACTCCGTCCTCACCGGGTTTCCCGTACAAATAACCTTTTTCGCGTTCAAAAGCGACTTCGACTCTTCGAAAGCAACCGAAACGCAATCGGCAAAAGGCGCCGCCGTGCGCGAAACCAACCCCGGAACCGCGTCGCAGTCGTGTATCATCAAAGGTTTCTTCATCAACCCCGCAATGTAAGCCGCAGGCGCGCTGACGTACCCTCCCGTCGTAAAAACGGCGTCGGGCTTATACTTTAACATATACCCCAAAACCTTCCATAACGAGCATTCCAGACCCCATAGCCATTTCAAAAACCCGAACCCCGCTTTCCTGGGCATTCCTTTCACGCTGACGGGCAAAAACGTTATCCCGTCGCACTTTCCGACGATTTCGTGCTCCATATTGTTCGGATTCCCGATAAAATAAACCTTATGACCGTGCTTTACAAGCTCCAGAGCCGCCGCAACCGCGGGATATATATGTCCTCCCGTGCCTCCGCCCGAGACAAAAAATGTTTTACTCATGTTTCTTCCTCAATGTATATTTAGAAATGTTAAGCAGAATTCCGACCATGCCCATCGTAACCATAACCGACGTACCTCCGTAGCTGATGAACGGCAAAGGCACGCCCGTAGCGGGTATTGCCGAACTCGACACCGCCATGTTTATGCACGCCTGCAACCCGATGGAAATCGTCAGCCCCGCCGCAAGCAGTTTTCCGAACATATCCGGCGCTTTTTGAGAAATTCGCATCCCTTCGATAACGAACATTCCGAACAGCCAAATTATACCCAAACACCCGATAAATCCCCATTCTTCGCCTATCACGGCAAAAATAAAGTCGGTATGCGCTTCGGGAAGCCACTCGAGTTTTTGTTTCGAGTTGCCGTAGCCGACGCCGAAAATTCCGCCCGAAACGAACGCCAGCAGCGATTGAATGATGTTATACCCCGCACCGTACGGGTCGGATTCGGGATGTCGCCAAATCACAATCCGACTGAGCTGGTAAGGCTTGATTTTTAAGGCAATCAGCCCTATTCCCGCGCTTGCCGCCGCCATCAAAATTTGCCACGAACCGCCCGCCAAAATGTACATTGCGACCGAAACTCCGAACAAAATGATGACCATACTGAGGTTCGGCTGCATTGCCGTAAAAAGTGCCATAACAAGGCAAGGCAGAAAATATTTGACAATTTTTTCCTGTTCGAAAAGTTTTGAATTGAACCTGAACGCACCCGCCAAAAGCAACGCAAACGCGGGTTTTGTCAACTCCGAGGGCTGAAACTGCAACGGTCCCAAGGCTATCCACCGTTTTGCTCCGTTTACGGTAACTCCCAACGGGGTAAAGTCAATAAGCGCAAGGAAAACCACCACTATCCACGCCGCGGGAACCGCGTATTCCAACAATTTTTGGTACTTGAAATTTGCGAAAAATTTCATCAAAAACAAGCCGACAACTATCGATATCAGCTGTTTCCAAGCAAAATCAATCGGCAATTTCCCGAGAGCGGTGCACTTTGACGCGCCCGCGGACAAAATCATCATGACCCCGATTAAAATCAAAAATCCGGTCACGATAAGAAGCTTTTTGTTCGGTTTGCCTTTTGCGACGTATATTTCACTGTCTTGCGGTCTTTGTTGCGACATACTCTTTGAACTTTTCCCCTCTGTGTTCGAAATTGTCAAACATATCAAAACTTGCGCACGCGGGCGAGAACAGGATTATCTCGTCGTCGAGTCCGTCCGCGGTGTCAATCGAATTTTCAAACGACGGCGATTTTATAACACCTTCAAACCCGAAATTTTCAAGGTTTTGCGCAAATCTGTCCGCCGCCTCTCCTATCAAAATCACGTGGTTGCAGGTTTCTTTGACCTTCGCGCAAAAATCGCCCAGGTCGGTGTTTTTGTCCCGCCCGCCCGCAATCAGCGTAATCGACTTGCCCGCAAGCGCTTTCAGCGCGGTAATCGTCGCGCCCGGCGTGGTGGACTTGGAGTCGTTGTAAAACTTGTGTTTCGCGTTTTCGCCGCAAAATTCGATTCTGTGCTCTATCGCTTTGAAGCTTTTTATCCGTTCTTTCAGCGTTTCGTTGTCGATTCCGCAAATTTTCGCCGCGATAATCGCGCACATGACGTTTTCGAGATTGTGCTCGCCTATCAAATCGATTTCGTCGACGCGAATTATCTCCTCTTCGCCCTTCCGACGCTTATAATAAATCTTTCCGTCTCTTATAAAACAACAGTTTTTCTCGAATTCGCCGCAAAAATAAAATTTTTCGCCCGAATACGTTTTCGAAAATTCGAACACCTTCTCGTCTTTCGCGTTAAAAATCGCAAACACGGGCTGTTTGTAATCCGCGAACAATTTCGCTTTCGCTTTGAAATAATTTTCCGCGCCGTCGTGCCAGTCGACGTGGTTCGGAGACCAGTTCAAAAAACACGCGATAAAAGGCGTCAACGAAGGACTCAGCTCGCTTTGGTACGAACTCGTTTCGCAAACGAAAAAGTCGTGTTCGCCGTCAACCAGCGATATCGGAGGAATTCCGATGTTTCCGCACACGGGGGCGTCGTATTTCGCGCTCAAAATATGCGAAATCAGGCTTGTAACGGTCGTTTTCCCGTTCGTTCCCGTTACCGCGATGAACGGAACGGTCGTTTCTCCGTACGCGAGTTCGGGTTCGCTGACAAACGGTACGTTAAATTTCTTCAATTTCGCGTAAAGCTCCGAGTGAGGCGGTATTCCCGGGCTCATCACCGCAAGGTACGAGTCTTTGATAAACTCGTCGCTGTGCCCGCCCGTTTCGACGTGTATTCCTTCGCTTTCAAGCTCCCCGGCAAGCTCCGCGGATTTTTCGTCCGCCGGCTTGAATTCCGTCACGAAACATTCCGCGCCTTTTGAGTTCAAATACCTCGCCGCCGCGGTTCCGCTCTTCGAAAGCCCTGCTATCAATACCTTTTTGTCAAACCATTTTCGTTTCATTGTTCTTCTTCTTTATTTTCTTTTGTCCGTATAAACCGTCTCTAATGCACCGATTTTGTCGTTATAAACAAATACGTCGCAAACGCCGAAAACGCAAACGTTACCGCCGAAAACATCAACACAATTCCCGTTTCCTTAATTCCCGAAAGCTCGAAATGGTGGTGAATCGGAGTCATTTTAAAAATGCGTTTTCCCGTCAATTTATAGCTTGCCACCTGCAACATCACCGAAAGCGTTTCACCCATATAAATAAACCCTATCGGAATCAGCCAAAGTTCAAATTTCCCCGCAACGGCAAGCGTTCCGAGCAATCCGCCGAGCGCAAGCGACCCCGTGTCGCCCATAAAAACTTTCGCGGGGAATTTGTTAAAATACAAAAACGCTCCGCACGCACCCGCCGCAGATGCCGAAATTATCGCCAAATCCGTCTGTTTTGAAACCAACGCGAAAATCGTACACGCAATCATCGAAATCATGACGTTCGACGACGCAAGCCCGTCGAGCCCGTCGGTCAAGTTCACCGCGTTCGACACGCCGACTATCAAAAATATCGCAAACGCCGGGTAAAACCACCCCAAATCAAACGAATATCCGCAAAAATCAAGAGCGGTATTTCCCGACAAATAAACGTAAACCGCAGGCAACAAAGCCGTCGCCGTCTGCAAAAACAACTTCCCGCGCGGCGTAAGCCCTTCGTTTTGCCGCCGGGTGATTTTCAACACATCGTCCGTCAGTCCCGCAAACATATAAAAAACAAACGTCATCAGCACTATGCACGCCGATTTCGAAAACTCCTGCGCCAACACGAGCCCGATTATCGCCGCCGTCGTCGCCGACAACACGATAAACACGCCTCCCGATGTCGGCGTTCCGCTTTTCTTTTGATGGTTTTCCGGCACGCAGTCGCGTATTTGCTGCCCGAACATTTTTTTCTTCAAAAAATCCACATAAACAACGCCCGACAATAACGTCAAAACCACCGCCGTGAGTGTCGCTACGATTACCAAATTCATCCTCTGAGTGCCTCCGATATTTCCTCGAACTTCATGCTTCGCGATGCCTTTATAAGCACGTTTGTCGGGGTTTTAAAGTTCTCTTTCAAATATTTTACAAGCTCCGCTTTCGTTGCAAAATGCTTATGTTTATTATGCTCCGGAAGTATATTTTGCGCAAGTTCTCCGCAGGTCAAAAGCGCGTCGAACTCAAACCCGCCGATGAACTCACCCGTTTCGCGATGGTACCTGACCTCGTCTTTTCCGAGTTCGCCCATATCGCCCAAAATCAACACTTTCGGGCTTTTGTACGTTTCCAGAAACGTTTTCGCCGCCGCTTTCATCGAATCCGGATTTGCGTTGTAACAATCGTTTATAACGTTGAAATTCCCTATCTTCTCTGCCTGCCAACGGTTTTCCCCCGACTCGAACGCCTGAAGCCCCGCCCGAATTTCATCCGCGCTCAAACCCGCGTACTTTGCGACTTCCACGACCAAACAGGCGTTTTGCACGTTATGCTCGCCCTCCTTCGGAACAAAATACTTCTCGCCCCGATACTCAAACAAACTGCCGCTTTCGCCCGTCTCCGAAATTCGAGCTTCATCAAACTTCACATAAATCGTTTTGCCCGAAAAATCGTTATATTTCTTAATATTCTCATCCTCCGGCGCAATAAATACCCCCTCGGGGTTCAAATGCCGCAAAATCTCGCATTTCGCCTTCGCAATATTCTCGACGCTCCCGAGCCGCCCGATGTGCGCCGTTCCGATGTTCGTTATCACCCCGATGTCGGGCTTTACGTGCTTCGCTATCAGCTCTATCTCCCCGAATCCGCGCATTCCGCCTTCCGTTACCAAAAACCGCGTGTCCTCGGGCATCGACAGCACCGTTTTACACAAACCTATCTCGTTGTTGAAATTCTTTTGCGTTTTGTGCGTCTTGTACTTTTCCGCCAAAACCCGCGCCAACATGTCCTTTACGGTCGTTTTCCCGCTCGAACCCGTTATCATCACCGTCGTCGGAGAGACCTTCTCCCGCGCGTATTCTGCGATTTTCAGGTACGCCGCCTTTGTATCTTCGACCGCAAAAATAAGTTCGGCTCCCTTGCCGCGACGATTGAAATTGCTTGTAAAATAACCTTTTGCGCCCTTTTCGAGTGCGTTGTCGATAAAATTTTCTCCGTCGAAATTTTCGCCCTTCAACGGCAAATAAACGCTTTTTCCGTCTATTGTCCGTGTATCCGTCGATATTTCAAACCTTTCGCCGCTTTCGACATCTCCGTTCAAAACTCCGGCTCCCGTCGCAGCAATCAGTTCTTTCACCGTAAAATCCATTATTTCCGCCTCTCCTCAATCTTTTTTCTTTTATACCCGAAGGGGTTCCGTCGTTTTTGCACGCTCCGGTTTTTCGAATTATCTTGCCGCCGTTCGTGTCCGCAAACCCGCATTTCTCGCCGTTTTACCGTTATGCGAACGACACTCGGGTCGCGCCATGTTAAGAATTGTTAAGCACGCTGCGCAAGGTGTCGATTTCCTTTTCGAATTCGAAACTTTTTTTCATCATATCCTTTACGCCGTCGCACGAAACCATCACGGTGGTGTGCTTTCTGCCGCCGACCTGCTCGCCTATCGAAACGTAACTGTTGTCCGTCAGTTCCCGCGCAAAATAAATCGCGACTTTGCGCGCCAACGCCGTCTTTTGCTGTCTCGATTGCCCGATAATCTCCGAAACAGGCACGTTATAATACGCTCCGACTTTTTCGAGAATAAACGGCACGGTTATGACTTTTTTATTGTCGCTGTAATTAATGAACTTTTTGACCGTCGCCAAGTCGGGGTTCGAAATGCCCGCAAAACTGCAATTTGCGCTGACTCGGTTAAACGCGCCTTCGAGCTCTCTGATGTTGCTCTTGTATATTTTCGCCAAAAACTCCGTAACCTCGGTCGAAAGCTCCAATCCGTCCTCAACAGAAAGCTTTTTTAAAATCGCCATTCTCGTCTCGAGGTCGGGAACTCCGATATCGACCGTCAATCCCCATTCGAACCGCGTTTTCAGCCTGTCCGTCAGTCCCGGAATTTCACCCGGCAATCTGTCGCTGGTCAACACGATTTGTTTGCCTTCGCGGTGCAAAGTGTCGAAAATATTGAAGATTTCAAGCTGCATCCGCTCTTTGCCCGCAACAAACTGGATGTCGTCTATGAGCAAAATGTCCTGATTGCGATACTTCTCCCGAAACGTCGCCATCGTTTTGTTCTTGTCCTTTTTGCCCGAAAAATTTTTGTCCAGCCCCATATACAGCGAATTCGTCAGGTCGTTCAAAAACTCTTCCGAAGTAATATATTTGACCTTGACTCCCGGTCGGTTAAAAAGCACGTAATGCCCTATCGCGTGCAGCAAGTGGGTTTTTCCGAGCCCGGAGCCGCCGTAAACGAACAGAGGGTTGTATTTTCCCTTATCTTTGCCCTGTGCTGTCGACAAAGCCGCGTAATAAGCCAATTTATTGTATTCTCCGACGACGAAATTTTTGAAAGTATACTTCAAATTCAATTTACACGACGATTGCATCTGTTTGAGCCCGTCGTACTTGGAATCTTCTTTGTTCCGCTTTTTCGCCAGCTCTTTTTCCATCGCTTTGATTTTGCGGTTTTCCTTTTCGTACTCATCCTCCAAAGACTTATCGTGCACGACCTCGAAAACCGTCGAAACGCCCGTTACGTCGGACAAAGCTTTATTCACGATATCCTTGTACGACATTTTAATCGTGTGAACCGTGAATCCCAACGGAGTAAGCAAAACAAGCTTGTCCCCGTCCATCGAAGAGGGAACAAGTGTTTTAAACCAAGTATTGAAAGACGCTTCGGGGATTTTGTCCTGTAACAAAGCAAGCGCCTTCGCCCAAATCTCTTTAACGTCGGTCGTCATTGTCTTTTATTACCGAAGTTTCACCGTCGAGCGCAAATGAAGCTCTCTGAGCTGATCTTCGCCGACTTCGGCGGGGGCTCCCGTCATCAGACATTTAGCCGAGGAGTTTTTCGGGAAGGCTATAACGTCGCGGATGGAGTCGGTTCCCGCCATCAGGGCAATCAGTCTGTCCAGACCTATCGCCAAGCCTGCGTGCGGCGGAGTGCCGTATCTGAAGGCGTTTACCAGAAATCCGAACTTCGTTTGAACTTCTTCTTCGCCGAGTCCGAGGGCTTTAAATACTTTTTCCTGAATTTCGCCGCTGTGAATTCTGACGGATCCTCCGCCGAGCTCGGTTCCGTTGTAAACAAGGTCGTACGCTATCGAGCGGCAATTTCCGGGGTCGGTCGTCATTTTGTCCAAATCCTCGGGATTGGGCATTGTGAACGGGTGATGAACCGACATAAAGCGTTGTTCTTCCTCGCTGTACTCGAACATCGGAAAATCGGTGACCCACAAAATCGAGTGGGCGTTTTCGTCGATAAGGTTAAGTTTTTTGCCGAAATACAACCGAAATCTTCCCATCGAATCGTACGTGACTTTCGGTTTGTCGGAAACGAAGAAAATTCCGTCGCCGTCTTTTGCGCCCGCGCGTTCTTTTATCCGTTCGAGCTGACCTTCCTTCAGAAACTTCAAAACGGGTGATTTTGCGCTTCCGTCTTCGTTGAAAATAATGTTTGCGAGCCCTTTTGCGCCGTACGAAACCGCGAGGTTTCTCAGGTCGTCGAGCTCTTTACGCGAGTACGAAGCCGCGCCCGGAACGGTTATCCCTTTTGCGATTCCGCCCGCGTTCAAAATTTCTTTTATCGCGTCGAAGTTCGAATCCGCCAAAATGTCGGTCAAATCGAACAATTCCAATCCGAACCTTCTGTCGGGTTTGTCGCTTCCGTATCTGTCCATAGCTTCGCGGTACGTGAGTCTTTCGAACTTTTCGGGCAACTTGACGTCGATGACTTCAAACGCTTTTTTCGTCAGCCCTTCGACGAACCCGATGACGTCTTCCTGCGTAACAAAAGACATTTCGAGGTCGACCTGCGTGAATTCGGGCTGTCTGTCCGCGCGGAGGTCTTCGTCTCTGAAGCACCGTGCAATCTGGTAATAGCGTTCCATTCCGCCGACCATCAGCAACTGTTTGAATATCTGGGGCGATTGCGGCAACGCGTAGCATTTGCCTTCGTGAACTCTGCTCGGAACCAAATAATCGCGGGCTCCTTCGGGAGTCGTGTTTATCAAAATCGGAGTTTCGATTTCCGTAAATCCGTTTTCGTTGAAATAATTTCTCATCGCCGAAACGACCTTGTGACGCAAAATCAGGTTATTGCGGGTTTTTTCGCGACGAAGGTCGAGGTATCTGTATTTCAATCGCGTATCTTCGCCGACGGTTTCGTCGTCCAACGGGAAAGGCAGCGTTTCCGCCTTCGAAAGCACTTCTATCTTTTCGGGATACATTTCGACTTCGCCCGTAGGAAGCTTCGGATTGTAAGTTTCTTCGGGTCTTTTCGTGATTTTTCCCGTAACCCTGATGACCGACTCGTCCTTCAAATCCTTTGCCGTCGCGTGAACTTCGGGGTTTCTCGCGGGGTCGGAAACTATTTGAAAATATCCCGTCTTGTCCCTAAGCTCGATGAACGTTATGCCGCCCAAATCGCGTACCGCCGCGCACCATCCCGCAAGCGTTACTTCTCTTCCCGTGTCTTTGGCGTGTAATTCGCCGCAATAATCGGTCTTCATTGATGTTATCATTTTTTCTTCCTTCAAACGAATTCTTTTATATATCTCTTTTTTACAACAAATATTATCTTAAATCAAATTTTAATGTTTTTCGCGGAACAAGGGGTTTCAGCCGATCGCCGTACCTCGGATTTTTCGCGGTATCGCGGAATTTGTGACGGACGCTCCGCAAATTTTAAAGTGATTTTCCGCGGAGATGAACAACTTTCGCGAATTACGTCTTAACGGCAAGTTTTTTGCGGTACGGGCGGGTTTGCCGGCTGCCGACCTCAATTTTTACACGGTTTCGGGGAATTTGTGCCGACCGTCCCGAGTACTCCCGTTTTCACGGTGCGGGCACTGCACCCGCGACGCGTTTCGGATTTTTAATGTCGATTTTTCTTCACCCGCACCCCTTCTACCTCGTGGACGTTTTCTATCGCAATGAAAGCCTTCGGGTCGATTTCTTTCGTCAAAGTTTTGATTTTCGAAATCTCGAGCCTTGAAATTATGCAGTAAACTATCCGCTTCTTCCGCCCCGAATACCCGCCTTCCGCGTCGATATACGTCACGCTGACGTCCATTTCCTTCATTATTTTCTTTCCGATGTCCTCCGAAAAATCGGTCACGACAAGCACGGATTTCGATTCGTTAAAGCCTTCCAAAACAAGGTCGATGACCTTGAACGCGATATAATACGTCAAAACCGAATAAAGCGCGCTTTCCCAGCTTTCATAAACGATTCCCGCCGCAAAAAAGATGAAAAGGTTGAAAAACATTATGATTTCGCCGACCGAAAAAGGTGTGTTTTTGGCAAACGTAACCGCGACCATTTCGGTTCCGTCGGTCGAGCCGTGATTACGCAAAATCAGCCCGACGCCTATCCCGAGGACGACTCCGCCGAACACGCACCCCAAAAACGGATTTTCGAGGTGTTTCGGGATATAAATCGGAATCAGAAACGTTGCCGCCGACAACATTATCGTCGCGTAAAACGTATGCAACACAAAGCTTTTACCCAATTTCCTAAACGCCATCAAAATAAACGGGAAATTCAACCCGATGATAAACAGTCCAAGCGGCAAGCCCGTTTTATATGCCGTCATCATTGATATACCGATAATTCCGCCGTCAACGATTTTGTTCGGAATAAGCATGCATTCAAGCGCAAAACCCGCGATAAACGCCCCAAGCGTCAAAAAAATCAATCTGTTTATTATACTTTTTATCATAAATTCCTCATTTTTAATAATACGAAATTTTTCCGCTTTGCGCAAGACTTCGCCCGAAATTTTCCCCGAAAATCATTCGAAAAATTTCGGCATGCTCCGTGACAAACCCTTCGAAAGCCCGCTTCCTTCACTCATTTCGTCACCTTTCCAGTGACCTTTCAGCTTCCCGCGGGCATTATACGTAAATTGTTCCGTCGCCGAAACCCAATAAGAAACGCTCACAAGCACTCCGTTCGCACCGTAAATCACCGATTTGTGAGGGTATTCGCCGATTTTATCGACGAATTCCGTAAACACCAACCGCCCGAATGCGCTGTAATAAAAGATTTCCGACGGATTTTTCCTGTATTTTATCCCGTAAACGTACAAAATTCCGCCTTTATAAAACGGGCAAATCACTCTGTCCGCTTCGATTATCGGTTCCTTTGACGTTCGGAATTTCGTATAATGCACGGCGTAATCGTAATCTTTTTCGAACGACGAAAGCCGCCTCATATCAATAGTTTTCTCCAATCCCGAAAACGCTTCCGCCCGAGCCCGCTTCGCATCGTAAGAAACCTCTCCCTTCAAAACCTCGCAAAATCCGACGTTTACCGCCAAAACAACCGCCAATATCGTCAAAACAAAACGCTTCATCATTTCCTCCGTACTCCCCATTATACAACCTTTTTCGCCCCGCGTAAACAAATTTGTTCACGCGAAAATTTTTATATTATAATTTCCACGTCAACAATGAATAAATTTTCGAACAAAATAAATCTTTTGAAAGCACTTGCCATATCCGTTGTCGTGGCAGGACACTTGGAATTCTCCTTAATTCCGATGTTTCCGCCGTATTCTTTTCAGGTTCCGCTGTTTTTTTTCATCGCGGGAATGCTTTTCAATCCGAAATACAACTTCTCCGAATATTTCAAAAAAGGGTCAACAGCCTGCTCAAACCCTGCTTTTCGTATTGCGCATTTTATCTGATTTTAACCGCTCTGATTGCACCCGTCGTCGGAAAATTTTACGGCATGCCCGTAACCCTGAAAAACGAGCTGCTGATGCCGTTTTTGACGGGTCATCAATTGGATTTGATTGCACCGCTTTGGTTTGTCCCCTGTCTGTTCATAACGTTGATGTTTTACAAAATCTTCTCCCTCATAAAATGCCCGAAATACGCTCGCTTGTACTTTTATTTCACCCTTGCGTTGTCCGCGATTTGTTTTCAAAAATACGCCCGAAACATCGACTGTCTGTGGATTTTCAGAACAATGTATGCGCTGTTTTTTGTCGATCTCGGATACTTTTACAAAACCCGCGTTGAAGGCAAATTTAACATTTTCAGCCCCCGAATTTTGTCTTTCGTTTTGATTTTTCAAAGTACTCTGTGGCTCACAAACAAAGACTTTACCCCGCAAGACGGCATCGGACTTCACTTCCTTCTCGTTTGGGGACAATACGGCAACCCGATTGTTCCGATTTTAACCTGCCTTACGGGAATTTATATTTCGCTCTTCCTGATTGAAATTTCCTTCGACAAAATAAAAAATTGGAGTTTTTTACAAAAAATCGGACAAAATACAATGCACATAATGGCAAACCATCTGCTGATTTTCAACATTTTTACATATTCGCTGCTTGCCCTCACAAAAACGGATTTTGCAATAAAAAACAACGCCGATGTCTATTGGTTTTATTGCCCGCTCAAAACAACGTACTTTTACTTCGTTTTCGGAATGATAATCACGACGTACATAGGCGAATTGCTCGGTCGTATCGGACAAAACGCTTTCCGACCCGACAAACGGCTCAACGAAAAAAATGTTTGAACACTGCAATTTTGTCCCAAAACGCGGCACCGAACAACGTGACAGGGCAGACATTGATTTTATCGAACCCCGCAAACTTAAATGTTTTTCACGCCATAACCCCGAAACAACATTTTTTGCTCTTCTTTTAAAAATAAGGGGGGGGGCGAATAAAAATGGCAAAACATTACCCCGAAACGACATTTTCCGCCTTCCCGCCCCCGAAAACAGACCTTTCGCCCGCCCGCGAAAAAAACGCTTGCAATTAAAATTTTTTTATTATACAATCATCTTACAAACGTAAGGGCGTTTAGCTCAGTTGGTAGAGCGCCTCCCTTACAAGGAGGATGTCGGGAGTTCGAGCCTCTCAACGCCCATTCTTAAAAAAAAGAGCCGCTAAAGGCTCTTTTTTGTTGCAACAAAAGGGTTTGCAAAGTTTGAACGCGGAACTTTCGGTTGACTTTTAACATCAAGTTTTTTGCGATGCCGGCGGGTTTTGCGAATTGTTTCGTGATGTCGTCGTTTTCACGTTGCCGGCGGGGTTTCGACGAATAATTCTCCGTCAAAACTTTTCACTGCGGCAAAAGGTTTAAAAATGAAAGTCGGCAGGTCAGGCATTGCCCGGCAAACCTTTCGGGGCGGACGGAAATTTTCCGTTTTGAAACCTTTCCTGATGGAAAATAATCTGAAATCACTGTAGGTTGGGGTTTCCACCCCAACTTTCCCGGCTGCTCGGTGTCATGCGTGCAAACAAAGCCGTTTATTTCGGATGTTTCGTGCGAACTCACTCACTCCTTGTCGGAAATTTCAAGAAAGAAAAAACCGTGTGTTATGGCAAAAACCTGAAAACATTGTAGGTTGGGGTTTCCACCCCAACGTTCCTTGAATAATCGGCATATCGACGTGCAAAATTAAAAAATAAAATATTTCTTACTCTGCTTACTTTGAGAGGCGGACGTAAAAAAAATCTTCTTGTTCATTTTTTCTTTTTGTTCGGAGGCAAAAAGAAAAAACGAACCAAAAAAGAAAAACTCCCGTTGATACATTCGCATCCGGGACAATTCTCTCAGGTTTTGCGTGCGTCAATTGTTTCGGTGTTGCAACGTACGCTTTCCCCGGACCTTCTCTCTCGAGAGAGAAACCCGGGGTCGCAAGGTGTTGCAATATCGACTTTTTATTTGAAATCAATGTAGGTCGGGGTGCTCTCGCACCTGCGGTGATTTCGGATTTTTACCATAACTCACGATTACAGCCTTCGTTCGGGCGGATTATTTTTCGGAGCGGGAGAATTTGTTGAGGCGGGAGAGGAAATTCGGGTCGGAGAAGGCGTCGGCGGCGGATTTTTTGCCTGAGAAGACGGGTTCGGAGGTTTTTACGGTGAGGTCGACGATTTTGGAATATTTGGCGTTTACGGGCGTGGGAGCGGAGTTTTCAAGCATAGAGACAAAGATTTCGGCGTTTTTCGGAGGCATGCCCGGTGCGGAAAAATCTCCCGAATTTGCGGCGGAGACGAAGGCGGGGGTGATAAGACCTGTTTTGGCGAAGTCCGATTCTTTGGAGACGGAGAATTTGATGAATTTGAAGGCGAGAGCCTTGCGGGGGGAGGATTTTGCGACCGCCCAGCCTGAAGAGTCGACGAGAGCGGGGTAATTCGAGGGGTTGGGGAATTCGGTCACATCCCAGTCGAAGCGGGCATTTCGGCGTAAAATCGGAACCATCCAGCGTCCGCTCAGAAGCATGGCAATTTTGCCTTCGAGGAACATTTGCGCGGAGGTCATGCCCGACGTATCGGGGGCTTGGGGGACGGAGCGGTCGACGTTTGCCATGTCGACGTAAAGTTGAAGACCGTCGGTCAGAGCGGACGAATTTATCGTGAGTTCGCCGTTTTCGTCCAAAATTTTTCCTCCGAGGGAATTCGAGAAAGTGAGCCAAAACATCGGGTCGGTCTCGCGGTTAAGAGCGAAAGAGCCTTGCGTCGAAAGCCTTTTTGCGATTTTTCGAAAGTCTTCGAGCGAAGTTTTTTTGTTCGGGACGGGAACTTTTTTCGATTTAAAGATGTCTTTATTACAGAAAAGGACAAGACCCGAAACATCGCGAGGAACGGCGTATAAGCGGTTTTCGAACGTAAAAGAGTCGATTGCGCTTTTGAAAAAAAGTTTCTTGTCGACAACTTCGTCAAGCGGCTCGAGCAGCCCCGCTTCAACGTACAGCGGAATACGGGTATTGTTGACGAAAATCACGTCGGGCGGGGTTTTTGCGGCAAAAAGGAGGTGAATTTTTCTGAAATAATTCTCGGGCACGTGGATAAATTCGACCCTTACGTCCGGATTTAACGCCTCAAACTCCGCGATGTGACTTTTCATAAGATCGTATTCCGTTCGCGAACCCCAGGCGGAAACCTTCAAAACGGTGCGATTGTCGGTGTTTTTCGGTACCGACGAAACCGCCGCCGCCAAAAATCCGCAAATTAACAATCCGACCAAAAATTTCTTCATGAAAAAATCATACCCCGAACCCCCCGTGCAGGCAAATTTTTGTTGTTTTGTAAAATATTCGCCCGATAATTTGGAAAAATTTTATGTTTGAGATAAAATGATTTTGCGATATCGAAAAAGTCCGATAGGCAAAATGCTTAGTCTTCAAAAAAGATGGGAAATTTCGACATCGGAGCGTATAACAAAAAACAAAAGGAGAAAAAGATGCCGGTAGCATCAATGATTGAATTATTGGACGCAGGTGTACACTTCGGACACCAAACTCAACGCTGGAACCCCAAAATGAAACCGTATATCTACGGCGCAAGAAACGGCGTTTACATTTTGGACCTCAGAACAACCACCAAAAAACTCGACGAAGCGTACGCTATGGTAAGAGATTACGCGGCTAAAGGCAAAAACGTTCTGTTCGTCGGAACCAAAAAACAAGCAGCCGACGTCGTTGCCGAAGAAGCTCAAAGAGTAGGCGCTTACTACGTCAACAGAAGATGGCTCGGCGGTATGATGACCAACTACGAAACCATCAGAGTCCGTGTAAATAAACTCAGAGAAACCGAAGAATTCATCAATTCGGGCAACGCGGAAAAACTTCCGAAAAAAGAAATTGCTCAAATTACCAGAAAACTCGCTAAATTAAGCAAAACTCTCGGCGGTATCAAAGAAATGAGAGGCATGCCCGATATTCTGGTTGTAATCGACCAAAAGAAAGAACTTATCGCGATAAAAGAAGCAAATAAACTCGGAATTCCGGTAATCTGCCTGGCGGACACCAACGCGGATCCCGACGGAATCGATTGCATTATCCCCGGAAACGACGACGCTATCAGATCGGTAAAACTTATCGTATCCAAATTGGCGGACGCCGTTGAAGAAGGTAAAAAATTGAGAGAAAACAGAGCCGTCGCAACCGAAAAAATCGAAACGGTTGAAGCTAAAGACGCGGGAGTCGAAGAAGCACCCGCCGAAGCACCGGCACAATAGTTTTGAAAGGAAAAATATAATGATAACGGCAGCACAAGTAAAAGAACTCCGCGAAAAAACCGGCGCAGGCATCATGGATGCCAAAAAAGCACTGGTCGACTCCGACGGAGATATGGAAAAAGCAATGGAACTTCTTCGCCAAAAAGGAATGGCATCCGCTGACAAAAAGATGTCAAGAATTGCGGCTGAAGGACTTATTGCCGCTTACACCGACGAAAACGTCGGAGCTATGATCGAAGTCAACTGCGAAACCGACTTCGTTGCCCAAAACGAAGAATTCAAAGAATTGGTAAACTGCCTGGCGAAAAAAGTTGCGGAAACCAATCCCGCAGACGTACCCGCCCTCTTGGCAACCCACTGCGAACAATGCGGCGGCACCGTCGAAGAAGGCATTAAAGCCAAAATCGCTAAAATCGGCGAAAAAATCACCGTCAGAAGATTTACCAGAATCGAAGGCAACCCCGCGGCTTACATCCACAACGGAAAAATCGGCGTTCTGCTTAACACCGACAAAGCCGATGCGGTAGTCGAAAAAGACATTTGCCTCCACATCGCAAGCTCCGCGCCCGAGTTCGTTTCCAGAAACGAAATCCCCGCTTCGGTTATCGAAGAAGAAACCAGAATCGAAATGGGTAAAGAAGATTTGGCAAACAAACCCGAACAAATCAGAGCAAAAATCGTCGAAGGCAGAGTCAACAAACTTATGTCGCACAGATGCCTGCTCGAACAACCGTTCGTCAAAAACCCCGACGAAACGATCGAACAACTTATCAAAGATAAATTGAACATCGTATCGTTCACCAGATGGGTATTGGGCGAAGGTCTCGAAAAAAGAAACGACAACTTCGCGGAAGAAGTCATGAACCAAATGAAAGCGTAATAACGTTTTACGATACGCAAAAACTAAAAGAGGTTTGAGGTTCGCTCCCCGAACCTCTTTTTTTACGCACGAACAGAGTTTTTTAACATAGAAAAGAGGCTGTTTCGATTCAAAAGTCGGGAGCCTCAGGACAAAGCTGCGCCCAAAGGTCGCCTCATTATGCCCGAAGCCGCCGTTCTTCGCGAACTTCCGGACGGGCACTGCATCGCGCTTGTCTTTACCGATTGAAGTGCTTGATACAAACAACCGTAAAGAATAATCGCGGGTTCGTCCGGTTTTTATCCGACCCGGACAATCCAATCCCCGCCCGGGGCGGTTTTTTCCTGTCGACCGGTATAAATTTGCGTTATTCGGTCAAGAAAAATGTCTTAATTCTTGTTTTTCGCCGTTTAAGCAATTTAACCGAATTTTCGGCGAAAAAACAAACGATTTATGTTTACATTTCTTAAAATTTTATCAAAAACTGGCAATTTTTTTTATCCCGATGTTTTAGATAGTTTCCACCCCAACATTCCTTTAAAACAAAATATTTCTTTCACTGCTTATTTTGAGAGGCGGACGTGAAAAAAATCTTCTTGTTCATTTTTTCTTTTTGTTCGGAGGCGAATTTGCGTAGGGCGGCGGGTGCAAAGCACCCGAAGACCCGAAGTTGCGCCGAAATAACGAGCGACCGTTTTCCCCGAACGGGGGAAACAAAGCGAGTGACTTGAAGGCGTGAAGCAAATTAAAGACGCAAAAAGAAAAAACGAACCAAAAAAGAAAAACTCCCGTTGATACATACGCATCCGGGTCAATTCTCTCAGGTTTTGCGTGCGTCAATTGTTTCGGTGTTGCAACGTACGCTTTCCCCGGACCTTCTCTCTCGAGAGAGAAACCCGGGGTCGCAAGGTTTTGCAATATCTGCTATTTATTTGAAATCATTGTAGGTTGGGGTTTCTACCCCAACGAATTTTAAAACTCGGCATGGCGCGGGCAAAGGAAGCCGTGAGTTTCGGTAAAAACTCAAACCCTGTAGGTGTCAGGCAATGTCTGATCTACGGTAGTTATTTTTGTCAAACGAAAAAGTTTCAAATATCTTGCAAAAAAAAAGAGCGAAAACTCGCTCATTGTCTGGAATTAAGAATAGTTGGAAGTATGAAAAAGATATTATTAATCTAC
>CAKUZL010000014.1 GCA_934718085.1 uncultured Candidatus Melainabacteria bacterium
AGTTGGAAGTATGAAAAAGATATTATTAATCTACTCCGATTCCCTTGTTTTGAATATTCCCCGGTCGGGCAATATTTTAACTGCCCGCCCGGGCTACTTTTGCACAAAATGCATTTTACGAATAAAATTTACGCGGGGCTAAACCTCACAATGTGATTGCGTTTAAGTCAAAATTAAAAATATAAGGGTGCCGGGGTTGCTTGACGGATTTGATGTTTGCTTCGGGTGCCGGGAAGTTCGGCGGTTTTATAAAATGCATTTTTCGATAACTTTATTTTATAGGCTCAAAAGTATTAATATGACGGCGTTATACCTTAATGAAAAAACGAAAGGGTGCCGGAGGTGCTTGACGGTTTTCGGCTTAAATTCAAAGACCCTGCAAGGTTTTGTGTTTTTTGAACGGAAAGTCGGGGTAGAAACCTGCAAAGATTATAAAATTTCGTCACAATGCACGGGCATTGTTTAACAAAAAACCGAAGTGGTGTTGTGTCAAAATAAATATTATTTCGACAAAAATCGTAAAAGTAAAACAAGCTGACGAATTACCTTGCAAAATGCATTTTTTCGACGAATAAAAGCACGGCAATGTCGCAATAAACATTATTTCAAAATACGGCAATCGCAAAAGCAGAGCAAAAAGGCGAATTGTTCGCAGAACGCATTGTTTCGACGAATAAAAGCACGGCAAAGCAGAAAAGGTGCCAACCCGCAAATCAGGTAAGTTCGGTTTCGACGATGTATCGCGGGCGCGATTTGACTTCGGTAAAGAGTTGTCCGAGGTATTCGCCGATTATTCCGAGGAAAAATATTTGTACTCCGCCGATGAAGGATATTGCGCAGACGATTGTCGCCCAGCCGGGGACGTTGTTTGTGCCGAAAATTGTTTCGAAAATGACGTCGATACAAAGGACGAAGCTGAGGAGGGAGACAAAGATTCCGGTGACGGTGACCATTCTGAGGGGAACCGTGCTGAACGAGGTTATTCCCTGCAGAGCGAGGGCGAAAAGGTCGGTTACGGAGAATTTCGAGGTACCCGCCATGCGTTTTTTGACGTCGAAATTAACGAACGCCGCGTTTCTTTCGATTTCGGGGAAAACTCCGCGGAGGAAGAGGTTTGTTTCGGTGTATTTGCTCAGGTTGTCGACGGTTTTTCGCGAGACGAGCCTGTATTCCGAGTGATTTGCCTGAATTTTCGAGCCGAGGAGGTTCATGAGCTTATAAAACGCGAGGGCGGAATATTTTTTGAATTTCGAGTCTGCCTTTCTGTCGTTGCGAATGCCGTAAACCACGTCGTAACCTGCCTTAAACTTGCGGACAAACTCGCCGATTTTGGTTTCGTCCTGTTGAAGGTCGGCATCAATCGTGATACAGCAGTCGAAATCAAACTTTCTGATTTCCGTAAGCCCCGCCAGTATTGCTTTTTGGTTCCCGAAGTTTCGCGTGAACGACAAAACTCTGACTTTCGAGCCGAATTTTTCGTGAAAAGATTTCAAGATATTGAAGGTGTTGTCGGAACTTCCGTCGTCAACCGCGTAAATAAAGCTTTCGGGCGATATTTCGCCGTCCGCCGCCAAGCCGTCGATAACCTCGAGAAGCCTGTTTACGGTAGTTTCGATGACTTCTTCTTCGTTATAACACGGCACGATGACCGCCAATATCGGATTTTCCATACTCTTTTCCCTCGTACGTTCTTATCATAGAACAAATTTTCGGTTTAGACAATATGTTGCGGAATTTTGCCGTTTGTAAAGTCTTTGTAACATTCTTTCGTAATTTGCAAAATTCTTTCGGTCGCTTCGTCGGTTTCGTAGGCTATGTGAGGCGTTACGATTACGTTTTCGAGGTTCAGCAACGCGTGATTCAAAAGTGTTTTTCTTATGCAGTCGATGTTTTCGGTCGGTTCGCCCGCGTATTGTTCCGAAAACAAAAGGCTTTCGCACTCTATAACGTCAAGCGCCGCGCCCGCGATTCGTTTGCCGGAAAGCGCCTCGAAAAGTGCCCGAGTGTCAATCAATTCGCCTCTTGCGGTATTCACGACAAACGCCGTCGGCTTCAGCGATTTTATCCGCTCGGCATTCAGAAAATTTCGCGTGGATTTTGTCAACGGGGCGTGAAGCAGCAAAATATCGGACTTTGCGCACAATTCGTCTCCGTCGACGTACTTTACACCGTACTTTTCGGTCAATTCGGGGTTCTCGACAACGTCGCATGCCAAAATTTTATCCGTAAACCCTCGGGCAATTTTTGCCGAAATTCCGCCGATTGCGCCCGTTCCATATATTCCGAATGTTTTCGAAAACAATTCCGTTCCCGAATAACTTTCGCCGAGTTTGCCTTGTTTCAGGTCATTTGCCGACTTATAAATTTTTCGCGCCAAATTTAAAAGCAGTCCGAACGCGAACTCGGCAACCGTATAATCACCGTAATGAGGCGTGTTTGCGACCAAAATTCCGCGCGCCCGACAATATTCGATGTCGATATGACTGAATCCCACGCTCCTTGCGATTATCAGCCGCAAATTCTTAAACCTTTCCAACGTCGATTTTGTAACCGCCGCAGTCGTAAATAACGAAATAACCTCGATTTGCCCGATATCCGCACCGTCGTAATCCTTCGCATGCCCCGGCATAAACCGCACGTCGCCCTTTATCTCACGCCGAAAAAACTCCTTTTCGGATTCCCTTACATCAAAAAAAATCGTTTTCATAAAACTTTTTTAACGAAAATTTTCGCAAAAATCCTCCTCCTACACGGCATTCCCCTTTAAAATCAACCTTTTACCAAACATGTAAAGTTTTGTAAAACACCAAAAATCTCCCCTAAAGTTTTTTCGATTTCCGACGATAAAAAACCTGTGAAAAGGAGAAAAACAAAAATGAACATGTCAGGGTATTACAACAACAGATACGGTGTAAAGACTTACAACAAGAGACAAGAGAGCGACAAAGCGCTGGAGGAAATTTATGAAGAATGGGATGCCGTCAAAAATATGTTATCAATGACGACCTCCGAAAAAGAAAGTCTCAAAGAAGTTTACTGAGAAGTTAACAGGCCGGTTATTCGGGAAAAAGCACTTGCACGTCGGGTGCTTTTCGCGTTAAAAACCCCAAAAAACGGCAAAATCGTTACGTTTCCGTTTTCGACACGGTTTTCCCGATTACAAAAAAGTTTGCCCGTAACATGCCCGGTTTTACGTTTTGTCTCCGGATTTCAAGGTTATCACCGAAACGAGAGGTTTCGTTTGCCCGGAACATGTCAAAACGAAAAATCCGTTGGGTGGAAACCCCGGTACCTACAATGATTTTTGATTTCCGCCCAATCAAAAGGTTTAAAATTGAACTTTTTTCATCCACACGAAAAATACTTACAGCTGTTTTAAATTTTTACCAAACTGCGCGGTTTCGTTTGTCCGCGCCATACCGAGTTGAACGGAACGTTGGGGTAGAAACCCCAACCTACAAAACTTCCCACCCCCTCCCCGGCAAAAAAATAACCGCCAAGCAATCCCGGCAGGGTCGAAATTTTTACCAAGGCTTTTAGCCAATAATATCAATGTTTTTGAGGCAACAAATATTAATCTTTAAAAATTGCATTTTACAAAACCGCCGGACTTCCCGGCACTTTGTTTTTTCTGGAAATCGTCAAGTACCTCCGGCACTTTAAAAAAGATGTAGGTTGGGGTTTCCACCCCAACAAAACGTGAAACTCGGCATGAAACGTGCAAAACTGAAAAATAAAAAAATTTCTTACTCTACTTACTTTGAGAGGCGGATGTGAGAAAAATCTTCTTGTTCATTTTTTCTTTTTGTTCGGAGGCAAAAAGAAAAAACGAACCAAAAAAGAAAAACTCCCGTTGATACATACGCATTCGGGGCAATCCTCTCAGGTTTTGCGTATGTCAATTGTTTCGGTGTTGCAGCGTACGCTTTTCCCGGACCTTCTCTCTCGAGAGAGAAGCCCGGGGTCGCAAGGTATTGCAATATCGGTTTTTTATTTAAAATCATCGCAGCATTGTAGGTTGGGGTTTCCACCCCAACATTCCGTTCAAAAAATACAAAACACCCTTCGTTGAGTTTTTGGATTTTAAACAAAAAACCGTCAAGCATCTCCGGCACCCATGCAAATTTTTATCATGGTATAACGCCGTTATATTAATGTTTTTCACCCGATAAAATCGATATGCCGGAAATTGCATTTTGCTGAACCGTCAAGCACTTCCGGCGGGGTCGAAAACACGGATGTCGGGGATTTTACCGGGGCGGATTTGTTACATCTCTTCGCTTCTCATTGATTTCATTACGTTTTCGGTGGCGGATTTGTCGAAGATATCCGGTATGACGACTTTTTCCGTAGGGTGTGAAATGCTTGCCGCGAGGGCTTTTGCGCTTTCAAGTTTCATTTCGTCGGTTACGGTTTTGACTCCGTATTTCAAAATTCCCGCGAAAACTCCCGGAAACGCCAGGCAGTTGTTTATTTGGTTTTCGAAGTCGCTGCGTCCCGAGCCGACAATTCTTGCGCCGCCCGCTTTTGCGTCGCCGGGCATGATTTCGGGGACGGGATTTGCAAGGGAGAATACAATCGCATCTTTCGCCATGTTCTTGATATCCTCGGAGGTCAATAATTTCGGTGCGGAGAGCCCGATAAAGACATCCGCGTTTTTCAAAACGTCTTTCAATTTGCCTTTTTCGTTGTGAGGGTTGGTAATTTTGGCGAGTTCTTTGTGATTCGGTTTGGAATACTTGCCTTGTTTGGTTATTGCACCTCTTCTGTCGCACGCGATGAGGTTTTTGACGCCGTATTTAAGCAAAAGTTTTGCGACCGAGGTTCCGGCGGCGCCTGCGCCCGAAATGACGATTTTAACGTCTTCTTTGCGTTTGCCGACGACCTTGAGAGCATTGATAATCGCTGCCGTCACGACAATCGAGGTTCCGTGGGCATCGTCGTGGAAAGTCGCTATATTGCCCGATTCGCGCAGCAACCTTTCTTTTTCGAAGCACGACGGAGCGCTGACGTCTTCGAGGTTAATCGCGGAAAACGAGTTGATAAGCAGTTTTACGATTTTGACGAATTCTTCGGTGTCGGTAGTTTTGACGCACAGGGGCATTGCGCTGACGCCTCCGAATTCCGAGAACAGCACGGCTTTGCCTTCCATAACGGGAAGAGCGGCGTACGCGCCGATGTTGCCGAGCCCCAAAACCGCGCTGCCGTCGGTGATAATAGCGACGAATTTTTTGTTTTGTTCGGACAAAGCCGTTTCCAGCGAACCCCCGAAAGCCTTTCGTATTGCGAGCGAGTTCTCTCCCGCGTCGCCTTCGAAAGCGTCAATGCTTTCTATCATCGCGGTTTTCGAGGTACATTTGAAAAATTCTTTCAGACTCGGAACGGGGTCGGTCAAAACGGGCACCGTGACTTCGATTTCGCCCGTCACATAATCTTTTATCAACGAAAGGTCGAACGCATTGAAAGTCGGTTCGATGTTTTCGACGACCGTTTTGATTTCGGAAAAATCTTTCGTGTCGATTTGGAGCGGATACGCGTCGATGTTAAGCGAAGACTTCAGGAAAATCGCTCGTTTCAGGGCTTCGGAATATTCAAACGCCAAAACCCCGACGGAGTTGGCGCGATTTGTGTAAACGAAGGAATTTTCGACGTTTTCGGCAATTTTTTCACACGCCTTCGCGACGCCCGGGGTGTAGACGACGGCAAGGTCTTTGCGATTTTTGACTTTCACTTTGGGAACGATTTTCAATCCGTTAAACATTATTGTCTTACCTTATTTTCAGTGCCGTTTTTCAGGCGGACGAGGTTTTCTCTGTGCAAATAAATCACGTAAACCGCGCAAACGAGGGCATATATGACGTAAGCGGGGGGCATTTTGAATATCAGCATAAGAAACGGCGTCCACGAAAGCGCGACCAGCGAGCCGAACGAGACGTATTTCGAGAAGTACGTGCAAGCCGACCAGATTACCGCGGTTATGAGCCCTACGGGCAACGAAAGCGCCAAAATCGTTCCGACGCCCGTCGCAACCGACTTTCCGCCGGTGAACTTCAAAAATATCGACCTGCTGTGCCCCAAAATAACGAATAATGCCGCGATTACCGCCGTTATCCCGAACGCGTCGGGGGCAAGGATTTTTGCCGAAACCACGGGCAGTGCGCCTTTGAGCGCGTCAAGCAGCAAAACGACGAAGAACCAGGGGGTTCCCATGACTCTTTTTACGTTCGTTGCGCCCGTCGAGCCGCTTCCTACGGTTCTGACGTCTATGTTTTTGAAAAGTTTCACGATGATGTAGCCCGTCGGTATCGAGCCGATTAAGTATGCGAGTATTGCCGAAATTGCGTATTCCATTAATTTTTCTCTTTTCTTTCTCTGATTGCGATTCGTATCGGAGTGCCTTTAAATCCGAACGATTCGCGCAATCTGTTTTCCAAATAGCGTTTGTAGGAGTCTTTCAAAAGTTTTTCGTTGTTGACGAAAATCACGAAAGTCGGCGGCGCGCAATGCGTTTGAACCGCGTAATAAATTTTGAGTTTTTTGCCTTTGACGCTGTCCGGAGGCACCATTGCATAAGCGTCGGCGATAACTTTGTTCAAAATGCTCGTCGAAACGCGTTTTGTGCACTGTTCCCAAACTTCGTCGGCTTCTTTGTAAATACTTACGAGCCGTTGTTTTGTGAGCGCGCTGATAAAAATTTTCGGAACGTAGTGCAAAAAGGGCGCTTCCTCTTCGATTTCCCCGGTAAATTTGTTTATCAGAGTTGAAGATTTATTTTCGATTAAATCCCATTTATTGACCGCCAAAATCATCCCTTTGCCGTATTCGGTGATTATCGAGGAGATTTTTTTGTCCTGATCGCTCATTCCGTATTGAGCATCGATAACCAAAAGTGCCACGTCACTTCGTTTCACGGCTTTTATCGCTCTGTCGACGGCAAATTTTTCCACGCCGTAGTCGACCTTGGCTTTTTTCCGAATTCCCGCGGTATCGGTCAAAATATAGGTTTTTTTGTCGTATTTTACGGTCGAGTCGAGCGCGTCCCTTGTTGTACCCGAAACGTCCGAAACAATTGCCCTTTGCTTATTTAAAAGCGCGTTCAGAATGGAAGATTTTCCCGCGTTCGGTTTGCCTACAATCGCAATCCTGACTGGTCTTTCAAGGTCTTCTTCCTCAAGCTCGGATTCGCTCGGAAAATCTTTCGTAATTTCTTCGAGCAAATCGCCGACCCCTCCCGAACCGTGCAACGCCGAAACGGGGTACGGTTCGCCGCACGCAAGCGCGTAAAATTCGCTTACGTCCGCAAATCTTTCGGGCGAGTCGATTTTGTTCACGACAAGATAAACCGGCTTCGAACTTCTTCGCATAATATTCGCGATTTCCTCGTCAACGGGCGTTATTCCCGATTTTCCGTCGACCATGAAAATTATTTTGTCCGCTTCGCTGCACGCGATATCCGCCTGTTCAAAAATATTCACGAGAATTTCGTCTTCGCCGCCCGGGATAATCCCTCCCGTATCGATGACCGTGAATTTTTTGTCCGCCCATTGAGCTTCAAAATAATTTCTGTCGCGCGTAACCCCCGCAAGATCGTCCACTATCGACATTCTTGCGCCTATAAGTCTGTTCACGAATGTCGATTTCCCGACGTTCGGACGTCCGACTATCGCTATTGTCGGTTTTGAAGCCATTTTTCTTTCCTCGCTCTTCGTTTTTCCAAATTATAAAACAAATACGATTTTTTAACTACCCCATCGAAATTCCCGCGCAAACGTTTATCGATTGCCCCGTTATCCCGCGGGCATGGTCGGAGGTAAGATAAATGCAGGCATGCGCGATTTCTTCCGGAGTCACGAACCTTTTTTGCGGAACGACGTCGACGATTTCGTCCGCGGAACAGGCGTCTTCGGCGGTCATGTCGGTTTCGACCCACCCGGGGTTTATCGTGTTGACCGTTATTCCGAATTGCGCGACTTCGAGTCCCAAAGCCTTTGAAAACCCGCTGTACGACGATTTTGTCATGGAATACGAAACCGCGTAAGCCTCGCCGATTGCGCCCGAAACCGAGCCGATATTGATAATTCTTCCGAATTTGCGTTTTTTCATCTCGGGAATGCAAAGCGCGGCAAGCTTATACGGGGTTTTGAAGTTCACGTTTATTATTTCGTCAAGTTGTCGGGCTTTTTCTATTTCGGAGCATTCGTACACACCCGCATTGTTGACCAAAATGTCAATGTTTCCGAGGGTTTTGACCGCAGCTTCGAATAATTTTTCGCAGGCGTCGTCGTCGTTGAAATCGCAGGCGAAAAACCCTTTTGCGCCGATTGAATTTGCGATTTTTTCGGCCTTTTCGGGGTTTCTTCCCGTCACAAAAACGTTGAACCCGTTTTTTGCGTACGTTTCCGCGATTTTAAGCCCGATTGACCTGCAAGAGCCCGTAACCAGAACGTTTTTCATCTTTTACCCCAAAGTTTCCGAAAGATTTTTGCCCGACAGAATATGCGCGTGAACGTGGAAAACGCTTTGTCCCGCGGATTTTCCCGTATTGATGACCGTTCTGTACTCTTTTATTCCGAGTTTTTTCACGACTTGCGAAATTCCCTCCAAAATGTCCGCCCCGACGGAAAAATCATCGATTTCGTTAAGCGAAGCGTAATGTTTTTTCGGAATAACCAAAACGTGCACCGGCGCCTGCGGATTAAGGTCGTTAAACGCAATCACTCTGTCGTTTTCGAACACGGCGTCCGTCGGAATTTCCTTGTTCGCGATTTTACAAAAAATACAATCCATATTTTCTCCTTTTCTTTATGCTAAAATTATACAATAATCGAGGTGAAATTGTGGCAATAATTTACGAAAACGATACAATCAGCGCTCAGGCAACCCCTTTCGGCACGGGAGCCGTCGCAATCATAAGACTTTCGGGCGAAAAATCTTTTGAAATCGTTCAAAAATTTTTCTCGAAAAAAATCGAACCCGGCAAAATACTCTTCGGCAAAATCGTCGACAACGGCGTTTTCATTGACGAAGTCATTGTTCTTGCCTTCGAAGCCCCTCACGGATACACGGGCGAAAATTCCGTCGAAATCCAGTGCCACGGCGGAATTCACGTAACAAACAAAATCAAGGAATTGACGTTCAAATACGGCGCGCGCCCCGCAGAACGCGGAGAATTCACCAAAAGAGCCTTCCTCAACGGAAAAATGGACCTTTCCGAAGCTGAAGCCGTTGCCGACTTAATTCACGCAAAAACCTCGAAATTTGCCGTTAAATCCGCCCAAAACCTTTGCGGAAAGCTTTCCGTCGAAACCGGCAAAATCTACGACGACCTTTTTGCGATAATGTCCGCGATTGTCGCCGCGACCGACTTCCCCGAAGACGTCGCAGAACCCGACCGCGACGACGTTTCCGCCAAAATTTCGACCGCCGTCGCAAAAATAAAATCTCTGCTCAAAGTCTCAAAAGGCTCCGATATCCTGCGTCAAGGCGTCAAAGCCGCCCTCATAGGTCGCCCGAACGTCGGCAAATCCTCTCTTTTCAACGCTCTTCTTAACTTCGAACGCGCTATCGTCACCGACACCGCAGGCACCACCCGCGACACAATCCGAGAAACCCTCGACATAGAAGGCATTCCCGTAACATTCATCGACACCGCCGGACTCCGTGCAAAATCCGACGCAGACAAAATCGAATCCATCGGCATGGACTTCTCCGAAAAAGCCGCCGAAGAAGCCGATATCATCCTGTTTCTGTTCGATTCCGCCGCGGGCATGACCGATGACGACCGAAAAATCTTCGAAATGGTCGAAAACTTAAACAAACCCGTCCTTAAAATCGCCTCAAAATCGGACATCGCAACAAAATCCTACGAAAATTGTCTGAATGTTTCAACCTTCGACCAAAATTCCGTCGAAAATCTCAAAAACGCGATAAAACAAGCCGTCTGCACCGATTTGGACGAAGAAACCGAATATATCACCAACGAACGCCAACAACATTGCCTCGAAAAAGCCCTGACAGCCTGCAATAACGCGCTCGAAGGCATCCGCATGCAAATGCCGTTCGATTTGGTCGGAATCGACCTCAAATCCGCCCTTTTAGAGCTCGGCGACATCAAGGGAGAACTCGTCACCGACGACATCCTGAACAACATCTTCGACCACTTCTGCATAGGAAAATAACCCCCTTACCCTCCCCGCAAACACCGTCGAACTGCGAAGTTCAATGATTTTACCGAAACAAGCGGCTTCGCTTGCACACGTCATGCCGAGTTTCACGATTCGTTGGGGTAGAAACCCCAACCTACCGTTATTTCAGATTATTTACCGACATGGAAAGTTTTGAATTCGCAAAAGTATACTCCGCCGCACGATTAGTCAGGCGGTGCTTGACCGTAAAGCTGTTCAATATATTGCGGGAATTTACCGACCCCGAAAAGCCCGAAGGGCTTTGGTTTGCGTAAATATTGAATATTAAACGAAAGATTTTCGTTTTTTTTGAAAAATTCGTTGGGGTAGAAACCCCAACCTACATCTTTTACACAAAATGCAATTTTTTAAATAAAAATTACACAGGGTTAAATCTTGCAATATGATTGCATTTTAACCAAGTCAAAAATGTGGGGGTGCCGGAGGTACTTGACGATTTTTTGTTTAAAATTCGAAAACTCAACGAAGTGTGTTTTGTGTTTTTTGAACGAAATGTCGGGGTGGAAACCCCGGTACCTGAATATGACTTTAAGTAAAAAACAAACACTGCAAAACCTTGCGACCCCGGCTTACGGCTTGATTTCCTTTCCCGAATTCATCGCGGGTATTTTTTTGGGGTCAGACTCTTTTGTCGGCGGGGATTTTCAGGGTTTCACCGTTTGCGGCTTTTTCTTCGACGGCGGAGAGAAACGTTTTCAGCGCGGTTGTGCCCGTGTCGGAAAAATTGCGGGAAAAAATACCTGATTTGTAGGCGGGCAGACGCTTAAAGAATTTTTTCGTTACGGCAATTTCATAAAATTTGCCGGGGTCAATCGGTGCGTAATTTCCGTTTTTGTCGGGGATTCTAATGAGATGTTTTGCGAGGTTTATTTCGCGCGGAGACAAATTTTTCGGGTTGCAAAATTTCGGCAATTCTTCGGCAAATTTACCTTTATCGAAGGAAAGACCCGACCAAGCGATTAAGCAATTGCGTAGTTCGTTCAGGAGGTTTTCGGAAATGTTGTCGAAAACGGTTTTGATGATATCTGCGCCCGAGACCTGCCCGATGTAGAGTCTGCCTTCTTTTTCCGACAGACCTGCGAAAAGTTCGGTAAACATCAGGTTGTTGATCGGGGTGCCGACGGGCAGATCGCGTCTGAAAGTCGAAGTGTTTATCGCGACCATGGATACGTCGGGGTATTGACGGTTAAGTTTTTCTCGAACGGTGTCGGTGACGAGCTTTGCAATCGGGTTGTCGGCGTATCTGACGTTATTGCTTTTTAAAAAACCGGGAGCACCGTCTATGGTGATAATTCCCTGTCTGTCGCGTAGGAAAATACGATTGTAAAGTCTTACAAATATATCATCCGGGGATGATACGGGAATATCGGCGACTTCGGAATTTATCGAGAATTTGCCGTCGTCGTCGAAATGAACGTTGAGCTTAACAAAGTTTTTAAAATTTTGCGAAAGATTGTGAACTAAGGTTTTTTTGCCCTTCGTATTGACGTATTCGCGTTGGTAGCCGCCGTGTTCGTGACCTTGGAGAATGCAATCGATGTCGGCACTTTCGCAAAGCAGATCGACAAGGGTCGAATACGAGTGAACCATCAGCATGACGGGCGATTCGGGGTGAGATTGTTTGAAGTCTTTTATTTTTTCGCTGACGGAATTGATTGTTTTCTTGATGTTTTCGGGTGTCAGGTCGGTGTCTTTTACGGGAATATTGTCCGAAACCCTGATTTTGGAAACGCTTTTCGGCGAGTAAAAATCCATGTTCGGAGGCATAACTCCGAGCATCAGCATTTGACGGACTTTTTCGGGATTTTTGTCGTCTTTGACGTCGATAATGCACGAAGATGCGTATTCGTCGATTTTTTCGGCATTTGAAATCAGAGGAGTCATGCGGATGTTTTTGATAAGATCGAGAAAAAGTGCGTCGCCGTCCTCGAGGCAATGGTTTCCGGGAGTGTAAAGCGCGCGGAAATTGTTAAACGAGTCGAGCATTATTTTCAGAAAATGAGCCTGAATTTTGCCTATCGGGTCGGCGAAAGACTTGTAAATACCTTTTGTTCCGGGTTTCATGAACCAATCTCCGACGATTGATAAAATATTGACCTCGCTGTCGGGTTTATTTACTTTAAAAAACGAGTCTTTGGCTGCGGCGGCGACAAAATCGCCCGTTCTCTTTATGCGTCCGTGAGTGTCGCTGATGGCGGCAACTCTTATGTTTGCGGCTTTAAACGATATATTTTGAGAATCCATGACTGTCTCCTTGAAGCATAAATTCTAAAACTTATAAAACCTTTTTTTTAACGTTTCGGGGGTGAATTTTTACATTTGTTTACAAAGTCAAAAACGGGAAATTATTTGATGTTTATTGACTGAAGTCGAGAAAAGACGATGACGCAATGATTGCAGACATTGAGGTTCAACGATAAAATTGCTTTAGGTGTAAATTCAAGAATCGCAAATATTTCGAATTGTTTGACCGAATTTTTTTGCAAATAATGTCGGAACATCTTTAAAACGCCGATTTTCGAAAAAATATTACATCGGTGTAAATCAGACAACCGCAACGTTTCGGCCTTCCGTTTTTTAAATGATAATGCTCTTCATGCACGGGGAACGAGGATTTTTCGGCTAAAGTTCAATAATCGCGGTGTTTTCGGATTGCACGCCGACAAAAAGTTTTACGCAAATACGCTTCGACAAAAATTAAAAAGCCCGAAAAGCAATTGCCTTAAGGGTTTCAGCTCAAACTTTTTTCAAATTCCGCCAAATGTTTTTTGAAAATTTGAAGTGCGGAAAGGATGTTGTCTTTGTTAAAATCGAGCATATCCCGCGCCAGTACGGGGTTTGTGTCCGCAACGCGCGTGGTGTCTTTGAAGCCCGACGAAGCTATCGACAGTGCAAAATCATCGTTTTGAGCGGTTTTTCGGAGGGTTTGCGCGATAAAAACGGGTAAATGACTGATTAACGAAACCGCTCGGTCGTGTTCCTCGGAGGTTGTAAAAACAGGGATTGCGCCGATTTTTTCGACAATTTCGACCAAAGTTTTTACCTCGGGAAGATTTTCGTCGGCACAAAAAATCCATTTTCTGTTGACGAAAAGTTCGGAAAAGGAAGCGTCAAAGCCCGATTTTTCGGTGCCCGCCATGGGGTGGGACGGAACAAACAAAAACGGGCGGGATTGTGCGCAGACAAAGCGTTTTACGCTTGCAACGTCCGTCACGACACATTCGGGACGAACGATTTTTTCAAGCTCGTCAAGGGTTTCGAGGGTTTTTGACACGGGCGTGCAAACAAAAACGACGTCGCAGACCGCAAGCGAATTTTTGTCCGAAGAAACAAATTTCGTAAAATTTTTTGCATTTTCAATCGCGGAATTGTTTCGGGTAACGGCAACGGTCTCAAACCCTTGTGCCGAAAGGGCTTTCAAGATTGAGCCGCCGATAAGTCCGAGTCCGATAATTCCGATTTTCATACAAAACCTCGCCGATTGTAAACTTTTGGTAACATATTTGCATCGTATAACAAACCTGTGCGATAATCAATTACATAATAATAGTCTAACCATTCCTTTCTTGACTTATGCGACTTCACGGTCGCATTTTATTTTGCCTCGGTAAGGCTTGTCCTGTATGGCTCTACGCGATTTTGCGTTTTTTGGTTTGAGTGAAGTTTTGTAACAATTTTGAAAAAATACACTTAAATATGCGTTACAAACGAATAAAGTTGCTCGAAAAAAGGAATATTAAAAGTATAAGACTTTTGCAAATACATCGGAGGAAAGGATATGGCGGAAGACGAAAATAAATTTGAGCAACTGCTCGAAGAATATTTGTATGAATTCGGACGGGGCGACATCGTCAAAGGAATGGTCGTAAACGTCGGAAAAGACGGGGTTTCGGTCGACATCGGCGCGAAATCGACGGCGTTCATGCCTTCGGAAGAATGCCTTGAAACGCCCGAAGAAGGCGCGATTTGCGACTTTGTAATTATCGGTGACGAAGACGAAAACGGGAAGTTCACTGTTTCGGCAAAAAGGGTTGAAAGGGCTTATATGCTTGAGTTTCTGGATAATCAACGACGGCAAAACGAAATTGTCGAAGGGGTCGTCACAGCGGTGGTCAAAGGAGGCGTAACGGTTGATGTCGGCGGGGTCAAGGGATTTATTCCGCTGAGCGAATATCGTTCGAAAACCGGAGAAAATAAGCCCGGAGACTCAATCAGGGTAAAGGTTTTGAACGTCGACAAAAAAAGCGGCGACCTGATTTTATCAAACAAAGACGTCGGCAGAGAAGAGGCGGAAGCCGCAATACAAAAGGCTTTTGACGAACTCGAAGAAGGCATGGTCAAAGACGGAACTGTCGTCAGAATTACGGATTTCGGCGCGTTTGTCGATATCGGCGGAATTGACGGGCTTTTGCCCCTTTCGCAAATTTCGTCGAAATGGGTCGAACACCCCGGCGACGTTCTGAAAAACGGCGACAACGTCACCGTGAAAATTATCGGAAAAGACGACAAAAAACGGCGTTTAAGCCTGAGCACCAAGGCTCTTGAACCTCGAATCGAAGAAATTTCTGGCAAAAAACTCGAAGAAGGCGAAAAATTCGGAGTCATTGTCACCAAAATAAAGCCTTTCGGCACTTTATGCGAAATAGACGGCAAAATCGAAGGCTTAATTCCCCGCAGCGAGATAAAACGCTTGCAAAATAAGGGCAAATGCGGTTATAATGTCGGTGACGGGGTTTGCGTTCGCGTGTCAAAAATCGGCGCGGACGGGCGGATAACCTTCAAAATCGAGGAACTTGACGACAATGGCGAATAAAATCATTACCCTTTCGGGCAGACAATTTTGCGGAAAAGACACTGTGACGGGCATTTTGCTCGAAAATTTACCCGGGTTCCGAAGAGTTGCCCTCGCGGACGCCATAAAAATCGAATACTCCCGCAGAACGGGACTTTCGCGTGAAGAAATCGAAAAAAACAAGTCGATTTATCGCGAAGACCTGATAAACCTCGGAAACGAAGGCAGGGCAAAGAGTTCCGACTTTTGGCTCAAAAAAGTCCTCGAAGAAGACGGAAACATCATCGTTTCGGACGTCAGACTTCCGTTTGAGCTCGAAACGTTCAGACAACGCGGCGCATTTTGTATTCGAGTCGAGGCAAATGCGGACATTCGCGCCTCCCGCGCACCGCTTTCTCGCGAAAACGACTATACCGAAACCGCTTTGGACAACGTCGAAAACTGGGATTACGTCATCAAAAACGAAGGCTCCCGCGAAGATTTGGTAAACAATTGTAAAGATTTGGTCGAAAAAATACGCAAAACTTTACTTAATTGACATTTTTTTTCGAAATCGTTTAAAATAGGCTTATGATAAAATCTTTCAGCGACAAAAAACTTCAAAAATTTTATACCGACGGCAAAACTCCGCGCGGATTGAGCAAAGAAAAGCTCGCGCATGTTCTGACGCAACTCGACGCGGCGGAAGAGTTTCGCGACCTGTCGGGTCTGGACGTTAAGGATGAAGGAAACGGTGTTTACTCGGTTGCGGTCGGCAAAAATTACAAAATCGTCTTTCGCCCCGAAAAACGCGAGTTCCCGGAAGGAGAAGAATAATGCTTATGAAAAACACGCCTCATCCCGGGGAAGTGTTGAATTCGTTTCTGAAAAAGAATAAACTCTCGATAGCCAAGGCTGCCGCGGAAATCGGGCTCTCAAGGCAAACTCTCTCGTCGATTGTGAACGGAAAATCGTCGATTAACGCTCATACCGCAATTCGTCTCGCAAACGCGTTTAAGACATCCGAAATGTTTTGGATGAACCTTCAGGCGCGCCACGAGCTGTCTTTGGCAATTCAAGAAGACGAAAGGTGATAATCGTTTTTTTAAACAGAGATAAGTTTTTTGCGGAACCGGGCGGGTTCGTCGAAAAATATCGAAGTCCGAAACGCAATGCCGAATACAATTTCGGACGTTTTTTGGTAAAAACTTCCGCAAAATATTTTTACAATATCAACGACACAACCGTCATCGAGGACAAAAAACCGTATTTTGCTTGCGGGAAGCCTTTTTTCAGCATTTCACACTCCGAAAACCTCGTGTTTGCGGCTCTCGACGACTCTCCCGTCGGTTTCGACGTCGAAAAAACAAAACCTCGCGACTTTGAAAAACTTTGCAAACATTTTAACCTGAAAACCGCCCGCAAACTTGAGTTTTACGAATTCTGGACAAAATATGAAGCCGTGTTCAAAAATCGCGAAAACCTTTCCGCCGCAACAAAATCACTGCTTTTCGGCGAATTTATGCTTTGCGTATCGGCAAATGAGCCCGATTTTACGAATTTTTACGAATTAATCCCGAAAAACGGCAATTTTTCGTTTGAAAAAACGGTTTTATAAGTTAACAAAAAAGGTTTGTAAAATTTTGTAAACATTTAATCCTGCGGGATTTTAACACGAACATTTTGTCTCATAACGCGAAATTACGCGAAATAATGATCTTTTGTCGGTTTTATTATGTTCTTTCGGGCTTGCCGACACACCACCCGCAAACACCCCCCGACGGTCGAATTGCAACTTTCCTCCTTTCGAATTTTCATGTACTCGTTAATCGAAAGGAGAAATTATGGACTTTAAAGGCTCTCAAACCGAAAAAAATCTGAACGACGCCTTCGCGGGCGAATCCAAGGCGCGAAACATGTACACGTTTTTTGCTTCGCAAGCGCGCAAAGACGGCTACGTTCAAATGGCGGAAATCTTTGAAAAAACTGCGAACAACGAAAAAGAACACGCAAAAATCTGGTTTAAACTCCTGAACGACGGCGCCGTCAAAAACACCGAAACCAACCTCGAAACATCGATTAAAAGCGAAAATTACGAAAATGTCTCGATGTACCCCGGGTTTGCAAAAACCGCTCGTGAAGAGGGCTTCGACGATATCGCCGCGCTGTTTGAAGGCGTCGCGAAAATCGAAAAATATCACGCCCTCCGCTACGAAAAATTGTTCAAAAACCTCAAAAATAAAGAAGTTTTCGAAACTCCCGAAGCAATCATGTGGGAATGTTCAAACTGCGGCTATCGCACCGAAGGCAAAAAAGCCCCCGAAAAATGCCCCGTTTGCGACCATCCGCGGGATTTTTTCGAACAAAAAAACCTCGAATGCTAACCCGAAACCAAAACAGGCTTCAAAGCCTTGAGTTGCAACAAAAACCTCGAACACCGCAGGTCGGCGGCACCGCCCGGCGAATTTTTCCGAATGGGAAAAAATCCGAAATAACGGCAGGTGCCGGGGATACTTGACAATTTTCGGGAAAACGGGGTGCCGGAGGTGCTTGACACCTGCCGGGAAGTCCGGCACCATTGTTTTTTTTAACTTTACTAAAACGCAAGCATATTGTGGTATTTAACCCTGTATAATTTTTATCTGAAAAATTGCATTTTGCAAAACCGCCGAACTTCACGGGAGGAGTTGTTTATTATTCGGCTTGAGATGACATTGTTTTGTATATCAGGGAAGAGGCGGCAACGATAAAGTCTTTACCTGCGGGGTGGTTGTACGGACGTTTTGCGACGATAGCGACGATATATTTGTGGTTGTTCGGGGTGACGACTATTCCCGCGTCACCGAGCATGTGTCCGATGTCGCCCGTTTTGTGGTAAAGTTTTGCTCCGTCGGGAAGACCTGCTTTTAAGAGTCGGGAGTTTTTGACATGACCCATGTAGTCAAAAATTCTTTCTTTCGATTTTTTGGAGAGAAAATCTGTATTTTCAATGTTATAAAGCATTCTTGCAAGGTCTTTTGTCGAGGTGACGTTGGTACCTTGCATATCCGGAAGCCAGTTGTTGATTTCGGTGGATTTCAGCCCCCAATTTTTGACGGCACGGTTAATGTCTTTCATTCCGCCGCATGACGCCATGAGCATATTTGTCGAGGAGTTATCCGAAATTTCAATCATTTTGCGGGCGAGAGAGTCGACGGAATAAGTGTTTCCCGTACGTTGGAACTGCAAATCCCCCGAGCCTTCGGCTCTGTAGTAATCCGTCAGGGTCATTTCGTCTTCGACGGAAAGTTGTCCCGCTTCGATAGACCTGAACAGTTGGAGCAGCACGGGGATTTTGATTATGCTTGCCGCGGGAAAGCGTTCTTCGGCGTTAAGGGCGGCGTATCTGCCGTTTGAAACATCCCAGACGAACACCGAGGGGTGCACGTTCGGGTACATCGCTTCGAGGTTTTTGAGATCATTTTCGAGCGATTTTATCGGTTTTGTAAGTTTCAACTCTTTCATGATCGGTTTTTTTGTTTCGGAGCCGCGAAGGTAATTGTCGTCGAGGAAGACGCTGTTTGTAAGGTATTTCGCGGTCGGCTCGTACATTTCGGAATATTTTAAATTTTCTTCCGCCGAGACGGTTCTGAAAATCGGTGCGACGAAATTATTGTGCGAGAACGGGAAAACCGCAAACACAAAAAATGCCGCCATCGCAATGAAAATACCGTTTTTCACGAGGTCGGCAGTCGTATTTTTTTTGGGTTTTCTTTTGAACTTCAAAATCTTGCTTTTACGCGTAAGTTCGTCATTCAAATTCCCGAACGGACTTGTCGTAAACGCTCTGTTCGGCGCGTACGTTTCCGTTTGCGTGTAATAATATGTTTGTCTGTTTATACTTCCGCGTACGTTTCCCAAACGTCCGTCCCCCAAATCGTAAATATTTTTCTACTTTACAACACTTTGCATTGTAGGGCAAATTGTGAAGTTTTCGTATAGTTTAAAAGTATGAAATTTCCCGAAAAGTCGTATTTTTCTTTGGACTTTTTGTTAAAATTTGTTAATATAAAAGAAAATCATATCGTGTTGCGAGGAAATGTCATGAAGAAAAATATCATTATTTTCAGCGAAAAACCCGCGTCGGAAATACAGTTTTCGCTCAAGAACATCGAAGACTACGACGTGAGAGTCAAAACGTTGCAGGAACTTAAAGAAGCCGAAAAATTCAACCCTTCGGTGGTAATTCTTGATTTCCCGAAAGAAAAATTGCAGGAAATTTTGGCGGTAACAAAATTGCCCGCGCCCACGCTTTTTTATACCGATAAAATGTACGAAGACCTCACCCCCCGCGGAGACGTTTATGACTATATTTTTAAACCTCTCAACGACTACGAACTCAAAATGAGAATAAGAAATTTCGTCCGTGTGAAAGACCTCAGAACCAAAGTCGCGCTGGGCTCGACCACCGACGAACTCACCGGACTCCATAACAGAAAATACCTCTACGAAAGACTCGACGCCGAAATTTCGCGAGCAAAAAGATATAATCTCCAATTCTCGTGCATCCTGTTCGACATAGATTTTTTCAAAGTCGTAAACGATATGTACGGCTACGATTGGGGCGACGTGTTGCTCAAAAAAATCGGTGAAATGCTCTCGGGCTTCATCAGAAAAGAAGATATCCTCACTCGCTACGGCGATGAAGAATTTATGGTTGTTTTGCCCGACACCAAAGAAGAAAACGCCTATATCTTTGCGGAAAGATTCAGAAAAGAAGTCGAACGACTCGAATTCATCCCCGCGGGCGAAGAAGAACGCCATCCCGTAACAATCTCCGGCGGAATTTCGGCATACCCCTTCCTCAAAAATGTCGATGAAGACGCAAATACCCTTATCAGATACGCGGAACACGCTTTGTATAACGCCAAAAAACGCGGCAAAAACAGAATAGTTCCCTTCTCGCAAGTGAACTTGGAATACTGATTCGTTTTTCGATAATCGCGTACGACGGAAATTCCGATTTTGCAAGCGAAACTGCTGTGCCATGACTGCAAAAATATTTGAATAAATTCCTTTCGGCAAGCAAATCGCGGAGAGTATCAGCCGAACCGCCTGCGGCATGTTTGCGTAAATCCCGTTTTTACAAAAGAAACTGTTTAGTCACGACTGATATTGATAAAAATCCTTTTTAGCCGAACCACGGGGTGGTTGACCTGAACACCTGCAACGAGCGACTTTCGGGTTGTACGTGGTTGCGTTTAAACCGGATTTTTGTCGGTTTTGAACGGCGGGAACGGATTTGACCGCCCGCGACATGCCCGACCTGCAAGGAAAAGCCCGGGTTGTGAACCCCGGTACCTGCAACGCCAAGCCGTTTTTTAAAGTGCCGGGAGTGCTTGACGGTTTTCGGTTTGAATTCAAAGACCCGGTGAAGGGTTTTTTGTGTTTTTTGAACGGAATGTTGGGGCGGAAACCCCAACCTACGGTATTTTCAGATTTTTATCGTAACGCAAGGCTTTGCTTGCACATTTCATTCCGAGTTTTACGATTTGTCGGAGCAGAAACTCCAACCTACATCTTGACGGTTTGATGAAGAACAAAGTGCCGGGAAGTCCGGCGGTTTTACAGAATACAATTTTAAAAATAAAAATCATGCAGGGTTAAATCTTACAATATGATTGCATTTTAACCCAATCAAAAAACATAAGGGTGCCGGGAATGTTTGACGGTTTTTGATAAATTGCAATTTTCGGGGAATAAATGTTTTTACACTAAAAACATTGATATTATTGACTAAAAGCTTTGCTCAAAATTCCGACACTGCCGGAGGTTCTTGACGGTTATTCGTCCGAAAACCTGCAGCAATTGAAACGAAAGGTTAAAAAACCGTTTTTGCAGGTAACGTTTGATATTTGCAAAACGTCGGGGTTTCAGGCGCGTGCGAGGGCAGGAGCAAGGGAGAACGTTGTTTCGAACTGTTCTTCGGCGGTGTTGAAGTTGTCGGAAATCTCTTCGCTCATAAGACCGGTTTCTTCGGCGAGTTTGGTCAAAATGTAATTTCTGGCACTTTCTTCGGTATTTGCGACTTTGATGACCGTACAAGTTTCGTCGACGCGGTTGACCAAAATCGTTATGTTGCCGGCGCCGTTTTTGGCGATGAGTTTGCCTCCGGAAAGTCTTATTATTTCGGAGTCCGCGCGTCCGTGACCGCCCAAAAGGTGAGGATGAAGGGCTATGGAGTCGACGATTTTTTGATATTTTTTATCGCAAAGCACTTTGAGGGATGCGAAAGCGAGGTTTTTGAGGGGCGCTCCGACGACGGGAAGAAGGCAGCCGTCAATGCCCATTGTAACGTCATTTTCGGTCAACCCTGCAAGTTCGAGGACTTTGCCGATTACATGAACGTTCAGGGGGTGTGTCGGGAGAATGTAATTTTTGGGGTCAATGTTGTGCATACGGCAGTAAGCCAGCATTGTCGCGTGTTTTCCCGAGCAGTTGTTGTGAATTCTCATCGGCGGGAGATTTTTTTGAACGAGTCTGATGTTTTCGAACTCGTCAATGGGGTCGGCTGCGGGGCAAAGCAGGTCTCGTTCGGAAAAGCCCGCTTTTTTGAGGATTCCGCGAACGATTTCCAGGTGTTCCGCGCTGCCGGTATGCGAAGCGCATGCCAAAACGGTTTCTTCGGGAGTGAAGTCGAAATATTCCAAAACGTCGTAAACCGCCGCGAGTTGGAGCGGTTTCATACACGACCTCCAGTATACGCGAAAATCGTTACCGTTTCCGATCATGTCCAAAACCTTGTTTTTATCGCATTTTACGATAATTCCGGGGTGTTCTTCCTGAACCAGCCCGAATCTTTTTTTGATGCTTAATGTTTCGAATTGTGTAAAAGGCATGCCGCCACCTCCTGTTTCCATATGAATTTTATCACAAAAATATACTGCAAATGTGGTATTTGCGTTGATAAAAGTTTTATTCATTGTATAATGAAGAAAATCGGAGTATGAAGACATGCGAATTGCGGAAATCAACGGAAATATTGCCAAAATTGAATATACAAGCGGAACTTTTGCGGTTTTTGACTTTGTCTTTATTGCGGACGAAGAATTTTCGCTCGCGGGACAGGTTTTGAAATCTTCGTTCGATCCGCAAAACAAAATCGGCGAATTGTCGGTCAGGATTTGTTTTATGACGGACAACAATGACGGCGGGAATATCGTTCCGTACAACGGTTTTTGCCCCTCCGAAAACGCTGTTTTGTCAAAACTTCAAACCGAACAAATCGTCGATTTGCTCAAATCGAGCGACGACGAAGGTATTTTTTGGGGAAAATCGTTGAACGATTTTTCGCCCGCGGTGACCGAAAAATCGTTGATTTCGGACAAGCTGTGCGTCGTTTCGGATAAGCCCGTTCCCGGGCTTTGCGCAAATTTGTTCACTTCGCTCGTAAAAACCGAGATGAACCCTTTTGTGCTTGATTTTACGGGCAGCTACAGAACTCTTGAATGCGAAAATAAACGAACCGTCGGCAAAGACTTCGCAATTCCGCTCAACGTCTGCGCTTTCAACTTTTTCGTCGAAAACGAAATCGAAGAGTGTGACACCCCGACAAAGGCCGTTCTCATCGAAATTATCAACGAACTCAAGCTTTATGTCGCGTCGCTGCCCGAAAAATTCATTCCGTTCGATACGTTTAAAAGCGTCATCGACGAACGTTTTTCGCAAGAACCTTCGCCCGGCTTGATGTATTTCGCCTCGAAACTCAACGAGTACGCAATAAACAAGGTTTTCGCAAACGACGAGTCCGAATTTGCGTTCGTAAACGAATCAACCGTCGGATATCTCGACGTTTCGGGCGTCGACGCCCGTTTGCACAAAGCGGTTCTCAATTCCGTCGTCGAACAAATTTCCTCCCCGAGAACCGTAATCGCCGACATTTCGGAATATTGCTCCGATTTCGACACGATAAAAAATATTTACCAAAACGAAAATATCACGTTTTTACCGATTGTTACATATTTTAACAAAAATCGCTCAAACGTTGAATTTTACTGCAAAAGCAGGGTTTTGTTCAAGCCCTCCGACGACTCCGAAATTCCGGACGACCTTTCGAAAATGTTCGAAAAACTCGGTTCCGACGATTGCATTCTGACGGGCGACAACCTGATGTCGTTCGTTTTCGGAATTTCGACCGCGCCCGAAGTCCCCGTCAAAAAAGCATTTGCAACTCCAAACCCCGCAAATGAGGAACTCGACGACATCGATTTGTACATCGGAAACAGAAATCCGAAAGATTTTATCATCGAAGATCCGGAAGAAACAACGGAACCTCAAGATTCCGAGCCGTCCGACCGGATCGAAAACTTGGAAATCCCCGAAGTCACCGCGGCGGACGAGCCGATTTCCCTTGCCGAAGAACCTCGAAAAATCGAGCCCTCCGCACCCTCCGTCGAAATGCCCGAACCCGCAAAACAACCCGATTTGGTCATCCCCGACGATTTTAACTCCAAAATCCCCGCAAGAGCAGGCTTCGGCAAACGCGAACCCGCAAAAGACGACGTTCCGGCACCACAGACTCAACCCGCAAAAGCACTCAACGCCGATTTGCCGATTTACGAAACAAAACAACCCGAAAACACCTCCGACTACTACGTTCCCGGCTCACGGGTGGTTCACGCGAAATACGGCGTCGGCACCATCGAAAAAGTCATCGCTTACGGCAAGAAAACGCTCTGCTCGATTCAGTTCGAAAACGTCGGCAGAAGGCTTCTCGACCCCAACGTCACCAAACTCGACCGCATTTAACGCTGCCGCAAGCCCGTTTCAGGTGTCGTAATTTTTTATTTAAAATCACCGCAGGTTAAGAATTTTGCCGCAAAGAGAGGCTTCGTTTGCCCGTAATATGCAGAGACGAACAATTCGTTGGGGTGGAAACTGCATGACACAATACCGCACAATCCGGCACTGCACTGCACAACGCGGTTCAGCGGGTGCAAAGGTCACGGATTTTTTCGGCGCAGAGGTCGGGGTTTTTCAGGATTTCCCCGCCCCAAAACCGGACGACCGTCCAGCCTTGTTTAGAGAGGGTTTCGGTGACAAATTCGTCGCGGGCGATGTTGCCTTCGATTTTTTTGTACCAAAATTCGCGGTTTGATTTAATTTCGAGTTTTTTATGTTCCCAGTCGAAGCCGTGCCAGAATTCGCTGTCGCAGAAAATCGCGATTTTATATTTTGTCAAAACGATGTCCGGGGTACCTTCGAGGGCGCGGTAGTTTTTGCGGTAGCCGAAACCGCGTTGGCGTAAGGCTTTGCGCAGCAGCAGCTCGATTTTGCTGTCTTTATTTTTGACGGCTTTCATATTTTTTGAGCGTTGTTCTTTGGTGAGTTTGTCCATGACTTTAATTTATTAAACCACAAAAAATCGTAAAGATAATATACAATTCCCGATAAGGTCGAAGTGAGCGATTTTGCGGGATTTTTTTGAGAAAATCCGATTAAAAATTCTTGAAAAAAAAGTATGTTCGAGGTATTTTAAAATTAATTGACAGTTATACGGTAAGAATTTAAAGGAGGATTCCGTAAATGGCAGGAAAAACAATAACCGTTGACGGTAACTACGCTGCAGCGCACGTTGCGTACGCGTTGAGCGAAGTATCGGCAATTTACCCTATCACTCCGTCGTCTACGATGGGCGAATGGATTGACGAATGGGCATCACAACATAAAAAGAATATTTGGGGACGCGAAGTAAGCGTTGCCGAAATGCAATCGGAAGCCGGCGCGGCAGGCGCGGTTCACGGAGCGTTGGCGGCAGGCAGCTTGACTTCGACTTATACGGCTTCTCAAGGCTTGCTCTTGATGATTCCGGTTATGCACAAAATCGCGGGCGAAATGCTTCCGACCGTGTTCCACGTTGCGGCTCGCGCGATTGCGGCTCAATCGTTGGCTATTTTCGGAGACCATTCGGACGTTATGGGTTGCAGAAACACAGGTTTTGCAATGCTCGCGGCAAACAGCGTTCAGGAAGAAATGGACTTGGCTTTGGTTGCTCACCTTTCGACCTACAAGTCAAAAGTTCCTTTCCTTCAATTCTTTGACGGATTCAGAACTTCTCACGAAATCCACAAAATCGAAGAAATCTCGTACGAAGATATCGCTAAATTGGTAGAACCTCAATATATAGAAGAATTCAGACAAAGAAGTCTTCGTCCGGAAGCTCCGATTTGCAAAGTCGGCGCACAAAATACCGACGTTTACTTCCAAGGTCGCGAAACCGTAAATAAGTATTATAACGCCGTTCCCGACATTGTTCAGGAATACATGGACAAAGTTGCGAAAGTGACAGGCAGACAATATCATCCGTTCGATTACGTCGGTGCACCCGATGCGACCGATGTTATCGTCGCAATGGGCTCCGGCTGCGAAACGATTGAAGAAACAATCGAATACCTCAATTCGACCCGCGGCACGAAATACGGTTTGGTAAAAGTCAGACTTTACAGACCTTTCGACGTAAAAAGATTTAACGAAGCTCTTCCCTCGTCGACAAAACGTATCGTCGTTTTGGACAGAACGAAAGAACCCGGGTCAATCGGCGAACCCTTGTTCCTCGACGTTGTTGCGGCTTTGGAAAACAAAAATATCAGAGTTATCGGCGGACGCTACGGTTTGTCGTCGAAAGAATTTACGCCTTCCATGGTTCTTGCAATCTACAAACACAGTGAAAACGAAGGCTTCCACGGATTTACCGTCGGAATCGACGACGACGTTACTCACACTTCGCTTAAAGTCGAAGAACACATCGTTACCGAACCCGAAGGCACGACAAACTGCATGTTCTGGGGCTTGGGCTCGGACGGTACCGTCGGCGCAAACAAAAACTCGATTAAAATTATCGGTCAATACACGAACAAAGACGCTCAAGCGTACTTTGCTTACGACTCGAAAAAATCGTTCGGCGTAACCGTTTCGCACTTGAGATTCGGCGACAAACCCATCAAATCGACTTATTTGATAACCGCTCCCGACTTCGTATCGTGCTCGGCTCACGCTTACATCGGCAGATACGACCTTCTCAAGGGCATCAAAGAAGGCGGTACGTTCCTTCTCAACTCGCCTTACTCGAAGGACGAAGCTTTCGCTCATCTCACGAGAGATATGCAAAAAACGATTATCGACAAGAAAATCAAATTCTACAACGTCAATGCGGAAGAATTAATCGAAAAACAACCCGGATTGAGAGGAAAAGGCGCAAACACCGTTATGATGGTTGCTTACTTCAAAGTTTCGGGAATCATTCCGTTCGAACAAGCTTACGAAGGAATGAAACAAATGACGATTAAAACCTTCAAGAAAAAAGGCGACGACGTCGTAAACATGAACCTCGCGCTTATCGACGCCGCAGTCGACGCTTGCGAAGAAGTTATCGTTCCTTCGTCTTTGGACGGAGTAGGTTGCGTTCCCGAAGTCAAGATGATTCCCGATGACGCGGACGAATTCGCAAAGAAAATCATCGAACCTTCGATGCGTCAAAAAGGCGACGACATCCCCGTTTCGGCAATGTCTGTCGACGGAACCATCCCCACGGGAACGGCTTGCCTCGAAAAAAGAGGAATTGCGCCGAGAGTACCGAAATGGAATTCCGAAAACTGTATCCAATGCGGAATTTGCGCGTCGGCATGCCCTCACGCCGCAATCAGAACCAAACTTGCAACTCCCGAAAGCCTCGAAAATGCGCCCGCTTCGTTCAAAGCGGTAGACGCAAGACCGAACGCGAACGGCGAAAAATTCAAAGTTCAGGTTTACTGCCTCGACTGCACGGGCTGCGGAGTTTGCGTCGATCAGTGTCCCGCAAACAAAAACCCCGAAAAGAAAGCTCTTACGTGGTCTTCGATTGAAGCCGAAGAAGCGGCTTGCGAAATCGAAAACGAAAAATTCTTCGACTCGCTTCCCGATAACGTAATGGGCAAAAATACAACCAAAACAATCAAAGGCGCTATGCTCAGAAAACCGTTGTTCGAATTCTCGGGCGCGTGCGCAGGTTGCGGCGAAACTCCTTACGTTAAGCTCGTTTCGCAATTGTTCGGCGAAAACATGATTATCGCCAACGCAACAGGTTGTTCCTCGATTTACTCCGGAACGTTCCCGACGATTCCTTACACCAAAACCAAAGAAGGCAGAGGTCCCGCGTGGGCTAACTCTCTGTTCGAAGATAACGCGGAATTCGGTTTCGGTATGAGATTGGCGGTTGACCAAAACAGAGCTACTTTGAAAGAATACGTCGGTAAAATTCTCGAAAGCGAAAAAGCTCCTCAAGACTTGAAAGACGCTTTGAAAGGCGCTATGGAACATTGGGACAACTCGAAAACCGAAGAAGCCGTTGCAGCTCAAAACAAGGCGAAAGAAGTTATCGCAAAATACGCCGACGTTGATTGCCCGAATATGGCGAAAGTAAGAGAACTTCAAGATTACTTCACCGACAAATCCGTTTGGATTATCGGCGGAGACGGATGGGCAAACGACATCGGATACGGCGGTATCGACCACGTTTTGGCTCAAAACAAAAACGTAAATATTTTGGTTCTCGATACCGAAGTTTACTCCAACACCGGCGGACAAGCTTCCAAATCGACCCCGACCGGCGCGGTAGCAAAATTCGCAACCGGCGGTAAGAAAACCTACAAAAAGAACATGGGCTTGATGAGCATGTCTTACGGCTATGTTTACGTTGCATCGGTCGCTCTCGGAGCAGACAGAGGTCAAACGTTGAAGGCGTTCCAAGAAGCCGAAGCTTACGACGGACCTTCGATTATCTTCGCGTACGCACCTTGTATCGCGCACGGTATCGATATGAGCAAAACTCAAACCGAACAAAAACGTGCCGTAGAAGCAGGATACTTCCCGCTTTACAGATACAACCCCGCCAACGAACAACCCTTCACGTGGGATGTCAAAGAAGTCAAAGGAAGCTACCAAGACTTCATCAGAAGCGAAAGACGTTATCAATCGCTTTTGAAAACCAACCCCGAAGCGGCGGAAGAGCTTTATAAACAAGCCGAAAGCGATGCGGCAAAACGTATGGCCGTATACAAAGCAGTCGGCGAATTGCTCAAATAGTTCAAGTAATTCAAGTAACTTGAATTTGAAAGGTTCGCGCCTCCGGGCGCGAATCTTTTTTATTTTTCTGCAAAAAATAACGGCGGAGACGGTTTCGGCAAAATCTTCGGGCGCAACCCTTTTTATTTTTTGTATCGCACAAATCGTTTTCACACCGGGTACAGGAATTTTTCTTTCCATCGGTTCTTGCGCCTCGGGCATGGGGCGTGCAAATTTTTGTTTTGTCATAAGGGCGAGTAATATAGCATTGCTCGGGCGATTCTTGCGCCGGCGGCATGGCGTGTGGAAACGAAACAATTCATCTTTTCGAAAATAAAAAATCACCGCAGGTACCGGGGTTTCCGCCCCAACTTTCCTTGCGGGTCGGCGCTGTGCGAGCGAACGAAGCCGTTTATTTCGGATGTTTCGTGCGAACTCACTCACTCACTCCTTGTCGGAAATTTCAAGAAAGCATGTAGGTTGGGGTTTCCACCCCAACGTTCCGTTCATTTTAGCATGGCGCGGGCAAAATCGAAAAACAAAATATTTCTTACTCCGCTTATTTTGAGAGACAGACGTGAGAAAAATCTTCTTGTTCATTTTTTCTTTTTGTTCGGAGGCGAATTTGCGTAGGACGGAGCGGAATTGTGTAGGGCGGATGTGAGCGCAGCGAACGGAGTCCCGAAGTAGCAAAAACAACAGCGAACGATAGCGTAGTGTAGTGAGCGGCTTGTTTTTGTGAAACAATTCCAAGACAACGAACAAAAGCGAAGTCCCGAAGTCGCGCCGAAATAACGAGCGACCGTTTTCCCCGAACGGGGGAAACGAAGCGAGTGACTTGAAGGCGTGAAGCAAATTAAAGACGCAAAAAGAAAAAACGAACCAAAAAAGAAAAAGCCCCGTTGATACATATGCATTCGGGATAATTCTCTCAGGTTTTGCGTACGTCAATTGTTACGGCGTTGCAGTGTACGCTTTCCCCGGACCTTCTCTCTCGAGGGAGCGATTTTGCGTAGGGCGGAGCGAAATTGCGTAGTATGTAGGTTGGGGTTTCCACCCCAACATTCCGTTCATTTTAGCATGGCGCGGGCAAACGAAGCTGTGCGTTTTCGTATGGTTTGTTCATCCTCACTCTCCCCTTGAGGGAGAGAGTCGGCCAAGCATTGTAGGTTGGGGTTTCCACCCCAACGATTTTTTCGGAAAAAGCAAAAATCTTTCGTTTGTCAATCAACAATCGCGTAAACCAAAGCCCTTCGGGCTTTTTCGGGGTTGGTAAATTTTTGCATTATTTTGAACGTTTTTACCGTGTTCAGAGATTTTCCCGAAACGAAAGGCTTCGTTTGCACGCAATATGCCGCAATGAGTGGTTCGTTGGGGTGGAAACCCCAACCTACGGTTTTCGAAGTTTTTACCGAAATGAACGGCATCGTTTACAGGCAACATGCCGACCGGCAAAGTTCAAAGAATTTGAACACATTATACCGAATTGAACGGAAAGTCGGGGTGGGGACCTCGGTACCTGCAATGTTTTCAGGTTTTCGCCGCAACGCAAAGTTTTAATTGAGAATTATTCATCGAAACGAAAGGTTTCAAATTTTTAAAACATGTTCCGGCGCACATTCCGTCAGGCGGTGCCTGACCTATGATGATTTGAATTACGCGAAAACGAGAGGTTTAATTTAAAAAACATGTCAAGTTGCAATTTGACCCTGTGAAACCCTCGGTACCTGAAGTGATTCGAAAATCAGTTTATATTCTTGAAAAATTTACACTTGGCACGATTAATCAAACATGCGACTGTTTACGGCGGCGCGGCGTAAACCGATGATAAAAAATTTTGCAAAGATAACGGCGTTCTCGGAAGAACGCCGCAATAACAGAATTAATAATTAAACCGTCGGATTAGCCTCTGATGCCTTTACGTCCGTACATAACTTGCGAAGTCGTATCATCGGCGGGAGCAACTTTTTTGGAGTATACACGAAGGATAAACGTGTCACCCGAAGTTTCAACCTTGCCGGAATCGGGGTTGATAACCATAAATTTGTTGGGTCCTTTGTCGCCGTTTACGTCAACGCAGACTTGGTTGAGTTCGTCAGCGTTCTTTTGGTTGGTGGTTGCGTATCTGAAGCCGTCAGCGGTGTAAACCCATTCTTGAGCTTCTCCGCATTCGCTTGCTGCAGGTGCTGCGGGAGCTTCGACGATTGTCAATTTGTCTTTCAGAAGGTCGGTCAAGCCTGATCCTGCCGAAATGCTTGCTTCGTCGTAGTCACCGAGAACGGAGTTAACTGCAACAACTTGGTTCAAAGTTGCAAATGCTTTTTTCAAACCGGTTTTGTATTCTTGGTCGCCGGTTGAGCTGATTAACGTGGGGATAGTCATTGCTGCGATTACACCGATAATAACCAATGTAATGAGGACTTCCGCTAAAGTAAAACCTTTTTTCATGTTCTATTCTCCTTTTCCTGTGTCCGATGCTCGAACAAAATTCACTCTCGAGCTTTTACTTTTTTTATTATAGCTTTTTTGAGAAGGGTTCGCAAGTGAGTTCGTTCGAACGGATGGTTTTTCAGCGGTGCGGGAAAATCGCGAAAACCGGCTTGATTGTTGCTTATCGGCGAATTTTTTTATCGATAAAAAAGTTTTTAAAAACATATCTCCCGGTTTTAAAAACCACCAAAGCTATACTTTGTATATACCGATTTAAAAGGCTTTTCAATATTTGTTAATGAATATTAAATGTTTGCAAAAATTCACGATACATTTGTTTACATGTCCGATTTTTGATTTTATGAGAAGAAATATTTTTTCGACAAAATTATGCCTGAATTATCAAATCTCAATAAATAAAAGCTTTTTGACGATTTTTCGGCTCCGAAAAAATCACTCTCCGGAGTGATTGTCAACACCCTCAAAAATGTTATATAATAGACTCCCGAAGAGGTATTTATTTATGGTCTATCGGGAAATTGTCGATATTTTGAAAGAAAAAACGGGCGAAGACTTTTCGGCGTACAAAATCGCGGGACTCCTCGGAACAAAAGAAGGCACGATGTATAAGCGTAAAAAACGCAACAGCCGCTTTCCCGACAGAGATATTAAAATTTTGGAAACAAAATTGAACCTGAAAATTCTTTAAGTTATTTCGCGATTGTTTTAATGCGAAAGCTAAATCGGTTAACCCAATAAACATTCAAATGATTTCCGCCTCCGGGCGGTTTTTTTGCCCTATGAAATGAAATTGAGAGAGGATATGAGACAATGTTTTTTGTAAATTTTGAACGCAATCAGGCGGTGCCTGAGCTGCGGTGTTCAAGGATTTCATCAAGACGAACGGCTTCGTTTGGACAAATCATATCAAGTTTCACGATTGTTGGGGTAGAAACCCCAACCTACATGTTTTCAGGTTTTTGCCGCAACGAACGGCTTCGTTTGGACAAATCATATCAAGTTTCACGATTGTTGGGGTGGAAACCCCGGTACCTACAAATTCGCAATGTTTTCCGGCTGTTTTCGGAAGAATTTCGTCGTTTTTTGTCATGCTTTTGTCGGGTTCGGAAGGGTGCGCCCCGCTCCGGGCATGGCGGCGGCGGGATGATGGCGGCTTTTGTCGGGTTTGCTGAGGCATGGCGTGCTCGGTTTTGAACGCAACATTCTTCAGCGAACGGAGCTACATATTGACCCTTTGGAACAAAAATTAAATCTTTCAAACCCCGACTTAGAACGTTGGAGTGAAACCGTGCGTCTCGGAAAATAATCTCGAATACCGTAGGTTGGGGTTTCCACCCCAACGTATCGTGAAACTCGACGTGTCGGCATGCAAAATTGAAAAACAAAATATTTCTCTATTCCGCTTATTTTGAAAACAGACATGAGAAAAATCTTCTTGTTCATTTTTTCTTTTTGTTCGGAGGCGAATTTGCGTAGGGCGGAGCGGAATTGTGTAGGGCGGATGTGAGCGCAGCGAACGGAGACCCGAAGTAGCAAAAACAACAGCGAACGGCAACGAAGTGAAGTGAACGACTTGTTTTTATGGAGCAAAATCAAGACGGAAGTCCGGGGGCGCAAGGTGTTGCAATATCGGCTTTTTATTTAAAAACATTGTAGGTACCGGGGTTTCCACCCCAACAAATTTTTCGGGAAAAGCAAAAATCTTTCGTTAACCATTTAATATTTACGCAAAACAAAGCTCTTCGGGCTTTTTGTCCTTTGAGAAAAAACTACATTATTTAAGATTATTATCCGACCCGCAAGAACTGTCGGGGTGGAAACCCCAACCTACATTTGAAAAATTCCTGTATTTTTTGAAAGGTTTAAACTCTCGGAACATGCCGAGTTTCACGATTAGTTGGGGTATAAACCCCAACCTACGATGAATTAGAGACTTTTGTCGAACCGAAAGATTAAAAAAACAAAAGTTTTTCGTCTTCTTCGAACGTTTCGCCGGGCAGTGCCTGTCGTAAAATCTTCCAATCCCAAAATATCTATTTCACAAAAAAAAAGACAAGTTCAAACCATACACCGGTGCACTTTTAAAGAAAATACCGAGAAAGCAAAGCTTACGAAGTTTTTGTAAAAATGTTTTTCGCCAAAAAAAAAGACAACTTTCATTTTCGAAAATTGTCTTCT
>CAKUZL010000015.1 GCA_934718085.1 uncultured Candidatus Melainabacteria bacterium
CAAGTGTTACTAAGCAAGGTTTTTCAAGACATAAATCAATTTTTTAATTTTTCGGCGAGACGAACGGCTTCGTTTGCACGTTTCATGCCGAGTTTCACGATTTGCCCGGGCGGAAACCCCAACCTACGGGGATTTCGGATTTTCGTCAACCCGAAAAGTTTTAAAACGAAAGTTTTTCGTCCTTTTCGAAAGATTAGTCAGGGCAGAAACCCCGGTACCTACATGTTTTCAAAATAATTTACCGAAACGCACAGATTCGTTTGCACGTAACATACCGAGTCACAAGGTTCGTCAGGCGGTGCCTGACCTACTGCGGTGTTCAATATTATTCATCAAAATGAAATTTGCCCTCTTCGAAAACTTACGGTTTTGTCACAACGCGCGGCGCGATAAAAAACGGCAAGAAAAATTTTTGAAAAATTTGCAAAAAAAACGGCGCCCGTGAGGACACCGCTTTTTTCAAAGTTTGTTACAAACTATGAACGAACGCCGCTTCTGTTGTAAAGAATCCACGAAGTTACGTCGTCAGCAGGAGTAACTTTTTTCGAGAATACGTTGAGTTTGAACGTGTCACCCGAAGTAGTAACTTTTCCGTTTGCGTCAACTTCCATCAATTTGTTGGGTCCTTTGTCTCCGTTAACGTCAACACAGATTTGGTTGATTGCGCCGTCTTCGTGAGAGTTGGTAACACCGTATCTGAAGCCGTCAGCCGTGTAAGTCCAAGTTCCGGGGGTGCATCCGGTGTTAGCTGCGGGTGCTACGGGAGCTTCAACGATGGTCAATTTGTCGTTCAACAAGTCGGTCAAGCCCGATCCTGCCGAAATGCTTGCTTCGTCGTAGTCGCCGAGAACCGAGTTAACTGCAACAACTTGGTTCAAAGTTGCGAATGCTTTTTTCAAACCGGTTTTGTATTCTTGGTCGCCGGTCGAGCTGATCAAAGTCGGGATAGTCATTGCTGCGATTACACCGATGATAACCAATGTAATAAGGACTTCCGCTAAAGTAAAACCTCTTTTCATGTTTTATTCTCCTTTTTTTCTTATCATTGTTCGAAAGCAAACTTTCGAAACCACTCTTGCATTATACATCTTTTTTTTGAGGTGTGCAATACTTCGGATTTGAAAAATTTTTTGAACAATTTTTCGAAACAATAGCGAAAAAGCTTTTCATGCGGTGATTTTCGAGTTTTATTCACGGGTAAAAAATATTTTAATAAAATAAAAAAATCATCTTTCGGGAGCATTGATATATATTTTGTATATATAGTAAAATCGGGGCTCGCAACGGTTTTTTAAGAAATGTTGCAACTTTGCAAAAAGTTACTAAACATTAGGTTACAAATGTTTCCGCCGTTCGGCTCGCCGGGTCGGGATTGCGAAAACGTCGAAGTCGAGGTAAAATTTCGGCATGAAAATATTGAACGTCAAAAATTTGAATTTGGTGTTTGACCTTATGCAAGGGCGGTTTCAGGCGTTATATAACGTAAATTTTTCGCTTAACAAAGGTGAATTTTTGGCAATCGCGGGCGAGTCCGGCTCGGGCAAAACGCTTACGGCGATGTCGATTTTGAGGCTTCTTCCCAAAACCGCACATATCACGTCGGGCGAAATATTTTTCGGACAAACCGACCTGTTACGGCTTTCTCAAAGGGAAATGAGACATTTTCGGGGCGGAAAAATCGCGCTTATTCCGCAAGACCCCATGACGTCTTTAAATCCCCTTTATACCGTCGGGAACAGGCTCGAAGAGGTTATTGCCGAACATCGAAAAATCAAAGGTGCGGCGGCGAAAAAATATGCGCTCGAAGTTCTTGACGCGGTCAAAATTTCCGATGCCAAAAATCGGATGAATGCATATCCTCACGAGCTTTCGGGCGGAATGAAACAAAGAATCGTAATCGCGACCGCGCTTGCCTGCAACCCTGAAATCATTATTGCAGACGAGCCGACAACCGCGCTCGACGTGACCGTTCAGGCGCGAATAATGCAGCTTTTGAACGAAATTAAGACCGAATACGAAACGTCGATAATTTTTATTTCTCACGACATCCCGTTAATCAGCGAAAACGCCGACAGGACGCTGATTATGTACGCCGGTTCGATTATGGAAGAATGTCGAGGCAAAGATTTGTTTTTTACCCCGAAACATCCGTATACACAGGCTTTGATAGCCTCCTTGCCCGACAACGAAGGCAAAAATATTTCGGGACGACCTCCGACAATCAAAGACGAATTTGCGGGCTGCCCCTTCGAACCTCGTTGCGACAAGGCTCTTGACCGCTGCAAATGCCGAAAACCGAAATTCGAACCCGTTTCCGAAACCGCAAACGCGGCATGCTTTCTGTATCAAAAAGGATATTAGCTCCGAATTCCCGATATCGAAAATTTTAAACGCCGAGAGGATTATGAACGAAACATGCCGAGTTTCACGGATTTACCCGTACAGTATGCAGGTGCCGGGGTTTCCACTCCAACGTTCTTTTAAAACAAAATATTTCTTTCTCTGCTTATTTTGAGAGGAGGGCGTGGAAAAAATCTTCTTGTTCATTTGTTCTTTTTTTGGCGAAAAAAAAAGAACAAACGAACCAAAAAAGAAAAAAATACGCTGACAAGAGCGACACTAAGCGTTCAAACTTCGCTTCCGGCAACTTAGGAATTGACAAACAGACCTCACGCTCGTCTAAACGCAAAGTGTCGCTAAGTCGGGGTTTGAAAGATTTATATTTGTTTTTTAAGTATTGTAGCATTGTAGGTTGGGGTTTCTACCCCAACGAATTTTGAAACGTAGCATGGCGCGGGCAATCGAAGCCGTTCATTTCGGGAAAATCCTTGAACACCGTAAAGTTGTTCAAAATAAGGTCAAAATCTTCCAATTTCGAAAAAAACCGAAGGGTTTTGCATTACGTAAATATTAACGGACAAACGAAAGTTTTCCATCCTTCCCGAAAATTTCGTTGGGGTGGAAACCCCGGCACCTACACATATTTCAATTTTCACAAAAAAAACGTGCGGTTTCGTTTGGATAAAACATGCCCGACCCGCAAGAAACGTCGGGGGTGAACTCCCGGTACTTACATTGATTGCAGACTTTTGTTAAACCGAAAGCTTTCATTTCCGAAAGAAATATCCGGTATCCGTGTTTGAACGAAAATCGTATTTTGCAAAAGATTACAATCGAAAAAACTATTTTAAAATTTTCATTATGGATTTCATTGCGTCAAACAGTTCCGAATATACCAAAATTTCTTTTTCGGATGAAGTTAAAATTTTTTCGATGAGTGCTTTTTTCGAGGGGTCGACGGTTTTATCGGTTTTTATTCCGAAATCTTCCAGCGAAAAGCCCAGGACTTCGGCTGTTTTCAGGAAAGATTCCACGTTCAAAATATTTAAACCTCTTTCGACCTTACTCAAGTAGTTGGGTGAAATATCTATTTTTTCGGCAAGTTCTTCTTGCGTTAAATTTTTGTCCTTCCGTAATTTTTGGATAATTTTTCCGATAGCGGATTTTTCGATCATGTTAATACCTCTTTAAAATGATAGATACTATATGATCGGTTTTTAATGGTCGATTTGATTATTTTAGTTTATTTTGATATTATTTGACTATTTTATCGATTGGGGGTATAATCCGAACTGACGGCGGACAAATCGGGCGGAACGGGAAAAAGAAACTTTCAGAATCGAAAACGAAGACTAAACGAGCGATTGCGAAGGTCGAGTCGGCTTGCATCAATCCGAAATTTCGGCGAAACCGGAGCCCCGAAGGCGAACAATAAAAAAGAGGTAAGAAATGATCAATTTTATTTCGAAATCGGTAATAAGCCTGTTTTTGATTGATTTTGCGATTTTGGCGACGGCGACTTTTTTGACCGCGAAAAAGTTCGAAATTCCCGAAATCGGAGTAATTACGCTTTTGGTTGTCGGCGCGGGAATGTTCTCGTTGTATCTCAAAGACAATTACAAAATTCGGGAGTACGATTTTTCGTGCGGAAACGCGCTTCGTCTTTTCGAGGGAGTGATTTTTGCGCATATTCCGGCGTTTGTTTTTGCGGGATTTTTTATAGATGCCGATTTGTCGAAATTTTTGTTTTCGAACGTTATTATTGTTTATTGTCTGCTTTTGCTCACGAGAATTTGTTTTCACGCGCAATTTGACTTTTTCAAAAAAACGAAAAATGTTTTGATTGTCGGAGAAAACGCACGCGCGACAACGATTTCAAAGCTTATCGAAGCTGTTCCCGCCCTAAAAATGCACGTTTCGGGCATTATTCCCGCGGGCGACAAAAACATTCGCGAAAACGTTCTTGAAAATAACGTCAAAATCGTTGTGTTTACCGAACTTTCTCCCGGAGTTTTATGCGTTCCGCGCGGAGTGAGAATTTTCAAAATGCCCGATTTTTACGAAAAAATTACGGGCAAATGCTACGTCGACGACGACGCGATGAAGAATTTTTGTTACGAATTTTCGAACCGACAATCCCTCCTTTACGACTTTTACAAAAGGGTTTTCGATGTTGTTTCGTCACTTATAATTTTAATCGTAACATTCCCGATTACCGGCGGAATTGCGCTCGGAGTTTGGCTGACGGACAAAGGTTCGCCCCTTTTTACGCAAACCCGTGTCGGTAAAAACGGAAAAACCTTTGAATGTTTCAAAATCAGAACAATGTACAAAAACGACTACGTTCCCAAATCCGAACGCGATGTCAAATACGCCGAATCCGCAAGCTCCGACGACCGAGTTATTCCGTTTTGCAAAATCGTCAGAAAGCTTCGCTTCGACGAAATTCCGCAAATGATTAACATTCTGAAAGGCGAAATGTCAATCGTCGGACCCCGCGCCGAGTGGGAAGACGAAGTCGTTGTCTTCGAAAAAACGATTCCGTACTACAAATTGCGCCAATCGATAAAAGCAGGCTGGACGGGCTGGTCACATATCAACATGAACCCCGTTTTTTCCGTCGAAGAAGAAAAAGAACGCCTCGCCTACGACCTTTATTACATAAAACACAAAAATTTGTTTTTGGATATTTCAATCCTCGTAAAAGCGGTATTTCTCGCCTGCAGCGGAAGACACAAATAACTCGGGCGTTGCCGGATTTTACACGGCGGTTACGCAGCGGATTTCCTCTCCTGCCCCCGAGGTTGCCTTATTATTGTGCCGTAAATGCTGCACTCGCTGTAGGTTGACGGAGCTTTCGGGAAGGACGAAAAACTTCCATTTTCACCGAAAAAGCTGTCGGGGTAGAAACCCCGGACTAATCCTTCGGAATGACGAAAAACTTTCGTTTACAAAAACATTTACGAAAAATAAATTTTGCCGTCAAAATCGTCTTGTCGCGGCGATGTTACGGCACAAGACCAATTTCCGCAAACTTTTTCGTTTAGTTCAGCCCGCGGTCGTTTGCGTGGTCGGTTATTTTGACATTAAGACCGATTCGCAATTTTTGCAGTCGGACAAAAGAGGGTAACGTTTGCCGTATTCATCGACGAGGAAAAGCTTTTCGGGCGATTTGCACATGTTGAGGGCGAATTTCGGGCAATATTTCATGCGCATGACTTCGACGGGGCGGGAAGGGATTTTTGCTTCGAAAGCGGGTTCCGAGACGGTGCAGCCGCATTGCTCGTAAAATTCTTTTGCGGATTTGTTGAGGACATTTGCGCGAAAGTCTTCCGATTGCTTGAAATACGGCGCGTAGCCGAGTTTTCGGGGAATTCGGCGTTTGTATGATTTTATCCGAAGGTTTGCGAGCCGTTCGAAAAGGTCGCGGCGTAAAGCGTTGATTTCGGCGACTTTCAGGAAGGGAACGTCTGCGACGTCAATGGTTTTGATGTAAAAATGTTCGTTGCCGGTTTTGGAAAATTGTTTGACGAAGATTTCTTTGATTTTTTGCGGGTTTTCGGGGCGGTCGCCGTTCAAAACGTCAGAGGTTACAAGGTACCCGTCTTCATCGATTATTTCGACGGTTTTGCCGATTTTGACCGTTACTCCGATTTGTCTTTTTGATTTTATCGAATTTTCGAATTGAACGTCCAGATTTCTGAAAACCTTTGTACCGGGCTTGATGTCGACTTTTTTGTGAGGAAAGATTTTGCCGTTTTCCGATTTGTTGACCAAAAAGCCCTCGTAGTCAGAGTTTTTGACGAAACATAAGCCGTCGCCGGGGTTGATTTTGACGTTCGAATTCAGCGTAAAGTAAGCTCCCGAGACGGTTTTCACCGTTCCGACGAATTCTCCGCGCGATTTCGGGGAAAGAAGATTTTCGCAATGTTCGCGGTGTTCGAGAAAATAGGTCGTAAATCCTCTGTTGAAAGACTTTTCGGGGTTCGGTTCAAACGAATGCGTGCATTTGCCCGAAGAGGTCTTTTCGCTGAATTCGTCGAGCTTTCGGCGGTAATAAGCGGTAATGTTGCCGACGTATTTTTCGTCTTTCAGCCTGCCTTCGATTTTGAACGATTTTACGCCGTTTTTCGCCATTTTTTCAAGCAGTTCCGAGGTATTAAAATCCTTTAAACACAATGCTCTGACGTCTTTTGCGACGGTTTTCCCCGAAGCCGTCACGACAGAATATTTTTTTCTGCACGGTTGCGCGCACTCGCCGCGATTGGCGGAACGCCCGCCTATAAGGCAACTCAGGTAACATTGTCCGCTGTACGACACGCACAGTGCTCCGTGGGCAAAAAATTCCAAATCGAGGTTCGGGCATGCCTCGTGAACTTGTTTTATTTGTTCGAGAGAAAGCTCCCGCGCCGCAACGACGGCACTTACGCCGATTTTGTCAAAAAATTCGAACTTTTGAATTTCCCGATTATTGCATTGTGTGCTCATTCTGAGCGGAATTTGAAGGTTCTCGTCGATAATTTTTTTAAGCAACCCGAAATCCTGGATAATGACGGCGTCGACGCCGATTTTGTCGAGAGTTTTGACCAATTCGAACGCCTCTTCGAGCTCGGCGTCGGTCAAAATCGTGTTGACCGTAACGTAAACCTTCACCCCGAAAAGGTGCGCGTAATCTACGATTTCGCGGATATCTTCAATCGAATTCCCCGCGTTTTTCCGCGCTCCGAACGCGTACGCTCCGGTATAAACGGCGTCAGCCCCCGAATTTATCGCAACAAAGGCGATTTCTTTATTTTTTGCGGGTGATAAAAGTTCTGTTTTCACAAAAAAATTATACATCGTAAATTTTTTGTTACAAATGTTGCAAAAATGGAAATATTAGTATAAAATTCGACCATGATTTTAACGGATATGAAAAAACAATATGCCTGAAACTACCGTGAAAACAACAAATTCTCCGATTACGACGTTGAAAAATCTTCGTCACAAGGCTTCGCTGCACGAAATTACGCAAAATGACCGTATAAAGGCGGCTGCGGGCTCGATTACGGCTACCGCGGCGGCTTTGTTCGCGCTTAAAAAAATGCAAAACGCAAAAAATATTTTTTCTTTGAAATATGAACTCAAAGACACCTTAATCCTCACTGCGTCTGCGGTTTCGGGCGGGGTTGCGGTCGGTGCAATCGGTGAAACAAAAGAAGCAAAAATTCACAAACTCAAAGAGGGCGTTTTTCAATTTTTCAACACGGCGCTTCCCGCCGCGTTCGTTGCTTTAACGGCGAAATTTTCCGAACAAAACAAGCTTTCTCTTCCCGCAAAACTCGGATTGGTCGTTTCGTCAATAATAGCGGGCGCATACACCTCCGTCGGAGTCTCAAACGCCATTTGCGACCCCTTCGACAAAGAACCCGACCGAAAACTCACAATGAAAGATTTTGCCGCAAGTGCCGACGACCTTGCGGGCGCGCTGGTCATGGCAAAACTTCCGTTTGCGGACAAACTTCCGCTCGACAAATTTTTACCAGTCATTTATGCGTACTGCGGCTACCGTGCGGGCGAAAGCAACTAATGACGGCTTTTTTATAATCAAGCAAAAAATTGTTAAGTTTGTAACAATTTTCTTAAAAAAGGGCAATTTTTTTCCTGTCAATGTTTTTATTAATATGTAGATAAAAAAGGATGAAAAGCATGGGTGCAATAAACGGAATAAATAATTTATATGCTTTCAATCCCGCGGTCAATGCCGGAGGAGTTACAAGACGCGTTGCGGGCGGTCAAAATAACTTAGGGCACAAATCCGGCGGGAGCGTAAATCCTTTCAGCGGAAAATCCGTTTCCGATATCGATTTTAAAGAATTCAACGCGTACAAAGCCTCGATAACGGGTGCCGCAACAGGCGAAAACTCGATATCGGGAATAAACCCGTTTGACGCAAAAGCTGTCTCCGCAATAAAACGCGTCGAAGGCGCAAACGGCGGAAGCGGCGAAATCGCAACCGCGGCATGGAAAGCGGGCGGCGGTGCTCCCGTCGACAGCTTCGGAACGGGATTCGCGTTCAACAGTGCGGGCTATCAAGGTCAAGTCGGCAGCAGACTCAACCTTTCATGCTAACCACCGCCCCGGTACGCACTTTTGCCGATTGAGTTCGGTTTTTTGTCGTGCTCCGGTTTTTGTTAGTTTCGGGAAGTAAAGCCGTTCAAAACAATGCGAAAATTTGCCAACCCGAAAAAGCCCGAAGAGCTTTGTTCTGCGTAACGTTTGGTCGTTAAACGAAAGTTTTTTGTTCTTTTTGCAAGATTCGTCATGCGGTGCCTGACCGTAAAGCCGTTCAAATAATGAGGAAATCTTCCAATCCGAAAAAGCCCGAAGGGCTTTGGTGTGCGCGATTGTTGATTGACAAACGAAAGATTTTCGTTTTCACCAAACAATTCGTTGGGGTGGAAACCCCGGTACCTACGGTTTTCGAGGTTTTTACCGAAACGAAAGGTATCGTTTACACGCGCCAAGCTGCAATGAACGGAATGTTGGGGTGGAAACCCCAACCTACAATGCTTTTTGCCTCCGAACAAAAAGAAAAAATGAACAAGAAGAATTTTCGCACGCCCGTCTCTCAAAGTAAGCAAAGAAAGAAATATTTTGTTTTTCAATTTTGCACGTACCATACTACAATGAACGGAATGTTGGGGTGGAAACCCCAACCTACAGTTATTTCAGATTATTTCTCATCCGGAAAGGTTTCAAAAAGAATGCTTTTCGTCTTTTTTCAAAATCCGCCGGGCGGTGCCTGACCGTATAGACGTTCAAAACAATGCAAAAACTTCCAAATCCGAAAAAGCCCGAAGGGGTTTGTTTTGCGTAAATCTTGTTTAGTAAATGAAAAATTTCATTCGTGCCGAAAGATTAGTGAGGTAGGAACCCCGATATCTGTGTGTCGCAAAACATACGCCTTCGACGATTATTGCAGAGCGGGTAACTATTCTTCGGTAGTTGAGTTTGCGGGTTCTACGGCTTTTTTGATAATTTTGATTTTGGTAATTCTGGTGCCGTCGATTTCTTCGACAATCAACTTGAAATCGCCGAAATCGGCTTCGTCGTTGACAGCGGCAATTCGTTCCAACTTTTTGACCACGATACCCGCGATGGTTTCGACGTCTTCTTCTTCGGGGAGGGTGACGTCAAAGTATTCCGCGAACTCGTCGAGTCTGACCATGCCGTTTGCGAGGTAGGTATTTTCGTCGATTTTTTCGATTAAATTTTCTTCTTCGTCGGTATCGAATTCGTCCTGAACTTCACCTACGATTTCTTCGAGAACGTCTTCGAGCGTGACGATGCCGGAGGTTCCGCCGAATTCGTCTACGATAACCGCCATTTGGATTTTATTTTTCTTAAATTCCACGACGAGTTTGTCGAGGGTGACGGTTTCGGGGTAGAATTTCACTTCGCGCAGGAGGTTTGAGAGCTTGAACTCTGCGGGGTTACCGTCCCAAGCGTACAAATCTTTGACGTGAAGCAGTCCGATGATGTGGTCTAAATCCTCGGAATACACGGGATAGCGGGTATATTGAGTGTTTAAAATAAGTTTTTTCAATTCTTCGAGCGAAATATCCGCGGGGATAGCGACGGCGTCGGGGCGCGGAATCATTATTTGTTTGGCGGTCAAATCCGAGAATTTAAAGATATTTTGGAGCATATCTTTTTCGGTTTCGTTGAGAATGCCTTCGTTGTAGCTTGCGTCGATAATCATGTTGATTTCTTCGGCGGAATGCACGTTATGAACGCTTTTCGCGCTGTGGATGTTAAAAAGTTTGAGCAACGAATTTCCGAACCCGTTGAGGAGGATGACGAAGGGTTTGAAGATTTTCGCCATAAATCTCATGGGGCGAGCGACCAGAAGGGCTGTTTGCTCGGGGTATTGGAGCGCGATTGATTTGGGCATAAGTTCGCCGATGACGACGTGCATAAAGGTTATGAGCGCGAAAGCGACCGCCGTTGCGACCGAGTGGGTTGCGACGGTTTTTTCGACGAAAGGCAACCACGCGAACAAAGGCTCGATAACGCTTGCGAGAGTAGCTTCTCCGACCCAACCGAGACCGATGCTGGCAATTGTGATACCGAGCTGAATTGCGGCGATATATTCGTCGAGATGGGTAATTTCTTTGCAGACGATGCCCGCGGTTTTGTTACCTTCTTTGCAGAACTGCTGCATTTTGGTTTCCCGCACGCTGACAAACGCAAATTCCGACGCTACAAAAAATCCGTTCGCAAAAAGCAAAAATGCTACAACAAATAAATTAGAAAATATTTCGCTCATAGGTTTATCACTTCACTCATTATAAGGCAATCCCTCAATAATATCAAGTCCCCGCCGAAATTTTGCGCAACAGAACGACGCAATCGGTTCTGACGGCGAGTTTTTCGCCGACCGCGTCGACGCCTTCGCCCGTTTTTGCTTTGACGTTAAAATTTTCAAGCGGAATATTCAGGATTTTTGCGGTATTTTGTCTTATGGAATTGACAAAAGGCGCAAGTTTGGGGCGTTGCGCGTGAATTGTCGAGTCCGCGTTGACGATTTCGAAACCTTTTTCGTGCATAATTTTTACGATTTGTGCCAAAAGCATCGCGCTGTCTGCGTTTTTGTATTTTTCGTCGGTGTCGGGAAAGAACCCTCCGATATCGCCGAGCCCCAGTGCGCCTATGATTGCGTCGGTCACGGCGTGCAAAAGCACGTCACCGTCCGAATGAGCTTTAAACCCTTTTTCGTAAGGGATTTTGACCCCGCCGAGAATGAAGTCGCGCCCTTCTTCGAGCACGTGAATATCGGTTCCGAATCCTATTTTCAAATCAGTCATCGTTTTTCCCGTAAATAAACTTGTCTACGGCCTTTGCGACGCCGTCGTTTCCGATTGTGTCGGTGACATAATCCGCAATTTGTTTAAGTTTTTCGGTCGCGTTGCCCATCGCGACGCCTATTCCCGAAGCCTGCAAAAGCTCGACGTCGTTGCCTTCGTCGCCGCAGCCCATGATTTCTTCTTTTTTGATTCCCCATTTGTTCGCCAAAAACGTCAAAGCGTTGCCTTTCGAGACGTTTATGTCGCAAATTTCGCAAAAATAAGGCGTCGAAAGCGAGTTGTAAATTCGGTCTTTGTAGCGTTCCCGAAGGGTTTTCACAATTCTGTCCATTTTAATCGGATCGTGACAAACCGCCAAAAGCTTGTTCACGCCTTTAAAATCCTCTTTTCGAACGTCGGGAATGACCGTGTACGGGATGTTTTGGTACTTCGAGTATGCGCGAACGGTGTCCGTATCCTTTTCGGTGCACAAATTTCCGTTTATATAAATATTGGGATATATCCCCTCGGTTTTCAAATAATCGATGATTTCCAGCGCAAGATCGCGTTTTAAAAGGTGTTCCGCGATGACCTCGCCGTTGTTCGGCATTCTGATGAGCCCGCCCTGATAACAAATTATCGGAGTGTCGATTTTCAGCGGCTCAAGCACCTTTATTGCCGACAAATACGTCCTTCCCGTCGCAATTACGAATTTTATTCCGTCGCGGCGAACCCTGTCGATACACTCGACCGTCGCATCCGAAAACGTCCCGTCCATGCAGATTGTACCGTCTATATCGCAAACAAGCATTTTTATCATACGAAAATCCTTCAGTTTTTGTCTCGATTATATTACAAAAAAAATTTTTACAAAACTCCGCCGCCGAGCCCGCGAAAAATTGCGCAAATCGTTTTCGCGTCGTTGATTTTGCCCGATTGTATCATTTTGTAAACTTCGGGAATTTCGACCTCGCAATGTTCGATGAATTCGCCGTCGTCAGGGTGAGGTCTGCCCGCAACAAGGTTTTCCGCCTTGAACAGGTAAAGTTTTTCCGTGCAAATCGCGGGAGTCGTGAAAATATACCCCAAATCCGTCCAGTTTTGCGCCTCGAAGCCCGTTTCCTCCGAAAGCTCCCGTTTAGCCGCGGCAAGAACGTCTTTGTCGTCTTTTTCGAGCTTGCCCGCGGGAAGTTCGAGCATTTCCGTTCCCGCGCCGTAGCGAAACTGCCTTACCATAAGGATTTTGCCCTCGCGAATCGCCAAAATCGTGACCCCGCCCGGATGAACGATGAGCTCGCGGTTTCGGGTTTCGCCCGTCATTACGCGCGCAACATCTTTTCGTATGTCAAAAATTTTTCCCGAAAACACCGTTTCGCCCGAAACCGTCGTTTCCGTAAATTTTACGGGATTTTCACCGTTTTCTTCCTGTAGCATCTGAAAATATTTCTCCATGTATTGTCTTTTGATTTATAAAGCTCCGAAACTATCGTTTTATCAAGGTAATACGCCTCATCGAGATATTTTTTCACGCTCGAATTTTCGATGTCGTGAGGGAACCGTTTTCCCCCGAAATGCGAGAAATCAAAGCCTTCGCAGGTTACTATGACGTCGTAATCCGCGCTGCGCAAGAGTTCGCCCGCTTTTTCATCTCCCATTGCGTCGTAATAAAGCGTGTCGAGCATGTGAAGTTTTGTATCGATTTTGCGCCCGGTCAAGAAGTTTATCATATGACCTTCGGGCAAAACCAGCAGTTTATCGTCGTTTCGGGTGGTCGCGTCGATGTAATCGATAAGTTCGCTCGTGACAGCGGCGGTTTTTCGGGTCGTCAAAATACGCCCGCGGTCGGTTTTCAGCTCGGTGTCGGCGTGAGAAAGCCGTCCGTAAAGGAACAGAGAGTAAAATATCGTAAAAATTATCGCCAAAAACGACATATAACGCTTGAAATCAATCATTTTGAAAAATTTCGACCCGTCGAAAAATTTTGCCGCAACCGCCGTAAACGCAGGCAACAAAAGGATTATCGTGTATTCGCCGTATTTCGTGAAAACCAGCACGAAAAACGTTTTTATCGACAAAGAAAGCGCGCAAAGAGTCAAAAACAAAAGCGGTCGGTCGGTTTCAAACAATTTTTTTGCGGTCAAAACAAGCAAAAGTGCTGTCGCAATCGGCAACCACGTGAAAAACAGGTACGCGCCGTCGTTTCCGCAAAACCCCGGAAGAAAAACCGCAACGGCGCAAAGCGCGTAAAACAGCGGCGTTTTACCCTTCAGCTTCAACAAAAAGTACCCGCCGACCGCCAAAACGGCAAACTCAAAAAGCCCCCTAAAAAAGCATTCTTCGCCGAACTTTGACGGCAGCGCGCCGGTATTGGCGTAAAACGCTGCCATTGAAGGAGTTGAGGCAAACGCGGCAAGAAAATTTTTCGCCGCGAGAAAATCCGAAACAGTTGCGCCTTGGAGCATTAAAATCCCGAAAGCCGCAACCGGAGCCGCAAACCAGCTCAAAGTCGACAGAGCTGTTGTTTTAAAAGAACATTTTTTCAGCACGGTCGAACTCAAAATCAACAACGGCAAAAGAGGCAAAAACTCCGCCTTCATTGCAAAAGCGAGCCCCGCAAAAATGTTTGCGGAATACAAAAATTTGCCTTCGCCCGATTTGATGAATTTCACCCCTAAAAACGTCGAAACTACCGAAAACATAAGCCCGTAGGTCATCGAATACGAATACGGCGAAACAAAATTAAACAGAGACCCGCCGAACATCGAGCAAACGGCAATAAACACCGAAAACGCAATGCTTGTGCGGTTATCGAAGAATTCTCGACACAAAAGGTAAAAAAACGAAATCGTCACGAAAATCGAGCCCGTCGCAAACGCAAGCACGGAGGACATTTTTTCGCCGAAAAGAAGCATCGCGAAAGCGTTTACAAGGTACGCGCCGGGGTTGTAAATGCACAAAATATCTTTATACAAAACTTTTCCGTGCAAAATTTCGGAGGGGAACAAAAATTCGCGTCCTCTGTCGGTCAAAAACGCCAAAAACAGGTCTATTCGAAACATCAGCACTGCAGCGACGAACAGAACCAAAAAACCTATGCTCAGAGCCTTTTCGTGATTTTTTGCAAACTCGGATATTTTTTTCGAAACTTCCATCATTTTCTCCGAAATTATTATACCAAAAAATCGACGGTGCGGAAAAGTAAATTATTTTACGAATTTCGCAAGCTTCGACAACGACTTGAAACTTTGTTCGGCAGCGAGTTTCAGGGTATTGCCCCACCCGATTTTCCTGATAAGATCGCAGCTGTGATTAAATAATTTTGCAGCCTGCGATGTCTCGAAAGGAGACAAAAGAGGTGTTCCGGCCTGCGCAACTTTATTCAAAGTATAAAACCATGACGTTGCCGTCGCAGCACCCGATATACGTTTAATTTGCAATGCTTTTTCGGCGATTTTGCGTTGCAATGATTTTTGTGTCAGAATTTGTTGCTTTTTATGCGCGACTCCGGGATTCGACCTGCGCAATTTTTTTGCTATTTTACCGGCATTTTTTTTGAAGGTTTTAACGTATTCTTTGTTTATCAGCGATTTTTTCGGATACTTTTGAGAGGGTTTTAATTTTACGTTCGGATTTAACGATTCGCAGACCTTCTCTGCAGTGTTCGGTACGATATTTGACGCCATCGGATGAGGAGCGAGCCCCAAACATTTTCCGACGGAAACATAAATAAGCGAAGGATTGGTCGCAACATTAACGACTCCTTTCACAAATTTCGGGAAGCCTGCGGTTATGAAGTTTTTCGTTTTTTGCAAAACTTTCGGGAAAACGTCGGCAACTAAATTTTCGGATTTTTTTAACGATGCGGCTTTTTGAGGTTTGCTTTTTAACAAGCCGCTAACAGCCGTCTGTTTAAAACTTTTCGAAACACCCGAAGTCGACGCGTTATTAGAAACCGCCTTGCGTGCAGAGCCTTTAATCGACGATTTTTGCGGTGTTTGAACGTTGCCCGAAAAATTCAATCCCGGAAAATTCATATCCTGTCCTCCCTATTTTGCATATTTATATAAACAAATTTTCGGCATAAAAATTGCGCCCGAAATTTGCGGTATTGACGGAAAGCTTGTATTTGCGCGGAAAAATCAAGTTTACATTTTTTAACAAACCGCCCGCGACGAAAGGGTAAAGTTTGCGGAGGCAAAGGTTTCGCCCCGAGCGTATTCGGTCAAAAAGGTTAAAAAGCCGAAAGCGTGCTTTGTCGAGCGACGCCTGACCATAAAGCCGTTCAAAATAATGCGGATGTCAATCTCGAAAAAGCCCGAAGGGCGTTGGTTTGCGCAAATATTAACGAATAAACGAAAGATTTCATGCCGAGTTTCACGATTTGTTGGGGTGGAAACCCCAACCTACATATTTACCCTTTGGAACAAAAATTAAATCTTTCAAACCCCGACTTAGCGACACTTTGCGTTTGGACGAGCGTGAGGTTGTTTAGCCGTTCCACGTTACCGGAAGCGAAATTGCGTAGGGTGATGAGGCGCAGCCTCAAACC
>CAKUZL010000016.1 GCA_934718085.1 uncultured Candidatus Melainabacteria bacterium
CAAGGTTTATATTAACTTTTGTAACAATATAAACAATCGGGCTAAAGTTTCAAAATGTTCGGTCGAAAAATTTAGAGCAAGGAGGACAGACAAAATGAACATGTCAGGATATTACAACAACAGATACGGCGTAAAGACTTACAACAAAAGGCAAGAGAGCGACAAAGCACTCGAAGAATTATACGAAGAAATCGATTCGATAGAAAAAATTGTTTCCTGGGCGGCTCCCGACGAGGAGTATTCGGCGGAAAAGTCGGTGTAACAGGGAAAAGGAGGTTTCTTAAAGATTTTTGATGACACAAAAAGCCCGGTTTGAAAGGAGAAAGATGTCGGGCAAGGCGAAAAGCTTTAACAGAGCAGAAAGAGGCACTATCGAATAAACAGGAATTTAAACAAAATAAGTCCGACACCCGTCGGGCTTATTTTTTGGGGAATTTCTCGCAGTCAAAGGTATGAAGGTTTATTGATGTTCGGCAAAATAATACGAATTCCGAATTCCGGGTTCGAAGCAGTTTTCTACAAATTAATAAATTTTTCTTTTTTCGGCGTTTTAAACAGATTACTTGATTTTTTGAGCAATTTTCAACAGGTTTGACAGGTCACTTCTGAGTTTAAGTGCAACCAATTTTAAATATTCTTTTGCGCCGCCCGCTGCTTTGATTTTTTCATTGTGAAACATTAAACTTTCCCGTGGTAAAAACTCGGAACCCGGTGCGCCGGGAGCAATTCCGTCAAATACCGCATCCTTTAGGTTATCTAAAACATTATAAATTTGAGCAAGAGAATCTTTTGATGAGACATCAAGCATTTGTATCAATTTTTCCGATAACTGTTTAAATTTTGGAGAATTATCAATCACTTCCGAGACCGCTTTCACAGGTTTTGAAAACAGTTCGGTCGCGTTGTCCACCATTTCGGGATTTATTTTTCTGACGGCTTTTTGCATATTTCTTAAAACGCCTACATAAGTCTTTTTTATCGGATTTTGTTCTGATTTTTTGGCATTTAGAAAAACGTCTTTTGCCGGTTGTCCCGACAATTTGACAGCGGTGTCGGGTGCAGACAAAGAAAGTCGAGTTGTTCCTTGTTCTTTTAACGACATTTTTGCATTTTTATTCAGCGTTGCAATATTTGTTCCGACGGTAACGGAATTCATTCCCTATTTCTCCATTGACTTATTTTCTTGACTTGTATTTATATAAAAAATTTTTTGCTTTAAAAATTGCATTTTTAAAACAAAAAAAGAAGGATTTGTTAAACAAATTTTACAATTTATATACGCTTTGTTTTTTTTGACAGAATGCTCAAAATAAACGAACCGCCGGGTTGAAAATAATTCTTTGACAAAACGGAAATTTTTCATTACAATACAAAAAGCAAAAGGAAGAGTGCCGGAGCGGTTTATCGGGCCGGTCTTGAAAACCGTTGTGCGCGCGAGCGTACCGTGGGTTCGAATCCCACCTCTTCCTCCATTAAAAGAGCCTTAAAGGCTCTTTTTTTATGCGACTTCGAATACCCCGTAAACATCCGCTTGTCGGTATGTTAAAGCGGTTTGTCGGAAGTAAAATCAAAATTAATATTTATTTTTTTCATATTACACTCCAATTAGTTAATAGTATCACAATAATATAATAAATTTTTATTGTGTCAGAAACGGACATAGTTTGGTTTATTCTAATACAATAAATCAATGGTTTGTTTTATTGAAAATCACTCCATTTTCTATCTTTAATAAGAGTTTCCAAATCATTAATATCTTTTACTTTATCGTCAAAATTAAAATAAACTTTACTTCCAAACATTCCACCTTTTGAATCTTTTTGGAAATTTATATTTTCTTTAAAATTATTTAGTAAAAACATTTGAACAATTCCATTCCAGCAATATGCACTTTTTTCTTTAGCTTCATTTAAAATATCATTTTCGTTATATTTGTTATCAAACCAAGAAATGGTTATATTTTTGTCTAAATCACAAGTACAAACTGCTTTTATTTCTGCAATGCAATTTACATTTTTATTTTCATAAATTCCAAAATATTTTGAGCGTGCATGTTTATATGCACCTTTTGCTTCAGGGCATAGATAAAGATTTCTACTAATTACATCATTTTTTGAAACGGCACAATTTACAACATCTAATCGATATTTCCAAGTTGGTAAAAGTCCATCTTCATCTAAAAATTGTTCATATTCTTTAACAATATTGTATAAAGTTTCCGACTTAATTTTTTCAGAAATATTTTCCAAAGCATATTTCAATTGTTCAAATTCAATATTTGTAATAATTAAATCTTTTTTATCTTTATATTTTTCTTTAATATCATTAAAAACTTTTGTTTCTGGTGAACCATCAAAATTTGCAAGTGCAATAAATATCTTTTGTCCGCCAAATTTTAAAAGATTTTCAATATGACGTTCTAATTGGTCATTGTGGAACCAATCAGTTGTTTTAGTTTCTATAAAGACTTGAAACGGTAATTGTTGAATTACCCCATCAATTATGGAATTACCTCTTTCGCAAGAAAATTTTGTTTGTTGCGAAAAACTTACTCCTATATTTATATTTATGTCTTGACCCTCACTAGCTAATAAATCAACAATAAATTCTTGAAATAAATTTGGACTTTCGTTATAAATTTGCTTTAAAACCAACAAAGTATAATTTGTTACTTTATTTTCTTTTTGTTCATACTTTGGGAAAAAACTTACTTCTGACATAATCAACCTCTTTATTTTTACTATATCATAAATATTTATCGAAACTCTGTATTTTAAATTTCTTGAAATATTTTAAAATATGTTCGTTTGTATAGGATTTGAAAATTTCATTGTTTTATCATTAAATAATAAGCCAATGGTATCAACTTCACCATATTTATTTTTTGCAACTATAATATTTGCCTTTCCTTTATTTAGAAAATAATCTTCTTCATCTGCAAAATGATAATATTCTTCTCTATAAATAAACAAAATCACATCCGAAATATCTTCAGCCACAGTACAATCTCTGATATCCGGTAAAAGAGGCATTTTGCATCCCCTTTTCTCTACTGCCCTTGATAATTGCGAAGTTATAAAAATCATACAATTATTCTCTTTAGCTACCTTTTTTATTTCATACATAAAGTCATTTAAACCTTTTACAAAATCGGATTTTACAAAATTTGTTTCTAAATCCGGAATTCTAATTAACTGCAAAGAATCAATAAAAACATAATCGGGTTTTATTTCTTCTGTTTTTTCTTTAATTTTTTCTATATTAATAACCCCATCATCAGTATTTACAATAGTTAAATCAAATTGAGCAATTTTAAAAAAAGCATTTTCTATTTTATTTTTTTCTTGCTCATTTAAAGCCTCAATACCATTTGTAATCTTTTTGCATTCAATATCTGTCAATGGTGGAATTAATCTTCTTATAATGTTTGGCATACATTCTTCAAGTGAAAAATACAAACATTTTTTCTTTTGTTCAAGCAAATTAAGTATAATAGAATTTATAAAACTTGTTTTACCCATTGAGGGTCTTCCTCCAACGGTAATGATACTGGATTTTTCAATTCCGCTTAAAATAGCATCCAAATCGTAAAATCCTGTTTTTAATGCTGGTTCATGTTTTTCAAAAATATGACTTTTAACTTTTTCTAAAATTTCATTTTCAATCATTTTTATGCACCTCTTTTATTCTTACATTATTATAATAAACTATCACTATGTCAGAAACGGACATAGGGGAAGACATACGAAATTTTTCTTAGAAAATTTTGTCAAAAGTTGATAAAAATACATCATAATAAAATTTTGATGTTGTTTACAAATAGACAATATATTATCTATGAATGTCCTATTTTTAAATCAAAAAACTCCTAATGAAATTGCAAAAAATTTAGCGGAGAAGATAAAAAAACATAGAAAAAGGTTAAAGATTTCACAAGAGGTTTTAGCACAAAAATCCGGAGTTAGTCTTGGCAGCATTAAAAGATTTGAAACAAAATACGAGATTTCTTTGCAATCTTTTATTAAAATTGCTATTGCTCTTGATTTAGATAATGACTTTGAAAATTTATTTACACAAAAAACTTACACTTCAATTGATGAAATCATAAAAGGATATAAATGGAAGATTATAAATACCTTAAAGTTTTTTATAACGATAAATTAGTCGGAACTCTGGCTAAGACTCCGGATAGGCTTGTGGCTTTTGAATATGATAATGAGTGGCTTGCTACCGGTTTTAGCATTTCGCCATTCTCACTACCGTTACAGAAAAAAGTATATTTGCCAAAATTTGAACCGTTCGAGGGGCTATTTGGGGTGTTTAATGACAGTTTGCCTGACGGCTGGGGCAGACTTCTTGTTGACAGATTACTCCTGAAGAACAAAATTAACCCGAATGAAATTGATAATTTAAACCGTCTTGCCGTTGTTCAGGAAAGCGGTATGGGGGCTTTGATCAGCCTGTGCATAAATTTGAAACACCAAACCAAGAGTCTGATTATGATAAACTTGCACAAGAATGTTCGAAAATATTAGAATCGCAAAATTCTGATAACTTGGATGAACTTTTCAAACTCGGCGGTTCATCAGGCGGTGCAAGACCAAAAATTTTGACAAAAATAAATGGAGAAGATTGGATAATTAAATTCCCATCCTCGCAGGATCCGAAAAATATAGGCGAACAGGAATATAAATATTTACTTGTCGCAAAAGACTCCGGAATAAAGATGAGCGAAACTCGGCTTTTTGAATCCAAAAATTGCTCAGGATATTTTGGAATTAAACGATTCGATAGGGAAAACGATAAAAAAGTTCACATGGTTTCAATTAGCGGGCTTTTAGAAACAAGCCATCGTCTGCCGAATCTTGATTATAATATTTTGATGAAGTTGACTTTGGAATTAACCAAAAATTATCAAGATATTGAGCAATTATATAGGCTGATGTGCTTTAATGTTTTCGCGCACAACAGAGATGACCATTCAAAAAATTTCTCGTTTTTGTATGATGAAAACAAAAAAGAATGGCATTTGTCTCCTGCGGCTTTAAACATTAATTTCTTTGTTGCCTCTAATCCAATGATTGAACATAGATATTGTAAATCTTCGGTTGGCAAATTATCTTCTGTTATATATTTTGCCCATGCTGGTTCTTCAGGTTTTTGGCGTCTAATCATATTACCCCTTTATTTTCGGTATGTAGCTTTGCATCCGACAGAGTTACATTTACCCCTTTTTCTCATTATAGTACAAACGGAACTAATTTCGGTTCCGTTTGGTTACGTTTGACGGGGGCGGCACCGATATAAAAACAAGTTGCTTTTACACCGCGTAAGCTTCGTACAACGCGCAGGTAAAATTGTTTTCTTTCAGTTTTTTCAAGGCTTTTGCCTCGGTTTGTCTGATACACTCTTTCGTTACGCCGTACATTTTGCCGATTTCTTCCAAAGTCCGCTTTTTCTCGTCGTTAAACCCGAAACGAAGTCTGATGACGTTGCGCTCACGCTCGCGAAGCACCGAAAGAAGCTTGTCGACGGCTTTCGAAAGAGAATCGTATTCCGCGTCTTTGTCCGCCGACGCCTTTTTGTCCTCGATAACGTCGCAAAGACTGAGTTCTCCCGAATCGTCAAGGTCTCCGTCGAATGAAATCGCCTTCGAAAACGCGTTAAGATACGAATTTATCTTCGAAATATCCGCGTTGACGGCTTTCGCAGCCTCTTCGTTCGTCAAATTTCTGTTCAGACGAATTTCCGCCCGAGCCTTTTCTTTCTTGAATTTCGCAAGCGTTTCCTGAACGTAAACCGGGACGCTTATGCAGTGAGACTGCTCCGATACCGCTTTGAACATCGCCTGCTTTATCCACCACGTCGCGTACGTCGCAAGCCTGAAACCCATTGTGTAGTCGAACTTTTCGACCGCAACCATAAGCCCGATGTTGCCCTCCTGAATTAAATCCGTCAACGGCAAATTGCCCGAATGCAACATTTTTTTCGCAATCGAGACCACGAGCCTCAAATTACTTCTTACAAGCATATTTTTCGCGTCTTCCGAGCCTTCCGCGCTCAAGCGCGCAAGTTTTGACTCTTCTTCGGCACTAAAAACGGGGTATTGCGCGATTTTGGCAAAATATCCCGTCGAATTCAGCTCGCGAACGCTTTCGACGTCTTCAAAACAATTTCTTCTTTCGGTCGTAAAAATCTTCATAGGCACTCTCCTTTTCGTTTTAGGACTGCATGCCGTCCGTTTCGGCATGGTTTCGGCTTTTTGCGCGCTTTGCGCATTTGTTTTTTCGGGTTATTATATTTAGGGAAAATTTTTAAATCGGGAAATAATCAAAAGGATAAAATATATTTTGTATATACTTTGAATATAACAATTGTGTTTTAAAAAATCAAGGGTTTTTATAAGTATTGTTACAAAAGTTTTACAAAATCGCTATTTTTTGTAATATATCTTAACAATTTAAAGCGTCGCAATTCCTGTTTCTGCTTGCGTTGGTTCGATTTTAGGTGAAAAATAAAATTTTATCCTTTCGGTGTTTTTAAAAACTTGTTAATATTTCTTAATGTTTTTCGCAAAAAGTTTTATCGCAATTAACCAAAAAATCATGTCCGAATCGACAAACAAGATATATATTGTTGTTCACAAAACTTAACCGACCGCCCGCAGGGTCTGGGCAAAGCCGTGCTCATCGGTAAATAATCTTGAAAACCGCAAGTCGGGCGTTGCCTGACAAATCGTTCGATTTAGTTGACCGTGAGCAAACGAAGACGTTTATCTTTGCGAAAATCAAAAATCACTATAGGTGTCGGGGTTTCTTCCCTAACGATTTTTTCGGAAAAAGCGAAAATCTTTCGTTTTTAATCAAATGATACGCAAAACAAAGTCCTTCGGGCTTTCTCGGATTGGCAAATTTCCGAACTATTTTGAACGACTTCATTGTCAGGCACCTGACGAACCTTTCGACGGCACATTGTTCGATCGATGAATAATCCGAAATGGCGTCCGGGGCTGTCAGGGTGTTGTTTTTGTCTCGGTATGTTTCCGTCCGAACTTTCTCGCTCCTTGTGTTCATTTCCGGAGAGAGGCTTGGATAAACTAAGGTACCCGAGGTTTTGCCTCGTGATCTTTGCCGTGCGGTTCGTGCACCCCGGTTTTGCTAAAAACAAAATGGCAGTTTTCAAGTTGCCCCCGGGGGTTTGAAATTGAAAGTATTTTACTTTATCCTTCCCGTGCGAAGGGCTTTGACTACGGCACCGAGCCTGTCGCGAACTTCCATTTTTGCAAGTATGTGACTAATGTGGGTTTTGACCGTATGATAGCTGATGCCGAGTTCTTCGGCTATTTGAGAGTTATTTTTGCCTTCCGCCATAAGAAGAAGGATTTCTTCTTCGCGTTTGGAAATATTGTCCAAAATCTTTTTGTACATTGACATACCTCCGATTTTTCAAATAATCGGGAAAATTTTACAACATTTTTTCTTCGGATTTTTCATTATATTTTCGGTTTGGGGGTAAAAAGTATTTTTTACAAAACTTTACAAACGGATAAAAACCCCGTAAATTGTTTTGTAGAACCGAAAACAACAGATTTTGACAAATAAAAGTTTTTTAAAAAAGTTTTTACGACTTCTGATTTGAAGTCGTTTCTTCTGTCGTCGCGAAAATGACGCAGGCGGATTTGCTTGCGGATACTCACAAAATGCTCACGACCGCGATTAAAGAAGGATGGAGCGAAGGAAAATTCGTCAAAAACGCGTCGGAGATGTTTGAAAAAAAAGGGTGGACAGGCAAAAAAGAAGTTACGAACCCGAAAACGGGCGAAGTCGAAACCGTCGAACTCGGCACCTCGCGCAGAATTAAGACGATTTTCAGGTGTAACATGAGCTCGGCTTATTCGGTCGGACGCTACAAACAACAACTCGAAGATGCCGACGTCGCGCCGTATTTTCAGTATTGCGCGGTCATGGACGGCAGAACCCGCCCCGCTCATCAAGCAATGAACGGGAAAGTCTTCAGGTACGACGACCCGATATGGAATACGATGTATCCGCCGAACGGTTGGAACTGCCGATGTACGGTCGTTTCGCTTACCCCCGGAATGGTGAAACGTAAAGGCTTGACGGTCGAAAGCTCCGAAGGGCGGCTCACCGAGACGACCGAAACCGTCGGAGATACCGAAAAACCGAATACATCGTACCGTTTCGACCGAAACGGACTGGTCTACGACCTCAAACCCGACGCCGGATGGGGTACGAACTTGGGAATGTTTGACTATATTCCCGACTTGGAAAAATATGACTATCACACGGCGGGGAATACGTTAAAAGCGCTTGTAAACTCTCGAGCGTTTGACAAATATTACGACCGTTGTTCGGAACTTGCGGAAAAAATAGAGAAAAAAGCCGTTTCAGATTTGGCAAAAGCCGGTAAAACAGCTACTAAAGGAAATATACAGGCGTATGCCGTCAAAACGCTCTTGTATAAAAAATACTCAAATTTAATAAAAAATACGAGTTTTGATATCGCGATTTTAAACAATCAACAAAAAAAATTGTTGAAAACAAACTCTCAAACACTGAAACTGTCCGCCGAAACACTCATAAAAGAGTGCATAAAACACAAAGATTTAAAAATCGACGATTTTAAAAAAATTCAATCGTTCTTGGAAAACTCCGACGTTCTCATCTATGAAAACGACACCGAAAATTTGTTGTGTTTTAAGATGTCGGGAAAAATGTTTATTATCGCTCTAAAATCAACAAAAGACAAAAGAAAAAACTTCGTTAAGACCTTTTACTCTTGCAACATGAAAGACCTTCAAAAAAAGTTGAAAAACAGCGATAAAAAAGTCATTTTCAATAATTTAAAAACAGAATGACCCGAATATTGGTGGACTGGAATTATCCCACCGTCGCCTGAAGGCTCTGTTTCCAGATTTACAGTCATCGAGTCATCCCACTGGCAATATAGCTCGTTTTGAGAAAATTTCAACCCCCATGACGGCATGATTGTTACAAAAATTTACAAAACACCGTTTGCCAAAAAGTCGAAAACAATAATAAACGTAAGGGTATTGGTGGATTTTACACACAAAAATTTGAGACAATAAAAAACGTAAAAAGGAGATACAAATGAATAAGAAAACGGAAAAAGATTTAATTATCGAATTATTAACTTTTGCCAAGCCGAGCACGGAAGAAAAAATAAACCTGCTCCGTGCGCACGTTTAGCCGGGCAATGCCTGACCTACGGGGTTCAAGGTTTTCTCCGAAATGAACGGCTTCGTTTGCACACACCATGCCAAGTTTTACGATTAGTCGGGGGTAGAAACCCCAACCTACAGAAATTTTTAATTCCCGTAAAAGCGTACCTCTTTGTTTGCCCGTAATATACCAAGCTGACCGGAATGTCCGGGCAGAAATCCGATACCTGCCGGCTCTGCAGGCGCGGAGGCGGGGAATATGCCCTCTCCGCAGCGGGATTTTTTCAAAATATAAATCAATTTTTCCGAATTTCGTAAATTCTGTTTTTAAGCAAAAGCAAGGGGTTAAAAAGTTTGAAAAAACTTCGCAAAAGCGGTGATGAAAAAAGATTTCCGATAACAAGAAGCCGAAACAAAAAAAGAGCCGTGCCGACTCTTTTTTTAATGGTGGGAAGTCGCGGACTCGAACCGCGGACCTCACGCTTATCAGGCGTGCGCTCTAACCACCTGAGCTAACCTCCCGTATGTTTTATTCGATTTTGCGGGGCACAAAACTTGTTCGCGTCTTTTCGCCCTTTGCTTTTCCGTGTCCGTGCTCTCGGACTTTTCGTCATCGGTGCACTTCGACTGTTATATAAATATCACGGACAAACTTAAAAATCAAGCGTTTTATTTGAAAAATTTTATTTTATTGCTTTGTCGCAGCCGGTGCCGTCATCTTAAAACACCCGTAAAAACAGGTTTTTGAGAATTAACATTAAGTTACATAAAATAAAAGACGAGGGATTTTTGACAAAACATACCGAATTTTACGATTAATCGGGGCGGAAACCCGGGTACCTGCATTGATTTCAAATAAAAACCGATATCGCGACACCTTGCGAGCTCGGGCTTTCGTCTTGATTTTGTTTTATAAAAACAAGTTTTAGGCGGAGGAATACGAAACGGTAAAGAAAATTTAAAAAATGTAACGGTTTTGTTTTTTTTTGTAATATATAATAAAATAGCGACACAAAGGTATATTGCAGGAGAAATTATGAAGTATTATACACCCGAAGAACTTGCCCGCATAACGGGAGGAATTTTGACAAAAGTCGATGACGTAAAGGTTTGCCGTTTGATGCCTCCGTTGTTGGCGGACGAAGAGACGCTCGCGCTTGCGTTGAACGAAGAGGAAATCGAAAATCTTTCGAAGACGAAAGCGAAAGCGGCGTTGGTTCCGTTGGGTGCGGGTCCCGATAATATTACGACAATCGAGGTCGAACGACCCAGACTCGCCATGATGAAGCTGTTGACGCTGTTTTACGTTCCTCCGACATCGGGAGAGGGAATTCATCCTTCGGCGGTGGTTCCTCCGAACGCGCGACTCGGGAAGAACGTATTTTTGGGTCCGAACGTCGTTTTGGCTCAAAACGTCGTAATCGGCGATAATACAAAGGTTTTGGCTAATACTTATATCGGAGATAACACCGTAATCGGAGAGGATTGTTTGTTCCACGCGGGCGTAAACATCGGAAGCAACTCGATTATCGGCGACAGAGTAATTCTCAATCACGGCGTAAGCATAGGTGCGGACGGGTTCAGTTTCGTGACCGAAACCCCCGATAATATCGAAAATGCAAAAAAAGAAGGCGAAATCAGGGATGTAAACGTTCAGCAGACGGTCTTCAAAATTCCTTCGCTCGGAGGGGTGAAAATCGGTAACGACGTCGAAATCGGAGCAAATACCTGCGTCGACAAAGGTACAATCGAATACACCCAAATCGGCGACCAAACCAAAATCGACGACCTTGTTATGGTCGGTCATAACTGCAAAATCGGCAAGGCGTGCATGATTGTTTCGCAATCGGGCGTCGCGGGCAGTTGCGTAATCGGCGACAGAGTCGTTATTGCGGGGCAAGCGGGCATGGCGGATCACATAACGATAGGTTCGGATTCGATTATTATGGCTAAAGCCGGCGTGACAAAGAGTTTCCCCGAAAAGTCAATTATCGTGGGCGCTCCCGCCGTTCCGAGAAAAGAATTCATCAAACAACTTCAAACGATGAAAAAAGCCGAACAACTTATCAAAAAGTTTCAGGCGTACGAAAAAGTAATGAACGCGGACGTTTCCGAAAGGCAATAAATGACGACACTGAAAAAAAGTACCGAATATACCTCGATAACCCTGATGTCGGGCAAAGAGTGCACGGCCGGGATTGAGCCGTCGGAAGAAAAAGGCGTCAGATATCATTACAACGGCACCGTAATCGAAGCGACTCTCGAAAACGTCGTTTCAACCGACCATTGCGTAGTTTTGGGCAACGGAAAAGAAAAAATTACCCTGACCGAACACCTCAACGCGGCGTGCGCCGTTTGCGGTCTGGATGCGCTTGATATCTATCTTTCGCACAACGAGGTTCCCATCGGGGACGGAAGCTCGAAACATTGGGTCGAATTGTTCAAAAAGGCGGGAATTACCGGGAAAAACAAGGATAAATTCGTTGTGACCGAGCCCGTTTATTATCTTAACGAAAAAACCCATTGCGTGATTTTGCCGTCGGACAAACTCCGAATAACCTATGCGGTTTCGTACAAACACCCCGATTTGAAACAAAGATGGGTGTCTTTCGACGGAAAAAATCTTGAAGAAATCATCGAGGCGCGGACTTTCGGGTTTTTGAAGGAGCTGAAACTCTATCAGCTCGCGGGTTTTGCACGCGGAGCACAGCTCGATAACACCGTCGGACTCAAGGACGAAGGATACACCGTCGCTCTTCGCTCGGAGCTCGAACCCGTAAAACACAAGATTTTAGACTTAATCGGCGATTTTTATCTTTCGGGAACCAACCCGCTTGATTTGAAAGCCGAAATTATCGTAAAAGAAGCGGGGCATGCCGTTCACGTAAAAACGGCGAAAATGCTCAAAGACAAAATATCAAAGGAGTAAAAAATGTCTGAAACACAAGAAATTCTGTCGTTTGACACAGTGGAACTGATGGAAATGCTTCCGCACAGATACCCGTTTTTGTTGGTGGACAGAATAACCGAATGCGTCCCCGGCAAGTATTGCAAGGGTTACAAGAATTTGACGGCGAACGAAGAGTTTTTCCAGGGGCATTTTCCCGGAAATCCCATAATGCCCGGCGTTTTGCAGCTTGAGGCGCTTGCGCAGCTCGGAGCGGGAATTTTGATGACTTTGCCCGAATACAAAGGCAGACTCGTCGTGTACGCGGGGGTCGACAAGGCGCGATTTAAGGCGATGGTGCGCCCCGGAGACAGACTCGACATGGAAGCCGAACTTATAAAAATCAAAGGACCGATTATAAAATCTCACCAAAAAGCTTTCGTTGACGGAAAGCTTGCCGTGGAAGCGGATTTGATGTTTTCGGTATTGTAGAAAAGAGAAGAAAATGATAGATAAAAGCGCAAATATTTCAAAAACGGCGATAATCCCCGAAAGCGCATACATCGGGCCGAACGTCGTAATCGGAGAAAACGTGGTCTTGGGTGAAAACGTGAAAATCGTCGCAAATGCTTACCTCGAACACTGCGAAATCGGCGAAGGAACCGTGGTTTCGCCGTTCGCGTCAATCGGAACGCCGCCTCAGGACTTGGGGTACAAAAACGAACCGACGAAAGCCGTAATCGGCAAAAACTGCCTGATTAAAGAGTATGCGACAATCAATAGAGCCTCGGGCGAAGGAAATGTCACCAAAATCGGCGACAAATGCCTTTTGATGGTTTCCTCGCACGTCGCGCACAACTGCGTTCTCGAGGACGAAGTAATTATGGCGAATTTGGCAACCATCGGCGGATATTGCACGGTCGGCAAAGGCGCGTTTCTTGGCGGGATGAGCGTATTTCACCAACACGTCAGAATAGGCGAAATGTGTATAATCAGCGGATTTTCGGCATCGAGAATGGATATTTTGCCCTACTGCAAAGGCGACGGCAGACCCCCGATTCCCCACGGAATCAACGTTATCGGGCTCAAGCGCAGAGGAATTTCGCTTAAAGAAAGAACCGACCTCAAAAACGCCTTCAAGATAATAACTTCGGGCAAATACACGGTTCTGAAAGCCGCCGACGTAATCGAGGATACAATCGAACAAAATCAATACACGAAAAAGCTTGTAGAGTTTATCAGAACGACAAAACGCGGAATTGTCGTCAGAACAAACGATTACAAAGGAGAATAAAATGAAAGACATTTGGGAAAAATACGCGAGCGTGCTTGTCGACTATTCGACAAACGTTCAAAAAGGCGAATTGACGGTAATTTCGACGAGTTCGGCGGAATCCGCGCCTTTGGTAAAAGCAATATATAAAAGAGTTCTCGAAAAAGGGGCGTACCCCGTTGTAAGATGCGGCATGCCCGGCATTCAGGAAACGTTTTTGAAATACGCGAACGACGACCAGCTGAGCTACATCGACCCGATGTTGCAGGAAGAATACGACAAAGCGCAAAACTTCATCTCGATAGGCGCGCCCGTGAACGTAAAATGCCTTGCGAAGGCTGATTCGAAAAAATCGGCGAAACGTTCCGCCGCAACTAAGAAACTTTCGGAAAAAATGCTCGCGAGAGCCGCAAAAGGCGAGTTGAAATGGGTTATTGCAGACTTTCCGACCAACGCGCTCGCTCAGGAAGGCTCGATGTCTCTTGACGATTATACCGAATTTCTCATTAAAGCATGCCACCTGAACCTCGACAATCCCGTCGAAAAATGGAAAGAAATCGGCGAAAAACAAGAAAAAATCGCACAATACCTGAACAAAGTCTCAAAACTTCACATCGTCGGCGAAGAAACCGACATCACGTTCGGCGTAAAAGGCAGAATTTGGAAAAGCTGCGCGGGCGAATGCAACTTCCCCGACGGAGAAATCTACACGTCACCGATAGAAGACTCCGTAAACGGGCATATTTACTTCGATTACCCCGCAATTTACAGAGGCAACGAGTCCGACAAAATCAGATTGACGATTGAAAACGGAAAAGTCGTCAAGGCGCTCGCCGAAAAAGGAGAAAAATTCCTGAACGATATGTTCGATATGGACGAAGGCTCAAGAGGCATAGGCGAAATCGCCATCGGAACAAACGAAATGATACAGGAAGTAACCGGCAACATTCTGTTCGACGAAAAAATCGGCGGCTCCATTCACATGGCTGTCGGCGCTTCGTACCCCGAAACGGGCGGAAAAAACGTTTCCGGCTTGCATTGGGATTTGATTAAAAACATGAAAAACGGCGGCAGAATTTACGCCGACGACGTTTTGATTTACGAAAACGGCAAATTCCTTATCTGATCGGAACAAAACGACAAAAAATAACTTTTTCGACCATGCCCGCTACCAAAGCGGGCACGGTTGTTTTTTGACCTGCAATGCTGGTGTCGGTGTTCTTTCTTCGGCGGTTCTCGAGGGGCGAATAAAATTCGAAATCAATGCAGGTCAGGAGTGCCCGGCAAAACATGCGACGGAGCAGATTTTTGAGAATTCGGAACCCTGCGTTTCGGTGAGTAATCAAAAATAAATGTAGGTACCGGGGTTTCACCCCAACATTCCGTTCATTGCAGCATGGCACGTGCAAAATTAAAAAACAAAAATATTTCTTTCTCTGCTTATTTTGAGAGGCGGACGTGAGAAAAATCTTCTTGTTCATTTTTTCTTTTTGTTCGGAGGCGAATTTGCGTAGGGCGGAGGGAGTGAAACGACCGAAGACCCGAAGTCGCGCCGAAATAACGAGCGACCGTTTTCCCCGAACGGGGGAAACAAAGCGAGTGACTTGAAGGCGTGAAGCAAATTAAAGAGGCAAAAAGAAAAAACGAACCAAAAAAGAAAAACTCCCGTTGATACATTCGCATCCGGGACAATTCTCTCAGGTT
>CAKUZL010000017.1 GCA_934718085.1 uncultured Candidatus Melainabacteria bacterium
GGTGTCGTCGGGGAACCTTTAAGCGGTTTTGAAGGGCGGCGGATGTTTTTAACGGGGTAATTTTCGCGTCACGAGTGTGTTTTCGGTTTGTTTGGACGAGGGCGGTCAAAATTTTTGAGGTTCCCTTTTTGTTGCGGGCGGTTTGATTTTAAAATGTTGCCGAAACCGTTTGTTGTTGCGGGTTTTCGGGTTTGTCGAAGCCGCGTACGGATTTAACCTCCAAAACCTTTTGTCACGGGCGTTTTGAGATTTTGTCAAAATATGTTGACTCGTTTCAAGGTTCGGTAGCTCGGAGCCCTTTTGTTGCGGGCGTTTCCCGATTGTGATTCATCCGGTTGCAATGATTTTGACTTTTTACGAAGGTTAAACCTTTTTTTGTTTTATCTCAAAGCACCGTTGAAATCGAAGTTTTCGGGGGCGGTTTGTTTGACATTCGGGTTTTTCGGTCAGGTTTTGGCGGTGAAAAACCTTTTGCAACGGGGGATTTAGTTGAATATTTTCGGGGACAAAACAAACAAATCTTTCCGAAACAACCCAAGTTTATCCGATGAACGGGAAAAGTGAAATAGCCCACCCGAGCTATTTTTTTTTGCGGGAGTTTTAGGGGGAGGAAAGCTCGGCGGTGCGAAAGTCTTTTGTGAAGGGGTTTTTGAGGAAATCGAGAATTTGACTTCCGGATTAAAACGTTACAAAAATTTACAACAAATTGAGATGAGCGGAAATGTAAACGAAGCCGAAAAACCTTCCGATTGTTGCATATACAGGCATTTTCCGCAATTAGAAGAGGATTAAAACAAACTTAAAATATGCTTACAAAACTTAATGATTTAAATTAAAACCGAAAACTTTAACCGCAGATACCCGACGGTAAAATCGTTCAAAATAATACCGAAACCTTCCAAATACGAAAACGTCCTTTGTATTGCGTAAATTCCGATTTACAATCGAAAGATTTTTGTCTTTTCCGAAAATTCCGCCCGGGTAGAAACTCCGGTGTCTACATATCTGCTATATTTTGCAAAAAAAGAGCGAAAACTTGATTATTATCCGGGATTAAGAATAGTCGGGAGTATGAAAATAATATAAATTTACTTCGATTTTCAAATTTTAGATTTTCTCGGTCGGGTAATATTTTAACTGCCTATCCGGGCTACTTTTGCACAAAATGCAATTTTTCGAACAAGAGTTTTGCAGCTTTAAAACTTGCAAATTGATTGAATTTGAGCCCTGTTACAATATGAGGGGAGCCGGAGGTGCTTGACGGTTTTGAAAAACCGGCCGTCGTGGTTTTTACACCTGCCGGGAAGTCAAGCGGTTTTTGAAAATGCAATTTTTATGTAATTTTCGAATGAGGTTAAGTCTCGCAATATGATTGAATTTCAACCTAATCAAAAATCGCAATGGTGCCGGGGTTGCTTGACGGTTTTTGACAAATTGCAATTTCAGGAATCGGTAATTACCCCAAAAGCATTGATATTATTTTATTATAACCTTGTCGTAATTTCCATCCCTGCCGGGAGTATTTGACGGTTTTGAAAAAACAAGTGCCGGAATTTCCGACGGTATTGTAAAATGCAATTTTTATATAAAAATTTTGGTGTACAAATTTCCGATTTTCTGAAGCCGGGTATCAGCCGAAGGGATGATTTTTTTGGACGAAACATTTCGGCTCAAAGGCACGTATTTCGCGAGTTTCTATTATTAAGAAAAATTAACTTTTAAGCCGGGTAATATTACCCACCCGGGCAATATGCAAAATATGTTTTCTCCGTTATTATTTGAACGTAAATGAGCCGTAGGGTTTTCATTATATCTGAATAAAACGATTACCGGGAAGATAAGAATAAGTAATTCTCCAAAAAATACCGATTGTGGAATTGAGAATGCCCCGAAGTAATGAACAAAAGCGACCGATCTTTGCAAACCACGGTTTTAAGTGCAAAGACGACCGTACTTAAACAAAGACGCTAATCGCAACAATTTAATCGCAAAACGGAGAAAAATTAATGAAAAATATTATAAAAAGCGAAAACGGAACGACGTCCGACACGTCGGGGACAGCAGGCACAACGGAACCTCGAACAACAAACGGTTTTCTTGATGGTCACGTTTTTAAAAACAAAAATTTTCAATTGATAATTGACACAATTTCATCTTACATATCCGAAATAGCTGACGAAGAGATTATTATCACGAACGACGAGTTTAAAGTCATTTATGCGAACGAAAAACTGGTTGAGCAAAAATCAGATCTTAAGGATTATTTCGGCGGAAGAATTCCCGAAAACGGTGAGATTATCAAAATAAACACCGTTTCGGGTAAAAAAGAAATCGAATTCAAAATAAAGAAAAATGTCGGCAAAAACGGCTATATGGTGCTTATTCGCGACTTTTCGGCTCGTCGCAAAACGGAAATATTGAAAGAAAGTTTTTGCGCATTTTTGAAGCATTGTATAAAACCTTCCGTTCTTTCGCAAAAACGCGCTCTTGAGTTTATGATCGAGTTCGGAAACACGGAAGAATTGCTTCCCGACTTACTTAAAGCGAACAGCCAGCTGATTATGCTCGCCGAAAATTTGCTCGTGGAGTTTGGAAACGCAAGTACCTTTGTCCCGAATTTCAAAAGCTGCGAAACCGAAAAAATCGTTGAAAACAGTGTAAAAGAAATCAAAGATTTCGTAGATGACAGAAACCAAACCCTCGTCGTTGACGCGCAAAAATTCAACATCGTATGCGACGAAAAATACCTCAAAGATGCCGTAGTAAGCGTACTGCACCAAATCAGCAGTCGCTCGCAAAACAATACCGAAATATTTCTCACTGTAAAACGTCACGCAAATTATTCACAAATAACGATTTCGGGCGAAATGCACTGTCCCGAACAACAAATTTTGGAAGAAATGTACTTCATAAAGCACAATTACGACATTATTGCGGCAAACAGCGGATTGCTTGCCGCGAGACGAATAATCGAACTACACGGAGGTTCAATATGTGTCGAAACGACCCCGACGGGCGGCACGGTATTTGACCTTATTGTGCCGCAATTGAAAGAATTTCCCTCATCGGCAAAGGACTAAAGGAATGGACATTAAATTACATTTTTGGTGGAAAATCTCCCTCGACAAACACGAAAAACCCGAAACCTGTAATCAAAATATTCCCGCAATAGGAATATTTTTTAAATTTATTCATCAAACAACGGAAAAAATCAAAATCCCCGTTCTGTCTGTAATAAGACAAAACTTCGAGCGCCGATAAAATGCTTGCATAAATCCGTTTGTATTCGACAAATAGCGGTAAAGATGTTTTAACCCGTCAAGTATCTCCGGCAGGGGCGGGAATTTTTAGCAAGACTTTTAGTCAATAATATCAAAGTTTTAGGGGTATTAAAAATTAATTCTCCAAAATCGCAATTTTTTAAGCAATTTTTGTATAAGGTTAAGTCTCGCAATATGATTAAGTTTTAGCCCAATCAAAAACAAAAGGGCGCCGGAGGTGCTTGACAGTTTTTAGAATAAATTCAAAGACCCGGCGAAGGGTGCTTTGTGTTTTTTGAACGAAACGTTGGGGTGGAAACCCCAACCTACAGTGATTTTCAGTTTACGCTAAAACGCACGGTTTCGTTTACCGGCAACATGCCCCACCCGCAAGAAACACCCGGGTGGCACCCACGGGTATTTACATTAATCTGACTAGAAAGATTCGTCAAACACCACCTGATTGAGCATTGCAGGTCGGGGTCTGCCCGACGATTTTCGGAAAAGACGAAAAACGCGCCACTTCTCGACAAAATCACGGCAAAGTGAAATCATTCGGCGGCAGTAACGGATTATTGGTTGTAGGTTGAAATTATGTCGAAATATTTTTCGAGCGCCAAATATCCGTTAAACATATCGCTTGTGATTTTCGAGTGTTTCGACGCAAAAATAAATTTCAACTCTTTCGCTCTGATGGTAAGCAATTCGTCGGATTCGAGGCGCAGAGTTCTGTTGACCGAAAACGACCAGGTTTTAAGGAAATTGAGTTCTTCGTTGATTTGTTTGATGGTGGAGAACTCGAGGCGGTTGAAGTCGTATTTTTCGAGGAGGACGCGTTCTTTGCGGGAGAGCTGTCCTTGAATGACGGGGAATCCGTAAACTTTTCTGAAGAACACGAAATTATCGGCGATACGCCTGTGAGAAGCGGGGATTTCGCTTCTTGCAATCATCGCCGAGACGCTGAGTGCGCTGAGTTCGTCGTTATCCGTAAAATCGAACGATCTTGATGTTTCGTTAATGAGTTGTCTGCTTAAAACCATTCTTATACCATGCCTTTGACCTCATGATAAATTAATCGGATGATTTTGTCACCGAAAATTTACAATATTTGTACAAAAGTTAACAATTCGCAAAAGGCGTGTTATTCTTTAATTTCGGCGGTCAAGTCTTCGGGAAGGAGTTTAATTCTGTGACCGAACAGGAACGGAATGCAGGTTAGTGCGACGAGGGCATGCAAAATTCCGAATTTTTGGGCGAACATGCCTAAAATCGGGAGGATTACGCCGATGATGCCCCAGCTGAATCCGCCTACGACGCCGGAAATCAGGTTTTTGTATTCGGGGAGAAGTTTTTGAGAGACCGTGACGTTGACGGGAACGGTCAAAAACGCCAGAAAACCAATCAAAGTAAAGCAAATGTACCCCGGAACGGGCGAATATTTTTGAGTAAACATGAAAATCAGAGCGAGGGGTAAAACCGTCAGAAAGGACAGATAATACAAGGGTTTTGTGCCGATTTTTTTCTCGATGTAAGGCGACAAAATCATGCCCGCTGTCGACGCCGCCAAAAATACAAACGACAAAGTTCCGATGGTCGAGGCGGAGCAACCGATTTGCTTCCAGTAAAACGGTAAAATCATCGAAAACGACGACACAATGAGTGATTTCAGGATTGACGCTTCAATGAGAATTTTTATGATTTTGTGAGAAAAAATATCTTTAATGCAGCGTAAAACCGAGACTTTCGGCTTTTCTTCGGTTTTTTTCGAAGAAATTTTCGGAACGAACGGGAACATCGTGAACGCGAAGAGGGTTCCGAAAACCGCCGTAAACATAAGGGAATGAGCTCCGAAAAGGTCATAGAGTTTAGTGGAAATCAGTGCACCGGTGCCGTATCCGACTGTTCCGAGGCTCAAAAACCAAGCTATATTTTTCTTTGCGGCGTTTTCGTTTTCGGAAAACACGGGAACGAGCCCCGTTGCCTGCGGATGGAAAAATCCGACCCCGATTTCGCCGATGACGATAATCAGCGCAAGTTCAACGAAATTGCGGGCGAAGCCCATTGCGGGAATAAAAATCGAACCGATTAAAATTCCCCAAAAAATGAAAAATCTTTTTGTGAGTTTATCCGCAAAAAATCCGAAAACAGGCTGCAAAAGGTACGAAGTGAGGTTTGCGATACTGATGACGAGCATGGCCTTTGCAAGCGGAATAGAGATTTCCGCCGCAATGAACGGCAACATCGGCGCGATAAAGCCCGGGTAATTGTCGATGACCAAATGAGCCGCCATCAACCAATAAACGGCACTTTTTCCGTTCGGAAGCCTCAATGTTTAAGAACCCTCCGTCCCGTAGTGATGACGACCGTTTCGAACTTGTCCGCAAGCTTAACGAGCTCGGGGTTCGCCGCGTCGGGAACTATCAAGCCCGCTATTCTGCCCTGGACAGCCGCATTTATGTTGTTTTTCGATGATAAAGTTCCGTCAATCGCGAGAACGGCGTCTTTTGTCTGCTCACAACCCTTGTCGAGTGCGTTTTCGACCGCTTCTACCGCGTTTGTGAACCCTTGCGCAATCGCGACCGTCTTGAAGTCTTTCGCAATTACCGCCGCGTTGGAACGCGCATGGCGAACGATTTTTTGCGCAAAAATCATATCTTCGACCATCTCGACCGAAGGTTTTTTCTTCGAAACGACCTTAAACGAGTCTTTATCGAGTTCGGGCGACTTTGCCTCGGCAACAAGAATTCCGAAAGGAGTAACCTTGATTTCGGTGTCCAAAAACCGCTTATAATGCGCCAAGGGGGTATTTATTTTAATAATTCGAAGTTCTTCGGACTTTTCGAGAACCTTGAGCGCGTCCTCGGAAAAATCGGGAGCAACGACCGTGTCAAAGCACAAAGCGACAATTTTCCGCGCAATCGTGACGTCAACTTTTTGCGAAAACGACGCGACCGCCCCGAATGTTCCCAACGGATCACAGTCCAAAGCCTTTTCGAACGCTTCGTTCGGCGATTTTCCGAGCGCAACCGCGCAAGGCATGACGTGCTTTACCAAAACAACCGCGTTTACGTCGAAAAACTCCGCCGTTATTGCCGTTGCAAGGTTTATGTCCGCAAAATTGTTGTACGAAAGTGCACCCTGAAACATTACTTCATAATCCAAAGTGTCCGAACCGTACAAAGCCGCCTTCTGAGCAGGATTTTCGCCGTATTTTAATTCGGTTTTAAATTTCTTTAATCCCTCGAAAATTTTTTCGAGCCCCTCAAATCGGTTATTTTCCACAGTATTTCCCCTTTTTAATAAAAGAATACCACAAAAATCAAAATGCGCGCAATGATTTTTCGCAAAAATGTGCTATAATCGGAAGAAAGGAAGCGATTATGAAAAGAATTCCCGAAAAACGCAACAACCTCGGCGATTTGGTGCTCACCGGCTCCGAACGCGAGTTCGACACCGACACGATAAAAATGCTCTTTCGCGCCGTTACCGAACCCGTCCTCGAAATGCCCGCCGCCGAAGGTCTCGTCCTCATAAGGCTTTTCGACCTCAAAGACATTAAATCCGTACTCCGCAGGCTCGAATTTTCCGACGTAAAACTTTACGCCTACAGCGACGAAGTCACCGGCGGCTCGGTCGTCAACGCCGAAAAAGAAAATATCTGGGAAAAAACCGAATTCGTCCTCATTTTGGCACCCCGCTACAGCGCCGCGCTCATTTGGGACAACAAAACCGACGGCAAAGAAACTTCGAACATCTGCCTTCAAGTCAACACCCGCGAAATCACGGACATTGCGGGCATGATTTTCGACAACTCCACCGTCAATCTCAATCCGTTCCTGACCAACTACGCTCCCGACAGGCGCTCTCAGGCAACTTTGAACAACGCCGTCGAAAAAATCGCTTGCCTTCTCGACGACGCCATCAAAGAAAACGAATTCTCGAAAGCCCAAACACCCCGTTTTGACAAGGCAGAAGAGCTCCTTTCAAAATACGAAAAAATTTACGACAAATCAAAAATCATTGCTCACGAAATCAAAAACAACGTTTCGGTCATCGACCTGTATTCGAAAATCCTTGAAAAACGCCTGAACAACGCCATCTTGGACTCCGAAACAAAAAAATCGATTACCAACGCGATTTCAAGCATTAACGACGCTGCCTTCGCAATTTCTTCCCAAATCAGCGAACTCAACGAAAAACGAACTGTTTTCCTCTCCGAAAAACAACTTTCCGAAATCGCCGACAACGTCGTAAATCTCGCCACACCAAAGGCAAAAACCAAAAATGTCTCGCTCGAAAGCTTCATTGACCCCGAATTTCGCGTTCACGCCGATGAACTCAAGCTCCAAAGTATCCTTCTGAACCTGATTTATAACGCCGTCGACGCCTGCGACCAAAACGGCAGAATTACCCTGCGTGCCGAAAAATCCGACAATAACACCGTCAAAATCGCCGTACGCAACTCGGGTGAACAAATCCCCCCCGACATCGTCCCGAAAATATTCGACGAAAACTTCACCACGAAAATCGACGGAAACGGCATGGGTCTGTACATCTGCAAAAAACTCGCCAAAGAACAGTTCGGCGACTGCGTTTTGGCTAAATCCGACGAAAACGGCAGCGAATTCAACGTCTTTCTCCGGACAGTCTGACCCCGCAATATAATTCACTTTCAGCCGGTTCACTTTTACTCGGGTGCCGGAGGTGCTTGACGGTTTTCGACTTGAATTCAAAGACCCTGCGAAGAGTGATTTATGTTTTTTGAACAATTCGTTGGGGTGGAAACCCCAACCTACATTTCTAAATCCGACGAAAACGGCAGCGAATTCAACGTCTTTCTCCGGACAGTCTGACCCCGCAATATAATTCACTTTCAGCGGTTCACTTTTACTCGGGTGCCGGAGGTGCTTGACGGTTTTCGTCTTGAATTCAAAGACCCTGCGAAGAGTGATTTATGTTTTTTGAACAATTCGTTTGGGTGGAAACCCCAACCTACATTTGAAAAATCCCTGTTTTTTTGAAAAGTTTTAAACTCCCGAAACATGCAAATTTCACGTTTCGCAAGGCGTTGCCCGATCTACGGTTTTCAGATTATTATCCGATGTGCGGATTTAATCATTCGGTAATGGGTTCGGGTGAATTCGGCAAGGTTAAGGAATGTAAAGATTTTGAGAAAAACGGTCAATTAAAATTCCGGTCGGTTTTTTATTATTATACGAAACATTTTTAACAAGCAGGGAACGGAATGGATTTTTACGGTAAATCGGGCGCAAAAGCGGATAAACTCGGCGGTAGGATGTTCGAAAAACAGGAAATAAAAAAGGGTGTTTATAATCCCGCGTTACACGAAAAAGCGGCTGACTCCGTGTCTTTTAAGGGGATGTTGCCCGAAGTTGTGCAAAATACCGCGAAAGCGGGCATGCCTTCGGCGGTGACGAGTTCTTTTAAAGGCGTCGTGACGTTGATAGCGGGTACGGCGGCAGGAATTTACGCAACAATTGCAAAGTCCGATACAGGAAAAAACGACCGAACCTCCGAAGCGGCGACGTACCCGGAGAAAACGGCGATACCTTCGAGTACGGGTTTGGCGGAAATCGAAGCGGCGGAGCCCTCAAAGTCCGCGCAAACTAAGGTTTTGCTCGGCGAAGACGGAACTTTTTCTCAAACGACTCAACCCGCGCAAACGGCGGAAACGTCAAGTACGGTTCCCTCGGAAGTCGAAGCGGTTCAACCGGTGCCCGACGTTCAAACGGATATCCCTCAAAACGCCGACAATTCGGAGGTTTCGAGGTTCAACACACAAGTAATTCCTGACGGGAACGGAAATCGGACAATTCAAAACGACTCCGTACATTCGTCGACTTTTACAAATACCGAGCCTCTCACAGAAAACAAAGCAACATTTATAACCCCGGAAAACCACGCCAAGTCCGTTGCTCATTCGACGGTCGTAAACGTCGACAGCCCCGTAATACTCAAAAACGCCGTGCCCAACCCGTCTTCGGCGGCATGTTCCGAAAGCGCGCAAAAAACTCTCGAGCAGGTTTTGCCTTTGCAAAACATTAATCCCGAGGTTGTTTCGAAGCTTCGCAAATCTTTGAAAAATATTCCGAAAGACAAACAGGCGCGGGAAAAATTTGTCTACGATTTCTTTTCGACGAACCTGAAAACGGGCGAAAAAACGTCGGACGAGGAAGATTCGAGCCTTCTCGACGAATATCGCGTCGAACGAATCGCTCGAAACGAGGATAAAATTTTATCGTCGATGCTTAAATACGCTTTGCTTGAGGCAATGACGGAAGACAAATCCGAGTTGAATTCCGCTATTTGGAGGAACACCGAATTTTACGAAAATTTCGAAAATCGAGATTTATTTGATTTTGCCGAGCAAAAAATTATCTCGACGTTTGAACCGGATTCCGAATTTAAAGGCGTGAAACCGTCAAATATTTTAAGGTTTTCAACGGATATTACGGACAGTTCTCCCGAACTTTACAACAGGTTTAATGCTATACGCAAAAAAACGGACATAAAAGACATTCCCGCAAGCTACTCTTTTCTCAATTTTTTGGAAAAAACGGAATCGAAAACTTTGCAATATCTGATTAATCACGATTTGTTCAACATTGAAACGTTTAAGCTTTTCGAAAATTACACCGACGATATTTTTTTCGGGTACGGTTTCTTTTTCGGGTCAATGCAGTCCAAAAAACTTGAAGAGGCAAATTTCGACGAAAGGCTAAAGGCACTTCCCTCACGCAAAAAAGGCTATTACACGGACGAAATGAATCTTTTGATAAACGTATCTTCCTCGGATTTCGAAAAAATTATTGCGTTGAATTTACTCGACAAAAAGACTTCGTCGCACTATTCTGCCGGTGACCGGTATGTTAAAGTAAAAGATGTTATAAAAATTGCACAATTGTCCGAAAAAGATTATGCAAAAGTATCGGAGCGGAATTTAATCGAGCGGGTCGGTGGTCGTTTGGAAAGCGTTGTTGTGCTTTCGCGGCTCGACGATAAAACTTTCGAAGAATTTTGCAAGAGAGCCGACCTTGCGACATGTTCGGTCGACAGCGAAAAAGTCGTACAACATTATTTGTCTTTGCCCGAAGAAATTTGCGAAATCGGGAAACGTCGTCATTTCGACCTGAGTTCTCCGTATTTGCTGAGAATTGCGAGGGAAGTCGACGACAATACCTTTGAAATCGCGAAAAAACGAGGGCTCGCAACAGGACTGAACACTCCCTCGGATTATAAAATTCTTGCGTCTTTGAGTGACAAAGAATTTCAAAACGCAATAGAAAGAGAAGTTTTAACCGCAGGGTCTTTTGTTCCTTCAAAAATGATGAGAATTCGGCTTTCCGAGCAAGATTACAAAAAATATAAAGACAGAAATTTGGAATATTACGCAAAATCGGAAGAGATAAGAAAAGAACTTTTGCAAATGTCCGACAAAGATTTCGAAAATGTCGTTATGATTGATGATGAACTCAAAAGAATATGCGACTGCAACTATGTTGACCCTGTGCCGTACGAAACATACCATTGCCTTTCGAAATTACCCGAATCAAAAATTCGCGATGCGCTTTCATATTTTGATTATAACGAAGTCACGGGCGGATTTTTCGACGGCAAAACCCTCGTTAAAATCGTAAACATGCCGAAAGCAACAAAAACAAGGTTGTCGAAAGTAATGAAAAAAACCAAAGAAAGCAATCTTCCGCCGAACTCGTTGACGGGAAACGACCTGATTGCTTTGGCGCAGCTTTCCTCCTTGGATTTAAAAACGGCACTTGCGAAGATGGACGACCTTCGCGAAAATTTTGCCGACTACTTGCACCGAGGCATACTGTTAAAAATTTTACGCACCCCCGAATACAAAAAAAATATATCGAAAATTGCCCGAATTCGGGAGTTTTACGATAAAAAATTTAAGAACAGGGAATTTCTCACGGCACGGATTGCAGACAGATTGTTCGGCGTTCCGTTCGACGTAAAAAAAATGCCGCTGAAACAAAAATTAATCCTTATCTCGGAATACGATAACCTTTTGAAATCGAGCCTTCTTTCGGAAGAAGAACTTCGCGCAATCAATTTCGGCGAGGTTATCGAAAAGGTTAAACAATCGCTCGAAAAGATAATTTCGACCGCATCGGTCTCGGACGCGAACCGAAAAAAAATGCTCACGGGATTTTTCTCGAACACCCGCGATGTTGTTGCAATTAACCCCGCAACGGGCAAAAGAACGATGGTTTCGTCGCTCGAACAAACACTGAAAACGAAAGATTTTTCGCAATTCGGCAGAGACGGCTTGCCGCTTAAATACTCGCGAAAAGCGTTTTTGTCGGACTTGACGGACGCGCTTTTCGAACTTTCCCCCGCCGAAAAATCCGCCATCATTAAAAAGCTTGAAATATTTCCGATTGAACAAAACGGCGTAATCACGGGCTACGACGGAATTTTAAACGTTTCCGCTCTCGACGGTTCGGACGCCGAATCAAAAATCGCGGCTCTCGTCAAAAAATTCATCCTCGAAAACAAAATCGAAACCGGCGACAAAAAGCTCGACGCGGCGTTGAATTCGCTGATTGCGGGCATGCCCGAGTTTGTAAATGTCATCGGCAAACAACAACACAAAACCCACCAATACTCGCTCGACACGCACATTATGACGGTTTTGAAAGAATGTCTCGCAAACCCCGAATACGAAAAACTTTCCGACATCGAAAAAACGGTTCTGAAAACCGCGGTAATTCTGCACGACATCGCAAAATCGGAGTTTGTAGTCGACACGGGTCACGAAGAACTCTGCGCGTTCTACGCTCGCGACATCCTTAACCGCCGCCGCGAAAACGGCGAACCCGCAAGAATCGATTCCGCTTTGTCAAACAGAATTGTCGAACTCATCAAAAACCACAACTGGCTCGAAAAATACGACAAAAACCTTGTTTCGCCCTCCGAACTCGCGTTGATTTTCAGGCGCAAAGGCGATTTGCGCATTGCCCGAATTATGGCGGAAGCCGACCTCAAAGGCGTAAATAAAGATTTCTACGAAGCACACAAAAAAACTTTATCCCCCGAAAAACAAACCCCGATTGACGAAGAGCTTGAAAGACTCAACCGCACGGGACATATCGTAATGACCGCCAAAATCGTCGACCCATCCAAAATTCCGATACAAACTCTCAACGGAAAAACCTTTAAAGTAGTGGATTTCACCGACCCCCGCCATGCCGACGATTTCTCGAAAATAGGCTTCGAACCGGGCTTAAACGCAAGAAATTTAAGGCTTTTTGTCCACATGTGCAAAGGCACCGACACCAAGGACTTCGATACGGCATACAAGCTCGGAGATGCCATGAACCAAGGCATGCTGTGCGTTTCGCATATTTCCCTCCGAGACAACGAAACGTTCAGCCAAAGACGGTTCGGGTTAAGCCTGGAAGCCGAAAACGTAAACATTGTCAACGCTTCGCTTCGAAACCAATCTTCGGGAAGAGGCAAAGATTTCGAACATTTTCGAAAATTCGTCGAAACGGATTTTCACCGAAGCATGATACCCGGAAACCTCAAAGAAAAACTCTCCGTTAACAGTGATGACTACTCTCATCTCTACGAACAACTTCAACGCTACAAATACGCGTCCGGCATCTCCCGTACCCCCTCGTTCCGTAAAGGTGAATTCGTAATACCCGGCAAAAACATAAGAACCGCGACAGACCACGCCGCCGACATAGCCAAAAACAGCAACAACGCCCAAAACGAAGTCAACCTCTATACGCCCGAAACAAACGCGTTCGTCGCAAAAGTCGATAAGTTGGACGAAATCCCCGAACACCTCCTCGATTTCGCCCACAGTCGAAACCTTCCGATATACCTCCTCGGCTCCCCCGAAGATTGATTTTAGACGTCAACGATACCTGAACATCGCAGGTCAGGCACTGCCGACGGAACACGCATGGTTTGCTCAAATAAATCGGGTTGAAACCGGAATTTAAAGTTCGTATTTTTTTGTCGAACATCAAAAAACTTCTTATACCTTTGCCTACGAGAAATTCCCCAAAAAAGTAAGCCCGACGGGTGTCGAGCTTATTTTGTTTATTGTTTAATTTTTGTTTATTCGATAGTGCCTCTTTCCGCTTTATTAAAGCTTTTCGCCTTGCCCGACATTTTCTCCTTTCTCACCGGGCTTTTTGTGTCGTCAAAATCTTTAAAAACCTCCTTTTTCCCTGCTACACCGACTTCTCCGCCGAATACTCTTCATCGGGAGCCGCCCAAGAAATAATTTTTTCTATCGAATCGATTTCTTCGTATAATTCTTCGAGAGCTTTGTCGCTCTCTTGCCTTTTGTTGTAAGTCTTTACTCCGTATCTGTTGTTGTAATATCTTGACATGTTCATTTTGTCTGTCCTCCTTACTCTAAATTTTTCGACCGAACATTTTGAAACTTTAGCCCGATTGTTTATATTGTTACAAAAGTTAATATAAACCTTG
>CAKUZL010000018.1 GCA_934718085.1 uncultured Candidatus Melainabacteria bacterium
CAAGTGTTACTAAGCAAGGTTTTTCAAGACATAAATCAATTTTTTAATTTTTCGGCGAGACGAACGGCTTCGTTTGCCCGCAGCATGCCTGACCTGCAACCTGTCCGGGTCTGAAATTGTTACAGGTTGTCGGGGGAATCCCCGGGGTTACGGTAATTATTTATGCGGAATTTTTTTGTTTCGTATCGGCGGCGGGTTGGTTGACGGATTTTGCGGCGGTGGAGGCTTTTTGGTCGGATTTCTTGTCGTCGGAGTGGTTTGAAGCGGTTTCCGTATCGGCGGCGGGTTGGTTGACGGATTTTGCGGCGGGGGAGGCTTTTTGGTCGGATTTTGTGTCGACGGCGTGGTTTGAAGCGGTTTCCGTATAGGCAGCGGGTTTGCCGACGGATTTTGCGGCAGTGGAGGTTTTTTGCTCGGATTTCTTGTCGTCGGCGTGGTTTGAAGCGGTTTCCGTATCGGCGGCGGGTTGGTTGACGGATTTCGCGGCGGGGGCGGATTTTGCCGAAGGATCAGTCTGAACCGTCGGTTCGATCGGCGTTTTGTGTATAAGAGCATCTTTTACTTTCACGCTTAAATACGCAAGCAAAGATGCCGATATTGCTGCAATATAATATGTGGATCCTGCCCATCCGAGCATTTTTGCCTGTTTAGCGACCAAATCGGGAGATAAATGTTTTTTGGCGAACGAGTGTGCCCGCAAAGAAGCGACTGTTTCGTCGAAAAGGGTCGGTAAAAACGAGATAAACGTTATTTTTCCGATATTATTTTTTATGAATGTTGTGGTTTTATCCCAAAAACCTTCCGTTTTTTCGCCTTCTTCTTTTTTTGTTTTTATTAGGGCTGTCAGCATAAAGGGAGCCAAAAATAATCCCTGTGTCGGTCTGCATGCCGTCAGTACTTTACCGAATTTGCTTACATTATAATTTATGGCGTGTCCGATTTCATGCATTGCAAACATTTGTGCTTTATCGGATGTTATAATTTTTTTTGTGGGAATAAGATAAAATGAATTTTTACCTTCCTCAACAAGATTTAACAGCTTTTTCGGAATACCTAACAATAAATCTTTATTTTCCTTAGAAATGTTGAAAATTTCCACACCTTTTGCTTTTGCGCCGGAGTCTTCAAGCATTTTTAAAGCGGCATTATTAAACGAAGCGTTTTCTTTATCGGTCAGGTTTTCGCATATTTTTGTATATTGCGGGCTCACGGTAAGATTGATTAATTTAGGAACAAAAGCACAGGTTGTCTCAAAGAAAATATCTCCGACAATTGCGCCCAAAATCGTTTTGACGATACCGGGAGATTTATATTTTTGAGGTTCGGGAGCTGCCGCGGAATCTTGCCGTAACCGCTCGGGAGCTTCTTTAACGGAACCGTTGCCTCGGTTAATTGCCGCCGATTGACTGTTTAATCCCGTACCCGAAATGCTTGCCGTCATACGTCATATCCCTTTCTTTTTTCTTCATAGTATATTTAAAACATGTAAAATTAAAAAATTGCCCGTTTTCGGTGAAATTTTAAGAAATGTAAATATAAACCGTTTGTTTCTCGTCGCAAATTCGGTTAAATCGCTTAAACAACGAAAAACAAGTTATTTTCTCCGACCACAAAAATTTGAACCTGCCCGAGCCGTAAGAACCGCCCACGGGCGAGGGATTGTCAAGGTCGGGTAATCAAACTCTGCGAACAGGCGATTATTCTTTATGGTTGTTTGAGCCGAGTACTTTAATCGGTAATTTTTCTTCTTCGGATTCAGCGACAAACATGTTGTGCCACAAATTCCCCATATTTTCGAGGTATCCAAAAAGGAAATGCGGGAAGACGTAAAAAGCTCCGAGTGCACAAAATGCCGCAAATTTTACGGGAAATTTCAGTGTGCCGAGCGCAAACAACTTGGTTTTTTCCGTTATTTTTTTGATTCCCGTCGCGTTTTTGCAGTCCGCTTTTATTTCGGTTTTTAAAAGTTTTTTTGTTTTTGCGGCAAAATTTTCGGTGTTTGAAAAAATTTTTTCCCGGCCTGCCTTAAACGACGGCGAATTTTGCGATGAAATCGGTGTAATATTCATAAAAACTCTCTTTCTTCCCTTAAAATCCCTGTATCGGTTGAGGATTTACATAAAACCTTAAACAAAAACTTTTTTGACATTGTTTCGTATAAAATTTACAAAAATTTACAAATAACGGTGACACGGGATGTTACGGGTTCTCTCGACAGAAAAAAGGCAATAAAAAAGCCTCCCGAAGGAAGCCTTTAAAGTGGTGCGTCCACTGCGATTCGAACGCAGGACCTATCCCTTAAAAGGGGAGTGCTCTACCTGCTGAGCTATGGACGCTTACGCGATTACCTTATAACAATACAACGAACAAAAAAATTCGTCAACACTTTTTTGTAAAAAACTTGAACACGCGTATAAATCGGAGTACAATGTGAATGCCTTTGCGGGTACTTATTTTGTTCCTACATTATTTATAAAAGGGGAGCCGACTCCGAAGGGTAATGCAGTAGACCTGCCGCGCAGCAGGAAACGGATTTGCCCGGGCGCTCACCGCCCTGCGAGACTCGCAGGAAACAAAATCGTATTCGTGAGGGCTTTTTTGCGCTTTCAAGATACCTTCGAGTCGGCGTCGACCTCGATTTCGTACCTCTGCGAAAACATTACCGACAAACTGTCTCCACGAACCCGGACAAAAATAACTCGATTTTTCTGTCGAGTAAAATTGCAAAGTTTTTTGAAGGCATGCCTTTACCTAAGAACCGGCACCCGGCAAATTTTTATAGAATGCAGCCGGGGGGGTTGCGAGGCGATTTTAGTCAAAGACGAAGAATTTTCGAAAACCTTTCCTGATAGAAAATAATCTGAAATAACCGCATGTACAGGGGTTTCCGTGTGAGCAAAGTTTTCGGAAAAGACGGAAATCCTTCGATTGCAAATCGGAACTTACGCAAAGCCCTTCGGGCTTTTCGAATTTCGAAGGTTCGAATTTTGAACGGTTTTACAGCCGGGAACAACGCAATTTAAAAAATATTTTTCAATATGTCCGAAATTGACGTATCGATGTTGTATAATAATCCCGTGAAAATCAAAAGGTTTTCAAAACACACACAAAAAGAAAGGGAAACTATGAAAAGATTACTCGGTTTAGGTTTGATTTGCGGATGTTTGTGTCTGCAAAACTGCGCACAGGCGATTACCTTACAGGAGGCAAACGGCAGAGTTGCTCAGGACAAAATCAGCGAAATTCACTACGCAAGCACAGCCCAACAATATCTGAACGACATCGGCATCAAAATTCTTAACGCAAACAATATTGACAAACACATCATTTTCGGATTGGACAATTCAATCGTTCTTCTGCCGACCACCAAACAAAACGACGACGTCACAAAATCGGACAGATACTTGTTCAAATCGCGAAAAGTCTTGATAAAACAGGATTTGCTTAATCACGCAAGTTGCGATGACGAAGTCGCCGCACTTACGGCACACGAAATCGCGCACTGTCTGGAGTCGTATAAAGGCATTTTGAGAGGATCTTTCCACTCGATTTCATACAGCAACTCCGCGAAAAAACAAAATACTCAAGCCGACCTTGCGGCAGTCGATTTATTGGCAAATGCAGGCTATAATCCCGTCGCGCTCATCACGATTTTGAACAAAACCGCGGGTCAATACCGATTTGAAATTTTCGGTGAATACCCCCTCGCAACAAAAAGAATCGAAAACGTTTACGATTACATTCAGTCAAAATACCCTCAATATCTGCCCGCATACGCGTCAAACCCCTATTTCCAAAACGCAATGAAATTAATCGGGGTAAATAAAGTTTAAAATTTGATACATCCTCCTAATTATCCGAAGAGAAGGCTTGAACCCTGCGTTTAAGCCTTCTTTTTTGTAAAATCCGACCCCGCCGGGTTTATTTCGGTTGAATTTTGAATTTGAAAAAGTTTCGAAAGTACAAAAATCCGAGGCGCTTCTTGCAGCATGTATTTAATCGTTTCCTACGAGAGTCTTCCCGTCGTGTATTTTTTCGTTGGCCGAGACGGGTCGGGCATGCACGGGCAGTCGAAACCGTACGTTGAAACAAAAACCTTGAACCACGTATGTCAGGCATTGTCCGGCAAACCTTGTGACTCGACATGTTCCCGGCAAACGAAGCCTTGCGTTACCGTAAAAATCTGAAAACATTGTAGGTACCGGGGGTTCTGCCCCGACTAATCTTTCGAAAAGGACGAAAAACTTTCGTTTTAAAACCTTTCGGTTTGACGAAAGTCTGTAATCCCCGTAGGTTGGGGTTTCCACCCCAACGGATTTATCGGGAAGGACGGAAAGCTTTCGTTAATTCTTTAATATTTACGCAGCACAAAGCCCTTCGGGCTTTTTCGGATTGGTAAATTCTCTCATTATTTTGAACGGTTTTAAGTCCCTCACCCCCCTTACCCCCCTCTCCCCAAGGGAGAGGGGGGAGTAAAGAGAACCGAACAGAATATAAGTGTTCAGACAAATTTTTCCGAGTAAATAAAAAATCACATGTAGGTTGGGGTTTCCTCCCCAACGTTTTTGCGAGTCGGGCATGGTTCGGGCACTTTTTTCGCTCGCGGTCGGGCATGCACGGGCAGTCGAAACCGTTCGCCTCGGCAAAAAACTCGAACTCTGTAAGTCGGGCGCCGCCTCACAAACCTTGCGAAAGGACAAAAAACTTTCGTTTTAAACCTTTCGGTTTGACTATAGTCTGAAATCTCTGTAGGTTGGGTTTCACCCCAAAGGTTTTTGCAAGACCGGCATGATTTGTGAACAATTCCTCGCTCGCGGTCGGGCATGCACGGGCAGTCGAAACTGTACGTTGAAACAAAAACCTTGAACCACGTATGTCAGGCATTGCCTGACACAAGATACTATTTGCCTTTTTTGAGAGATGGACGTCCAAAACTTTCTTGTACTTTTTTGCCAAAAAAACAAATGAACAAAGAAAAATTTTTCGCGTATATCTTTCAAAATTAGCAAAGGAAGAAATATTCTATTTTTCAATTTTGCACGCTTCATGCCGAGGTTCAAAAGCTGTTGGGGTGAAACCCCAACCTACAGTCTCCCGCAAAGGGCTAAGGGATATACACAAACCTTAACGAGTTTCAAGTTTTGCCCGTGTAGCCCTCTGTGTTGAAAAAATTCCCATATTTTCGGAAAGGTTGAAAAAATTATTCTCACAGAAAAGCCCGTCCGACTTAACAATATTTTTTGCGATTTTCTATACTCTCCTTACCGTAAGGGAAAGAGAGTATGGCTGTCTTTGTTTTGGGTTGCGGATTATTTTTCCGATACCGATATGCTCGAAACGCCCGCGCTGCGAGCTTCGTCCATAACTTTGACCATCGCGCCGTGGGTCGTGCCTTCCGAAACTTCTATCATCACACCGCCCGGAAACTCATTTGCGTTTTTGGCTATGACTTTGCTCAAATCGTCCGGCAACACAGCTTCTTCACCGACAAAATAATTGTCTTGGTCGTCAATCGTGACGGTCAAAATTTTGGTTTCGTTTTCCAAAGCCTGTTTTTCTTCGACATTTTCGGGAACGACAAGTGACAAACCGGTGCTGTCAAGCAGCGGCGCAATCACCATCATAATAATGAGCAACACCAAAAATATGTCCGTCAGCGGAGTTATATTAATTTCGTTAAATACGCTTCTTTTTTGCCTTGCCATTATTCCTCCCATCCCGAATCGGGAGCCGTTTGAGGTCTTTGCGCGAACGGAGCGTCGGGATTGACTTCCGTCGTCACGTCAACCGAACGCGTCTCCAAATCCTTTTGTTCCGCGTTCGACAACGGTTCGCCTGCAACTGTCAATTTCTCGTATTCCGCGTCTTTTGCCGCTCTCATTACGTACATTATTTCGGAACTTTTTGCCGATTTGTCCGCTTTCACGATAACCTGAGCCGTTTCGAGCCCCGGTTTAAGCTCGGACAATGCCGCCGAAAGGTCATCCGCCGCGATTTCGTTGCCGTTCAGGAAAAATCTTCCGTCTTTTGTCAGCGCAACCTCCGCTTTTTTGTCCTTTAACGACTGACCGTTTTTGATTTGAGGTACGGCTATGTCGGCGTTATCGGTTCGAAAACTCGGCGCGACAACCATCATAATTATCAGCAACACCAGAAATATATCCGTCAGCGGGGTAATGTTGATGTCGCTGAACACTTTTTTCTTCTTTTTTGTAGCCATTTTTTTTTCCGTAATTACATAGCAATGTTGGGTTCGTGGGTTTGAACGGTTTCGTCTTCGGAGTCAACAAACGAAAGGAACAACAATTTTATAAGTTGGAAATCGTCGTCATACCGTGTAACGGTTGATTGGAAGTAGTTGTATAAAATTACCGCAACGATAGCTACACCGAGACCGAACGCCGTTGCAATAAGCGCGGAACCGATACCCATTGCGACCGCCGCCGACTGATTACCTTGCATTGCCAAATCCTGAAACGTATACAAAATCCTGACGACCGTACCGAACAACCCCAAAAACGGGCAAACGCCGCCGATTGTAGCGAGGATTGTCAAATGGTGTTCGAGCTTACGAATCGCAAGGCTTGCCGCAATATCGAACGATCTTGAAAAACCTTTCTTTTGTTCGGCAAAAATTCTGACAGCTTCTTCGGTAACTTCACCGATAACGCCGCCAATCTGTAAACTCAGGTTGTTTGCGCCTTCGAGGTTATTTTTTGCAAGTTCTTTTTGAAGTTTCGGGATGAAAACCGCGACATCTCTTTTATTTTTCGAGAAAAACGCCCATCTGTTCAACGCAACCGCGAGGGTCAAAATTGAACAAATCAAAATCGGCAAAAGTACCGGCCAGTCCATTTTAATTGAATTTAACAAAAGCTCCATTTTTTCTTATTCTCCTTTTATAAATTAGTATCTTCTTCCGCCGAAAACGTTGTAGTCAAAGGTAAACTGGATGTCTACGCTGTTTTCTCTGTAAGCCGCGGGCAGGGGTCTGAAAGGCGCCGTGAGTTTGACCGCCGCAATTGCCGCTCTGTCTGCACTTTCGAGTCCGGACGATTTTTGGACTCTTACGTTCGTGAGTCTTCCGTCGCGGCTGATACCGAACAACAATACGACTCTTCGGCTTTCTTCTCCTCTCGGGGGATCCCAGTTTCTTTTTATGCGTTGTTGCAATTCTCTCATATAAGGTCCGAAATCGGGTTCTTTCAAGGCGTCAATGCCGGGTCTTCCGTTGGGATTGCCGGGGCCGGGGTTGCCGACATGACCGTTGCCCGAGCCCGAACCGTAGCCGATTCTCGTTCCGCCGCTGCCCGAGCCTGCCGCGCCGGAGCGGCTTCCGCCTTTCGAGCCTGCCGTAGCGGGCGCAAAGCTGAGCGACGAGCGGTTTTTACCGGATCCCGAAGCACCCGTGCCTGTTCCGTAGGAGGATGCAATCGGTCCCGAGCCTGCGGGTTGCCCGATTTTCGGAATCGACGTTTTCGGAACGGGGATTACGAAATTGCTTTTCGGTTTTTGAACCGTTCTCGGAGCCGTCGGTGTAACAGCGGGGCGCGGAGCGGGTTTCGGCGAATACGTTCTTGCGGGTTCCGTTTTTTGAACGGGGCGTCCCGCCGACGATGCACTTTTACGGGCATTTGCCGAAGGAGCGTTTGCCCGAGCGGGTTTCGTGGATTTTACGCCGCCGCCCGCAGCAGGTTGAGGCATGGACACTTTTCTTTTAGGGTCGTGATGTCCGCCCGCCCGCGAGTTTTTATCCGCTCTGAAACGCGTGTGTTTGTTAATCGGGGTATCTTCCCTGTCAACCAGCACAAATTCTATATCTTTGGGTTCCGACACGGGTTTTTGAAACAACGAATAAGTTATTCCGAAAAACGCCGCAATCATAAGCAAAAGCCATATTACTCCGACCACTATCGGGTGAAGAATTGTCGACGCGACAATCGCACCTTTTAACGACTGTTCTTTTTCGCCGTGTTGAAAGACGCTCGGTATGGTATATTGCTCGTTTTCTTCTTCTTTAGGTCTTGTTAAAATCGTCATTTTATCCCTGTTTTCTTTTTACCGTATTTTAAGTTTACATTAAAAACTTTATACAAACAAATTGCTTAACTTACTTAACACTCTAATTACCCGACACGGTAATCGGTCGGTCTAAAACCGCCTCGATTTCGGTATTTGCCGGAATTATTATCCCTTCGTCCGATTTTTCGTCCGAACTTTTCAAAATTCCCGAACAATCAGTCGTTCTGAGGCTTCCGACTATCGGCACGGTTTTTCCCGAAGGAGTTACAAAAGCCGACATTCTCAATTCGAGTTCGTCTTTTTCTTCAATATTGTTACTTTTCTTAACATGAAGAATTGTCGTTTGAACGATTGTTCCCGCGGACACCCTGAAATTTTTGCCGTAAACAAAGTCTTTCATCAACACCAAATCGACTCTGTCGCCCTCGTTGCAGGTGTTTGAGTTGATTTCCGTCGTCGTTACCGCCGTGAAAGGAACGCCCGAAGGAACCAAAAATTCCGTAAACGCGAAAGCTTTGCCCGCCAAAAACGCCGTGAACAAAGCAATTGCAACCGTTAATATTTTAATCTTTTTCATAACATATCACCTTTTTATCAGTATACACCGGATTAATTAATTTTCAAATCGTCCGTCAAAATCACGAAAAGTTCTTCTCCGGGCTTGATTTTGTGAGGTTTGCCGTATTCGAAAATATTTATCGGCGCGAACTGAAGTACACCGTGGCTGAGCCCTTGCGAGTAGTGCGGAACTTTTTTGTAGTAAAGCGGAGGTGTTTTTCCGCCGCCGAGGTAGTTGTCCGAAGCCGAGTAAATATAAGCATTCGGAAAGTATTCGTAATGTTCGGGCGTCACGATTTTGGTAATTCTGATTTTGATGGCGCCGTTTGTGCCCTGAACGGGCTCCCTGACGTCTTCCGCGACTCCGTAAAACTTTGTGTTTACGGGAAAAACGTTGTATTCGCCGACGAACATATCGCTTTTGTTCAAAAATTCGAACCTGTCGCCGATATCTGCAACCGACGAGTTAATTTCCGCCAAATTGACGACTTTCAAAAATGTTCCCGCCTTGACCGTCACGGGAGTTTTCGGGGCGTCGGTGTCGTAATCGTAGTCGTCAAAAGCTTTTCCGCTCCCGGAAAACGTAAAAAACACCGTCAACGCACCGATTATCGCCAAAATTTTTTTCATTTTTGCTCCGCTTTGATTTTTTCAAGCATATCCAAGGAGGCGTAAACGTCTTTGTACGGCAGGTTTTTGAACGTTTCGTGCGGCATATCCCACCATTTCAGGGCAAGCAGCCGTTTTATCGTTTCCTCGTCGAAACGGTACTTGATGATTTTCGCCGGAACGCCCGCCACTATTGCATAAGGAGGAACGTCCTTCGTCACGATTGCGCCCGCGCCGACTATTGCTCCGTCGCCGATTTTAACTCCCGCCTTGACAATCGCCTTCGTGCCTATCCAGACGTCATTTCCGATGTACGTATGAATTTCGGGGAGCACCATCGACGAATACACCGTCGGAGAGGTCGTAAACCAGTCGGTGGGGTGTTCCGCGGGTGCGATGACCGCGTCGTTCGCAATCGACCCGTAGCTTCCGATTGTAACGTTATCGTAAACAAAAACCCTGTTTCGCAGGTACGTATACGCCCCGATGTGTATATTCGAGAGCAATACGACCGTTCCCGTAATATGCGAACCCTCACCGAACGTGTTGGTTTCGTTAAGCGGGTAATTGGTGTAAAACAGTTGATTTGAAAGCCTTTTCAGCTCCCTTGCGAGTTTTTTTCTTATCTGCATTTTGTCCTCATTGTAAAATTTTGTAAACTTCGATGTTGCCGTCGACTATTTTTGCTTCTTCGGGCGCAATTTCGGTTTTTTCGGGTGCTTCGGGGTCTTTTTGAATAAACGAATTCGAAATTCTGAGCAACGACGCGTCCATCTTCAACGCGCGAATTCGAGCTTTTTCGTTGCCTTCGCAGCCCGCAAAAGCGCTGCCTTTAAGGGTTCCCCAAACGACAATGTCGCCGTTCGCCTTAATTTCGCTGCCTTCGCGGCAATCTCCGATTATGACCAGATTTCCGTTGAAATAAATGTTCTGACCCGCGCAAACCGTCTGTCTGAGGTACTTTACGTCAAAATTTTCGAGCTCGAAGTCGAATTTCGTAAACTCGTTTTCGTCATTTGCGGAAATATCGCTCATCGGCGCGTATTTTTCGGGTTTCAGGGGTTCTCCGTCAAAGAAATCCGTCAATTTTTTGTCGTCCGCGTAAATAACGTCCAACTCTTCCGAAACCGTGTCGCTGACGGGATTTTCGACATTTTCTTCGCGGGGCGCGTTTTCTTCGGTAAAATTATTTTCCGTTGTTTCTTCAAAGCCTTCGCCGTTTTCGGGATTTTCGTCCTCCGAAACGGAGCCTTCAAAAGAGTCCTCAAACCCTTTGTTTTCGGGCTCCGAGGGTACATACGCCTCGTCTCGGACTTCGGTTGTATCGTCGATTACTTCGGTCGCACTTTCTTCGGGCTCCAATCGTTCGAAATCCTCTTCTTCCGTGTTTTGAGCGGGCATATAATTCTCGGGCAGCGAGTCCCTCATCTTCTGAAAAACCAATCCCGCCGAAAGCGCAGCCTCGCGCGTCACGTCCGAAGACCCTTCGACCACCGCAAGCGACGAATTCACGCTGTTCACGAGCGATTTTATACTCAAAAGTTGAGATTTGTTAAGCTCGGGCTCACCGAGCACCAAGCGCACCCGTTTACCGTGCGACGCTTCGTTTTCGAGGATGCTCGTCAAGTCGTAAACAATCTCCGAAGGCGTGTGCAAATAACTTAAATCTATCAAAAAAGTATCGTCGTATTCATACATAATAATAACCTCTTTCGAGCCGTACACGGCAATTATACCACATCAACCCCCGATATCAATCGACCCCCGAAACGCTTGTAAATTCTAATTTTTGCGCTATAATCGTTCAAAAAAGGATTTTGCGATGACCGGATTTTTGGATAAAGCTAAAATTAAAATTATGTCGGGAGACGGCGGAAACGGTGCCGTTGCCTGGAGAAGAGAAAAATACGTCGATAAAGGCGGTCCCGCGGGCGGTGACGGCGGAAACGGCGGTGACGTCTACCTTATCGCCGACGAAAATATCTCGACCCTCCTCGACTTCTCCTTTAAATCGGTCTTCAAAGCCGAAAACGGCACTAACGGTCAAGGCAAAAATTGCGCCGGAAAATGCGGAAAAGACCTGTACATCAAGGTTCCCGTCGGAACTACGGTCAGAGACTGCGCCACCGAAAAAATCATCGCAGACCTCAACGAACCCGAAGTCTCCGTCATGGTCGCAAAAGGCGGCAGGGGCGGTCGCGGAAACGCAAGATTCGCCACCCCTCAAAAACGCGCTCCCCAATTCTGCGAACCCGGAGAACACGGCATCGCCCGCACTCTCGAGCTCGAACTCAAACTCATCGCGGACGTCGGACTTCTCGGAATGCCGAACGCCGGAAAATCAACTCTGATAAGCGTTCTCAGCTCCGCAAAACCGAAAATCGCCGATTACCCCTTCACCACACTTGTTCCGCACCTCGGCGTCGTCAAAAAAAACAACGGTGACGCTTTCGTCGTCGCGGACATCCCCGGTCTCGTCGAAGGCGCCTCGCAAGGTATCGGGCTCGGACACGAATTCCTTCGCCACGTCGAACGTTGCAGGTTCCTCATCCACCTTGTCGACCTCACCGCCGACGACCCCGTCGAAAACTACAAAAAAATTAACATAGAACTCGAAAAACACGACAAACGCCTCGCTTCGGTCTACCAAGTAATCGCGCTCAACAAAATCGACGCTGTCGACGACCTGACCGCGCAAAGTTTCCTTCAAAAATTTAAACAATTTTCGAACGACGTTTTTCTCGTCTCCGCGGCGTCAAAACAAGGTATCAAAGAGTTTCTGAATTTCGTCTCTCAAAAGGTCGACGAAATCGAAAAACCCGTCTCCGTCGTCGAACTCGAAGAAGACACGGGCGCGTACGACAACGACGACAGCGCTTTTGCAATCTACCGAACCGACAAACACGAATTCACCGTCGAAGGCGGCAAAATCATCAGGCTCGCAAACGTCACGGACTCCCGCAACTTCGAGCAAATCAACCGATTCCGAAACATCCTCGACGCAATGGGCGTCCTCAAAGCCCTCGAACAATCGGGCGTAAAAGAAGGCGACACCGTAAAAATAGGTCACATTGTCTTCGACTATTTCAAATAACGCCTCTTGCACTTACAATCCGGAAAAGGACATTTACCGTCTTTGACATCCAAAATTTCGGGCGTAACGTATTCCGCGTCAAAATTATAAATTTTCCCCAACTTCTTCACCCTCTCAAAATATATACCTTCAACCTTCGGATTTTCCGAAATCAAAACGACTTTTCCCTTTTTGCCGGTCATCAAACCGTAATGCAATGCCTGTCCGACCGCTTCCTCCCGGTTGTAGGAAAAATCAAATTCTACGGCATTAAAAGCCGTTAAACAATCAACTCTCGTTTTGTCTTTATTCGTAAACTCTTCGATTCCGCCATGACTTTTACACCAAGCATGCCGATACGATGATTCACTGTGCTTACGATAAAAATACGTTCGAGTTTCACCGCAATACGCAAACGCCGAAAACTGCAAAATTGCCGCCATACAAATGATTATTGAATTTAAAATTTTTGTTCTCATAACTTTTAAAATACTTCTGATAATTTATTTCCGGACAAGACTACTTTAATAATAGACGAATGTGCTCGTCTATCAATCGTAATTTAGCACTAAAATGCTCGTATGAAAAGTCCTGACACAAATGCCTCGAATCATTTGGTGAAAACACTCGGAAATATCGTCAAAAAACATCGATTATCCCAAAAGAAAACGATGTATAAAATTTCCGCAGAATGCTCCGTTCACAAAGACTCTTGGCGTCTGTTGGAAAACGGACTCATAAACGACGTAAAACTTTCGACAATATGGAAAGTCGCCGAAGGACTCGACATTCCGCCCGATAAACTAATCAAAGAACTCTCCGACTCCTTGGGC
>CAKUZL010000019.1 GCA_934718085.1 uncultured Candidatus Melainabacteria bacterium
CCCCGACATTCCTTTAAACTCGGCGTGTCGGCGTGCAAAATTGAAAAACAAAATATTTCTTTATTTGCTTACTTTGAAAGACATACGTAAGAAAATTTTTCTTGTTCATTTTTTCTTTTTGTTCGGAGGCAAATTTGCGTAGCACTGTAGGTTGGGGTTTCTACCCCAACAAATCGTGAAACTCGGCATGACTTTGGAACTTAAATCCTTTAAAAAAATATGGAATTTTTTCAAGCGTAGGTTGGTGTTTCCACCCCGACATTCCTTTAAACTCGGCGTGTCGGCGTGCAAAATTGAAAAACAAAATATTTCTTTATTTGCTTACTTTGAGAGACATACGTAAGAAAAATTTTCTTTGTTCATTTTTTCTTTTTGTTCGGAGGCAAAAAGAAAAAACGAACCAAAAAAGAAAAAGCCCCGTTGATACATACGCATTCGGGTCAATTCTCTCAGGTTTTGCGTACGTCAATTGTTTCGGTATTGCAGCGTACGCTTTCCCCGGACCTTCTCTCTTGAGGGAGCGATTTTGCGTAGGGCGGAGCGAAATTGCGTAGGGTGAGCGAAGCGAAACCCGAGAAGGCGAGCGGCGTGCGGAGCGAAGCGGGGTGACCCCCGGGGGCAACCCGCGAAAGCGCAGCCTACGAAGTGAGCCGAAAGCAATTTCAAGACAGGGAGCGCAGCGAACGGAGTCCCGAAGTAGCAAAAACAATAGTGAACGGCAACGAAGTGAAGTGAACGACTTGTTTTTGTGAAGCAAAATCAAGACAGAAGCCCGGGGTCGCAAGGTATTGCAATATCGGTTTTTATTTAAAAGCATCGTAGGTACCGGGGTTTCCACCCCAACGTTCCGTTCATTGCAGCATGGCACGTGCAAGCGAAGTCGTGCGTCTTGGTGAAAACCTTGAAAACCGTATGTCGGCACCATCTGACGAATCGTGCCGAAGTCTCGAAATTTTTTCAATTAAATCTGAAATAACTTAAAATAACTTTGTTTGGCTTTCTCTATATCCCCTCTCCCTCCGGGAGAGGGGGTTGGGGGTGAGGGACTTAAAAACGTTCAAAACAATACGATAATCTGCCAATCCGAAAAAGCCCGAAGGGCTTTGAGTTGCGTAAATATTAACGGATTAACGAAAGATTTTCGTTTTTTCCGAAAAAATTGTTGGGGTGGAAACCCCAACCTACGGTATTCGAGATTATTTTCCGAGACGCAAGGCTTCGTTTACAGGCAACATGCCAACCGACAAAGTTCAAAGAATTTGAATATATCATACCGAATTGAACGAACTGTCGGGGTGAAACCCCAACCTACGGTATTCGAGATTATTTTCCGAGACGCAAGGCTTCGTTTGCACGCGCCATGCCCGCTCCGTTTTCGAATTTGCGCAAAAAAAAGGGGAGTCGCCTCCCCGTTTAGTGTTTTCTCAACACAACCTTAACTTGTTTAGGCTTCGTCGAGCGCCGCTACGCCCGGCAAAACTTTACCTTCAATGAATTCCAACGAAGCGCCGCCGCCCGTCGAAACGTGAGTGAAAGAACCTTCGGGCATTTTATATTTTTTGGTTGCCGCAACGGAGTCTCCGCCGCCGATAACGGTTACGGCGCCGTGTTTTGTTGCGTTTGCGATAGCCGCGAGAACGGCTTTTGTGCCTTCGGTAAATTTATCGACTTCGAACGCACCGACGGGTCCGTTCATCAAAATCGTTTTGGAGTTCATAATTACGTCCGCGAACAATTCGCGCGTTTTTTCGCCCGCGTCGACGCCTTCCCAGCCTTCGGGCATTTGTTTTGCGTCAACGACTTTGGTATTTGCGTCGGGAGCGAATTTGTCCGCGACAACGACGTCAATCGGGAAGTAAATTTTAACGCCTTTTTCTTCGGCTTTTTTCATGACGTTTTTCGCAACGTCGAGTTGATCGGGTTCGCACATCGAGGTTCCGACCGAGTAACCTTGGGCTTTGAGGAAGGTATAAGCCATTCCGCCGCCGATGATGAGGTTATCGACCTTATCGATGAGGTTGTCCAAAACGCCGATTTTGGAGGAAACTTTTGCACCGCCGACGACTGCCGTGAAGGGTCTTTCGGGGTTTTCCAAAATTCCGCCGAGCGCTTTGAGTTCTTTTTCCATAAGCAAGCCCGAAACCGCGGGTTTAAGGAGTTTTGCGACTTTCGCGGTCGAGGTGTGGTTTCTGTGAGCCGCACCGAACGCGTCGTTTACGTAGAAGTCCGCGCATTTAGCCAATTCTTCCGCGAAGGTCATATCGTCGTCTTTAGCGTCTTCAGCCTTGTAGAAGCGGATATTTTCGAGCAGAGCGACCTGACCGTCTTTGAGTTCGGAAAGTTTTGCTCTGACATCGTCGCCGATGCAATCGTTAAGAAACATTACGTCTTCGCCGAGGAGTTCGGACAATCTTTTTGCGACGGGAGCGAGCGAGAACTCGGGGTTCTTTTCGCCTTTCGGTCTGCCGAGGTGCGCTGTCAAGATAATTTTTGCACCGAGGTCTTTTAAATATTTAATTGTCGGCAAAACGGCTCTGATTCTGGTATCGTCAGTAACGTTTTTGTTTTCGTCCAAAGGAACGTTCATATCGACTCTGACAAGGGCTCTTTTGCCTTTTACGTCTTTCAAATCCCGTATCGATTTTTTCATGGGTTTCTCCTTTTACTCGTCGAAAATTACCGTTGCACCTTCGTTGTCGGGTTCGAGCTCTTTGATTTCAAAGTTGATGCCTGATTTTTGCCAAACATCGCCGGCAATTTTCTCTAATTCAATTCTACCACCTTCGGAAAAAACCGCAAGTGTCGGACCGGCTCCGCTTAACACGCAGCCCAAAACTCCTGCCGCGCAAGGAATTTGCCTGATTAATTCGCTCATTCCGGGTATACATTTTTCGCGATAAGGTTGGTGCAGTTTATCGTGTAAAGCCTTTGAAAACAAGGCTTTGTCGTTTTTTGTCAAAGCCGCGAAAAGTTCCGCTGTTTGTTTCAAATTGTAAACGGCTGTTTCGTATTTTATCATTTTCGGCAGAGCGCCTCTGGATACGGAGGTTTTGAGCTCAAAGTCGGGAATCAGCGCAAAAATCTTGACGCCCGAAATGAAGTTATGGCGCGAAAAATCAACTTTTCCGTCATCTTGCGCGAACGAAAAAACGAACCCTCCGAAAAGCGCGGGAACCACGTTGTCGGGGTGTCCTTCGACCGCGGTTGCAGCCTCCGCAAGTTCACGGTCGGTCAAAACGTTGCCGTAAAGCGCGTTTAAGCCTTTCAAAACTCCGACGATAATCGTTGCGCTGCTTCCGAGTCCTCTTGCGGGCGGAACGTTTGTTTTTACGGTAATTTCGAAGGTTTCGGGCACAAAATCGCACCCGCCGAGCTGCGCCGCGGCGACAGTTTCACAATCCGAGGCGCAAGAACCTCCCGCAGCCCCCGTGTCGGCAGTTTCGCAGCCCGAAAAATCTTTTTCGTACAAAATATCTGACGGGCTCGGATTTTGCTTCGGCACCCCGACCCGCGCCGCGGCGGCTTTTTCACAATCCGAGGCACAGCCCCCCTCCGCAGCACCCGCCGCGTCCGAAAAATCGACATTTTTTTCACAAGCAAAATCGACATTGGCAAAGCCCGAGACATTTACGTAGTCTGAAAAGTCTCCGTTTTTCCCGTTCTCGTCGCCGTTTGCCGCAAAAAACAAGGGGTTTAGACCGTTTTCGGTAATTTTTTCGACAATTTTTTTAAAAAATTCGTTTTTGGTTTTTTGAACAAGCCCGAGGTCGAAAGATTCTTCCAAAGTTCCGTTTGCGTCGGTAAACAGTCGAATTTTGCGTTTTTTAAAAGCTTCGCCCGAAAACTCGCCTTCCGCTCCGCTCGAAAACGGTTCTGCAAGCTTGCGTTCGACGGTGATTTCGTTGTACAAATTCACGGCAAACCCAGCACAATCAAATGCGGGTCCGACGTTTGCGCTTGTGGCCGGTACTTTTACGGTTACCTTCATATTTCTTAACTCATCGAAACCGGCATAATGAGGCACAACATGTCTTCGTCCGTGTCGGGGCGGAAAATCGTCGCGGAAAGGCTTCCCGTGAGGTCGATTTTGATGGTTTCCGCGTCGGTGATTTTGAGAAAGTCATATATATATCTGTAGTTAAAGGCGATTAAAAACTCGTCGCCGTCGTATTTTACGGGAACGACTTCTTCGGAAGCACCCGCGTCGGGCGATTCGGACTTCATTGTTAATTTGTTGTTAAAAAACGACAGCTTAATTGTGTCGGTACGTTCGTTCGCCATACACGAAACGCGTTCGATGGCGGTGCGAAAGTCGGTATTTGCGACTAAAGCGGTTGTTTCGCACGAAGGCGGAATAAGTTGTTTGTAGGCGGGATACTCGCCCGTGAGGACGTTTGAGCCGATTGTGAACCCTTTTGATTTAAAAACGATTTTTGCGCCTTTTGTACCGATTGCGATTTTTTCTTCGTTCAAAATCGAGTTGACGCGAAGGATTTCGTTGAGGGTTTTAGAGGGAATAACGGCTCTGAACGCGGTGTCCGCGTCGTCGATGACCGATTCGGAGCAGCGTGCGAGCCTGTTTCCGTCGGTTGCCGCCATTTCGAGCCTTCCGTCTTCGATTGCGCAGAAAACGCCGCTGATGATGTTTTTGTTTTCGTACCCCGCGGCGGCGTAAACGGTATTTTTGACCGCTTTTACGAGAACTTTCGATTCAAGTTCGGTAAAAACGATGTCTTCGTCGACATTCACGTCGGGGAATTCGTCCGCGGAAATGCCGATGACATCGAATTTCGAATTGCCGCATTTGAGCGTCATAATGCCGCGTTCGGCGTCGAGCGAGAAGTCGACGGGTTTATCGGGCAATTTCGAGACAATTTCGACCAATTTTTTTGCCGGAAGCGTGATTTTTCCTTCTTCTTTAACAACCGCAGGCATTGAAGTTTTGACCGTTAAATCGAGGTCTGTTGCGGTCAAATTAATTTGGTTGTTTTCGGTTTCGAACAGAATATTCGCCAAAACGGGCTGAATACCACGTTGAAGCGTTGTTTTTTCCGTAATTTTTAATTTATTCAATAAAGTTTCTTTGTCCGTGGTAAAATTCATCTGGTTCTCTCCGTTTTTAATCCTTTAAAGTTTTATACATAAACCTCTTATTATACTATATAATAAAATAATAATAATAATAAAGCAAACGATTTTTTGTTCAAAACCTGCCGAAAGGCTTAAAGCGGTTGGTTTTGAGGGTGTATAAAACCTGTAGAAAAGTGTGTAGAAAACTTTTAAAAACTTAACGGTTTTCTACAATTTAAAAAAACAAATTTTTTTGCCTACATTTTTTAAGTGTGTTTTGAACATTTTTTCTTATCTTTTCTCCAAACTTTGAACACCGTTTTCTACAACAAAAATTGAGTTTTCTACATGGTTTTCTACATTGACAAATCCGAAAAATTGTGCCTTCCCTGCAATTGTAAAAGCATGTAAACATGCTTGTTTACTCAATCTTTACGATTTGTAAAATTTGAAGGGCGGACTTCGTGCGTCCGCCTCGCGAACCTGTAATGTTCATAACTCAAAGAAAAATTGTATAATGCCCGCAACAACTTTCGCCCGGATTCCCTTTTTGCAATGATTAACGTCGCTCCCCTCTTATTTGTCGCAAGAAACAATTCGTTACAAATGATTTTGTCGACGTTCGAAATCGGCACGGAGCGCAGCTTTTTAACCAACCACTCGTTTAAAAGCTTTACGCACGAGAAATTTGTTTTTTGCGCTTGTCGAACCCCTCGCGAAACGGGATCTTTTCCCGAGTCTCCCCGCGTTTCCTCGGAATCGGTTGTCGAAAGTACTTCTCTGCTGTTTTGAAGCATTTTACCCCGCTCTTCCGTTTTTGTTGCGTTGGTCGGGTCGGGCGCGCCCGCGCCGCTTGTTTTTGCATTCGCAGTGGTGTTCGAGTCGGCGAAAACGGTTGAGCTGTCGCCATCCGACAATTTTACCTGCGGGGGCAAAGTCTTGCCGTTTTTTGAAAAATCCGTCGTCTTTTCAGCGTCCGTCAAACCCGCTGCACCCGCTTCACCTGCCGCGTCGGTTGATTTTGTTGTGCTCGTTGCGTCCGACGAACTTGCCGAGTCTGTTACGCTCGTTGCGGCGGTTGAGCCTGCTGCACCCGCCGAATTGCCGAAAATGCCCGATTTGTCGGCGTCGGCTGTACTCGTCGAAACGCTCTCCGCCAAGGCTTCGCGGCTTTTTATGTAATCCGAAAATTCTTTCAGTATCATTTTGCGACACTTTCGGTTTATCGGTCGAATTTGCGGCTGTCCGTGTCGGACGCTTGCGCCGTTTTATCCGAAATGTCCGCCGTCGACGGGGTTTTTGCGTCGAAAAGCATTTCGTAAATCCGTCGCGAATGTTCGAATCTCGCCCTCGTTTTGTTTGCTTCCGCGGGGTCGAGTCCGTCGAAATTTGCGGGCATCGGCAGGTCGTCGACCGACAAAACCGCCGTTTCGTCGACGTTTCTGCCGTTATATTCTTTCGTTTTTCTTGATGTCATAAAAATCATATTTTTTCCTTTTTTATGTTTGTACCTTTCGGGGACTTGGGGCGGGGTATTTGAAAGTTTTTTGTTCTTGTCTGTCGAACATTCGCCGTTTGATGTCCCCTCCGAGGGGTTTTTGAACGCGGCATGCCGAGTTTTACGATACGCCCCGGTGGAAACCCCAACCTACAAAAGGTTTTCAATTTTTGTTAAAACAAAAAGTTTCAAATCGAAAAAATTTTGCTCTTTCTGAAAGATTTGCCCGACGGTGCTCGACCTGCAATATTTTTTTGTTGTTTAAATCATATTTTTTCCTTTTTGTTGCCGATTTGATTTTGCCGGGATTTTGGTTCACAAACAAAACCAAATCGCTCGCTTCACTTTGTGTTGTCCGACAAATTTGTCGTTTCCGCCGAAAACTCCGTACGGCGGGGTTGTTCTCTTAATTTCTTAAAACAATTTTTAAGCAGTGTTTCGCAGGCCTCTTCTTCTATTCCTCCGAAAACTGAGGTTTTTCCGCCCGCGAGCTTTCTCAGGTCGATTTTTCCGCCGAACGCGCCGTACAGCGGGTTGTTTGCGCCGAAAACGACTTTTGAAATTCGAGACTCCAAAATTGCCCAGGCGCACATGGGGCAGGGTTCGAGCGTTACGTAAAGTTCGAACCCCGAAAGGTTTGTGCCGAATTTTTCCTGTGCGGCTTTGATTGCCAAAATCTCCGCATGCGCCGTCACGTCGCGGGATTGCTCTTTTTCGTTGTGAGCTGCGGCAACGATTTGACCGTCTTTTGTCAAAACCGCTCCGACGGGCAGGTCTTCGCCCGATTTTGCGGCGATTTCGAGAGCTTTAAACATAAATTTCTTCATCATCCGCCTTGTCCAAAATTACGTAGGAGTAAAATTTGTCGTTTCGGGTCGATTTTATGAAAAACTGCCCGTTCATCGCTTCGACGAGTCCTTTGACGATGAAAAGCCCCAAACCCGTGCCGCCGGTGGTTCTTGTGGTTTTGTCGTCGACTCGCGTGAATTTTTCGGTGAGACGTTCCAAAACCTCTTTTTTTATGTGTGCCGACGAGTTTTTGACAAAAATCGCGACTTTTTTGCCCGAATCGTGCACGAAAACTTCGATTGAAGAGTCTTCAAACGCGTATTTGTTTGCGTTTTCGAGTAAATTTATCATGACCTGTTCGAGCCTGTCTTTGTCGGCTTTGACGAAAACGGGTTCGTTCGGGAAGTTGCGGACAACGGGGTGTTTGTCGGCGTGTTTGAGCATCAGCACGGCGAATTCGACAATTTCGCGAACGTTAATCGCTCTGATGTCCATATTCAATCGGGCGCCTTCGATGTCGGGAATTACGAGCAAATCTTCGACCATTCGGCTCAAACGCTCGCTCTGACGCTTTATTACCTGCAAAGATTTTTCGATTGTTTTTTCGTCGAGAACAATGTCTTTGCGCATCAGTCTCGAGGTGTAACCCATAATGCCCGTCAGCGGCGTGCGAAACTCGTGGCTGACCGTGTCGATGAGGTTCGAGCGGAATTCGTCGACTTGCGAAAGTTCGCGGTTTTGCTGGGCGAGCAGCGTGTATGATCGATTTATCTCTTCCGCCGCCTTGTTGAACTCGGTTGCGAGGAATACTATTTCGTAAGGGGTCAAAACGCTTTTCAGAAGCCTGATTTGCCGCGAATAGTTCCCTTTCGACAGCGCAGAAATTCCTTTGAACAACTGGCGAATGTTTATATATAAATAGGAAACGTACAGTGCCGTCACGATTATTCCGAATAACACCGACGACAAAAGTGCCAGAAATATCTTAAAACCCGCCGTGTACACCGTTTTTTGAGCAAGAGCTTCGGTCGTGTTCACCAAAATCAAAATGTTCGAATTTTTCGCCTTTCGGTAAACCATGGGCTGGTTTTCGACGTTTCCGAAATATTGCGTGTCGCCGTTTTTGATGTTCGGCGGAAGCATCGTCAGAAGTTTTTCAAAATCTTTTTTGTTGCCGTTCAGAGAGAGAACGGGCGAGCGTTTTTCGGTAATAACGTAAATTTGACGGTTTTTTTCGTTGACGTTGCCGAAAATTTTCATCCGAAGTTTTTCGAAATCTATTGTTGCGACAAGGTATTCGTCGGTTTCCGGGATTTTTTCGACGACTTTTATCTTGCCCGAGTTGCTGTCGCGGAAAAATTTTTCGGTGATGAATTCGGGGGCGTTTTCGCTTGATTTTTTGATTTCGGTTGCGGAGAAGATGCCCGATTGTTCGCAAAAGTCGGCAAGGTAGTGTTTGCGGGCATTTTCGGATTTTATGTATTTTAATGCGACGAGAATTTCTTTGAGTTTGGAATCGTTTGCCGCGAAAATGTCGTAAAGGTTGTTGTCGACCGATTCCGCAAGGATTTTTGCGGACGAGCCGAGTTCGCGTCTGATTGCCTGTTGGTTGATGTTGTTGATGATGATTCCGGTTATAATCAGCGGAACAATCACGGACAAAATCATAACCGCGATAATTTGTTCAACAATTTTGAGTCTTTTGGGCTTCAGTTTCATCGCGAGAGTTTATTCCGCCTTAAAATTTTTGTGGTTGATGTCGTCGGTGTTTTTTTCGGGAGCGTCCGCAACGTCAGCGTTTTCGGGCGCATCGGGGAAAACGGTCAACTTGTAGCCGACGTTCGTGATGGTGTGAACGTAGGTCGGATGTTTGGGGTCGGGCTCGATTTTTTGTCTGAGTCCGCCGACGTGAACCCGCAGCATACGTACGTCTTCGTCACTTTTGTATCCCCAAACCTCGTTGAGCAGTTTTGCGAGCGAAACGGGCGTGCCGAAATTTTGCAGCAGCGAAAACAAAATGTCGAATTCTATCGGCGTAAGCTTCATCCGCGGAGCTTCTTTGAGCGAAACTTCGAGCGAATCGGGAAACATTTCGACCGCGCCCGCCTTCAAAATATCCTGGCGTTTTTTACTTGCCGAACGGGGCGTATTTCGGTTGAGCAGCGCGCGCACGCGCAAAATCACCTCTCTGATGTCGAAAGGCTTGACAATATAGTCGTCGCTGCCCGCGTTGAAGCCCGAGGTTTTGTCGTTGATGGTGCCTTTTGCCGTGAGCAAAAACACGGGGATTTCGGGCTTTTGCGCTTTAATGCTTTTGCAAACGTCGAAACCGTTCATTTTCGGCATCATGACGTCGAGCATGACCAGGTCGAAATGCTTGTTCAGAGCGAGTTTCAGTGCCTCCGCGCCGTCGCTTGCCGTGACGATTTCATATCCGCATTGAGAAAGGTCGAACTCCAATAAATCCCTGATTTCTTCTTCGTCGTCCGCGATTAAAAGCCTTTTTGTCATAAAAAACTCCGTATTTTTTCTTTATTATACACAAAAAAGGCAATTTTTGAAACGATTTTGTTTTTATTTATAATGAAGATTGATTTTTTCGCGAAATGAGGTATAATCCGACTATGAGCAAAAACGAGAAAATTACGGACATCAAGCCTTTTTTGAAGAACAATTCGGCGGAATTGCCCGAAAAGCGTCACAATGCCTATATTTCAGACCCATTTTTGAAAAAGTGTCTGTTGCTAAATTCCGAAAATATCGCGGAAAAATTCAAACTAAAAGATCTTTTTGACCTATGAAGAAGTTTTTTTATTCCGAAAACCTTTCAAAAACGCAGCTTTCCGGGATTTTGAACTCCGCGAAAATTTTTGCAAAAAAACATCCCGAAATGGCTTGTGAAGAGCTGGTTTCAGAGTTTTTCGACGAACTTTTTTACCTGCAAAAAATCGGTGACGCGAAATTCGAGTTGATTGACTTGGATGACGAGCGGCTTTTTAAGGATGTCAAAAACGTTATGCGCGAATATGCCCTGAAAGCCGCATATCAAGAGCGAAACAAGGAATTTTTGGAAAAACGGAAAGAATTTATGCGTATGGCTCGTAAAAAAGCCGCAATGTACCGCGCCGAAAGGGAAAAGCCTACTTCGAAACAAGTGAGTTACTACAAAAGTCTGTGCAAAAAAGCGGGCATAGAGCCCGAAACCGCCGAAAACCTTTCCAAAGCGGACTATATGCGCATGATTTCGGGCATGCTCGATAAGGAGAGCGAGCGGTCAGACGAAGCGAAAATCCCCTCGTCCGAAGCCTTTTCACCCCGTTGCGACGACGGGCATGCCGCGGAATCGGGCATGGTTGCCGAAAATCCCCGAACCCCCGACTTGACGCGCGATTTGCACATCGATTCGGACTTCAAAAAAATCAGACAATCTCTCGTTTCGGAATACACAAAAAACAAAATCCCCTTCCGAACCGCTATCGCCGAGCTCGATTTCGCCCTCGAAGCCGTCGCCGACATCTCCCCGAAAGATTTTATCCTCGGCAAAATACCTTCCGCCGAACAAATTGAAACCCTCAAAAATGCCGTCGCGACAAGACTTTCGACGGGCATGCCCATGCAGCTGGTCGTAAATACCGCTTATTTTGCGGGAAGTCGATTTTATGTTGACGAAAACGTCCTTGTGCCGCGCCCCGAGACCGAATTGTGCGTCGAAAAATGCCTCGAATTTATGTACGGCAAAAAAAATTTAAAAGTCCTGGATATCGGCACGGGAAGCGGCTGTATAGCGGTTTCGCTCGCCAAAATGACCGAAAACGCGAGATTTACCGCAGTCGACATCAGCCCGAAAGCTCTCGACGTCGCTCGCAAAAATGCCGAAAACATCGGTGTTTCGCTAAAAATCGACTTTGTTTTGTCCGATGTCTTCGAAAATGTTTTCGACAAATTTGACATAATCATCTCAAACCCGCCATACATCCCGTTTGACGCCGATAACGTCGATAAAAACGTTTCGTCCTTCGAGCCCCACACCGCCCTGTTTGCGCCCGAAAACGGTCTTTTCTTTTATCGAACGATTGTCGGAAATGCCGAAAAATACCTGAATAAAGGCGGTTTGGTCGTTTTTGAGGTCGGAATCGATCAATCAAAAGCCGTCGCCGAACTTTTTGCCGAAAACGACTTTGTCAAAATCTCCGAAATCCCCGATTTGCAAGGCATTCCTCGCGTCGTTTCCGCCGTCTTCAAATCGTCCGAATAAACGGTTTACTTTTCGAAAAATTTCGTTAAACTGTACCATGAAGTACCATAAATCAAGAAAGGACGGGCTTATGACGGTTTTAAACGGCAGCGGACTCACCGCCTCGGCGGTTTCGGGTCTTTCAAATGCTTTTTCGATTATCGCGGCAAGAACTTCGAACGGAAAAATCAAACTCTCCGACCTGACTGCGACGGATGCCGCAACCTTACAGGCTTTGGGCTATAACACAACGTTTTTGTCCTACCTTACCAACAATTTTTCGACCATGGACAAAAACCGTGACGGCGAACTCTCCGCAAACGAGCTTTCGACAATCACTTCGACCATGCAAAATCAGGGTCTCACCGCAGCCGAACTTTCGAGCCTTTGCGCCGACGGTGTCAATTCCTCCCTCTATCAGACCGTTTTGGACTATTTTGATAAAATCGATACCAACAACGACGGAAGAGTCTCTCAGGAAGAAATTTCGGCTTTTTCGTTCAAATCGAAACGCCAAAAAATGGATACGCAGTTCAACGGCTTCAAAAAAAGCAGCACAAGCCTTTATTATTCGGACGAAAACGCCGACGATACGCCCTCGAGCCTTATCGACGACCTTTACCCCGATATGTAACGTAAACCTCGCAGTGCAATCTGAAAGTTTTACCGCCGGAAATCCCGGCGGTTTTTTAAAAATGCAAAATTCGGCATGTTTGATTTATTGGTTCAAACTCCTTGCTGCGACAGTATTTTGGCTTGGTTGAAATTTGCATGGGTGCTGGAGGTGTTTGACACTTTTTTGAAGTTTTTGTGGTGCCGGGAACCCCGGCGGTTTTTTAAAAATGCAAAATTCGGTATGTTTGATTTATCGGTTTAAAACCCTTGTTGCGACAGTGTTTTGGCTTGGTTGAAATTTGCATGGGTGCCGGAGGTATTTGACACTTTTTTGAAGTTTTTGTGGTGCCGGAAATCCCGGCGGTTTTAATATACATTTCCCCGGGGTCGTTTATGTCGGTTTTACCTTGTTTTTTGTGAGTCGGATATTGTTTTTACAAGCGAAGCAGTTTGTCTTTGCGAAAATTAAAAACATTGTAGGTTGGGGTTTCCACCCCAACGTTTTTTGCGGGTCGGGCATGCCTTCGGTATTGTTCGGGAACGGTGCGGGTTTCGGGCATGCCGCATTTTGCTTCATAAGGTTTGTATTTTCGGGCATGCTTTGCC
>CAKUZL010000020.1 GCA_934718085.1 uncultured Candidatus Melainabacteria bacterium
AGAAGACAATTTTCGAAAATGAAAGTTGTCTTTTTTTTTGGCGAAAAACATTTTTACAAAAACTTCGTAAGCTTTGCATTCTCGGTATTTTGTTAAATTGGAACATCGAACTAAGTTGTATTTTAGCCCCCGCCCGGCAAAATTTGAAGCGGTACATGTTTTAAAAGGTCGGAACCTTCTGTTTTGTTTGTGAACACAATATTCTTTGTAAGTCGTGTGTTACACTAATACTCGATCCGGTTGTTTGAAATTCATTTTTCATTGTCGGAGTTGTAAATTATCCGAAGAATTTTTTACAAAAACTTCGTAAGCTTTGCTTTCTCGGTATTTTCTTTAAAAGTGCGCCGGAGTATGGTTTGAACTTGTCTTTTTTTTTGTGAAATAAATATTTTCGCGATTGGAAGATTTTACGACAGGCACTGCCCGGCGAAACGTTCGAAGAAGACGAAAAACTTTTGTTTTTTTAATCTTTCGGTTCGACAAAAGTCTCTAATTCATCGTAGGTTGGGGTTTATACCCCAACTAATCGTGAAACTCGGCATGTTCCGAGAGTTTAAACCTTTCAAAAAATACAGGAATTTTTCAAATGTAGGTTGGGGTTTCCACCCCAACAATCGTGAAACTTGATATGATTTGTCCAAACGAAGCCGTTCGTCTTGATGAAATCCTTGAACACCGCAGCTCAGGCACCGCCCGGCGAAACGTTCTGAAATCGCGGAAATTTTTCAATTAAATTAGAAATAAATTAAAATAACTTTGTTCGGCTCTCTCTATACCCCCTTTCCCTCGGGGAGAGGGGGTGGGGGGGAGAGGGACTTAAAACCGTACAAAATAAAGCCGAAATCTTCCAATTACGAAAAAGCCCGAAGGGCTTTAGTTTGCGTAAATATTAACGGATTAACGAAAGATTTTCGTTTTTTCCGAAAAAATTGTTGGGGTAGAAACCCCAACCTACGGTATTCGAGATTATTTTCCGAGACGCACGGTTTCACTCCAACGTTCTAAGTCGGGGTTTGAAAGATTTAATTTTTGTTCCAAAGGGTCAATATGTAGCTCCGTTCGCTGAAGAATGTTGCGTTCAAAACCGAGCACGCCATGCCTCAGCAAACCCGACAAAAGCCGCCATCATCCCGCCGCCGCCATGCCCGGAGCGGGGCGCACCCTTCCGAACCCGACAAAAGCATGACAAAAAACGACGAAATTCTTCCGAAAACAGCCGGAAATCATTGCAAAAGGTTAAGAGATGTGAAGAAATATTTCTAAAATTTCTCTAAAACAGCGAATTGTAACGAAATGTAAATTTGACTTGACAACGGCGGAAACTCAACCATAATCCTCGATATGATATGATATGATATGATATGAGGAAACGTATACCCCTTCGGGCAATTTTCCCGGCGCGAATGTTTTTATAAAAACACGGTTCGAGTCAAAAGGAATCAAAAAGGAGGACGGGGTATGTCTATATCGGTAAATCAGAATAATTTGTATACGGTGCGGGAAAAAACGACGGAAAAGCCCGAGGAGTCGGCGAAAGCGTCGTTCAAGGGTTCGCCCGAACAGGAAGAGCACGATGGCATGTCGACAACTGCAAAAGCGGCGTTGGTGACCGCGGGGCTTGCGCTTGCGACGGTCGGGGCAATTTACGGGTGTAAAGCCTATAAAAAAATGAACCTCGAAAAACCGCTGAAAGAGCTTATCGGCAAGCCGGATGACCTTGCGGGGATGGACAGGTCCGCGTTGGAGGAATTAAAAAAGAAAATCGAAAGCGCGATTGACACAGCGAAAAAGGGCGGGTTGTCAGATGATAACGCTCAGGTAAAATCGTTGAGCGAAAAGCTTTCTAAAATCGAGGAGAAGCTGAATGCGCCCGCACCGAAAAAGCCTGTTACGCCGCCGATTACGTTGTCTGCCGACGCTATTGACGCGCTGCGCAAAGAGGCTCAAGACCTCGTGCAAAAGTATGCGGACGTAGCGAAACTTACGGACGAAGCCGACGCGAAAGCGGCATTGAACGAGGTCGGCAAAAAAATGATTGATTTGTCGAAAAGGGGACTTGCTCAGGGCGACAGCGATTATCGTGCTTTGGTAAAAAAGTGGGGAGAAATTCAAAATCATATTACACAAAAATTTGATATTCCCAAATTGCGAACCGAGGCGAACGCTCTTGTGCAAAAGTATGCCGACGTGGCGAAGCTTACGGACGAAGCCGACGCGAAAGCGGCATTGAAAGAGGTTGAAGATAAAATTAATGAATTTGCTAAACAAAATGTTAACTCACAGGACGCAGACGTTTTAAAATTGATACAAAAGCAACAAGCACTTGAAAAGCATATCCAAAACCTGCCACCGACGCCCGCGCCGCAGCCGACGCCAGCGCCCGCACCGAAAAAGCCTGTCACCCCGCCGATTTCGGGTACGGTGAAACCGACGATTCCCGAATTGAAACAGGAAGCGCAATGGATGCTTGATGCGTGCAATGATTTAACTTCGGATGCTTTTAAAACGAAGTATTACGCAAGAAACGTAATCAAGCGTTTAGACGATAAAATTAACGAACTTCTTTCGGGCGGAGTTGCGCAAAACGACAGTGTTATAAACGAGTTGAAAACGCGAAAAAGCGATGTTGAAAACTTTGTGTCTTCGATGGTTTCTACACTCAAAAAAGATTCAAACGATTTGTTGAACAAAATACCGGCAGATAAGGATATTTCGGCACTCGATAGCAGGGACGCAATTCAATGGTATGGAAGTCTTCATGATTGTATGAGTCGTTTTGAAGATACAAAAATGACCGAATACAATTCTCTTTCGGATAAATTTCGGCTTGTTTGCGCAAGATTAATTGATTGCGCTTTGGAAAACGAGTCTGCCTCCGTCAAAAGCGATATTAAAGCAATCGAGGCGTTCTTTAATCAAAAACGTAAAAGTGAAATAGGTCAATTCACAAAATTTATGTGGGATACGATGAAGGATAATTCTTTCAAGGGAAACGAAACTAAAATAAGAACGACGTTAAACCATCTTTATAATGCGGCAAAGATGGTTAATACAAAAGGTGAATATGTTTTTCATTCCCGAATATTGTTCTCTCCTGCGGGAAGGAAATACCCCGCAGAATTTGAGTGCTTGGGAGAAGTTGTTCAAAAGGCCGGTAATAAGTATCAAAACTTATTTAACCGTTTGAGTGCGGATGAAAAACCTGACGGATTAAATAAAAACCTGGTTGAAGATCTCAGGATGTATATGAAAACCAAAAAGAAGAACGGTACATTTACTTTAGACGATTATATTCCTGTCGTATCGAAAGCCGACGGGCAAAAGTTGCCTTCGGGAACGGTTTTTTCGGACAACGGTTTCTTGTATGTTAATGTCAACGGCAAAGCTGAGCCGCTTGATCCGGGCTTGACTCGCGATGATTTAAACGGTATTTTAAATCCGGTAAAAAGGTATTTCGGTGAACAAGGCGGAATCGGCGATTGCTATCTTTTATCGGCGGTAAACGGTATGCTTCAATCACCCGAGGAGTATGCACAATTGTTGAAAAGAATACATATAGATAACGGCGAGATTATCGTTAAAATGCCGAAAGGTTCCACCACTACTTGGGAAAACGCATCATATCCCGTTGACATAACATTGTCCGACGGACGCAGGGTTAATGTCGGGGTGAAAGAAAATATGTTTAAGTATCTTAACAGATCCGATTTGCAAGAAGACCAAGTTGTGGTTGCGTTGGAACAAAAATCTCAAAATTCGGTTGCAGGGGGTGTCTTGCAAAGTATGTATGCCGTTCCGAACCAAAAGCAGCAGTATCAATCCAAATCGCCTACTCTGGTTCAGGCAATAGAAAAGGCATACGGCGCTCACAGAAAATATATTATGGCTGATAAATATGTTCGGAAATTGTATGCCCGGGATAAGGCTGCAGCTCAAGCTGCGTTTGAAAAATTAAGCCAAGATATCGACAAATATGTTGTTACCACAAATGCACAAAATAGGTATACTTTAAGAAGTCTTGACGAAATTAATGCCGAAGCTCTTTCGGAATGGAAAAAGAAAGGCGGATTGGGTTCAAAACCTGATGTATTTACATCTGCCGATGACTATTACAAGAGCAGTGGGACTCTTGATGAAGTTTATAAATTTTTTACGGAGAATAAAAAGCCGGTAAGAAAGTATGATCCTCAGGCTTCGGATTTTTATAAGACTGATGTAAGGGATGCATTATCAAAGCAAAATCCCGTAAAATTTTTTGCAACGGTCAACTGTAAAAAACGTGATCTTAATTCAAAAAAATATTTGTACCGAAGACATGCGTACATGATTCAAAATTATGATCCGAAAACGGATGTCGTAACATATATAAATCCCTGGAACGCTGCTTTGACTTTTGATATGAAATTAGATGATTTGCATAGGCAGCATTTGATAGGTAAAATTGCTGTTTGCGGTAATTTGTAAAGCCTTTTGGACGTACCCTCTCCGCGTAACGGAGAGGGTACAACATTTTTCCCTCGCATTCTGCGCATCCGCGTTTATTCAGGTACTGGGTTTCACCCCAACTAACCTTGAAACTCGGCATAGCGCGTGCAAACGAAGCCGTTCGTCTCGGTGAAAACTTTAAACCATGTAGGTCAGGCATTGTCTGACTTACGGTAAATTTCCCGCCGATACGAAAGTAATGCCCGCCGTGCAAAATTACGATGAAACCTTCCGATTTTGAAACAGCCTGTCGAAACGGACTTGCGAGACGACAGGCAACGAAAATTAAATAATATTATAGGTTGTTTTGAGGGCGGTGATTTTTTCGTACGAGTCGTTTATAGCGTGCAAAAGTTCCTCGTCGCGGAGGGCGAGGGTTTCGAGGGTTTGTAAAGTTTTTTGAAGTTTTTCGTCGGCGCAACGGTAGATGAACATGTTTATGCCTGCTTTGAGCCCCGTTACGAAAGCGTTTTCGATGTTTTTGACCGCGCCCATCACCATGTCGTCGGAGATGACGACGCCGTTGAAATTCAGGGATTTTCGCAGGATATTTTTGATGATTTTTTCGGACAAGGAGGCGGGAAGGCTGTCGAACAGGGGGTAAACGACGTGCGCGACCATCATTGCGGGCAGGTCGTTCAGGAGTTTGAAGGGTTTCAGGTGGAGTTCGGCGGTTCGGCGGTCAAAATTGACGAACGGAAGTTCGACGTGGGAGTCGGTCGCGGTGTCGCCGTGCCCGGGAAAGTGCTTGCCGACGGTGATTATGCCGTGTTTTTTGTGGACGTCCGCAACGATTTTCGCGAACCTTGCGACATCGTCGGGGTTGCCCGCGAAGGCGCGTTCGCCGATGATGGGGTTAGCGGGGTTGGAATTCACGTCGAGTACGGGAGCGAAGTTCATGTTTATGCCGAAAGACGAAAGTTCGGAACACAGCTCTTCCGTTTGGTTTCGGACGAAATCTTCGCCTTTTTCGGCGGCAAATTGTGCGCTGAGGTATTTTTTGCCGTTGTGGAGGTTTTCGGTGCGTTCGACGCGACCGCCTTCCTGGTCGATACTCAGCAGCGGCGGGGTTTTTGCCAGACGTTTAATCGTTTCGACGTCTTTTCTGAAGCCTTCCGCGGTTCGGATATTTTGCGTGAAAAAAATCACGCCGCCGAGCCCCGAGCGAAGAAGTTCCGCAAACTTTTCGTCGTTTTCGGGGTCAGTGCCGTTATAGCCTGCGATGAACAGGGATTTTACGCGTTCGTTCAATGTTTGCACAGGTTGAAAATCCTGAATTCGCCGGGGTCGAGTTTGTCGAAACAGAGGTATTTTTCGGATGTTTCGGGGCAATTCACGGTTTTGAAATCTTTGATTCCGTCATCGTAAACGACTTCCGAAACGACGCGGTAATCGTCCGAAATCCGTATGGATTCGTCGTAAACGACCGCGCCTTCTTTGAGCATTGTTTTGCCGTCTTCGCAAACGCGTTCGAAGGGCGAGCGGTAGTTTGCGGCAACGAGAAGTGCTTTTTCGCCCGATTCGGGCTCGATAATCCAGCAGGAGAAGCCTTTTTCGTTCTGCGTGATGATTTTTGCGCGTCCGTTAAGGGTGATTTCGTTGTTGGCGGCAAAACGGTTGATTGCGGTGAATTTGTCGAAAAATCCGCGATTTTTGGCTCTCGGAAGCGAGATTTCCGAAACGATTGCAGCCTCGGTGCCGGTTTTTGTGAAACTTTCGTCTCCGTCAACGTACAGAACGGGGCGGTTTGCGCCTTTTCCGCCGGGCAAAAATTTCATTTTGAACCATTTGAACAGTGCGCCCGCTTCGCCGAGTTGACCCGGGTATTGGTTGATTTCGCGGAATTCGCCGTCCTGATTGTTGTAGGTTTTCAGAACCGAAAGTCCGTGGTCGTTTTTGCCGTTATAGTGCGCCAAATCGGTGTTGTTGCGAATAATTTCGTGGGGGTCTTTCGTATTTTGCGAAATAATGTCGTTACCCCACAAAATGTCGAATTTCATGTCCTTGTGGTACTCTTTCAGGTAATTTCCGCCGAGCATGTACTCCGCAAGCGACGCAAAATAAGGTTTATCCTTTTTTAAAGTTTTGTTAAGATGTTTCAAAACTTTTGCGGGGGTTCGGTAGCTTATCGGGCGCGAACCTTTTTGGGAGAATTCGTCGCAAACGTGGTCGATATGGTCGACTCTGATTCCGTCAAAATTGTAGAAATCGCAAAGGTTTTTGACCGAATTTATGAAAAATTCTTCGGCATGTTTATTATATTTTCCGTTTTCCAGGTAAACGAAGTAATACGGGGTTTGGCAGTCGAGGTTTGCGAACTCGGTGACGTCTTCGCCTTTAAAGTTATAGTGCTTAAACGTCGGATAATCGCCGCATTCCGCCATTTTGTCGAACACCGGGACGCCCGCCGAGCACCATGCTCCGCCGGGAGCCGGCCAGAGGTTGTTTTCGATTAATTCGCGGGTGATTTGACCTTGTTTTGTGACTTCTTCTTCGCACGAGGGCATTTTGCCTTCGATGCCTTCTATAATCGCTCTGACCCTTGCGTGGATTGCGTCTTGAGAAGATTTTGTCGTCATTTTGTCCGACAATTTTTTCTTCGCGGGAACGAGAAGTTCCGTCAATTCGGCATACATTTTTTTGAAGTGTTCGCCGACGTCGTCGGAGCCGCACACCAGCGCGTTTTTCGCCACATTTCCGATAATTTTCGCGTCTTCTTCGTCGTATTTTTTCGCAAGCCGCTCGACCTGAACGTCAATTTCCTTCTCAATGCTCTTTATAAGCGAATTTACGTCAAACCATCTGAACGATTCCGGGCTTGTGAGGACGGCTTTGGAAAATCTGCTTGTTTGGGGCAAAACGTCGTAAATAACGGGGTGTCCCGCCAATCCGGCAAAGTCGACGAACAATTTAACCTGCTCTTTGCCGTTGAGGTTAAGTTTTTCTTTAAGCCAGCCGTCTTCGACGTTTTTGCTTACGTCGGAATCGGTCGGCAGATACGCGCACCCGAAATCCCTGTTATGAAAGGGCACAAGATAAATCGTGTCCGCAAAAACGCCCGCCTTCGGGTTCCCTTGAGGCAAAATCAAAATTTGTTTAAGCTTGTCGATAAAATTTCCCGGCGACAACGAATAATTTCCGTTTCCGAGCGCCGCAAGGTTCACAAGCTTGATATTGTGCTGTTCCCGCTTTATCCAATCGGAATTTTCGACCTTTGCCCGAGCCACCGCGCTTGCGTGTTCGAAAACAAACTTTTCCCCGTCGAAAACGCCGTTGTTTTTCCAAATCTGCTCCAACCCGTAAAACGTGTCCGCCGCGTTAAGCTCCTCGAGCGCTCTCAGTTGCGAATACGGCAAATACCCGTATTTTCCGATGATTTTGCGCAAATAATCCTTCCGCTCGTCGGTTATCTGGTGAAAACAATAAATTTCCTTCATTATTCCCCAAAGCGTCGAAAGCCTTTCCGCTCTTGAGATTTCGGGTTTGTGTTCGAATTTGGTTTTAAACGACAACATCTCTTCTCTCCTTTTACCTCGATTTTACCATCAAAAACCGTTTTTTAAAACAACTTTCTAAACCTTTGGGTCAATAATTTTTTTCGACCCCGCGGTTGATGTTTTTTCGCCCGCGCAAAGATATGATTACTAAGAAATAAACGGAGTATTAAAAAGGGAGAACGAAGTGTTCAAAAATTTTTTGAAAATTGTCGTAATTTTTCTTGTCGCAACCGGCGTTTCCGCTCAAGCTGCGGTCTTAAACTCGGTCGAGGTCAAAAATTCCGGCCCCGGCTACAAAATCATTCTGAACACCGACAAAAAAATTAAGGTCAAAAAGACTCGCCTCAGCGACCACGAAGTCCGCCTTCAACTGAACGGCACCGCTTCCGCGCCCTCGCTGACCACAAAATACGACAACGCGCCTTCCGTCGACAACATCGGCGTAAGCTCCTCCGGCAAGTCGACCTTCGTCACCGTAAACGGTGTCAACGCCGCCGATTACGACATCGTCTCCTCCGACGACGTCGCGGTTCCCGTAGATACGACCAAAAGCGACCTCGCGGCTTACGGCTGCATTCTGGCGTTCGTCGCCGCATGCGGACTCGTTTCGGGTGCGAAAAGCAAGTCCCGCAAAGACTCCCTCGCCGTCCAAAACGCTTTCAACCGCCAAATCAGGCAAAACAAAATCGAACGCGAACAACAACACATCAGAAAACTCAAAACCCTCCGCGAACAAAAAACCTCGAACCCCCTGCAAAGAAAGACTTTTGCCTACAAAGACTTTATCGGCGAAAAACATGTTGCAAATATGTAACATTTTTCCGTCATTCCTCCAAGCCCTCAAAAACCCTTGCAACAAAAGGGTTTTTGTCGTTTTGAAAAACATTTTCCCGACCCCGCTTGAAATTATTCCGAAAACGATATAAAATACGGTAACGGACAAATTTTATGATTAAAGACTTCACTCAAACTACAGCCTCGGACATCGATTTTGACTCCGACGAAGACATCAAAACCGACTTTTCGTCGGTCAAAACCGTCGGTATGAGCGACATTTGCAAAATTTCCGACCTCCAGGCAATCGCCGCTCTCAACGGCAAAAAACTCTACATCAAAAACGCTAACCCCGAGGTCTCGCGCTTCCTCATCTCTATGGGCATGCGCGATTTGTTCGAAAATTTCGAAGACCTCTCGCTTAAACTCGTCAAAAGGTTCACAAAAAAGTGAACGGAACTTTTTACAGCGTCGCAGTCCCCGTCGGAAACACCGAAGATATTACCCTTCGGGCAATCAACGTGCTGAAATCCGTAGACGTCATCGCCTGCGAAGATACCCGCACAAGCGCATTCCTGCTGGACAAATACAAAATTCGCACAAAACTTCTCGACTGCCATAAATTCAACGAAGCCGAACGCAGCGAAAAAATCGTGAAAATGCTCGAAAACGGGCTCTCCGTCGCCCTCATCAGCGACGCGGGTACCCCCGGAATTTGCGACCCCGGCAGCGTCGTCGTCAAAAACGTACTCAACGCGGGATTGAAGGCCGTTCCGATACCCGGCGCCTCCGCTTTGACCGCCTTCCTCTCCGTCGTCCCCCGAGACTCCGAAATCTTCGCCTTCGTCGGCTTTCTTCCCAAAACCCCCGCAAAACGCGAAGAAATCTTCAAACGCTTCTCGATCGTCAACACCGTCTTTTACGACTCCCCGAACCGCCTTCCCGCAACCCTCGAAGACATTATCGCCTCCCGCGGTGCCGACACGAAAATCACCGTCGCAAGAGAATTAACAAAAATTTACGAAGAATTTGTCACCGACTCCGCCCGAAATGTCCTTAACTACTACAAAGAACACGTTCTCAAGGGCGAAATAGTCGCAATGATTCACGCCGACACCCCGCCCGAAAACCCCGACGAAATCGAATTTTCGCAAAAAATCGAAAAACTCGAAAAAGCAGGCTTCTCCGCCAAAGATACCGCTAAAATCTTGTCGACCCTTTTCGATTTTCCGAAAAACAAAATCTACGCCCTCACCCAAAAACGTAAAAACACTTAATATAAAAGCGTTTTCAGCAATTACGTTTCGCACGGGTGCCGGAGTTTCTTGACGGTTTTTAGAATAAATTCAAAAACCTGACGAAAAGAATTTTACTTTTTTTGAAAAAATCGTTGGGGTAGAAACCCCAACCTACAACTACTGAAATTATTGATTAATGACCTTGTCAAAATTTCCGCCCCTGCCGGGGTTGCTTGACGGTTTTACGTATGTTTCGGGTGCCGGACATCCCGGCAGTTTTTTAAAATGCAAAAATCACAACGCTAATTTTGAGGACTTAAAAACTTAATATGATTGAGCTTCAACCTAATTGAAAAACAAAAGGGTGCCGGAGTTTCTTGACGATTTTTGTTTTTTGAAAGGGTTTTGCGTTTTTCGGGCATGAGTTCAAATTCCTAAAACCCTTGATACAATCGGCTTTTGACGCTGCCTGTTTTTATAGGGTGCCGGACATCCTTGACGGTTTGATGTTTGCTTCGGGTGCCGGAAATCCCGGCGGTTTTTAAAAATGCAAAATTCACAACGCTAATTTTGAGGACTTAAAAACTTAATATGATTGAGCTTCAACCCAATTGAAAAACAAAAGGGTGCCGGAGTTTCTTGACGGTTTTTAGAATAAATTCAAAAATCTGACGAAAAGATTTTCGCAAAGATGAAAGGCTTCGTTTGCACGAAACATGCCGAGTTTTACGATTTGTCGGGGTGGAAACCCCAACCTACATATTTACCCTTTGGAACAAAAATTAAATATTTAAAACTCCGGCTTAGCGACACTTTGCGTTTGGACGAGCGTGAGGGTGTTTAGCCGTTCCACGTTACCGGAAGCGAAATTGCGTAGGGTGATGAGGCGCAGCCTCAAACCCGAGAAGGCGAACGGCGTGCGAAGCGAAGCGGGGTGACCTGCGGGCAACCCGCGAAAGC
>CAKUZL010000021.1 GCA_934718085.1 uncultured Candidatus Melainabacteria bacterium
GAGGCGCAGCCTCAAACCCGAGAAGGCGAACGGCGTGCGAAGCGAAGCGGGGTGACCTGCGGGCAACCCGCGAAAGCACAGCCTACGAAGTGAGCCGAAAGCAATTTCAAGACAGCGAAGTTTGAACGCTTAGTGTCGCTCTCGTCAGCGTATTTTTTTCTTTTTTGGTTCGTTTGTTCTTTTTGCGTCTTTAATTTGCTTCACGCCTTCAAGCCGCTCTCTTCGTTTTCCCCTCTCGGGCAAAACTGCCGTTCGCTTTTTCGGCGTGACTTCGGGTCTGCGCTCACTTCATTCGCTGTCTTGGAATTGTTCCACAAAAACAAGCCGCTCACTACACTGCGTTGTCGTTCGCTTTTGTTTTTGCTACTTCGGGACTTCGTTCGCTGCGCTCACTTCATTCGCTGTCTTGGAATTGTTCCACAAAAACAAGCCGCTCACTACACTGCGTTGTCGTTCGCTTTTGTTTTTGCTACTTCGGGACTTCGTTCGCTGCGCTCACATCCGCCCTACACAATTCCGCTCCGCCCTACGCAAATTCGCTTTTCGCCAAAAAAAGAAAAAATGAACAAGAAAAATTTTCTCACGTCTGTCTTTCAAAGTAAGCAAAGAAAGAAATATTTTATTTTTTAATTTTACACGCCGTAATACCAAGCTGAACGGAAAGTTGGGGTAGAAACCCCAACCTACATGCTACATTTCCCATCCTTAAAAAGCCCTTTGTTTTGACGAAAACATTGAAAGCTTCGCCGACACACAATCCCCTTGTGAAACTTCCCCGTAAAAACGCGCCAATCAACGTTGCCACGCTAAACACAACCCCCCCCCCCGTAAAACACACCTCCGTGCAAAAACGGCACAAAAAGGCGTCCTTTTGAGGGACGCCGCAATTATTTTGTGCCAACCGTTCGTTCTAACAAATCAAGCCCGCGTCATCGGTTTCGGAGGACTTGACCATTATAGCGTTTTCGACCGGATTTTCCTTTTTAAGCGAGTTGTCAAATCCGTATTCGTCATATTCAAAATCGTCTTTGCCCTTTTTAATTTGGGATTCGTCGACGAGTTTTTTTGCAAGTTCGGCAATTTCGTAAACCAAACGGTAGCGGTTGTCCGCTTTTTCGTTCAATTCCCACGCCACTTTAACTATTTGATCCATGAATTTCTCCTGATTTTTCATAAATATCATATCATTTAAAAAATAAAATATCAACCATTATTTGCGAAGGGTTTGACGGCGCGGTCGAAAATGCCGAGGCAGTAGGCGATGGCGAGTCCGTAGTTTGTGATGGGGACGCCCGCCGCGGAGGATTTTTCGATGCGGGATAAAATTTCGCGTCGGTTTGTCATGCAGCCGCCGCAATGGATAATCAGGGCGTATCGGGAGATGAATTCCGGGAAATCGCAGGACGAAACGTGTTCGAAAATCAAATCTTTGCCCGTCGTTTTGCGAATCAGGGCGGGGATTTTGACTTTTGCGATGTCGTCATCGGTTTGGTGATGGGTGCAGCTTTCGCAAATCAGAATTTTGTCGCCGTCGCGCAGTTCGGCGATTTTGCGGGCGCCCTCGCAAAATCGCGTCAAATCGCCTTTTACGTTTGCATAAATTATCGAAAACGAGGTCAGCGGGATGTTTTGCGGAACGATTTCCGCGACTTTTTTGAACGCCTGAGAGTCCGTGATTACGACGGCGGGCGGGTTTTTGAGGGAACCGAGCGCGTCTTTGAGTTCGTCGTCGGTTGCGATGAGCGTTATGCAGTGCCTGTCCAAAAGTTCGCGCAGGACGGCGGCTTCGGGCATAATCAGACGACCTTTCGGCGCGGCTTTGTCCTGAGGCGTGACCAAAATTGCCGTTTGACCGCGTTTTAAAAGCTTTTCCGTCATCATCGGCGGTTTTACGAACTCTTCGGGGACGGATTTTATGAGAAGGTCTTTGATTTTGATGACGACGTTTTCGTCTTTGTGAAGCGAAGTTTTCAGAACGAACGGCGTGAAAGCTTCTATTTTTGCGACTTTTGCGGGTTCGGGTTTTTCTTTGTCGCATTTGTTGATAAGCGCGATTATCGGAATTCCTTTGTCTTTGAGGGTTTGCGCGATTTTTTCGAGACCGTCGTCCCAGCATTCGAAATCGCTGACGATTATTGCGACATCGGATTTTTCAAGTGCCCGCATCGTCCTTTTGACGCGCTGTTCGCCGAGTTTCCCTTCGTCGTCGGTGCCCGCGGTGTCGATGAACACGACCGGTCCCAAAGGCAGCATTTCCATTGCCTTTTCGACCGTGTCGGTCGTCGTTCCCGCAATTTCCGAAACTATCGAAGTTTCTTGGTGCGTGAGCGTGTTTATCAGGGTCGACTTGCCCGCGTTGCGTTTTCCGAAAATTCCGATGTGCAATCTCAATGATTTCGGGGTATTAAGCATTTTTTTCACCTTCTTTTTTCAATTCTTTCACGGCGTTGCCGTCGGCAAAAAGGTACAAAACGGACACGACGGCGAAAGTGCCCAGCATTATTGCCTGTTGAGCTACCGCGACGGTCAATGCGCGGGATTTGTCGATGTCGAAAATCGCGAGCGCCAAAATGAACGCGTACTGATAAAGCCCTATGTATATTGACGATGAGGGAATTATCGTCGAAAGCGCAATGAACGTCACGATGAAAAACGACACCGAAAACGGAACGGCTATTCCGAAACTTTTGACCAAAATGTACGAAAATACGCAGTCTCCGCCCCACGCGACAAGACTCAGCGCGGTAATTCCCGCAAGAGTTTTAAAGTTGCAAAACGCCTTAAATCCCGCCGTGAAAGAGTTTAAGACGGGTTCGGCAAAGTCCGTCGCTTTTATTAAAACGTTTTTTATTCCCGCATGCCCGATTTTTTCGCCTAATCCCCTGATTTTTCCGCAGAATACGCCGATTTTGTCGTATTTGCAAAGGTAAAACATTGTCAGGAAGCTCGAAACGAAAAGAATTGCCGCCGTCGTTACCAATTTCACCGTAAACGCCGTTTTTTGCCAAAAAACGACCGCGCATGCCAAAATTAAAACCACCGTAAGCCCGTCCGCGATACGTTCCGCGGCGACCGTCCCGAGAGCTTCGGACTTCGAAATTTCGTATTTTTGCCCGAAGTAACACCCCCGAAAGATATCCCCCGCGCGCGCGGGCAGAAAAATATTCAGCAGCGACGAGAGCATGTATATTCCGAACATCGGCATGATTTTGCAGCGGTTTTGCGGCAGAAACAGGCGCCAACGAAGGGTTCTGAGCATCATTACCGCGACGAACAAAGTCAGCAGCGTGTACAGACTTTTCGAATCGAAGCCCGAGAACGTTGATTTTATTGTCTCTACGTTGATATTGTTCAAGACGCAAACGGTAAAGATTATCGTAATTCCGAGCGCGATAAGGTTTTTCGCCGCGCGTCCGAGCGTTTTTCCGTGCGTTCGAGCGGTTTTGCATTCCGCCGTCAGCCCTTTTTGTTCCGTTTTGTGCGTCTCGCTTGCCATGCCCGCTCCGTTTGCCTATATTTCCAACAAAATTTTTATCGTGTCTTTTGCGTTGTTCGCTTCGAAAGCTTTTTTGGCGTCTTTGAGCTTATAAACTCCCGAAATCAAAGGATTTACGTTGATTTTTCCGCTTCGGAGCAACCTCAGCGCGGGGGCAAAACGCCCGCAACGAGAGCCCAACACCGTTATTTCGTTTATCACGACGGGCGCAAGGTTGAGTTCTTTCGAAGACGCAATCGTGCTTTTTAAAACCAACGTTCCGCGGGGTTTTACAAGGTTCAGTGACGTTTCGAATCCCGAAATCGAGCCGGTTGCCTCGACCACGACGTCGAAGGTCGCGGAGTCTTTTATTTCGGTCACAAGCGCGGTTTCGACACCCTGATTGCCCGCAATCGCAAGCTTTTCGGGGTGTTTTCCGATAAGCACGACGTCGATGTTCGACGCCGAAAGTGCCAACGCGCAAAGAATTCCGAGTTTTCCGTCGCCCAAGACCGCAACTTTGAAGCTCGGTTCGATGTGGAGCTGCTCCAAAATTTCGAGCGCCGCCGCCAGAGGCTCGGTAAATACCGCCTCCCGGTCGGTTACGTCGGCGGGAACCTCAAGCAAATTGGCTTCGGGCAGCGTCACGTATTGCGCGAAACATCCGTCTTTGCGCAGAATTCCGAACGTATCGCGCGTCGGGCAGTGTCGTTCGAGTCCTTTTGCGCAGTACTCGCAATGACCGCACCCCAGATTGATTTCTCCGACGACTCTTTTGCCGATGAGCTGCTTATTGTCGGCTTCTTCGACGATTCCGACAAACTCGTGACCCAAAATTCCGTTGAAGCCCATGTACCCTTTCATGATTTCTTTGTCCGTGTTGCAGACGCCGCAAATCGAAACTTTGATAAGGGCTTCGCCCGCTTTTCTCAGGGGCTTCGGGTAGTTTTCGTCAATAAACAATTCGTTGTTTTTAAATACTGCTGCTTCCAAAATTCCAATCCTTATAAATTTTTCATGCTTTTATTATACGCCAAAATCCCGCAAATCAAAAACGGTTTGCGGGAAGGTGCATTAAAGGTCTTTTTTACCCCAAAATTTTGTTGACCGCTTTGGTGACTCTCGATTTTCTTCTTGCAGCGGTGTTTTTCTTGTAAATTCCTTTGGAAACGCCTTTGTCGCAGAGTTTGTAGACGTTGCTCAGCGATTTTGCGACAGCTTCGGAATCTTTTGCGTTTGCAGCCGCCAAAGCCTTTTTAATCGCGGTTTTTACCGACGATTTGAACGCTACGTTTCTGTCGTGGTTACGTTCCGCAATCAAAATTCTTTTTTGAGCCGATTTAATATTTGCCATTTTTTATTTCCTTTCGGTTATGAACATGTCGTAACAACATTTTAGCGCAAAAAATTTTATTGTAAAGAGTTTTGTTTTGCGCCGTAAAATAAGCGTTTTGACGAAAAAGAAAGAGGACATTTTTTAACGAAAATGTCCTCGATTAACCTCAAAATGTTTAAAAAAGTTTGTGTTTACGCGCAACCCGAATATCCGCAATTCAGGCAGATAAAGCACCCTTCCGCGAACTCGAATTTGCTTCCGCATTCGGGGCAAACGAGTTTTTTGCCGTCTTCGGTTTCCTCGATAATCGGCTTTTTCTTTTCTATGGGCTGAATTTCGGGAACGTCGTCTTTTTTCTTTTCGATGTTCATGGGTTGGAACGTTCTGGAATTGTTGCGATACACCGTAATTCCCTTCAAATTGTTTTCGTACGCCAACATATACGATTTTGCGATATCTTCTTTCGTCGCGTTTTCTTCGAAGTTCACGGTCTTGGAAACCGCGTTGTCGGTGTGGAGTTGGAACGCCGCCTGCATTTTGACGTGCCATTCGGGCGAGACGTCGTGCGCGGTGACGAAGATTCGCTTCGTTTCTTCGTCGATTTCGTCAATGTGAGCGACCGAGCCCGTTTCCGAGATTTTCTTCATCAAATCTTCGCCGTAAAATCCGTGCGAAATTGCGTAATCCTTGAAAATCGGGTTGACTTCGAGCATTTGAACCCCGTCCATGATATATCTTCCGAAAACGAGTCCGAACAGAGGTTCGATACCGCCCGACGCGCCCGCAATCATGCTGATTGTTCCGGTCGGAGCGATACAGGTCGTCGTTGCGTTGCGCAGACCGAATTTTTGGATTTGCTCGTCGAGTTCCGCCCATTGGTCGTCCGAGACCATGCCCGCCGATTTTCCTTTGTATTTCGACGAGAGGAAGTGATTTCCGTCGTAAACGGAGCCTTTGAAGTTATTGAATCTGCCGCGTTTTTTGGAAAGTTCGATTGATTCGATTTTGGAGTGGTAATCGATGAATTCCATTACTTTGCGGGCTATGTCGGTGCCTTCTTCGGAATTGTATCCGACGGAAAGTTTCATGAGCATGTCCGCCCAGCCCATTACGCCGAGCCCGATTTTGCGGTTGTTTGTGACCATTTCGCCGATTTTCGGGAGCGGATAGTTGTTTATCGCGATGACGTTGTCGAGAAAATGAATCGAGTCGCGGGTGACTTTTGCAAGGTCATCCCAGTTGATTTTGCCGTTTTCGACGAACAGCCCCAGATTTATCGAACCGAGGTTGCATGCCTCGAAAGGCAACAGAGGAACCTCTCCGCAGGGGTTTGTGGACTCGATTTCGCCTATCAGGGGGGTCGGGTTGTCGGCGTTCATTTTGTCGATGAACACAATGCCGGGTTCGCCGTTTTTCCAGGCGTGGTCTACAATAAGGTCAAATATTTTTTTCGCGTTGAGCTTGCCGACCGCCTTTTTGGTTCCGGGGTGGATAAGCTCGTAATCTTCGTTGTTTTTGACCGCTTCCATAAACTTGTCGGTCACCGCAACGGATATGTTGAAATTATTAAGCTTCGAATTGTCGAATTTGCAGTCGATGAACTCCAAAATGTCGGGGTGGTCGATTCTCAAAATCCCCATATTCGCGCCGCGACGGGTTCCTCCCTGCTTAATCGCTTCGGTCGCCGCGTTGAAAACTTCCATAAACGAAACCGGTCCCGAAGAAACTCCCATCGTCGATCTTACGACGTCGTTTTTGGGTCTGAGTCTCGAGAACGAAAATCCCGTTCCTCCGCCGCTTTTGTGTATCAGCGCGGTGTTTTTTATCGTTTCGAAAATGGCTTCGAGCGAATCGTCGACCGGCAAAACAAAGCATGCCGCAAGCTGTCCCAATTCGCGACCCGCGTTCATCAGGGTCGGGCTGTTGGGCATAAATTTACGTGAAGCTATATTGTCGTAAAAAGTGCGCGTTGTTTCTTCGACCTGCGTTTGAGTCGCGCCGAAAAGCTTGTCCGCGTTCGCAAGAGTCGATGCGACTCTGTAAAACAAATCCGCGGGAGTTTCCGTGCATTTTCCTTCTCCGTCTCTTTGAAGATAACGTTTTTCGAGTACTTTCAAAGCGTTATCGGATAATTCTATCTTTACGTCTGACTTTAAGTTCACTCTAACCTCCGAACTTGTATGAATATTATAACGATTAACATAAGTGTATCCCGAACCCCACCGAAAAGAAAAGTCTCTTAACATCTTTTATTTTTTCGGTTTTCGCGAAACTCGTCGATTTAAAAGGGGCATGCCGTTTTAAAATTCGTCGTAACAAAACTATACATTAAATTTTGCTTAACAATCGCGTTTTTGCCCGTAACAACTTTGATTGAAGTCTTTGAAGGCTTTTTCGCGCAGATTAATGTAACGAAATGTGAAAATAAGTTAAAATTCCCGAAAGGCATGCCACGCATGCTTTTTGAGGGTGGTATAACAAAATTGCGAAAAAAAAATCCTACATATTCCCGGTATTTTATTATATGATTATTGCAGGCATGCTTTCGCATCTCAAGAACGCACATAACCGACAGTGAAAAAATGAACGAAATTAAAGTATTCCCGACTTGCTCGGACAACATCTCGAACGTAAGAACAGAAAAATTATTCAGAGAAGCCGAAGATTGTTTCTTCTTCTTTAAATCCCCCGACGCCGCTCTCGATAAGCTTAACGAAGGGCTCGGTCTCGACCCCGTCCACGTAAAAAGCCTCAAACTCCGCGCGGACATCAAAATGTCGAAAAGATTGTTTGAAGAAGCCTTTGAAGATTACTCCAAAGCCGCCGCTCTCAAACCCGAAGACTCAAACATTCTCCTCTCCGTGGCAACATGCCTCAAATTTAAAAAAGAATACAAAACCGCCCTCGCGTTTTGCGAAGAAGCCTTCAGAAACCTTAAATCCGACGAAGCCGCGCTCGGTATCCCCCTGTGCGATATGAAAACTTCTCTCCTCATTAAACTCAAACGCTACGAGGACGCAAACTGCTTCGTCAATAACGTCAAAAAATCCTCGAGATTCAACATCGACCCCGCTTCCGACTTTTCGGGCGGCGAACTTCTCAAAAAGAAAATGAAACTCCGCGAAAAAATCAACCGCATGAACCTCAAAATCGTCTAAACCGTTGCTTTCGTGCGTTTAAAGCACGCCGTGTGCAAGCAAAGCCGTGCGTTTCGTTAAAACTCGGCATGTGTGTGCATGTTGACATGGTTCGAGTTTGTTTTGAAACAAAAGGGTCAAAACCGTACGATGCGGTGGAATTTCGGAATCAATACAGGTCAGGCATTGTCTGATGAATTATTCGGTGAGAACGAAAAACTTTCGATTTGAAACCTTGTGTTGCGGCAAAAACCTGAAAACATTGCAGGTACCGGGGTTTCTACCGGGGCGTATCGTAAAACTCGGCATGACGCGTTCAAAAATCCCTCGGAAAAAACATCAAATGCCGAATGTTCGACAAACAAAAAAGGCCCCCTCCCAAACCGCAGGTACCGGGATTTCCATACCGATGTTTCTTGCGGGTCGGGCATGCTTTCGGCATTGTTCGGGAACGGTGCGGGTTTCGGGCATGCCGCATTTTGTTTCGTCGATTTCTTTAAAAATCACGGATTTCAGGTGCGTATAAAAATTTTGCGGCATGTTTTTTGATTTTCGAGCCGCGGGCATGGCTTTGACATGTATAACAATATAAATATAATGGAAAATAACAAAAACCATGAAGTTTTTCGGGCATGCTTTCGGCATTGTTCGGGAACGGTGCGGGTTTCGGGCATGCCGCATTTTGCTTCATAAGGTTTGTATTTTCGGGCATGCTTTGCC
>CAKUZL010000022.1 GCA_934718085.1 uncultured Candidatus Melainabacteria bacterium
CTATTTGTCGGACAAATAATTTTATAAATATATGTCAAATTTTTAAAATGTCGGACATTTAGTTTTATAAATTCTTCTCTTAAAATCGTTAATTTTAAAATTTATATTTTATGTGTCAGACATTTTAATTTTAAATGTCTAATTACACTTTGTAAATTTTTTTGCTTTGCAAGTTTTGCCGCAATCTGAACGCCCGTTTAATTTGTTCGAACTTTGCAAACCCTTTTGTTGCAACAAAAAAGAGCCTTTAGCGGCTCTTTCTTTTAAGAATGGAGGATAGGAGACTCGAACTCCTGACATCCTGCGTGCAAAACAGGCGCTCTACCAACTGAGCTAATCCCCCGAGTTCTCGGTTCGTTCAAAATTCCATTTTTATTTTGAAGTTCCGACAAAAAAATATTACTCTAAACAAAAATTTTTTGCAAGCATTTTTTTTCAAAAAATAAAAAATATTTTTAAAATCTTAAAAAGCCTGTTAAATCGGGGGATTGAGAATGCTTAAGAATTTGTAAAACAATATTAAAAAATTTTTTTCTCTTTTGGGCATGCCGAAGTGACGAAAATCGGGGAGTGTCGGCATGTACTTCAATGCGGACGGCGTGAACCGTTAAGCGAAGGAATGCATGTCAACAAGCTGTGAGGAGACTTTTTTATAAAATCCTTCCCTAACCGTGAAATTGAAATGTCGATTTCCGTTCAAAAGCGGTATTTTCGCGATATAAGTTATTTTCTTTCGTAAAATACCCGTTTTTGAAACCGCGCGTCCGAAAAGCATGCTTGATATAACTTTTTTTTGTAATAAAATTTTTTTATGGAAAACAAACAGGCTGTATTGTGCGATTTTGACGGAACGATTACAAAAGTGGACGTAATCAACGATTTTTTGTCAAAATTTGCGGACGAGAGTTGGTACGAGCTTGAGATGCTTTGGAACGAGGGCAAAATCGGTTCTCGCGAGTTATTGAAAAAGCAATTTGCGCTTGTTCGCGGCATGGACGAAAAAACTCTTTACAATTATTTACAATCTGTCGAGTTGGACGAGTATTTCGTCGATTTTTACGAAAAGGCTTGTGCGGCAGGGATTTCGGTTGCCGTTGTCAGTGACGGATTTGATTTGTTCATAAAAAATGTTTTAAAAAATCACGGGCTCGGTGAAATCGAAGTTTTTACGAATTCTTTGAAGTTCGAAAACGGAGAATTTTATCCCTCTTTTCCCAATGCGCACGGCGATTGCGGGATAAATGCGGGTACTTGCAAATGTGAAATTTTAAACCGTTTTAAGAAACGTTACGATACCGTATATTACGTCGGAGACGGCGTTTCGGACTATTGTGTGTGCAAAAATGCCGATGTTTTGTTTGCAAAAAAAGCACTTTCGCAATATTGTATAAAGAGGAATATTAATTTTGTTCCTTATTCCGATTTTAATGAGGTGATAAACTATGATTCGCTCGGACTTAATATCTGACACGGAGTTACGGGAAAAAGACGCTAAATATTGTTCGTTCGCGGATACCGCGCATTATGCGGCGGAACCCAAGGTCTTCCGCGGATGTGAAGGTTCGTTTATGTTCGACTCGAAGGACGTTCCGTATTTGGACTTGCAAATGTATTTTTCGGCGGCGAATTTCGGGTATAAAAATAAAAGAATTATTGACGCCGTAATCGACCAAATGAACACGCTTCCGCAGATTACGCCGAAATACGTTCACGAATCGAAGGTGTTGCTTTCCGAGAAGTTGTGCAAAGCCTGCAAAGACAGGTTCGGAGAGGACGGCCGGGTGAATTTCAACGTCGGGGGTGCTCAGTCCGTCGAAGACGCTTTGAAAGTGGTCAGAAAAACGACCGGGAGAAACGGGTTGTTTGCGTTTCAGGGCGGTTATCACGGCAAAACCGTCGCAACAACGGCGATTTCATCAAATTTTAAATATCGCGAAAATTACGGACATTACGGCGACAGGGCTCATTTTATACCGTTCCCGTACTGTTTCAGATGTCCGTTCGACAAAAAATGCGACAGCTGTGATTTTTATTGCGTAAAGCATTTCGAAAAGCAGTTTGACAGCGAATACAAAGGCTTTATCGACCCTTCGACGGGCGAAACCGAGTACAAGGCGTTTATCGGAGAACCCGTTTTGGGCACCGGCGGCTACATCGAGGCTCCTCAGGGGTATTTCAAAGAGCTGAAAAAAGTTTTGGACAAGTTCGGAATTATGTACGTCGACGACGAAATTCAAATGGGCTTTTACAGAACGGGAAAACTTTGGGCAATCGAGAATTACGGTGTAACGCCCGATATCATTGTTTTTGCAAAATCTTTGACGAACGGAATGAACCCGCTTTCGGGATTTTGGGCGAAAGAACAATACATCAATCCGAAGGCGTTTCCTCCGGGAAGCGCACACTCGACGTTCTGCTCAAACCCCATCGGAACGCGCGCCGGCTACGAAGTTATGAAGCTTATCGAAGAAGAAGATTTCGAAACTATGGTTGCCGAAAAAAGCAAATATTTCAAAGAAGGTTTAAAACGTCTGAAAGACAAGTATAAGTGTATCGGAGAGGTCGGCGGACTCGGGCTTGCCCTGAGGGCGGAACTTGTTAAGGAGGACGGGATTTCTCCGAACAAGGAATTGTGCGCAAAAATGCTTGAAGAGGGGCTTAAAGGCGATTTGGAATATAACGGAAAACGTTGCGGAATTATTTTGCACAACGGCGGATTTTATAAAAATATCATAACGTTTGTTCCTTCGCTTTATATTTCGTACGCGGAAATTGATATGGCGATTGAACTTTTGGATATTTTGTTCACGAGGTGCACAAAGTTTGACGCTTAGTTTTTCCTTTGTTGCTCCCGAAAACGCCAATAAACGCGCCGTCATTTTGTTTCACGGATTGACGGGAACACCGTTCGAACTGAAAAAGTACGGAAAATTCTTGTCGAATAACGGTTTTGACGTTTTTGCGGATTGTTTGCCGGGGCACGGAGATTTCGCGGACGACATTTATACCGTGAAATTCGAGGAATGGATTGAGTTTGCGGAAAAAAGGTTTGAGGAGATTTCTCAAAAATACGAGGAAGTTTATCTCGGCGGAATTTGTCTCGGTGCGGTACTTTCGCTTGCAGTTGCGGAGAATTTCGGTGCTCGTGTGAAGGGTGTCGCGGCGTTTTCGACAACCTTGTTTTTGGACGGTTGGCGACTTCCGTGGTATTCGTTTTTGATGCCGTTCGGTTTGAACACCGTTTTTCGGTATTATTATACGTATCCCGAGTGCGAACCGTACGGGATAAAAAATGTTCGAACCCGAAACATTATCAAGGGTTTGATTGAAAAAAGCGACGTAAGTCTCGACAATTTTCCGATGTGCGCGATATACGAACTGTTGCGTTTATCGGGCGAAGTCAGGGAAAACCTTGCAAAAATTGAAGTTCCGCTGCTTGTCGTTCATTCGCGAGAAGACGATTTGACGAGTCCGAAGAGTGCTTATTGCGCGTATGAAAACGTTTCGTCGAAGGATAAAGAGCTTGTCATTCTCGAAGACAGTTACCACATGGTCTTGTACGACAACGAGAAAGAGTTTGTTTACGAAAAATCGCTGCAATTTTTCGAGCGGCTTTCCGGCGTGCGAAAGGAGGTTCCGGCGTGAGTTTTTCGGCGGGTTTCGCGGTATTGAGCCTTTTTTTGGCGTTTTATATGTTGGCGGGCGAATTCAAATTGTTTCGGATAAAAAATCGCTTTATGCGCGAGAAATTTGTGACGATCGGGGCGTTTGCGACTGCGTTTTATTGCGTTGCGTGCATTGTCGGAATGTTTTTCGTGCCGCGAATTTGCGGTGCTGCATTACTTTTTGCGGGAATTTCACCGTTTTTAATCGGAAGATGTGCGTCCTATAAGAATTTGCGGTATTTTACGATAATTCAGGCGATTTTGGTCGTTTCGACGGCGTTTTTCGTTACGAATTTTTACCCTTAAACCGCTTGACGAAGTTTTTTCTGTGTTAAAATGATTACGTGAATTAAAGAAGGAAAAAAGCATGACAAACAGAGTTCTTTTATGCATTATGGACGGGTTCGGCGAAAGCAACGGATGTTCGAAAGACGCCGTCAAAACCGCCGCTACACCGAATATTGATAATTTGCTCAAAACGGTTTCGAATACCGAAATCAACGCAAGCGGCGAATACGTCGGGCTTCCCGACGGTCAGATGGGAAATTCCGAAGTCGGTCACCTCAATTTGGGCGCCGGCAGAGTCGTTTATCAGGAATTGACGAAAATCAACAATTCCATCAAAGACGGAAGTTTCTTTGAAAACGACGTTTTGACCGAAGCTGTCGACCACGCGAAAAAGAATAATTCTTCGTTGCACCTTATGGGGCTGGTTTCGGACGGCGGCGTTCATAGTTCGATTGACCATTTGCTTGCTTTGATTGATTTGGCGGCAAAATCGAAGTTGAAAAAAGTTTACGTCCACGCATTTTTGGACGGTAGAGATACGCCTCCTCAAAGCGCGATAAAATATCTCGAAATTGTCGAAAATCGTCTGAAAGAACGCAATTTGCCCCGTATCGCAAGCGTTATGGGTCGCTATTACGTTATGGACAGAGACAACCGTTGGGACAGGGTCAAAAAGGCTTACGAATGCCTGGTTTCGGGCTACGGCAAAAAAGCGGCGAATGCCGTCGAAGCTGTCGAAAAGTCTTATGCCGCGGGTGAAACCGATGAATTTGTTCTCCCGTATGTTACGGGCGACGAAAAATCCAGAATTTGTGACAACGATGCGGTAATTTTCTTCAATTTCCGCCCGGACAGAGCAAGAGAAATTACCAAAGCCTTAACGTTCGAAAACTTTACCGGCTTTGACCGTGACGAAGTTCGCGAAAACCTTTACTACGCGACGTTTACGCAGTACGATGAAACTTTCCTCGTGCCCGTTGCTTTTCCGCCTCACGCAATCGAAAATACCCTCGGAAAAGTCCTTGATGCGCACGAAATCAGACAGTTCAGAACCGCAGAAACCGAAAAATACGCTCACGTTACGTTTTTCTTCAACGGCGGAGAAGAATTACCCGGTCGCTATGAAACAAGAGTTTTGGTGAATTCCCCGAAAGTCAAAACCTATGACCTTCAACCCGAAATGAGCGCGCCCGAAGTTTGCGAAAAAGTTTTGGACGCAATCGACAACGAAGATTACGGTTTCATTCTCGTGAATTTTGCAAACCCTGATATGGTCGGTCATACCGGCGTTTTTGACGCAGCGGTCAAAGCGTGCGAAACCGTTGACGAATGTGTCGGAAGAATTGTCGAAGCGGTCAAAAAGACCGATATTAAAATGCTTTTGACGGCAGACCACGGTAACGCGGAATGCATGGAAGACGACAAAACTCACAAACCCTTTACCGCGCACACGACAAACCCGGTTCCGTTGTTTCTTATCAATGACAATCACGGACTTAAAGACGGCGGAGCTTTGTGCGACGTTGCTCCCACGGTTTTGGATTTGATGGGAATCGAAAAACCCGCGGAAATGACGGGTCACTCGTTGTTGAAATAATTTTATTAAATTTAATATTTTTATTAAAGGCGAAAATTTCGGTTTTCGCCTTTACCTTGTCGAATTGAAGGAAGATTTGCGTGTTTTGAAAGTTTGCTCTGCGATCGAGTGTGTGCTGAATTGTTGATTTTTCGGGGAAAAAAGGCTCTGTCGGGTCTGAGTTTTTTGCTTTTGTGGTCGGAAATGTCTGATATTTCGGTATTTTTGCTGTTTTTGTTATTTCGGTGAAATTTGGTTGTACGGTACTCAAGCCGAACCCGCCGAACTTGCCGAACCTGCCGAACCTGCCGAACCTGCCGAACCCGCCGAACCTGCCGAACCCGCCGAACCTGCCGAACCCGCCGAACCCGCCGAACCCGCCGAACC